>JBLHNA010000001.1:0-622005 GCA_047619065.1 Desulforhopalus sp.
GATTTTATTATGAATTGTGGTGATTCCATTATAAATCAAAGGTCAGGGCTCTTCAACGTTTTATATCATAATATCATGCATTTACTTATATTTTTCACCTGCTTTTTCAATCCCGAAAGTTGAGTTAAATATAATAAATGTTTCATTCTTCCACCATAGGTTACACTTCCAAATTTAACCAAGAGAGGAAAAATGGAAGGAAGCAGATTATTACGATTAGCCGCTGTATTCATTATCACTGGCTTGAAGGAGTGACGTCTTTACGCAAAAGCACAAGAATGTACTTTTCCAACACACTGGTCACGCAAGGTGCTAGGCAACGCGTCAGAGCTGACCTAGATAAGGAATCAATGCAAACTACTACAACTGACTCTAAGAAGACGGACAATGGGAATTTACACTTAACAGGCTAAACAGTCCATTTGCCGAAAATATGAATTAAGCTGTAATCTTTGCAGTAGCAACGGTATTTCAAATTCAACTCCGACTATTGCCGAAGCTGCTGACGGTTTATCTGTGCACAAATATTCTTGCCAAATTTTTCTGACCTCCAACTGTTCAAGGCTCAGGCCACAAGTATCGTAGATATCCAATGTCCAATGAGGTGGAAACTCAAATGGATTAAAACATTTGAATGAGAGGCCTCTTGGACTGAGATTGATAATTTGACACAATCCTCCAGGAGTAGAGACAATACTGCTATTTACCTCCAAACGTTGATTCTTCCTCTGATCTATCAGCAAACTAGTTTGTATCATTTTCTTCACAACGATTTATATTGTCAATTACATGAGGGCCCGAGTTCTTTATATCTGTCACAATGGCCGTCTACGAGAATTTTTTCGGGTGGTATTGATTCATTGTATCTGTATATTGGTAAAATGTGCAGGTAATATGGAAGAAGGTTGTTGATAGGATTTTATAGAGATTCCCATAGTCAGAAAGCAGGTGAATATTCCATGCAATCTGGCCAGTCATTCCAGTCGAAAACGGGCAGTGATTCCACGTAAAGCTGGACAGCCCGTCCAATGATTTCGGACACGATTGTTGGGGCGAAGCGACGCTGTTATTTTGTCCTTACCTTGTTCTCGTAATTTATGTAGCTTTGGAGTGGATAGAGCAGCAAAAGGTAATGGAGTCATAACCATGCTTTGCAGCCTGCTCGTCAACCTGATTTGCTAGGTCTTTGGTGACTGAAAAGCCAGAGAGGTCTTGATTGTGAAGAGTAAACTAAAAGATCATTAACAAGAAGAATGCATGGAAAGATGAACTCTCTGAAGAGGCATCTGTGGCAAAACTCACTATGAGTATTCCTAGTGAGCACAGTGATTCAATAGATGAAAAGGATTTACAGGCTCATAATGAGCTCGACTCAATTAAGTAATGTAGATGAATAGGTGGCAAAAAAATCTGAGTGGTCCTATTGGTACGGACAGCATTATGACCGTATGAATTGAATATTACTGATGACCTGTTAAGTAAAACGGCCACGATCTTTGAATTTTCAAGAACGTGGAGAATTCTACGACAGCTCTGAAGGATCAACTAGTAAATGGAATAATATTTCCATTTCCTCCCAAAGAATCTACTCTTAATGTGGGTGAATGTGCCAATAACAATGGTTTATATTTATTATCCACGTGTAGAAAAAGACTTTCAATTTAGCAATTCCTAGCATATGCTTGCATTGTTGGTGCGCTGTGCATTTATCAAGCAGGTCCCTCTAATATCAAATGTCAAGGAGAATGCAATGAAATTACATCCAGATGATGGGAGTCCGGTTGAATGGATTGAAGACTTAGCATATGATGGTAAAAAGTATAAAGTGGTTTTTAAGTCAGGAAAATATAGAGATGAGGATGATGGCTTTAGAACCTATATAGCTGATAATAAGCAAGACTCTGTTCTTATGTTGAGTTTGGGTGAAGCACTAGGGCTTTGCTCTAAAATTGCCAGTGCCCTGGGAGAAGGCCCTGAAGGTTCAGGGCCAAATTCCGTTAAAGACATTGATGGTGTGACGAATGACAGGTATGTCTTCAATTTTCAAGATACCAAGGGCAATCTCTTTGACGTTATAGAATTCTTTATCGATGTAGGAGGTGTTAAATATGTCAATGAGGCTGGCCCACAGATTTCCAACCTGCCTGACTGGGAGCCGAGCTATATGGATTTTCGCCAGATTACCATTGCTGACATCAGCGTACCTAATCACACCAGTCCAGCAGTGGTTACTGATTTCAGGATGGTATAAATTGTGATGTTTGGTAGCCGGATGTGTTTGTTCGGCTACTGCTGAGGAGGAATATACGTGTTATTGACAGGAGAAAAATATCCTTTACTGAGACTGGTCTTTATCTGTTTTGTTGGGTTAGTAGCTACTGCAAAATTGAGCATTGGTGAATTGACTCATCCTCCTTCTTTGGCGTAGATTCAAATGCGTATATTATTATTTGAAGCTATGTTTTATCGTTGGTGCTCCTTGTAATCGTATAAAGTACCTGTTGTTAAAAGATTTTTGACGTGTGGTAGGAGAAGTTTTTCAAATGTAATTGATAGAGCAGTGTAGCTATAATAAGAGAATGTTTTTTGGTATTGGGCCAGGTTATGGCTCAGGTTTTGAAAAAACTGAATTCGTCTTAATTATAGTGCTCCGATGAGCATCTTGGTAGCAACTATGTATAAAAGTATTGAGAAAATTCTTTTTAGTCGGTCCACGGGCAGACTATGGGCAAGTTTTACACCAAGAGGGGCTGTTAAAACACTTACAGCTGCTATCCCGAAAAGAGCTGGCAGATACACATAACCAAGTGAGTAGGGTGGTAGATTTGGTATATTCCATCCATTGAAAATATAACCAACGGTACCTGCAACCGCAATGGGAAGGCCAATGGCGGCTGATGTGCCGATGGCATGGTGGGCGTTAATGTTGCACCAGAGCATAAACGGAACAGAGAGTGTTCCTCCTCCAATTCCAACCAGGCTTGATACGGCGCCAATGATGTTTCCTGTAGCAAACATACTCAAGGGGCCGGGGATTTCGCGTCCAGGCTTTGGTTTTTTGTTTAAGAGGAGTTGGGTGGCCACAAAATAGAGAAAGATAACAAAAAATATTTTCAAAAAATTAGTTGATAGGGCTGAGGCGACACATGATCCAAGGAATGTTCCTGTGAGGATGCCCACAACGATTTTTTTTACAACATCCCAATGTACAGCGCCCCTTTTGTGGTGAGCAAGAAAGCTTGAGATTGAGGTGAAGATAATGCTGGCAAGAGAGGTCGCTAAGGCCAGGTGCATTGTGAGTTCGTGGGGCACTTTGTTGAGAGAAAAAACATAAATAAGCATTGGCACAATAACCAGGCCTCCGCCAATCCCAAACAATCCCGCTAAAACACCTACTATGGCACCGACAATACAGTACGTTAAAATGGCTGATAACATGATGTTGTATGTACTTAGTTACAGAAAAGATTATTAATTTGGATCATCAAGATAGTCCCAGGCTAGATGTAGTGCGGCGTTATAATCCACCTGAATCCCATCCATACCGAGTAAGTCGCCGTAGCCCATATCTAACATCTGCTGGTGAATACCCATCCCTTCACGTACCACCACAATTGGTTTGATATCTTCATATTTTAATCGATCGATCATTTCACTTAACGCAAAAAATCCAGATAAGTCCATAAAAGAAACATTAAGGCAGTTTATGATTACAACTTTAGTGCCAATAAGCTTGCTTACCTGATCCTGCATTTTGGACGTAGTTCCAAAAAAAAATGGTCCCATTACAGAAAGGGTACGTATACCAAAATCTGTTTCCTCCTCAAGGGTTTTTTCAAGATCGCGTTGCCAGTCTGCGTGATGCACACCGCTTACATCAACTTCAAGTTGGCGTGAAATACGATAGGTAATCATAAGTGATGAGAGAGTAACGCCAACACCTACAGCAACCATAAGATCAACAAAAACTGTAATGATAAAGACGATGAGCATTACGGCAAGATCAGGACGTGGAATTCTTTTGATCATTCTCAAGAGACGGTAGTCGAGGATATCAATTCCGACCTTCATGAGGATACCTGCCAAAACTGGAAGTGGAATAAGCGCTGCGTATTCGCCTACACCAAGCAGTATGGTGAGTAAAAATATAGAATGAGTAATCCCGGAAATTCTTGTTGTACCACCCGCCTTCACATTGACAACAGTACGCATCGTAGCACCAGCCCCAGGCAGCCCTCCAACGATTGATGCAGCCATGTTTCCAATACCTTGGCCGATCAGCTCTCTATTTGAGTTGTGCTTTGTTTTGGTCATCGAATCAGCAACAACTGACGTGAGTAGAGAGTCCATAAGTCCGAGTATCGCAAGTGCCATGGCCATCGGGATGATTTTTGACAACAGAGCGGGAGAAACGAGGGGCAAGTTAAGTTGGGGCAATGAGGTGGGGATGGCTCCAATAACTTCCACTGGAAATTTAAAGATGATTGAAATCAAACTGCCGATGAGTAATGCAATAAGTGGAGATGGAATAATTGCTGAGATCTTGGCTGGGGTGAAAAATACGATAGCCATTGTGGTAAAGGCGAGAATAAGACTATAGCTGTTTAGGATTGATACGGCCTGAGGTATTTTTAGCACCGCTTCCATGGGCGAACTTACACTGGGAGCTCCCAAAAGAGGATGGAGTTGGATCAAAATGATAATTATTCCGATACCGCTCATAAATCCTGAGATGACAGGATAGGGAATATACCGAATGAAGCTTCCCACTTTCAGTAGGCCAAATCCAATCTGGAAGAGGCCGGCGAGGAATACTACGGCAAGTATGGCAGAACTATCCCCAGAAAACGTTACAACGGCACTAGCAAAAACAACAGTCATTGGACCAGTCGGGCCTGATATTTGTGTTGGAGTACCTCCAAATATTGTTGCTATTAACCCCAGTGCAATGGCTCCATAAAGACCTGCAACTGCGCCAAAACCACTTGCTACACCAAAGGCAAGTGCAAGGGGCAGCGCTACAACACCAGCTGTGAGACCACCAAAAATATCTCCTCTGAATTGAGTTGCCGAATATCCATTTGTCATATCTGCCGAAAAGCTCCTTATTTGGGGGAGATCAAGTTGAGTTGCTCGTTCAAACCTACACGGGGACGTATGGATTGGACTATTGAGATGCTTTCTGAAGCAGTGAATTCACAAATAGTGGTATACCACCAGTTCCTCGAAACACAAGAACTATAGTTAAATGAAATTCGGATGGTGCCTGTGACCAGTGGATGCAGGTTTGACATCCTTATCTGTTTGATTTGTTAAAAAATGATTGGTAATATCAAAAAGCACTATCTCCTCTTTTATGGGACTCATCTTGATTACTTTTATTCTTTACGGTATCTCAGCATGTGTCTTAATTAAATATGTTGCTGGGTCTCCAAATGTTGTGAAGAAATTACAACGCACCTTTGTTGTAACCATTGCAGGCTTTGCCGGACAACTTGCTTTGACCGAAGTGTAAACGTGGTAGAAAAAAAAACAACTCGAGACCTATGAATGTGAAACGCCTAGAAACCTGCTCCCGTAACCGATTGTATTGTACCCCCCTGTCCATCATTGCACCGTTATTGTTATCTCTACTGTTATTGTCTGGATGTATGCAAAAGTTGAACGTTTCTTACATACCCAGATTGCCTAAAACTGGAGCACATGAAGTGTCGTCCCAGTCCATTTTAACTGCAGAGAGGGCCAGAGCAGGCGATGTCTTACCTAACAACCCTTCTTTTACGAAAGAAAGAGCTCAACTCAAAAAGTATTTTAAAAGTTGGGAGGGGGTAGGCTATAGATACGGTGGTGTCTCCACAAAAGGTATTGATTGTTCCGGTCTCACACTGCGTGCCTACAAAGAACTCTATGATGTTGATTTACCCAGAACGGTTGCTGGACAATCAAAGACGGGCGTTCAGGTAAAAAAATCATCTCTGCATCCCGGGGATCTCATCTTTTTTAAAACCGGCAGGTATTCAAGGCATGTAGGAATCTATCTTGGCAAAAATACATTTATCCATGCCTCCCGCTCTAAGGGTGTAACCCGGTCGAGCCTCGATAATGCGTATTGGCGTAAAAGATTTTGGCAGGCTAAACGGGTTGAACCGATAAATTCTTAAAGATATTTCAAAATTATCTTCACAGAGTTGCTGATTATGTTTTGCATGTGACACAAATGTATTGTATGAATTAAATGTCGACAATGGACATCTGTGGGGCGGCGAAGGATTTGAGAGTATATAGAGGGAAATGGAGAACAGGTATGAACGTAAAACATGATTTGTATAAACATGAGGTCCATCTCAATCTTAATGTTAGAGGGCTTGCTTTATCTCCGACTCTTGAGATTAACGAGACGAGTCGAAGACTGGTAAAAGAAGGCAGGAATATATATAAATTCGGTTTAGGGCAATCACCGTTTCCCGTGCCAGATCAGGTTGTTGAAAGCCTTCGCGCAAATGCAGGACAAAAGGATTATCTTGCGGTAAAAGGACTTGAAGAGTTGCGGCAGGCGATTTCAGGCTACTATCAAAGAGAGCATGGTCTCCAGTTTGACTGGCAGAACATGTTAGTCGGACCGGGGTCGAAAGAACTGATGTTTCTCTTGCAACTGGTTTACTATGGGGATCTGGTTATTCCATTGCCCAGCTGGGTGTCCTACGCTCCGCAGGCAAATATTGTTGGAAGGCCTGTATGTTGGATTAAAACGAAGCAAGAAAATGATTGGCTTATTACACCGGAGGATCTTGAGCGTCACTGTATGAAGGATCCGACTAAGCCAAGAATCTTAATCCTTAACTATCCTAACAATCCGACTGGAAAAAGCTATTCTGATACGATGCTAAAAGACCTCGCTGGGGTGGCCAGAAAATATCATGTAATAGTACTCTCAGACGAAATATATGGAGAGGTGAACTTCACCTTTGCCCATAGATCAATCGCCAGGTATTACCCCGAAGGAACAATTGTAAGTAGTGGTCTCAGTAAATGGTGTGGGGCTGGAGGCTGGCGTCTTGGAATCAATGTTTTTCCAGAGGAGCTAACATGGTTACTTGATGCGATGGCGTCTGTGGCAAGTGAGACCTTCACATCAACGAGTGCCCCTATTCAGCATGCTGCAATTACGGCCTTTGAGGGCGGGCCATGGTTGGACAGTTACCTTAACCGGAGTCGAAAAATTCTGGCGGGGCTTGCTAACTACGTTTACACCTCAATGGATAGTGCAGGTATCAGTGTGGGCAGGGCAGAAGGTGGGTTTTATCTTTTTCCAGATTTTACGCCCTTTGAAGATAAGTTTGTCAGGAGCAATATCGACGATAGTGAGCAGTTATGCAAAAAAATCCTTGAAGAAACAGGTGTTGCTATGCTTCCTGGCTCGGCCTTTGGTCTACCTCCAGAAAGGTATCTGGCAAGATTGGCATTTGTTGATTTTGATGGAGCAACGGCACTTGATGCCCTTGAAAAGTTGGGAGATGACAGTCAGGTAGATGATAACTTTCTTTCCACGTACTGTCCCAAGGTATTGAAGGCAACTGATCTTATTTGCGACTGGTTGAGCTGATCTGTTCCATTGTCTCCGTTTGATGGGCAATGGAGACAACGCATACATCGCAATTGTGGTATAAAAAGGGGACTTGGTATACATTGTAAAGCATCTCATGTTTTTCAGTGTTAACCAGTGCTGTGTAAGGATGTATATGTCCCTTTTATCCGTTTGTCTAACAGTTTTACTCTCCTTCTTCTGTCTAACCTCCCCCTGTGTCGCAACCGATTCAGAATCGGAAAAAGAAAAATTACCTCTCTATGAATACGGTATCGCCGGCATTGTCGCCCAGCTGCCCCACTATAGAGGATCCGATGAATATACGAGTTATGCTTTGCCTCTTCCCTACTTTATCTATAGAGGAGAGCGGATAAGGGCTAACCGGGATGGAGTGAGGGGGATTTTCTGGCGTAATAAACATTTCGAAACAGATATTTCACTTTCGGGGAACCCTCCTGTCACAGATGACAACGATGCCAGAGATGGAATGGGCGAGCTCGATGGATTGATAGAAGTAGGACCTGCTCTCAGATACTATTTTTATGAATACGGCGAGCGTGATTCCTTTTTCCTGCAGTGGAATATTCGCGCCGGATTTTCCTTTGGCTTAGATGATGGTTTTGATGTGTCATACCAGGGGATTATCTCAGATGGCGCACTCGTCTACCGGAACTCGTCCTATTTACGTGATAAAAATATAAGATTCAGTGTAAAGACAGGTCCGCAGTTTGGGGACAGTGAAATTCACAGTTATTTTTATGAGGTAGCACCAGAATATGTAGCTGATTCGAGGGGGCAGTATAGCGGTGAGGCCGGTTATGCTGGCTGGCAACTGTCAGGGAGTATCTTAAAAGAATTAACCCCTAAATTCTGGTTGAGCTTTTACGGCCGTTATATGAACTCATCAGGGGCAGCCTTTGAGGACAGCCCTTTAGTTGAGACGACTAATAACTACGTTGTAGGTACGATGCTATTATGGAAATTCGGAGAGTCTGATAGACTTGAACAGTAATCTTACGCGCATGGCTGTCGTTTAATGTATTTTCATAAAACTCTTTTTACAGTCATCGACAATGAGATACATGCAGGGGACAAGAGCCAGGGTAATGACTGTCGCAAAGAGGATTCCAAATCCAAGAGAAATAGCCATAGGGATCATAAATCTTGCCTGTCGTGATGTCTCAAATATCATTGGAGCCAACCCACCAAATGTCGTCAGGGTGGTGAGCAGTACAGGTCTGAAACGTCTGAGACCTGCCAGTTGTATCGCCTCAAAAGAGTGCAGACCTTTTCTCTTTTGCTTGTTTGCATAATCCACCAGTACCAGAGAATCGTTTACCACGACCCCTGACAGGGCAACTATTCCCATCATACTCATTAGGCTCAGGTGGTAGTCCATGAGCATATGGCCAAAAACCGCCCCAATCATGCCAAAGGGAATAGTTACCATGACAATGATGGGCTGAATGTAGCTTCTAAATGGTATGGCCAGGAGAAAATATATGCCACCCAGGGCAAAAAGAAAGCCATATAACAGGTTACCAATACTCTCCTTACGATCCGCCTGACGACCACTGTAACCGTATGAAAGACCTGGGTACTGCTCTGCAAGTTCCGGGAGTACTGTTGCATTTAGTGTAGCAATCACAACAGGTGAATCTCCAATGGGATCAACGTTGGCAGAGACTGTAGTTGTTCGCCTTCCATCTTTTCTTGAGATCGTTGTGTAGGCCCGACTTTTATCAATGGAAGTAATCTCTGAGAGAGGAACATAGGTTGCAGCAGGTGTGCGAATCAGGAAGTTTTCCATACCAAATTCGTTGCTGCGTTCTTCTTCTGGGAGCCGAATCCTGACAGTGACTTCGTTGTTGCCCCGTTGTTGTCTAAGAGCAATAGCTCCTTGAAAACCATTTCGTATCTGTCTACCAATCTCACTTGAGCTTAAGCCAAGACTTTCTCCCCAGGCATTAACTTGATAATTATATTGTATTTTACCCTCGGAAAACCCACTGTCCACGTCTTTAACCGAAGAAAACTCTAAAAGTCTGTCTGCTAATGTAACACTTGCCTTATCAAGGATCTGACTGTTCCTGTGGCGTAATTCAACAGCAATAGAAGCACCACCTCCAGGTCCGCCGCGGTCCGATTCAAAACGAATGGTGTTGATACCGACTATGGGGCCAGTGGCTTTACGCCATTCTTTGGTTGTGTCCCCTGTACTCAGAGGACGTAATCCAGGTTCTGTAAGGTAGGCATTGACTTCAACCTTGTTATCATTTATCAGGGCAAAGGCACCTTCAAGCAGGTTGTCCCCACCATTTTGCTCTGCAACTTTGTCAAGCCCCGTAAGGAGTCTGTCACGCACTCTTGTCATCTCCGACGCAGGGCTGCCGTAAGGGAGGGTGGCCGTCACAACGGCGCGGTCAGATTCAACTCGTGGGGAGAGGATAATTCGTATCCTGCCACTTTTCACATATGCCGCAGTTACCACGAGGATGGCAATGAGGAAGGCCACAGTAAAATATCTAACACTAATAATACGCGTCAGAATGGGCCCGTATACATTATGAATGAATCGTAAGAGCAGGTTTGCAAATTTTTGCTGAAAATTATAGAGAGCACCGGCAATGGTACCTTTTCCATTTTCTTTACTATGGGCGAGATGAGCGGGGAGTATAAAAAGGGATTCAAACCAGGAGATGAGAAAAACTACAATCACAACGAATGGTATGACCCGCCATACCTTGCCCATGACACCAGGGATAAATGCCATGGGAAGAAAGGCAACTATATTGGTGAGAATACTAAAGGTGATCGGGGTGGCAACATCCTTTGCACCGGCTATGGCCGCATCATAATAGTTCATCCCTCTCTGTCGGTATTCGTATATGTTTTCTCCTGCAATGATTGCATCATCCACCACAATACCCAGGGATATGATAAAGGCGAACATGGATATCATATTGATGGAGACATCAAAGAAAGGCAGAAACAGCAGCCCACCGAGAAAGGAAATGGGAATCCCCATTGTGACCCAGAATGCAAGTCGCATTTCCAGGAAAATTCCTAGCAGGAGGAGTACCAGAACAAGACCCACAAAGGCATTTTTAAGTAAAAGCTGCAGTCGCTGCTTGTAGATGTTTGACCTGTCACTGGTGATAGCCCAGCTAATATCAGGAGGCAGTGAGTTTTCAATTTCCTCCATGGCTTCTCTTGTGGCATCAGATACACCAATAGGAGTTTCTTTACCAACCCTGTAAACATAGAGTTGGATTGAAGGCTGATTGTTGTAGGTGCCAAATCTTGTTGTATCTTCAAAGCCATCACGAACAGTTGCTATGTCTTCGAGATAGATCTTCGTGCCGCCACTACTGTTGATGATAGGGATCCTGGCGAAATCCTTTGCCCATTCACTCTTGTTTTTTACCCGCAGAAGGATCTCACCCCCTGTTGTTTCAAGTTTACCTCCAGGGATTTCCACTGAGCTGTTTGCAATGCTTTTTGAGATAGAGTCTATGGAGAGATTATATCTTCGAAGTGTGTTTCTAGAGATGGCTACCTCAATTTCGTAGTCTCTTGCGCCGCGCAGATCAATTTGGGTGATGCCTTTCTGCTGTAGGAGCAGGTCTCGAACATATTCCACAGTGGATCTGAGCGTTTCTTCCCCCACATTACCAAAGATATTGAGTCGTAGTACCTGTCTTTTTATCGATGAAACTGAGATAATGGGATCTTCTGCATCCACTGGAAAGGTGGATATACGATCAACTTCTTGTTGAATGTCCTGGAGGAGTTTTTGAGGGCTTGCGTCATCACGGAGTTCTGCTACCACATTGGCAGACCCCTCACTCGCCGTGGCTGTGATCTCTTTGATGCCATCAATGCTCTGGATGCCTTCTTCTATCGCCAGGATAATGCCCTGTTCTACCTCTTCGGGGCTGGCCCCAGGGTAGGCGACTGATATGTTAATATTGTCAAGTTCAAAGGCGGGGAACACTTCTCTTGTGATTTTCGAACTCATGAAGATTCCACCAAGCATGAGAACAATCATCAACAAGTTAGGCGTGACGCGGTTGTGGATCATCCAGTAGACTGGTCCACTGTTTTGTACCTCCTGCACCTTACTCACTCTGTTTCTCCAATCGTGTTTTTTGAACACCTTTTTCGAGGAGTCGAAGTGGTGTGCCAGCCTTTGGACTTGGTATTTGAGAGGTAATGAGGCGAGGATGGTCGTTTAATGTTGTCGCAGTATAGATAAACTCTTTGGTTCTGGCTATGATATCCACCTGCTTAATCTCAAGGGTGTTGTCTCTTGTGAGGAGCCAGATGGTATTGTTTTCGCGGAGGTGATTGCGATTGATAGCGTAGACATTGTCGAGTTCCCTTCCTGTAAAAGAGACCCGCACAAAGCTTCCAAGGAGGAGCTTGGGGTCCTTGCTGTTTTCAGGAGAGAGGGAAAGTGGATCGTCCACGGAAACATAGAGTACAGCCATCCGTCCTTCTGCTTCGAGGTCAGCTGAAAGACGGATTACCCGTCCCTCTCTGTGTTGAGTGTTTTGATTATTATCTTGCATGAAAACACGGGCGGGTGATCCGGGTTCAGATGTGTTGTCTGGGATGTCTAACCATTGCAACTGGCTTGTCGGAACATTTACCTTCACCCAGAACTGATCAGTACCGACAAGTCGGGCAATTGGTGTGGACGTGCTCACATGGGAGCCGAGATCAACAGATTTAGAAAGGATGACGCCGTTAAACGGTGCCGTCATTTTCGTTCTGGAAAGATCAATTTTTGCCCGCTTAAGTTTCGCCTCGGCACTTGCCACTGTCGCTTTGGCGATTCCAAGCTGAGGTTCACGCAACATCAATGTTTTTTCTGTATCGCTCACTTCCTGACCAAGTATTTCAAACTCCTTTATGGCAATACGTTGACTGCCCATTTCAAGTTTAAGGTCACTGGTGGCCTTTGCTAAATCACTTTGGAGTTGTAAAATGGTAAGCTCGTAGTCCGTTGGGTCGATGGTGACCAGATGATCTCCTTTTTTGACATAACCGCCAGGTGCCATTTCAGGGCTAATGCCTGTGATATCCCCGTTTACCCTGGGTGTTAGCTGTATCTCCTTGGCGCTCGTAACAGTGCCCATCGCCTCAAATTCGTACAGAATATTTTGAGGTTGTATGGAGGCCACTGTTACCAGTGGTGCAATAGGAGTCCTCGTACGTGGTTTCGCTTTGGGTGGGGTTTTGATGTAATGGGATGCAAGGACAACAGCACACCCGAGAACAATGAGGGAGAAGATAATCTGAAAAAGAATCTTTGGCAGACTGGTCTTCGGTTTGTTTGTTGATGGAGCTGGTTGTTGTTCAGAGTTCATTAAAAAATCGCCTTTTACCTAAATTGGGCATGTCAAACATTTGAAAAACACATTTTTATGCAATTTCAATGTTTACGCAAGGAATACTAAGAGATGCTAGCCGCGTATAAACCAATGTGTTTTTCATACGTTTACTACCCTTCGGAATAACCAATTTTACAGAATCTGCTTCGTTAACAGCCACTTGATGTACAAAAGTACACCTACGTGTCTGTTGCCTGTCATCTTCGGCAGATAAGCGTAGACTCCGAACTTGGTGATTGCAATATTTAGGTTTCATTTTATTTTGGTTTTCAAGTCTTATTCAATAGGCCCGCTAAGCGCACGGTATAGGGATATACGGTTACTTAGCAGGTTGAGCCTGCTGCTAAGGATAGATCGCTGCAGGTTTTGTTTTGAAATGAGTGCAAGCAGGACCCTTTGATAATCTTCTACACCTTGTCGATAGCGGTTTCCAACGTGCACCACTGTTTCAGCAGCTAGCTGGAGTTGAATTTTCTCGCTTTCCAGAGAATGGAGTAATTCTTTCTCCTGAATAAGTCCATTTTCAATTTCCCCAATTGCCTCTAATATCGTCTGGCTGTAGTTATTTAGCAGTTGCCTGGTTACCGATTCCGTTCGCGATACCTCCGCTTTCAGGTAGCCGCCGTCAATAATGGGACTGGTAAGGTTGGCGGCAAGGGTTGTAAACCAGTCGGAGAAAAGATCTTTTGCTGTGTCTCCTGAAGTGGTCAAATTGGCAGATAGACTGAGCCTAGGGAAACGACTGGCCACAGCTGCTGCTGCCTTCTGGTCCGCTGCCTGCAGAGTGAGAAAACTACTTTTAACATCGGGCCTGCGTGTGACGAGGCTGAGTGGCACGCCGGTTTGAGGTAGAGGAGGGAGGACGGGGAGTTGCTTGAGCCACGAATCACTTTTGTTGCCCGGCGCTTGACCAATGAGTATGGCAAACTGGTGCTCTAAGACACGCTTTTCTGAACGAAGAGTTGCCAGTGCGCCTGTGTTGCTCTCAATGAGTTGGCGCTGTTGCAGGACATCAGAAATATCAGTTTTACCCGAGCGAAATTGTACCGTGATAACCTCGAGAACTTTCTCGTTGGTACTCTTTTGTTCAAGTAAAAGTTTGAGTTGCTGTGTGGCCTCTGTAATTTTAAACCAGGTAAGAGCAACTTCAGCAGAAAGAGAGATCTGGGCTGTATGATAATCTGCTGTTGTGGCTTCGAGTTCGAGGAGGGCTGCATCTTGTTTATTTTTGAGACGTCCCCAAAGATCAATCTCATAGGATGCCGCAAGCTCTAATGAATAAGTATCAGTATTTTGATTAGTTTGATAACTCCTGAGGGTAGAAGCTGATCCATCTCCATCAAGAGCTGGGATTCGTGCTGCTCCAGCCTGCGTAGCAAGGGCTTGTGCCTGTATGATACGTTCACGTGTTGCAAGAAGGGTAAAATTATTTGACAGTGCAACATCGATGAAGTCATTAAGCTCATCGTCGTCAAACACCTGCCACCATTGCACGGCAAGAGGTACCTCACCTGAGGTCGAGAATGATTCTGGCACAGATATCGGGGAAACTGACCTGTGAGGTATTGAAATGCATCCCGGAATTGATATGAGAATGCAGAGGATAAAGAAAAATATGGGCATGTATTTCACATGCTTATTATTTGTTTCCAAAAGGTAGTCCCGCATTTTTTGAACCTCTACACTGTATAGCAATCAGCCAGGGCGACAGATAATTAACCGCCTCACTCTTTATACGCAGTCGAGGTGAAAAAGTTTTGTAAACGTAGTTTGTTCTACATCTTTTTAATAGAGGTTCAACGGTTTTAATCGTCTTTTTCAATCTCTCGAACAACCACGTTTGTACCAAGAGGAGACTGGATACAGCGGGACCTGTAGAGCATCTCCATCTGGGTAAAACCGAGTTCGATTTTTTCGTCATCTTCTAGTTCTTTGTCATCTGGTCTAAAATCGTCATTTGTGCTCATTGAAATACCTCACTGTCCAGGAAGTTGTTGTGTTACGCTTCTTTTTGTAAATCAACGTAGAAAATACGAATTCGTGATTAATGAATCAAGCCTTATCTAATGTGCGCTCTCCGATTTCCGAAAATAATATTGATTCATAGAGGGTGAGAATCTGTTTTTTTTGTATAAATTAATGGAATTAATAGAGTTGTTTCCGTTGGTGTTACGGGTTTTCAGGTTACCTGGTAATTGATATATTTTTAATCATTTTGCTCTTTTTGTATGCTTGAACAATATGAGAGGAATTGGAAATGCTACGTCGTAAAGTACTGTTGTGGCCTGTCTGATGTCTTGAAGTGTTATTTTTTGCTAAGAAGTGTTGTGTAGATCTCGGTTAAGCTGATAAATTGTTCAGCATCGCCCCCTTTGTCTGGATGCAGATCCATCGCTTTCTTTCGATAAAATCTCGTGAGCTCATCTTTTTTAAGACTGTTTAACTGTACAAGGGAAATACCAAAAAGTTCTTCTACGGTTTCAGGACTTGCCTCAACCTTCTTCTCCGGCCATTTAAAGGTTCGGTGGTTGCCCATAAATGCTCTGGCGAAATCCCTTTGAACAGATGGCTGGTGCGGAACAAAATCAAAAAACATCCAGAGGTAGCGGGCAAGATGGTGGTGGAGAGACGGATCCGTTTTTTCTGTCTGCCAAAAAGATATATCTTTTTGCAGGGTGCAAATAACCTCAGTGAACTGATTTTCGACCTCAACTCTTGCCAGCGCTTCAGGGAGCCAGGGGGCAAAGGATTGGTCAAAGAATTTTTGGAGGTTAAAGATTGCAAAAATGTACTGGAAGTAGGAACCCGGTTCGAGCACCATTTCTTCGGCCATGAAATAGTATTCCCGTTCGTCTCGGCTCTGTCCTAAAAGTGGTTGACAGCATTTCTCATGAAGTTTGGTCAGGCGGCTCTGGTCCACGGCACCATAACGTAAATAGTAGAGTCTTCTTCGATCAAAGATATGGATTTCGCGATGGATTGCTTTCAGTTCTTTTTTTGTGAGTGGGCCTCTGTACTGAGCTGATCGATCTTTGAACGTAAGAAGTTTTTGTTGTACTGAGGCAGGAAAAAATTCAAAGAGGAGTTTTTCAAGAACAGAGTCGGGATCTTTTTTTATGTTTTGACTAAGTGTATTGAGTAGAACCTCGTTAAAAATGACCACATGATCTTCTACAATAGTAAAGAATTGCGTAGGTTCAGGTCCCAGATCAAACAATACTCTATTTCCATACGTTCCCACATCTGTAACAAAGGATTCTCGCAGCTGATAGTTGACGGATAAACTGTGTTGTTGTTTGGCGAGATACATGTATTGTATTGCGGTATTTTTAAAGAGTTGTCTTGCTTTTGATAGCCTCTGTTGACAATATCACCAGTTCTTACGATAATATAGGATTCGCTGGTGGCTTTGCCATCTTTGTATATTGACCAATACCTTTTAAACTTTACTCACTTTATTTAGTTTTTCATAAAAATATGAAGTTTCTTCCTTCCCAGTTGCTCTTTTTCTTTCAAAATAAGACAACACGTAAAAATCTCGTTTTACTTACGAAATTTCTCGGTTTTATAGCTCTTATTATCGGGTTATATTCTGTGTTATTTCATGTTTTGATGGTTTATGAAGGGCGCCAGTTTAGCTGGGTGACAGGTCTTTACTGGACACTCACCGTAATGTCTACCCTGGGGTTCGGCGATATAACATTCCACACAGACCTGGGTTTGTTGTTTACCCTTGCGGTACTTGCTTCAGGTATTGTGCTGCTTCTTATCATGTTGCCGTTCACCTTTATCCAGTTCTTTTACTCGCCATGGCTGGAGGCGCAGTCAAAAATCCGTACACCAAGAGAGCTCCCAAAAGGAACCAGTGGGCATGTCATAATCACAGGCCTTGACCCGATTACTGAAAAACTCGTGGCCAAGTTAAAGAGAAGAGGCTTCCAGTACGTACTCGTGGTAGCTGAGCTTCAACGCGCATCTGAGTTGTATGATGCCGGATATAAGGTGGTTGTGGGAGAGCCTGACGACCCTGAAACGTATCACCGGCTCCAGATTCAAAATGCAGCTCTTGTGGTAGCCACAAATGATGATCTCGTGAACACCTCTGTCGCTTTTACAGTCCGGGAAATTACAGAATCAGTGCCGATTGTAACCAGTGCCAATCATGAGAATTCTCTGGATATTCTGAATTTCTCTGGAAACACTCATGTGTTTCAGTTTGCGAAAATGCTCGGCCAGGAGTTGGGAAAACGAACCCTGGGACTGGGGCGACCGGTAAATATCGTCAGCCGTTTTGATAAACTTAATATTGGTGAGATTTCTGCAGCTCAGACAAATCTCTCCGGGCAACGTTTACTCGATCTCGAAATGTGGGCAAAAACAGGTGCTATGGTTGTCGGTATTTGGGAGAAGGGGCGCTTTGAAATCCCGACACGGGATACTGTTATATCATCCAGGAGCCTGCTTTTGCTTGCAGGTACGACGAGTCAGCTTGAGAGATTCGAAGAATATTACGCTGTATCAGAACAACCTGTTTCCCTGGAATCTCCAGTGCTTATTCTTGGTGGTGGTAGGGTTGGTCTTGCCGCTGCAGAGACACTTGATGCGCATGAAATAAGCTATCATATCGTCGAGAAAAGACCCAATCTCACTACGGGCAAGGGGGACACTTTTATTCAGGGTGATGCCGCTGATATTAAAATCCTTGAAAAAGCAGGTGTCATGGGGGCTCGCACGGTAATCATCACGACCCATAATGATGCAATGAATATCTATCTGGCGTTTTATTGTCGTCAGCTTCGGCCGGATATTCAGATTATAAGCCGTGCTACCAATGAGCGTAGTGTTTCAAAACTCCATATGGCAGGAGCTGACCTTGTTATGTCTTTTGCCTCTATGGGGGCAAATAGTATTGTGAATATTCTGAAATCGGATGAGATCTCCATGTTCACAGAAGGGTTGAACGTTTTTAGTTGCCCAATGCCACGTCGCCTTGTGGGGAAAAATCTTATTGAAAGTAATATTCGTCAAACCACCGGTTGCTCTGTTATTGCACTCAAATCATTAAAGGGGCTAGTGGTTGGTCCCGACCCATCTCTTCCTCTTCGGATTGAAGATGAGATTATTCTCATTGGCTCAACAGTATCTGAACAACAGTTTCTTGAGTTGTATTAGACTGGTGGGATTGTTTTGAATCGGATCTAACCCGAATTTCTCATGACTTTTTGATTTGAAACTCAATTGTTTGTTTTTATAGTTTAAAAATGACGTCCTTAATTAACAGGGTGTTTTTCGTTTCAAATCAAAAAGTTCACCCTTCGGGCCAACAGATTTATCCGCAGTTGCCTCGTTACCGAGCATTTGCAGGTAGCGAAGACTCCGGTAGATTATTACAGCTTCATGCCCGGTGTCTCGACCTGCGAAAAACTTTGTTGGTGAGAAATCCGGGCTAACAATGGGGGCAAGCTGGTGTTGCACTATTGTCCTCGACTGTTTCTGTATAAAATTATGAGTGAGTCACCCTGTGCTTGACCGATATGCCATAAAAATTCTGAAATACCCTCTGTCTCGCTGCGCGTCTATGTTGAACTCTGCAGGAGTAAAGGCGGATCAGGTTACCATTATCTCCTTTGTTATCGGTCTGGGTGCATTGCCGGCACTCTATCTTCACTGTTATGGCTGTGCTCTTCTTTGTATAGTAGTAAATCGTATCGGTGATGGGATTGATGGCACTTTGGCCAGAATGACCCAGGTGAGTGATGGAGGCGGTTTTCTTGATATCGTGCTTGATTTTATCTTCTATGCCAGTGTGGTTCTCGGTTTTGCCTTAGCTGATCCCATTCAAAATGGACCAGCGGCCTCCTTGCTTCTTTTTTCCTTTATAGGGACGGGGTCCAGTTTTCTTGCATTTGCTGTAATGGCAGAAAGAAGAGGAATCGAGAATATTACCTATGCACATAAGGGTATTTATTATCTTGAAGGTCTGACAGAGGCAACAGAAACCATAACCTGTTTTGTTCTCTTTTGTCTCTTCCCAGACATGTTTCCAGTGATTGCCTACATATTTGCGGCCTTGTGTCTGGTGACCACCACCACGCGGGTTGTTGGTGGTTATCTCAGCTTGAAGTGGGGACAGTAATGATGGTAAGCTCATGTTGAGAGAGTGTTGCATAAACCTATAATGATTACGTATTTCGTAGACAGATGAAAGAAAATACAAGTAAAATAGACAAGTCCATGAAGGTTGTGGGGGATATTGTAAGTGATGGAGACCTCATTCTTGATGGAGAATTACAAGGTTCCTTTATAGGGCGAAATCTTGTTGTGAATGAGTCTGGGCGAATTATAGGTGAGGTCAAAGGGGAAAACATTGATTGCGCAGGACATCTTGAAGGGCGTGTTGTGACTAAATCTCTGAAATTGAAAAAAGGCGGTTGTCAGGTTGGAACCGTCATGACGGTTGAACTTGAAGTGGAGCTAGGAGCGGTAATGGATTGTGCGCTGCAAAGCGGTGCTGTTCAGCAGATTTTCTCTCCACCAGATGAAAGAGTTCCAAAAGAAGTGAAAAAAGTCAATTTGTCACAGTATCTCGATGCATTCAAAGAAACGAGAAGGCCTTGTTGTTTTGATGTTCCCTGGTCTGAAAGATTGGAGTTGTACACTCACCTCGGCGATCTGCTGCAAAAAAACAAACCTCTGATCAAAGTTGTAGGGGACAGTGGAAGTGGAAAAACTGTTCTTGTCCGAAAACTACTCGCTGATTCTTTTGAAAAATATGTAATACTGGAGTTGGAAGAAAAGGTTGGTTCGGTCACTACGCTGCTAAAAGAAGTTGCCATAAAACTGGGTATTGCAGGTCACAATAAGCATACAGGCCAGGGTCAACTTCTCTTGGAGATTCGCCGGGAACTTGTCGCGCGGAACGGCATTGGTGAGAGAGTTGTGTTATTGATTGATGAAGGACAAGAGATGTTTCAGGCAACAATGGAAGGTGTGATTCGTCTGTTGTGTGGTGCCTGTGTCGAGGAAGAGATAAATGGTGAAGAGTATTTGCAGATTATTCTTTTTGGCACATCTGCAATGAAAGCAAATATGGTTGCAACGATCCTAGATTATTTTGCAGACGAGACAAACTGTCAACTGAGTTTGGATCCGCTCAATATGAAGGATACTGCGGATTACTTGCGTTTAGGACTGCAACTTGCGTCCAATGGTGACGAGCAAACAGCCATGTCACTCTTGCCAAATGAGTCCATCAAAGAGATTCATGCTCGCAGTAAGGGTTCTATTGCTACGGTGAATTTTATGATGGATAAAGCATTAGAACTGGCAAGGGACAGGGGAGAGAACAGTCTCTCCCCTGAGCTTGTTAGAAAGGTGCTTTGTCAGTTGTAATGTGGAAAATCTCCTGAGAGGTTCTCTCTTATTTGTATGCACCTTCTAAAATGGCGATTGCATCGTCTAGAGAGAGTGAGTAGCGATCAACCTGGAACAGGCCACCCATGGTGTCAAAGGCGTTTTTGGCAAACTTTGGAATATCTTCTCTTTTGATGCCGTAGTCCGACATCTTCAAATCAGCAACGCCGCAGTTCTTTTGCATTTCCTCTAGTGCTTCCACAAATAGAAACGGTTTTTCCGCATCATTGACTTTACCTGTGTCTTTTCCCATCGCCTCCGCCATGAGAATAAAACGTTCCGGCATCTTAGGTGCAAAAAATGAAAAATATGATTTTGAAAGCATGATGAGGCCAGCGCCGTGAGGGAGGTCAGGGTGGTAGGCACTCAGTGCATGTTCAAGTGAGTGCTCTGATGTACAGGATGAGGTGGATTCGACAAAACCCGACAGGGTGTTGGCCAGTGCCACGTCGGTTCTGGCCTCAAGGTTGCTGCCGTCTTTTACTGCAGCGGGCAGGGAGCTATTGAGTAGCGAGATCGATTTGAGAGCGTAGATGTCGCTTACCGGGGTTGCAACACTGGCAATGACACCCTCCGCCGCATGGAAAAATGCATCAAACCCTTGGAAGGCGGTGAGGTGGGGTGGGATACTGAGCATCATCTCCGGGTCTACAATGGAGAGTACCGGGAAGGTTCCTCTGTCACCTGTAATTCCAAAGCCAATTTTCTCATGGCGTTCCTCATGGGTTATAACGGTCCATGGATCCGCTTCGGTTCCGGTCCCCGCCGTTGTTGTGATGGCCACAATAGGGAGAATTGTCTGGCTGACGGGTTGTCCTTTGCCTGTACCACCAAAAATATGATCCCAGTAATCACCGTCACTGTTGACCATGACGGCGATAGCTTTTGCGGAATCGATACTGCTACCGCCTCCAAGACCAATAATGAAATCACAACCACTGGTGCGGGCAAGTTCGGCTCCTTCCATAACATGTTTTCGGATCGGATTAGGAAGGATCTTGTTGAAAACAACAGACTCAACACTGTTTTTTGTCAGCAGCTTCTGAACTCTTTCGAGATAACCGTACTTAATCATTGCGCTCCCGCAGGTGATGACGATCAGGGCTTTTTCCCCAGGTAATGGGGTTGTGGCGAGGTCATTGAGTTTGCCTTTGCCAAAGAGTATTTTGGTCGGGATGTGGTAGTCAAATATCATGAGGTCTCCTTAGTACCGTACAAATTATTTCCCGTTTATCGGGGATAGTGTGTTTAAGCGCGCTTTCTTTTTGAGAGGACGTTGGTATAAAGCTGCAAGTATGTTTACTGAGTAAACTGGCCATGATGAGTGAGTCGATAAGGGCTCCTACTATGGAACCTCCCATAAGACCTGTTTCACCAATAACATAGGTCGCAATAGCTTCCAACTCATAATTCAGCCACCGCTTGTGGTTCCAGTCGCGACATAACCGGTTTTTTTTTGCTTTTACCTTTAACGATCTAGAATATCGCGATTTTTGTGGGATGGTGTGAATGTTGAGTAATTTCATCTTGATATACTCTTGTAATCAAAATGAATGATCGCATGCATAAAGAAAACAGAACAGTAAATACGAAAAACGTAAATAAATAGCTTGAAATTATTGTATCCGGAATATATTATCATAAATATCGACATGGACATCTACTTCGTAGTTGGGGGGAGAAAACATGTTTAACTTTCAAGAGGAGTTGTTGTGGAGCTTGATGAAATAAATTTAGCCATCATTAATCATCTTCGTGATGGGCGCATGCCTTATAAAAAAATTGCCGACTCTCTTTCTCTTTCTGAAGGAACAATACGAGCGAGGGTGAAGCGATTAAAAGAAGAAGGTATCCTGGATATTACAGCCCTCATTGACCCCGATGCGATGCCGGACCAATCAATTGTTATAGTTGGTGTCAACTTAAAAGACATGGATTTGGTTAAGAAGGGTGAGGAGTTCAGTAAGCTACGTGGGGTAATATCCGTTTGCGTTGTTACCGGTCGGTTTGATCTTATCCTCACAGTTCTTCTGACAAAAGATTTCAATATGGTCAAATTTTACACTGAAGAAGTGGCCCAGCTGGAAAATGTCCGTGGGGTGGAAACCTTTGTGGTGTACAAGAGTTTTAATCTGAAAGTTCCACTGCCGATCACTTGATATGTTTTTTGAATGCCCTCTGAAACGGAGTAAATAATGGAAGCGACAAAAAAAACAGTACTGCATGATTTTCACTGCCAGGATGGGGCCAATATGGCGCTCTTTGGTAATTACGATATGCCTCTCTGGTATAAAACGGGCACCAAGGCTGAGCATCTGGCAGTTATAGAGACTGCTGGTATCTTTGATACCAGCCATATGGCAACGGTCACGGTAAAAGGGGCAGGTGCACGAGGCTTATTACAATATTGTCTTACTAAAGATATGGATTCCTGTATCGGTAAGAATAAAACACCTCTCACTAAAGGACGTTGTGTCTATGGTCTTTTCCTCGACGCTGCTGGTCTAGTAATTGATGATGCCATCGTCTACCAGTTGTCAGAAGAGTCTTACATGGTTGTGGTTAATGCGGGAATGGGTGGAACCATTGCAAAGCATCTTGAAAGTCATAGCCAGGATAAGGCCATACAGATAACAGACTTAACCGACCTTGTCGGTAAGATGGATATCCAGGGTCCAGATGCTGCAAAGGTACTAAAAAAGATTGTAAAGAACCCAGAGCTGCTTTTTGAGAAGATGATGTACTTCTCATTTAAAGGCGGGTTTGCAGGTTGTAGTGGAACCACCTCTGTTCAGCTGTTGGACGGAACTGATATTATCGTTTCGCGCACCGGTTACACAGGAGAGTTTGGATTCGAGATTTTTTGTGAAGTGGAGCATTTGGTGTCTTTGTGGAATCAACTCCTTGAGGCAGGCAAAGATTTTTCAGTTATTCCATGTGGCCTTGCTGCAAGAGATTCTCTTAGGGCTGGTGCGGTGTTGCCGCTTTCCCATCAGGATATTGGCCCATGGCCGTTTGCCAACACTCCATGGTCTTTTGCAATAGCGGAAAAAGATGGAAACGGAGAATTTACAAAAGACTTTCATGGTGCAAAAGCCCTACTTGCAAGTGGCTGGCAGAAACATACCCTGGCCTTTGCAGGGTTTGATCCGAGAAAGATCGGTGCCGAAGAGACGAACTATGTAACCGATCTTGACGGTAATACAATCGGCAAGATTCTTACCTGTACAACAGATATGGCCATTGGGCGTGTAGACGGTGAAATACGATCTATTGCCGAGGATAAAGAGTTAAAACTAAAAGGACTTTGCTGTGGCTTTGTGCTTTTGGATAGAGCTGTAGGTCAGGGAGAAGTTGTACTGCTCACTGATGGGAAAAGGAAAATTAAAGTTGAAATCAGGACGGATGTCCGTCCACAAAGAACTGCCAGATGTGCCATTGGCACCATGGTGGATTAACTTAAAAGAGAGGTGGGTTGTGAAGGAACTCGATGAACTGATTTTTGTGGAAGGATTGCGTTACACAGAGGATCATGAGTGGGTAAGCGTTACGGGTGATACTCTAAAAGTTGGGATAACCGACTATGCCCAGGACCAGATGGGAGATGTCGTCTTTGTGGAGGCTCCTGAGGTTGGAGATGAGTTGAGTAAGGGTGACGAGTTCGGAACCATTGAATCTGTCAAGGCTGTTTCGGAATTGTATCTACCGATTAGTGGCAAAATCGTTGCTGTAAATGAGGACCTCGATGATGCCCCAGAACTTGTCAACGAGGACCCATATAAGAACTGGCTTATTGAAATCAAGCCATCTGACCCGAGTGAGTTAGAGGGACTGTTGACTCTCGAAGCATACAAAGAGCTACTCAAAGGATAATATTATGAGATACTTGCCTCATACAAGCGATGAAATTGACGCGATGTTGAAGGTTGTCGGGCGTGACCGCCTGGATGAACTATTCTGCTCCGTACCCGATGTATGTCGGTACGATGGAGCGATGGATTTGCCTGAACCCATGACAGAGTGGGCGCTGACCGATCACGCAAGTGAGTTAGCTGAGGCAATGAAAATCAACCATAAACACAAGGTCCTGATTGGGGCTGGAAGCTATCACCACCATATTCCGGAGACCATTCCAGCTCTGATCAGCAGATCTGAATTCCTCACCGCCTATACCCCGTATCAGCCTGAAATTGCGCAGGGAACACTTCAGGGACTCTTTGAGTACCAGACGTTGACCGCACGGTTGTTGGGGATGGATGTTGCCAATGCCTCCATCTATGATGGCGCGTCAGCTTTGGCTGAAGCGCTTCTTATGGGAATTCGCATTGGTAAGAAAAAGAAAAAGGTCGCCATCTCAAAAGCGGTACATCCTCACTATCGTGAAGTGGCCAAAACCTATCTCCATCCTACAGAGTACGAACTGGTTGAATTGCCATATGGCGAAGATGGCAGAACTGACCTGAGTGGGTTGTCAGATATTGAAGGACTTGCCGCAGTAGCCATCCAGTCACCAAACTTTTTTGGAGTGGTTGAAGACCTGGAAAGCCTGGGACGTCAAATTCATGATATAGGTGCTCTCTTTATCTCAGTTTTTACTGAACCTCTCACTTATGGACTGTATAAAAATCCTGGCGAGTGTGGTGCTGATATTGTCTGTGGCGAGGGGCAGAGTTTTGGTCTGCCAAGGTCATTTGGCGGAGCCGCCCTTGGGATGTTTGCCTGCAAGGATAAGTTTACCAGGAATATGCCGGGCAGACTCGTCGGTGAGACCGTAGATGTTGATGGAAAACGTGGTTTTGTTCTCACTCTTTCTACCCGCGAACAACATATACGAAGAGAGAAGGCGACTTCAAATATCTGTTCCAACCAGGGTGTTTGCACCTTGATTGCTGCAATGTATATGTCATCTCTTGGGGGAACTGGCCTTAGGCGTCTTGCACAACTGAATTTTGACAAGATGGAGTATTTCAAGTCAGCAATGGTTGCAAAAGGGGCAAAGCTTGTCTTTGATTCCCCAGGCTTTAACGAGACTGTGGTAGAATTTAAAGATGATTTCAAACCGATATTTGAGTCACTTGTTGAAAAGGGCATTGTGGCAGGCCTTGAGTTAGGAAAGTACTATCCTGAGCTTGCCGGTAAATATCTGTTTTGTGTGACAGAGACGATATCTAAAGATGTAATAGATGCAGTTGTTGCGGAGGTGAAATAATGGCCAAGAATCCAGGCTCAACCGGACTGATAATAGAAGAACCTCTTTTGTGGGAAAAAGGAAAGAAGGGCCGCTCTGGAATGAGTATCCCTGATTCCGATGTTCCGGCAGCTACCCCTGATGCGTCGCTTACTGGCGCGGGCCCCGATTTCCCTGACCTCAGTGAGGTGGATGTTGTACGGCACTATACCAGGTTGTCTCAGTGGAATTTTGGGGTGGATACCGGTATGTACCCCCTTGGGTCCTGCACCATGAAGTATAATCCAAAGATTAATGAAAAATTTGCGGCTACCCCAGAGCTCGCAAACGCTCACCCCATGCTAGCGGATGAATATGTGCAGGGTAATCTAAGGGTAATGTATGAGCTGCAAAACTATTTAGGTACGATTACAGGCCTTCCCGGGGTGACCCTGCAGCCTGCAGCTGGCGCCCATGGTGAACTGACAGGAATGCTCATCTTTGCAGCCTACCACGCAGACAGGGACTCTAAACGCAATAAAATTCTCATCCCCGATACCGCCCATGGGACCAATCCGGCAAGCGCTGCACTCTGTGGCTACAAGCCGGTTCACCTAAAGTCAGGGGCAAATGGCATTCTGCAGGTCCAATCGGTGATCGATGCCATGGACGAAGAGACTGCAGGTATCATGATCACAAATCCGAATACCCTTGGTCTGTTTGAGACAAACATCCGTGAAATAGCAGATGCAGTACACGCCAAAGGTGGTCTTGTCTATGGTGATGGGGCAAATATGAATGCGGTTATGGGTGTTATTGATGCCAGAAAGTGTGGTGTTGATGTCATGCATCTGAACCTGCATAAGACCTTTTCTACTCCCCATGGTGGTGGTGGTCCGGGAGCTGGGCCCGTATGTGTCACAGAAGAGCTTGAAAAGTATCTTCCTGTACCACGGGCAATCAAGGTTGGTGAGAGTTATAAATTAGAGTATGACCGCCCTGATTCCGTTGGAAAAGTACACGGTTTCCATGGTAATTTTTCTGTGCTTATGCGTGCATACGCCTATATCAGAACCATGGGAGGGGAGGGCCTGAAACAGGCTAGCCATCTTGCGGTACTTAATGCGGCCTATATTAAAGAAGAGTTAAAGGGAACCCTTAAGCTTGCCTATAATAGACCGTGTATGCATGAGGTTGTTTTCTCCGATGAATGGTTGGAGGAATATAAAATCAGCACTCTTGATGTTGCAAAGCGTCTCATTGATCATGGTTATCATCCGCCGACGATCTATTTCCCACTTGTGGTCCACGGAGCAATTATGATTGAACCCACCGAAACCGAGTGTAAAGTGGATATCGATCAGTTTATTGAAGCCATGAAAACTGTGGTTGCAGAAGCGAAAACTGATCCTGAGAGTCTCAGGCTGGCGCCGGTCAATGCCAAGTTGCGAAGGCTCGATGAGACCCAGGCTGCCAGAAGACCTTGCCTCTGTGGATAAGATGAAGTCAACTCCCTTGCTCCTTGATCTAGGTCTTAGTGATTATACTGAGACCTATGGTCTGCAGCAAAAACTTGTCGCTCAGCGTAAAAGCGGAGAGCTTGACACCGATCTTTTTCTGGTGACAGAGCACCCGGCAACTTTTACCTTAGGAAGGCGTGGAGGCCGTCAGCATCTGATGGTCTCCGAGAGTTTTCTTGAAGATAAGAACATTCCTCTGGTGCATATTGAAAGGGGCGGAGACATCACCTTCCACGGAGAAGGACAGCTTGTCATCTACCCGATTTTTGACCTGAGAAAAAGTGGACTGACAGTTGCTGGCTATGTCGCTTTACTTGAAGAGGTTATGCTGCAACTCGCATCAAATCATGGTGTCGTAGCCAGGCGTGATCCTCGTAATCACGGGGTCTGGGTGGGAGATAAGAAGCTGGGCAGTGTGGGGATTGCTATTCGCCACGGCATTTCTTTTCATGGCCTTGCTTTGAACGTAAATATTTCTCTTGAACCCTTTTCCTGGGTGAATCCCTGCGGTCTGACAGGAGTCTCAATGACAACTCTTGCAGGTGAACGGGGCTGTGATCTTTTGGTCTCTACCGTTAAACAAGATCTTTGCGCAACACTGGCTACAGTTTTTGGGCGGCCAATTACAGAAATTTCGGAGGTACCTCTACGTGACACAGTGCAATAACAAAATTCGTGTTGGCAAGCCAAAGTGGCTGCGACGCACACTTCCGACCGGTCCGGAGTATGAAAAAATCCGGAATCTACTTAAAAATCATTCGCTCACCACCGTTTGTCAGGAGGCCAAGTGTCCGAATCAGTTCGAATGTTATGGGGAGGGAACCGCAACATTTATGATTCTTGGGGAGAAATGTACAAGAAACTGCCGTTTTTGTGCTGTCGGGCACCCACCGGAATCTCTGCCTGATCCGGAAGAACCTGGACGGGTTGCAGAAGCTGTTGTCCTTTTAAACCTACGTTACGCGGTTGTTACCTCTGTTACACGGGACGATTTACAAGATGGTGGTGCGTCGTTATTCGTAAAGACCATTGAGGCTATCCGTAAGGCGAGCCCAGAGACCCTCATTGAGGTGCTTATTCCTGATCTTCAGGGCAACTGGGAGGCATTGGAGCTCATCGTACAGGCAAGGCCCGACGTCCTAAACCACAACGTTGAGACAATCGCCAGGCTCTATCCTGAGGTGCGGCCCCAGGCAATCTATGGGCGTTCTCTTGAGCTTCTTAAAAAAGTAAAAGAAATGGATCCGGGGATGGTGACGAAATCCGGTCTGATGGTAGGACTTGGGGAGACCATGGAAGAGTTGACCGCAACCTGGCTGGACATTCTTGCCTCGAAGACTGATATTTTGACCATCGGTCAATATCTGCAGCCCAGTAACAGCCATCTTGAGGTGCAGAGATTTGTTCCCCCTGAGGAATTTGACCAGTATGCAGAACTTGCGGTAGAACATGGTTTTCCGGGTGTTGCCTCCGGAGCCTTTGTCCGTTCCTCCTATCACGCAGAAAAGCTGTACCGTAAGGCGCTTAGGGCTTTGAAGAAAAAGGACGAAATTCAGTAAGCCCACGTACGTCAGTTGGACAGATGCAACAGGAGGTAATCGTAGTATGTTACTGTCCTGTTGGCAGAATATGGTTTTGCTGTAGTTCCACAATACCTTCCCACAGAAGTATTTCTACTTGTTATCTTTACCTCCATATGTAAGCCATTTAGGGTAGTATAATCCCCACTGGATGGCGAAAATTCTGAGAATAATTATAACAGATATCGCGTAGAGCTTGTTGTATTCATGAGTCGGAAAATAATGATTTAAGAAAAGTAACATGATTGCCCCTAAGAGCGCTGGAGTCGCATAGAATTCCTTTCCCAGGACAAGTGGCATGCGGCCTGTTAAAATATCACGCACCATCCCACCTGTAATTCCGGTAATCAATCCCATCAGGACAGCTATTGTGTTCCCATATCCAAGACTGCTGGTTTTTTCCATTGCTAATATAACAAAGAGGGCGAGTCCTAATGCATCGATATATTGAAATAATTTTAATAGTCGTGAAAAGAACCTAATACAGAAAAAGGTAGCTATGGCAGCGATGACAGAAACCCATAGATACGTCAGGTCAGCAATCCAGTATATCGGGTGAGCATCGAGAATAATATCGCGTAGTGTGCCGCCACCAAGGGCAGTGACTACTCCAAGCAGAACTATACTAAAAAGGTCCATATCCCTCTTGCCAGCAGCTATCACACCGGTGATCGAAAAGGCCGTCATTCCAAGTAGTCCGAGATAATAAAGCACTATAGTCCTGTTTGTTTAATTTTTTTCAACATGTTATCCGACAACTTTTATACTCACTAAAGTGAGTTAACTAATTAAATATAATGGAAATTATTACTTATTTTGGTCAACCGACTTATGTGCTATATCAACTTATTTACAAAGTAGCAGCCCTAACTATTTAAAGAAAGATTGGGGCTTTTTGTCATTACCGTATTTTACCCTACAAGGACAAGAGAAATATGGCTTATCCGGGATGTTCTTACTCTTCTGGAAGTGGCAATGCAAAATTGTCCATTTTATCGTGAGATTAACCCGTATTTCTCATCACTAAAGTTTTTTGCTGATCAAGACACGGAGCACTCGACTGTACTTTTGTACCTCAAGTGCTCAGTAACGATGCAGCAGCGGAAAAATCTTGTGACCCGGAGGGTGAGCTTTTCGATATACATCGAAATGCACACTGTTTTTTGAGTCTATTGTATTTATCCTGTTAAACTAGTCCGTTAGGCTGTTTACCGAAAAGTTCATGAGAAATGCGGGTTAATATTGGTACTGCCAACCCGAGACGTTGAAATGATTGGTCTTAACCCGGATTTCTCACCAACAAAGTTTTTCGCAGGTCGAGACATCGGGAATGAAGCTGTAATAATCTACCGGAGTCTTCGCTACCTGCAAATGCTCGGTAACGAAGTAGTTGCGGATAAATCTGTTGGCCCGAAGGGTGAACTCTTTGAATTGAAACGAAAAACACCCTGTTAATTAAGGAAGTCATTTTTAAACTATAAAAACAAACAATTGAGTTTCAAATCAAAAAGTCATGAGAAAATCGGGTTAACAATGTTATTCCTGATAAGGCAGAGTGTGTTTGTACAAGAAAGATGGATAGCAGTAGTGGAGTGAAAAGTAGGAAGGATACGTATCGGCGTTCGGGCTTCACTGTTTTTGTGACAGATACACTCCGGCTAAGATTAGGGTGCCGGCAAAAAATTGGTAGAGGGTAAGGGATTCACCCAAGACGAGCCAGCCAAGGATGACCGAAAAAATCGGGACGAGATTAGCGTAGACAGACCCTTTGCTGGCAGGAACATATTTAATGCCGTAGTTAAAGAGCCCGTAAGCTCCAAGTGTAATCACTGCGCCAAGATAGATAATTGCCATGGCGGAGACGGGTACAAAGGCTTGTGGTAGTTCTGTCGACGGAAGAAAGAGCAGGGGGAAATAAAAAATGGACCCGATGAGTGCCTGAATTGCGGTGAGGAAAAACGGTGAATACCTCTCAGTGAGAGATTTTAACGAAATCGTATATCCGGTTGCACACACCATGGCAAGGAACTCTAGGAAGTTGCCAAGAACAGGGTTTGGAGCATCGCTGCTGGGGCTGCTTTCTGCGGTGAGCCATAAGACGCCGGTAATAGCAATGAGCGCACCTATCCAGGCCTTCTTACTTACTCTTTCTTTGAGAAATAACGTCGCTGCAATCATAACCAGGATGGGCAGCATGGCGGTAATAATTCCCGCCTGGGAGGCTGTGGTGTTTTCAACCGCCTTGGCCTCGAATATAAAATAGAGACACGGCTCACAAAAGGCCATGAAAATGATCAGCTTATAGTCACCTTTGCGGTATGTAAGTGAATTGGCAATTCGTTTCCCCACAACCAAAAAGCAAAGGGAGGCAACAAACATACGACCAAAAATCACGAACATCGGGTCGTAAGCCCGAAAGGCGATTTTAAGGGCAATAAAAGAACTGGACCAGAGAATCATCGCCATGACGAGGGCAAGGACTGGCAGGGAGATCAGCTTGCCGCCGGAAATGGGTGTCATTGGTTATATCGGAGAGTGGATTGTTTGGTAACCCTGTTAGGCCTGGGTTACCCCAGTAGTGTCGACAGACTTAGTTTTGTAGTTCCCACTGTCCCGCACTGTTTCTGCACGCTGTGGTGTATGTTTTTTGTGTCTTCCCGTCAATGGTAGCCAGGATTTCAGCTTTCCGACAGTAAGATTGTGGGTTTTGTTGTGAGGTGTAAGCGGGCTGTGGTGTTACCTGATATGCATTGCCGCTGTCAGGGTTTGTCCAGGCGGTCGACTGCCCAGAAGGCCCAGTCTCATAGGCTTGATTCAGCTGACGTTTGTCATACTTATCCATCTCGTTTCCAACTATGTAGCCAAGCATGGTACCGACTGCTGCCCCGATGAGGGTTGCCTCTGTGTTTCTGCCAATTGCCTGGCCGATAATGGCCCCACTTGCAGCTCCAATTCCGGCACCTTGGGTTCCTTTACTGAGCTGTTGGTTGGCACAGGAACTGAGGGTGAGAATGAGTATGGGGAGTAAACATAGAATTGTTTTTTTCATTGTACTGCCTCCTGAATAAAATTGATTATGGGTAAGGCTGAAGATGTAGTCTATCAGATGCAAATACACATCCTTTTTCTCAGTGTGGTGCCTTAATTTATTGCCTCAGTTAAAGTCTTCCTCATTAATCTTTGATCCTGATTTGTCGCCTCTAGACGTATTTGTGTGTTTTGGCTGTGATAAGCCTAGATTTGAAAAAAATGGGGGAAGAGTCGACTCCTCTGGAGTGGCATCGGCGTTTTGCGTTTGAGCCGGTTCAGGTGTTGTCGCTACGCCTGGTGCCGTAGGGGTGGAGTCAAGGTAAATACCTTCATACCACCTGGTTTTTTCTGTTGCTTGGGTAGGTACCCCCATGTCACCACCCACCTGCTGGGCCAGGAAAGCATGGTCGTTTCCGGAGGACAGTGCGAAAATCTTAATCCCGTAATTGTTAAGAGAAACAAAAGTATTTTCCACTGCAATCCTATTGTGTAAAAGAATATCTGCAGGAAATGCTACCGCGCTTGCGTAAGATGCTAAAATTCGTAAACCGCTATTGGTAAAGAGCCAACCGTGTTGGTATTGTGGTATTTGTCCATCCATTTGATCTGTGTCACGATTTTCTTTCATTTTGACCAGTTGGATAAGACAGAACCTTTTGTTGCCGGCTGCATGTGGCCACCTCGATATTTTTTGTAATACATCCGGGTTATCGCTTTGCAAAAATAATTTGTCATGGGCGTTATATGAAAGTAGTTCAAGGATTTGTTGTAATTTTTGTATCATATCTTTGCCTTCAGCTGTGTAAAATGAAGGTTTTTCCAGACCAATCACCACTCCTGTCTCTTTCCCCAGTTGCACATTGAGTTTTCTGATTACTGTGAGCTCTTCACGAAGCGTTGGGATGCCAAGAGAGAGTGAGTTGTTATCTTCCTCAAAGACATTTTTCAGACGGAGCTGACGGAGTTCCCGAAGGTTGAAATCGATCACATAGTAGTTTCCGTCATCTCTATGTCTCGCAGGAAAGAGTTCAGCAACGTTAGTCAATCCATTGAGCGTGATATTCTTAAAGACGATTAACTCATCATCAGCACTCATATTAATGGGGAGTTCAAGATAATCCGCCCCTTGTACAACGGCAACAGTGGTAGCAACAAGACTGTTTGCAATGAGCTCGCTACCACCACCTTCACGGATAATGGTGATATTCGTGGCATGTGTGTAACATGGAACAATAGTTAAACAGAGAAAAAGAGTTGTATAAAGAAGCCCTTTAATAGAGTTCATGATGTCGTGTTAATTTGAGGTTATGATTGATAGACCCAAACCCGGATTTCTCACCAACAAAGTTTTTCGCAGGTCGAGACTCCGGGCATGAAGCTGTAATAATCTACTGCAAATGCTCGGTAACGAAGCAGCTGCGTATAAATCTGTTGGCCCGAAGGGTGAACTTTTTGATTTGAAACGAAAAACACCCTGTTAATTAAGGAAGTCATTTTTAAACTATAAAAACAAACAATTGAGTTTCAAATCAAAAAGTCATAAGAACTTCGGGCTAAGCAAACTATAAAGAAGAGTCGTTTAATTGCAAGTTGCCAAGGGTACAGGTCCCTAAAAAATAAGGGATTTGAAATTTTGTATGGATGGGTAATTAAGGGAGAATGCCGGGGCCATTTTTGAACTTGGTTTGGCAATATGTATAAGGTGCTTCATCCCGTAGCTCCTGGCTGAATCAAGGACCTTTTCAGTATCGTCAACAAAAAGGGTTCTGTCTCTGTCATAGGGTTGGATTTTTTGCAGCCTTGTCCAGAATTCTACCTGTTCCTTTGCCATCCCAACATCTTGAGAACAGATGATTTTTGTAAAGACCTCCGCAATTTGAATTTTTCCAAGCTTTACAGCAAGTGTCTTCGGGTGGGCATTGGTCACCAGATAGAGAGGTTTGTTTCGTATTTTGGCATGTTCGAAGAAATCAGTTACATGGGGATGGATGTTGATCAGGTGAGAAACCTCTTCTTTAAGTGCAGCAATATCTAAGTTAAGCCGGTCTGACCAGTAGTCTAGATCTGTCCACTGTAGAGTGCTTTCGACACTCTTATAGGTGGCAAGAAGTAGTGCTCTGCATGTATCAGGAGAAACACCCATTTTCTGCGAATACATTTCAGGCACATGATATTCCCAGAAGTAGTCGTCGTAGTGCTTGTCAAGCAGAGTTCCATCGAGGTCGAGGAATATCTGTTCGATAGTATCCCAGGAAAACAGTTGTGTGTGATTTTTTGTCATAGCTCAGGCGATAGTTTCTGCCAGTTGGTGCAGTGAATGGAGGGCATCCGATATAGTTGTAAATATTTGTTCTATGGATGCAAGTTTTCCTGGGTAAACCAGGCGGCCATCCGGGGTAAACTTTGGAATGATGTTTCTCTTTTTACTGGTATGTTTTTCTAAAAAGGAGAGTAACAATTCCGGGGTGAGCGGCGTGTCGTCGAGAAAACTAAAGACAACTGAATCTCTTCCCTGTTCGAGTTTATTGATACGCAGTGTAGCTAACTCTTTTTTGATTGTGATGACGCGCAGTAAATTCTCAGTTTCTATAGGGATGGGGCCATACCGATCTATAAGCTCATCTTTTAAATCATCTAAGATCTCGACAGGCGATGCGGTAAGGGCAGCAATACGTCTATAGGTGATATAACGCTGGCTGATGTCAGGGATATAGTTTTCGGGAATATAGGCAGATATCTGGAGATTTACTTCAGGGTCGATATCTTCTTTGATCTGGGCTGTCTCCCCATGCTGGGCACGGGCCTTGAGGTCGGCCACAGTCCGCTGGAGGAGGTCAAGATAAAGATCATAGCCGATAGCGGCAATGTTACCACTCTGGGAAACACCGAGGAGGTTGCCGCCTCCACGGATCTGCAGGTCGCTCATGGCAAGTTTAAATCCACCGCCCAGCTCGTTGCAATCCATGAGGGCGCGCAGTCTTTCCTTGGAGTCCTTTGTCAGACTGTCAAGGGATGGTACCAACAGGTAGGCAAAGGATTGAGTTGCAGACCTGCCGACTCTGCCACGGAGCTGATAAATTTCAGCAAGGCCCAGCATATCGGCCCGGTTAATAATGATGGTGTTGGCAGAAGGTATGTCAAGACCCGATTCGATGATCGTGGTGGCGACCAGGACATTGATCTTTTTATTGACAAAGGAGACCATTATCTCTTCGAGCTCTTTGCCGCCCATCTGACCATGGGCCACAGCTATTTTGGCATCAGGCACCAGTTCCTGAACCATTGCCGCCACTCTCTGGATAGATTTTACCCGGTTGTGGACAAAAAATACCTGGCCCCCTCGACGTAACTCCTTGGTGATGGCCTCTTTGATTACGAGCTCGTCAAAGCGTGCCACGAAGGTTTTGACCGGTTGCCTGTGTTCTGGCGGCGTGGAAATGACCGAGAGATCGCGAATAGAGAGCAAAGACATCTGCAGGGTGCGAGGTATTGGTGTTGCGGTAAGCGTCATTATATCAACTTCTGCCCGCAATTTTTTTAACTTTTCCTTGTGAGCGACCCCGAACCTGTGTTCTTCATCTATGACAAGAAGACCGAGGTTTTTAAACTGCACGTCCTTTGACAGGAGGCGATGGGTGCCGATGACGATATCAACCGTACCTTCAGTGATATCTTTTAATATCTTTCGCTGTTCGGCCCCTGTTCTGAACCGGTTGATGCACGCAATGTTTACCGGGAAACCCTTGAGGCGCTCAGTAAAGGTTTTTGCATGTTGTTCGGCAAGCACTGTTGTGGGAACCAGGATGGCCACTTGAAAGCCGTCTTCTACAACCTTAAACGCTCCACGAATGGCAACTTCAGTCTTACCGTAGCCCACATCCCCGCAGATAAGACGATCCATGGGTTTGTCGGAGGTGAGGTCTTCAATAACATCGTCGATTGATTTCGCCTGGCCGGGGGTTTCGTCAAAGGGAAAGGATTCCTCCAGTTCATGAAAGAGTGCTCCGGGTGGAGAAAATTGCCTCCCTTCTTTAATTTCACGTGCGGCGTAGATGTTAAGCAGTTCCTGAGCGACTTTCCACACCTCTTCTTTGACCTTGGATTTGGTCGTTTTCCACGACTGAGAGCCCAGCTTATCAATTTTGGGTTCTTTGTCTGAAAGACCCTGATAGCGGGAGATGAGGTTGAGCCTGTCGACTGGTAGGTAGAGTTTGTCACCCTCGCGGTATTCAATGAGCATGAAGTCTTTTTTAACACCTTGAAACTCGATGGTATCAAGCCCGCGGTAAAAACCAAGACCATGGTCCCGGTGAACAATAACGTCTCCTTCGTTGAGTTCCGTGAAACGAACCGGTTCCCCTTTGCTTTTTTTCTTTGATTTACCTCCGACTCGCATCTCTCCAAAGAGCTCGCTCTCTGAGAGTATATGGATCTTAGCCTCCGGAAAAGAAAACCCTTCAGAGAGGGGATGGTCACAAAGATAGAGGGTCTCAAGTTTTCCTGAAGTAGATATTTCTTCGAGGTTTAATGGGGAGTCAGTGAGCTCGACTGTGTGGTTATGTTTACTGAGAAGTTCTGCAAGGTTTTTGGTGTGCCTTGATGAACGGCAGCAGATAATAACCCGATCGCCCTGTTGCTGCCAGGTGTTGATCTGGTCGGCCAGTGGTGCGAGAAGACCAAGTTTTGCCCGCTTAAGGGAGATCTCTTGCTTTAACAGCTGATGATTGCTGGTTGAAACAGTAGAGACGACCTCGTTTGCCTCTGGAAAATCACTGATAAGGAGTTGAGGAAAACGTGCAAGGGATTTTTCTATCTCGTCTTTATCAAGAAACAGTTCAATAGGAGCCAGAGCTGGAGTGCGATTTGCGCGCGCGGCCAGGTAATTTGTCTCAATTCGCTCAAATGTGAGCTGCATACTTTGACGGATTCCTTCCGGGTCCAGGAAAAAGAGGATGCTCTCTTTAGGAAGATAGTCTAAGGCCGCTGAACTACACAGTTTTTCGTCCTGGTAGTAGAGAGGAAGAAAAAATTCCATGCCGGCAAATCGAATTCCGTTGCTGATTTTCTCCGTGAGACGCGCGGTTTCTTCACTACGCCAGTCGTGTGTCTCTCCAAGTTGCTCAAATGTCCTGGCTATCTTTCTCTGGTGCGCCTTTGTTCTATCAAGAAGAATATCGGTGACTGGCAATAACGTGGCCTGGCCTATCTCCCCGGTGGATCGTTGGTTGAATGGGTCAAATGACCGCAAAGAGTCAATAGTGTCTCCAAAATAATCCAACCGAATTGGTCCCTCATGGACGACACCTGCATCAATTGCAAAGGGAGGAGGGAAGATATCTATTATCCCTCCGCGTAGAGAGAAGTCTCCCATAGATTGGACGAGAGACACTTTCTCATAGCCAAGGAGATCCAGTTTGTTTAACAGTTCATCCTGATCGCAACCTTCACCCGCTTCAATATATTCTGCCATATTCGCAAGAACCTGGCTTGGCATAATCCGCCTGAGAAGAGCTTCAATCGAGGTTAAGACGATTGGTGCTTCGCCTTCTCTTAGTCTATAGAGAGCTGAAAGCCTTCTGGCGGTGATATGCTGATCTGGAGAGAGTGGGGTATAGGGTGGGATTTCCTGGCCGGGATAGATCAGGATTTCCTTGTCGGTGAAAAGTTTCAGATCGTTTTCAAACCCTTGAATGAGATGTTCGTCAGGAACAATACAGCAACAGGGTTGATTCTTACCAATGGCAGCTGCAAGATGGGCAGGACTGCTGCCTCGTAACCCCTGTACAGTTGTTTTGGATAAATTATGGAGTTGAGATGAAATTTTATCGTATATCATAAACAAAAATTGCCGGTCATGTGAGACACATAACCGGCATGGTGTAAAATTTATTGTGGGTTGGTGTTAGAAATTTCCACCTACACTAAAATCCCAGACCGACTCATCTTCGTCATCATCAGGATCGAGGTTGTATCCCCAGACTACGCGAAGAGGCCCCATGGGAGAAAGCCAGCGAAATCCAAGACCGGCAGCCTGTTTAATTGAGCTGGTTGTATCGAAAAACTCTTCATCGTCATCAAGGACCTGACCGGTGTCATAGAAAACGACTCCTTTGATCCCCTGGGACTCAAGAAGCGGGAAGATGACTTCAGTATTGGTGTACCACATTTTATCACCACCGATGTCCTCACCAGTATCTGGGTCTGTCGGGCTGATACTAGCGTAGTCAAAACCACGCACAGAATTAAGACCACCGAGATAGAAGCGTTCGTATACAGGGAGTTGATCTGTTTCATTTTCAAAGACCTGACCAGCGGCGCCCTTGATGTGGAAAACAGTTTTGAGGAACATTGGGAAAAACCAGCTGGTGGAACCTTCAACTTTTGTGAATTGGGAATCCCCACCTAAAGGACCACCCGCATATTTTACACTGACGACATTGCGGGAACCCTTGGTTGCGTTGTAGCGAAGGTTTCTGGTGTCACGTACAAGAGAAAATTTCACTGCACTGGTGATATGTATATCAACAGAGTTGGTGATTATATACGATGCATCATCAGAAACATCTGTCAGGTCGGTGTCTGTGTAGCTGTAGTTTCCAAAGGCCTTCCATTGGCCAAATATAGGATAGCCTATACGGATACCGCCTCCCATAGAATCCTTGGTGTAATCATCATATTCGCGTTCCGTGTTAAAAAGGTCAACACCCCAGGAAAGAGCAGAGTCGTAAAGACTGGGATCGGTGTAGGCGAGATTGTACGTGGAGCTGCTTCCACTAATATTAGCGGTAAGCGACACGGTATCACCCCGTCCAAGAAAGTTATTCTCTGAAATCTGGCCCATTAAAATGATGTTATCTTCAGAGCTGTAACCCGCTCCGATACTAAATGTTCCAGTACTCTTTTCCTTTATCTGAATGATAACATTCATCCGGTCAGGGTCAACCGATGGTTCCGGAGTAATATTCACTTCTTCAAAGTAGCCGAGACGTTGCAACGCTTGAGTACTTGTTCTGAGAGCCTTGGAATCAAAAACGCCACCTTCGCTGATTCGGAGCTCACGACGGATAACGTTGTCACGGGTTCTTGTGTTACCTGTGATGGTAATTCGGTCAATATAGACAAGATTAGCTTTATCTATATCAAAGACAATGTCCATGCGATTACCGATGGGTGACTTGTTGATCCGAGGTTTGATACTGGCAAAGGCATAGCCGGATTCTGCATAGAAATCAGTTATCTTCAGGATATCTTCACGAACGGTCTGCCTGCTGAGGTATTTTTCCTTTCTGATAGCCAGGAGGTTGAGTAACTCATTCTTTCCATTGAGTAAATCGCCTGTGAAGTCCACCGTCCCAACGCGAAAACGGGGACCCTCTTCGATAACGAATTTAATGTATAACCAGTCTTCTTTCTGGGTGATAACTGGCTCACCAATTTTCGCTTCTAAAAATCCATTATTATTATAAAAAGCAACAATTCTCTGCCCATCTTGCTCAATCTTATTCATGTCAAGAAGGCCGGATTCTGTCAGCCAGGACATAAACCAGCGCTCGCCAGTCTCGACCTCTTTGAGCAGGTCTTTGTCTTCAAATGTTACATTCCCCTCAAAGGAGATCTCTTTGATGTAAACTTCCTTGCCTTCGTCGATGATAAATTCAACGACCGCTCCACTGTCATCGGGATAGCTGATAGTAGAAGAAATCTTACTGTTGTAAAAACCCTTTGTCTTATAGAGTTGTCGGATTGCTCCTTCAGCCAGGCTTATCTTTGCAGGGTTGAGGATGAAGTGTTCCTTGATGTTTGCGGCTTCTTTGACGTCTTCTTCTTTGAGTTCATTGATACCTGTAAAAAGAACAGACTTGATAACCGGTTTTTCAATGATTCGAAAGATAACTTTTTTGCCTTTCGCGCTATCGCTTACATCGATTTGTACGTCATTAAAATAGCCCATTTTGTAAATGGCTTTCAGATCACTGCGCAGGGCGGCTTGATTGTAGATATCTCCCGGCTTGGTTTTAATTTTTCTAAGGATGGCACCGGAGTCAATACGCTTGTTACCTTCCGGGGCGATTGAGCCAATTTTGAAATCCTTATTGAGGTAGCCATCTATCTCAGCTGTGATCTCAGCGAGCATTTTTCCCAGATCATCAATAGAGTTACCTGTTTTAAAATAGTACGTCGGGGTTGCAGGGGCAAGCAGGTCAAAGAGTTTGACGTCAATGGCCACCTGGGTGCCGATGACTGTCAGGTTTCCTGCTACAATATTGTCGGCCTCGGTTTGCATGGCGATTTCTTGAAGAGCAACGGCTGCAGGGGGCCAACTGCCAGCATAATCGGCAAGTTTATTTGCCTCACTTCTGGGAATAAAAGAAAGTTTTATCTCATCAACGCTGATTTTTAGCTTTTCATCAGCCAGGGTAGAGAGCTGCGAAATGTCGCCTGCACTCTTAATATCTAACGGTAAAACAATTGTTTTTCCGGAACCTGCCCAACCACTGGACACCGTAAGGAAAATGACGCACAGTAGGGTGGCGTAGGAAAAGAAAAGTCTTTTCACATGATAGCGGGATAACTGGGGGGCTGGTAAAGTCATGAATAATTTCCTGTGAATGAGATCAAAGACAACCTACATCAATAACCCAAGTGGGTTGGTTCATCTACCTGTTTGGAGTGTAACCTATGACCATACAGATAGTTATGCGTAATCAGTTATGAAAATCCGACTTATTATGCCATGTTTGAGAGTAATTGCAAACTTTGCAGTGTCTATAAGGTGAAAATTATCAGAATTGTATTTTACGAAGAGTAGGCCAGGGCAGAAATCACCAGCTGAAAGTACCACAGATATCAAAGGAGTCTTCCAAATATGTGGGTAAACGTGTTGTATCTTAGATGTCTTGATGTCCTTTTTCCTCCCCGCTGCGCTGTGTGTAATACATATCAGGACGCAGATGATGTGAATAGTATCTGCTCGGGTTGTATAAGTCGGCTAAGATTTGTTGAAGAACCTGTCTGCGCAATCTGTGGGATGGAGATTTATGGAACAGGAACGACTTCTGCCATTTGCGGGGATTGTCTGAAAAGACGACCACCTTTTGAGCAGGCCCGTTCTCTTTTTCGTTATGGGGCTGAAGTACGTATTCTCATTTCGAAATTAAAATATAATAAGGATACATCTGTTTTGGCGGCCCTTGGCCAATTGGCGACCGGATATGACCTGAGCCTCTTTGACTCCTGCGATTACATTGTTCCGGTCCCACTGCATAAAAATAGAATGCAGCAAAGAGGCTTTAATCAGGCCTTATTACTTGCAAAGGTATGTTTTGGTAAAAGAGATAAGCGTATTAGAGCAACCGTTTTACGGCGAACTCGGAATACAGTTCCGCAGGTCTCACTGGGTGGAAAAGAACGAAGGAGGAGTCTGAAAAATGTTTTCGCGGTGAATTCACATATTGACATATCGGGGAGTTCGATATGTCTTATCGATGATGTGTATACTACTGGAACCACTGTATCTGAGTGTGCAAGGGCTCTTTTAGCTGGTGGTGCGGATAGGGTCGTTGTGTTCACCTTTGCGCGAGTTGCTGTCCCACATCGTGGTCGGCATGATGGCTGAAATAATTATTATGAGATTATTATTTTTTTGTTAATTCTCTGAAGCCCGCGGAATGTCGATGTTACAGATGTCGGAGAGGAGAAAATGAGAGTAATGTAAAGATATATTCAGTAATGCAGACATATATAGAGTTCTCTTAAAAAGTTTAATTGTTAATAACTTTGTGGAAAGTTACCTAAGCATGCTATATGTCGTAAGAAAAATTGAATTGTTTCTAAGGCCGGAAAAATAAGGGGTAAGGGCTGGTCTGTTTTCTGAACGCAATCATTTCGGGGCCTGCAGCGAGGAGCGTGTAAACGTGTGCTCTTCATGAAAAACTTCTCGATATCGTCTTTGACCAGAAAAAGATATTAGAGTCTATTCACTCCATAATTTATACATCAGGTGATTCCGCCAGGTGCTTCTGTAAAACGCTGTTGATTACATACTTTATTTGATTTGATTTTATTTTTTCTCAGGGAATAATATGTTTTATTACTGCCTGAGTTTTGTCGATTTGTTAGTATTTGCGTTATTTCTGGGACTAGGGGGAACATTTTAGGTATGGTTTGGGACAAAATTAAAGAGAATCTTAAAACAACAATGGCGGATAATATTTTCCATTTGTGGATTGAACCTTTGCAGTTTGAGCAACTAAAAGGTGAACAGTTTGTTTTAAGAAGCCCCGATCGATATTTTAGTGCATATGTGAAGCAGAATTTTTCTGCATCCATTGAAAAGCAGCTGGCAGAAAATGGATTGGAGCAATCCAGAGTCGTGATTTGTGAAAAAGCAATTCCAAAGGCTACGCTTCCGGTGGCAAAGAAAAAGAAGCCGGTGGTAAGTAGGCAGATGAGGCTTCCCAATGTTCCTGTAAACAATTCTCGGTCAAGAAACCTTCATCCTCGTTACACCTTTGACCAGTTCCTGGTCGGGGAGTCTAACATTTTGGCAGAATCTGCCTGTCGGTCGGTTGTAGCGGAAGATGGTCTGGTTGGTCCGTGTCTGTACATCAACAGCGATACCGGCCTTGGTAAAAGTCATCTTACCCATGCAGTGGCCCATAAAGTGTTTTCTGAGTCTCCCATGACAAGGCTGCATTATCTCACGGCTAAGCAGTTTGCAGCAGAGATGATTCGCGGGATCAAGACAAATACCATGGACGATTTCAAACAGAAATATCAGGAAAATTGCGATATTCTGCTGGTCGAAGATATACACTCTCTCACAGGGAAAAAGAAAACGCAGGAAGAGCTCAATGATGTTCTAGACATGCTCATAAACTCGGGAAAGCGTGTTATTCTAACGGCAAACAGTGCCCCAAGAGATCTTGTTGGCATAGATAACGAGTTTCGTTCTCGTATGAGTTCTGGTCTTGTTACTTCTATTAAGGCGCCCGATGTAAAAACGCGGTCTCGAATCATTGAGCAGAAGTCCATCCAGAAACAGCTTGGACTCAATGAAGATCTTATCGATTTTCTTGCAAATCATATAAAAGGTGATGTGCGAAAAATTGAATCTGCACTTGTTGCACTACGGGCAAAGGCCCAACTCACCGGTGGTCATATTGATCTGGATCTTGTGCGTGAGGTTGTCAGTAATGTTGTAGGTCTTGGTCAGGTACTGACACCCTCGATGATCGGTGATCTGGTGAGCACTCAGTTTAATGTGAGCGTGAAGGATCTTCAGTCAAAGTCCCGCAAGAAAATAATCACCGTCCCAAGGCAGATTGCCATGTATCTTTCACGAAAATTTACAGAAGACTCACTTGCTGATATTGGAAAGGCGTTTAACCGGGATCACTCAACAGTGCTCCACTCCATTAAAGTGGTTTCCAATAAGCTGGTGAGTGACACCTCTGTTAATGCACAACTTGAGATATTAAGTGATAAGGTGAGTCAGCTGTAAATGGAGTGAGTCTACAGCTAAAAGTGATGGACTCGTAAAAAGTTCGATCTACTTCGGTGTAGGTTTTAATCGACGATTGGCCATACCATATGTATTGTCAAACCGTCGATTAAGACACTACGTCTCGGAGTCTGCGCTACCTGTATATCGAACTTTTGCCGGAGCCCATCTGTACAGCCAAGATGACTTTTTACGAGTTTGTCAAAAGTGAGTATCGCTTGGTTGATTAGTATTAAAAGCCACAGTTCAGTAAATGGACTGTGGCTTTTTTTTTTACAAATTTTAGAAATACACGCCTTTGAGTTCTGCATCATACGTCTTGCCTGTGGAGGTGAGAAGTGCTTCGGCGACCCTCGTTCCACTCTTCATCATATCGTTGAGACCGATACCATCCCAGCCAAAACCGCAGATAAAGAGAGACGGATTTTTTTCCTGAATGGATTTTTGCCATTCGAGTAATTGGGGGTAATTGCGTTCCAGCTGTGGGATGCCACCACCGGAGCGGAGAATTGTGGTGTAGACCGGTTCTTTTTTTATGTTTAAGATGTGCTGGACATCTTTTAGTGCTTCTTTGGTAAGTGTTTCAGGGTCGAGATCGAGTCTTTCTGGATGTCTTCTTCCTCCCACAAGGGTTTCAAATACAACATGACCATCTGGTGCACGTCCTGGGAACATATTAGATGAAAAGAGGGAGCCGAGGGTGAAACGTTGTTCTTTTTCGGGGGTAAGAAAGCCAAAGCCCGGAGGGATGATCACATCGTCGGTGAAGCCAAAAACAACCGTTGCCATCCAGGCCTCGGGGATTGATTTTTCGGGGATCTCTGGAGCAACTGCAGTAAGAAGCCGTAAGGCCGCATTGGCGGGAAGGCAAAACACAATATTTTTTGCCGTAAAGAGTGCTTCATCTGCGATAACTTCCCAACCGTTGTCTGTTTTTGTAACTGAGGTCACGCCGCAGTTCAGTCTGAGTTCGGTGTGAAGATCCAGGTTTTCGGTAAGACGCTCAGCAAGGCGCACCATACCCTTTGGGAAACTGGTCATTGCGGGCATGGCAAGTTTTGGGCCGCCCTCTTTCTTTTTCTTGCGCATTGCGGAAATCAATCCGCGAAGAACAGAGCCATGCTCTTTTTCAAGGGCCCTTACGCCAGGCATAACACTGTCAATGGTGAGTTTGTCAAAGTCGCCCGCGTATGTGCCCGTGAAAACGGCGTCCACGTAGGGGAGAAGAGCTGGTCCAAACCTGTGGTTTATCCATTTCGCAACAGTGGGTTCACCTTCAAGTACTGGTTTCCACAGGTCGGCCAGAACCCGCAGCTTTGCGTGCCACGGGATGAGTGGCGCCATCAGGATTTTGCGAGGAGTCTGAGGGATGAGGTTGAGTTTACCGTTTACGTAGACATAGCGAACAAAGTCAATGAGTGGTGCCTTGACCGCTTCCAGATCTAAGCCTGTCTCTTGTAAAATTCGTTTTGATTCCTCACAGTTATCTAAAAAACCATGGGGGCCGATTTCTGTGATAAAGCCGTTTTCACGGTGGGTCTTTATGACCCCACCGGTGCGGTTACTTTTTTCAAGAATACAAAATCTATGCTTTGCGGCATGGAGTTTTAGTTTATGAGCGACAGTAAGTCCTGAAAGACCACCGCCTAAAATTAATGTCTGGTAGTTATCGTTCATTGCAGTTGTGTATGGAGTTCTGAATTTTTTACTTCAATGAGGACCCAACCACCGTTCCGTAACATACCGGGATTGATGATGGGGCTATTTATTATGGTATCTTCTCCCTTGCCCTCGTGAATGTGACCTACAATGGAGAGTGCGGGTTGATGTTTTTCTATAACAGTGCGGATGGCTTTGGAGCCGACATGCTTGCCACTGCGTATCTTGTCAAGTCTGGTGTTGTGGGGGGGAGCGTGTGAGACAAGGATGATCGGGATCTTCTTCTTATGTAGGGGTTCAGCCAATCGAACATACTCAATGCCCTGGAGATAGGCGTTTTCTGCTATTGTTCGTAAGTCAGACTCAGAAAATTCCGAAGGAGTCAAAAATGGTGTGATATTGGAGCCGCCAATGCCCACAATGCAGACGCTGTTATTAATCAATCTTGCCTGGCCATGGAGGTTAATACCGAGGTCTTCCAGGTAGGTGTTGATCTCGGCTTTGTCGAGATTTCCAAAATGAGCGAGAGTGTTTGGGTTGAGTGCCATGGCGTGGTTCAGCACCTGTCGCACTTCTTTTACCCCACCGTAATTGGTAAGGTCACCATTTAGTAAAACGAGATCCACCTTGTCGATATCCGGGATTTTATTCAAGTGTTCTGGGGCCATATGTATGTCGCCAACGGCTATAATTCTCATAGTTTTTCTCAGAAGTTTCGAGTGTGAGTTAGAGGTGAAGGGCGCCTCTTGACAGTGAATCATCGATGCTTAACATTTTGGCCGACTTTAGATGAAAAATCAATGGAAAGGAAAGAGCAAATTTCTTTTTTAAAATTAATAGAATTAAATGAGGTACACGATGACCGCAGAGAAAACAACTTTTGAATTTAAGGCCGAGACGAAAAAACTTCTCGATATTGTAATTAACTCACTTTACACCGAAAGAGATGTCTTTGTTCGTGAGCTTATCTCCAATAGTGCCGATGCTCTGGAAAAATTCAGACACGAAAGTTTGACAGCAACAGATGTTTTTGACGATCATCTGCCACTTGAGATAACAATTGAGCTCGATGAAGAAAAAAACACACTGACCATAACCGATACCGGTATCGGAATGACCAGAGAAGAGCTGGAAAATAATCTTGGCACCATTGCTCACTCCGGGTCCAATACCTATCTCGCAGAACTCGTTGAGGCCGCGCAAAAGGATGTGAGCCTTATCGGCCAGTTTGGTGTTGGTTTCTACGCCGCTTTTATGGCCGGAGCAACGGTACGGGTGCAGACCAGATCCTGGGACAAAAGTGAAGGGAGTGAGTGGGTTTCAGACGGTACCGGTTCTTTTACCATTTCTGAGATGGAAGGGCTTCATAGAGGAACCAAGGTCATCGTTGAGCTGAAAGATGACGCAAAAGATTACGCTAAGGAGTGGAAGATCAGCTCTATTGTGAAGCAGTATTCCTCCTTTGTCTCATTTCCCATAAAGCTTGGTGATGAGGTTGTAAACACAGTACAGGCTCTCTGGACCAAGAGCCGAAACGAAATTACTGAAGAAGAGTATAACGATTTTTATAAGTTTGTGGCAAATGCTACAACGGATCCAATGTATAAATTGCATTTTTCAGCGGATGCCCCACTTGCAATCAACGCCCTCCTTTTTGCACCCACAGAAAATTTTGAAGGCATGGGGTTTGGCAAGGTAGATCCTGGTGTCAATCTCTACTGTCAGAGAATTCTCATCGATCAGCATTCTAAAACTATACTGCCCGAGTGGTTACGATTTCTAAAAGGTGTGGTGGATAGCGAAGATTTACCCCTAAATATTTCCAGGCAGGCGCTCCAGGATAATGCGCTGGTGGCTAAAATTCGTAAAGTCATCACCAAGCGTTTTCTGAAGCACCTCGATGAGCAGGCGAAAAAAGATCCTGAAAAGTACCTCGAGTTCTGGTCAACTTTTGGTATTTACCTTAAAGAAGGTGCGACCTCTGATTATGAGTATCAAAAAGAGATTGGTAAACTTCTACGTTTTGAGTCGTCCAAGTCCGAGGCTGGCAAACCTGCATCTCTTGCGGACTATGTCTTAAGGATGAATCCTGATCAGGAAGAAATCTATTTTATTAATGGCCCGAACAGAGGTGCCATTGAAGCGGGTCCTTATGTTGAGATGTTTAAGGAAAAGGATATTGAAATCCTTTACACCCTAGAGCCTATTGATGACTTTGTTTTAAACCATCTCGGTGAGTTTGATGGGAAAAAACTCGTTTCTGCAGACCGTGCTGATCTTTCTCTGTCTAAAGAGAGTGATGAGGAAAAGGACAAAGAAACAACGACCGATGAAGAAAAGCAGGCGGATGAGGATATGGACGTTCTCACCAAGTGGATGCAGGAAGTGCTTGCCGATAATGTCTCAGAAGTTTCTGTCTCCAAACGTCTTGTAGATGCACCAGCCATGATCGTGAATCCTGATAGTTATATGACCTCTTCTATGGAGAGAATCATGTCTGCAAACAGGAAGGAACAGGGCTTTCCTGGAATGGAAAAGAGCAAAAAGAAGCTTGAGATTAATCCAAAGAACGATCTCATTGTGAAGCTCGCAGCGCTTCAGAAGAGTGATGCTGATTTTGCTTCCCAGGTGGCTCAACAGATCCATGATAACGCCATGATTCAGGCGGGTTTGCTCGTAGATCCCCTTGAGATGGTGGAGAGAAATTATAAAATCCTCAATAGGGTCGTACAGGCCTGATCCTTTTCAGTTACAAGCTCTTAGGGTAAAACTCCATCTTCGATTTCCATCGTGGATGGAGTTTTTTGCATTTTGTGGTGAGTACATGTCAATAATTGCTCTGAAATGTATCTACTCGCTCTATAAGAAGAATATTCGTTGATTATTGAGATAGTTTTCAGTTAATAAGCGGGTTAAACGTTGAAAAAAGCACTGCCACAGACTATAGAGTTGTGTTGAATTCAACAATAATTGCTGCCTTGGAGATTTCCATGAAACCCTCAAAATGCTACTTTTTTATCCTGCTTCTGACCGCTTTTTTTCTATCCGGGTGCTATATCACTCCTGTGCGACATCTCGCGGCAGATATTGCCCTTGTTCAGGTGGGACAATCCACAAGAGAAGATGTGCTTATCTTTCTCGGAGACCCCGATGAGCAACAGGTCATAAGTGCAGGGGTAGAAAAATGGTTGTATACCCAGACAAAGAAAAGTACCGTCGAGAAAACCCCTTTTCTTGGTAAATACCTTGGTGTTCCGGAAGTGAACCTGGTGGTGATAACCTTTACAAACGGAATTGTATCCGACACAGCCTTTTCTTCAGATGACAAAGATGAGCTGGGTTGGGCCGATGATTTTTCCTGGCAGAAGAAGAACTAACCCCGGTAAACGGGAAATAAGCCGGGCTAAGTACCATGGTAGTTATGTTAAAACCTAATTTTAAAAGAGTCTCCAGGTTTCTTGTTATTTATGACAGGCTTTCTGGAGTAAGGTACTAATGGGTCAGTTTGCAACAAGCCGCAGTCGGATGGTTCAGGAGCAGCTCTTAAATAGAGACATTGTGGACCCTAAAACCATTCAGGCGATGGGGGAAGTACCCCGACATCTTTTTGTAGACCCTGCGATGCAGGGACGAGCTTATGGTGATCATCCTCTGCCCATAGGCGCTGGTCAAACAATCTCTCAGCCTTATATCGTCGCCAAGATGACCCAGGCTCTGCGGTTGACCGGTGTCGAAAAGGTGCTGGAGATTGGTACGGGTTCGGGGTATCAGGCTGCAGTGTTGTCCAGGATTTGCAGCCAGGTGTATACGGTAGAGAGAATCAATTCTCTTCTTGCAGGAGCACGTAAGACCTTTGATAAATTACGTTATTATAATATACGGGCAAAGCTTGATGATGGAACGATGGGGTGGCCTGAAAATGCTCCCTATGACGCAATTATAGTTACAGCGGGTGGTCCCGAAGTTCCTCAGCCTCTTATCGACCAACTCGGTGAGGGAGGGCGGTTGATTATCCCTGTGGGTGATCAGAATGTCCAGGAATTACAACTTGTAGAAAAAAAAGAAGACCAGGTAGAGATCTCTTGTCTTGCCAGTGTCCGATTTGTTGACTTGGTAGGTGAGCATGGTTGGGGTAAGTGAGAAGAAGGTCTCTGTAGGAATGGTTCGAAGGTTATATGATGTCTGTATGGAGTGGATCAGTGGCAAGTACGGTGTCTGGGCTCTGTTCTTTATTGCTTTTATAGAATCGTCTTTTTTCCCTTTACCGCCAGATGTCTTTCTTATTGCAATGTGTGTGGCTCTGCCGGCAATGTCCTTTCGCTATGCAGCCATCTGTTCTGTCGGGTCTGTACTTGGCGGGGCTCTCGGTTATGGTCTTGGGTTCTGGTTTATGGATGGAATTGGTATGACCATCATAGACTGGTATGGCCTGAGCGACAAGTACGGGATGGTTCAGCAATACTTTAAAGAATACGATGTCTGGATCGTGGGGACGGCCGGATTCACCCCTATTCCCTATAAACTATTCACCATAACAGCTGGTTTTGTACACTCTAATTTTGTAACATTTATGATTGTTTCATTTGTTGCAAGGTCCGCCAGATTTTTTCTGGTAGCCACACTTATATGGAAATTTGGTCCTCAGATCAAAAAATTCATAGACCGTTATTTTAATATTCTCTCCATCGCTTTTGTAGTGCTCCTGGCTGCAGGTTTTATTCTTATAAAGCTACTTCTCTGATTGAGATTGATTTTTAGGTTCATGCCCTTTAACGTTGTGTTATGATTTTAAAGGGTATGGACTTTGCTACCGGTAGTACGGCTACTACGCCTGTTCTTTTCTAAAGAATACCCAGCAATCCTTCGTTGTTTTTGCGTCATCCAGCCTGTAGCGATCCAGATCAAAACGTTGTAATTCAAGAGCCGTTTCGATTCTATTCGCAATGGCAAAGTGAATCATAAGTCCACGGGCTCTTTTAGAGTAGATTGGTATTGTCTTGATTTTGCCTTTGTGTTCCTGCTGAAAAACCACCTCAACCATTTTCCCCTCCAGTTTATCTTTGTCAATCACCTTTGAATATTCCGTAGATGCAAGGTTTACAACGGTTGCGTCCTGGGAGCGTTGTAGTCTTGAATTGAGTGTTTCTGTTATTTCTTTTCTCCAGTACTGATAGAGATTTTTACACCCATCAACAGCGAGTTTTGTACCCATCTCCAACCGGTAGGGTTGCATCAGATCTAAGGGGCGGAGTAGGCCGTAGAGTCCGGAGAGGATATTGAGATGCTGTTGTGCATACTGCAGTTCCTCTTCTTTATATGTTTCAGCAGTGATAGCATCGTAGGCATCGCCTTGAAAGGTGAATAGAGCCTGTTTTGCATTGTCAATTGTAAAGGGCGTTGCAAAACTATGGATACGTTGGTGGGTGGTATCTGTGAGCCTGGGGCTGGTTTTCATGAGTGCTGTAAGTTCATCTTTTCCCATAGCCCTAAGGGCTCTGTTCACCTTCTCGATCTTGGGTAGGCAGGTTGGAATTGTGAATGTCTTAAACACTCGACCATTGAAACTTTGTGTTTTGGATGGAGCCGTTATGAGTTGCATAAAGTTGTTTAAAGAATTGGTGTGATGAGTTAATAAGCTATGATAATAGGATAGCTTATATTGTACCTAGATTTTACATGTCAAACATTCAAAAACACATTTTATATGCAATCTCAATATATTTACGTGTGGGCCACCAAGAGAGACTACTCACTTATTGATGAATTTAAAGTAATGTGTTTTTCTTATGTTTGCCACCCTTCGGGATCACCAATTATACCGAATCTGATTCGTTAACAGTCACTTGGTGTACACAAGTACGCCTGCGTGTCTGTTGCCTGTCATCTTCAGTAAACTTGGCGATTGCAATATTTAGGTTATATTTAATTTTGAATTGCAACGGTCTCAGACTTGTTCTTTTAAAGGAGGATGGTATGTCAGGAAATGGTACAGCAGCAAGTGAGATTGAATCTTTTATTGAAAGTTGGACCGGTGATGACGAACCCATGCGTCACTGGTTCCAAGTTATCTATCAAGAGTTGAAGGGACTCGCGGATGTCGAATTGCAATTTATAGCGAGGGCTGGAGTGAGTTATTCCATCCGTCCCAAGCATAATAACCAGCAAGATAGAGATCTCTTTGCCATTGTTGATGTGATTGATGATGATCCTTCTGAACGCTGGCTTTCGGTCTGTTTTTATGAGGATATGATCACTGATCCCGAAGAACGGGGTGAGCTTATTCCCGGTGGTTTGGCTGGAAGTGACGGCTATTGCTTTGATATGTGTGATAATGACGAAGTACTTGCAAAATACCTACTTGCCCGAATTGCTGAGGCTGCAACTTCTGCTTCCAGCTAAATAGAATTGTTGTGGAATACAATTCGGTCCCTATGTGATGAGGTGATTTATGGAAAAAATACCGGTTCTCATCTTATGTAATCCCGAGGGAACTCTCGGAAAACTGGTTGTAAAGGTCATAGATAATGAACCTGGTGCAGAGCTGGTTTGGGCGAGGGATGCACGTAGCGTTGAAACCCAGTTCCAAGGGCGAGATTATGCATTTGTTATAATTGATTTCACTGCAAAAGGACTCGGATATCTTGGTACCACAGAATGCGTTAGGGAGCTGGCAAGGCAAGAGACGAGCCCTCTTCTTTTTCTAGTTGATGGTGTGGAGACGGGAGACTCTCTTTGTCGTGATTATGGCTCGGGGCTTGTTGATTGTCTGCCTCTACCTGTTCCGGTAAATATATTAACAGGTAAGACCCGGCTGTTTTTCGAACTGTACAGATTGAAAAAGCGAGTTGCATCTCAAACAACCGATTTTGATGCGAAGATGCTTGAGCTTGAGGTTCTCCAACAGGAGCTTAAAGAAAATAAACACCGGTTAGAGCTGTTCTCTTCACTTGATAACATTACAGGGCTTTTTAATAGGTATTATTTCGATGAAAACTTACAAAAAGAATGGCGACAGGCGGTACGTGAGAATGAGCCATTATCCCTACTCTTTATAGATGTGGATTACCTAAAAGCCTACAACGAGTATTATGGATATGTAGAGGGTGATGATTGTTTACGGGCCTTGGCAGGGTCACTGCATCGAACGCTGCTACGGCCAGTAGATATTGTAGCACGGTACGGTGGAGATCAATTTGCGGCTATTCTGCCAAATACTAATAAGGATGGCGCAGGACTCGTTGCAAAGAGGATGATGGAAACTGTATCATCTTTAAATAGGAAAAACGAAGCCTCCCCACTCACTGGGGCTGTGACTATCAGTATTGGTGGAGCAACGATATTGCCCTCTGCTAAAGAAAAGGTCCAGATTTTAATAGCTAAGGCGCAGCAGGCTCTCGGTGAGGCCAAAACGGCGGGACGAAATCGTATCTGTCATTTATGATCTGTTGAGCTCTGGGGTATGAAAAAAGGGGATAGAGCGCGTCGCGCTCTATCCCCCTTTGTGTAACTGCAAGCACGGTCTTAGTTAGTTTTTAAAGCTGTGGATCGGTGCAGGCATCCTCCCACCCCAGGCTATAAATCTGCTGGATTTACCAACATTATTTACGGGCATGATAGGGCTTGCTCCAAAGAGACCACCAAAACTTACGTGGTCACCGACTTCTTTACCGGGTACGGGGATAAGTCTTGCTGCAGTGGTTTTCGAGTTGATTACCCCAAGGGCCATCTCGTCGGCTATGATTGCGGCAATTGTGTCCGCGTCAACAGATCCTGGGATGGCGATCATGTCCAGTCCTACGGAACATACACAGGTCATAGATTCGAGCTTTTCGAGAGTGAGGGAGCCATCGCCTACAGCGTCTGCCAAAACAGCATCTTCCATGACAGGGATGAACGCTCCACTGAGGCCACCCACTGTCTTACTGGCAAAGATGCCACCTTTTTTGACGGCATCGTTAAGCATAGCGAGGATGGCGGTGGAACCAGGGGCACCGACGGAATCCACACCCAGAATTTTAAAAATTTCTCCGACGCTGTCACCAATTTTAGGTGTAGGTGCAAGGGAAAGATCAACAACACCAAAGTCAACTCCTAGAGACTTGGATACGGCCCGACCGATAAGTTCGCCGCATCTGGTGACACGAAATGTGGTCTGTTTGATTTCTTCGGCAAGATCATCAAATTTAAGACTGCCAGGTTCAGTGTGTGTGGCAATAAGTCTTTCAAGGGCTCGGGCAATAACACCGGGTCCGCTGACACCAACATTGAGGACAACTTCCGCTTCTTCAACACCATGGATGGCACCAGCCATGAAGGGGTTGTCACCGGGTTGGTTACAGAAAACAACAAATTTAGCAGCACCAAACCCACCTTGATCTGCAGTTTGCTCGGCTAGATCTTTTACTGTTTGGCCCATGATTTTAAGGGCGTCCATATTGATACCCTTATGGGTGGTAGCAATATTGATGGAGGAACAAATTTTTTCGGTTTGGGCAAGAGCCTCAGGGATAGATGCGATAAACTCCCGGTCAGTGTCAGTCATGCCTTTTTCAACCTGGGCAGAATAACCACCAAGGATGTCTACACCTACTTTTGTAGCTGCACGGTCGAGGGTTTTGGCAATCGCAATAAAGTCGTCTTTTTTGAAACCCGCACCCACGAGTGCAATCGGCGTGACAGAAATGCGCTTGTTGACGACTGGAATACCATATTTTTTAGACATTTCGCTGCAGGTTGCAACAAAATTTCCGGCGAATTGGACAATCTTGGCTTCTATTTTTTCGCAGGTTTCTTCTACGTTCCCTGATCTGCAATCAAGGAGGTTTATTCCCATTGTGACCGTACGTACATCAAGATTTTCTTTTTGAATCATCTCGACGGTGGAAAGAATCTGGTCAGAGCGTAACATGGTTTTGGTGTCTCCTGAAGTGGTGTGCTTTGTGAGGTTTCAGCTATTAGTACCTTACAGATTGTTTCGAGGTCTGTGCGTATCGCTTGTTTTTTTCAAGAAAACAATCTGACTTAGAGTACTTGTCCTGGCTTATCTCCCCTTTAACTGGGCTATTGCAAGGTGATTTCGTTTGTAACTCGAAAGATATCATTATGCTGGATCATTATTGTGAGTCCGTTCTCTTGTGAGTAGATGTCCAGCTTTTGTTGTAGTTCTTCAATTTTACAATTGCATTTCTGTACGTCTAATTGAAGGGCCATTGTGTACTGGCCGTCTTTTAATGTTGTCGCAAGGTCAAAGATATTCACATTATGTTCAAAACAAAACTGGCTGACTCCGTGTACTATGCCACCCCTGTTTGGACCTTGTACTGTTAAAATATAGGTGTCTTCCGGGGGGCCACCTGCATCGAGTATTTCGCCGGGTGGAAGCTCTTTGATGGATACCTCAAACTTACAATCGGTTTTAACGTGGGAAATGGCGGCGTGAAGGTCTTCTTTCGTTATGTCTTCCTCAAAAGAGGCATTGAGTATCATCGTCAGGTAACCGCAGAGGACAGTTTGATTGAGGTCAGCTACATCTCCGCCAAGTTTGTAAATTGCTCCTGTTGTGCTTGCTATGATTCCAGGTCTGTCCTTTGACATAACTGAAATGATCATCTGTTTTCTCATCGTTGTTGTACTCCTGTACGGCGTATTTGATATGGTGTTTGCTGTCTGTTGTGAGCCTATCTTCTGAATATTGGCAGAACTCTCCATTATTCCATTGATTAGCAAAATGGGCAAGCAAGAAAAAATAAGTATGGGGTTGGTGGAGTTTGCTTACGATTTGAAAGTATGGGTGTTTTGTCACCAATGTTTGTATATTGATCAGTTTTACTTATTATAGGTGTGATTTGGTTCTCTACCTAGAAGTGATGGGTACTATTAATTCAGAGTAATGTCGCTAGGAACGTCTTGGAATTAATGGGTAAAAGTTGTGATATTGCGGGATCTGTCATTTTTTCAGTTATTAACATTTTATTTTATTTTTTACAGGTTTTAAGGAGTACGGTTCTACATGTCTCACTCTCGCCTCTGTTATAGCCAACTTTTTGGGCAGGAAAAAGCAAAACGACTACTAGGCAAAACGTTGGCCAGTGATAGGTTGCCCCATGGTTTTCTCTTCAAAGGACCTGATGGGGTTGGTAAATGTCTTTTTGCCCGTGGACTTGCAGCCGCAATAAACTGTAAAGATACCGTTGATCCGGGAGCCTGTGGAGTCTGCTCGTCGTGCCGGAAGTTTTACTCGGGCAGTCACCCTGATTTTACCATAGTGAGACCGGATAAAGGTGCCATCAAGATTGACCAGGTTCGGCAGCTGGTAAAATCGATCAGCTATCCACCCTATGAGTCGACCATGCGTGTTGTTGTCTTAGAAGACGTGCACACCATGAGGCGTGAGGCCGCCAACAGTTTATTGAAAACACTTGAAGAGCCCCCGGACGGTAATTTGCTGATTTTAACAGCGGACTCATCAAGAGAGATTCTGGCAACACTTACCTCAAGATGTCAGGTTGTTCCTTTTGCTGCCTTGGGTACAGATGATACGTGTACAATTTTAAAGGCACAGGATGTCGAAGAAGCAGACGCCCGAGTTCTTGCGCGGTTGTCGGAAGGGAGTCCTGGAGTGGCCCTTACTCTTCATAGGGCTGAGATGGTCTCAATGTGGCGTGAAGCTGTTGGCTTTTTGAGCGATGCTGCTATACATATAAATAGAGATGTTGGTCAGTTATTGCGATTGGCCGAAAAAGTGGCCACATTAAAGGACGCGTTGCCCACATTTTTTGGTTTGCTTCGGTTATGGATTCGCGATCTTCTTTTTGAAGAAACGGAGAGACTTGCCGATTTAGGTCTGGGCAATAGTGGGAAAAGCTGGAGTACAGAAATACTCCATAGAAAATTGCAGGCAATAGACCGTGCGGAGCAGGAGCTTGCGAGAAACTGTAATAAAAATCTTGTTTGTGAGGTCCTTTTCTTTAAGTTACAGTAGAGGCCCCAAACAATTGTAGTTTTATAAGGATGAAGGTTGATGGCAGAAACTGAGAAGAAAGAGTCGAGTGAAGAACGTACGCAGAGTGAACAGCTGTTTTATCGTATTCGTTTCCGTGATGATGGACAGCATTTCACAGCGTCTTATTTAGCGAGTCGTCTTATTGTGGGTACGGTTGTTCTGGTTCAGACGGACCATGGGGTGGAGCCAGCAAAAATAGCCGGTGATTCTCCCATGTGTGGTTGTAAAACTGAACAGAGTAGGGGTACCTACGTCATAAAGCGGGTTGCACAGGAAAATGAGCTTGAAAAATTTCGCACCCTCGCGATCAGTGAAGATCGTGCCTTTAAGTCTTGTAATGACTTGATTAAAAAACATAAGCTGAACATGCATCTTGTTCGGGTTGAACGCTATTTTAACGGAAGTAAGATGGTCTTTTACTTTACTGCTGATAGCAGAGTTGATTTCCGTGCCCTCGTCAAAGACCTGGTTCAGGAGTTCCGGACCCGTGTCGAGATGCGTCAGGTTGGAGTTCGTCACGAAACGAAAATGATCGGTGGTGTTGGGACCTGTGGTAGGGAGTTATGCTGTTCTTCCTTTATTAAAAAATTTGACTCAGTTTCTATAAAAATGGCAAAGGAACAGGATTTACCTCTCAATCCGACAAAAATTTCAGGGGTATGTAATCGCCTGCTTTGCTGTTTGACATATGAGTACGATACGTATAAAAAACAACGGAAGAGTATGCCGAAGTTGGGTAAACGAATTAATATCGATGGTGAAATATATCTTGTCAGGCGGCAGATTATTCTTAAGGATGCAATCCTGGCTGAAAATAGTTCCGGTGAAGAGGTGACTCTACTCGAAGAGCAGTGGCGCTCATTTCAGCCAGTAAAGCGTCCAAGCACTGAGAGAAAAAAAGACAAAAAAAGCAGCGGTGAATAGAAGGCAACGCCTTCAGTTCCGCCTACCTGATTAATTACATTTCCGATTCATCTATTTATATACAATACTATGACAACCTACATAACGACCCCTATTTATTATGTAAATGCCCAGCCTCATCTTGGGCATGCATATACCACCATTGTGGCTGATACCTACAGCCGTTTTCGACGGCTTTGCGGGGACGATGTGCGTTTCCAGACGGGAACAGACGAACATGGAGACAAGATTGTAGAAGCGGCAGAAGGGCAGGGGGTTGCTCCGAAAGAATATGTTGATACTATCAGTGGAATGTTTAGCAGCACCTGGCCGGTTCTGGAAATTGAGCCGGATAATTTTATTCGCACAACGGATCCAGATCATATAAAGGTCGTACAGAAAATCCTACAGGACGTATACGATAGTGGAGATATCTATTTCGATGAATATACAGGGCTCTACTGTCAGGGGTGTGAACGCTATCTGACCGAAAAAGAATTGGTTGATGGTAATTGTCCCGATCATCAGAAACCACCGGAACAAATTGCTGAGGAAAACTACTTCTTCCGTATGTCGAAGTACCAGCAGGCCCTTATCGATCATATTCATGCTAACCCGGAATTTATTACTCCAGAGCGATACAAAAATGAGGTGTTGTCATTTTTGAGTGAGCCCTTAGAGGATCTCTGTATCTCACGGCCTAAGTCGAGGCTCACCTGGGGGATTGAGTTACCCTTTGACGACAAGTTTGTCACCTACGTTTGGTTTGATGCCCTTATTAACTATCTCACAGGGATTGGCTATCCGGACGGTGATCTGTTTGAAAAAAATTGGCAGGTGGCTGAACATGTTATTGCAAAAGATATTCTAAAGCCACACGCTATTTACTGGCCGACAATGTTGTTTTCCATGAAACTGCCACTCTATCAAAAGCTCCATGTCCACGGTTACTGGAATGTGGACGACACCAAGATGTCTAAAAGTATAGGCAATGTCGTCAGACCTAAAGAGCTTGTCGCTGCCTATGGAGTTGATACACTCAGGTATTTTACATTGAGGGAAATGTCTTTTGGTCTCGATTCGTCCTTTAGTTCTGAGGCTATTGTGGCGAGACAAAATGCTGACCTTGCAAACGATCTTGGTAACTTGTTTAGCAGGACTCTGGCTATGGTACAGAAATATCGGGGTGGTACGATTCCGACACCAGGAAATTACACTGAAGCGGATGGTGAACTCCAACAAGCTGCTGAAAAGATGCTTGCACGCTACGAGGAGGTGATGGGGCAGTTTAATTTTCACCTTGGACTGCAGGCGATCTGGGAGTTCGTGGGAGTCGTAAATAGATATATTGTGATCAGTGAACCGTGGACACTTGCAAAAGATGAGGCCTTGAGGGAGCGTCTTGACACGGTACTCTATACAACTCTCGAAAGTCTGCGTTTGCTTACTTTAGTCCTGCGGCCTGTGATGATTGGCGCTACCGTGAAGATGGGGCAGGCCCTGGCAATGTCTGCAGGCGATCCGCGGATCAGCCTGCTTGCGTCAGGTCGACAGTGGGGACTGCTTGAGCCCGGTACAGAACTGCAAGTCCTTGTGACGCTTTTTCCTCGCCTGGAAAAAGAAGAAAAACAGGAGCAGCCACCTCAACTGTCTAAAAAAGAAAAAAAGAAAAAAACGGTAGCAACAGACGATGGTCTTGTATCTTTTGATGATTTTAAGAAACTGGATCTTCGGGTGGCTGAAATCATTGGTGCTGAACCCATCAAGAAATCAGACAGGTTACTCAAACTTACCGTTAAGGCACCTGAAGAGAGAACTATTGTAGCAGGTATTGCAGAACATTATAGTCCCGAAGACCTTATTGGCCGTCAGGTAATAATAGTCGCTAACCTTAAGCCAGCAAAGCTCATGGGAGTACCCTCTCATGGAATGGTGCTTGCAGCAAAAGATGTAAACGGAGATAAAGAGAGTCTTATACTTACAACGGTAAGTGGGCCTATATCAACTGGTAGCAAAGTTGCTTGATTTTAAGGGAGATTTTGTATGTTTGTTGTAAATAATTTTATGATGGCAGTGGCCCAGTTGATCGATTTCGTGTTGACTGCCTATATGTGGATTATTCTTGGTCGGGCGGTAATTTCTTGGGTTAATGCAGATCCGCATAATCCTATCGTCAGGTTTTTGTATGAGGCAACGGAGCCAGTACTTAGCAGGATCAGGCGTTATATACCGCTGAGCTTTGGAGGGATTGATTTTTCTCCGATGATTCTGATTCTAGGGATAATGTTTCTGCAAAGTTTTGTTGTTCAGACGCTAAAACAGATTGCCATGGGGATTGGTTGATTAACTGCAGGATGTAGAAAAAGCGCGATTATTATTTAAGAACCACTACAGGGGGGAGTATGCTGACACCACAGGCGATTAAAGACCAGGAATTCCAAATTAAATTCAGAGGCTATGATGCCATAGAAGTTAAGGCGTATCTGGAACTTTTAGCTGAGGATTTTTTCGAATTAACTGAACAGAACCGTGTTCAGATTGAAGAGATCGAGGCACTTCAGGCCGAGCAGGAATCTCTTGTTAGAGATAAAGAAACACTTGCTGCAGAAGTCAAGGCAAGTCAAGACAATGCAGATGGAATTCAGTCAGATATCGAAGAAGGGTATAAGCATAAGGATCTCGAAATTGAAGAGTTGAAAGAAAAGCTTGAGGCTACTGAGAAACGGGTTGAGGAGCTTGATAAAGAGAATACAACCCACACAGAGAAAATAGAAGAGCTTGAAGATCAGTTGACCGGTGATATCGGTCTCAGCGAGCAAGATCAATCGGAGCTTGAAAAGTTACGTACACGTGTCGCGGTTCTTGAAGAACAGAACAGTGAGCTTAAGAAGGAGGGTGTCGATTTTAAGACTACCATTCTGGCAGCCCAAAAATTTTCTGACAGTCTACGTGAGACAAGCGAAGCAGAGGCCGCAAAGTTGATGGAAAATGCCCGGCTTGAGGTGGAAAGCTTTAAGGCAGAGTCTGAGGCTGAACTTGCCCATCTTCCAAAAGAGATTGAAGAGTTACGGGATAAAAAGGGAAGGGTGAAAGAAGAGTTGAAAAACACCTTACTGGCATATCTCAATACACTTGATGAGTTCCCCGACGACGTCGGCCAACCAAAAGGTGATGACCTGTCTGATCTTTTTGAGAGTATAGAAATTCCTGATACTGAGGAAGCTTAACCCGGATTTCTCACCAACAAAGTTTTTTGCAGGTCGAGACACCGGGCATGAAGCTGTAATAATCTACCGGAGTCTTCGCTACCTGCAAATGCTTGGTAACGAAGCAGCTGCGGATAAATCTGTTGGCCTGAAGGGTGAACTTTTTGATTTGAAGCGAAAAACACCCTGTTAATTAAGGAAGTCATTTTTAAACTATAAAAACAAACAATTGAGTTTCAAATCAAAAAGTCATGAGAAATTCGGGCTAAGCGAGATAGGCAGATACCTGTAGTGTCTTACTCCTGAAAGTTTGTGATAAAAAACAAGAAAGCGGTGAGTGCTTTTGGTATTAATAACTTGAAGTTAGCACCAAATAGGAGCTTGTTCGAGAATATACTGAAAAGAGCCCCGCTTATTTCCCGTTTACCGGGGTTATATATCTCGAAGTGAATTCCTTATGCCATATCTGACAGAGGCATCCGATGGCAGACAGCTTCTCTATCTGTATGTTCAGCCCAAGGGATCAAAAAATAGAGTTGTTGGTCTTCACGATAAGCGATTGAAAATTGCTGTGTCTTCTCCGCCCGTTGATGGTAAGGCTAATAAAGAGGTGGTGCGATTTCTTGCCGTGGTCTTTGGGGTGGGGAAAAAAGATGTTATCTTAACGGCGGGCCTGCAGTCGAGGAAAAAGACAGTTGTGATCTCGTCTCTTTCTGCCAGTGATATTCGTGAAATTGTTCAGACATTCTTGTAAATTATATACTGATCAGAGGAGTATTTGATGAAAAAATATGTGATTGGCAATTGGAAATGTCACAAAACAACCAGTGATGGCCTCGCTTGGTTCAACCAGTTTTCAGGGCTATATAGAGCTAGTGAAAGTGTTGATATCGTTGTGGCTCCATCTGCTCTTACTCTTGAGAGTATAGCAACGACACTGACGGATCTGAAATTACCCGGTGTGTCTCTGGCCGCTCAGGATGTTTCTCCTTTTCCGAGGGGGAGTTACACGGGCGCCATTGCAGCTGACATGTTAAAAAGCGTGGCGAGCTATGTCATTGTTGGACACTCAGAACGTAGGCGTTACTTTCATGAGACGTTCCAAGATGTGATTAATAAGGTGACGGAGGCAGCGGATAGCGGTTTGATTCCGATAGTTTGTGTGGAGGATGCTGAGCTGCTGGCACAATTAAGACCACTTGCAGATATTGACTGTAAAGAAATGATTGTCGCTTATACACCGGTTGATGCTCTTAATTTTAATATTTCAGAGTCTGTTGAACGGGTAGCCGGGGCTGTAACACGAATCAGTGCATTTTTCCCTGTCTGGCCAATTATATACGGGGGGGCAGTGTCGCATGAAAATGCCAAAGAGTATTTGGCAGTTTCGGGTCTAAGTGGTCTTTTTCTGGGTTCTACCAGTTTAGATGCCGGAAAATTTGCAAAAGTCTGTCAATTCGCACAGGAAGCAACAGAGCGGTAAAACTGGAACGAGTGGGGTCTTATTTACTTTTTCTTTCGTGGCAGGAGGAAGGAGATGATAAAACCGGTGGTGTTAATACCTGCTAAAATAAGACCTACTATCCCCAGTGTTCCAATAAATCCAGGTTCACGGGACATGCGGTCGGCAAGGAGAAGTATTGAAGAGCCGACAATCAGGGCCGCAATAATCATGGCAATGCCCATGATTCGACTGGATGTGTCTATTGCTTCTGAGAGATGTTCGATGCGCTTTAGTTCAAGGTTGAGTGTGAAGCGGCTGTGTTTTGCATGATCGAGGAATCGCTGGAGTTCTCCTGGAAGATCCTCAAGGAGTTCAAGGGAATTGGCGAGCGTCTTACTTATACGAGCCCTGATAGCCCCTATACTATATCTTCTCATTACAATTTCTTGAATTTGCGGCTCTACGTGAGCAAGTACATCAAAGCTCGGATCAAACTGTTCAGCAACACCTTCGATTGTGGTCAGCGCTTTTGTGAGCAGCATCAGATCTCCCGGACACTGGATGTGGTAGCGCTGGAGCATTGCAAAAAAATCTGAAAGAAGGCCCGTTATATTTAAGTGTTGTAGATCAGTGTTTTGGAATTGTCCTGTGAGGTTTCGAAGTTCCAGACGAAATTCTCTACTTTCTATTATTGCGGGATCGACACTGGTGAGCTCAAGGACAACCCTACAGAGCCTATCGATGTCTCCCTTAATAATAGCTGCCACCAGATTGATGAGTTGATCGCTGGTTTTGCGGTCGAGCCTACCTGTCATACCGCAGTCTATAAAACAGAGTTTGTTGTCTTCCAGTAATATAATGTTACCGGGATGCGGGTCCGCATGGAAAAAGCCAAAGCGCAGACATTGTTTAAATACAGCGTCTGTGCCGTTGGCAACTATTGCCCTTCTGTCCTTTGAACTCAGACTTTCAGGATGTACCGTGGAGAGAAGGCGTCCTTTAATTTCCTCCATAGTAAGGACGTTTCTGGTGGTTGCGGACCAGTAAATAGTCGGAAAGCTGATATTAATATCATCTTCAAAATAGCGACGGAGTCTGTCGGTGGACTGCCCTTCAATGATAAAGTTAATCTCTTTATGCAACTCCCTTGAGAATTCTTTTGCAACGGCTGTGGGGCTGTAGCCAAGATCTGAGAAGTACTGCTGGAGGAGTTGGGCGAGCATCTCAACGAGGTCCATATCCTCTTCAATGAGCGCTCTCGCGCCAGGTCTGAGCACCTTGACGACGACCTGAGTGCCATCTGCCATGGTAGCCTTGTGTACTTGGGCGATGGACGCTGCTGCGAGTGGTTCTTCTTCTATTGAGGAAAAAAGTAGGCTGAGTCTGCCGGGAAACTCCAGGTTGAGGACTTCATATATTTCAGCAAAAGGGACTTTGTTGCAATTGTCCTGAAGTTTTTTAAATTCCTCTGCCCATTCAGGAGGGATGAGGTCTGGACGTGTTGAGAGGAGTTGACCAAGTTTAATGAAGGTCGGCCCAAGTTCTTCGAGGACCATACGGAGTCTGACTTGGGCAGGTAGACTCTTGGATTGCTCAGGCATAGTAACTTCGACATCGTTTTTGGAATGTCCCATCAACCGGTTAAGGCCAGTGTCGAGAACGATTTGTCGAAAGCCAAATTTAGACAATACTTTGACGATTTCTGCAAATCTCTTGGTGTTACGAATGGTCTTTTTTATGGAGGTAATTTTCATTAGGCACTCAGTAAGGTCAGCATTTCTTGATCTTTTTCCCGTGTTTCCTGAAGAGTTTCATACCATAAGCCCAAGGTTTCGGGTTGCAGAGTCAACCCGTTTTGTTTCCAGAGATCTGTGGTCCCAGGAAGAAAATCATAGAAAATATTTTGCACATCCTTTGCTTCTGTAATTTCCGAGCAGCAGTACATGAGAGATAGGATATCTGCCACTTGGACAATCATGGGGTGTTGTTTGAAATGTGGTGCTGCGTCAGGTTTGTGGTGGTAACCGATTGCAGAGGTCAGTTGTTCTGGAAGAGACCAACGGATCGCAAGTTCCAGGCCAACAGCATCATGGTTGATACCATATTGTTCCGTCTCAGACCCCATGGTCTGAAAATGGCTTGAGAGAGAATGTTCCCCAAGAATTGGATAACTGTTAGGATAGGCCATAAGCATGACAAGTTTTCCTATGTCATGGATGAGGCCGCATATAAAGAGCTCACTTGCAGAGAGTCGGTAGTGCTCTCCTATTATTTTAGACATGAGTGCACAGGTAAACGCATGTTCCCAGAATACACCTACTCCCTTTATGGATTCTTTGCCGAGTTTTGGAAAAGACGCGAAGATTGCTTTGCCTATGACGATATTTTTAATTTCATCAAAACCAAGAACCATGAGAGCACGTTCAATGGTGCTGACTTCTTTTGGGATGCCAAATGCAGCTGAATTTGCCATTTTTAGAATGGTGGCGCACATTGTCTGGTCAGGCAGTACCACCTGCATGAGGTCGCTTGCGCTGCTTTCCGGGTTTGCGATGGTGGTTAGTACACGGGTAACAGTTGCAGGAAGTGCTGGCAGATTGTCTATCTGATCGTATATTGTCTGGATGGATAGTTGTGACATGGTCAAGTTTTCGGGCTGAATTAAACTGGGGAAATTGTCCTGCTGTTTGACATCTTGATTGTATCATTGCTCACTATAAAAAGACATATAGTGATGGTGTAATTTTTGTACCAATGGGTGGGACACTAACGCCTTGTGAGAGTGGTGTCAAAAATAATTAATAAAAGTACTGTGATCAGGTAGATATAAAAAAAGTGAGACCACTTTAATGTACACCCTTTTCTTGGGCTGGGCAAATCTAATGACTGAACGGGGTTTGTAGGCTATATTGAAAGGCTTGCGCTAAGTATTCTTTGTCAAAAGGGAACAGGTCGCACGCGATAGATAGTCCGTTACCTGGAGGTTTACTTCCTAATACCTCGCATATTTGTATGGGGCATTAAGCTCTATCTTTTGTTTGTTGGGGTAGATGTATAAAATTTCTTTATGAAGGGATGTCTGATGGGTTCAAATGATACATGGGATGATATTACTGCACGGATAAAAGAGCAGGCGGATATTGTGCAGATAATTGGTGAACATGTTGATTTAAAGAGAAGCGGGGTACGATTTTTAGGCTTGTGTCCATTCCATGGTGAAAAGACCCCCTCGTTTTCGGTGCATGGCGGACAACAGTTCTTTCACTGTTTTGGTTGTGGTGAGTCTGGGGATGTCTTTAGTTTTGTGATGAAGCAACAGGGATTAGATTTTCCTGAAGCACTACGACTCCTTGCAGAAAGGTACCATGTTGAATTACCCCAACGCAGGCGATCAAAGGAAGATGAAGAACGTCAGAAAAAAAGAGAGCAACTGTTCAAGGTAAATGAGCTGGCGGCAGGATTATTTCACAAATATCTCAAAGAAGCGAGTGGCGCATCGGTGGCCAGAGAATATCTGGCCAAAAGGGGGGTAAGTCATGAGATACAAGATACGTTTTGTATTGGGTATGCTCCGGATGTGGATAGTGTTGGCTGGAATTTTTTAGGATCGAAGTTTAAGGGGATGGACCAAAAAGCCGCAATTGAGACGGGGCTTCTTGTGGCAAAAGAGACGGGTGGAACTTATGACCGCTTTAGAGATCGGATAGTTTTTCCGATATATAATATCAGTGGGCAGGTCTGTGGTTTTGGTGGACGGATTGTGGGTGAAGGGCAGCCGAAGTATCTTAACTCTCCCGAGAGCGCAGTCTTTAATAAAAGTCAGTCTTTGCTTGGACTTTATCAGCAAAAAGATCATATCCGTAAATTGAATAGGGCTGTCGTTGTAGAGGGAAATTTCGACCTTATCTCGCTTGTTGCAAATGGTTGTGGAAACGTTGTGGCGCCACTAGGGACTGCTCTTACAAGGGAGCAGTTACGGCTGGTCAAGCGTTTTACGGAGGAAGTCACGCTTTTGTTCGATGGGGATGATGCTGGTGTAAAAGCGGCCGCGAGGTCCGTGCCTTTTTTCCTCGCGGAACAGATCACCGGAAAAGTTGCCGTTTTACCCACTGGTCATGATCCTGATACCTACGTTCGGGAAAAGGGATTGACCGCGTTAAACCAGTTATTGGAAACTGCCGAGAATTTGCCTGAATTTGTTTTAGGACGGTGGGTACAAGAATATGGACTTGGCCTTGATGGTAAACGAAAAATAGTAGAGGAGTTAAAACCACTGCTTGCAGCTGCTGTGTCGCCATTGCAACGGGCACTTTTTTTATCACATTTTGCGGAAGAATTAGGTATGCAGGTGACCGATCTTGAACGGCATCTTGAGCAGAAGATGATAAGGGCTGTGCCTGTAGAACCTTATATTGCAAGACAAAAACAGTATGCAGGTATTGAAACTCTGTCGATTCAGCAAAAGCAACTCGTTGAATTTATGATTCTTAACCCTGGTACATATGATGTGCTGGCAGAAAACAAGATTCGTGACTGTTTGGAGGGGAGTATTGGAGAGATTCTGTTTCTGGAGCTTGGTAAGGTTGTAAGGCAAAATAGTGAAGCGGAACCGGAGGAGTTGTTGACTGTCCTGCCTGAAGGCGCTGAGCGACGATTCGTGTCGAAGTTACTGCTCAATGCTGGCGAGGAGGTTGATACTGAAGAAGGCCAGTGTGAGCGAGAACTTGCTGTTTTTGTAGAATTTCTACAAAGAGATCAGGTGAAAAGAGATAGTGTTCTGATAATGCAACAGATTCAGCAGGCCCAGGCCGAAAGTAATCTTCAGCTGGTGCAGGAGCTCATGATGGAAAAAGTTCGACTGGCTCAAAAGCTCCATGGTTGACAGGTGAAGATATTGTAACAATTCGAGATTGTAGCAGAATACAGGTTTTTGACCGATGTGGTGAAAAAAACTTGACATTTTCCTTCGTTTCGTTTGATTGTGAATAGGTGTAAGTATTGATGGCTTAGTAAAAGACCATCAGAGGTCCGGTGGGGGCTGGGCTGATTGTGTTTTAAATAAGTCTTTTCTGATTTAGGTAGAGGGAGAATTGTATGGCAGGAGCTGGCGGTGACGACGATGTCGTTAAGGGGATGGATGAGGCAATGATGGATTACAGTGATTTGAAAGGTGCGCCCTCCTATGACCTGAGCGACCATTCTGCTGGAGAGTTTAACGAGCCTGTGGATTTCGATGATGCAAAATATGAGCGTCGTCGTGATGAGACCGAAAGGCGTTCAGCTTCCTCCCGCGACCGGAGGAAAAGCGACCGACGCAGGACCTCCCGGAAGAGTGCCATCGGAAATTCGGATAAGGGGAAATCTTCAGTAGATCCAATGAATATCTACCTTCGGGAAATGGGCACACTGACACTGCTCAATCACGAAGAGGAACTCAAGCTGGCTAAGATGATGGAAGATGGGAAGCGGAGGGTTCAGAATGCTGTACTTAGGACCCCCATAGCAATCCCTGCTCTTGTTGAAGTGGTCAAAGGTCTTGATAATAACCATGAGAAAATCTGCCAGATTATTTCGGGTATTACAGAAAATTCGCCAAAGGTCGTTGCAAAGGAAAGTAAGGAATTTTTATCCCGAGTAGAACAGGCCGTGGTTCTTGAAACGGCCCGACAGGGACTGTTGAATAAATATCTGGAAGAGACTCCTGGGTCGGCTGTTGCAGAAAACCTACTTGTGGAGATAGAAGCAGTTGGCGACGCTGTCACCGGACTTTTTAATGATAAAATTATATGTGCCGACTGCATAAAGGCTATCGCTACAGGCCTTGAAGACTTATCCAAGAGATTCCGCAAAGTTTTTGTAGAGGTGATGGGGGTGCATGTCGCCCAACAGGGGGATGGAGAAAATGAGGTTGCCCCCGAGGTAATTGAGCGTCAGGTTAATAGGCAGATGATGGAGGAATCCGGGGTTGATGAAAAGAAACTTCGCACGTTACTCCATGAGGTCGACATGGGCTGGGATATGTATAAACAGGCGAAGGAAGGTCTGGTTCGGGCAAATCTTCGGCTTGTTATCTCAGTTTCTAAGAAATTTGTAAACCGTGGACTCCAGTTTTCTGACCTTATTCAGGAGGGGAATATTGGGTTGATGAAGGCGGTGGAGAAATTTGATTATCACCGCGGATATAAGTTTAGTACCTATGCGACGTGGTGGATCAGGCAAGCCATTACTCGCGGCATCGCTGATCAGGGCCGTACTATTCGTTTGCCAGTGCATATGATCGAGACGATCAATCGCCTACTCAGGGTTTCAAAAGATTTTCTTCTCGAGGAACATCGAGAACCAACTCCCGAAGAGATGGCTGAGCAGTTGGGTACAGATGTGAGTAAAGTGAAGTCGGCTCTTAAAATTGCTAAAGATGCTATTTCTTTAGACACGCCTGTAGGTAATGATGGGGAGACTTTTTTAGGTGATTTTATAGAAGATAAAGATAAACTTGGACCTGACGAACTCACTATGGTAAGCAGTCTCCGAGAGTGTCTTAACCAGGTAATGTCATCTCTTTCTCCCAGAGAAGCCAAGGTATTGCAGATGCGCTATGGGATAGATGTTGATTGTGATCATACTCTTGAAGAAGTTGGAAAGTGTTTTGCTGTAACAAGAGAGAGAATACGTCAGATTGAAGCCCAGGCAATAATGAAATTAAAGCACCCCTCACGCGTTGAGGAGCTAAAAGTATTTATGACTGATTAGTACCGTACAAATTATTTCTAAGACTGTGCTTATTTCTTGTTTTTCCGAGAAATAATTTGTCTCAAGGTACTTACACCCCTCAAGGGGGTTGCCGGAGTACCTTCCCGTTGGCCGGGGTTAGACTCTGGTTTCTCTGCTTCAATTCAAGGAGAAGATAAACTCTTTTTTATACTCTGGCGCTGGAATTGTTGCTACATAGTTGAGTTAGCACTGTTAAGGAAATATGTCGCTTATGGACTCCACCCTCGACTGGTTAAGTTTATCTCTTGTCCCAGGCCTTGGCCTGAGCGGTGTATGGCGTTTGTTAGGCCACTTTAAAACGCCCTCTGCTGTTTTACAAAGCGGCCCAGAGGTGTTGTCGAAACTCGGGGGGATGAGAGCCAGTCAGCTCAAGGGCCTTCTTTCAGGGACCAATTGGTACCAGAAAGGAGAGCAGGAACTCAACCGGCTGCAAGATTTTGGCGCCCATGTACTTTGCTATGATTCTCCTCTCTATCCTCCTCTTTTAAAACAACTTGTCGATCCTCCTTTACTGCTTTTCGTGCGTGGTAATCCTGAAGTCCTGAGTCAAAGTGCCATTGCTATTGTGGGGTCCAGGGCGGCGACAGGCTATGGCCGGAGAACCTCTTTTCAGTTGGCTGAAGCTCTGGCCAGTTATTCGCTTACCGTGGTGTCAGGGCTTGCTCTCGGAATTGATACAGAGGCTCATCGTGGGACACTGAGCGGAGCTGGAAACACTGTCGCTGTTTTAGGTTGTGGTCTTGATATTGTTTATCCAAAACAGAATGGGTCTCTCTATAGAGAAATAGCAGAACAGGGAGCAGTCGTGAGCGAATACCCACTTGGTACGCGGCCTGAAGGATTTCGATTTCCCGCGAGAAATCGTATTATTGCAGGTCTTTCGTTGGGAGTAGTTGTCGTGGAGGCTGCGAAAAGGTCAGGGTCTTTAATTACTGCACAAATTGCATTGGATATCGGCCGTGATGTTTTTGCAGTACCAGGGCAGGTTGACTCATTTAAAAGTGAGGGGGCTCATTGGCTTTTGCAACAGGGGGCAAGGATTGTTCTTGGTGCCTCAGATATTGCAGATGAGTATGGATTGTCTGCTTCAGCTAGAGGATTAATTGGTAAGGACTCACCAGAAAGAAATATCGATCTTGATCCAGATGCAGTAGCATTACTGCAATTTATTGAACCGTATGCTATGAGCAAAGAAGACCTTATTGTTGTCTCAAAAATGCTTCCTGCCAGGGTCAGCGAGTTGTTGCTCTTTCTTGAGTTGGATGGCGTGATAGAGATGTTACCCGGGGATCAGGTACGAAAAATTAAATCATAAAAAAGAAGATAGTTGATGCTGTTGCATCAACTATCTGTCTCAAAAAAGAGATATAGGAGCGTTATGAGCAGGGAAATTCAGATTGCACCGTCTATTTTATCAGCCGACTTTAATAGGCTGGGTGGAGAAATTAAGGATGTGGAAGAGGCGGGAGCCGATCTTATTCATGTGGATGTGATGGATGGTCATTTTGTTCCTAATATCACAATAGGGCCATTCGTGGTTGAGGCTGCCGCAAATATTGCTGCAAGGCCTATTGATGTTCACTTGATGATCTCAGATCCTGATAAGTATATTGATCTTTTTGCAAAGGCTGGTGCTGACTGGATAACGGTGCATGTAGAGGCGTGTACACATTTGCATCGGACAGTAGCCAGAATAAAAGAGATGGGCAAAAAGGCTGGAGTTGTGCTCAATCCTGCAACATCACTGTCGACCCTTGATTATATTTTGGAGGATGTTGAAGTTGTAATGCTGATGTCCGTAAACCCAGGCTTTGGCGGTCAGAAGTTTATTCCATCAACGCTTACTAAAATATGGCAGCTCAGGCAGCGAATAGACGCCCTTGGGTTGGAGGTGGATATTGAGGTGGATGGAGGAATCAGTCCAGATACTATTGCAGATGTCGCGGAGGCGGGTGCTAATGTGTTTGTCGCGGGATCAGCGGTTTACGGAAGCAGAGACTATCGGGAAACCATATCAGCTCTGAAGAAAAATGGAGCCACTGGTGCTGCCCTGTATCGATCTTAGCCCGGATTTCTCACCAATAAAGTTTTTCGCAGGTCGAGACACCGGGCATGAAGCTGTAATAATCTACTGCAAATGCTCGGTAACGAAGCAGCTGCGGATAAATCTATTGGCCCGAAGGGTGAACTTTTTGATTTGAAACGAAAAACAGCCTGTTAATTAAGGACGTCATTTTAAAACCATAAAAACAAACAATTGAGTTTCAAATCAAAAAGTCATGAGAACTTCGGGTTAGCCACGAGGAGCCTTGGTCATGGGGAAGGAATTTAGGTCACTTGAAAATAGCAGTGTGTATGAAAAATTAAAAAGCCTGGCGGTCAAACCTTATGATTTGACCAGAAGCAATGGTCTGGTTGAAAGAGACAGGTTGGGGCGTTATGTTTCTCGTTGTCCCCTCTTAAATTATCACTATGCAATGCAAAGAGTAGATGATGAAGTCCTGATGTTATTGCAGGAGCTTGCAGATGAACTTGATCTTGTGTCACAGTTTAAGTCCATGCGAAGAGGAGCTATACTCAACAGGATCGAGGGTTATGATTGTGAAAACAGACAGGTACTGCATACGGCATCTAGAGATGTGTTTAATCAAGATCCGGCCGAACCAGAAGCGTCGTCGGCTGCAAAAATAGAACTGGGCAAGTTACAGCAATTTTTAAAGGAACTTGAATCTGGAGTTTTGGTCAACAAAGATGGGAATCCATTTGATACCATGATTCATGTGGGAATTGGCGGCTCCGACCTTGGGCCACGGGCAATGTACGAGAGTCTTGCAGCCTACGGCCAGAAGGGGCGTGGCGTATATTTTATCTCAAATGTCGACCCGGATGACGCTGCCTCCGTGTTGAGGAAGGTTAACCTGCCAACGACCCTTGTTGCAATCGTGTCAAAGAGTGGAACCACCCTTGAAACCCTGACCAATGAAAAAATAGTCAGGAGTGCTTTTGAAAAAGCGGGTTTAGACGCAAAAAAACATTCTGTTGCGGTCACGGGGCAGGAAAGCCCGATGGATAATCCGCAAAATTACCTGCGTTCTTTTTATATGTTTGACTATATCGGGGGGCGATTTAGCTCCACGTCCATGGTCGGTGCGATTGTGCTCGGTTATTATCTGGGGCTGGGTGCCTTTATGGAGTTTTTGAAAGGTGCTTCAACACTTGACCTGTTAGCTGAAAAAGAAGATATTAAAGAGAATATTCCCCTTCTCATGGCACTGCTAGGAATCTGGAATCATAATTTTCTTGGATTTGCAACAGTAGCTGTTCTTCCATACAGTCAGGCCTTACATAGATTTCCTGCACATCTTCAGCAATGTGATATGGAAAGTAATGGTAAAAGTGTCCTGCGTAGTGGTGAATATGTGCATGGCAAAACAGGCCCCTTAGTCTGGGGAGAGCCCGGTACAAACGGCCAACATGCATTTTATCAACTGTTGCATCAGGGTACAGAGATTGTACCAGTGGAGTTTATTGGCTTTAAAGAATCCCAATATGGTGAAGATCTCTCCATAGAGGGCTCAACTTCACAGGAAAAACTGCTGGCAAATCTTTATGCACAGATGGTGGCTATGGCCATCGGCCAGTATTCTGATAACCCAAACAAAAATTTTCCAGGTAACAGGCCATCATCTCTCGTCCTGGCAAAAAAACTCACTCCTGAGGTTATGGGTGCACTGTTGGCACTCTATGAGGCCAAAATTGTATTCCAGGGCTTTGCCTGGAATATTAATTCATTTGATCAGGAAGGTGTGCAGCTTGGGAAAGTACTCGCAACTCGATTTCTTTCTGCGATGCGTGAAACCGGCGCCTCTGATGAAACATTGGAAAATAAATTTCTCGATCAGTTGTAAACTTAGTGTCGCTGGAGAATTCCGGCTGAATTGTCGTTCAGTTCCCGGGGCAAAACTTAATGGATTTTTGTTGACAAAATTGCCTAGCGAAGATATTCTCACACCCTGAGTGAAACTTCAAGGTCGCTGGTGACTCGTTTTGCATATGATTGCAGGGAATCTGGATGACTGCGACTTACATTGAATATGATAAACCGAAAGTTGGTTTGAGGTTTTCTAGTCTAGTAAGCAATTTGGTAAAGGTAGAAGTTAAACAGTAATTCAAAGGAGGAAATCATGGCAAAGCATGAGACGCCCTTGTTGGATCAATTGGAGACTGGCCCATGGCCAAGCTTCGTTACCGACATTAAAAAGCAGGCTGAAGTCAAGCCTGAGTGTTGGGACATTCTTGGTATCCTGGAGCTGTCCTACAAGGAAAGAATTACCCACTGGAAGCACGGTGGTATCGTAGGTGTTTTCGGTTACGGTGGCGGTATCGTTGGACGTTACGCTGATATGCCTAAACAGTTTCCTGGAGTTGAGCATTTCCATACAGTTCGTGTGGCTCAGCCATCATCCAAGTACTACTCCACAAAAAATCTTCGTCAGTTGATGGATCTTTGGGAGAAGCACGGTTCCGGTATGACCAACTTCCATGGTTCTACAGGCGACATCATTCTTCTCGGTACCCGTACTGAGAATCTTGAGCCTTTCTTCTGGGATCTTACCCACGATATGGAACAGGATCTTGGTGGTTCTGGTTCTAACCTGCGTACTCCTGCAAACTGTATTGGTCAGTCCCGCTGTGAGTGGTCTTGTTATGATACTGAAGAAGCTTGTTACCACTTGACCATGCATTATCAGGATGAGATCCATCGTCCTGCATTCCCATACAAGTTCAAGTTCAAATTTTCCGGATGTCCTAATGATTGTGTTGCAGCAATTGCACGTTCAGATGTCTCCGTTATCGGTACCTGGAGAGATAATATTCGTATCGACCAGGCTGCCGTGAAAGAATATATTGCTGGTAACTACCCTGCAAATGGTGGTGCATTCTCCGGTAAAGACTGGGGTGCATTTGATATCCAGAAAGAAGTTGTTGACCTCTGTCCTACTGACTGTATGTGGATGGAAGATGGTGAGCTGAAAATTGACGACAGCGAATGTACCCGTTGTATGCATTGCATCAATGCTATGCCACGTGCGCTTCGTCCGGGTGCTGATCAGGGCGCGTCTATCTGTGTTGGTGCAAAAGCTCCAATCCTTGATGGTGCACAGTTCTCCACCCTTATCGTTCCTTTCATGAAAGTTGAGAAAGAAAATGAATTCGAAGAACTCATCGAGTTCATCGAAAGTATCTGGGACTGGTGGATGGAAGTTGGTAAGAACCGCGAGCGAGTAGGTGAGACCATGCAACGTGTTGGTCTGCCAACCTTCCTCAAGGTTATGGGTATTGAACCAATTCCACAGCATGTTAAAGAGCCTCGTTCAAATCCTTATGTCTTCTGGAAAGAAGAAGAGGTTGAAGGTGGTTTCGAGCGTGATGTCGTGGAGTTCCGTGCCAAGCACGCTGCTTAATGCTGTTTTAATTTGAGCTAAAAATTCAATTTAAATATAAGGAGATTTTACAATGGGTTATGATCCAACAAAACCAATGGAAGGGCGTATATCAGATCTTGGTCCCCCTAATTACGAACAATTTTTCCCACCAGTCATTAAGGCTAATAAGGGGAAATGGTTGTGGCATGAAATTACACAACCTGGCGTGTTGATGCATAAATCCGAGACCGGTGATGAAGTATATACCGTTCGTGTTGGTTGTGCGCGTCTTGTTTCTGCACAGTACATTCGCGAAGTATGTGATATCGCTGATGAGTTTTGTGATGGTTTCCTGCGTTTTACCACTCGTAACAACGTAGAGTTCATGGTTGACTCGGCAGATAAGGTTCAACCACTGCTCGACAACCTCAAGACCCGTGACAACCGTTTCCCAGTTGGTGGAACCGGTGCTGGTGTAACGAACATCGTTCACACCCAGGGTTGGGTACACTGTCATACTCCTGCAACTGATGCATCCGGTGTTGTTAAGGCCGTAATGGATGAGTTGTTTGAGTACTTCACTTCCATGACTCTTCCAGCACAGGTTCGTATTGCTCTTGCATGTTGTCTTAACATGTGTGGTGCGGTTCACGCCTCTGATATCGCTATTCTTGGTGTGCATCGTAAGCCACCAATGATTGATCACACCCGTATTAGCGGTGTATGCGAGCTTCCTTTGGCCATCTCTTCATGTCCTCTTGGTGCTGTTAAGCCCGCTAAGGTGACCGTTGATGGAAAAGAAATCAAGACAGTGAAGGTGAACGTAGACCGTTGTATGTTCTGTGGTAACTGTTACACCATGTGTCCTGCAATGCCATTGGCGGATCCTGAAGGTGATGGTATTGCAATTCTTGTTGGTGGTAAGGTTTCCAACAGAATAAGCCATCCGAAATTCTCAAAACTGGTTATTCCATTTTTGCCAAACACCACACCTCGTTGGCCTGAAACTGTAGCTGCTATCAAGAACATTCTTGAAGCATATGCAGGTGATGCTAACAAGTATGAGCGTCTTGGTGACTGGGCAGAGAGAATCGGTTGGGAGAAGTTCTTCGAAAAATGCGAAATTCCATTTACGGATAAGAGCATTGATGACTACCGTCTTGCTTACGACACCTGGCGTACAACGACTCAGTTCAAGTATACCAGCCACATCAAATAGTAGTAGAAGAATGTTGTTGGTTGATCAGGCTCATTGTAGCCTGATCAATTACTGACTTTTAGATAACTACTCGAGGAGCAGAATTATGGCATTGGAATTAGATGCATTGAAAGACGCCATTGAGGAGAAAGCAACTACGTCTCCGAAACCACAGCTCTATATCAAGGATTTCTATAAGTGTGATCCTGATTCAAAGCCACGGGTTATCAAAAACGCTGCAAACGCGATGGTTCGTGAAGGACGATTGATGTTCTGGTCTTCTGGATCAACGACCATGTATGCTATTCCTGGTCGTATTCAAAATGAGGAAGGAGAAGAGTAAGTTACTCTTTTAATTCTTAGTTTTTAAGGCACAAAGGTCATATGACCTTTGTGCTTTTTTTTTATAAAAAATAACCCGTTGAAGATTTTTGTCAGCTGAATAGTTAAAGCTATTCAGACCAGTGTTTTACAATGGTACTACACCAGTATTACTGGTAGTAAATTTCAAAAATATTACCCATTATGTATTTGTTCTAATCCGAACCTGAGCGCTTATTTAAGCGTTTTATTTCTCGTCCTCGCAATACAATTATCAGTCTCTTATGTGTAATCTTGTAATCTCTCATGGTCTACAATGTCATAAAGGCATATGTATGGAGGAAAATATCAAATATCTATAGCCCTTAATTGGCTATGTATGTTGCCGAGTGAGAAGGTGAGGGGATAAATGGGTTGCTATATAATCGAAATACTCTGAGACGATTTTTAACTTTTAAGCCAAAGTTAAAAGAAGAAAACCAGGCTTCCAATACAGGTAGCCTGGTTTTGAATGGTGATAGTGCTGATACTTTACGCTTAGTACCGGTAATACTCAGGCTTATATGGGCCTTCAATCTTTACACCGATATAGGCCGCCTGCTCTTTTGAAAGTTCTGTGAGGTTTGCACCTATTTTTTGAAGATGTAATCGGGCCACCATCTCATCAAGTGATTTAGGCAGGAAATACACCTTGTTCTCATAGTTCTCAGAGTTCTGCCACAATTCGATCTGCGCTAGAACTTGGTTGGTAAAAGAATTACTCATAACAAAACTAGGGTGACCTGTGGCGCATCCAAGATTCACAAGTCGTCCTTCTGCAAGAACAATAATGCGTTTGCCATCAGGAAAGATAACATGGTCCACTTGTGGCTTAATGTTTTCCCACTCAAGTTCTCTGATTCCGGCAATGTCAATCTCTGAATCGAAGTGGCCAATATTACAAACAATAGCCTGGTTCGGCATAACCTCCATGTGAGCCTTGGTTATAACGTTTAGATTACCTGTACAGGTTACAAAAATATTCCCGGTAGATGCAACGTCATCCATGGTAACAACGCGGTACCCTTCCATGGAAGCCTGCAGTGCACAGATTGGATCTATCTCTGTAACATAGACTGTCGCTCCCATGCCTTTTAGTGCTTGAGCGCAACCCTTACCTACATCGCCGTAACCGATAACCACAGCAATTTTTCCGGCTATCATAACATCAGTTGCGCGCTTTATGCCATCAATCAAAGATTCTCTGCAACCGTAAAGGTTGTCGAATTTTGATTTTGTGACGGAGTCGTTTACGTTGATTGCTGGACAGGCAAGACTACCTGCATCGGCCATTTCATTGAGCCTATGAACACCTGTTGTTGTTTCTTCACTGATGCCTTTAATATTTTTGAGCTCGGTCTTGTATTTATCATGTAGGATGAGGGTTAAATCGCCACCGTCGTCCAGAACCATATTTGGATTCCAACCGTCTGTTCCGAAAATAGTTTGGTCTATGCACCACCAGAACTCTTCTTCGCTCTCACCCTTCCAGGCAAAAGTAGGAATACCTGCTGCTGCAACGGCTGCTGCTGCATGATCCTGGGTTGAAAAAATATTACAACTGGACCAACGCAGTTCGGCCCCTAAAGCAACCAGTGTTTCCATTAATACAGCGGTCTGTATAGTCATATGAAGACAGCCTGCGATCCGCGCCCCTTTAAGAGGAGACTTGCCTGCATACTGTTCTCTGAGAGCCATTAGGCCCGGCATTTCTGTTTCTGCTATGGCTATTTCTTTACGGCCCCATTCAGCAAGGCTCATATCCGCAACTTTATAATCTGTAAATGTAGTACTCATTAATGTATTCCTAAGTCGGTTAGTGGTTAGACTGTATTAGTACCCTACAAATTGTTTCGAAGTCTTCGCTTATCTCTTGTTTTTCATAAGAAAACAATTTGTTTCAAGGTACTTATTTTGCCCTTTTACCAGGTTTAGCGAAGTCTGGCGGCATCTCGTAAGAGATCTGCCTTGTCAGTTCTTTCCCAGGTAAATGATTCGAGTTCTCGTCCGAAATGGCCATAAGCTGCAGTAGCCTCGTATATTGGACGGAGTAGATCAAGCTGTTGTACGATAGCTTTTGGCCTGAGGTCGAAATTGTTAAGGATGAGTTGTTTTATCTCGGCGTCGGAGATTTTCCCCGTTCCAAAGCTATTGACGTTAATGGAGACAGGCTGAGAAATACCTATCGCATAGGCGACCTGAATCTCGATCTCTTTTGCAATTCCTGCAGCAACAAGATTCTTTGCAACATAACGTCCGTAATAGGCACTTGATCTGTCAACTTTGGAAGGATCCTTGCCCGAGAAGGCACCTCCACCGTGGGAGCCTTTGCCGCCATAAGTATCAACAATAATCTTTCTTCCGGTAACTCCACAGTCACCAACAGGACCGCCTATAACAAAACGACCAGTGGGGTTAATGAAAAACTTTGTGTCCTTGTCTATCATTTCAGCAGGAAGGATTGGCTTGATGATCTCTTCCATCACCCCTTCCTTTAAATTTTCGTATGATACAGTGGTATCATGCTGGGTGGAGAGAACAACGGCGTCAATACGGGTCGGTACGTTATTTTCGTATTGTATGGTGACCTGGCTTTTTGCATCGGGTCTAAGCCATGGTAAAATATTTGCCTTTCTCACGTCAGCCTGTCTTTTGACAAGGCGATGTGCGAAAGTTATGGGCATGGGCATGAGAACTTCAGTCTCCGTGCATGCATATCCAAACATTAACCCTTGGTCACCAGCCCCCTGGTCAAGGTCAATCCCTGCACCCTCATCAACTCCCTGAGCAATATCTGGAGATTGTTTGTCAATAGAGGTCATAACGGCACAGGATTGCCAGTCAAAACCCATATCTGATGAGTTATACCCTATTTTTTTAATAGTTTCTCTAACAACATCAGGCATGTCGACCCAGGCAGAAGTTGTTATTTCACCGGCTATAAGGGCCATTCCTGTCGTAACAATTGTTTCGCAAGCTACTCTAGCTTGAATATCTTGTTTCAGGATAGCATCAAGTATTGCATCCGAAATCTGATCGGCGACCTTATCAGGGTGGCCTTCTGAAACGGACTCAGATGTAAAAAGGTAATCTGACATAAAAGCTCCAATAAATTATATACGATTTGTATCAAAATAGACCTAGCCATTCTAATTCCTGTATGATTAATTGCAAGGATAGAGGCCCAATTAATGACCTAATCTGATTTTTTATTGTCTTTTGTGAACTACCAACTCGGGTTTTCCATGTTCGTGCCTTTTATGTTCCTAACCCGAATTTCTCATGACTTTTTGATTTGAAACTCAATTGTTTGATTTCATGGTTTTAAAATGACTTTCTCAATTAACAGGGTGTTTTTCGTTTCAAATCAAAAAGTTCACCCTTTGGGCCAACAGATTTATCCGCAGCAGCTTCGTTACCGAGCATTGGCAGTAGATTACTACAGCTTCATGCCCGGTGTCTCGATCTGCGAAAAACTTTGTTGGTGAGAAATCCGGGCTAAGTATGATTGAGACCATCTTGTAACTCTGGTTAATCGTGCTTATTTTCGTGACCGTCTTTGCATGCCAATTATACATGGTTTTGCATCTCATTAATGGAGTAAAGGAATTATCTAAATGACTATTGAAATTGCTAAGGAAGTGCTTCTCACGGAAGAGCAAGGCCTGGCCGCAGTAAGAGAACGGATTGGGAAAGAGTTTGTAGATGCCGTAGAGATAATTTTGTCAAGTCCTGGCCGTCTGGTGATTACAGGTATTGGAAAATCAGGATTAATAGGACAAAAAATATCTGCAACCCTTAATAGTACAGGAACACCGTCGTTTTTTCTCCATCCAGTTGAAGCTATGCATGGTGACTTGGGCATGGTGATGGCTGGAGATGTTGTCGTCGCCATTTCCTACTCCGGTGAAACGGCAGAACTCAACAGCCTTCTTATTAGTCTTAAGAAAAGAGGAAACAAAATTATTGCAATGACTGGTGGTCGGGATTCATCTCTTGCAGTTGCAGCAGATATTGTTCTGGATATTAAAATTCCTAAAGAAGCCTGTCCCCTTGGTCTGGCACCAACCACAAGTACTACCGCAACTTTGGCTATGGGAGACGCGCTCTCTGTGGTTCTCTTAAACAGAAAGAAATTTCAGGCGGAAGATTTTCGGCATAACCACCCTGGCGGAAGTTTGGGTCAGCGACTTAAGGTTCGAGTCACTGAGGTGATGTTTCGGGGAAGTGACATCCCAATAGTTCATCCTCAAGCCTCAGCTATAGAATCTTTTACAGCCCTTAACGAAAAAGATTCAGGTGTTGTGCTCGTAATAGATGACGATAAGACCGTTTTAGGGATTGTGACAGACGGTGATGTGCGAAGGTGTGTTGTGAATCAAGAAAGTCTTCTTGAGATTACTGCTGAAAAAATTATGACGAAAAATCCTATTTGTATTGGCCCCGATCATTTGGCTGCTGATGCTCTCTCAATTATGCAAAAACACGAAATTACGGCTCTTCCGATAGTTGATGACAAGCGTAAACTTATAGGTCTTCTCCACCTTCATAATTTACTTGGTAAAGGCGAGTTCCGTTTTCTCGTGTAGCACCAAAGACGTTTTTGAGGGCAAGGTTTACGCTTATGGTTTTTTTTATAAGCCATTGTGAAAAAATAAGATGGCCAGGCTACTACTGGGAACGGCATAAGGATCCGTAACGAAATGGATGTAAATGACTAAGTTATTTCGTAACGGCTCCTAAGCGGAATTGGAATTCTGATGAACGCTATACCTGTCAAGGTAGGACAGGATAGGCTCGGACCATGGCATGAGTTTTAGGCCCCGCAACATGTAGTTTGTCGGGGCTAAAACGTTTTATTGCATCGGAAAATATCATCCGTCGGCTTGGTTTTCTGTAGAAAGCTCCCATTGGCCACTATTCTTGTCGTAGGCATAGAACATCACAAGGGTCAATGGACGGCTTCTTTGCCTTTTTTCGGTACATTGCATTCTAAACAGGAGTTTTCCTGAAACCTTCTTGACATAGCTGATTACGGGATTGGTGAGGTTTTCTCGAATGGCGGCTGGATAGTTACTCACAAAAAGTGATTGATAGTTCTCGCGCAAATAGGCCTCTTTTTCTGAGATGTAGATCTGTTGGTTTAAATCTTTAAGCGTTGTGTGGATCTCTTTTTTCGCCTTTATAAACTCTTCCTCACTGGAATATGTACTGCCCTCGATAGAGTCGAGAATCTGAGTATATAATTTCCCAGCTTCATGGAGTTCTTTATTTTGTAATTGCGATTTAACCGCTTGTTTATCACGCACAATTGAGGCCTGTAATATAATTTTCCCCAATTTTTTTCGGTTAATATCGAGTTTAGCTTCATCGAGCAGAGTTTGGTCGGAGGCAAGTTTTGCACTAGCTTCGGCGTAGGCGTCGATTGCTTCATTCCAGGAACCTTGTGCAAAGGCGTTATTGCCTTGCTCAATGACGAGATATAACTTAGATCGTTCAATGATATTTGATATTTTTTGAATTTGAGACGGTTTAATGGCGTTGTAAGACTGGGCGATCTCGAGACACCCTTCGTAGGAAATTATAGCATCCTGCCAATTACCACGATTAAAAGCCGAGTCACCATTTTTCAGTGTAATTTCAAATTTACATCTATTCAACGTACCTTTTAATTTCTCTTTGTAGAGATTTCGTTCATCTTCTGGTAATCCTGAAAGAAGGCTTTGGGTGTGGGTGAGACTGCCAACCGCTAAATGCCACTGCTCTTCCTTTATGAATTTTTCTGTAGACTCGACCGCCATCTGAAACTGACAGTAAAATTTATTGTATTCAATGGAGGAAAGTAGGTCTGGGGAAAATGTTTTTACAAGGGAGCTCTTTTCCTGAAGAAGAGTGTATTGATCCGATGCCTTCTCCCACTTACCCATCTTGAAAAGGTTGTCGGCCAGAGCCACCATCCCTTTGATAGTTTTGAATTCACCAGCTTGACGTTTTGACAGGTACATGCCATCAAAAAGGATTTTACCTTCTAGGCCATTACGCAGCGATTCTGATAGAAGAATCGAGTCAATGTCAGACCTGACAGCATTGGAATCTGTCTGGTGGAAAATAAAGACTTTATCAAGCAGCGTCTTTCCATCTTCACACGTCTGCTTGGCTTGTTTGAACTGGCCCGCATTGAGGCTGGCCTCACACTGAACAAACCGCTCTCTGCTTTGTGTCAGTATAGAGTCTGTATAGGAATAATATAAGCCAATGGTACCGGCGGCAGCAACTCCAAGAGCGATCATCGCCACAGTGAAAACCTTGCTTCTTGTTTCACTATTTTCGAAAAAAGAATCGCGGTCTCTTCTTTCCTTCGGAGTTTTATCTTTTTCGGTTCCATTCTTTTTCGAGTGTGTTTTTTCTGTCCCGTCTTTATCAATTTCCTGGATTGGTTGCGGTCCATCAAATTGGTCGGGGTCAAGATCACTGAGGAGTTCTAGGGTTTGTTTAACTCTATTGATATCCGCAGCAATTGATGGATAATCCGCTACAGTATTCTGGACAACTTCAAATCGTTTTAGTGCTTTGGCTGCACTGCCAAGATTCTCAAGATTTTTGGCTTCCCGGTAAAGACTTTTACACTTCTGTATTTCCTGATCTGCAGTTTCTTTGAGTGTGGCTAATTCTTCGCTTGTGTGTGCGTTAGTCCGTAGTTTTCTGGAAAGCTCGTGAAATCTCTTTTGAAATTTAAGTTGCTGTAAAAGATCAAGGTCTTCCTGCTCTTCGTCTGTTACACTGGGGAAGGTGGACTGGGAAATGGTGTCGTCTTCATTGTCGTCTAGGGTTAAGTAGTCGAAATCAGTTGAAAAGTCGTCTTCACCAAGGGTGTCTATGGTACTGCCACTATCAACTGAGCGGGAAGACAGTTCACCTCCCCATGATATGGCATTGAGTGGGAATCGACTGTTATTTTTTTTGTACCATGTTGCAGCTTCATCATTAAAGGCATTTTTACTTGAAAAGGTTTCACCATTGATCATTTTGCCAATGTATAAAATGATGTTTGCCAGTGATGAATCCTGTTCCCATACATCGCCAAGGCAGATAGCTGCAGGGTCAAAGTCCGGGTGGAATATCTCACTTTTGGGTTTGCAACTCGGCGGAAAATGTGGAAAGCCAAAAGGTATTGATAATTCAATAACATGTTTACTGGATTCGACAATTTCACCGTCAGGGGATTGTTGAAATCCGGTCATGTTATAGGTGATTGTATACTGATCAGGTGGGTCACCCTTGGTAGGTTGTACTGCAATTACCGGATGGCCTTGGAAATAGCTTTTAACCTGTTTGTATACTTCTGCTAGTTGATCGGAAGAACCTGACATAGAAGTTGTAAGTAAAAGTTATCGATTTAAGTACATTATTTGTTAGTATAACAAGTAATTTAATCAACACCAAAAAAAATATTAGGATAATGGTTAATAGTTGCCTGAAATTATATACGTGTGTAACACAGACTCAGGTTGAATAGAACTCCAACAACTTCCCCTTTCGTTCTTTTGATGAAAAATTTTAGCGCGTTATTTACCATTATTGAAGAGAGAAACTGCCCCTTGTACCGTGCTGGGGAAAGTCTCATTCTTTCAGAGAAGACAATTATTTGCCCTAAAGGCAAGGAAGTGTGTCTTATTCTTGTTCGTGATATGACGCAGATTCTTTTTCAGATCCTTGCGAGTAGTGGGAAGGAGGAGAATGCAGGGATCCGCATATACAACTGCAGTGGCTGTACGGGGCTGATTAAATTTCAGCTGCAATCAGAAAGTGAACAAGAAAATAATAAAAAAACTGGAAGTGGGGCGCAGATTGATCCTGCCACTCAAATCCTGGTTGGGCAGGTTAAGGATGCAGAACTATTTCAGTCATTTTCTGAAAGTGAACTCTTAGATATTTTGTCCCATTTCAGAGTAATTGATTTTGTCAAAGATGGATTGATTATAAAAAAGGGTGAGCTTAACCTCAATTTATATATGGTCGTGTCAGGAGAGCTTGTGGTTGAAGACGATGGTGTGCCGCTTGCGTTCCTTAAAAAAGGTGAGTTATGTGGCGAGATGAGTTATCTCGGAGCTGACGTCGCTGTTTCATCTGTCAGGGTCAAAAAAAATACCAAGGTTCTTGCCATAGAAGGTGATGTTTTCGGTGAAATAATGCGTGCTAACACGAGCGTACAAAATTGTATGGCACAGCTACTCGCTCGGCGACTGAGAAAAACAAATGCGGCACGAACCCGAGATTTTGAGTCTTGTATGAGCGGTCGTATAGATCAAATTGCCCCAGCAGAACTCTTGCAGATTTTTCATATGCACCAAAAAACAGGTGTGCTTACATTGCAACTGCCTGATGGGGAGGCAAAGGTCTCTTTTCGTGAGGGGTGCATAATCAATGCAAGTTATGGGAAACATAGTAGTGAAGAAGCCATTTTTTCAATGCTAGCAGAAAAAAAGGGGGTCTATAGATTTACTGTCGGTTTATCCCCTAGTGAGATGAAGGCCGCCGAAATAGGCGACTTTATGATGCTTTTGATGGAAGGTGTAAAGCGGGTCGACGAAGAAAAAGGAGAAGAATAGTATGTGGTTGTTCAGTTGGCTTCCCCTTCTGGTTCCTCAAAAAAATGTATCTGTGTGTTTAATCTCTGAATGGTTCAAGGGATAGGATCTCTATAAAGCTATTGACCCTGTATTTAGCGTTCAGGTTCGGGCTTTTAAATGCAATGAGGTCTACTTGACAGGCTGAGGCCTGTTGCTCATCAAAAATTGAATCCCCAATGAAGATTGCTTCAGATGGCGGGCATTGAAAATGATCTAGTATTTCGAGTAGTCCATCAGGTGCGGGTTTAGGCCTTTTTGCGGTAAGGGCAGTGACCACTTTTTCAAAGTAGTTTGAAAGATTATGCTCTTCTAAGAGCGGAATCATTGTATTGGAACGATTCGTTGAAATAGCGAGTTTATAAGACTTTTGGGTGATTTCTAAGAATTCGACAAGGTCTGACTCCATTTTCATATATTGCAAAAAAGGATCGTATCCAAGTTCTGACTGGTAGGCACGTATATCTTCACGGACTATATGGGGTGCTTTCCTAAATATATGCTTAATTGAGTCAGATACGCTGCCCATATGAACATATTCCTCCTCCTCTTCATCCATAAGACCAAGAGAAAAATGCTGTAAAAGATGATTGTAATATTCAACGTTGGCCTGTTTTGAATCAAACATGACCCCGTCACAATCAAACACAATGAGTTTTAACATGCTGTGTCCTTAGTAGCTTACTCCAGAAAGCGTGTCATAAATAACAAGAAACCTAGAGAAATCTTTAAATAACAAACAGATAGCGAAGTAAGATAGAACTTCGAGTTACTTATACCCTTCTGGTAAGCGATAGACTCCGAGCGAGTACTGAAAAAAGTCTTGCCTTATTTCCCGTTTACCGGGGTCAGATGTTTAAGTCTCTGGGGGCAAGTTTACGGAGTTGTGGAAAAAGCTGGTTTGAAATCCAGCCAACCCCACGTTCTAGAAGTTGTTCATCATTGTAATTTGCAATAGCGTTTGCGCCGGACAATTGAATCTCTCCTTTTTCTATCAAGATACGAAAGCGATCAATATCGTAAAGGACCAAAGTAAAGAGTTCGATCTGTTTTTTAGAAGGTATGAAACCTTTACGAATGGAGTCGTGTTGAAGAATTCCAGCAACCAGATCATTAAAGCGGTAATATGGAGAAAGTTCCTGATCGGCAGTATATTCAATAGGAGTTTGTGTGGCTGGTTCTGCAAAACCATGGCAATGATTTTCCTGGATCAGGATGAAGTGATCAACAACCATTCCCTCCGGGTTTTTTTGAGCGCCTCTTCCAAGTGGGTAGGTTCTGCAGGCCGCAGGTCTATCAGGATAGATTGTACAGCCTTCTGTCGATACAAAGATGCAACTTGCACGGCCATCATCGACCATGGTCAGGTAGAACCTTGGAAAGGGCTCCCCTGGATCCTGTTCCATGATGACGAACTGATCGAGCAACTCTGTGGACGTTTTCCCGGTGGAATGTCGAAGGCGCAATATATCGTAGGGACTGAGTGCGAGTTCAAGCATCCTGCAGCATTCAGTAAAACAGGAGACTCCTTTGTGGCAGGCAAATGCAAAGGAGTCTGTTTTGTCTATGGGCTTGGTTACAACCGGTAGCTGGTTTTCATCAATCATAGCGAGGTATTTATGCTGTTTTTTGAGCCCTAAAGGTAAGGAGAGGGCTGGCTATAAAGATCGATGAATAGGTACCAACTACAACACCTGCAAGCAATGCAAAGGCAAAGTCGTGTATGACTGATCCACCGAGAAAGTACAGGGCGGAAATCACAATTCCAGTTGTGAGAGATGTGACGATGGTTCGACTGAGAACTTGATTGATACTGTTGTTAATAGCGGATGCAAGAGACGTATTATCCGGTTTATTGAGATTTTCTCGAATGCGGTCAAAAACAACAACGGAGTCATTCAAGGAATATCCTGCAAGAGTAAGAAGTGCAGTTACGATGAGCAGAGTGATCTCAATATCGAGGAGATAGCAGAGACCAAGAACGACCAATACATCATGGAAGGTGGCTGCGGCTGCGGCAAGACCAAACTTAATGTCAAAACGGAAGGCAAGGTAAATGATAACTCCGGCAAGAGAAATCAAGATGGCCTCAATAGCTTTATTGCGCATATCAGAGCTTACGGAGGAGCCAATTTCAGACTGACTCTCGAGGGTGAACCCTTTTCCTGGTAGCTGAGATGTAAGGATGTCTCCAACTTGATCGCCAAGGTTGGCAACGACTTCTTCAGATTTTTTGATTTTTACAATGAGGCGTTGCTCGTTTTCGACTTCCTGTAGGTTTACTTCAGTCATTCCCTGGGAATGAAAGGCGTCTCTGACTTCTGCCATGGTGAATTGTTCTTTTGCCTGGTACTGCAGAAGAGAACCACCAGAAAAATCAACACCGAGATTAGCTTCACCACGGGTTATCTGAATAAAGGCGATAAGTCCGATGCCTACCATTATAGCCGAAAATGTGTAAGTTATATTCTTGATTTTTAGATAGTCAATATTGGGCTTTTTGGTAAACTGCATGAAGTTGAGCTTTTTCATGGGTTTGCCGGAGTTCAAGGTGTCAAACATCAGACGGCTAAAAAAGAGTGCCGCAAAGAGGTTGAAGATAATACCCAGGGAAAGAGTAATAGCAAATCCCTTGATTGGTCCTGTTCCAAACATAAAGAGTGCAAGGGCGGTAATCAATGTGGTGACCTGGGAATCCACAATCGTTAGAAAGGCCTTGCCAAAACCACCTTCGATACTGGAGCGGACAGATTTTCCAATTGCAAATTCTTCTCTCATTCTCTCGAAAATAAGAACATTGGCATCAACAGCCATACCTATGGAAAGGATGATCCCTGCAATACCGGGCAGAGTAAGGGTTGCGTTGAGAACCGCAAGACCGGCAAATAGTAGAAGAATATTTAGAATGAGTGCACAGTTTGCAACAACACCGGAAAGTCTGTAGTAAATGATCATAAAGCCGAGGACAATAAGGGCTCCGAATACACCTGATGACAGGCCTTTGTTGATTGAATCCTGGCCAAGGCTGGCACCAACAGTCATGTTCTGAACAATATCAACAGGTGCAGGTAGTGCACCGACGCGTAAAACGATGGCGAGATCAGCTGCGTCCTCATGGGTGAAACTACCACTGATCTGTGCAGAGCCCCCAAGGATACGTTCCCGGATAACTGGAGCTGAACGAACAACCTCATCAAGGACAATTGCCATTCTGTTGCCAACATTCTTTTCCGTAATATGAGCAAAGACCTTACCTCCACGACTGGTCATATCGATGCTTACATAGGGCTCATTAAAGTTACCGCCGATTCTCACCTGGGCATCTTTGACCATATCGCCGGTCATGAGAACCTTGTTTTCGAGCAGGATGGGAATGAGGATTTGCTGGTTTGTTTGTTTGTTCACCTCTTTTTCAAAATAAAGAGAAGTGTTGTCTGGGAGTTGGCCAGCGAGGGCACGGTTGAGTTTTGTCATCGACTCACCGTCCTGCCACTGTTTATTGCTTTTGGCGGTGGCTACAAGACCCGCGAGGTTGAGTCCAGTTGCGTCAGCTACCACTTTAAATTCTAATTGAGCCGTATCTCCAAGTAACTTGAGCGCTCTTTTGGGATCTTTCACACCTGGAAGCTGGATGACGATCTCGTCTGCACCCTGACGGAGGATGACAGGTTCAGCAACACCGAATTGATCGATCCTGTTTCTCAGGATCTCAAGAGACTGCTCAACGGCATTGGTCTTGATATAATCAATCTTCTCCTGCTTCAGGCTAAGAAAAATTCTAGGAAAGCTCCCGTCTTTCGCTTCAACGCGTGCATTGATATCGGGGAAATCTTCAGATATCAGTGATTGCACCTTGTCGATGGTGCTCGTGTTGGGCAGGGTGAAAATGACGGTATCTTTAGATGGTGATGAAGTGCGTACTGCGCTGATTGATTCTTCTGCAAGTGTATCTTTGAGGTCGCCTGCTGCAAACTCGAGGGTGTTTTCCTCAGCTTTTTGCAGATTGACTTTCAACACAAGGTGCATCCCACCCTGGAGATCAAGCCCCAGTCGCAGTCCTTCTGGTGCCATATAGGTTTTCCACCAGTTCGGAGTCCCTGAGTAAAATGAAGGAACAACGGTAAAGACAGCAAGTACGATGACGGAGATGAGAAAAGCGAGTTTAAGTTTTAACGATGTATTCATTGAGATCCCTGAAGTTATCTATATCTAGAACCGGTAATTGTCTGTTGAATGCGTAAATTATGTCAAACTTTGCGATTATACCTCAATGCCTGAATCTTGCAAGGTTATGACAGCAAATATTGGAAAAATGGATGGAATCGCTTGAATGGAAGGGGTTTTAGCCCGAATTTCTCATCAATAAAGTTTTTCGTAGGTCAAGACACAAGCCACGCTGCTGTAATAAACTACCGCAAGTGGCTTGTAACGCCGACTTTGCGGAAAAATCTATTGACCCGAAGGGTGAATTTTTTGATTTAAAATGAAAAGCACCCTGTTTCTCAACCAAGTTATTATTTGATATGTAATATCATAAGGTTGATCCTTAAATCAAAAAGATCATGAGAATTTCGGGTTGCGCCTCACTCAAGAAAATCTGTGATAAAAAACAAGAAAGATGGAGACTCTGTTGAAATTAAGAACGTAAAACCATCACCAGATAGCGATCCCAGAGAGACTTTCGTGGCATTTATATCACTCAGGTAAGTTTTACTCCAAGGGGGGACTGAGCTGAGCCCCGGCTTAGTTCCCGCTTATCGTGGTTGATCTTATTGCAGTCGGTTAATGGCATCCGCCATACAGGCGGCACCAAAGCCGTTATCTATGTTTACCACTGCGACACCGGGTGCGCAGCTGTTAAGCATTCCAAGCAGCGCTGCAATACCACCAAAACTCGCACCATAACCAACTGAAGTGGGCACAGCGATGACAGGTGCTCGAGCAATACCTGCAACCACACTCGGCAGTGCACCCTCCATTCCTGCCACAACAATGATAGTTGCGGCATCGTCAATACGTTTTCTATGAGCAAGAAGGCGATGGAGGCCGGCAACACCCACATCGTAGATTTTTTCTACAGGGTGGCCAAGAGATTTGAGGGTAATTCTTGCCTCTTCTGCAACAGGAATATCAGATGTTCCTGCCGTTAGGATAAGGGTTGTCCCCCGGTACTTTGCGGGATCTGTCTCAGCTTGATTGCCAAATAGAATGTGACTCTTTGGATTGTATTTCAGTATCGGTAGCGCTGTTTGGATATGTGACGCTTTTTCCTGGCTTACACGGGTGGCAAGTACTGGGCCTTTTCTTTGTAACATTGCTTCTGCTATGACGATGATCTGCTCTGCAGATTTTGAGGCACCATAGATAACCTCGGGGATACCGGTTCGCAGCTGACGGTTATGATCGATGCAGGCATCCACCATAGTTTCAGTTGGCAGATGGCCAAGCTGTAGGGCCGCCTCTGCTATAGTACAGTCTGCATTTTTAACCTGTAAAAGCAGAGATGTTAGTTCGTCGGGGGTCATTGGTGGTGGCGGAGGCAAAAATTGAAGAAGCTTTGAAAGAATAGGGACGATAACAGAACTTACAAAGCCGCTGGTTATTGTGATAGTAACAGCGGCTTTGTAGATTAACGTTGAACAGGTTCCACAGTACTGTTTTCATCGTCATCACGACCAAAGAAAGTCCAGTCAGGGAATTCGAGTTTTGGGAACCAGGAGGTAAGTGGGGACCGTGGAGGATCTCCGGCTTCGATGCGGTCCAGCAGCTTCTTTGCCTTGGGGGCTACACTGGAGTTTGGATACGCTCGAAGAAGGTAGTTAAGGCGCACTCTGGCCTCATCATATTTTGCGCTTCTTGTGTAGAATCCAACCACAAAGAATTCATGATTGGCAAGAAACTCTGTAGCGGATTGAATGTTTGATTTGGCTTCTTCTGTATATGGAGATGACGGGTACGCTTTAAGCAACTGTCTGAAAAGGGCGATGGATTTTTCAGCCCCTCCCGTGTCTCTGTCAATGCGATCTATCTGTTTGTAGTTACACATGGCTTTTTGGAACATGACATAAGGCATCCCTTCATTTGTGGGATGCCTGTTCTCAAACTCTTCATACAAAAGAAGTGCTTCTACGTATCGGCCAAGGTGGTAGGCACAATCGGCCGCCTTTATTTCGGCAAGGGTAGCTTCTTTACTAAATGGGTAGCGGTTAAGTATTTCTTCAAAATACTCGATAGCACTGAAATATTTTCCAACACCATAATCCTCCATACCCTGCTCAATTAATTTTTTGGCAGGAAGACTAATATCGCGACTTTCAAGTTCATTCCCGTCCTCATCAATTGAGGTGTAGTCAAAAGTCTCTTTTAATGATGCACAGCCTCCTTGCATCAGAAGTGAGGTGATGAGCAAAAAGGCTGCAAAAACTTTAAAAATAACAGAGCATCTGAGTCGCATCATTGACCTGTGTGGGCTAAGATTATTTAGAACCTTGTATGTAGGCCTCGGCAGCGAGTACTGCAACTGCGCCTTCGCCTGCGGCATTAACAATTTGTCGCACATCTTTACTGATTATATCTCCTGCGGCCATAACTCCAGGTATGCAAGTTCGGGATTCGATGTCTGTAGGAATAAACCCCCATTTGTCCCCTTTGAGTTGTTCCACAGGGAGTTCATCTGCGTTTGGAGTAACGCCAATGAGCACGAATACACCTTCAACTTCAAGTGTTGCGGTGGTGCCGTCTTTTTTGAGCAGGTTGACCCTTTCTACCCCCGTTCCACCTTCAATGGAAGTAACTGTACTGTCCCAGATGAAATCAATTTTTTCGTTAGCAAAGGCATATTCCTGTAAAATCTTGGTTGCACGGAGTTCATCTCGCCTATGGATTACGGTTACCTTGCTGGCAAATTTGGTGAGGTACTCAGCTTCTTGAATTGCTGTGTTCCCGCCGCCGACAACAGCCACGTGCATGTTACGGTAGAAAGGTGCGTCACAGGTACCACAATATGAGACGCCCTTGCCTCGCATTTCCATTTCTCCAGGTACATTTAAAGTATTGGCGCTTGCGCCCGTACATATGATGAGGGCATCACAACTCACTTGGCCGCCACCTTCAAGGTGAAGAATTTTTTTGTCTTCCTGGTCGAGGTCAACTTTAGTGACAAAAGCTGTTTCAATGTTAAGATCAAACCTCTTGGCATGTTTTGTCATATTCTCAATAAGATCAAAACCGGTAAGGCCATCGGGAAAACCTGGGTAATTATCTACCCAGTCGGTGAGTAAAACCTGCCCACCAGGGACAGCTTTTTCAATCAGCACATGGTCCAGTCTTGCACGTGCCGCATAGAGACCTGCCGACAGTCCAGCAGGGCCACCACCTAAAATTATAAGTTCGTAGTGTTCTTTCATTATGTAAACTTTATATGTTGTTACGAATAAAAAAGGCTGCCTTCAGCTGTGCATAAAACAGCAGCATGAAGACAGCCGGGACATTCTAATTAGCTTTTTCGATCAGCGCGACAAGCTGGGATTTTCCAACAGAACCGGTTATCTGGTCGACAACCTCACCACCTTTAAAAAGTATAAGAGTTGGGATTGCGCGAATGCCAAACTTACCAGGGGTTTCTGGGTTGTCATCTACGTTCATCTTGGCAATGGTAACTTTGCCGTCATACTCAGTGGCGAGGTCCTCAATGACTGGTCCGATGGCTTTGCATGGTCCGCACCAAGGCGCCCAAAAATCAACGAGGGTAGGTTGCTCAGATTGGATAGTGGTGTCAAATTCTGCATCGGTTAATTGCAGGACTTTATCATTTGCCATTGTGTACTCCTTTCATGCGAGATTTGTTTTGGTGTGAATTCGATGATGAAGATGCATTCTCGAAGGGGTGAGAAGCCTCCACTTACTTTACCTTTTGCCTAATAAGCTGACAAGCACAAAAACTTTGCTTTGATTCGGCAAAATGGCAGAACTTACGTGAAATCCTACAATGAGCATCAAAAAAAAAAAATCAAGGCTTACAGTTTGACAGAAAAAGTGCCGCCGTGCTATATTGATCGACTGCTACATATTAATATTATTCTATCTTTTGTCATGTCATCAGATGGATTTACAAACTGCGCTAGGCTCGGTCTGGTATAAAGGAGACGGTCATGGATTATACAGAATCATCAAAGCTATTTAAACAGGCTCAAAAGGTTATCCCCGGAGGTGTAAATAGCCCAGTGAGAGCATGTCGCTCTGTTGGATGTGACCCGGTTTTTATTAAAAAGGCTAAAGGAGCAACACTCACTGATGCCGATGGTAACACATATGTTGATTTCGTCGGGTCCTGGGGTCCTATGATTGTTGGACATGCCCACCCAGAAATAGTTGGGGCCATTCAAAAGACGGCTGCATTTGGGAGCAGTTTTGGTGCGCCAACACCCCTTGAAATTGATCTGGCAGAAATGGTGGTGGAAGCCGTTCCTTCAGTTGAAAAGGTACGCTTTGTCAACTCTGGAACAGAGGCCACGATGAGTGCTGTACGCCTTGCACGAGGCTACACCGGTAAAGATATAGTTGTCAAATTTGACGGGTGTTATCACGGGCATGCCGATTCGTTTCTCGTGAAAGCGGGCTCAGGAGTTATTACTCTGGGGATCCCTGGTAGCCCAGGTGTACCAGATGATATTGTCAAAAACACTATTTCTATCCCATATAATAATGTTGAAATACTGGAAAAAACTCTTCGTGATAAAAATCATGATATCGCCTGTGTTATTGTAGAGCCTGTTGCCGGAAATATGGGATGTGTCCCACCGGCCGAAGGTTTTTTGCAAGCTCTGAGACAATTAACTGCGGAACTGGGTATTGTTTTAATTTTTGATGAAGTCATCACAGGATTTCGCCTTAGTTACGGTGGAGCCCAGGAGTATTATGGTGTCACTCCTGATCTCACCTGTCTGGGGAAAATCATTGGTGGTGGCTTACCTGTTGGAGCCTATGGAGGAAAAGCAGAGATAATGAATTGTATTGCGCCAGACGGACCCGTCTATCAAGCAGGTACCTTGTCTGGAAATCCTCTGGCTATGGCTGCAGGCCTTGCAACGCTTCGTCTTTTGCAGCGACCAAATTTTCATAAAGACCTTGAAGAAAAAGCTGCTGAATACAGTGGGGAATTACGAGCAGTTGCAGAAAAAACCGGTATTCCTGTTCAGCTCAATATTGTTGGTAGTCTCATGACCGGTTTTTTTACGACCACACCTGTGACGGATTTCGATTCGGCCATGAAGGCTGATGCGACCCGGTATGGAGTGCACTATCGGCAGATGCTCGGGCAGGGGATTTATCTGGCGCCTTCACAATTTGAAGTTGCTTTTATCTCTGATGCTCTGACAGAAAAAGACCTCAGTAAAGCGATAAAAATGACTGAATGGTCATTCAAAAAATTGCTCGAAATGTGAAAATTTATTGACTATATTGGGTAGTCGTGATATCAAAGTCCGATATGTTCTGTGTAATGTAGTAGTGAACTCGGCAGACGCTAAAATTGCCGAGATAAGTGTCTTATCGAAATTGATTTAAAGAAAGTTGCATTTCAACGGCACTCAATTGTAGGTGAATCAAATGTCCGGCGTTAAAAAAGAATTTGTTCATCTGCTTGCCAATTATGGGCACATTGGATTCACCTTTGCTGCTGCTATTTTAATTGGGCTGGCTGGCGGTATTTATCTCGACCAGAAGGTTTTCGATGGTCGTACCGCTCCATGGTTCACCTTCATCGGTCTCGCTTTTGGAATTGCGGCAGCGTATAAGTCTCTGCTTGAGGTTCTTTGGCGTAATAAAGATACCGATGATAAGAAAGACCAGAATTAATAGAGGATGATTTGACTGAAGGTTCGTTGTCACTTGAGAAAATGCAGGTTGTCGGAGGATGTATTCTCGCCGTAATGACACTTGTAGCAGCGATTTTCGCATCTCTTCTGTTTGCTTGGTCTGTTTTGGTCGGGGGGATTATCTCGATGTGCAGTTTTTGGGTCGCCAATAAAGGTGTCCTCAAACTCGTCGAGTCTGTCACTTCTCTTGGTTCCCCGGACGACCGAAAGAAACAGAGTCAGCAGGAACAGAAAGGATACCTGCTTCGGTTCTGGCTACGAATTATAATTATAGGTATTGTCCTGATGGTTCTTATCAAGGGGCAGATGGTCAATATCTTTGGCTTAATTTTAGGTTTGTCAACGGTAGTACTTACAGTCGCCTTTATCTCGATAAGGGTGACCTGGGACTACTTCTTCAGAGGGAGGTAAAAGGCGTTATGGAACATCCGATACTATTTATTTCGATTATTCTCGAGAAACTGGGTTTACCAGTTCCCCATGGACCTGTAGGTCATTCGTTGCTCGAGCAGTTGTGTGCACCGTATATGACGTACACCTGGCTGGTTATGGCCTTTTTGTTTCTTGTTTCCAAACTTACCTTAGGGGATCTTGAAATGGTTCCCGGTAATGGTCAAAACTTTTGGGAACTCGTTATCGGTGGAATGGATGACTTCTTTTCCGATAATATGGGAAGAGAAATGACGGATAAATTTTTCCCAATGATTGCGACTTTTGCTCTGTATATTGCGGTGGCAAACCTCATTGGTCTCATCCCCGGCTTCATGTCTCCAACTTCCAGTCTCAATACCACGCTTGCCCTGACAGTGATCGTTTGGCTTAGCCATCATATCATTGGCTTTAGGGCTCATGGGCTGAGTTATTACAAACATTTCATGGGGCCGGTCTGGTGGCTTGTACCCCTTCTGTTGCCAATAGAGATAATCAGTAACTTTGCTAGACTTCTCTCTCTTTCCATTCGTTTGTTCGGAAACATTATGGCTAAAGAGACCTTACTCGCAATTCTTTTCATGCTGGCTGGTGGTTTCTTTGCGCCTCTGCCAATCATGATTCTTGGTGTCTTGGTATCAGTCGTACAGGCAATGGTTTTTGTTTTACTGACTGTTGTATACTTTGCCCAGGCACAGGAACACGCGCATTAATAAGAGCGCGCCGGACTTGTTTCGGCATCTCTTTTGTTTAGTTGCTTATGTCCCCGTTAACCGGGATTAGATAATAGTGTAGTAGTTTAGAAATTAAGAAGAAGGCCAAACTCAAAACATTTTTTAAGGAGAAAACAATGGAAGGAAATCTTCAGTTAGCTTTGATTTGTGTAGGTGCAGCTCTTTCAATCGGTCTCGCTGGTCTAGGAGCTGGTATCGGTATCGGTTCTGTTGGTAATGGTGCTTGTCAAGGACTTGCTCGTAACCCTGAAGTTCAACCTAAGCTCATGGTTTTCATGATTCTTGGTATGGCTCTTGCTGAGTCTGTTGCTATTTACGGACTGGTTATTTCTTTGATTCTTCTCTATGCAAATCCATTGCTCGGATAAGAAAGTAAGAGATTTTACGGTTGTTTTTTGATCGTTGAAAGGGACTGCAGATTTTCTGCAGTCCCTTTTTTTTTGTTAGTTTATTGCAGAGGATAAAAGGCCTGTCATGCGTGAAACCGATGGTTCTGATATTATTATTTCCCCAAAAAGAAATAAAAATGAAAAAGAGATTCCGACAGAAGGGATCCTTTTTGTTAACCCCATCGAAGCAGTAATTGAGATGGGTGAAATGAAACGGCAAAAAGCGGAATCGCGTTTTCTCTTTAACTCGCATCTATATATCCGAGATGAAACTAAATTTATAGCAGGGCCCGCGCTTGGAGCACCGATGGCAGCCCTTACAATGGAAAAACTCATTGCTTTAGGGGCCAAACGAATTATCCTGTTCGGCTGGTGTGGTGCGCTTTCAAGAGACCTCCATATTGGTGACATTCTGGTTCCACATCTTGCACTATCCGGAGAAGGTACTTCTGCGTACTATGGTCCACCGGATAATCAGGCGGGCCCAGATGAAGGATTGCGAGAGAGGGTTGCTGCGCTTTTTAGGGATAACGGCCTGGATACTCGTAATGGTTGTGTCTGGTCCACTGATGCAGTGTACCGTGAAAAAAGGAGCCAGTTGGCTGCCTTGCATAAAGAAAAAGGTGTTTCTGCGGTGGACATGGAATACTCAGCACTTTGCAGTGTTGCACGGTTCAGAGGCATTGAATTCGCAGCTGTTCTCGTCGTGTCAGACGAAATATGGGGCGATTCATGGCGACCGGGATTCTCTAGCAAATTATTTAAAAAAAATACAGCTCTAGCGCGTCGGCTGTTGATCAATAACACTATAGGTAGGCAGGAGAAATAATGGCAACTACTTTTCATCTCATTAGTCTTGGTTGTGCTAAAAATTTAGTCGATTCAGAAGTTATGCTTGGGGCATTAGATGCAGCAGGCTACGGTCTTGAAAATGAGATAGAAGCGGCTGATTTTCTCATCGTTAACACCTGTGGCTTTATTCAGCCAGCAGTTGAAGAGGCTATTGCCGAAATACTTGAACTTGTAGCTATAAAAGAGAAATATCCCGCAAAAAAAATCGTAGTTGTTGGTTGTTTTGTTCAGCGATATGCAGCGAGCCTTGAAGAAGAGCTACCTGAAGTAGACCTGTTTGTTGGAACAGAAGGACCAACACAGCTTGGTCATCTTCTTGATAGTCTGGCTAACGGGAGCTTGACTGAAAAGGTCGTTCTGCCAAACACCTTTCTTATGGACAGCAAGAGCCCCAGGTTGCTCTCAACTCCACATTACCGTGCCTGGCTAAAAATTACAGAGGGGTGTAATAACAGATGCTCTTACTGCATGATCCCAAGTATTAGGGGTATCTTAAGAAGCAGGGCAGGTGATGATCTTGTGCAAGAGGCCTTGCAGCTTGAAAAATTAGGGGTGAAAGAATTGTCTCTTATTGCTCAGGATAGCACCGCTTATGGTAATGACCTTGGTGGTAATGACACCCTCGAAAATTTGATGCGAACTCTTCTTCGCGAGACAACTATTCCCTGGTTTCGACTTCTATATTTGTATCCCACAGGTGTGACAGATACTTTACTTGATCTTATGGCAGAAAATGATCGGATCGTTCCATATCTTGATATCCCATTTCAGCATGTGAATGATCGTATTCTTGGGTTAATGAATCGGCCCTATGGATACGAACAGCTGGTTCAGCTCGTAAGTAACATTCGATCAAAGCTACCCCACATTGCTCTAAGAACAACATTTCTCGTTGGGTTTCCCGGTGAGTCAGAGTCTGAGTTTTTAGAGATTGAACAATTTCTGAGAGAAGTGCGTCTTGATCATGTCGGAGTTTTTCCCTATTCAAATGAAGAAGGTTGCCCATCAGAGCATTACCGCGGACAGCTCGATGATGAGGTGAAAAATCAAAGAAGGGATCATTTGCTTGAAGTACAAGCGGATATTTCTTCTTCAATTCAGAAAAAATATATAGGGAAGATTCTTCCTGTGATTGTAGAGGGTGTCTCTTTGGAAACGGACCTACTGCTTGAGGGACGAACACAATTTCAGGCCCCGGAGGTCGATGGATGCGTGTATATAAATGAGGGTACGGCCAGTGCTGGTGATATCGTCAATGTGGAAATTAGCGAAGCACAGATATATGATCTTGTCGGAGGGATTGTTGATTAAAAATTGATAGAAGCAGTGAGCCGGATTCGCTGATAGGTAATAGTACACCAGATGAGACAACATGTTATGGAATCATCTGGTGTTGTTATGTGAAGTAAACGAAGAGCCTGTTAGCCCTTGTTTACTTTTTCTCTGAGATCTTTTCCGACTTTGAAGAACGGAAGTTTCTTTGGTTTTACCTGAATTTTTTTCCCGGTTTTAGGATTTCGGCCTTCGTATGATTCGTATTCTTTAATGACAAAACTACCAAAGCCTCTTATCTCGATACTTTTACCGTTCGCAAGGGCTTCCGTCATGGTGTCAATTACTGTATTGGTAATTGCAGCGGCCTCTCGGTGAGGTACATTTATATCCTGAGCCAATGCCTCGATGAGTTCTGATTTGTTCATACGTTAACTCCTGTTTCCGAAAATCAAATTAAGGGCTTATGCGTTTGCATTTTAGTAATAAAGTTACGCGAATAGTCAATATTATATTCGTCATGGCCGGTGGCTTAGAAGTAAAAATGTGCAAAAACAGTATGTTAATGGATTTGTTTGCGCGTAGGAATAGTCTTCCAAACTCCTAACTATTTAGATTTAATCAGCTATTTCTAGATTTGTAAAGCAAATTTTACAAAAAGATACGATTTATATCTGAGATGCTCAGTAACCTGTACTTACCAATAGCGAGTTTACCGAGTTGGAGTTTGCCGTAGGCAGTTCGTTTGAGTTCGACCACAGGGTGCTTGATGTAGGCGAACATCTTCTTTACCTGGTGTTTGCGCCCTTCATGTATGACAATTTGCATCAGGGTGTTAGGCCCTTTACTTGAAAGACGGGTGATCTTCGCGGGGGATGTCATTTTCCCTTCAAGAGGGATGCCTCTTTCGAGTTGTTGAAGGGCACTGTTGGACGGGGTTCCACGAACAAGTGCCTCATAGGTTTTATCAGTTGTATGACTGGGGTGCTGGATTTTCTGAGCCAGGGCACCGTCATTTGTAAGAATCAAAGCCCCTTGGGTGTCAAGGTCAAGCCTGCCCACAGGAAAGAGCCGTGCAGTGCTCTCTGTAATAAGAGAGGTTACAATTGGCCGACCCTGTGGGTCTTTGAGTGTCGTGACGTAGCCTTTTGGTTTGTTGAGTAAATAATATACGGGTGTTTCGGCAGTGGTCACAGGTTGCCCCCTAAATGTTACCTTAGAAACACCTGGCGTTACGTTCACGCCCATTTCTGATATGAGTACTCCATCGACGGTGACCATGCCATTAAGAATATATTCCTCGGCTTTACGGCGTGAGCAGATGCCGCATTGAGCAAGGAATTTTTGTAGTCGAACCTGTTCAGACATTTTGTATCTCTACTCCTGGGGTGACAGTTAACGGTACTGAGGAGGAATAATCTTTGAGTAGATCGAATCAACCTTTTCTTTTGTTTTCTTGTCCACCTCTAGTACGTCGGTGTACCAGGGTTTCATCCGGCAATCGATAGCAATAGGTGGTTCTAGTCCGACGTGAAAACGGTGAACAGCTGCAGACTTTCCGTGGATGTCTGCGGCGGGTTCAAATCTGGTAAAAAATGTCCAGAGGAACTCCTGCATCGATGAAGTCGCTTCATCACTGTTGTCTACAAGAATAATAACCGGCCAGTTGCCTAAGTCTTCTTGTTCCGCAAGTTGTTTAGCGAGGTCCGGAGCCTCTGTGTAGGGTGCTCCCTGGACCACAAGGGTACCGGGGAGAAACACTTTGGGTTTGCAGCAGTTGGTGGGTAGGCTGGCAGAAAACTCTCCTGGTAGCTCTCTTCTCTTTTCCTTACCAAGCCCAAGGAGCATTGCTTTGGAACCTTTGTTGACAGATGGGCCGGTGTAGTCCAGGGTGTCTTGAGATACGTTGGCAAATACAAAGAGATCCTGATTCCACTGCACTCGTTCGAGGGTGTGAACCCAGAGTTTGCCAAAGTCAGTAATGTCAATATCGCCGTCGGTTAAGATGAGGAATTTGGTAAGGGAAAGTTGCCCTTCACCCAGAACCCGGAGGCCGCAGGCAAATGCTTCACGGGGGTATCTGTTGAACACTTTCGCTGCGGCAAGGCAGTGAAATCCTGCTTCTCCAAATGTTTTCAGCTCTTTAACGCCCTTCATGACCAGGGGAAAGAGGGGAGATAACAGTTCTTGTAGGAAGTCACCTATGAAGTAGTCTTCCTGTTTTGGCCGACCAACAACGGTTGCAGGGTAGATTGCATCTTTGCGATGGTAGAGATGGCTTACCTGAAAAACAGGGTAGTCGTGTTCAAGTGAGTCATAACCGTAATGATCTCCAAAAGGTCCTTCCGGGTGACGGACATGTGGTGGCACGTGACCTTTGATTGCAAATTCTGCATGGGAAACTAAGCGATGACCACCTTTGGGGTCGCAGGTCATCTGTAATTTGTCGCCTATGAGTAGAGAGGTGAGCATCAGTTCCGGAAGGTCTTCGGGAAGAGGGGCTATGGCGGAGAGCATCAGTGCTGGAGGCCCACCAATAAAAAGGGTGAGAGGGAGAGGCTGGTTGCGTTTTTCCGCCTCGTGGTAGTGGTATCCACCACCTTTGTGGATTTGCCAATGGATGCCAGTGGTCGTATCACTGTGTTGCTGAATTCTGTACATACCGAGATTATGACCTTTGCCGCCGGGGTGCTCGGTGTATACAAGAGGAAGAGTCACAAAAGGACCGCCGTCGCTATGCCAGGAAGTGAGCATCGGTAGAGAACTGAGTTTAGCAGGCGATTGGCAATTCTCTAATATTGGACCGTTTTTATAGTCTTTGAGTCCAATTTTCAGGCCATCCATAAAGAGTTGTTTGTTTTCCCAGATCTTACCAAAAGACATTGGCATTATAGATTCTGCGAGGCGTACAACGTCTTTTACAAACTGTTGAGGTTTGTTACCAAAAGCCAGCTCAAGTCTTTTGTTGGTTCCAAAGAGATTTGTGACAACCGGAAAGTCTGAACCCTTAACGTTGGTAAACAGCAGGGCCGGCCCCCCGCCTTGGATGACCCGGCGATGGATTTCAGCGATCTCGAGATGAGGGTCAACTTCTTCATCTATAATAAGGAGTTGGTTTTCTTTTTTTAGCAGATCAATGTAGCTGCGCAGGTCGTGTAGTTTAGGTGAGGCCACTGTCTACTCCTTGTGATCGTGGTGGTGGGTGTCGCCTAGAAACAGACGATGGTATTCATTTTCGTTAAGGTGACTGCGAAGAAGTTTCATCACATGATCGACAAACTCGATGGTCTCTTCGCTTGATAGTCGCAAAGAGAACTCCTCGGCAAATTGAGGCCGACCACAGAGCTGCAGAAATGTGGCTAAGGACTGTTGATCAAGTTCTTTGGTGAGTCCAAAGCATATTTTAGAGGCGTCAGGTTTCATAGGGATATGTAAAAAACTGTATTAATTAGAGGTCTGGGATAAATTTCCAGTTGAGTGAACGACTACGTGGCCCATCAAATTCGCAAAAGAAGAGTCGTTGCCATGTTCCAAGCTGGAGCTGTCTGTTTTCGATCTGGATGGTAAGTGAGCTTCCTGTCAAAAGTGTCATGATATGGGCGGGAGAATTGCCCTCAGCGTGTCTGTAATTGAGTTGTGGCACAAGCTCACTCAGGCCTGAAATAATATCGGTCTGGACGTCCGGATCAGCGCCTTCATTTATAGTGAGCCCGGCTGTTGTGTGAGGATTAAACAGATACAGTACTCCTGAGTGAGCGGAACATTCGTCTAAAACCTCCCTGACCTTGTGGCTGATGTCTATGAGTTCTCTTGGGCGAGATGTCCTTACCTGTAGTTTCCCTTTGTTCATGTCTACGCTCTATTTTTATACCGGTATTACAGTTCTGATCTGATTTTGCAGGACCTTTGCGGTGGTTTCTTGTTGTGGGCATATTAATATAGGTCCTTTTTATTTTTCCGTCAATCATTTGGGTCTTTTATGGCCAGGTAGTTCTGGTCTGGAATTGATTGGCTCATCACTTTAGCCAGTATTTCTCATGAACATTGTGTCACTTTGGCATTACTGTAGGATTCGAGCTACACCTTGAAGTATTTATGCCTTTAGCAAAATTCACACAATGTTCACCAAAGGTCAGTAGATCTAGCCGCGTATGCAGCGTCACTGAGACAGCAAGTATAAGCACTTATGACTTGCTTTCTCGATTCTCGCCTACACGACTACCTCGGCTGATGAGAAATGCGGGTTAGGGGAGCAGTTATAATGTTATTATAAATATTATTTATAAATAGGGTTGAAAAAGCTTATGTAATCGATAGGTTAACTGTGTGTGTAGTATCTTTGGGTGACTTGACAAGCAGGATTTCACATATATTATATGCTAGTTAGTGTCCGTCCATAGATGAGTGATTTTTTTCTAAATCGAGGCGCTCGATGAATTTAACCACAGGCATATATTTAATATTCCGAGGATTAAATTTTGAGAGCAACGACGACTTAGGGAAAAAGGGCCATTTATGGACAGACACGAGTTAGAATGTACCCAACCATTTAACATTGGCTGGAAAAGATGGTTTTGTGAGTTGTGTGATTGGCTCTTTTGTAGGATCAAAAATGGTAGCGCAAAAAAATCCCGTAAAAAATATATGGATGCTGAGTCGAGAATATGGAAGTCTCGCCGGTGCTGGTGGTGTCAAAGATGTTGTCCATCAGCTATCAAAATCCCTCGCGCGTTGGAGCGGTCGCTCTGTGCATGTTGTCCTTCCTCTATACGGTTTCATGTCTGCTGGGTCCATGGGCTTTAGAGCGGTGGAAGACCCACTGCTGCCAGGTCAAAAACTGCAACTTGCAATTGATATGAGTCTTCCTGGAGAACAGGTTCTAGAATCTGTGTCATTCTATTCCAACCGTCTTGAAAGAGTGAACGTGTATCTTGTTGATGCCGTCCGTTTTTCGGATAAAAAGTCTGTTTATACATATACCAAAGAAGAAGAATCTGGAAAATCATGGCAAAAAGCGTCTGTTGGCCACCATGATTATTTTGCAATGAATGTGTTGTTGCAAAAGAGTGCGCTTGAGTTCATGATTGCGCTTAACGAAAAGCCGGATGTGATTCATTGCCATGACGGTCATACCGCCTTGACTTCAGCATTGATTCATGAAACTCCCGGGTATAGATCATACTTTCGTGGGACCGGTTGTCTTACGACGATACATAATGCCGGATACGGATACCATCAGGAGGTAGCTGATATTCCGTATGCACATTCGATTACCGGACTTTCAGAAGAGACTCTTGCCAGAAATCAGCTGGAAGATAAATTTGATCCCCTGCTCGTGGCTGGAGCCTTTGGGCTGGTTAATACGGTGAGTGAAAATTACGCCGCTGAGTTGCAAAAATCTCAAAATGATCAAATGACCGGTTGGTTGGGGCATGAGTTTGGAAACCGTGGGATTTTACTCGAGGGTATTACCAACGGTATAGATCCCGAGGAATTCTCAGCTCTGGATGAAAAAATTCCAGAAAACTGTCGTTTTAACCCAGGATCCCTTAAAGACGATCTTCGGGGTAAGAGACTTTTTAAAGAAAACTTTGTCGAAGAAGTAACAAATTTTTGTTCTTTTGATGGTGTTGAACAGTTTGGTTTTCTTCGCTCCATGGCTGATGCTCCTCTGTATACCTTTATTGGTCGACTGAGTGGGCAAAAGGGTGTTGACCTGTTACTCGAAGTGCTTCCTGTTTTTCTGGTCCAAAATAATGCTGTTACAGTGGTTGTCTTAGGCAGCGGTGAAGGAGAACTTGAGTCTGGTCTGATGGATCTCGCACAAGAAGAAAGATTCTCAGGCAGGGTTTGCTATCTCAAGGGGTTTAGTTCGGAACTTGCGGAGAAGGTATACTGTGCAGGAGATTACTTTATTATCCCATCAAGATTTGAGCCATGCGGCCTGACGGATTTTATAGCACAGCTGTATGGGAATATTCCCATTGCACACCATGTTGGTGGTTTGGTTAAGGTGGTGGATGGAGTGACCGGTCTTGCCTATAAGGGAAATGATCCCGGTGATCTGCTGGGTGCTCTTGAGCGTGCCCTGGCTCTGGAGGGCGAGCCGTCGCGTAAGAGACAGATACAGATCAATGCGGTTGAAACCATAGAAAAAAGATATACCTGGTCTAAAGTGATGCACAGTTATATGGATCTCTACGCAAGAAGCAGGATGAGGCAGTTGGAGCATTTACACCCTACAGAGTGAGATAACTCGGGTCGTGTTTGATTATGATATACAAAGACAGGTACGTAAAAAAGCAGGCGTGCGGTTTCGTCTATTTTGTAAGGACAACACAGCTTGATACATAATCGGCCTGTACAATGAGTATGGCTGGAAAATAATGAGGCTATCCGCAAGGCAATAGCCAGAACTCTAGGAGGAAGGTATGTCAGTAAAAATTGGTATTAACGGTTTTGGCCGAATTGGTAGGAATATTTTCAGAGCACTTTCAAAAGATCCTGTATTTGCGGATGTCGAGATTGTAGGGATTAATGATTTGACCGACAACGCAACTCTTGCACATTTATTAAAGTATGACTCTGTAATGGGTGTGTTTGATAAAGAAGTTGCTAGCAATGAAGAGGGAATCGTCGTTGATGGGAAGCAGATTGCGGTATCATCTCACAGAAATCCGGCGGATATTCCATGGGGTGCATTGGGCGCTGAGTATGTTGCTGAGTGTACTGGTCTATTTTGCGATGCGGATTCTGCCCAGGCTCATATTGATGCCGGAGCTTCTAAGGTCATCATCTCGGCCCCTGCTAAAGGTAGTGTGAAAACTTTTGTTATGGGTGTCAATGAAGATGAGTATGATGCTACAGTTCATCACGTTGTTTCTAATGCATCATGTACAACAAACTGTTTGGCTCCTTTTGCCAAAGTAATTCTTGATAATTTCGGAATTAAAAGAGGTTTGATGACTACAATACATGCATACACCGGTGATCAGCGACTTCTCGATTTTCCTCACTCCGATCCCAGGCGGGCAAGAGCCGCTGCTCTTTCCATGATTCCAACAAAGACAGGAGCTGCGGCTGCTGTTTCTCTTGTCATTCCAGAGCTTAAGGGTAAATTTGATGGGCTTGCTGTCCGTGTTCCAACTCCGACAGTTTCTCTCGTTGATGCCGTTATGGAAGTTGAAAAAGAGACAACCGTGGATGAGGTGAATCAGGCACTTAAAGCCGCCGCAAACAGGTATCTTGGTTACACCGAGTTGCCTCTGGTATCCATCGACTTTCAAGGTGATGCCCGTTCCTCAATTGTTGATGCCCAGTCAACAAAGGTACTCGGTACCACTGTAAAAGTCATGAGCTGGTACGATAACGAATGGGGCTACTCTAACAGGATGATTGACCTTATCCTGCACATGGAAGCCAATAAGGCTCTGTAAGACAGGTGAGATGTCTGTAGTGATTTCCCCGGGCAAGCACAAGGTTGGTTTGGGGTTGAATGCTTTGACTAAATTTATTTATGAAAGACATGAACCCCATGTTGAATTCCAATGAATTTCTCAGATACTAACCCCGGTAAATGAGAAATAAGCCAGGACTCTTTTTAGTACTCGCTCGGAGTCTATCGTTTACCTGACGGGTATAAGTACCTTAAGACAAATTGGTTTTTTGGGAAAAAAATAAGAGATAAGCAGAGACTTCGAAACAATTTGCTTTGGTACTAAGCGCCTTTGGGGAGATCTCAAAGGCGCTTTTTTGTGCTTGCCTCAAAAAGGAAGTTTCTATTATGTTACCACTTAGCCCGTTATTTTCATGTACATTGGGTTATGGATGTTTGAATAGGTTTTTTTTTGTGAAGTGGATGGACTCCAATATGTACAATATTTTTCACACAAAGGTCTCCCTGTAGAAGATGAGGTCCCATGAACTGATGAAAAAAAATCAGTTTGGCTGTGTGTGGGAAGGCAGGTCGTTCCTATAAGGATAATCAAGGGTATGGATATAAAAATTGACACAGCAGCTATAGAATCGGATGCATTAAAAGCAAATCTTCTTGAGACTGCGGGAGACGTCATCATAGACCCGGAGTTGTTATTGCTCCTCGAGATTGTAGAACCCTATAAAGGTTTGCACTCAACTCTTGAAAAAATACTTTATGAGGTGTGTCACCCTTTTCGTAACTGGAAACTGGTTTTGCCCCAACTGCGCAGGTTTGTCCTTAAAAATGTCAATTATTATCGTACGGATGCCAGAGGACCGGAAACGTTCCGTCTTTTTTCCCGTCTCTTTGTAGAAGCCCTCCATGATACAGCTCGGGACCCTCTGTTGTTGGCACAGTCAGTTGGGGCCGTAATGACCTGGCTTGATAAATTGCTACAAAAGTTTACCAAAGAAGATCTGTTGCGGTTCGGGCCTGAAATCAATAATCTTTTTGCAACTCTCAGTGCACTACGTGAATCTGACAAAGCAGTTCTCATGCAGTTTGTTCATGGTCAGTATCCTCTGGCCAAACTCGGCAAGCGGCTACTTGTTCTTGGTAAGGGAGAAAATTGCTTTGATTTTTCTGAAAGTGCTCGGTTTATACAGATTACACAGGAGCTTTGTTATGATTATTGGCTCAACGAAGACGATCCGTTAGCCTGGTTTCTGGGCCGCTGTTCAATTCCTGTGGCGGACTCCAGATCATCTCAGTTGTTTGCTTCGATATCCCATGACGTTTATCGGCAACATCTTTTGGTGCTGCGGGACCTGGATCTAAAAAATGATCCGGTGGGAGGTCTTGAGGCATTGCTTGCGCTTCCTGATCATATTGAAATAGTCAAATATTATCGAGGGATGCCCAATAAGCTGGTTGCCGCCGAAGAGATTTTTAATAAACTCGAAGAAGACTGTGATGTATCAGTTCATTTTTTTAAAGAAAACAGGAAATTGCTTTTTCTTTTTAAGATTATGGACACAAAGGGGTTGTACCTGATTCACGAAGAAACCCTCCGTGAGGTAAATAGAAGTCTGGTGCAGTTGATCCGCCAGCAGAGTTTTGAAGAGATAGAAGAGTTTCTGCTCACGACGTTTAAGCTGTTAAAGGCCAATGTGCGGAAATACCCGCATACCTCCCTGCAGTGCATACAGGTACTTGGAGCCGAAGTCTTTGATCGCGGCAATAGTCGAATGGTCGAAGCGTTTCTTTGGGGTGTTGTCCGTTTTGGTTTTCAACACGCAAGTGTTGTTGGAGTTGATGAAAATTGGCAGCCTTTGTCAAATCCGGCTCATCTTGCAAATATAAGAGTCTGGTTGCATCTTATTATGCGCGAGCCAAAGTGGTGCTCTACCCTCTTTTCTGCGCTGATTATCCATCTGAAACTGTCCGGTACCTGTGTAAAAGATACTGATCTCTTCCAGCGGGATATTACCCAGCTACTCAATCATCCCATTGAGCCGATTTATAACCTTTCAAAACAATTTACTAAATTGATGCCGGTGTTTTTCAATGAGATCGGCTCTGAAGGTGAATTGCGGGATGTCTCAACGGAACTCGACGAAATTCATAAACGAAAAGATCTGCTCATTCATTTTTTAAGAAAGCAGGGGCATGTTGAGAGTTCCAATCTTATCGTTGATTTTATTCAGGCTATAATTCTGTTTTGGAAAACAGGTGACAAGACTGGGCTTGTCTCCTATATCCCTGAAGACGTATATAGCCAGGTCGCAGATACCGGTTTATATGTTGATGAACAGTTTGCCTTGAGTGAGCGTTTCTGGTCAGAGATGGGAATTAGAGAGGTCGAGGATTTGCTGTTCCTGGATGAGGGACGCATCTCCACATTTTTAGAGCGTCAGGATGATCTGAACCCCAGTGAGATGAGACGTTTTGAGTTGCTGATCCAAATGTATAAGTTGCTACATAAGAAATACAATCTTGGGTTTCAGCAGTTACGCTCTGAGATAAGTCGCGCGGTAAATGATGGTTTTCCTGAAATGGAACCACTTCTTTCAACTCTTGAACACTCTGATACCGAGCAGTGCCTGGACGCACTATTGACAGCTCTTGAAGGTTTAAAAGAGATTATTCTCTCGGAAGAGACCTTTGAAGCGCGGGAGGATATCTATTACAAGAGACATATTGCTGTTGATATCCCTTCGGTCTATGGTCGCTATAAAGAAAAGAAGTTCGATGCCCTGAGTCTCACCTATCGGCTGGAAAATCTTGCCAGTATCTATCTGGAAAAACTCCCAGAGACGGTAAATCTGTCCATCATCACTCAGGCGACATTTTATAATATTGTCCGGTGCATAAAGCTGTATATGAGAGCTCTTTCCATTGATGGCATCACCTCAAGGCGACTTATTGCCTATCTTATGATGCTTGAGAATTCCTTTAAGATCCGACGCTTTTCTTACACCCAGTATCTCGATATTTTACGAGGAATGTCAGAAGGTGTGAAGGATATTATCTACGCTTTTTACACCAACATTCATCAAAATAACCTTTCTATTATTATTCCTCAGATTGGTGAAGAAAATATTCTTGATAAGTTCAGTAGTCTCTATGATGAAGATGAAATGGGGACCACAATTCAACGACTTTCTGAATCGTTTTTGCGGGAGCTGATAGCATCGACCTTTGGTCTTCAACACCTCGATAATTTTATTTTGCGAATCCTGCAAACCCTTGAGAGTCAAAAAGATCTTCTGGACCAGAAGAAGCTTGACCTGCTGATGACATATAATCCGGAAAGGGCCCTGTCACTTTTGCACAAACCCAATCCCTATACAAACAACCTTATTCATCTGGGGAATAAAGGCTTTAACCTTGCAACACTCACCCGTCATGGAAAGAGAGTACCTCCCGCCTTTATTATTACCACTGAAGTGTTCAGGTGTAGAGATATCATTTTTGATTACCCACTGACCCGTGACGAGTTTATGCACCGTATCAGGCGGGCTTTGTCGGAAATTGAAGATCTTTCGGGGAAAACCTTTGGTTCTCCTGATGCCCCCTTATTGTTATCGGTGAGAAGTGGTGGTGCGATCTCCATGCCGGGAATGATGGCCACAGCACATAATGTTGGCTTTAACGAACCGATGATCATTGAGTATGTTGAAAAACATGGGAACGGCTATCTGGCCTGGGATAATTATAGGCGTTTTATTCAGTCATGGGCAATGATCTCAGGTGTGGGCCGGGAAGATTTTCAGGTATTGATGAACGAGGCCAAGGCTGCCGCTAACGTCACTCTTAAACGTGATTTTTCCGAAGAACAGATGAGAAATCTTGCTCTGTCCTATCAGAACCTGACTCGGGAAAGGGGTCTGGGGATTCCAAGTGACCCATGGTTGCAATTGGTCCATGCCATTGAACTTGTTCTCGATTCATGGCAAACTCAGAAGGCACTTGAGTATCGGCGTATTATGGATGTTTCGGATTCCTGGGGTACAGCGGTTATCATTCAGGCGATGGTGTACGGTAATAAGAGTGAACAGTCCGGTGCTGGGGTGGTTTTTACAGCACATCCTTATCGAAAAGTACGGCGGGTGGCGTTGTGGGGAGATTACGCCTTTGGTGATCAGGGAGAGGATATTGTTTCAGGGCTCGTTTCCAGCTGTGCAATTTCTGTTGAGCAGGCGGAGCTTGATGGTCGGTCTGTTGAAGATTCTCTTGAAATGCGATTTCCTAAAATATATGCCGAATTATTGGAGATATCACGAGAACTTGTCTATGACAAAAGATGGAATCCCCAGGAAATTGAATTTACCTTTGAAGGACCAGAGGCGGATGAGTTGTATCTTTTGCAGACAAGAGACATGATCACGATCAAAAAGAAAGAACATCTCAATGTGTTTGTTGATAGCAAAGAACTTGAAGACGCATATCTTGGAAAAGGGGTGGGTGTTTCAGGATCCGCTCTTTCAGGTCTTGCAGTTTTTACAGAGGATAATATCCAGGAACTCAAGGAAAATCAGCCTGGTGTCCCGCTTATTTTAATACGTCAGGACACGGTTCCTGAGGATATTAAGGTGGTGAGTCAGTCGGATGGATTGTTGACCTCTCGTGGGGGGCAGACTTCACATGCATCCGTAGTTGCAGTCCGTCTTGAAAAGACATGTGTTGTGGGTTGTGGCAGCCTAAAGGTGTACGAAACTGAGCAGTATTGTGAGATATCGGGGCAACGTATTGCTTTTGGTGATCACATCTCAATTGATGGCAGGAATGGTCAGGTGCTTTCTGGGACCCACGATATTGTAGAAGAATATCATATCCTTCCCATTTGAACAGGATTGCAGCTTTAGTTTTTAATGGCGTTTGCGTTCTGAGGGCATTACAATAGACCTTGTGTTGATGAAGATGGTCACTTGACCATATGTAAAATAATTGAAGTTCAGGGGAGAAGGGATGGCTGCAAACGTATATAAAAAGGGTCCAAAGCTGTTTTCGCTGGCCAGGAAAAAGGCGATAAATCTAGAGGTGTCCCAGGAAAAAGGTATAAAACTGGCTCAGCTTATCTGTAAGATTCAGGAAAAAGAAGGCAATGACAGCTGTTTTCGCAAGAGACCTGCTTGTAGTCAGACGACATGTTGCTGGCAGGCCTCGTGTGGTGCTAAGATGGTGGCCGAGTAGTTCTTAGTCTGGAAAGACTGTCATAAAAAAACAAGAAATCTGGACAGTGCATTGAAATTAGAAATTTAAACGACCCACCATGGTACTTGTCCGGCTCAATTTCCCGTTTACCGGGGTTCCTTCTTATTGACTTCGTAGTTCGGCCACCCCAAGCTTTTTGAGGATAAAACCCATTGGGCAAAATTTTGTCAAGCCGAACTGAAAGAGATTTAGTCCGACAAAGGCGGTAAATAATAACCAGTAACTACTGTGAAAGATCGGACTGGCCTCAACCCCTAAAGAAAGGCTGAATAGGATAAAAAAGCCAGCAATAGAGTGTATCCAATCTGTAATAATCATTGCAGTGTTCTCCCACGGTTTGCAGGAAATAAAATCTTCTTTTTCCTGACTAAAAATTCGGACAGAAAAGTACGCGCATTTTCTGAATGAGCTCAAGTATTCTCTTGTCGACAATTTTGTTGTAGATAAAATTAGCATCTTTTCTAAAATCAATAATGCCCTGACTTCTTAAGATATTAAGGTGCTGTGAAACATTAGCGTTTGTCGTTTTGACCTGATCTCTGATCTCTCCAACGGAAAGTTCTCTGTCTTGTAATAGACATAGGATCTTTAATCGAATCGGGTGGGACATTGATTTGAGTAATTTGGACATCGCCTCAATCTGTTCGTCTTGCATCCTCTCACCTAAGTAAGTATTTCAGTATTTAATTTAATAGCTAATTCGTTTTTGTAAAGTACCTTACTCCAGAAAACCTGTCATAAAAACATGAAAACTGAGAGTTCTTTTAACATCAGTAATCTGAAAATAACAACAGATAGCGACCGAAGAGAAGACCTTCGAGGCACTTATACCCGTCAGGTAAGCGATAGACTCCGAGCGAGTACTAAAAAGAGTCCCAGTTTACCAAATTATACCGGGGTTTGTAGCAATCGTGCGTATAAACATGCCTGTAAAAGTATCACAACCATGTAGGCATAATACAATACCGTTCAATGCAGGGGTTGCGCAATATAAAAAAAGAGTGTGATTGAGGATGATAAAAATTGGTATTTGCCTGCAGACATCTGGTAATAGGTAGGCAAGTGGTAATATTCGGCTGTGTGACCAGGCTACAAAAATGATCCATTTGGTGAAATCAGCTACAGTGTGACCATTATTTTTATGATTTCAAACGAGAGACTTGAATCTGTGAAGAGAAAGAGGTTTATTAAAAATGAATTTTAATTCATTGGTATTGTCTGGGGAGGGCAATGATGAAGAAAAATCTAATTGAATCCGGATCTGTATGTCTGCATGTTGTGGACGTTCAAAAGAGCCTCATGTCAAAGATTGCCAGGGTGGGTGAGGTCGCAGAGAACATAGGCCTTTTACTTCAATGTGCCAAGATTATGGGGGTGCCAGTTCTGGCAAGTACCCAGTACAAAAAGGGGCTTGGTCCGTATGTGGCAAGTCTGGAAACCCTCGTAGCAGACGTCCCTCAATTCGACAAAGTCACTTTTAGTGCTGCAGCTGATCCCGCGACTGCAGCCCATTTGGATAGTTTAAAGCCCACGGTCAAAACAGTTATTCTTGTGGGAGTTGAAACCCATATATGTGTGTACCAGACAGCCCTTGGCCTCATGGACCAAGGTTTTGCGGTCTGGGTTGTCGCAGATGCGGTCTCTTCCAGGAACCGTGCTGACCATGATGTGGGGCTTGCGAGAATGCAAAGTGTAGGTGCCTCAATTGGCTCAACAGAAATGCTCATTTATGAGCTTCTTGGTAGGGCAGGGACAAAAGAGTTTAAAGAGATTTTGCCGTTCATCGTTGAGCGGGATAATAGGTGAAGTAATAGAGGAAATTAAGCGTCACGTTACAGAGCCCCGCTCTGAGCAGTGGCAGATAGTAAAAAATTATATTGTCTTGTAGAAAATTATGAAAGGAAATGAAATTCGCAGCAAGTTTCTTGCTTATTTTAACGATAGAAATCATACCGTCGTAGAAAGCTCATCACTCGTACCTAAAGACGATCCGACCTTACTTTTTGTCAATGCTGGAATGGTGCAGTTTAAGACCGTTTTCATGGGAGAAGACAAACGTGATTACAATAGGGCTGTGACCAGTCAGCGTTGTGTTCGCGCTGGCGGTAAGCATAACGACCTCGAAAATGTTGGATATACGGCGCGGCATCATACTTTTTTTGAGATGCTCGGTAACTTTTCGTTTGGGGATTATTTTAAAGAAGATGCGATTCGTTATGCCTGGGACTTTCTGACAAAAGAATTGGGAGTCGATGCTTCAAAACTCTGGGTCTCAATATTTGATGATGATGATGAAGCCGAAGAGTTGTGGAAAAAAGTTGAAGACTTACCTGAAGGCCGAATAGTTCGAATGGGTGAAAAGGATAATTTCTGGGCAATGGGAGATACAGGCCCCTGTGGTCCTTGTTCTGAAATTCACATTGATCAGGGTGTTGACGCGGGATGCGGTCGCCCTGAATGTGCTTTGGGCTGTGACTGTGACAGGTTTCTTGAATTATGGAACCTCGTATTTATGCAGTTTAACCGCTCTGAAGATGGCGTTTTGACACCACTACCAAAGCCCAGCATAGATACGGGTATGGGGCTTGAACGTGTTGCCGCGGTGTTGCAGGGCAAGTTTAATAACTACGATTCCGATCTTTTTACTCCTATCATTGCAAAGCTTGAAGCCTTGTCTGGTAAGACATATGGAGACGAGCCGCAGTTTGATACTGCAATGCGGGTAATTGCCGATCATGCACGGGCAACCACCTTTCTTGTGTCGGATGGAGTGTTACCCTCAAATGAGGGTCGGGGCTACGTACTGCGCAGAATTATGCGCCGTGCCGTTCGCTATGGCAAATATTTAGGCCTTGAAAAACCGTTTCTCGAAGATGTTACTCGTATTGTTGTGGCAGAGATGGCAGATGCCTATCCTCAGGTTTTAACGACAGATGCTCTTCTTGTTAAAGTTGTAAACAACGAGGAAGCACGATTCGGCGAAACCCTGGAGCATGGCCTTGTTCTACTTGACGAGGAGATGGCGCGTCTTGGTGTTGATCAGGGGAAGACTATCTCTGGTAAGTTTATCTTTAAACTCTATGATACCTTTGGCTTTCCCTTTGATATTGTTCGTGATATTGCTCTTGAAAAAGGATATGACTTTGACGAAGAAGGTTTTCTCGCAGAGATGGAGAACCAGAGGACAAAATCGAGGAAATCACGAAAGGGTGAGGGTGTCAAGCTTCTCGGTGAAGGCGTAAAGAGTATTGCAGAAGATGGAAAACATGCTGAGTTTACTGGGTATTCAGAGTTGTTCGGATCATCGACGGTTCAGGCTCTTCTCGATAGTTCAGGGGCCAGGGTGGGTGAGCTTAAGGCGGGTGAGCTGGGGCAACTCTTTGTCGATGTTACGCCTTTTTATGCCGAATCGGGTGGGCAGGCGGGTGATGTGGGAACGTTTACCTGGGAAGGTGGAAAGGGTGTGGTGAAGACCACAAGTGTTGAAGGTGATAAAATTATCCTTCACGCAATTGAGGTGCAGTCAGGGATACTGATTGAGGGTATCGAAGTGAAATTAGAGGTGGCGGGTGCCATAAGAAAGGCAACTGCTGCCCACCATACTGCGACCCATCTCTTGCAGGCCGCTCTGCGACAGGTTCTTGGTGATCATGTTAAGCAGGCTGGTTCCCTCGTGGGCCCGGAGAGACTGCGTTTTGACTTTACCCATTTTTCTCCCGTTACAGCTGAAGAATTGCAACAAGTTGAACGGCTGGTGAATGAAAAAATTTGGGATAATGCCTCAGTTACGACACGCCTACTGAACCGAGAGGAAGCACTTAAAGAAGGTGCGACGGCGCTCTTCGGGGAGAAATACGAAGAGAAAGTGCGGGTCGTTTCCGTAGCTGACTTTAGCAAGGAACTTTGTGGTGGCACCCATGTGTCCGCTGTAGGTGAAATTGGTGTGTTTAAAATCCAATCTGAGGGCGGTATTGCAGCAGGTGTACGGCGCATAGAAGCACTTGCCGGAAGCGCAGCATTTGCTGAAATTCAGAGTGTCTATGCCGAGCAAAAAAAGACGGTTGAGATGCTTAATGCTCAAGGCAGCAAAGATGTCGCCTTGAAGGTTGAGCAACTGCTTGCTTATGTAAAAGATATGGAAAAACAGGTAGCTGGTCTGTCCAAGCAACTTGCCAGCTCTGATCTTGATTCGGTGTTTGAAGCGGCTGTGGACATTGACGGGGTGAAAGTTATCAGTGCCGAAATACCACTGGATAGTCCTAAGACACTGAGAGAGGTTGGAGATAAGGTGCGTGACAATCTTGGTTCTGGTGTGGCCGTTTTAGGTGGCTCAATTAACGGAAAGGCGGCAATTTTAGCACTTGTGAGCAAAGACCTTACATCAAAGATCAAAGCGGGTGAGCTTGTGAGTAGAATTGCTCAGATTGTTGGAGGAAAAGGTGGCGGTCGACCTGATATGGCCCAGGCTGGTGGGCCGATGGTAGATAAGATATCAGAAGCAATGAAGTCGGTACCTGGAGCGGTAAGGGAGATTCTTTCTCAAAAATAAGCTACTTCTCTTATGAGTAAAAAAGAGCGATTGGTGACGGTTGTGCGAGGGTTGCGAGTCGCTTTTTGTTGTGTGTCTGTCGGGGGTTGAGATAGATAAAAATGTTGACAGGATCACATATCTGCAGTAAGAATTTTTGACTATTGTGAATGGTGGTTCATTTTTCTGCAATCGGCAGAAGTCTATCATTACATCGAGTATACCAATCGCGGTTATCATCCATTTGACGTCAGATGGATGTTTAGTTTTTTTTCGTTATCTTAGTTAAGCAGGAGTACTAACATGATTACGACGGATATCACCTTAGTCATTCAGATTGTAAACATGATTATTCTCATGTTTGTCCTCAATCGGGTCCTTTACACGCCAGTAAAGAACATCCTGAAAGAGAGATCTGAAAAACTACGGGGCATGCAAAATGAGATCTCGAAGTTTGAGAAAAATGCAAAGCTCCGACAAGAAGAAGTGGATGCAAAAATGGCAAAGGCCTCTGGCAAGGCAAAGGCTGCTTTGGATTCAGCCAGAGCTGAAGCCCAGTCAGCTGGCGATGCTAAATTAACGGCTATCAAGGCGGAGGCTGAGGCGGCAAAGGGTGAAAAACTTGCTGCACTCAAGTCTGACATTGAGAGTGCCAGGAAGAGTTTGCAAGAAGGGTTGGACGGTTTTGCAAATGAAATGGCAAGTAAAATTCTGGGGAGGAGCCTGTAACCATGATTGGAGTCAAAAAAATTGCGGGCTTTATTAGCTTGTTGACATTGACACTTTGGTTTGCTCTGTCCTTTGGGACAGCGTTTGCCTCAAGTGATGCCGCTCACGCACCCGCTGCTGCTGACGCGGTAGTTGCCGTTGATGCACATGCTGCGGATACTGGCAGTCATGCAGTCCCTAACAGTCTTTCAGCTGCCAAGCTAAAAGATCTCGGCTGGAGAATCGTAAACTTTATTGCTCTCATGATCATTTTGGTCAAGTTCGGTGCAAAGCCAATCGGTTCTGGCTTATCTGCCCGGCGCACCAAAATTAAAGATGAGATTGAAACACTTGAAAGGAAAAAGGTTGAGGCTGAACAGTCGTACAATGACTTTCAAGCAAAACTGTCTGGTGTCGAATCCGAAATTGATAAGGTTGTTGATCGCGCAATTGCACAGGCTGAGGTTGAAAAGACCAAGATCATTGAAAAGGCAGAACAGGCAGCAAGCGAGATTATGCGTTCTGCTGAAATGACTGTCCAAAATGAAGTTACTCAAGCCCGCCGCATCTTGAAAAATGATGCCGCAGAGCAGGCAGCAGTAATTGCTGAGCAGCTTATTGTCAAGAATCTCACTGTGGACGATCAAGTGAAGATCATCGAGAATTATTTAGATAAAGTGGGGGCCGTACAGTGAAACAGACTATCCTCGCAAAAAGATATGCCAAGGCAATTTTCACCGTAGGTCAGGAACAGGAAAACTATGAAGAGTACAACGAGGTGCTACAGGGAGTAGCTACTTTGTTTACTGATACTCCTGAAGTTGCAGACGCTCTGACCAATCCCCTCTATCCAATGGATGTGAAAGAAAAAGTGATGACTGGTATTGTCGCTTCCATGGGTGTTGATACAATCATGGGGAACTTCCTGAATCTTTTAGTTCAGAAAAAGCGAGCTGAGATATTACCTGAAATAGCAGATGCTTATAAATTCATGGTTGATGAGGAAAAAAACATCAGTCATGGCAATGTTATTTCAGCGATTGAGCTGAGTGCTGAATTAAAAAACAATATTCAAACAGTTTTAGAGAAATTAACAGGCAAGAAGGTTGAGCTCACAACAAGCGTTGATCCTTCAATCATTGGTGGAATGGTCGCCAAGGTTGGTGATCTTGTTTTGGACGGGAGCATTAAGACTCAACTTGCAGGTTTAAAAGATTCCATTAAGGGGAGAGAATAGATGCAGATCAAAGCCGCAGAAATTAGTCAGATAATCAAAGATCAGATTGGGGCATACGAGACCAGTGTAGATCTTAACGAGACCGGCACCGTTATTTCAGTAGGTGATGGTATCGCCCGTGTCTATGGTGTTCAGAATTGTATGGCCATGGAGCTTCTTGAGTTCCCTGGTGGAATCATGGGCCTTGCTCTGAACCTGGAAGCTGACAACGTCGGTTGTGCAGTTCTTGGTAATGTTTCTGGCATCAAGGAAGGTGATATTGTAAAACGTACTGGTAAAATTGCAGAGGTTCCAGTGGGACCTGCAATGGCTGGTCGTGTTGTCGATGGTTTAGGTGCACCGATTGATGGTCTTGGGGCGATCAACTCAGAATTCACTTCCAAAATTGAAGTACTAGCTCCTGGTGTTATCGCGAGAAAAGGTGTTCACCAGCCTTGCTATACCGGTGCAAAAGCAGTTGACGCTATGACTCCTGTTGGAAAAGGCCAGCGTGAGCTCATAATTGGCGATCGCCAGATTGGTAAAACTTCTCTTTGTGTTGACGCAATTATCGCCCAGAAAAATACAGATGTACATTGTATTTATGTAGCCGTTGGACAGAAAAAGTCCACAGTTGCACTGGTTGTTGAAGCTCTCAGAAAGCATGGGGCAATGGAGTACACCACCGTTGTCTCAGCTTGTGCATCAGATCCTGCTCCTATGCAGTATATTGCACCTTTTGCCGGTTGCTCGATGGGTGAGTACTATCGCGACAATGGCATGCATGCCCTTATCATCTATGATGATCTCTCTAAGCAGGCAGTTGCTTATCGTGAACTTTCACTGTTGCTCAGACGTCCACCTGGTCGTGAAGCATATCCCGGTGATATTTTCTTCAATCACTCCCGTCTGCTTGAACGCTCCGCAAAAGTAAATGACGAGTTGGGTGCTGGTTCTCTTACCGCACTGCCGATCATTGAAACTCAGGCTGGTGACGTTTCTGCTTTTATTCCTACTAACGTTATCTCAATTACAGACGGACAGGTTTATCTTGAACCAAACCTCTTCTTCTCTGGTGTTCGTCCTGCAATCAACGTTGGATTGTCAGTTTCCCGCGTTGGTGGTTCTGCGCAGGTCAAAGCTATGAAACAGGTTGCTGGTACGCTTCGTCTCGATTTGGCTCAGTATCGTGAACTTGCAGCTTTCGCTGCTTTCGGTTCTGATCTTGATGCGTCTACTCAGGCTAAGCTTACCCGTGGTGAAAGGCTTGTTGAAATTCTCAAGCAGCCTCAGTATGCACCGCTGCCAATGGAAAAGCAGGTTACCATCCTTTATTCAGGTTCGAACGGCTATCTTGATAAACTGCCAGTAGATACCTTGGCTGATTACGAAAGAGAACTATACAGCTATATTGAGTCCAATGAGCCAAGTATTTTTAGCGACTTGGTGGCAGAAGAGAAGTTCACTGATGCAATCAAAGAGAAGCTCAATAATGTACTGACTAGCTTTGGTGATACTTTCAAGGCAACAAAGGGTCTTAACTAATCATACATAGGTCAAGATATGGCGAGTCTAAAAGAAGTTCAAACCAAGATTTCGGGCGTTAAGAAAACGGCCCAGATCACCAAAGCCATGAACATGGTCGCCGCGGCTAAACTCCGCGGTGCCCAGGATAAGATGGAGGCCTTTAGACCTTACACGGCAAAGTTTAACGATGCTATGTCGAATCTTTCCGGTGGTGCTAACACCAATGCCTTTCCATTAATGGAGAACCGTTTAGTCAAAACAGTGGAGATGGTAGTTGTTACTTCTGATCGTGGGTTGTGTGGATCTTTTAATTCAAATATCATTAAGCTTGCGTTAAAAAAGATGGCCGAATATGAGGCTGAAGGCAAGGCGGTTAGCTTTGTTTGTGTCGGTAAAAAAGGCCATCAGCTTCTGAAAAAAACCGGAAAGATCAGGAAGAGTTATCTTGAAACCATGGGTAATTTTCAGATGTTTCATGCCAGAGAAATTGCAACAGATGTTGCTCAGCAATTCCTCAATGGTACCACTGATAAAGTTGAAATATTATTCGGTAAGTTCGTATCAGTTGCACGTCAAATTCCGACGATTGCACCATTTTTACCTGTTCAACCAGTGGAAGTTGAGGAGGGAGCTGAGAAGGCCATTTCCGGCGATTATATATATGAGCCGTCAAGTGAAGAGATCATGGATACCCTCCAGCCTCTTTACCTCAATGTTCAAATCTATAGCTCCATGCTAGAGGTTGGAGCGGGTGAACATGCTGCCAGAATGGCTTCTATGGATAATGCAACGAATGCATGTAAGGACATAGTGAGCAATTTGACCGTCGTTTACAATAAGGCCAGGCAAGCTGCAGTTACGAGTGAGCTTATGGACATCGTTGGCGGCGCGGAAGCCCTGAAATAATAATTTATCATATATATAATCAAAGACTTTTGAGGAGGGGTAAGGCCCAATGAGTGAACAAAAAATAGGAAAAATTACACAGGTCATCGGACCTGTAGTAGATGTTGAATTCGAGCCAGGTAATCTTCCTGCTATCATGAATGCCTGTTATGTAACTAATCCCGGCATTAATGATGACGCAGATAATCTGGTAATTGAAGTAGCTCAGCATCTTGGTGATAATGTTTGTAAATGTATTGCTATGGATCAAACCGATGGTCTGGTTCGTGGAATGGAAGTGAGGGATTCTGGAAGTGCTATAACCATTCCAGTTGGTCCATCCGCTCTCGGGCGTATCATGAATGTAGTAGGACGTCCGGTTGACGGTCTAGGTCCGATCGTTTCAGATAAGACTCTTCCAATCCATAGGAATGCTCCAGAGTTTACTGAGCTTGATACTGAGGTGCGTGTTCTCGCAACCGGGATCAAAGTTATCGATCTACTGGTTCCTTTCCCACTTGGTGGAAAAATGGGACTGTTTGGTGGTGCTGGTTGTGGTAAGACAGTTATCATGATGGAAATGGTTAATAATATCGCCCAGCATCACGGTGGTATTTCCGTATTCTGTGGTGTTGGTGAGAGAACCCGTGAGGGTAATGACCTTTACCACGAGATGAAAGATTCCGGTGTTCTTCCAAAAGCTGCACTTGTTTATGGCCAGATGACAGAGCCTCCGGGAGCACGTGCTCGTGTTGCTCTTACCGGACTTACTGCAGCTGAGTATTTTCGAGATGAAGAAGGACAGGACGTTCTGCTTTTTATTGATAATATTTTCCGCTTTACCCAGGCTGGTTCAGAGGTTTCTGCTCTTCTCGGTCGTATTCCTTCTGCTGTTGGTTATCAGCCAACTCTTGCAACTGATCTTGGTGCGCTTCAGGAACGTATTACATCAACCAAGAAGGGTTCTATTACTGCCGTTCAGTGCGTATACGTACCTGCGGATGATTTAACTGATCCTGCCCCTGCAACGACCTTTGCTCACCTTGACGGTACTGTTGTTTTGTCTCGTCAGATTTCTGAGCTCGGGATTTATCCTGCGGTAGATCCACTGGATTCTACCTCAAGAATTCTGGATCCAAATGTTATTGGTGAAGAACATTACCAGGTTGCTCGTGGTGTACAGGTTTCTTTGCAGAAATATAAGGACCTCCAGGATATCATCGCAATTCTTGGTATGGATGAGCTCTCTGAAGAAGATCAACAGCTTGTTTCACGTGCTAGAAAAATTCAGAGATATCTTTCCCAACCATTTACCGTTGCAGAAGTTTTCACCGGTATGCCAGGGAAATTTGTCAACGTCGCTGACACCGTTCAAGGTTTCAAAGAGATTCTTGAAGGTAAGCACGATGAACTAAATGAGAACTCCTTCTACATGGTTGGTTCTATTGATGAGGCGGTTGCTAAAGACGCTGCATCTAAATAGTAGATAGCGAACCACGATAGGTATCATATTAAAATGGTTTACTGCCTTACCGAGGGAGTAAACTATTTTTGAGATACTCAATATTTTGCAAAAGAGGACAGTTCGATGGGACAACAGATAAGACTAGAAGTCGTAACGCCTACTGGGGCCAAGGTTAACGAAGATGTTGATATCGTTAACGCTCCAGGATACGGTGGTGACTTCGGAGTACTCGCTAACCACGCGCCTTTTCTGTCGACAATCAAAATTGGTACTCTGACATATGAGAATGGTAAAACACGCGAATCCCTGATGGTAAGTGGGGGATTTTGTGAGGTCTCTAATAATAAGATCACCTTTCTTGTTGAAAGTGCCGAAAAAGGCTCTGAAATTGACGTTGATCGGGCGATGAAGGCTAAGGATAGGGCTGAGAAGCGTCTTAGCCAGGCTGCCCAGCAGACAGAAGATTTCAACCGCAAAAGAGCAGAGATTGCTCTTCAGCGAGCTATTATGCGATTGAAAGTGGCGAAGAAGTAGTTAGATATTGGTTTGAAAATTTAAAGGGGTTGCTCTTCAATAGAGCAACCCCTTTTTTTTTGAAAAATTCACCCCCTTCTCGAAACATAAAAAATAAGGGGATAGGGTAGCTTAAATTTGAATTCCTACCCCCCCCCCCAATATTTAATAAATATTTCAATAAAAGAGACGTTTCATTGTGGATTGCTGTCAGAAAATAATGAAAAGACAGTGGATTGAAGAAGTACAGTTTGGGTAAAAACGATTTGCATGTTGTGAATGGAAAATATGATTACCAAAGGTGAGCTGATATGGACAGCTGAACGGCGTCTCTATTGTGAGTCACATTCTGCAGAATAGGCTCTCACAGGTCGCCCTGTCCAACAGTTTTTCTCTCCACCTGTTGACTTCTAGGGCCAAGAAGGTGCAGCAGATGGATATAGCAGGTGAGGGGGGATCGCGGGGATGCAGAATACTAAAAGTGTGAGATCCCTATGGCGTTGGGATAATTAGTGAGCTCAATCCGGGTAACAAATTACAGAGCGTTTTCTTGTCCGGTCTCAATAGTGAAATTATACGCTTGGAATTGGGCGGTGGTGGAGCTGACGTAGGAACCTATGCCGTCAGAAATCTCTTTTGTTAGAAGTTTTATAAAAGTTGGGTCGCTAAGGTTTTCTACATCATCTTTGTTAGTGATAAAGGCAACTTCCAAGAGAATGGCAGGCATCTGAGCACCTATGAGAACATAGAAAGGAGCCTGCTTAACACCTAAGTTCTTGATGTTTGAATATCCTTGATCGGCGGCTTCATTGAGAATTGAATTATGAACCTGTTGTGCAAGGCGAGAGGATTCCTCTATTTTGGAGTTTTTCATTATATCTGAGAGGATCTCCTGCAAGTCACTCATTTGATGCGTGGATGTAGCATTTTCCATTGCTGCGACACGCATTGCTTCGGCGTTTGTTGTGAGGTTGAGGTAATAGGTTTCAAGGCCTCTTACTTTTGCAGATGGGTGAGCGTTGACATGCAGTGAAACAAAGAGATCAGCGTTCTCTGTGTTAGCAATAGCAGTACGTTCTTCAAGTGACACGAAAACGTCTTGATCTCTGGTGAGAATGACTTCACAACCAAGTTCCTTTTGCAGTATAGGAACAAGTTTTTTTGCAAGCATTAGAACAATATCTTTTTCTTTAATGTTAAAAGCCATAGCTCCAGGATCCTTGCCACCATGTCCCGGATCAATAACAATTTTTCTGACTCCAAGACCTAACTGTTGAGCAAGAGAGAATGTGTCCGATTTAGGGTCTTTTCCTTTACGGGTAATAGCCACTTTATCTGTTGTGCTGATGGTTCCATTAACAGATTTCTTCTTATGCTGTTTTAGGACGACTATGTTAGAGGTATCAGAAGATCCATGTACCTTTTTGCTTTTTTGAAGATCTTTTTCAATCTTTGGTGTTTCTGCTATTGTTTGCTCTTCTTGTTCTTCTTGCTCTCCGTGTCCTTTACCTCTGACGTCGATTACGACCCGAAAAGGATCGGGTAGGCTGAAAATTTTGTAGCTTCCTATGGACTCAATATCAAGGACTACTCTGACTGTATCGGGGCTGAACTGACCCGTGCGAATTCTTTCTAAGAGACCATCTTTAATAGGCACAGGTGCTCGATATTGGGGTTCAATATAACTCTGTTTGAAGTCAATATAGAGACGTCTTGGAGTGTTTTTTGTCTGCTCGAGTAATACTTCTTTGTAGTTAACAGGTCCAGAAGCCATGATTACTACTCTGGTGTAGTTATCAGACGACCAGTATTTTACTGGAAGAACATAACTCAGTTTATTCTCACCTGTAGTTGATACCATTATTTTGGGTAACGCAATATCATGTTCTTTGGAAAGTATCTTAAGGAGTTCTTCTGCCTTGGAATGCATATCACCATTAGTATAATTGGTGACTACCTCTATGAGATATTCAGATGCTTGCTGCGGATCATTTCTTTTAAGGAAAATATTGCCAAGCTCGAAATAGGCATCGTCTGCCAGTGCGTGTTGAGAGAACAGCCTTACAATATCCTTGTAGTATGAAACAGCTTCATCAAGATCAATTGGTTTTTGGAAGGTCTCATACATGTCCTGGTAGAGACGACCGAGCATAAAAAGGCAGGGTGCTGCAAATGTAGATTTAGGGCTGGATAAATATATACGTCGGAAATTGCGAGTACCTTTTAACCAATTTTCACGGGTTGAAGAGAGTTTTGAATTCGTTTCCAGCTGGTTGTAATAAAACTTTGCCTCATCATATCGCTTGGATACAGGAGGAGAAGTGGCTATTGCAGTATCATCGGCATAGGTCGTGCCAGGAACCACTGTTAGGTGAAGTATGCAAAATATTGCGATGAGGAGGGATCGATGAATCATTATTATTTTAAAACGAATCTCTATAAGAGATCCCGAACTGATTAAAGTGTATAGCAACTCACCAAATGAAAACAAAGTTATTATACAGGAAAGGAGGGCGCATGGCAAAATTAAATAATTATCAGACTGTTATAGAATAATGAGGGTTTATAAAAGTGATAAAGCTGGGTCAGTATTTTGTTGTTGTGCCAAATTTTTCAATTTTTGGATTCATTAAGCAATTTTGTGAGTTCATATAGGGTGTTGAGGGCATCGATTGGAGAGCAACTATCCGGATTTATGGTTTCAAGAAGTTTACGAATTGGGTCTTCAGGTGGTGCAAAGAGCTGAAGTTGATCAGGATGACTCTTTTTTGATGAGCCTTTGCCGGCCTTTTTTGATCGAGTTGTTCCGTCAAACTTTCCTTGCTCGATATCTTTTAATATCTCTTTTGCTCGCAGTACAACCTCATCAGGGACACCTGCGAGTGCTGCTACCTGAATTCCATAACTTCTGCTGGTTCCGCCCTTTACAAGTTTATGCAGAAAAATGATATTTGACTGCCATTCTCGTACTCCGATGGAGTAGTTACGGACTCTTTTATTACTTTTCGCGAGATCAGTTAGCTCATGATAATGGGTTGCAAAGAGAGTCTTTACCCCAATGTTGTTTTTGTTAACGAGGTTTTCAGCAACCGCCCATGCAATGGAGAGACCGTCGTAGGTCGAGGTTCCACGGCCAATTTCATCGAGTATAACGAGACTTTTTTCCGTTGAATTATTAAGGATATTTGCCGTCTCACTCATTTCAACCATAAAGGTGGACTGTCCTTGCCTGAGGTTGTCCATAGCACCAACCCGGGTGAAAATCCGATCAACGATACCAATTGAAGCTTCTTGTGCAGGTACGTAGCATCCCATCTGTGCCATGAGTACAATCAGTGCAGTTTGGCGTAAAATAGTAGACTTGCCGGCCATGTTTGGGCCGGTAATGATAAGAACCTCATCACTGGTTTGATCAAGATATACGTCATTTGGGACAAATTTACCGGATGGCATCATCCTCTCAATAACAGGATGACGACCTTCGACGATACGAATGATATCACTGTCTGATATTTCAGGACGGAGATAGTTGTATTTATGGGCCATTTCCGCATTAGCGACAATAAAATCGAGTTGGGCTATTATGTTCGCAGTCCCAAGAACCCGGCTACTGGCCTGTGCAAGTTGTTGGCGTATTTGGGTAAACAGTTCATACTCAAGGTCTGTCCTTCTCTCTTCTGCCCCAAGAACCTTGCTTTCAAACTCTTTGAGTTCCGGGGTAATAAAACGTTCCGCATTAACAAGGGTCTGCTTGCGTATGTAGTGCTCAGGTACCTTTTCAGCTTGAAGTTTACTTACCTCTATAAAATAACCAAACACCCTATTAAAACCGACTTTAAGTTTAGCGATCCCCGTTCTCTCTCTTTCCTGATTCTCAAGATTGAGGATAAGTTGTTTCCCATCAGTGAGGATGGCGACAAGTTCATCGAGTTCTTTGTTGAATCCCGGTTTTATAAGATTTCCGTCGCGGAGTGTGATCGGTGGTTCATGATGTATGGCCGAGTCGAGTAGCTCAAAAATGTCGTTTAAGGTGTCGAGCTCCCCCCTTAGTTCAATGAGTTTTTTGGTGTTACAATCACAGAGGGCCGCAAGTACCTTGGGAAGAGTTTCAAGTGAACATTTCATAGCAATCATATCACGGCCGTTACCAGAGCCGAGTGTCATACGACTATTCAATCGTTCAAGGTCATATACTTGCTCAAGGAGAACTCGAAGTGATTTTCTTGGGCCACTTTCTTTGAAAAAATATGTTACAGCATCAAGTCGGTTGTTGATACGTTCTCTGCTTTGCAAAGGAAAGAGCAGGTTGTGTTTAAGTAGTCTGGCCCCCATGGGGGTGCAGGTAAGATCGATGACGGAAAGAAGAGAACCCTGTCTTTGAGCTCCGGCGATCGTCTGGGTCAGCTCAAGATTACGACGTGAAGATTCGTCTATGTGCAGGATATTCTCTGTTTCGATGGGTGTCAGGCGTTCAATATGGTCAATGGCCGTTTTCTGGGTTTCATGAATGTAGTCAAGGAGTACCCCAGCTGCCGTGATCCCAATTGAAAAGTTTTTACAGCCAAAGCCATCCAGGCTGAGTATCGAAAAATGTTCGAGTAGAATCTCCCTGCAGTTATCAAAGTTAAAGCAGTTCTTTTCTTTTTCAGTGATACATATGCCTGGTAAAAGGCTCTCTATATCCTGGGTGAGTTCGGGTATCAGGCCGTTGTGGTTGTCTGGGAGAAGCAGTTCTGATGGCGTGAGCCGTGTGAGTTGGTCAAGGACCTTGGCTTCATTGCTATCGCCTCCCATATATTCACCTACTAAAAATTCTCCGGTACTGACATCAAGAAAACTTAAACCGTATATGCGCTGCGCACCCACATCTTTATAGCTCAAAGAACATATATAATTATTATCTTTATCATCTAATAGATTGTCATCGGTTATGACTCCGGGAGAGACTATGCGTACAACCTCTCTTTTGACGATACCCGTAGCCTGGGATGGGGTTTCCGTTTGCTCACAGATTGCGACCCTACATCCAGCTTTGATGAGTTTTGAGAGATAGTTTGGTGCCGCATGGTATGGAATGCCGCACATGGGTACCTGAACAGCGTCACTTTTCTTATTCCTGGAAGTGAGAGTGATGCCAAGTATCTTAGATGCTTTTACAGCATCGTCAAAAAACATCTCGTAAAAATCACCCATCCTGTAAAAAAGTATAGCGTTATCATGCTGTTGTTTGATTTCGAGGTACTGCTGTAACATTGGGGTGAGTTTGTTCATTTTACTCATGATTTTTTTTGTAAATAGAGGGTGGTAAAGTCGGGGAGTAAATTGTCAAATGTATTGTCTATATGTTCAGGGATTGTCCTGATGTCAGAGACGACTGTGATAAAATTATGGTCTCCATCCCATCTGGGTACAATGTGAAAATGGAGGTGGTCTGCAATACCAGCCCCTGCTGTTTTTCCAAGGTTACATCCAATATTGAAGCCATCTGGTCGCAAATAGTTCTTTAGGATTTTGGTTGCCTTTTGGATAAGGAGCATAAGCTCACTGTTCTCTTTTTCAGTGAGCTCAGTAATACAGCCAATATGTCGCAGGGGGGCAATAAGAAGGTGTCCATTTGTGTATGGGAACCTGTTGAGAAGAACAATGCCATCCATGTTTTTGTAGAGAAGAAGGAGGTCTTTGTTTGACGGTTCATGTCCAGGAGGCTCAAAGATGCAGTGCTCAGCCTTTGGTGCCTTGCCGAGAACATGGTCAATTCGCCATGGTGTCCAGAGTGTTTTCATTAGAATGTAGGTAGATTGTGAAGGGAGCCGCAAAGTCCGTTCTCGTCGATCTGTAAAATTGCATAACTACCTGAAGACCCGTAGCGGCCTGTTGACTGAAAACTTCCGGGATTTATGAGTAGGGTGTTACCAAAATAATGGCAGATAGGAATGTGTGTGTGCCCGTAAATAATACACTCTACATCAGGAAACATTTCGAAAACTCGTTCTTCAATGTTGTGTCGTGGCCCGGCACCATGGGTAATGCCTATGCTATGGCCAGCTATGGTTATTTTTTTTCGTTCCGGCAATGTTCTCTGGGTTTCCGAGTTGCACATGTTTCCACGAACAGCATATACTTGTTTATCAGTAAATACAGAGAGCACTGAACTATCAGTGAGATCTCCAGCATGGATGATTGCATCGCAGTGGGAAAATGCCTGCATAGAAAGCTGCAGGTACTTTGGGTCGGGGTGCTGCAAATGGGTGTCTGAAAGAATGCCGATGGAAAACATTTTAATCTCTAATCGTAAGTAACATTTCACTACTCAGGCTTTATTCTGCACAATAAAATATATAATAATACTATGAAAGGTACAACTTGCGAACTATTTCAATACAGAATGCGGACATTATTTTGATAAAAAACCATACTATTAACAGTTGCGCTATCAAATGAAAGGCAGGTATACTGTATAGTTTTATCTTAACATAGATATCGTTAATTACCGCTGTTGGATTGTAATTTACTTACACTTGATGAAAATAGTGGCACAACATTAATAGATTGCCGGTCCGCCGGTTTATACTGCAAACGAACGGAGAAGTGGGATGCTGACTGCCTCGGATTTACGTAAAGGTCTTAAAGTACAAATAGATGGAAACCCTTATATTGTAATTGATTTTCAATTCTCCAAGCCAGGAAAAGGGCAGGCTTTGTATCGCTGTAAAATGCGGAACATGATTTCTGGTAATCAGCTGGTACAGACATATCGTTCAAATGATAAATTTGAAAAACCTGATCTTGAAGAGCGAAAGATGCAATTTCTGTATAATCAGGGAGATGAGTATCACTTTATGGATACGGAGAATTTCGAGCAACTTTTCCTGACAGCAGATCAACTTGGAGATAATAAAAGTTTCTTGATAGACAATATGGAAGTTGACATGTTGTTTTTTGATGGGCAGGCTATTGATATCACCATGCCGATGTTTGTTAACCTTAATGTGACCAAAGCGGATCCATGGGCTAAAGGTGATACTTCTGGAAATGACACCAAACCTGTGACTGTTGAAACCGGCTATGTGCTTCAGGTGCCACCTTTTGTCGAAGAAAATGATAGAATACAGATAGATACCCGCACTGGTGAGTATGTTACCAGAGTGAAAGAATAGAGCAGATGCTGCAGGTTGAGAGATTGCACCAGCGTGCAATCCTAATGGGTAGTTTGCGGTCTTTTTTTGTCTGCCGTGGTTTTTTGGAAGTTGATACTCCCATTCGGCAGCCTCTTTTGATTCCGGAGCGCTATATTGAACCTTTGCGCTCAGAGGATGCCTATTTACAAACGTCTCCAGAGCTCTGCATGAAAAGGCTCCTGGCACATGGGTGCTCAAAAATATTTCAAATCTGCGCCTGTTTTCGGAAAAATGAGCAGGGACAGCGTCATTTAGAAGAATTTACGATGCTTGAGTGGTACCACTCAGGAGAAAGCTATCTCAAATTGATGGATGACTGTGAAGGGTTATTGCGGTTTGTAAAACGCCAACTGTCTCATTGTGTGGAGGAACAGGGCGTTTCTGATACGTCTTTCGCAGGTTTTGACTTCGAAGGTCCCTGGGAACGGCTTACCGTTGCGACTGCGTTTCTAAAATATAGTCCCTACAGTGTAACAGAGGCTATTGAAAGCGATAGGTTTGATGAAATTTTGGTCGAGTATGTTGAGCCTCAGCTCGGTCAGAAGACTCCCACCTTTCTAATGGACTATCCTCTGGAACTTGGTTCGTTGGCCAGATCGAAAATTGATAAACCTAAGCTTGTAGAGAGATTTGAACTTTATCTTGGTGGAGTTGAGCTTGCAAATGGATTTTCTGAATTAACTGATGAAGCTGAACAGAGGTCGAGATTTGAAGAAGAGATTATTGATATAGAGAAAACATGGGGCTCCAATATCCAAATGCCAGAAAGATTTCTTGAGGACATCGGAAAAATTAAAAGTGCAGCAGGGATAGCACTTGGTGTTGATCGGTTGTTCATGCTTGGTTTAGGTATTGAAGACATTGGGGATGCGGTGAGCTTTTCCCCTGTTGATCTCACGTAAGTATCTGTACCATGGATTGTAATAAAGAAATAAATGTTCTATCTTGTAACCCCTTATAATATGAAATGATTTATCACTTCTTCACTTTGTTAAATTCTCGCAGATTTTTACATGGATAAGAAAAAACGGCAGCTCATCAATAAATACATAGAATTGTTTTACAGACGTAAAGTGTTAATCATTTCTCTGTTTTTACTCAGCCTTCCCATAGGATTGGGAACCTATCTCCTCTCGCCTGATGTTGCTACCAGTATCCCCGAAAAGCAGATCGAACCTAATTTTCTAGTTATTATTGGAATGACTGTCATTGGTGGAATAAGTGCAGGTCTAGCGATAACGCTGGTCTTCGATTTTTTTGATACGTCGTTTAGAGACCCGCATAAGATAGAGCAGAGCCTTGGTGTTGAATTGCTGACGACGATCCCACTCTTTGAGACACCGGAAGAAGAGCGTAAAAAGAGGAAGAAAACGGTTATGGTCTCTATGCTGCTTTCTTTCATAAGTCTACTGATTGTCACGATGTTCGTTTGCATTTGGTTACGTGGCTATATTGTAATTTAGTACCTTATGAGCGCGTACTGAAAAGAGTCCTGAATTATTTTTCATTTACCGGGCTTGGTATCTTAGTCCTGAAAGACTGTTATAAACAACAGGAAAACGGAGAGTATTTTTAACATTAATAACTTAAAGTTAACACCAGATAGCGAACGAAGAGAAGATCTTCGAGGCACTTATCTTGGCTTATTTCCCGTTTACCGGGGTTAGGTATAATATCTCGTTATGTATAGAACACATTTTGGTCTCCATAAAAAACCGTTTGAACTGACTCCTGATACCAAGTTCCTTTTTCTGGGGGAGACCCATAAAGAGGCTTTGGGTGTACTTAAGCACGGGGTTGTGTCTGATAAGGGATTTCTACTTTTCACAGGTGGTGTTGGGACTGGAAAGACGACGCTTATCAACGTACTTTCTAAAACACTCGATAACCCTGGGTATGTATGTGTCATTTCAAATCCCACTTTAGAAATTGATGACTTCTTCTATTATTTTGCGGCCCAACTCGGCCTGCTTTTTGACGGTAATAAAGCTAAATTCCTTTTCCTTTTTTCTAAACTACTAGAAGAGTGTAAAAAAACAGAACGCAAAGTACTTCTTATCATTGATGAGGCCCATGCTCTTCCAACGGATCTGCTGGAAGAATTGCGCTTACTTGTGAATATGGCCGCGGAAATCAAAGGGGTTCTGAGTGTTTTTCTCGTGGGGCAACCTGAGCTGCTTACTCGACTTACTGAAGAACAGTTATCTCCTCTTGCCCAGCGTATAGCGGTCCGTTTCCATCTCAATAAGTTGTCTAAGCAGGATGCTATAAAATATATACTTTTCCGCCTGAAAAGAGCGGGGTGCAATAATGTTTCTCTTTTTACCGAGAAGGCACTGGAACTCACGTATACTGCGACATCCGGCAATCCTCGTCAGATAAATATAATATGCGACAATGCCTTGCTCGCGGCCTACTCAAGAGAACTTGATGAGGTTACTGAGCCTATTATCCGTAAATGTGTAGAGCAGCTGGCAATTCCCGGTGATAATCTCTACACCCTTCCACCTGTCCAAAAAATCTGGCAGCGCTGGTGGGTATGGTTGATTTTTGGTCTGGTCGCAGCAGAAGTGAGCTTTGGTTTTTTTGCCTGGCGTCATGGATGGCTGCAGTCTTTTCAAGAGTACGTGGTCAATTTTTTACATCTAGGTTAGAACGTATATGGGGAAGCTTACACGGGTACTCGAAAAATCCGGCTATGATTTTGATTTTGGTTCTTACAAAGAACCTGAGGCAGAAGTCAAGTTTGAGCTGGTTGAGGGTGCGGCCCTTGGAGTGGAACCTGCGCCTGCAGCGAGTGATGATGTTTCTACACAATATGGTGGCAGAAGGGTTATAGGAGGCGTCGGCTGGGATGAGCGATTGAAAAAAGTCGTGAATATCTCCAGTGAGTTAGCAGAGTCTTTTCGGTTGCTTCGTTCTAAAATTTTACATCCTGCCGGGGGTGGGGTACCACCTCGATCGATAATGGTCACTTCAGTGCTTCCCGGAGAAGGGAAGTCCTTTGTTTCAGCAAATCTGGGAATTGCTCTTGCACAGGGCGTGGACCAACATTCAGTACTGGTTGATTGTGATTTGAGACGGCCATCGCTTGCCAAGTTATTTGGTGTCTCCGATCTTCTGGGGCTCGCAGATTATCTCTTATATGAAAGGGAGCTTGTTGAGTTGATTCAGAAGACTTCGGTGGAAAACATGAGCATTATCACATGTGGCATTCCCCCAGGAAACCAGGCTGAACTACTAGGTTCTGTAAGAATGCACGACCTTGTCGATGAGTTGACATCCATATATCCTGATCGCTTTGTCGTGTTTGATACACCACCTTTGCAGGTAGCGTCCGAGTCAATTGTGTTATCTCAGGTAGTTGATGGGGTTATTTTGGTGGTGCGATCGGGATGTTCGTCACGCGCCATGATAGAAAGGGTTATTTCGGATATTGGAGCCCATAAAATTCTCGGCATTATTTTTAATGGTCACAGCCCAAATATTCTGACCAAAAAATATGTAAACAAGAGTGATTAGTTCGGGAAGTATTATCAGAAACGATCATAACCAGCTTTGCTGGGCTCTTGTTACGGTTTCTTTTTGTTTCTCTTTGGGCGGAAGTTTTCTTTGTGAAATTCCTGCTCGATAATTTTTCGAGCTCTAAGTCGTTCTGCCTGACCCTTAGAAACCGTAATCTTCTTTTTTGTTTCCGGGTCGATTTCTGAAACATACATTGCGGTGGAAAGAGATCCTGGTGTCGGTGTGAAATCCTGAAACTTTCTTATGGAAAGGTTCAGCTTTTTCATATCACTTACAAGTTGGACATTACACTCGGGAGCGGATCCTGGATGTGATGAGATGACGTAAGGGGTTAGTTCAACATTTTTCTTCTTATGTTTTGTCGCTATTTGTCTGCATTTCTTCACAAATTCTTCTAAAAGAGAGTGGGGTTCTTTGTGCATCAGTCGCAAGGTCTCAGGATCAGAATGCTCCGGAGCAATCTTTATTGATCCAGGTGTGTGGGACGTGATAATACGCTCCATAAGCCTTGGGGCTTTTAAGAGGAGTTCCATTCTAAGCCCTGAAGAAATAAACAGGTGTTTGACCTCCTCTATATTGGCCACATCCGTTAGTAACTGTAGGAATAGATCCTCATCAATGCGTAAATGGGTACACATTTGAGGGTAGAGGCAATCCTTTTTCTTGCATGTTCCAATGGCACAGCTTGTACCATACAGATTTGCTGTGGGGCCGCCAAGATCACTTATAGTGCCTGAAAAACCTGCGCTTTTGGCAATTGTTTTGCATTCCTTGACAATGGATTGCCGACTCCTTGACACTATTGCAGGTCCCTGATGTCTTGTGATACTGCAAAATGAGCAATTTCCAGAGCATCCTCGAACGATAGTTACAGAATCCTTGATCATCTGGTGGGCAGGAATTCGCTGCTCCGGCGGATGAGGTTTTCTGGTGTATGGCAGGGTGTAGAGTGCATCGAGTTCATCAGGCTGAAGGGGGCTGAACTCAGGATACTGTATTACCCAATGTGTTTGCTGGCGCTGGAGTATTATTCTTGGCGAATATGCGCGCAAATGTTTGTCCGTTTCAATCTCGGCTTCTAAGAAAAGGCTTTTGTCCTGTAATATCTCTTCAAGCGAAGGCAGTTTGAGAAACCTTCGTGGCTGTAGGATCTCATGTTCGTCAAAGAGTTCTCCGAGTTCGTTGTCTGTTACACGTATACACGTCCCTGGTATTGCAGTGAGTGGTAGGTCCTCAGTGCATCGCCTGGCAAGTTCAATAACAGCCTTTTCACCCATGCCGTAAACGAGCAGGTCTGCCTTTGCGTCCGTTAGAAATGAAGCTCGTAGTTTGTTTTGCTTGTAATCAAAGTGGACAAAACGCCTAAGGGATCCCTCTAGCCCTCCAAGAACAAGTGGCACTTTACCGTAGGCTGATCTGGCAAGAGATGTATAGATAAGGGTTGCGCGGTCAGGCCTTCGCCTCTCTTTTTTCTCTTTGGTTGTACCCCTCCATGGATTTCCGTCAGGCGAGTAGGAATCACTTATTCTTACCTTGCCGTTGCCGGTGTAGTTGGCGACTATAGAATCGAGGTTACCAGCAGTAATTCCGCAAAAGAGCTTTGGGGCGGGATATGATTTAAAGTCAACAGCACTGTCAAATCGAGGTTGAGAGAGAATTGCAACCTTGTAGCCGTGGCTTTCAAGGAGTCGACCGATGAGTGCAATTCCAAAGGAGGGGTGGTCTATATAGGCGTCTCCGGTGACGAGAAGTACGTCGAGAGAGGTCCAACCTCTCTCTTTACACTCCTCCCAGGATACCGGTAAGGGGGGAGTGGGTTTTATATTCTTATGCATCAAGTATTTTTAGGTCTTCCTCTGTACAATTATGGAAAGTTGATCAAAATATGGCAAATGATTGAAGCAGCATAGCCAAGGGCAATGACGGGGGTCCATTTAAGGTGGGCGTTGAAGGTGTAAACACCTCTCGCTGAACCCATTAGGGCCACTCCTGCCGCAGAACCGATGGAAAGAAGGCTTCCGCCAACCCCTGCTGTGAGAGTTACAAGGAGCCATTGCTCATGACCCATTTCTGGCAGCATGGTAAGAACAGCGAACATTACAGGAATATTATCTACAATTGCAGAAAGAATACCGACGATGACGTTTGCAGTAGTTGGCCCGAGATCAAGATACAGAAATTTAGAAACCAAGGCAAGGTAGCCAAATTGGGATAGTCCACCTACACAAAGGATAACACCGTAGAAGAAAAGAAGGGTATCCCATTCTGCTCGGGCCACCTTTCTGAAAAGATCAAATGGATCTGGCTTTGCGTGATAGGTCTGATGAGAGAGTGGATTATCATCAATGTCGTAGTTTCTATGTTCTTTCTTTTTGAGATAGTAAGAAAAGAAGCCAAGGTAACCAAGTCCTAGCATCATACCTGTTGCGGGGGGAAGGTGCAGGAAGTTATGAAAAGATACGGCGGTGGTGATGGTACAGAGAAAGAGAAGTATGATCCTTTTTGCCCCCATCTTCATGACGTATTGGTCTTTACTCGGTTGTGGAGTTTTTTTACTTATGGCAAAGTTCATGAAAGCGGCAGGGACGAGCCAGTTAACCAGCGATGGGATAAAAATGTGAAAGAATTCGGAGAACTGGACAATCCCTTTTTGCCAGACCATCAGGGTGGTAATGTCTCCAAAGGGAGAGAAGGCACCACCAGCGTTTGCGGCAATCACGATATTAATACAGGCAAGGGAAACAAACTTTTTGTCTTTACCACCTACAGCCATAGCGACAGCACCCATCAGTAGAGCCGTCGTCAGGTTATCGGCCACCGGAGAAATCACAAAGGCAAGGGCGCCAGTTACCCAAAATACGGCCCGGAGGGAAAATCCTCTTGTGACCAGCCAGGAACGAAGGGCCTGGAAAACATTTCTTTCGTCCATGGCGTTAATGTAAGTCATCGCAACCAGGAGGAAGAGAAACAGCTCAGCATATTCAAGAAGATTATGGCGAATTGCGATTTCTGCTGAATGGGTATCACCCATTGCATTAAAGGTAATAGCCACAAGAACCCAGATGACCCCGGCCGCTAAGAGGACTGGTTTGGACTTTCGCAGGTGAAGTTGTTCTTCAAAAATGACAAGTGAATAGGCACAAACAAACAAAATCACGGAAAATATGCCTAGAAATGAGCCTGTCAGGTTCGCAATTTCATGGTCTCCAGAACCAGCACTTGCTATGGCAAGTGTTGCAGGTGCAAGCGCAACACAGAGGGCAAATATCAACTTTTTCATTATTGTTTTCCTGGGTAAAATTTGCTGGAAGAAGAGACAAACTCCGGCAATTATAACAACAGGAACAGGCCATGGCAAGAAATGTCCTATGGTCCTTTGAAATACCACGGCACAGGAGAGGGAGGGCTCCCCCAGAGATGGGGGAGCCTTTGGGGCTTAATTACGCTACTTCAGGGATATATTTGGTGAGAGGACAGTTGTCGCAACCGGCCTTTGGTAGGTCAACACCGTTATGTATCCTATCGATCAGGGCGGCGACTGCCGTTTTACTGTCGGGGAACATATGTTGTCTACCCACCTCTTCAATAAGGCCTGTTCTCTCCATTACGTTTAAGACCTGCGTTTTTACACCACACATTGCAAATCCCATCTCTGCACTGCGTATACGCTTACATAGCATCTCAAGTGCTTCTTCACCAGAGGCGTCCATGTCATTAATTCCACGCGCATCAAGGAGAATGTATCGCAGGTCAGGTTGCTCTGTTCTGAATTTGAGTACCTGTTCGTCCAGGTAGCTGGCATTTGCAAAAAACAGTGCGCCGTCAAATCGTACAACCGAGATATGACGACAACCTTTGAGACGATAATCCTCAGCACTCTTGAGTACGTTGTCTTCACTTAATGAAAGTGTGGCAACAACTGGGCGCATGGATTTGTAAAGAAATACTACCATAGATAGTGCCACTCCAACCATGATGCCTTTGTCGAGGTGCGGGGCAAAGTAGAGGGTGACGGCAAAGGTTAAAACAGAGATTGCCCCGTCATACCACTGCGCCTTCCATGCGTGAACAAAGCCTTTAATGTTCAACAGGCCAATAACGGCCATCATGATTACCGCCGCAAGCACTGCCTGTGGGAGGTGATAGAGAAGCGGAGTGAAAAACAGCAGTGTGATAACAACCATCACTGAGGTGACAACCGAGGAAATTCCCGATATGGCACCTGCCTGAAGATTAACGGCAGACCTGGAAAAGGATCCTGATACGGCATAACTGGACCCGAAAGAACCAAGCATGTTGGCAAGGCCCTGGCCAATGAGTTCCTGGTTTGGATCAAGCTTTTGACCAGTCTTTGCAGCCATTGCCTTTGCAATTGCGATGGCTTCCATAAAACCCAGTAAAGAGATTATGATGGCTGTGGGCAGAAGTTTGAAGAAGGATTTGACATTAAGATCAGGCATGCTGAATTCTGGTAATCCTTTAGGGATTTTACCAACAACGGCACCACCACCCATGACAAGAAGGTTGTCGATAGCAAGCTGAGTGTTACCGACTTTTAATCGCCAGGTCTTACCGTCCGCTGAGATGTCTTGAGGAATCGAAGTCTTATCATAAAAATCGTAGCTGTCGTCTGTTTTTACACTCTCGAATTTGAGGTTACGGAGTTCGCTGCGAAGAAGGTGACTCTCGTGTTTGATTTCTCCAATTTGGAGGGTGAGGGTGGCTACTTGTCCTTGAAAGTCTATAAGTTGCGTGGTTGGCTCATGATGGTTTGCCAGTTCATCATCAATTTTAAGGCCAATTGCAGCTCGAGTATTACCCAATTCTTCAATTCCACGGATCGTCTTATTAAAAGTGGCGATTTTTTCGATAAGTCCAGGGGAATGGATTGCAGAAGCGTCGACATTGGTATCGTTGCTGAAGTGGGTGAAATAGGAAAGGACAGTTGTAATTGCGACAGCTATGAGAACATTTGGTATTCTCGGATTAATTTTTCTTAAAACAACCATTATTACAATGGCTGCAACCCCATACAGTAATGTAGGGAGATGGGTATAGTCTATTGCAGCTTGGGCCACTCTCGCCATTGTTTCATAATGATGTGCCGCCTTGTCGACGTAGACACCAAAAAATTTGGAAAACTGAGAAGAGGCTATGATTATTGCTGCTGCATTGGTGAATCCGTTGACAACCGGGTGGGACAGGAAGTTCACCACAAGTCCGAGTCGTAATACGCCTAAGGAAAACTGGAATATTCCAACTGTCAGGGCGAGTACGATAGAGTATGCTATAAATTCAGTGGACCCTGCTGTAGCCAAGGGTTCCAGTGAGGCTGCTGACATGAGAGAAACGACAGCTACCGGGCCCGTTGCGAGCTGCCTGCTGGAACCAAAAAGTGCAGCCACCATTGGGGGGAGAAATGCTGCATATAGCCCGTAGTATGCTGGGAGGCCTGCGAGTTGCGCGTAGGCCATTGACTGTGGAATGAGAACGAGGGCTACGGTAAGTCCTGCGAGGAAATCCGTTTTGAATTCGCCGCCGGTGTAGCCTTTAAACCAAGCAAGAAAGGGTAAAAACTTAAAAATCATTATGTCACCTTTTATGTGTCAAATACATTGCAGACAAGAAACAATGTGAAGACATCGCTTTCTATGTTTTACTGATAACAGTATCTTCATTGTAAAAAAGTGTATGATCGCAGGCTTCTTCCGCGTCGGTTTCGTGAAGCTGGCTACGAGCCAGTTTTAAAAAAATGCCCATTGTAAAACTCCTAAATAAAATTGTGATATACGCAAAAGGGCACTTTACCCTTCTATTTATAGTGCTAACCCCGGTAAACGGGAAATAAGCAAGAATAAGTACCTTAAGATAAATTATTGTCTTGGACAAAAAACAAAAAGACAATTTGTAAGGTACTAATAAAACGATGTTGAGAAAATGAATCGACATTCATAATTAGTTAAATATATCAACGCGTCTTTTGCTATAAAGTCAAGAAAAAATGGTAGTTCGGACGTCTATTTGGCTCACTAAATTGCATTTTATATGAAAATATGGTTATGAAAAGAGGTGTGCGGGACTAGGTGATAAATGTGCGAATCACTTTTGGTTTCGTTTGGCTATGTGTTGGAAAGGGGAGAAAGGGATGTTGTCGGAAGAGAAGCAGTATCGAGTGCTACTTGCGGATGATCACGTGTTAATTCGGCATGGAATAAAAAATATAATTAAAAAAAATGAGCAACTTGAGGTGGTGGGGGAAGTGAGCAATGGAAAACAGCTCATGAGCTTTCTTGAAGATTCTGAAGTTGATCTGATAATTCTCGATATTTCCATGCCTGATATAGGAGGGATGGAAGCAATCGGCCTTGTTAAGAGTAAGTATCCCTGGATTAAAATTCTGATGCTTACCATGCATAAAAATAAACAGTATTTTTATAATGCCATGGCTGCCGGGGCTGATGGCTATCTTATGAAAGATGACTCCGACGAAGAGCTTCTTGTTGCTATTGCAAAGGTACTGTCGGGTAAAAGTTATATATCTCCATTTATGACAGATGATTTTGCAGATGATGTCATTAATATGTACCGCAATGAGAGGCGAACTCCGTTTCAGGAGATGACCAAACGGGAGAAAGAAATTCTCGAACTTGTTGTGCTGGGTCTTACCAGCAAGCAAATGGCAGAGCAGCTGAATTTGAGCCAGCGCACCATCGATCATCATCGTTCGAACCTGTTACGAAAATTTAACCGCAAAAATAGTGTTGATCTTGTGAATTATGCAGTACGTAATGGTTTTGTTACGACTGATTAGTGCCTTACTCCAGATTGTCCGCCATAAAACAAGAAACCAACAGTGTAGAATGAAATTATGAATTGTGTAGAGTACACATGGCACTTATGCTGGCTTGTTTTCCGATTACCAGTGTTTGTGCCTTACTCCAGATTGTCCGTCATAAAACAAGAAACCGACAGTGTGGAATGAAATTATGAATTGCGTAGAGTACACATGGCACTTATGCTGGCTTGTTTTCCGATTACCAGTGTTTGTGCCTTACTCCAGATTGTCTGTCACCTAAATCTTGCATACACAAAGTACAGAAAAACAATATGTTGCATCCATATTAATTACTTCAGAAACACATCATTTGCATGAGTACAATTTTTCTGTTATTTGCGACCCTTCGGGATTGACAATTCCACCGAATCTGCTTTGTTATCGAAGCTTTGAAGTATATTTATACGTCTTTAGCTTCGCTGCCTCGCATTTCCGGCGGACTAGTCAATTGCAAAATTGAGGTGTCATAAAACAAGAAATCTGAAGTGTGGAATGGAATTACGAATTTCGTATAGTATGCATGGCACTCATGCCGACTTATTTTCCGTTTACTGGTATTACGTGATTTTTTGGGAAAGATTATTGTCTGATTCGTCAACTGTAATTGATCAACAGAGAAAGAATATTTGTGCAAGTTGTTTAAATAAGGCGAATATTCATATCACATATTTGCAACTAGGTATATATACTTAGACCCGTCTTAGGTATGTGCACCGGTTGTGCTTTTTTGCTGTAGGGGATAATAATAGCACCTAATTTTTAGAGGCTCTATTATTAACTACTCTACCAAGAGGCACAATTGTAATGAATAAGAGTGAACTTGTAGCAACGATCGCTGAGTCTGGTGGACTAACAAAGATTCGTGCAGCAGAGGCATTAGATAAGGTTCTAGCCAATATGGCGTCGGCGATGGAGAAAGGAGAACGTGTAACGTTATCCGGTTTTGGTTCTTTTAAGGTTGTTGAAAGAGCTGCCCAGAAGGGGCGTAACCCACAGACAGGCCAAAGTATAACAATACCCGCCCACAACGTGGTGAAGTTTAAACCGGGCAAGAATCTTTGTGAGCGGGTTCGGCTCTAACCCGAATTTCTCATGACTTTTTGATTTGAAACTTAATTGTTTGTTTTTATAGTTTAAAAATGACTTTCTTAATTAACAGGGTGTTTTTCGTTTCAAATCAAAATATTCACCCTTCGGGCCAACAGATTTTTCCGCAGCTGCTTCGTTACCGAGCATTTGCAGGTAGCGAAGACTCCGGTAGATTATTACAGCTTCATGCCCGGTGTCTCGACCTGCGAAAAACTTTGTTGGTGAAAAATCCGGGCTAAGAGTTTGGTTTTTTGGTGGCTTTTTTGTAGCAAAAAAGCCACATGATACTACCTGCAGTAATCATAACAGCACTCAGTAGCTGACCCATGGTAAGGGATTTATAGATAAAACCGATGTGCAGGTCAGGTTCTCGGAAGTTTTCCACAATTACTCTAAGTATTCCATAACAAATAAAGAAGAGAGCGCAGATTGACCCGTGTGGCCAGTATGGCTTGTTTTTCCATGGGTATTTTCTAAGCCCCCAGAGCAGTATGAAAAGAACGAATCCCTCAAGAAATGCCTCGTAGAGTTGTGACGGATGCCTTGGGTTGGGGCCTCCTCCGGGGAAGATCATTCCAAGGGGTGAGTCCGTCACTCTGCCATAGAGTTCGCCATTGATGAAATTGCCTATTCTGCCAAGGCAGAGACCTATTGGGGCCGTTGCGACATAGATATCTGCAGTTTTCCAGAAATTCACACCATGTTTTTTACAGTAAAACCAGCCTCCAATAAGGAGGGCAATACAGGCACCGTGAAAGGACATACCTCCATTCCAGGTGGCAGCAATTTCAAGTGGATGTTTGAGGTAGTAGGGTAAATTATAAAAAACAACATAACCAAGCCGTCCTCCCAGAATGACAGAGACAATGAGCACGAGATTGAGGTTTTCAAAGTGACGGGCCAAGGGTTGAAAATCGAATTCTTTGATTTGTTTCAAAACAAGTGAGTAGCTTGCCATAAATCCGATGACGTACATAAGGCCGTACCAGCGGACATGCAGGGGGCCTAAGCTGAAGATAATTGGGTCAATTTCAGGAAAGCTGAGCATCGTTTAGGCCTTGTCCTGCTTGGTTTTTTGCAGTTTCCGTACATGCACTTGGAGTACAGATATTGCGGCTGGGGTAACGCCAGATATTCTGGATGCCTGGCCAAGTGAACGGGGTTGGATTTTTGTTAATTTTTCAACAACCTCATTTGAGAGGCCTGAGAGGCTACTGAAGTCGATATCTTTAGGTAGAAGGACTGATTCCATTTTCTTAAATCTTGCCACTTGCTCATATTGTCTGTCGATGTAACCTTTGAACTTTACCTGAAGTTCTATCTCTGCATGGACAAAACAGTGGGTCAAGGCTTCCACCTGTGTTCGTTCGTCATCTGTTATGGGGAGGTTGGTAAAGGATGCCAGGTGTAACTCCGGCCTGCGTAACATGTCCGCGAGGCTAGATTTTTGTTTAAGATCACTCGACCCTAATTTTTGCAGGGCATCATTTACCGCAGTATTGGGCTTTATCCAGATATTTTCAAGTTGCATTATGCCATTTTGAACTGCAGCCTGTTTATCAATGAAAGATTGATTTCTTTCTTTAGTCACAAGACCTATCTCATGGCCGATGTCAGCCAGCCGTGCATCGGCGTTGTCTTCCCGGAGTAATAGCCGGTATTCAGCGCGGGAGGTGAAGAGACGATACGGTTCTTTTGTACCACAGGTGACGAGGTCATCAATGAGGACACCGATGTAAGCCTGGGAGCGATCGAGGATCAGTGGTGGAGTTCCTTTAATATAGTGTACGGCATTGATACCAGCTATGAGGCCTTGGGCCGCAGCCTCTTCATAGCCAGAAGTCCCGTTAATTTGTCCTGCGAGAAAGAGACCTTTGGTCATTTTGGTCTCAAGAGATGGTTTCAGACCTAAGGGATCAATATAATCGTACTCAATTGCATATCCGGGACGTATGATTTTAGCGTTTTCAAGTCCTTTAATGGAGTTGATCATTTTTTGCTGAGTGGCAAGAGGTAGACTTGTAGGAATGCCGTTGGGGTAGACCTCTACAGTGTCAAGTCCTTCAGGTTCGATGAAAATCTGATGCCTGTCTTTTTCAGGAAAACGCATGACTTTATCTTCAATGGAAGGGCAGTAACGTGCACCTATCCCCTGGATAATGCCTGCATATAATGGAGACCCGCCGATGTCTTCTCTGATAATATCGTGGGTTCTCTGATTGGTATAGGTGATGTAGCATGGGAGCTGAGGGAGAGTGTATTCGCCCTTAGATGAAAATGAGAAGTGAGAGGGCGGGTTGTCACTGTGCTGGTCTTCAAGGTCGCTGTAGTCGATGGTGTTGGCATCAAGTCGCGGTACCGTTCCGGTTTTCATGCGTCCTACTTCAAAACCGTTTTCTCTAAACCAGCGGGAAAGACCTTTAGAGGCGGCACAACCGAGTCTGCCGGCTGAAAAATGCTTTAGTCCTATGTGTACAAGGCCGTCAAGAAAAGTTCCTGTGGCCACAACCACCGCCTTGACCTCAATTTGTTCATCAATTGATGTGGTGAGGCCAGTGACAGTACCCTCTTTAACTGTAAAACCGGTGACTACGGTTTGTTTGACGGTAAGGTTTGGTTGGTTTTCGATGACAGATTTCATTCGCAACCGGTAGAGAAGCCTGTCAGCCTGGGCTCGGGAGGACCTGACGGCGGGACCTTTGCTGGTGTTTAGTTTGCGGAACTGAATGGAGGTGGCGTCAATGTTTTTTGCCATTTCACCTCCTAGTGCATCTATCTCTCGGACCAGGTGTCCTTTGGCAAGTCCACCAATGGCGGGGTTGCACGACATTGCACCGATGGTGTCCACGTTAATTACGGTGAGAAGTGTATTGTAGCCAAGTCGTGCAGCGGCGAGCGCTGCCTCGCATCCTGCGTGGCCGGCACCAATGATTGCGATGTCATATTTTTCTGATATCATCTGAAGTACGCTGGTAATATTTGAAATTTTACAGGCGTTATGCTCTGTGTGTTGCGTTGGGTTGCTGTGGGTATTTCTTAAAAGTTTTTCCACCAGATAAGAGCCCACTGTACCGGGCTGTTTCTTCTCACTGTGATACTGCTCTTCGTCGTTTCAACAATGTTGTGCTCGATATATGTAAGTAAGTCCCGCTCTTCTGATACGCTGAGGTTCTGAAACATCCAGCGATACGACGCAAGAGCATCGTCAATCGATGGATATATACTGATGGGATTGGGCTTGAGTACAGTTATATTGGGATAAATTCCCATTTTGTAGAGTATGTTTAGTGTATAGATGTAATCGGGGCCCGTGTCAAATGACCTTCCGATGGCATGAAAGGCTCCCGCTTCAAATGGGGTCGCACCTATGCGGTCGCTGATGAACACATATTTCTTTGCGTACCTGTTGATCTTTTCAAGAGCGGGTTCAAGTTCCTCTACTCCTACGGATCTGGACGCTATTGCGATGTCATGGGGGGGAATCCCTTTTTCTTGCCAGTTGTCCTCCCATGAACACTGTATCGTGTTAATGTTTTTAACTTTTGCCTCTTTTGCATGTTCATTGAGGACTTCGAGCATCCCGGAAGAAAAGTCGATGGCGGTAACCTTGCGCACCTGTTTGGCTAAAGGGAGGGCGAGTGTGCCTGGTCCTGATCCTATATCCAGAACAGAAAACGACGGTTCAAGGGGTAATTCCTGGATGAAAAGATCGACGTAATCGCTATCTTTGGTTCGTCCGGAAAAAGATTGTGCTTTATTGTCCCAGTCTTTTGGGCCCTTTCGTTTCCAGCCTTTCTGCGCCATTGCATTTTTTCTGAGCAGCGGCCAGTTGATGTCACCGATTGTTTGAATGGTAGGTTCGGTCATAGACTGTAACTCTTATGTCAATTGTGTTGGATGGTAAAGAGAAAAATATTTAGTGCCTTACAAATTGTTTTCTTGCTTTTCCCCAATGAAATAATTGGTCGTAAAGTACTTATCCTGGCTTATTTCCTGTTTGCCGGGGTTAAATGAGAATAGCACAGCCCATGGGCTTCTGCAATATTCCCTTGATGGTCAAGTGCAAAAATGTTTGACACAACAGGGTGGATGTGGTTAATATCCTTCTTTTGTATTTTGTAATTTCATAGGTGAATATGTAGCTCCTGTGAATGAAGTTGACTTTAAGAAGGCTAGCCCCGGTTACCGGGAACACAGCCGGGATACGTACTTTTGGGGGATTTATTCATGAAACGGGATACGTATCTAAGGTATTAGTACACCTTCAAAGAGAATATTCTTAAAGTTTTTAAAGTTTTAAAACAGTCCATGTTAATATTCATGGGTTATAAAGATGAGGATGTAAATAATGAGTATAACTTTCAAACCAAGTAGAATCAAACGCGCTCGTAAGCATGGTTTCCGTGCAAGAATGAGTACCCGTGCAGGTCGTTCCATTATCCGAGCTCGTAGAGCAAAGGGTCGCCAGAGACTTTCAGCTTAAGTTGATCGATCAACGACTTTTGAAAACTTCGCTACTCCGTAAGGGCTGGGAGTTTGAAAAAGTTTACAGCAAGGGAAAGCGTTTACATGGCAGCGGTTATACCTTGATATGTCTGGATAATGGCTCTGCCGTCAGCAGGCTTGGTGTAAGCGTTCATCGGAAAATTCGTGGTGCTGTGAAGAGAAACCGCATTAAACGAATTATTAGAGAATCGTTCAGGCTCGATCGAAAACAGTATCCGCAGGGTGCTGATATTGTTTTCGCTGTGCGTTCGGATTTCTCCTGTAAGCATCCTGGTGATATCTGCAAAGCTGTAGAAGAAATTACAGCGAGATTTACTTGTGGTCAGAGCAGATGAAATGAAGATAAGTAAATTGCCTGAGAAAGCATTTGTCGGATGTGTGAAAGGGTACCAGCACCTGATATCCCCCTTTTTGCCACCTTCTTGTCGTTTTACTCCCACCTGTTCAGCTTACACAATTCAGGCCGTCGAAAAATATGGAGTGCTTCGCGGTGCCTTCAAAGGGGTGTGGCGCTTGTTGCGTTGTCACCCATTTTCCCGGGGCGGGTATGATCCGTTGCAATAAACAGATCGCTTGCCATTTTTATTAACTGACATTTTCCCTCATTCGTCATTTTTAATCGGATAGTTCATGGACACTTATAGAGCCTTTTTGGCAATAATTATCTCTTTTATCATCCTAGTCGGCTATCAATATTTCTTTGTAGGTTTTGATCAGCCTGTAGCCGTTGATGAACAGGTAGAACAGCGTATTGATCAGCAGACGGCACAGTCTGGTGCAGTTGCAACAGGTAGTGTAGCGGCCCCAGCAGTTGTGGCCCAGGTGATAGCACCAGTAACACCGACGACCTATGACAGAGAACCAAAACAAGTCACAATTGATACCGATCTCTATACTGCAATTTTGTCCGAGGACGGTGGAACTGTCACAAGTTTTGTTCTGAAAAATTATAAAGAGACCCATGACGCAGAATCATTAGGTATGCAGTTGGTGAAAACCGATGCAACCCAAGGTTTCCCAATGGAATTTTCCTGGGGCAGTGCTTTACCTGGCAGGGTTCTCTATAATAGTGATGTTGAAAACGTGTCTTTATCCAAAGGACAGGATAAGGGACAGCTTGTTTTGACGGCTGAAGCAGGAAACGGTTTAACCGTTGTTCGTACCTACTCTTTTAATAATGACACATATCTTATCGATCTGAGTGTGAAAATTATAAATGGATCAGGGGCAATTCTTCAGGGTATTCCCCAGCTCAGTCAAATAAACACAAGATTTGAGACAAGTATAAGTCCAGCGAAGCGTTTCCTTTTTGCCGGTCCTGCCGCCTATATGAACGAAGACCTCAGTGAGGTTGGTGAAGGTGATTTTGAAGATGGTCCTTTCGTACTACAGGGAGCAATAGATTGGGCTGGTTATGAAAGTAACTATTTTCTTTGCGCAGTGGTTCCAACAGATGGTAATGGTAAAACATTCACCATGCAGGGTACTGCTGATCTTGCTCAGACACAGTTGACAGGAAGTCTGGATACTCTTCAAGCCGGAATGGAAAAAGAGTATGTCTACCATATTTTTTATGGTCCTAAGAAGTTAAAGATGTTGAAAGAGATAGGATATAATCTTGAGCGTTCTATTAACTTTGGTTGGTTTGATGTTATTGCAAAACCGGCACTATGGCTTTTGAATACATTTTATGGTGTTTTTCATAACTACGGTATTGCCATTATTCTTGTAACTGTTCTTTTCAAAGCAGCGTTCTGGCCGATTTCACAGAAAGGTATGAAATCGATGAAGAATATGCAGAAACTTCAGCCTAAGATGGCAAAGCTGAAGGAAAAGTATAAGGGCGATCCTACCAAGATGAATCAGGAGGTAATGAGCCTGTATAAAACCTATAAGGTTAATCCGCTTGGTGGTTGTTTACCAATGGTTCTTCAGATCCCTGTCTTCTTTGCTCTTTACAAAGTGTTGCTGCTGTCCATAGAGCTTCGACATGCCCCATTTATGTTGTGGATTACTGATCTCTCCGCACCAGATAGACTCTATATTGGGTTCGACCTTCCATATCTAGGTGGGCTTCCAGTACTTACCCTCCTTATGGGGGCGTCTATGTTTTTCCAGCAGAAATTAACTCCAACCACTGCTGATCCTACCCAGGCTAAAATAATGATGTTTCTGCCTGTGGTCTTCACCTTCATGTTCCTCAATTTCGCCTCCGGTCTGGTTCTCTACTGGTTTATTAATAATCTACTCTCCATTCTTCAGCAGGTTATTATTAACAGGGATAAAAAGAAGCCCGCTGCTGCCTGACGCTTGGTGTGGATTGTTGCGTAGTTGAAAACGAAAAGTTGGACGTGAGATTCAATAGAAAAAGGTAATGTAAATGTCTTTAGCAAAAAAAGATTTCTACGGAAAAGAAGTTACCGACGCCATTAAAAAAGCATGTGATAGTTTTGGAGTCGCTCAGGAAAAAATAGAAATTGAAGTTGTGGAAACCGGTTCCACCGGAATATTCGGTTTAATTCGGAAAAAAGCACATATCAGAGCTGTTATTCGTCCCGAAGTTGAAGATGATATGACTGACTTTTCAATGGACTCTCTGTTATCGGCAAAGAATAAACCCGTTCGAGCCAAGAAAAAGGTTACTCCTAAGGTGGAAATTGAGCCACAAAAACTACCTGAGGCTGAGAAAATTGTTACAGTAGCCGTGCCTACTGAAGCTGTGAAACCTATTGAAACCGTAGAAGTGGTTGAGTCAACCAAAGCTATCGAACCAGTAGAAATAGCCGAGCCGGTTGAAGAAGAGGATGCAAGTCCTGCGAGTCTTGAAATTGTAAAAGCAGAACTTCTTCAGATTGTGGAATTAATGGGTTTTCCCGCCACTCTCGAGCTCGAGAGTGAGGGGTTATCAGTTTCCTGTACACTGCGTGGTGAATTTGAAGAAGAGCTGATCGGAGTCGAAGGGAAGGTCCTGGACAGTCTGCAGTATATTCTTCGTAAGGTTGTAACCAGAAAAGTTCCAGAGCGATTGCGAATTTCCATAAACGTTGGTGATTTCCGGGAGAAACGTCTCGAAAACCTCAAGGTGAAGGCGGTTGAACTCGCCGTATTGGTAAAGGAAGATGGTAAGACTCAGGTGCTGCCTGCACTTAATCCTTCCGAGCGTCGGGCAATTCATATGATTCTGCAGGAGGATAAAGATATCCGTAGCAGATCTGTGGGTGACGGCCTGTTCAAGAAAATCCTCATATATAAACCAGGTAAGGGTAACCGAGGCGGGAGGAAACGACCGCAATCCCGGGGACGTCAAAATAAAGGCAATCAAGACCCCACGCCTGAAAGTGATACCTGATAACTCTTTCGTTCTTAAACGTATTATCTGCCGAAAGAGCTCATAGAATCCGTCTATTGGTGAGATTATGAATCTTTCAAATATTGAAGAAACCGTAGCCGCTATTTCCACTCCTCCCGGTGCCGGGGGGATTGGAATTATCCGCATGAGCGGCGCGAAGTCCCTTGAGATCCTGCAGCTCCTTTTTACACCAAAGGATCCTACCTGCGTATATCGAAGCCACCAATTTTATTATGGCCATATACATCATCCTGAAGATGGAAAAATTCTCGATGAGGTAATGGCGGTCATAATGAAAGCTCCTCACTCCTATACCCGGGAGGATGTGGTTGAGATCCATTGCCATGGAAGTTTTCTCGTCTTACAGAATATACTCGATATTATTGTTGAAGGTGGTGCGGACTTAGCGGCTCCCGGGGAATTTACAAAACGTGCCTTTCTGAATGGACGCATTGACCTCACCCGTGCAGAAGCTGTGATTGATATCTTATCTGCTAAAACCAGAAAAGGGGTTGATCTCGCCCAGGAACAGCTTTCCGGAGCCTTGTATCGACTGATTGAACCCATTCAGAAAAGTCTTACCTTAATGCGTGCTGTGGTCGAGGTGGCAATTGATTTTCCCGATGAGGATATCGATATCGTGGATAAGGATAAAATGGTATCTCAGTTGCAAGCTGAGGTCATTGCACCACTTGCAGCCTTGCTTGCCAATGTATCCCAGGGACGTTTGTATAGAGAGGGTATTTCCCTAGTAATAGCTGGGCGCCCGAATGTTGGGAAATCCAGCCTGCTCAATACGATTCTTCAGGAAGAAAGGGCTCTGGTAACAGCTATTCCTGGTACCACCAGGGATTCCATCGAAGAAATTATTGATATTGAAGGTGTACCTGTACGCATTATAGATACAGCGGGTATCCGCTCTGGCGCTGGAGAAGTGGAAGAGCTTGGGATCGTAAGAGCTAAAAGTCTCATTAACAAAGCCGATCTTGTACTGTTTCTGGTAGATGGGTCTGTTTCTGTTAGCGAGGAAGATAAATCTCTGTATGATGACGTCTCTCATAAACCGGTTTTGACGGTCATCAATAAAATAGATTTAGGGACTGAGAATATAGCTCAAACCTGCTACTTAGGGAATCCTGGAGAAACTGTAGAAATTTCAGCTAAAAATCAACTTGGGATAGACTCTCTCAAACAGGCAATTTTCAAAAAAATCACATCAGGCAGTGACCAGTGGGAAGAGGATGCATGCTCTCCAAATCTTAGGCATCAGGTCGCACTAAAAAAGGCAGAGGCAGCTGCAACGCGTATACTTTCAACCCTGCAGATTGGTCTTACGAATGATCTCATTGCCGTTGATCTTCAAGAGTGTCTGGATTGTCTTGGAGACATTGTTGGCGAGACCACAACGGATGATATTTTAGATGTTGTTTTTGAGCAGTTCTGTCTTGGGAAATAGAAAAAACGAACGAAGTAACATGTAGCCAGCCAAATTGTAGTTTTGGTGGATAGAATCATGGGATCATAGTGTTAGGGGAGCAGTCTTTATAGATTGCTCCCCTTTTTAACTTCCTGAAACTATGTTGAGTATTCATGTCCCGCTGAATAAGGCTCCCCAGGGAATACCGGTGAGTAAAGATGTGAATGAGGATGGGAAAATTGGTTTAACTTGGGTGATTCGTGATTCGACAAATGTGGCTTCCGGAAATTAAAAAACGTGATTGGCAGGTACTATGTAAAATAGAGAGAAAAAAATAGAACGTCCATGGATAACAACGGCGGTATGGTGATTTAAGCATTGTAATTTTTCCAGACAACTGTTATCAGCAATAGCCAAATCGGGTGTGGAGCTTTTTCCATGACGAATAACACCAAAATATAATGAAAGAGAGATACTCTCTTTTCATAAAAACTACTTTATATGGAGTAAAAAATGGCTGAAATTCAAAACGGAGACAAGGTTACCGTTCACTATGTCGGTAAGCTTGCTGATGGTAGTATCTTCGATTCGACTGTTGGAGAGGAACCCTTTGTTTTCACATTGGGTGAAGATGATCTTATTGATGGATTTGTTAATGCTATCCAGACTATGAGTGTTGGGGAAAAGAAGACTGTAACTCTTAGTGTGGAAGAGGCGTACGGTGAGTGGCATGAAGATATGGTCATAGAAGTGCCTCGTGCTGAAATGCCAGATGATCTTGAACTGGAAGTGGGCGATGAGCTTGAAGTGACCGATGAAGAAGAGGAGCCAATGCTTGTGATGATCAGTGAAATGACTGATGTCACCGTTACTCTTGATGGGAATCCTCCTCTCGCAGGAGAGGCCCTGACCTTTGAACTTGAACTGGTGGCAGTTGGTTAGTCTGAACTCGCGATGAGTTGTTGGTTATTAAGGAGGTTATCCGTGAGGGTAATCTCCTTTTTGCTTTTATAACATGCTGTTTTATCAATTAATTTAGTTCACCAACGTTTAGTTTTTTAAAGAAAAACAAAAAAAACTACTTGACGACTAGACGACCGGTCAGTTTGTTCTTACTCTATGTCACATGAAGATAGATAATAAAGACACAAAACAACATATTCTCGATACTGGATACAGACTCATGGTCAGTAAAGGGTTTTCCAATGTTGGTTTATCGGAAATTCATAAAACTGCCGGCGTTCCAAAGGGATCATTTTATTACTATTTCAAATCTAAAGAACAGTTTGGTAAGGAAGTTATCAGTAATTACTTTGACCAGTATATGAATGGATTGGAGGAGTTACTGAATAGTTCGAAAGGTTTGGCCTTTGATCGACTTATTGCCTATTGGCAAAAATGGATTGATACACAGTCCAGCGAGTGTAAGGAGCGCAAGTGTCTGGTTGTTAAACTGAGTGCGGAAGTTGCCGATCTTTCAGAGCCAATGCGGCATGTGCTCTTACAAGGATCCATGGATGTGATTGAACGTCTTGCTTTGTGCCTTGCGGAAGGTGTGAGAGATGGTTCTGTTGGGGAAGTCGATCCTCGTAGCGCAGCAGAGTCCTTGTACACCATGTGGCTTGGAGCAAGTCTCATGAGTAAATTACAGCGAAATAGTGAGCCTCTGTTACACGCTATGAAGACCACAAAATCGGTTTTGGGAAACGAATTAGCGATATAAATCAGACGAAAGGAAGGTTGCGCATTTGGGCTTAGCAATCAAGTAGATGACTGGTCAACTATTTGTTGGCCGGTGACATAAATTACTCAACTCTAATTTAAGGATACAACCATGGGGCAAAGTAAGGAAGTAAATCGTCGTATAGTACTTGCATCACGACCAGATGGCGCACCTGTAAAAGAAAATTTCAGGCTTGAAGAAGAGATGGTTCCAGCTATACAAGATGGAGAGGTTCTTCTTCGTACTGTGTACCTGTCACTTGATCCCTATATGCGTGGAAGAATGAGCGATGCTCCATCTTATGCTCCACCTGTAAATATCGATGAGGTTATGGTGGGCGGGACAGTGTGTCAAGTTGCTGAAAGCCGTAATTCGGAGTTTGAGGCTGGAGAATGGGTGCTTGCGTATAGTGGCTGGCAGAGCTACGCGGTATCTGATGGTACAGATATCACCAGGCTTGGTAAAAATCCAAAGAATCCATCCTATGCCTTAGGAATTATGGGGATGCCAGGATTTACCGCATATATGGGCTTACTTGATATCGGGCGACCAAAACCTGGTGATACACTTGTGGTGGCTGCAGCCACGGGGCCAGTAGGAGCGACAGTGGGTCAGCTGGGTAAGATAAAAGGGTGTCGGGTGGTGGGGGTGGCCGGCGGTTCTGAGAAATGTGCCCATGCAACAGACAATCTTGGCTTTGACGCTTGTATAGACCACAAGGCTGATGATTTTGCAGAGCAGTTGAAAAACGTCTGTCCTGATGGCATTGATGTCTATTTTGAAAATGTCGGAGGGAAGGTGTTTGATGGGGTTTTACCACTTTTGAACGTGGGTGCAAGGATCCCTGTATGTGGAATTGTCTCACGTTATAATGAAACAAAGTTGCCTGATGGTCCTGACAGACTTTCGCTATTGATGGGAACAATTTTGGTGAAACGAATCAAGATGCAGGGGTTTATAATTTTTGATGATTATGGCCATCGATATGATGAGTTTGCCAAAGAAATGATGTCTCTATTGGGGGAAGGGAAAATCCAATACCGCGAACAGGTGGTAGAAAATCTGGCAAATGCGCCAGAGGCCTTTATGGGACTATTGAAAGGTGAAAATTTTGGAAAGCTTGTGATTAAAGTAAATAACGAACTATAGGCCATTGCGAAAAATTGGTAATTCGCCCAACAACATCGTTGTCTTCAATATTTTCTCCTCGGAGTCTAAGCGTAGACTCCGATATGTAATAAATGCCTCTGGTAAATTTTTGAATAGACCTCGAATTTGAACGAATTGCATTATTTTTCAGGGTACCCGATAAAACTAAAAAGGAATACGATATGAAGATACTCATGATACTTACTTCCAATGATGAGCTTGGCAATACAGGTGAAAAAACTGGATTTTGGCTGGAAGAATTTGCGGCACCATACTACATCTTTAAAGATCAGAACGCTGAAATTACCCTGGCATCTCCTAAAGGAGGACAGCCTCCGCTGGACCCGAAAAGTGACATTCCAGACTTTCATACTGCGGCGACAGCTCGTTTTCAAAAAGATGAGGCCGCTCAGAAGGAACTGGCCTCAACTCTACAGCTACATAGTGTGAACGCAGAAGACTATGATGCCGTTTTTTATCCAGGAGGTCATGGGCCTCTTTGGGATCTAACCAATGATCAGAAATCCATTGCTCTGATTGAGGAGTTTTATAAGGCGGGTAAGCCTATTGGTCTGGTTTGTCATGCTCCGGGTGTGTTGAAAAATGTAGGTAATGGTCAAGGGGCTTCTCTTGTTTCAGGGAAAAAGGTGACAGGCTTTAGCAATTCTGAAGAAGAAGCGGTTGGCCTGTTAGACGTTGTTCCATTTTTGCTGGAAGATATGCTGACGGACAATGGAGGTATCTACTCAAAAGGGGATGACTGGGGAAGTTATGTTGAGGTAGATGGAAATCTAGTTACAGGGCAGAACCCAGCCTCTTCAGAGGCCGCTGCCCAGGAACTGGTTAAGCTATTGTCATAAACTTATTTGTAATTCTGGTGGGTAGGCTAAAGCCTTTGGGGAAAAATACCCACCAACTTACAACTTCAGGTGGCTTAACGTTAACGATCACTGTTTCTCGTGTTTGACATGCAAACTTTAGCTTGTATTATTATCAACTCATGGTCGGCAACCTTTAAAATTAATTTGTATGATCAAAATGATAAAAAAAAGTTTGAGGATTGGGGCAAATAGCTTTATTGAACCTGGTGATAGTAACGTTTCAGCCCATGGTATGCTCAGGACAATCCATAGGCTACTTGCACCTAAAAGTAAAATATCTCGCCAGAAAATACAGGTCCCATTAAAAGCAGCGTTGGCGCAGGTTGTGGCGGGAGAAATACATGCAAAGTTTGATTCCCCCATGTTTGACGAATCCCTTCGTGACGGTTTTGCTATTGCAAGCATTGAGCATGATTGTGCTGCCGGACAAGTAACTTTTGTTCTTGTTGGTGAGACAGGTGCCGGAGATAATGTAGAAAATGATATAGGCAAAAGTCAAACATGGAAGGTTATGACCGGAGGCAAGGTTCCGGGAAATGCAGTGCGTGTCATTCCACAGGAATGGTGCAGTGTCCATGGAGATACGATTACCATAGATGCCCATCGTCTTTTGGGACCTTCATATATAAAAGGACAAGCAAGTGATTATAAAAAGGGGGATCTTCTTATGGATGTTGGAGATGTCGTTTCTCCCGCATCACTTGTGAAAATTGCCGAGGCGGGTTGGAGTGAGGTTACCGTTTTTACGCGCCCTCGGGTCTGTTTCTGTTGTACCGGAAAAGAACTTGTAAGCGCTGACGTCACACCTGGTTGTGCACAGAAAATATCTTCAAACCAATATCTTCTTAATGCCTTAATTGAGCAGTACGGTTGTGTTGGTTATGATTTCGGTATCGTGGGCGACGAACCGGAGTTGGTGAATGATTTTTTCAGTTCAAGCCTTCAGGGTAACTTTGACCTGGTAATCACCACGGGAGGTACCGGAGGGGGCGTTTATGATCTCGTTGAACGTGGCTTTGTAGATGCCGGTGGAACCCTTATCTGTAACTCTGTTGATATGCGGCCCGGTAAATCTCTTATCGTCGGAGAAAAAGGGTCAACTCTTTATGTTGGGCTTCCAGGTCCTCCATGTGCTGTGCATACAGTGTTTCTGGAAATAGTGGTTCCATTTCTCATGGAAATGCTTGGTATTAGAGATGATCGGCTAATTTGCATCCAGGCCATCTCTCAGGAAGATATTGTCGTGAAAACTAAAGGGAACCTTGTTGTGAAAGAAGGCGTCTTGTTGTTTGAAAATGGCTATTGCCTGGTACGACCCGTTGGGAAGGGGGAATCTTCAACCTGTAATATTCTGATTGCCCCTGAACGAAATAACATCAATGCCGGTGAAGTGGTAGAGGTACATTTAAGACAATTTCTGTAGAGGAGTAGTGAGCTATTTTTGACATTTCTTGCAGTAAAAAGTAGCTCGAGCAGCTATCTTGGATTTTAATAGAGGGGATCCACATTGTGGACAGGGTTGTCCTTCTTTACCATACACAGTGAAATTCATCTGGAAATACCCGCGTTCCTGAGAGGCGTTCAGGAAATCACTTATTGTGGAACCTCCACAGGCTATTGCGTGGGTGAGCACTTTTTTTATTGTATCAATTAGGGTTTGCCATTGTTGCTTGCTGATATCTTTAACCGGTTTTTCTGGCCGGATACCAGCTCTAAAGAGACTCTCATTGGCGTAGATATTACCGATGCCGACCACCACCTTGGAGTCCATTATAAACTGCTTAACTGTAACAGCTTTATTCTTTGCTAATGTGTGCAGGTAGTCAGCTGTGAAATGGTTCTCAAGAGGCTCTGGACCACTCGTTTTAAAGAAGGTTTCCTCCCGGTCCACTGTTTCAGCGGCTGATAATATATGTATGGAGCCAAAGCGGCGAATATCGTTGTATCTGAGTTGGTTCCCGTCATTTAAGTTCCATTGAACATGGTCATGCTTGGCAAGAGGACTATCTATCGGAAATATCCCAAGATTTCCTGTCATACCAAGATGAATGATCATGGTTGCACCATTACCCATGTGGAGGAGGAGATACTTGGCGCGACGATCCACAGCGGTAATTGAGTTGGAGACAACTTCTTTTCTGAGCCTTAGTATATCAATAGGGCTTCGCAACGATTTGTTGTTGTGGAAAATCTGTGTGACAGTCTGATCCAAGAGATGAGGACGAAGGCCTCTACATATTACTTCAACTTCTGGTAGTTCAGGCATTATTGTTTTTTTGTTTAAAGTTATTCTTGATATGTATGTTACCCCCAATATGAGTAATACCCTAAGCTATTGAACCCGGTTTACAATACCGGGGGGCTGATTCGTGACTTACGTATAAAAAAGCAGTCCATATATTATGAAAACGGAAAACATTCCTAGAATGTATGGTCGGATTGCTGTCACCAAGCCACTACATCTCCGAGGGAAGTAGTTGAGGCGAAGATGCCCTGAACCGATGTCCCGCGAGCTTTCCCTGCATTGGTGCTTACTCATGATTGTAGTTCTCTACTTATATTATATGATGTTGGAATTGGTCATTTTTTATAGTAGGAAAAAAAGCTTGCAGTTTCCCGGCTTCTCTTTCATTATTGCTGTATTCTTTTAATCTATAATACTAATAAAAAATTATTTGGAATTCAGGTGATTATATGGATGCTTTTGGAGCTTTGACGCCGTACGATATGGTCATTTTAGGACTTTTTGCTGTCCTGATTGGTCGTGGAATCTGGCTGGGTTTATTGAAACAGGTCACAGGGCTTGTGGCTCTTTATTTGGGGTATTACGCTGCGAGTCAATATCATGAGGTTATTTTCCCGGTCCTGAAAAATGTATCAGATAACCCCAAGGTGGTTTTTCTCACCAGCTATGTGATTTTGTTTGTGGTCACTTATATTGTGATCATGCTGATTGGCAAGGCTCTTGGGTATGTTATCAGCCTAACGATCACCTCCTGGTTTGATAAAATGCTGGGTGGTGTTGTGGGTTTTGCTAAAGCGATGATTCTTGCTGTGATGTTGCATATGATTCTTGGTACCGTTTTGGCTCCTGAAAATCAGATGCTTAGAGCATGTATGACCTGTGATGCACTGAACGAAGCGTGTGAATTTACCAGGACAATTATCAGAGATGAAAATGTTCGCCAGTCATTGCTACAGCAGGAACCTGCAATTGCAATCGATACCGTTAAAGAATATCTGGCTCCGCCGCCACGAAACGGGTCGAGCGAATAGGTAAGGTTCTTTTGTAGTAACTTATATTTTCTTAATGAGTATGATAAAATAAGTGTAGAGAAGGCATTCGTAGGTGAAGAAAATCATTAGGTTGAGGTCGGAGAACGTAGTATTACTTTAGTGGCGCAAAGAGGCGGGATAAAAATGGATTTACGAGAGGCTGATCGTCAGTACCTTGTTTTCTATCTCCGGGTTTTTGATGGTTTGAGCAATAAAATTCTTGGTCACCTTGTCGATATTTCAGAAAAAGGTGTCCAGTTGATGACCGATGAACCGGTAGAACTCAATGAAAACCATAGACTTCGGATACGTCTTCCGGCATTTATTCGTGACAGGCATGAGGTCGTACTGAAAGGTACCAGTAGGTGGTGTCGAAAAGAGTCTGAGCCGGATCATTACCTCACCGGTTTTCAGATATCTGATGTTGATGCTTCCACCAAGGGTGTTGTACGACAACTGATTAAAGAATTCGGATTTAAAGAAGTCACATCTTCGTGACTCCTTTATATCTTAGTTAACTAACTATCCCTAGTTCGCGGAGGCTTCTGCCAGCAATTCTTCTCTGTGGCGATCCACAAAAGTGTTGATGTCTTCTCTCCAGTCAATAAATGTGGACATTCCAGCTTCTTTTAACACCCTGTTTTCAAGAATCGAATTTGCCGGTCTGTGAGCCGGTGTTGGGTATTCAGCTGTTGTACAGGGGCGCATTTTGTAGGGCACATCCATTGTATCCAGAAAGTACCTTGCTGCTTCATACCAGGTTGAGTACCCTTCAGATGTAGTGTGGACGATCCCTGTCAGCTTAGAGTGCAGGAGTTTTTGGATCTGCAGGGCAAGGGTGTACGACCAGGTGAGGGAACCGTACTGATCATTCACTACTTTCAGCTCCCTTGTTGGATCCTGGGTCACCAGTTTGAGCATGGTTTTTAGGAAATTCTTTCCTGTGGCTGAGTAAAGCCAAGCAGTACGGAGTATGACATGGTTGGAACAATATTTTGTAACGGCCTCTTCGCCGGCAAGTTTGCTTTTCCCGTACTGTGATAGTGGGTTTGGGGAATCGGTTTCAAAATATGGGTCCGGGGCAGGTCTGTTGCCGTCAAAAATGTAATCGGTGGATATCTGGATGAGTCGGCTACCAATCCTTTCCGCTCCCTGGGCTAGATATTTCGGCCCTTCAGCATTGACCTTCCAGGAAAGTTCAAGATCAGATTCACATCCGTCAACTGCGGTATAAGCCGCGCAATTGACAATTACTTCCGGCTGTATTTCATCGAGATATTTATCAACACTTTCTTTGCTACCGATATCAATTTTAGGGATATCACACCCTGTGATCTCATTTTCAGGGGCGAGTAATGTGCAGCAGTCAGAGCCTAACTGACCCCTTGAACCAATGACGAGTAATTTCATATGTACGTTGTTTCCTATTTATTCTGTTCGGCGACAAATTCAGCGATATATTGGCCGTATTGGTTTTTTAACATATCTGAGGCCTGATGTTCCAGTTGCTTGAGATCTATGTAGCCAAGCTCGTAGGCGATCTCTTCGATGCAGGCGACCTTGAGTCCCTGACGTTCCTGCACGGCCTGGACGTAACTTGATGCTTGCTGGAGGGATTCATGGGTCCCGGTATCAAGCCAGCAAAATCCACGACCCAGGGGCTGAACCTTGAGCTTGCCTCTTCTAAGGTATTCGTTATTTATATCTGTTATTTCCAGTTCTCCTCTGGATGAAGGCTTCACGGCTTCAGCTATTTCGAGAACATCGTTGTCATAAAAATAGAGACCAGGTACAGCATATTTTGATCTCGGTTTGGAAGGTTTCTCCTCGATTCCAACAACCTGCCTGTTCTCGTCAAACTCTACGACACCATAGCGATGAGGGTCTTTTACCAGGTAACCAAAGATGAGTCCGCCCTCTTCTAATTTGGCACTATCTGTGAGTATCTTTGAAAATCCGGGACCAAAGAAGATATTGTCACCCAGGATCAGGGCAACTGAGTCCTGACCGATGAATTGTTTGCCAATGATAAAGGCCTGGGCCAAGCCTTCTGGCTTTGGTTGTTCCTTGTAGCTGATTTCAAGACCAAGTTGTGAACCATCACCAAAGAGTTCTTTGAAGTGTGGGAGATCATGGGGGGTTGAGATAATGAGAATCTCTCTGATTCCTGCCAACATAAGTACCGAAAGAGGGTAGTAAATCATCGGTTTGTCGTACACCGGTATCATCTGTTTACTGATAACTTTGGTAAGAGGGTAGAGGCGGGTGCCGGAGCCTCCGGCGAGGATAATTCCTTTCATAGGGGGTGCTCTATTATATAGTTTTGGGGAATTTATTTGTTTGGCTGTTGATGTTATGGCCTGAATATTTTACATTTTGTCACTTGGATAAAAGTTGCAAGCAACAGAATATAACGAAGCACTACGAAAAAGGAAAACAAAAAATGAGCAAACCTCTTCTTCCCTGTTTTAAAGCCTATGATATTCGTGGTCGGGTACCTGATGAACTTAACCCTGATCTTGCCAGGAAGATAGGACAGAGTTTTGCGGCTGTCTATAACCTGAAAAAAGTTGTGGTCGGCCGAGATATTAGACTATCAAGCGAAAGCCTTGCCGATGCTCTTATTGAGGGCCTTCTCGATATGGGGTGTGAGGTTCTTGATCTTGGTCTTACTGGGACGGAAGAAATCTACCATGCCGCGTTTAGTCTCGAGGGTGAAGGCGTTGATGGTGGTGTGGTGGTCACGGCAAGCCATAATCCTGCTGATTACAATGGCATGAAGTTTGTCATTAGAGGAGCAAGACCTGTGACGGGAGAGTCTGGTCTTCTTGCGATGTCGAATATGATTACTGACGGTACAATACCGTCTCTCCACGAGGTTCGGGGAACGAGGGGGCTTTTAAACAACAAGAATAACTATATCGAGCATCTGTTGAGCTATATTGATGTGGAAAAAGTCAAGCCTCTTAAAATCGTTGTCAATAGCGGTAATGGTTGTGCTGGGGCTGTTATTGATCTTCTTGAGAAGCATCTGCCGTTTAGCTTCGTGAAAATCCAACATGAACCAGACGGAACATTTCCCCACGGTGTTCCTAATCCTCTTCTTGTGGAAAACCGTGAGCTCACAACACGGGCAGTTCGAGAACATGGAGCAGACCTTGGAATTGCCTGGGACGGTGATTTCGATCGGTGTTTTTTTTGGGATGAAAATGGCGATTTTGTAGAAGGGTATTATATTGTAGGATTACTTGCCAAGGCAATGTTGAAGGGTGAAAAAGGAGCTAAGATACTTTACGATCCTCGCCTTACCTGGAATAGCCAGGAAATAATCCGTGCAAATGGTGGTGTCCCGATTATGACAAAGACTGGTCATGCGTTTATAAAAGAGAGGATGCGTAAAGAGGACGCGCTTTATGGTGGTGAAATGTCAGCTCATCATTATTTTCGAGATTTTGGTTATTGCGATTCAGGTATGATCCCTTGGTTACTGGTTGCCTCTCTTTTAAGTTCCGACGGGGGAAAACTCTCCTCGTTTGTGGGGGCAGCGAAGTCCGCATTTCCGGTCTCAGGGGAGATTAACAATAGGGTGCAGGATGCGGATAGAGTTATTGAGGTGATAGAAAAACAATATGGTGATGGGACTAAAGATTACACGGATGGGCTTTCTGTTGAATTTGATACCTATCGTTTTAATATCAGAAAATCAAATACTGAACCGCTTCTTCGGTTAAATGTAGAAACCCGGGGAGATGCTCAGTTGCTTGAGGAAAAAACCAAAGAGCTATTAGGTTTAATTTACTAACCCCGGTAAACGGGAAATAAGCCGGGACCCTTTTTAGTACTCGCTCGACGGGTATAAGTGCCATGAAGGTTATTCTAACTACTTAATTTCAAATGAGTCTCCAGATTTCTTGTTTTTTATGACAGGTTTTCTGGAGTAAGGCACTAACCCGGATTTCTCACCAACAAAGTTTTTCGCAGGTCGAGACACCGGGCATAAAGCTGTAATAATCTACTGCAAATGCTCGGTAACGAAGCAGCTGCGGATAAATCTGTTGGCCCGAAGGGTGAACTTTTTGATTTGAAACGAAAAACACCCTGTTAATTAAAGAAGTCATTTTTAAACTATAAAAACAAACAATTGAGTTTCAAATCAAAAAGTCATGAGAAATTCGGGCTAAGAGATAGCTATACCTACTGTGAAGGTTAATTTATTTTTTAATGAGGGAATTGTGTCCAAAATACAACCAATTATTCTAGCAGGTGGAACAGGTTCGAGGCTGTGGCCTCTTTCAAGAGAATTGTATCCAAAGCAGCTATTGAGGCTTACTGCGGATACGTCGCTATTGCAGACAACGCTTCTTAGAGTTGCTGCTATTCCAGGTGTCTTGCCTCCTGTTATTGTTGTTGGTGAAGAACACCGTTTTATCACACTGTCCCAGGTGGAAGATCTTGGTTCTGTGAGTCAGTTTTCTATTTTACTCGAACCTGAAGGGAAAAATACTGCACCTGCGATATGCGGGGCTGCACATTTTTGCAAAGATGCAGGGGAGGATGTTATTCTCCTGATCCTGCCTGCAGATCATGTAGTGCTTGCGGAAGATCGTTTTGTGGCGGCGGTTGAGCGTGCCGCAAAGCTAGCCCTAGAGGGTGCTGTGGTTACCTTTGGTATTCAGCCTACTTCTCCTGAAACCGGTTATGGCTATATTGAAAAGGGTGAGGGGACGCGAGTTACCTCGTTTAAGGAAAAACCTGATGGGGAAACAGCTGGGAAATATCTCGCCCAGGGCAATTACTACTGGAATAGTGGTATGTTTGCTTTTTCTCTTGATACAGCTTTGAGCGAAATACAAAAATTTGCCCCCGAAATTTACTCGGCCATGGAAAAGGCTGTTGAAGAGGGGAGTTATGATGGTCATTTCTTCCGTTTTGAAAAAGAAGCTATGGCTTCATGTCCTAGTGATTCCATCGATTATGCATTGATGGAAAAAACGGATAAGGCTGCTGTTGTTGTGGCGGACGATTTGGGCTGGAGTGATATAGGATCCTGGAGGGCCTTGTGGGAGGTGCTGGATAAGGATCAGAAAGGCAATGTCGTGAAAGGGGACGTGATCCTGACGGAGACTTCAAACTGTTTTGTTAGTTCTGAAAGCAGGCTGGTGACGACAGTTGGAATGGAGGATACACTTGTTGTTGAAACGGCGGATGCGGTAATTGTTGCACCTCTGTCGAGGTCTCAGGATGTTAAAAAAGTGGTCACCCAGTTAAAAGAAAAGAGGCGAGATGAGTTTCATGTCCACCTTACCGTGTATCGCCCATGGGGAAGTTATACCGTCCTTGAAGAGCAGAGTCGCTTTCAGATAAAGAAAATTACGGTCACCCCTGGAGCAAAACTCTCTTTACAGAAACACCATCATCGCAGTGAGCATTGGGTTGTGGTTCGTGGCACTGCTGAGGTGACAAACGGGGATGAGATTCTCCTGCTCCATGAAAATCAGTCTACATATATTCCTGCTGGAACCATGCATCGTTTGGGGAATCCGGGTGTCATTGAGCTAGAACTGATTGAGGTGCAAAACGGTAGTTATCTTGGAGAGGATGATATCGTTCGCTTTGATGATGTCTATGGACGCGAAAATGACTGACAATCGAGTTGCGTAGTACGTGTTGCTCATGCCCCCTGAAATAGGGGGCATAGATCCGTAATGATCAGGTCGTGAGCTGTTCTTTTTGGCGCTGGCGGAATGCTTCTACGTATTTTGCAAAAACGCGTCGTCCTTCTTTGGTTATTTTGATGAAGCTAATTCCTGAGAGGAAACGACCATTGAAGGGGTTGGCGTGGGTGGTTCGGCCTTGAAGCTCAATAAGGTCATCTTCTAACCCCACTGTGACGGAAAGAAGGGTGTTCGCCTCAAGCGGTTGTGTAGTTTCAAGCTTTAAACCATCGACACTTACATCGATGGTCCTTCCCATTGAATAAACCCCAGGGTTACCCTCTTCGTCGATAACCAGGTAATCCAGAAGGTGAAGAGAGTCGTATCTGATAAATTTTCGATGTTCTGCTGGTGTCATCTTTTTCTCCAAAGTCTTCATCCTGATTATAATTTAATTTTGCCTTCGGGGAAAAGGCTGTGTATTTTTTCTTTATTCGCTGCGACTACTCCGCGTTCCGTTATGAGTCCGGTAACAAGCCGTGCGGGAGTGACGTCAAAGCCATAATTGGCCGCTTTTGTACCGGGAGCAGACAATTGCACCGTTGTTATTTGTCCATTGTCGCCGAGACCCATAACACTCGTTATTTCTCCCTCCTCTCTTTGTTCTATAGGAATATCGTGCCCTTTGTCAAGTTCCCAGTCAATTGTAGATGATGGAAGAGCAACATAAAATGGAATATTATTGTCTTTTGCGGCAAGAGCTTTGAGATAGGTGCCAATCTTGTTGGCAACATCTCCGGTGTGTGTCGTACGGTCGCTGCCCACGATGACCATGTCAACCATACCGTGTTGCATCAGGTGTCCACCTGTATTGTCGCAAATAAGGGTGTTGGCAATTTTTTCCTGTTGGAGCTCCCAGGCCGTGAGTCGAGCACCTTGGTTCCATGGGCGGGTTTCGTCAACCCAGACATGTATGGGGATGCCGGCGTCGCGGGCTGCATATATTGGGGCTGTGGCACTTCCGTAGTCGACGAAAGCGAGCCAGCCGGCGTTGCAGTGGGTAAGGATGTTTACCGGCGCACCATTTTTTCTTTTGCTTATCTCTTTTATGAGTTGTAGCCCATGCTCGCCAATTCTTCTACAGTACTCAGCGTCTTCGTCTGCGATTTCACAGGCTGTTTTGAAGGCGATGTCTTGTCTCTGCTCTGCACTGTCAGCTGTGCTTATCGCTTTTAATACCCGGTCAATGGCCCATTTTAAATTACGGGCCGTGGGGCGGCTGTTGTTTAGAGCTGTAGCGTATATTGTCATGTACTTCAAAAAATCAGATTTACTCTCCGGTGCGCTGAGAGTCGCCAGATACATACCAAATCCTGCAGTGGCTCCAATCAGTCCAGCTCCTCGGACGTACATATCTCTAATGGCCTCGATGGCCTGTTCTTTTGTGACAAGTTTTTCAATGGAAATTTTATGAGGTAACACTCTTTGGTCAATGATGCAGATTTCTGTAGGGTTTGCAGGATCGGGCCAAATTGTCCGGTGCGGGGTGCCGTTGATTTTCATGGTGGGGAAATTTGTGTTGTGGTTTGCAGGTTGTCGTTATGTGAATATTTTCAAGACGAAATGTTCGTATATAGTTACTAAGATATTCTTTTTGTAAGACATTGTAAATGATTGGCTGTGAGTACCGATGACTATGTGTGTCATTTCTGTAAAGCAAAACAACATAAATGTCACAAAAATACAAATATATCACAAAAATGTAACGAAATTTCATTGTGCCGTTGGTGGCTCGTTCTGTAGGTTCCCGTGGATTGCCCATTCTGGTAATAAAACATTTCTGGCACGAAGGTTGTAAGGAAACTCGGATATTACGTTCATTACTATGTCGGATAAGTGTGCATGAGAGTGTTGTGGTCTCGCGCATCGGAAACTTTTTGGGAGAAATAAATGAATAAAGCGGATACCGCGTTTATCCTAGCTGCATCGGGTCTTGTGCTGTTGATGACACCTGGTCTGGCCCTGTTTTACGGTGGCATGGTGCGGAGGAAGAATGTCCTTGGAACGATAATGCAGAGCCTCATTCTTATTTCACTTATTACCATGGAATGGGTCTATGTTGGGTATTCCATGTCCTTTGGTCCTGATGTGGGTGGTGTGGTTGGCGATCTTTCCTGGTTTGGTTTGGCAACGGTTACAAACGCCCCAAGTCCTGATTATGCGACCACGATTCCCCAGACAGTTTTTATGATTTTTCAGTGTATGTTTGCAATTATTACCCCAGCATTAATCACGGGGGCTTTTGCGGAAAGGGTTCGGTTTGTGCCATTTCTGATATTTACAATTTTCTGGTCAATACTTGTCTATAATCCTGTATGTCATTGGGTGTGGGGTAAAGGTGGCTGGTTGGGTGGTCTTGGGGTCCTAGATTTTGCGGGTGGTCTTGTGGTTCATGCAACCTGTGGTGCAGCGGCCCTTGCCGGTGTGCTGGTACTGGGGAACAGACGAGGTTATGGGCGTACGAGTTTTATGCCCCATAACCTGCCAATGACGATGCTTGGTACAGGTATCTTGTGGTTTGGCTGGTTTGGCTTTAATGGCGGCTCGGCGCTTGCAGTAGATGGAGTTGCGGCAACAGCCTTTGTTGCGACACATCTTGGGGGAATGGCTGGGATGTTTATGTGGGTCGTGATGGAATGGCTCATCCAGAAAAAAGCAACAACCCTCGGCGCTGCATCAGGGGCTATCGCGGGGCTTGCTACCATCACACCGACGGCGGGTTTTGTCGGGCCCAACAGTGCAATACTGGTTGGTTGCCTTGCTGGTATGGTCTGTTATCTTGCTGTGAACGCAAAGTCAAAGATAGGACTTGATGACTCTTTAGACGTTGTTGGAATCCACGGTGTCGGTGGTGTTTTAGGGACCCTTTGTCTTGGCCTTTTTGCCTCAACCGAGGTAAATGCGGGTGGAGTAGATGGACTCTTTTTTGGTGGAGGCATCGCGCCCTTTGGTCGGCAGCTTTTTGGTGTTGTTGTCGTAAGTGGTTATGCCTTTGTTGTGAGTTGGGTGCTGTTTAAGGTCATTCATAACCTTATGGGGATGCGTCTTGAAGACGATGCTGAGGTGGAAGGAATGGATTCGACAGAACATTCGGAAACTGCCTATAATAACTAAGCGTGACTTGCGATATGCAGATTTTGATCTATTGTGTTACCTTTGCCGATGAAAAGTAGTTGGTTAAACCCATGTCGTGCAATGGATGGATTTGCAAACCGCGGTAAACGGGAAGTAATCCAGAATAAGTGCCTCGAAGGTCTCACCATGTTCGCTATCTGGTGCTAACTTCAAGTTACTAATGTTAACATTAATCTCCAATTTCTTGTTTTTTATGACAGGTTTTCTGGAGTAAGGCACTAAAAGCGATAGGGTTCATGTTGTGCTCCCATGTGTCAATCGTATGGGGGACTAACCTTAGTTATCAAGAAGGAAACTATGAAAAAAATTGAAGCGATCATAAAGCCGTTTAAACTCGATGATGTGAAAGATGCCCTTAACAGTATAGGCATAACGGGCATGACGATATGCGAAGTTAAGGGGTACGGGCGACAAAAGGGACATACCGAAATATATCGTGGGGCTGAGTATGTCGTAGATTTTATTCCAAAGATAAAGATCGAGATCGTTGTTGGTGCTGATCAGGTCGATCAGGTAGTTGAAACGGTACGCACCGCTGCAAACACTGGGAAAATTGGTGATGGTAAAATCTTTGTCCTGCCGGTCGAACGAGTGCTTCGGGTTCGTACAGGTGAAGAAGACCGAGATGCGGTGTAGTTGATGATAGATGTATTTCGTGCAGCTCGTGCCACTTTGCAGGATGCCTGGAGTGAGTCCCAAGATGGTGGTCGGGCACTTCTCAGTCAGTCAGATATGGTCGATGGATACATCCAGAAAAGTTTCAAGTCAATTGACATTGATGGTGTAGAGGAAGAGGTCGCCCTTGTTGCATTAGGGGGGTATGGGCGCAGGGAATTTTTCCCTTGGTCTGACGTTGATTTGATGATCCTTTACCGGCCGACAGCGCAAAAGCATATAGGGGAAATTTCTGACGCAATACTCTATCCATTGTGGGATACACGTCTTGATGTTGGGCACGGAGTGCGTACGGTTGCAGAGTCTATTGCCCATGCAGAAGAGGAGTATTTTTTTCTCGTAGCTCTACTTGATGCAAGGCTTATTTGTGGTTCCCAGTCACTTTTTTCTGAATTAGAAGCTCAGTACCGAGCAAAGTATGTGGATGGACACCGGGAGGGTTTTGTTGAAAAAATGAAAGAGTACCGGGAGGATCGCAGGGATCGTTTTGGTAGTCATAGCTATTTGCTTGAGCCGCACATTAAAGAAGGTCGTGGCGGAATGCGTGATATTCAGGCCATGATGTGGACTGCTCGGGTAGTTTTTGGTCTTAATACTCTTGAGGATATCCAGGGGGCAGGTCTGTTACTTGCTGACGAGCAGAAAGAGTTCCGAGAAGCAAAAGACTTCCTCGTTAAGCTGCGATGTGAGCTCCATTACCTCGCAAAGAGAAAGAGTGATCATCTTTATTTTGAGCATCAATCAGATGTGGCGGTTTCTTTTGGATATAAGGATACCGCAAACCTTCTTGGTGTCGAACAGTTTATGCGAGACGTGTATGGCGCCTTGCAGACTGTAACCGTAATTACGGATCTGTTTTTTGATCATGTTGATGAGGTTCTGGGGTTTGTTGGAAAGGGCCGCAAGGTTCAGGATAAGGTCATAGAAAAAGGGATCGAAGTAAAAGCCGGTAAGGTTCATCTCACCGCCTCAAGGCAGGACGTTAGAGCAAAACCACAGATTCTTGTCCGGCTCTTTCTTGCAATGTCTCGAACGGGGTTGGGGCTGCACCATCGCTCCAGTAAGCTTGTCACCTCCTATGTTGATCTTATTACAGATAAGGAGCGTACGTCACCACGGCTCGCCAAGACATTTTTTACGCTGATGATTGAAGCAAAAGATATTCTAACCGTACTCGGGACGATGTTGGAAACAGGAGTGCTTGCTGCCGTTATTCCTGAGTATGTGCGTATTACCCGTCTTGCTCAGCATGATTTGTATCATATCTATACGGTTGAGCGTCACTCGCTGCAGGCGGTTGCTGAGTTGCATGAGCTTGTTGGGAGTATGGATAACGTGGTACCGAATGTATCGCAACTCAAAATACTGTATTTAGCAGCACTCTTGCACGATATTGGTAAAGGGTCAGGCCGAGATCATTCTCTTGAAGGTTCAGAGGTTTCTGCTGTAATAGGAAGACGGTTTAGTCTGAGTGTGGAGGAGTGCGAATCTCTAAGTTTCGTTGTTCGCTATCATCTGTTTATCCCTGAAAATGCTTTGCGTCGTGATCTCAATGATGCCATTTTTATTAAAAGGTGTGCTGAAACCATAGGTGATATTGATCGCCTCTCGATGCTCTATATGCTTTCCGTTGCTGATTCAAAAGCCACAGGGCCATCTGCCTGGAGTGATTGGAAGGCAGCTTTGATGGAAGATCTCTATCTTAAGGTCTATCCTCATCTGGATCATGGTCATAACGGTGTGAAAGATGCGGATGCTCATGAGGAACAGGGCGTAGAATGGCTTAGAGAGCAGATACGGTTGCAGTTAAAGGGACATGAAGGTCTAAGGATTGACCAGAAGACATTGGGGGCTGATTATGTGCTGACTTTTTCTCCCAAGACGATTGCTCAGCATGTTTTGACGCAAAGGGATATGTATCAGCGTATAAGGCAGAAATCTCTTATTGTGGCCAATGAAGATGCCGGTACTGACGATGGTTGGCAACTCCTTATTATGACGGTGGATCGCCATGGATTACTGGCAAAGATCTGTGGCGTCATGACGCTTAATAATCTTACTGTCTCAAAGGCTCAGATTTTTACCTGGAACGACGGTACTGTTGTCGATGTCATTGATGTTCGGCCTACAGATGGCCTGAGTTTTGCTGAGAGAGACTGGCAGGGGCTCAATGACCATCTCGATCTTGCCATAGAGCATCGCATGGGACTAAGCCACCGTCTCTATACGAAGCTGTCGTCAACCATAGGCAGGAGGGCGCAGATTGTGGCAGACGTGTCTTCTAAGGTTGTGATAGATAATGAGGCGTCAGATGGGTATACCGTTATAGAGGTTTATGCGCCGGATACACCGGGCCAGTTATACTATGTGGCCCAGACCATGGCAGATTTTGGTATAGATATCCATAAGGCATATATTGCAACCGAAGTTGAGCAGTTAATCGATGTGTTTTATGTTCTCGATTCCCAGGGAAGAAAACTTAATGATGATGAATATTGTAGGGAAATTACACAGGGTATCTTGCACTCCATAGGCCATTCGGCTTCTTGAGAGGGGGATTTGTACTACCTGTAAATCAACATGTTACGTCATAAAAATGACAAACATGTAATGAAATCTCATTTGTCTGTTGCAAAAAATTCCAGAATTGTTATTTTGGACAATGTTGAACGCAGTGAAATAACCGACTATGGGAAAACTTATACCGAATAAGAAGGAGATTGTACAAATGACTAGAGAAGAAATAATGCAAATCATTGAAGACGAAAATATTCAGTTCTTTCGTCTCCAGTTTGTCGATATCTTCGGATTTATGAAGAACGTTGCACTTCCAAAGAGCCAGATTGAAAAAGCATTGGATGGCAATATGATGTTTGATGGTTCCTCCATTGATGGATTTGTTCGTATCAATGAGTCTGATATGTACCTCAAGCCTGACTACGATACTTTTACTGTTCTCCCATGGAGAAACAAGCAAGGAGTCGCTGCAGCTCGTGTTATCTGTGACGTTTATAAGTCTGACGGAACTCCTTTTGCCGGCTGTCCACGTGTGAACTTAAAGCGTGTTATTGCCGAAGCAAAAGCGCTTGGTTATACCATGAACGTAGGTACCGAAGCTGAGTTTTTTCTCTTTGAAAAAGATGAAGATGGTTTTGCTACCACTGTGACGAACGATGTTGCCGGCTATTTCGCTCTTGATCCTGAAGATACAGGAAATGATTGCCGTCGTGAAATCATTGAGACTCTTGAGAAGATGGGTTTTGAGATTGAAGCATCCCATCATGAGGTTGCAGAAGGCCAGCACGAGATCAATTTTAAATATGCTGATGCCCTTACCGCAGCTGACAACACTGTAACATTTAAGTGGGTTGTAAAGTCAATTGCAGCCAAGCATGGTCTGCACGCTACTTTTATGCCAAAGCCGATTTTTGGGATCAACGGTTCTGGTATGCATACCAATCAGTCTCTGTTTAATCTTGACGGAACGAATGCATTCTTTGACGAGTCAGGTCCTCTTCAGCTTTCAAAGGTTGCCTACTCTTATATCGCCGGTTCTTTAAAGCATGCACGTGCCTTTGCAGCAGTTACCAACCCATTGGTTAACTCTTACAAGCGTCTTGTTCCAGGTTATGAGGCTCCCGTATACTGTGCATGGTCAGCATCCAATCGTTCTGCCCTTGTACGTATTCCAGCTTCTCGTGGTATTTCCACTAGAACTGAAATCCGTTGTCCTGATCCTACCTGTAATCCATACCTTGCACTTGCTATGATGTTGAATGCAGGTCTCGACGGAGTGAAGAATAACCTGACTCCACCTGATGCTGTTAATAAAGATATCTTTAAAATGTCACCTAGTGAGATGGAGGAGGACGGTATTAAGGTATTGCCAGCCAGCCTGCAGGAAGCAATAGTGGAATTTGCTGCCGATCCACTTTCTAAGGAAACCCTTGGTGACCATATCTTTGCTAAATATATTGAAGCAAAAGAAAAAGAGTGGGATAGATACAGAACTGCCGTAACTGATTGGGAACTCGATGAGTATCTTGATATTTATTAGTCAATATCTGTAGTTGTTTGCTAAGTGCCTTACTCCAGAAAACTTGTCATAAAAAACAAGAAAATTGAGAGTTGTTTTAACATCAATAACTTGAAGTTAGCAACGAGGCACTTATCCTGGTTTATTTCTCGCTTGCGGGGATGAGATAACCCGAATTCTTCTTTTGAAGAATTCGGGTTTTTTGTTTTGCATACGGGGTCAATGTTGCCAATTGGTGTTTTTCTATGTAGAAAGAAAAGTTGTCTTTGAGCGAGTCGAAGTGCAATAGCCCGAATTTCTCATGACTTTTTGATTTGAAACTCAATTGTTTGTTTTTATAGTTTTAAAATGACTTCCTTAATTAACAGGGTGTTTTTCGTTTCAAATCAAAAAGTTCACCCTTCGGGCCAACAGATTTATCCGCAGCTGCTTCGTTACCGAGCATTTGCAGTAGATTATTACAGCTTCATGCCCGGTGTCTCGAGCTGCGAAAAACTTTGTTGGTGAGAAATCCGGGATAGTAGTAATTCACTGGTGCTTTGCGAGTTTGAATGGGTAGAAGGATGTTAATTTAGACAGGTGTTTGATGGCTATAAAGAAAAAGGACAGTTCTGTTAATATAGCAGCTCTCCTTCCGTCTCTTGTTAGAAATAAGGGCTGGGAAAAGCAATTAGATTTACATTCTATCTTTCCCAACTGGAGCAAGCTGGTAAATGAAGATTTCGCCGAACATGCAGCGCCGCTTAAAATTGAGCGGGACGTTCTTTGGCTTGAGGTGGAGAACTCTTCATGGTTGCAGCAACTTCAGTATGGGAAATATGAGCTTTTAGCGGATTTAAATGATTCTTTGCGCCTGGGGCATTTAAAAGATATCAAAATGGTGCTCCCTTCTCGAAAAGAAAAGTTGTCTTTTAATCCCGATGAAAAAGGTCCGCCAGTTCATTTTCAACGACCCTCTCCGGAAAAGGTCGCTTCTTTTCAAGAACAGGTGGATTGTATTGGGGACGAGAAATGCAGAGATGCATTGATGCAGTTCTGGTATTTATCAAATGCATGTAAGAAAAAGTCGTGAGTGTGATATGTACACTTCTTTTTTTTGTGGTATGAACAATCGGTTGATGTTTTCTAAGTAACGTCTAAAAGAAAACCTGTTGTAGGTTTTTGTTACAGATTTATTAAAAGGGTTTGCTGGGTTACATAATGCTACACGATAATATATTAGGTGCTGTTGGCGGTACTCCGTTGGTCAAGATTAATCGTCTTTTTGATAAAGAAGGTGTCACTCTTTACGGCAAGATTGAATCCTCAAATCCTGGTGGTTCGGTAAAAGAACGTGTTGCCCTGTCTATGATAGAGGGCGGGGAGACCAGTGGTGAGCTTACAAAGGATAAAATTGTACTTGAAGCCACCAGTGGCAATACCGGGATTGGACTTGCCATGGTCTGTGCTGCAAAAGGGTACCGTTGTGTCCTTGTAATGCCCGAATCTGCAAGTATAGAGCGCAGGAAAATTATGCAGGCCTATGGGGCGGAAATCCTTCTTACCCCTGCCAATAGGGCGACAGATGGTGCCATAGAGAAGTCATATGTTATGGCACGGGAGTTCCCCGACAGGTATTTTTTGACAGACCAATATAATAACGAGGCCAATTGGCGGGCTCATTATAAGAATACTGCACCTGAGATCTGGAAGCAAACCAACGGGGACGTGACACATCTGGTCGCCACCCTGGGGACTTCCGGGACGGTTATGGGGCTCTGCGCCTGGTTCAGGGAATTTCAGCCACACGTGAAAGTCATAGCGGTTGAGCCGCATCTGGATCATAAAATTCAGGGGCTCAAAAATATGAAGGAGTCCTATAAGCCAGGGATATTCGACAAATCAGTGCCAAGTGAAATCGTGCGGGTGGAAGATGAAGATGCTTTTGAGATGGCGAGAATGCTCGCACGTAAGGAAGGCATTCTTGTTGGTATGAGCAGTGGTGGTGCAATGTCTGCTGCGATTGATTACGCGAAAAGTCTTGATGAGGGAATGGTGATTGTAATTCTCCCTGATGGTGGAGAGCGATACCTGTCGACACCTCTTTTTACTCCTCCTGAAAAAGAAGATTTGAGAAAGAAAAGGCTTCGTTTTTTTAATACGATGACCAAGAAAAAAGAGGCGTTTAAACCGCAGAAGGAAAAACAGGTAACATTCTATTCGTGTGGGCCAACCGCTTACGAGCTTGCCAACCTCTCCTTGTGTCGCAGGTTTATTGTTTCTGATCTTATCACCAGAACTCTTGAGGCTAAAGGCATGCGTGTTGATGCCTATATGAATTTCACAGATATTGATGATAACACCATCGCAGGAGCAGAAAAGGCTGGAAAAAATCTAGAAGAGTTTACCAAAGAGTATATTGATGGGTTTCTAGAGGATATTGATATCTTAGGGGTGAAAAGGGCCAAGGCATATCCTAAGGCCTCCGATAATGTAGGCTCTATGGTGGAGATTGCCCATGAACTGCTGCATAAAGGGTATGCGTATGAAAAGCATGGTTCAATATATTTTGATATTTCAAAGTTTAAAAACTATGGCAAGCTTTCAGGTGTTGATCTCAGTAAGATTCAGCTTGGGAAAACAGTAGATCTTGATAATTATGAAAAAGATAACCCTCGGGATTTCACCTTACTTAAGAGGTCAACTCTTGGAGAGTTAAAAAAAGGCATTTTCTTTGAGACAGATTGGGGCAACGTGAGACCAAGTTGGCACGTGGAGTGTTCGGCCATGGCAACAAGAAATCTTGGCCCTACAATGGATATCCACACCTCTTCACGCAATCTTATTTTTCCTCACCATGAAAATGAGATCGCGATTTCCGAATCACTCACAGGAAAACCTCTTGCGAACTATTGGCTTCATTCCGAACTGGTCTTTGTGGATGGAAAAAACATGTCCAGTGATGCCGGCAATAATGTGACCTTGAAAGAACTTCTGGATATGGGGTATACCGGTCGTGAGATTCGATTTATGTTGCTTTCTGTACATTACAGAAAGCCTCTTAATTATTCGATCAAGCGACTGAGTAATGTTCGGACAGCCCTGAGGCGACTTGATGAATTTACCTGCAAGCTAAACTGCCTGCATTCAGGAAGGCCTCATCCTGAGGTTGCAGCATTTGTTTCATTGATGAAAGAACAGTTTTTTCAGGCAATGGATGACGACTTAAATGTTTCTAAAGGGATGGGGGCGATCTATAACTTTATAAAGAAGGTTAATCCAATTATTCAGATGAATAATCTGGACAAGGATCAGAAAAACTATATTCTTGAAAATCTTAATGCTGTGAACGCAATTCTTGGGGTCTTTAGGCTTCAGGGTTGTCCGCTTGCGCCGGATGTGGACGCTCTTATCCAGAAGCGAGAACAGGCAAGACTGGATAAAGACTGGGCCGCAGCGGATAAGGCAAGGGCGGAGTTGGTGGAAAAAGGTATTGTAGTTATTGATACGATCAATGGTCCTGTCTGGAAAAGAATGACTGATGTTGAGTGAAATGGAAATTCAAGTTGCTTTTTATAAAAGTTTGAGTATTATGTCACTCCTTGAGTTTATGTTTAACTCAATCAGCAATGCAGAAAAATGCGCCAGTAGCTCAGCTGGATAGAGCAACGGACTTCTAATCCGTAGGTCGTAGGTTCGAATCCTACCTGGCGTACCATATATATCAACGACTTATCTGCTTATTTGCGGGTAAGTCGTTTTTGCTTTTGGGAACAATTTATGAGTTTGCGAACACCCCATTGTTCGCAACTTTATTGGATCATTGTAAAAGTAGGGATATTTACATATTTGGCAAAGATTTCAATGAGTAAGTATTGTCTTCCATCCAGCTTATAATTTTATCGTTGTTACGATAGACCGAGCTCTTTTTCCAACTGATCAATTTCATTATTCAGTTTCTGCTTATCTGAATCAGACAATTCTATATTTCTCAATTGTTGACGGACTCCAAGAAGTCTCATCTCCATTCTGTAATCTTCACAGGTATACTTTAAATTTTTCTTTGGTTTTGTATCATTCATATTATTCGAAAGTAGTATATTCCATCAGAGGAAAAAGAAATGGAGCATTTTTTCCTAAAATGTTTTTGTTAAAAGTGGAGATGTCGTCTCTGTAGCTTTGAAAGTACTCAACGCTCTGACCAATCGAGAATGGAACAATATTTTAGAACATTTTATGTTTTAGAATTGTGTTTCTCTGCTCGCAGGATGTACAGAGACAAACCTTTAATTGTGGTTTTTCTTAAGCGGATAAGGTTACCAATGGATCTCTTTTCATCAGAATACAGAGCCTGGGGTGAAATTGTCCTGGCATAATCGAATGGGTGGTAATTTAAATTGTGATAAATGTTTAGTCCTTTGATAACCAGAGACTCACAGAGACATCTTATATTTTGACCCAAATAGCTTTTCACACAATTTTGTGTTGGTCAAAGAAATGATTCACTCCCCGTTTTTTATATGTTTCTCGTAGCAAGATGGACAAATGCCGTGAGAAAATTCTGCATCAGTATACTCTGATATATATGCCTCAAGTCGATGCCAGTCATCCACATCATCTCGGATGCTTTTGCAATAACTGTAAATAGGGACAATTCCCTCAAGATGTTTGATTCTGGCACGCAATACCTTGGCAACCTCTACTGCTTCTTCTATTAATTCCCTAGCTCTCTCTGCTGCTGAGCTGAGTAACTTTTCTGCGCTCTGAACAGCTAGGCTCTCTAAATCAGCAGCAACTTCAACAGCCTGACGCCCTATTCTCGTAGCAGCCTCAACAGCCCGACTCTCTAGCTCTTCATTTGTGTATATGGCCATATTGGCTTGTACCTTCAACTAGGTTTCGATCAAGAATCTTCTTGGTCAGAGGTGTCGTGGTGAATCATATTTTATTAATTCAGCAAAGATACTTCTTTCACTATTCCCAATTTTGGGACTTTTGTATAGGTAATTAAAATCGTAGAATCAACAGTCTGAGTTTTGCAAAAAGAATTGAGATGATTGGAATTTTCGGTCAGTTCTTTTCTAAAACAATCTTAACCTTACCTATACCACTTGACATATCGTCAGTATTTGTGATGCATTCTGCATGCGAAAATTAAAGATGTTCCTGATCGGTTCACAAGTGATCTGGCCCAAAACACGCGCCCGAAAGGGAACATCTAAAATTATTGATACTTCCATTTCGATCATGGTATTTGGTCATGATCAAGATCAAAATGCTCAGGAAAATATCAAGTCACTACACATATTATCAAGAAAACCGGAAATATATTATGGGTAATGAACGAGATGACATGTATATAACCGTCTGCAGCCATGGCTTTGAGTAGTCTCTCTGCTGCTTTTTCTGTCTCTTTATCTTTTATGAAACTGCGAATAGCGTCTCATCAGAACATGTCAGGTGTTGATTGCTCTTGTGTTTTCGCTGGTTACCTCTTGAATAGTTTTTTCTCAGTACTACATTACTGATCGTAAGGTTGATTTCTAAATTTGTTTAAAACATCCGTCTTATGAAAGGAGAACCAAAATGGAAGAAATGAAAGTTAGGGAGTTGATGCGGTCACTTGAAGAGTTCCCCTGCATTTCCAGCACAGCTACTTTCCTGGAAGCGGTGGAGGCACTCGAAAAAGCCGATCTGGAATTCAAATCAGGTAAGGCTCCGCAAAGGATACTGTTGGTCTATGATGCGACGGGGGAAATCGTTGGGAAAATGTCTCCCATGGACGTCGTTCAGGGCTTGGAGCCTGACTATTCCAACATCGATATCCCGAAATCCACTTCTTATTATCAACTGATACAAACGGTACACGAGTCGACAAAGAAAGAGCTTCGATTGTGGAAAAATCCCCTTAAAGAGCTCTGCAATAAGGCCTATGATGTTAAAATTCAGCAGTTTATCAAGATGCCGACTCCTGAACATATGGTCAGAATTGACGATAAAATGGAGGAAGTTCTTCATCTTTTTGTCGTCGAACGCCATGACTCTCTTTTTATCCAGGATGGGCAGGGCATTGTCGGGCTGATTTTGTTTTCAGATATGTACAAGAAAATCAGTGAAACCATGAAGTCATGCCCTCTTCCGACTTAGGTTCGTTTTCGGATTTACCGCAGGTAACATAGCGGAGATCGATGTGGAGCGTAAGGTGGTCGCCTAGATAAGGGACAGCTTGGTAACTTGAAAAAAAATTCCACGGTAGTAGCCGTAAACATCATCTAAAGATCAATACGAAGAGGCTCACCGCTGCCAATTTCAACGCTAGATAAGAAAGTGTCAGTCATCAGATGCAGGAAGAATGGAGCAATTAATTCGGTAGACTCTGGAATTATCTCCGATGTGATCAAGCTCTAGAAGAAGTAGTTACTAAATTGCAGCACAGTAGTGATGCAGTTATAATTTCGCTGGAGTAGCGCAATAAGTGCAACAGGTTGAAGTTTGTTAAGTGAATGAATTGAAGGGCTGGTGGCGGTTCTGGTAATATCTTATCACGTTTCCTGCTACTATATGGAAAACAAACACCGTTAAGATCCTGTTTTAAGGTGCTTAGAGTAGGCGCAGCTGCCTTGGGAGCAGGGTGGTTGATACGGAAAGTATCGTGCATCACTGTTACATGAAATGGAGCAACTTTGCACGGTGGAATTATCTGAAATGTACAGGAATAAGGTCAAATAAAGCCACTGGTAAGATTTTCAGATCTTCGAGATGGCAACACTAACGTGGCGGATCAGGCGCGTTAGCAAGTCCGGAAACATTGACATGTTAGCTGTGACCAGCTGGGCAAACCTGATTCCAATTTTTCAATTTTTATTCAAAATCAAGATGAACAGCTATAGTGCGACACGCCACCAACGTTAAAAAAATCCCTAGGTCTTAGACGATAGTATTTATCCTCTACTTCTTGTGATTGCTCATCATATGGGTAGCTAAGTACTTCTTGCAACTCTCTAATTAAGGTGTAGTCACCCTGCATGGCTTGTTGGTAGACGGGGACAATCAACCACTCTCGCCAGGTGTATTTTGGGTTAGTCTGTTTCATACTTGCTGATATCTCAGCCAAATTGCCGTTTTTAATGACGAGATCGCGCCAGCTTTTTAGCCAAGCTTGCCATTGCTCATCGACTTGTTGTGAAGTTTTAACGTAGAAGCTCTTTTTCAATGCGGAAACATCCTCTGGTATATGGGATAACTCACGAAAGAAAATGGTGTAATCCACCTCTGAGTCGGTCATTAACTGCATTAATCTGTCTAATAGCTTCGGGTTATATTCAGTCAAACCAAGTTTGGCCGCCCACATTTTTTGGATTTGTTTTTGCATTTCTTCTCCAAACCCATGGCGCACTTGGTCGAAATGTTCTAAAGCTTTAGTATCTTCTGTGAGTAACGGTCTCACAGCTGTCCAAAACATATGGTAATTCGCTTCCGCTGCGATTGGCTGATTGAAAAATGAAAAGTGTTTGCCGCCGCCAGTCCAAGGTTGAAACTCGGGGTCAAAAATTTCACAGAATCCAAAAGGTCCATAGTCGAGGGTAAAGCCACCTGCAGCGCAGTTGTCACTGTTGTAATTACCCTGGCAGTAACCAATACGTTGCCAATTCGCCACGAGTGAAGTAAGACGCTGGCGAAATTGCTTAGCCAACTCAATCAATTGATCTTCAAAAACACTGTTTTGATTAATGTTGCTTTTGTATTCTCGCTCAATTAAATGCGATACAATCATGCGCAATTCTTCTAATGCTCTTGGGTGAGTATTGCTGCGAGCGCGGCGGGCAAACAACTCTAGCTGACCAACGCGCAAAAAGGATGGTGCAACGCGAGTTGAAATCGCCACAGGATTGTCCACCAAAATATCAGGATCGGTGGAGTGGGAGTCTTGAGAATACCAAGGCCGTTTAACGGTCTCAGATTTAGAAACATACAGTGTTAAAGAGCGTGATGTTGGAACACCTAAAGCCTGCATATATTCTTGCGCTAGGAACTCACGCACACTTGAACGTAGTACTGCGCGCCCGTCCGCACCACGGCAATAAGGCGTTGAGCCGCCACCTTTCAATTGCATTTCCCAGCGCTGCCCATTGAGTATTCCTTCAAATACAGATATCGCCCGACCATCACCATAACCATTACCAGTACCAAAAGGACATTGTTGGGTATATTCGGTGCCATAAATCGTCAATGCATAGCCAGTCGCCCAGCCAACCTGACGCATAGGCTCATGCGTAGCAGAGAGATCACCAGAGAATACCTGGCTAAATTTTGCATTAAGCGCCAGCTCGTCGCTCAGCCCAAGTTCATTAAAAAAAATGCTGCTATGGGTTACATATTCTGGTTCTGCAAGCGGCGTGGGTTTCACAGGTACGAAATGTCCAGAAAAAACCTGACGGGCACGGTGATCATCACCATCTCCGGTAGCATCAGGGTCGGCATTCAAGGTATCCATCAGAGAATAATCAGCTAATCGCACAAACTCATCGAAGGTCGTTATGCAGGGCTCAGCAGATGGTTTAGATATATATGACATTGTTGCAAACACCTTTCGGTAAGGGGAACGCGAATTTTGCGCTTTCTCAGAAGGATACTGGAATAATGTAAAAATATGAAATTAATAGAGAAAAAAGATCCTTAAATTGGCAATCTCAACATTATGTTAACCGGGGAGCTTTAGTGAGTCCGGTTACACTTCAGGTAACAATTCTTTTTACGTTATGAAGAGCGTGTGGCTATTTTTGCAGCGAGTCTCCCTTTGTTGTCTCATCAGGCTGTGCCGCTTGAGAGCCTGTGGGCAAAAAAATTGTACATCCAGGCGAATACAGCACCTCCAATCGCACCATCCACAATACCATATAACGTTCCTATAATGACGGACCCAATACTTGAGCCAAGGTGATAGCCTGGGTAAATGGACGCAGTGAGTTCGAGAAAAGCCTGGCCATAATTCGGCCAAATCAAATTTGCCACGGCAACGAGAAAAATCGTCACACCCCAAATGAGACCTACTGTGAAAGACATAGCAGTGATGTGTAATCGCATTGTTCTTGTCCTCCTTAATTGGTGGTTTCAACGTTCAGTTAGATTATTATCCAACACCTAGATTCATGGCGAAACAGTTGATATGAACGTTGAGCTAATTTGCAGCGAGGCATGAAATCCGCATTAGACAATATAAATGATACCACAACGCTATAATGTAGTCACAGATTCAATATTTGCATTGCCAGTACTAATCAGTTTTCAGCATGCAGGGTGAATATGTTTCCTGTGCACCTACAAATCGACAGGTGTGCAGGCCACTTCCCCTCTACTGAGATTGATACTGGACCTTTACAGGAAACACCTCAAGTTGGAGCTATTGACCAGCTTCGTTACCTTCGACCTGGCAATGTCAAGCCCAACGCTCAGTTACCAAATTTACACTGTCTTTGGTAAGGTAAAGTTGGCCGTTACTCCATTTCTGCGCGATTTTAGCAAAATAGCTAGGTCTACCCTCACAGGAATAAGGTGAACTTGCAGATTTGCTTAAATGGTTAACATTGCCATTTAGAAATCGCTACTCTGCAGATGAAGTTTTTATGATTGCAAGAGATATTAAAATTTAACGCAAGTGGTCGCTCATCCTCTTTATGTGGCTAACATTATGGCCAATAAACCCTTCACACCAATCCATTACACTCTTGTTTTACCTATAATATTAGTCACCCAGTTTAACCACTATTATGGAAGTTACAGTTGGGAAATTGGATTGTTCTGCAATAAGGAAATTACAATTCAGTATGTAATATAAATACAGTGTTGTTTACTGTGGACTGATTTGGGTAATGGTAGCATCTCACAAGGATACCTCAAGCTCTGTGTTTATTTTCTCTGTACATCGCCAAGTAGCTTGTATATAACGTAAAGGCAAAGGGACAAAAACAGCTGTTTTTGTTTGCTGTTGGAATTGAATCCATTTTCTAATGATTGGTAATAACCCTAATACTTATTAACTTACCACTGTGAGGTTGTACGTGTCCGAGTCTTCATTCCCCGTTCGAACTATTTCTCAAATATTTCCATCGTATAGCGGCAAAGTTAACGGTTTGGTTACCCTGCTTCTCTGTCTGCACCTTACAAGTGTGGGTGTACTTGGGGCAGGCCTAGTTTTTCCCGAGGGACAGATGTTGCTGATAACGCTTTCTGTACTACTCTTTTTTTTCGCAATTTTGCTGGGTGTGGGGTTTAGTAAAACCCTCAAGCACACCATGCAGGAGACGGTTGATGAGATCAGCACAGTATTCTGTAATTTGGACAATGGAACAATGAATCTTGCCTCTCCGAGTCTCACTGAAGGAAAACAAAACACGCTGAAGATCCGCCAACAATATGGAGAGTTTCTCGCAGCAATTCGGCAAATCATCGAAGAAATGCGTAAAATCGGCATTGATATTGCCGTCGATGCTGCGAGGGTGCAAACATTGGTGAAGGCTACTGCCGGTAAAACCGGGGATCAACTTGAGATTTCCAACCTTGTCTCTGCGGTGAGCCTTGAGGCGAATAGTGCCATCGCTGAAGTGTCGGAAAGTGCTCAATATGTTTCAGATAAAACAGCAAACAATCTTAGCATGGCTCAGAATTCATATCGGGAGTTGGTCGACGCAACAGAGAAAACTGTGCAGATTAATCATTCTGTGGATTCATTTCGTACCACCGTTGAAGATTTAGGGAAAAGCTCAACTTTTATCCTTCAGGCTGTCTCTGTTATAAACGACATTGCAAATCAGACGAATCTACTATCCCTTAATGCAACAATCGAGGCAGCCAGAGCGGCAGAACACGGAAAAGGTTTTGCGGTTGTTGCCGAAGAAGTGCGCGATCTTGCCAAACGTATTAAGCCCGCAACGCAAGACATTACCGCCAATATCACTTCGATGATCAGCATCGTTGAAAAAACCCAGCAGGAAACGAAACAAATCAGTAAGTTTGCGCAAGAAACAAATGCAACTGTGAGTGAAGCTTCAGAAAACTTCAATCTCATGATGCATGATTTTGAAGAGGCTAACGAGCAGCTTATGAAAATTGCTGCTGCAATGGAAGAACTCTCTACAAACAATAGTGAGGTGACCGACAAAGTTGCTGGTATAAATTCTCTTAGCGAGGAAATAGAAAGAGATATGCAACGCTCGGAGGTCTCGGTGGACGATCTCAGTTCGGTAACTGAAAAAATGCTCGAGATGGTTTCACGTATTAATACCGGGGAAGGTACCTTTGACACGATCATGTCCTGGGCTCAAGATACCAGAAATCAATTTGAACATGAACTGCAGACCATACATACAAAAGGTGTCAATCTCTTCGATAATCGCTATCAAGAAGTGTCGGGTACTGATCCCAAAAAATTCGAGACATCATTCACTGCAGCGGTGCAGCAGAAAATGTGTGAAGAGTACGACACTGCTAAGAGCCAGATGAACGGGGTTATTTACTGTCTTGCTATTGATAAGAACGGCTATCTCCCTGCCCACCACACAGCCTTTTCGCAACCTATGACAGGAGATCCTGAGAAAGATATCCTCAACAGTCGTCATCAACGAGTGTATAAAAATAATAAAACAGAGAAAAGACGCTGTTCACATACCGAACCTCTACTTTTGCAAACCTATATGCGTGATACTGGAGAGGTTCTCAATGACCTTTCCATGCCGATATATATTGACGGACGACATTGGGGGGCATTGATTATTGGCTTTGACCCTAAGGCACTGTTCAGTTGAACTGATCAATAAAAAGGCACCCAGGAAGACAAAAAAAGTCTATGAATCCTTTTGTAGAACCAACAGCTGCACATTATCCACAAAGGGCACAAGCTTCTTTCTTGCTGAACACGTTGATTTTCTGTGCGGGAAATGAACTCATCGTTAATATTGCCACTTTGAAGGTTTGAAGGCTCTTCTATTCACTAATTTGAGCTAATTCCTGTGCAGTTAATGTGTTTGAGGGGATAGAGCGATTTACTGATAAGTAACTTAAAAGATACAGGAATAGTGTAAAGCAAGGCTAAGCTGGGAAAATCTAGTCCTTTGACATGGCTATCTTAACGATAAAACCAACATGCTGTACAGCAAATAACTGGTGACCTCATTGCAGCTTATTTCCTTAGGATCAGGCTTGGCCAGCTGTTACATTTTGTAGCTTTTCTGGTTAGCTGCCCTCTTCCTGATCCCTTGGTGATATTTCAATCTTCGCTGAAGAATGTGGCAATAACAGTGCCTTTATTTAAAAGCGTCAGTTCCTTGCCATGGACATGAAAGCCGTCCACCGTAGCAAGGGCTTTGGCAAAATTGCGTTCCAGCTCCATAAGTGCCGGAGGCCCTGCCATTTTAGTGCTGATCAACTGCCCCATGGTCACGCTGTCACCCACCAAGGCATACGAACCGCTCAAGTTGTTGATACCGCCGAAGACGGCGAGCTTACCGTGAGAAAACTTCATGGTAGGCGGTTTATCGGCTTCAATTTCCTTGCCGTTAAGTGTCTTGAGTGTCCATTGTTTATGGGCGGCTTGATTAACATCAGCCATGTCGCAAACGTGGGCCTTCCATGAGTACGTCTTTGCTGAACCCTCCGGCATCTTTGCCACCGGCATTGCCAAGTCAGCTGATGCCGGGAAAACGGTGGTGCCTTCTTTGATCGTTTCCACAACCTTGATGTCCCTAATGGCCATCGGGTCTACCTTGAGCGGATCCTTGTCGAGTATAACTAAGTCTGCAAGTTTACCTGTCTCTAGGGTACCCTTTTGGGCATTTTTATCATACTGCTCAGCCGCCCAAACTGTCATGGTTTTCAAGCCTTCGTAGGGTGTCACCCGTTGATCGAGGCCTATTTCCTCACCGTTTCGAGATATACGGTTTACAGCCGACCACAACATCATCATCTGGTCAAGTGGCGCAACGACAAAGTCGGTGTGGTTGGTCGGACGCAGACCAGCGTCAATAGCATCGCGCATTGGACTGATATACATAGCCTGTTCTTTACCACGGTTAGCAATGTGTGCGTCAGCGAAATAAAATGTATGCAGTGTATAAAATGAGGGCCGCACTTTGTATTTCACAAATTTGGGAATCTGATCTTTTCGAAGAAACTGGGTATGGATGGTAGTTACGTTCCAAGGACGGCTATAGTCACCTTCGCGAGCTAATTCATAAGCCGTGAGAAAGGCGTCAATGGCAGCGTCGCCATTGCAATGTAATGTGAGCGGCACATTTAAATCATACACCTTGCTCACCATCATATTTGCAAGATCCTGCGGGAAGGTCGGCTCACCTTTCCAGTCCTTTTCACCACCAGGACCGCCGTTTAGATAGGGTGAGGTAAAAAAAGCCGTTCGACCCTGGGGAGAGCCGTCCAAGGTGATTTTAACACCACCAACCTTGAAGTGGTTGATGTATTTGCCCCATTTATTTGCAGGAAACTCGGCGAGCACCTTGTCAACGTCTGTGACGAAAGGATAAGCAACCACATCGATAATGTTTGCCCCGGCCTCGGTGGCCCGCTTCATTGTTTGGAACTGGGGAAGGTGCGATGCCCCCTCATGGGCGGTTGTTATCCCCGCCTCTGCGTAGAGCATCTGGCCCGCCCGGGTCCACTCGACTTCCTGTTGGGCCGTCATCGCCTCGGCCTGCTCCATCACCGGGAGAAACGCCATCTCCATGATGAGCCCCCATGGTTCTTCAGTGCCCGGCTTGCGGACAATTACGCCTCCCGGCGGGGTTTTTGTTTCTGCAGAGATCCCGTACTTCTGTAAAGCGAGGCTGTTCATCACTGTGCCGTGCATGGAAACGTGATCCACCCGGACAGGATTATCGGGAAACGCCTCGTCCAGATCGTCGCGGTTAAGGAGTCGACCATCGGGCATGACGGTGTCGTCATAACCATAGCCCATGATCATTTCGCCCTTCGGGGTTTTTCGTTTTGCCGCGAAATGCTTCAACTCGGCGATTATGCTGGGTACGTCTTTACCTGGACCAGACGGTGGCGCGTATAGTTTGCACTGGTTAGCGACGAGAAGCGAGTTGATATAGTGGCTGTGGGCATCAAGGAAACCGGGCAACAAGGCTTTGCCTGCCAGATCGACGATCTTGGTAGAGCTGTCCTTCATGGTAAAGGCTTTGTCCTTGTGACCAACAAAAACGATTTTGCCGTCTTTTACGACGAGAGCCTCTAAATAGATGGGCTCTTTGCCGGCCATGGATAGAATCGAGCCATTGTGATAAATGGTGTCAGCCTGTTGCGCTGTGAAAGCGGTGGTAGCCAGAAAGATTCCCAAAAAAGCAGTGAGTATCACAGTTTTAGATTTCATTATTGCCCTGTTTGCTGAATTTAAACGGCAGACTAACAACATATGCTCACCGTTAGTAGGTGTATTGCTATCATGGAAAAAGATAACGTCTACCTTATGTATTTAGAATGCTATTGGCAATATCAAGCATTTCTGTAGATGTCTAAATTGGGGTTATTCCTGTATCTCTTCCTTGATTAGAGATCTAGGATCTGGTTTCAGATATGATAGGTATCTTTGAAGATAACACGGCAGGTGTGACGCTTTCAGCGAAGCGTCAGAATTCTTTATGGTGAGTGGATTTCTGATACTCTAGAAAATGTCTGTATTCCCAAAGTTTAACAAGAAAAATAAAAGTTATATTATTTAAGTAGGTTAGATTACGGGCCGTAGGTTCGAATCCTACACCCCCAACCATTGATTATAAGGGTTTAGCTTTTTAGCTGGAGCCCTTTTTTCGTTTTGCTGGTGGTTTTAATGCTATCATATATTTTTTCAGGGCCTTGACACTCTAAGTTTCAATTTGTATATAGGCTTTCCCAAGGGTCGTTAACTCAGCTGGTAGAGTATCTGACTTTTAATCAGAGAGTCGCGCGTTCGAGTCGCGCACGACCCACCATGGAATATTTTTTGTAATGTCCCCATCGTCTAGTCAGGTCTAGGACATCGCCCTTTCACGGCGACAACACCGGTTCGAATCCGGTTGGGGACGCCATATATTCAGGCCTTTAGCGACATTTCGTTAAGGGCCTTTCTTTTTTGTGTCACTCATGTGTCACGCTACACGCTAGAGGCTGTAAATATACTATAGGGTGTCGGGTTCAACTCCCGTGGTCGGAAAAATAATTCCAGATTATCTCTGAGATCCCCCTTTTTTTTCAGTCTATTGTTGTGAAGTTAGACACACTACAAACAAGTAGGCACTCAACAATTAAGAAGAGAGCCCCCGTAACAGAACGTAAGGATGAAAGGAACAATAAAAAACGACCTATCGAATGGTAAGCCCGATAGGTCGTTAAGGAGGTTTCAATGGTGTAATATGAGCAAGGGGAGAAGCCTTGCCTGAGTTCTGATGTTATCATATTAATTATTCTTTGCAAGTGGAAAATTAGGGTGCCCTTAAAATAGTTCAGGTGGCTTACTTATTTGCTTTCTCAAGGGGTGGTTTACGTTCATACGGTTGTAGATTATTGAAAGAGATAATTTTAGAGAACATCTAAGTTTTTGAGGTAACCAGGTTCAGAAATGGGAGAGACCTTAATTTATTGCGTACTTCTTTATTTGTAAGTAGCTAAATATAATGTAATAAATAACCGACTTCTGATCAGTAGGTCGTAGGCTCGAATCCTACCTGGCGTACTGTATATAATAGCCACGAAGAAGAAATTGCCGGAACCTCATGGCGTGTTTGAATATGCCGAATACTGGCCCGATAGTGTTTTTTCTTTTCGCGTAAAGCTTGCGGTCTTCATCAGTTTTGAGTTTGTGTTTCATTTTACAAATCGAGTTGGCTTCATCTGGTAAAGGCTCAGCGTGGGTACATCGATCCAAAAGGGATGAGTATGTTTCTCCCGACCCGGTGGAATAAATGGCTTTATTTAGGCTTTTGCTTTACGTGCAGTGACTACCTGAAACAGGAGATGGCAGGGGATCAGGAGAAATGCAGGCCCATGCCCTGTTTCTCTCGACACTGTGCAATCTCCATGGCGACGGTCGATTGACCTCAACGCCTCCCCTACCTTGTTTTCTGATTTAGGTTCTGAACCTAGTCCCCTTCAGATTTTTTCCCAGATGGAAATAGGTTTTCTGCCGATTGCCTGGCTTAACCAGATCAAATATAGTGGTTCATACAGGTTACTGCAATGAGGGAGAGCAGACTGATAAGTCGGTTACTCTCCAGTCGCGTGTATGGTCAATATTGATTCTAGCAATCCTTCTTATAACATTCAGTTTCGTGAGGAAGTATTTTTTTTGCTCTTAAGGGCAGGCATAGAGGAACTTACATTTTGGTGATACATGTCTGCAGTTCACATAACCCTTTTTTAGGAGTAGTGCTATGTCACAAGATCACAGTTTTGTCTCACCCGGACCCGCTGGCCTTGGAGCCCTGGCAGTTGCTTGTTTTGGCTTTGGAGCAGTATTCACCGGCCAAGTAGGTCTCGGCGGTCTTCCCCTATTAGCTGCCTGGCTTGTAGGTGGAGGGATCGTGCAGTATACCGTTGCGGTTATGGAACTCAAAGATCACAATATGACGGGAGGCAATGTCTTCCTCTTTTTCAGTGCCTTTTTCATGTTTGGCGCTGCCCTGTCTGTATTTTTCAAGTATTTGATGTTGGCCGGTATTCTTGGAGATATCAAGCCTCAGCCAATGGTTGAAGGTTTTTGCTGGATGGCCGGAGCCGCCTTTCTTACTGCAGTTACTCCATCTTATCTGAAGAGTCCGACCCCACTCTTTTTAATTGTCCTGCTTCTTGATATTGCTCTTTGGATTATCGTTTGTTTAGATATGGGCCTTATCGGTGCCTCTTTAAAACCGGTTGTCGGGTATCTGCTCTTTGCTGCTGGTTGGATCGCGATTTACCTCGTAGCTGCAATCGTCAACAACCATGTTTTCGGTCGCGTGATTTTCCCTACCTTCGGGTCACTAATAAAATAATCACTCATAATGCTGGTTCATGGCTCGATTAATATTCCGGGTCACGTACCGGCTTTTCTGTTATTTTTTCTTGTGCCGATACAATATGCAACAACAAAAGAAATCTCACCTGTAATACCACGACTATCAAGTTGAAGGAGGAACCTCATGAATGAGCCAACTGTATCTTTTGATGTTTTGAGTCCGGTAAAATTTCTGGCCAGAAGCGCTTTTGTTTATCCCGAGAAAATAGCTGTAATCCATGGAGAGGAGCGGTATACATATAGGGAGTTCGCAGAGCGAGTATATCGCTTAGCAAACGCACTCAAACTAAAAGGCATTGGCAAGGGAGATAAAGTTGCATTTATCTGCCCTAATACTCCACCAATGCTTGAAGCACATTACGCTGTGCCGATGATTGGTGCTGCACTTGTCAGTGTGAATATCCGCCTCGCTAGAGGTGAGGTTTCCTATATTGTCGATCATTCTGATGCAAAACTGGTGGTGGTCGATAGTGAATTCGCTCATCTGGTACAGGCAAGCGAATTGTCGAAAGTGGAAAATTTCGTTACTGTCTGCGACATTGACGATAACAAAACCCTTGAAGGCATGGAGTATGAGGACTTTTTGAAGACGGGTTCGCCAGAAGAACCTGCCATAGAAGTTGATTCAGAAGATCAGCTTCTTGCCATCAATTATACAAGTGGTACAACCGGTCGTCCCAAAGGTGTCATGTATCACCATCGTGGGGCATACCTTAATGCCATCGGTGAGGTACTTGAGTCAGGCCTAACCGCCTCTTCTACCTATCTGTGGACCCTGCCAATGTTTCATTGTAATGGCTGGTGTTTTACCTGGGGAGTCACCGCGGTTGGTGCCACCCATGTCTGTCTACGTGCAGTGGTAGCCGATGATGTTTTTCGCCTGATTGATCAGGAAGATGTTACGCATCTCTGTGCTGCCCCTACTGTACTGATCATGATGAGTACTTGGCCTAAGGCATCCGAAGTGAAGATGAAGCGCACCCTCAACATCATGACAGCGGGTGCTCCACCAGCCCCAACTATTATCCGTAATGTGGAAGCAATGGGGGCCAACATAACGCATACATACGGACTTACCGAGGTGTACGGTCCACATAGCGTCTGTGCCTGGCAGCCAACCTGGGACAAGTTGTCCGACGATAAAAAGGCTACCATGAAATCAAGGCAGGGAGTTCCATTTATCCTCACGCATTATATGGATGTGGTGGATCCTGTGACAATGGAACCGGTTGAAAGGGATGGCCTCTCCATGGGGGAAATTGTCATGCGCGGTAATAACGTTATGACCGGCTACTATAAGGACCCTGAAGCAACTGCCGAAGCCTTTGCCGGAGGGTGGTTCCATAGCGGTGATCTTGCAGTGATGCATCCGGATGGTTATGTCCAGATAATGGATAGGAAAAAAGACATTATCATCAGCGGTGGCGAAAACATTTCAACGGTTGAGGTTGAAAACGTTATTTACAAACATCCCGATGTGCAGGAGGTGGCGGTTGTGCCGGTGCCGGATGAAAAATGGGGTGAGGTGCCTAAAGCTTTTATTGTGGCCAAGGCGGGAACGAATCCGTCGGCTGAGGACATTATCAATTTCACCAAAGAACATTTGGCGCGCTTCAAGGCTCCCAAATATATCGAGTTTGGTGAACTCCCCAAAACCGCAACAGGTAAAATTCAGAAGTTTAAACTGAGGGAAAAAGAGTGGGATGGTAAAAAGCGGATCAATTGATTTTTTTCAATTGAGAATATATTCGATCCAGGTACATCAGGTGATCCTGAGCCTGGATTCTGTATGTGATTCCATTAAATAAAGAGGCATGTAGATGTTTTGTCAAGATGTGAACAGGGACATTCTCAGCCCGGTGTCCTTTCTCGTCAGGAGTGCTCGCGTTTATCCGAACAAGGCTGCTGTGGTATATAAAAATCAGAGGCATACCTATCGTGAATTTCAGGACCGAGTGCACCAGCTGGCCAATGGGCTGGTAATAAAGGGGATCGGCTTCGGTGACAAGGTTGTGTTTATTTCTCCCAATACTCCTCCAATGCTGGAGGCTCACTACGCCGTTCCAATGATCGGTGCGGTTCTTGTATGCCTAAACACACAGCTTTCAAGCCAAGAATACCTCAATATTATTGATCATTCTGATGCAAAGGCAGTTTTTGTCGACTACGAATGTGCCCCCCATATAAAAGCTATCGAGGAGCAACTGAAAAAGGTAGAGCTGTTCGTCAATATTTGTGAATGCATTGGTTTGCCACTGCTGAAAGGGCCCGAGTATGAATCGTTCCTTGCCAGTAATGCAAAGACCACACCTGAACTCGACATCATTATAGATGAGAATGCGGTGATTGCCTTAAGTTATACCTCGGGAACCACAGGTAAGCCGAAAGGGGTTATGTACAGCCACCGTTCTACCTGTATGCATACTTTGGGCGAAATCATCGAATCATCATTGAGGCCGGATTCCGTGTATCTCTGGACCTTGCCGATGTTTCATTGTAATGGCTGGAGTTTTCCCTGGGCGATAACAGCAGTAGGGGGAACCCACGTCTGTCTGAGAGAATGTTTGCCGAAGGAGATTTTTCATTTAATTGAAAGTGAAAATGTATCTCATCTCTGTGCAGCACCAAATATACTGTTGATGATGATCTCATATCCGGAGGCGTCTAAAGTAAAACTTCGCCGCCCATTGGAAATTCTTAGCGCCGGAGCTGCCCCTTCCCCGGTTATCATTCAGGGCATGGAAGAAATTGGTGCCAATGTTACCCATGTCTACGGGATGACAGAGTTACACGGGCCCCATAGTGTCTGCGCCTGGCAGACTTCATGGGTTGAGCTTGAGCCTGACAATGTTACGAGGATGAAGGCTCGACAGGGAGTACCCTATACCACAAGCATTCATCTGGCGGTGGTCGATCCGATAAGCATGCAGCCAGTGCCGGATGACGGGGAGACCATGGGTGAGATCGTAATGCGCGGCAACAATGTTATGCTTGGATATTACAAGGATCCAGAAGCAACAGCTCATGCTTTCCGGCATGGCTGGTTTCACAGCGGAGATCTGGGGGTGATGCACCCCGATGGTTATATACAGGTCATGGATCGAACCAATGATATCATCATCAGAGGTGGCGACATGATTTCCTCAAGGGAAATTGAGGACATCATCTACCAGCATCCGGATGTGTTTGAGGTCGCAGTGGTGTCGGCGCCGGACCCGGTCTGGGGAGAGGTGCCGAAGGCATTTGTAGTTCCAAAACCTGGCAGCAAACCGACTGAAGAAAAAATTATTGAATTCTGCCGAAAAAATCATGCTCAGCTCATGGCGCTAACAACTGTTGAATTCCGTGAGCTACCGAAAACGGCGACCGGCAAGACCATTAAGGCAAAATTACGAAAGCAGGAATGGCTTGATCAGGAGCGTAATGTGAGTTGAGAAATACCAGTTGTCAGTGCATGCAGGCTGACCGTTGGAACATTCTGGAGTTTGTCGGGGTAAGTGATGATAGTGGCAGAGTCAGACATTCTAATACCCGATCTGGATCCCGCCAAAACAGAAGTCTTCGGCAGGCAGCACAGCAGTTTGAAAAGGAGTACCTTCTGAGACAACTGGAAGCTTGCCGGTGGTACCGTACTCAAACTGCAAAAAAATTCTAGGGATACAAAGAAAAACCCTCTATCTGAAGATGAAACAATTGAAGATAACGCCTGACGTGGGTAATTAATTACTCGTTTTGAGTAGTTAAAGACTCTTGTGGCTATTTACCTATGATAACAGTGGCTTGTGTTGCCTCTCACTGTATGGGTGAGTCATTTATGCCTCAAATTCGTACTGTCCAGAGTTTAGGGTTTACCTGTCTAACTGATTGAAATTCCACCATCTGTCCTCTTTGGCGCATTGTTTGCATATATTGTCTTGTGTTAAACCGCAACGATCCAATGAAAAAGATCCGTAAACGATTCAGTTTCAACACAAGAATGTACTCTTATCAGGAGGTTTTATGCAGACCAAAATCATTGCTCCCACTCCCTCAGCGTATTCCCAGCCCCTTCTCATTAAATACCTGTTGACAACACCGTTGATCTATTCACCACAACAGAAAATTATTTATCGTGATCAAAAGACGTTTACCTATACAGAGTTTGGTACCCGGATATGCCAATTGGCACACGGTCTGACTAAGCTGGGAGTCAAGGCGGGTGATACCGTCGCCGTTATGGATTGGGACTCCAACAGATATCTTGAATGTTACTTTGCTGTCCCGATGATTGGAGCAATTCTTCATACCGTTAATGTGAGGCTTTCTTCCGAGCAGCTTCTTTATACAATAAACCATGCCGAAGATGATGTTATTCTTATCAACTCAGAGTTCCTTCCGCTCCTGGAAGCGATAAAGGATAAACTTGCCACGGTTAAAAAGATTGTTTTGCTCACCGATTCTGAGACCTCCGCACAAACAAGTCTGGTCATCGATCATGAATATGAGGCGATGCTGAAAGGGAATCCGTTAGAATATTCTTTTCCCGACTTTGATGAAAATTCCATAGCAACAACTTTTTATACCACTGGCACAACTGGTTTACCAAAGGGGGTCTATTTTACCCATCGGCAACTTGTGATGCACACCTACGGCTTCGTGACAGCTCTCTGTGGTTATGACTGTCAGGCCGGGATCAGTTCATCCGATGTCTATATGCCAATCACCCCAATGTTTCATGTTCATGCCTGGGGGATGCCGTATGTAATGACGCTGCTGGGAGCCAAACAGGTGTATCCCGGCCGATATGAGCCGCCAATGCTTTTGAAACTCATCTCTAAGGAGAAGGTGACCTTCTCCCATTGCGTGCCAACTATTATGCATATGTTGCTCACCTCTCCAGTTATTGAAGAATGCGATTTGGAAGGCTGGAAAGTCATTATCGGAGGCTCTGCTCTATCCAGTGGTATGTGCAAGGCCGCTCTCGACAGGGGTATTAATATCTATACAGCCTATGGAATGTCTGAGACCTGTCCTCTTTTGACCATCGCCAATCTCAAATCCCACATGCTCGAATGGAATGAAAACGAGCAGATAAGAATACGTTGTAGAACTGGATTGCCTGTAAATAATGTACAACTTGAGATAGTTGATCCGGCAGGCAAGCCAGTCGTCCATGATGGCAAGTCGGTGGGGGAGGTCGTTGCTCGTGCACCCTGGCTGACCCAGGGCTACCTCAAGGATCAAGAAAAGAGTGAAGAGCTATGGGCCGGAGGATGGCTGCATACCGGAGATATCGGCTTTATCGATGAGGAGGGCTACCTGCAGATTACAGATAGACTCAAAGATGTCATCAAAACCGGGGGTGAATGGATTTCGTCTCTTGAACTGGAAGATATAATCAGCCAGCATCCCGGAGTAAGTGAGGTTGCTGTCGTCGGTATTCCCAATGAAAAATGGGGTGAAAGACCTCTTGCAATAGTTGTACTCAAAGAAACATTTATAGGGGAGGTAACAGAACAAGATCTCAAAGATTTTTGTATGACTTTTGTGGAAAAAGGTGTCATTCCAAAATTTGGGATCCCAACCGAAATTTTATTGAACAGAGAGATTCCTAAAACCAGTGTTGGTAAAATCAGTAAAAAAGATATCCGAAGTCAGTATAAATAATAACCTGGGATGATACTGCTCTCTTGGTTTGCCTCTTCTTTAATACCTATCCAGTGTGGTCGTCGCTCTGGATGGGTTTTTTTCAGGTACTATCTGTAGTGACATTATCGGAGTCCATTTTATTGTAAAGGATGTGTTGAATATGTTTACAGGAACACGACTTCGCCATAAGCTCCTTTTCTACTATTCACTTCTGTTTTTCCTCTCCCTGTCCTTTGGATTTGCCACTGTCTATGTCATTACTCGCGATACCATAGAAAAAAATATTGAAAGCGAACTGCAAAACACTACAACCACAATCTATAACCTTGTAAAGACTTCCTTTACAGTCTCCATTAAAAATTATCTGCGCGGGGCTGCTGAAAAAAACCTCGAAATCGTCAATTCCATCTACATGGATTATCAAAATGGTCTCGTCAGTGAACAGGAGGCTAAAGAGAGGGCCGTCCGGGTGTTGCTCAGTCAGACCATAGGTCAATCCGGCTATATATACTGTCTCAACAGTAGTGGTATCGTCGTCGTTCACCCCAAACGAGCCCTCCTGCAAAGCGATGTCTCAGAATACTCCTTTGTTAAGGATCTGTTGGTGAAAGATCGGGGATATCTTGAATATGACTGGAAAAACCCCGATGAAGAGGAGCCTCGCCCCAAGGCGTTGTACATGGTCTATTTCGAGCCGTGGGATTGGATCCTTTCCGTCTCCTCCTATCGCGAAGAGTTCAAGGGGCTGGTGAATATTGACGACTTCAAACAGAGTGTGCTGGATCTGAAATTTGGAAAAACGGGGTATACTTTTGTTGTAAACGATGAAGGAAAGGCAATTATTCATCCCAAACTTGAAGGAGTCAATGTCTTGACGATGGAAGGCATACCTAATGAGGCCCTTGCCTATATGTTCGAACAGAAAAGCGGCCGAGTGGTGTATCCCTGGAAGAATCCGGGCGAGAGTAAACCACGCACCAAACTGTGTTTCTTCAACTGCATAGAAGATTATGACTGGATCATCGGATCGGCCAGTTATCAAGAGGAGATCTATGCACCGCTCCAAACCATCGGCACTCTGATACTGATAACGTTCCTTATTACCATGGTGCTGGTTTTGTCGCTGAGTTTTGAAATTAGTGACTCGATTACCAATCCTTTGAAGAATTTGATGGAAAAATTCAGGAGTGCCAGCAAAGGCGATTTCAGTCTGCGTATGGTCGTGACATCAAAAGACGAGCTTGGACAACTCGCCATGTTTTTCAACAAGTTCATGGAACAGCTTAGTGATTATAGTAGTGATTTGAAGCAGCAGATACAGGTCCGACAAGAAGCGGAAAATAGTCTCAGGGCAAGTGAAGAACGCTATCGTTCTGTAATGGAAGCTGCCGCAGATCCCGTCGTTATTTATGACATGGAAGGCCGAATAGCCTATTTAAACCCTGCCTTCCATACCGTCTTTGGCTGGAGTCTTGAGGAATGCCTCGGAAAAAAGATGGACCATTTCGTACCGCAGGAAAACTGGCCGGAAACGGCGCTTATGACCAAGGCGATCCGGGAGGGCAGCGTCCTACCGGCAATGGAAACGAACCGATATACCAAGACTAAAGAGATCCGAACTGTCAGTATCAGTGGTGCAGCCTTCAGGGACCATCTCCACCAGCTGGCAGGTAGTGTGGTAATCTTTCGGGATATTACCGAAACCAAGAGACTGACAAAACAGTTAATGGACATCGGTGACAATGTTCGCCAGGCCATCGGTCAGGATCTTCACGATGATCTCTGCCCACATCTTATAGGGATCGGTGGACTTGTCGCGGCCTTGAAAACGACTATTGAGAAAAATAACTGCGAGGGTAGTGTCCTGGCTGGAAAAATTGTTGAGCTGATAGGTGAAGCAACCTCCAAGGCACGGGGATTGGCGAGAGGACTTTGCCCTGTTCATCTGGTGACTTTTGGACTGCAGTTGGCGCTTAATGACATTGCTGAAAACACCCAGCTGACAGCTAAGATCCATTGTTCGTTCAGTGGTGATACTTCCCTGATAATTCAAGACAATACCCTTGCAACACATCTCTATTATATCGTTCAGGAGGCAGTAAGTAACGCGGTGAAACATGCCTGTGGCTCCTCTATTGAAATATCTATTGCACAGGACGAAGAATATATTCACTTCTGGATTATTGATAACGGCAGGGGGATAGAGGACAGACAGCAGGGAAAAGGTATTGGCCTGCAGATTATGAAACACCGGGTGCTGGTTATTGGTGCTTTTCTTGAAATTTCAAGTAACACTGAAGACGGAACGATTGTCCATGTCTTCATGAAAAAACTGGAAAATATCCAATCCTGATACGTATGGCGGAGAAAACGGATGGCCCTGCAGAAAAAACACAAAATACTGATTGTCGACGATCATCCCATTTTCTGTTTCGGAATGACAGAGTTGATCAACAAGGAAGAGGATATCGTGGTATGCGGCAGTGTCGAGTTGATGAAAAAAACAAGTGAGGCGATAGCCCATATGCAACCCGATCTGGTCATTGTTGACATTTCCCTAAAAGACGGCAACGGTATTGATCTCGTTCAAGAAATAAAGAAAGAATATGCCCTGCCCATGCTGGTGCTTTCTATGTACGATGAATCTCTCTATGCTGAAAGGTCACTGTTGGCGGGGGCCAGTGGTTATATTATGAAACAGGAGGCAATTTCCCTGGTGGTCGAAGCGATTCGCTGTGTTCTAAACGGTGATATTTATGCAAGCAGCACGGTAAAAGAAAAGGTATTCAAGCGACTGATCAATCAGCAGACTGCTGACAGCAAGTCTCCTCTGGACATTCTCACCAACCGTGAACTAGAGGTCTTTCGGTTGATAGGCGAGGGGTTTTCTACTAAGGAGATTGCCGACCGTCTTCACCTCAGTATCAAAACCATTGGCACTTATCGTGAAAACCTTAAAGAAAAATTGAAACTCAAACATTTCACCGACCTGGTCAAGTTTGCCGTGCACTGGTCCAGCGAAATGCTGCACTAAGAGTTTGTAAAGATGAGACCAAAACATGCCAGGGGAGTTTTTTTATTCTCTTCCCAACCAGAAAATGGGCAGCTATCAGATCAAGTCCGAACCGTTACAACTTAGGTTGTTACTACCTCTATTGAAAGGTCGAATTCTCTAATGCAGTCTTTCACCATGTTTTGGAGAAATGGTCTGCAGTAATAGCTACTATTCCATCCATCACGAGCCTTTTTAATGTGCTCATTTATCATGAAACAATGAGTCATTGTTAAACAGAATCTATCTTGCATGATAAAAAACGACTGCTCTGTTATGGGGGTGCCTTCAATACCGGGGATTTCAACCAACTCGGGCATGAGTAGTGGTCCATTATGAAGAAAGGCCATCAGGTGCAATCGAATGGTTTCAATACACGCTTTGCGGCTCAGTTGGCGATGGTGTCGAGTGGTCTTAGTGTGGTTTGTTCCCGCAAAAAGTACTAAAAATACACCTATTCAACGTTTTATCCAGAATAAGAACGCCCCAAAAAGCGCCACTTATTTTTAGATTGTAACCAAAATAAAAAAAAATTTGAATCTAAAGTATTGCTACGATAAACTAATGAATAAACAGCTTTTTTATTAGTTAATTGTGGTGGATTTTTATTCCACCTTTATCGGGAGACGAGTAGGGAAAATGACCAAAATAATTAGTAAAAACCTTACCTTAAAAATAATACTTGCCCTTGCTGGTATTATTGTAATGGCGTTTGTGATTCTTTGTATATCCATAATTAACAAACAGAGTGATCTGCTTGGCTCAATGAATGACGTTGTTCACACCAAACTTGAAAAAACAGGGGATGAGGCACAAACGCGGTTCGTAACCTTAGAGCAGAATGTTAGCTCAGCACTTTCAACGATGAGTGGGCAGACCATTGCGAATATCTCTCAATCGACAGAAGAATCTCTTTTTGAAGAAGAAAAAAACATCCAAGTAGGGATGGAAAATTTACTTATAAGTAACGCAAAGTCTGTAACCTCTTTACTGGCCAGTATTATTCCTGACCCGCTCATGGCAAAAGAATATGATAAGCTCCTTCAATACAGTCAGGCTGTTGCTCAAACCAAAGATGTCGTCTATGTGATTTTTCAGGATGAAAAAGGCAATAATTTGCCGAGTTATCTTAACTTTATTGATGATCAGGTTCTATCTTATATTGATAATAGGGAAGAGGATGAAGATATTGACAGGGTACTGAACGGCTCTAAAGAAGATCCTTCTGTCATGCTTTATGAGCAAACGGTTGAATATTTCAATCTCCCGATTGGAAAGATCATCGTTTGTATTAATAAATCTGTAGTGACTACAGAGATGGAGGCGTTAGCTGTTCGTTTTGAAAAGTTACGCAAGTCAAATGGAGAAAGTATTAGCACAGTACTCGGTGGTGAGTCTGCGAAAGTTGTTCAGCAGATACACACTGGTCTCAACCTTGTTGGAGTTGATAGTGAAAAGGCTCAAAGTGAAACCGCTGATATTTTGAAAGCATCTCTTACCGAAGTGAACAGAGGTACCACACAGGTTGTTGTTGTTATTGGCGTGGCCTGTTTTGCTGGGATCATCTTACTCGTCTATGTCCTTTTGCGTATCGTTATACTTAATCCAATGCATGCAATAACTGAAGGACTGCGAGATGCAGCCGAAGGTGAAGGGGATTTGACAAAGCGTCTCAATAGTTCACGAATTGATGAGATAGGTCTTTTAGCCGGTTGGTTTGATTCATTTGTTGAAAGATTGCACAATATTATCGTTGAGATAAATGGTAACTCTGAAACGGTAACCAGTTCAGCCCTTGAAGCTCTTACAGCGTCCGAACGGATGCACGAAGAGGCAACTAACCTGAGTGAAAAAACATATAGTCTTGCCACCGCAAGTGAGGAGATGAATGCAAACATGTCCTCTGTTGCAGCTGCAAGTGAAGAGGCTTCGACTAATATAGCTATGGTGGTTGGCACTGCAACTGACATGAAAAATGCACTTGAAGGCGTTGCTGCTCACTGTGATGAGGCGACTGCTGTATCAAACAGGGCGACAGATCAGGTTAAAAAGGCAACAGAGAAGGTTACACATCTTGGAAGCGCTGCAAATGAAATCAGTAAAGTCACTGAGGTCATAACTGAGATCGCTGATCAAACCAACCTACTTGCTCTTAATGCCACAATAGAAGCTGCAAGGGCAGGTGATGCTGGTAAAGGTTTTGCGGTGGTTGCTGGTGAAATTAAAAACCTTGCCAATCAGACTCAGGAAGCCACAAAAGAAATTAAAGAAAAAATTGATGGGATACAAGATTCTACAAGTGAAACTATAGCTGAAGTTGAGGCAATTACCGAGGTTATTGATAAAGTTAACCTGATAATGTCGGAAATTTCAGAGGCCATGGTTACACAGGCTACAAGTGCCTCGGAGGTTGCTTTAAACATTGAACAGGCATCGCTTGGAATTGCAGAAGTGAATGAGAATGTGGCTCAAAGCTCCTCTGTTTCATCTCAGATCGCACATGAAATGGACGACGTGAGTTCTATTGCCACATCCATGTCAAAGAGCAGTGTGAATATGCGGGGGAATTCAGAGTCGCTAAGTGAGCTTGCCAACCAGCTGCGTTCGTTGATCAGTACATTCAAAATATCAACAAGTCATAAGCAAGGAGACAGTACAACGCACGATTTTTCTGAGCAATCTGAACTCATTCCCTGGTCATCCAAACTGTGTATCGGGATTGATACGATTGATGAACAGCATAAAGAACTCGTTCGCCTGGTAAATCAACTCCACAGTGCCATGAAAGCAAAAGTCGGATCCCAAGAATCTTCAGATATTTTGGAAAATCTTGCTAAATACACAATTTACCACTTTGGTTTTGAAGAAGAGATGTTTGACAAATTTGATTACGAGAATAAAGAGGAGCATAAAAAAGATCATGCAGATCTTGTTAGCAAAGTGGTCGAGCTTCAGCAAGATCTTAAGGCTGGAAGGGCAGGGCTATCAATGGATTTAATGCTATTTCTTACAAGCTGGCTCAAAGATCACATTCTAAAAACGGACAAGGCATATGTCCCATTTTTAAAAGGTAAATTCTAAGGTTTTTTGAGGTGTTGTGTTTGTTGAAGACACTCTTCTATAGTGGATACGTATGATAAGTTCCATTCGTAACAGTCTTGCAGGAAGATTTTTCCTAACCATCGCAGTGACTGTTGCGGTCGCAATGGGATGTGGCACGTTCATCTCTTTTGTAATCACAAATCGATCTATTACTGAAAGCATTCAGTTGCAGCTCCAAAGACAGGTTACAGGAGCTATTGACCACATAGAAATATGGCTTGAGGGGCAGCGTATACAAATCACTAGTATGGGTAGGGAAAAACTGTTCTGGAGTGCTCTACAACCTCAGGATGAAGATGCCGAAACAAAGGCGCTTGTGGAGAGTAGACTGTCCTGGATAGGTCTCTCTTATTCATATTTTAGCAGTATGAGTTTATTGAATGTTGAAGGAGACGTTGTTGTCTCAGACCTATTGGAAGAAGAGCGTTCTCAGTTGCAGGTTGATCCCCTTCTGCTTAAACGTGCTTTAGCTGGTGAACTCGTTGTTGCTCCTGTTTTTACAAGCTTCCATGATCAACGGTTTGTGTTTGCTCTATATTCTGCTGTAACCTATGGTGGCGTGACCGATGGGGTACTCTATTTTGAGTATGACCTTAAAACGGTGAGTGATCTTTTCTTTACTGAGATAAAAACGGGGCGCGCTGGTTATACGTTTTTACTTGATGCAACAAATGCAGTTATTGTTCAGTCTGATGAACGGCTTATTGACCCAGGCGAACTTCGGAGGCAGTTTGGTGATTCCAAGCCCATTAAAGACCAGTTTCTGCAGTTTTTTAATGGTAAAACCGAAATTTTTGCATATTCAGGATTTATTGATTTTCTTGGATGCAGTCTTTTGTTGAACATTCCTTACAGCGAAATATCACTCCCCTCAAGGCAACTTGGTAAAATAAATATCCTGATCACACTCATGATTATTGTTTTCACAGTCCTCGTTCTCACCCTTTTATGGAGAAAAGAAATTGCCACTCCAATTCGAGAAATAATTCAGGGAATGAGTGAATTTCAAAATGGGAAATTTTCACGACCTGTAAATACGAATTTTCGAAATGAATTTAAAACTGTTGCTGAAAGTTTTAATAAGATGGCGGCTGATATTGAACATTCAACTGTGTCAATTGAGGTCTTACGGGATGAGCAGAAGAGCCTGCATACTATTTTAAATTCAATGATTATCGGGATCCTGATTGTAGATCAGGATGAGCAGGTAATGATGATCAATTCTTCACTTCTTTCAATTCTTGGTAGTGGAAAACAAGGCGATGGAGGTGCAGAACTTTTTCAAAAAACAAGAAAAGAATCAGATGTTTTTTCTGATCTTAAAAAGAATAAACATCAGGAAGTCGAGTTCATCAGCGTGCATGGGAAGGAATATAGTTTATTAAGAGTGGTGCAGTCCATTTCTTTAAATCATGCTGACGTGTTTTTGGTTATGTTTGTGGATATTACAGATCAAAAAAGAGCAGAAAAAGAACAAAAAAATCTCGAAAATGATTTGCAGGCTGCAGGCCGGATGAAAGCTATTGGAACTCTGGCTGCAGGAATATCCCATGAAATTAACACCCCAATACAATACATAGGTGATAATGTACGTTTTGTTTCAGATGCGATGGTTGATTTGCTTGATTTAATTGCTACTTACAGGGCGGAGTTTAAAGAGTGTAGAGGCCAGGGCCGTTGCACGATTAAACTTGCAGCAATAGAAGACAAAGAAGAAGATGCTGATCTGGAGTATTTAAAGGAAGAAATACCTCTCTCGCTCACTCAATCCCTTAATGGATTAGAGGATGTTGGCCGCATTGTTCTTGCAATGAAGAGTTTTTCCCGTCAGGGTGATGAGACTATGGCACCTGTTGATGTGAATCAGTCGATTGAAAATACCTTAATAGTATCTCGAAATGAATGGAAATATTTTGCACAAATTGACAATGTGCTAGACAACACAATCCCTCATCCGGAATGTATCACTGGGGATATAAATCAAGTGTTGCTTAATTTAATCGTGAATGCTGCACACGCAATTGAGGCAAAAAAACTAGATCGTCCGTTGGAGTCAGAAGTTATCTCAATAAAATCATTCTCAAAGGATGGTTATGTTTGTATTAGTATCGCTGATACTGGTGTTGGGATGAGCGAAGATGTTAAATCGAGAATATTTGAATATTTTTTTACCACAAAGGACGTTGGACGCGGAACAGGGCAGGGGTTGTCCCTTGCCTACCAGATTGTTGTGGAAAAACATAAAGGTCAACTGCTTGTGGATTCAATAGAGGGACAGGGTTCAACCTTCACAGTGAAGCTTCCAGTGCAGTCCGCAGAGAAAAAATAAATTAAGAGATTTTATAACTTGCAGTTATTTTCCCGTAAAATTGGTAGTGGTTACCCGGCTGTTATACTGCATGGCCTTTTTGGTATGTCTGATAACTGGGTCAGCATTGCAAAAGAACTCGCTCATCATGGATTTGGTGTTCATCTTCTTGATCTAAGAAACCATGGAAGGTCGCCTCATACTCTGACGCACACCTATAAGGAGATGTGTGAAGACCTTCTCAGTTATTTTAGAGATGAGAATATTACACGCGCCTGTCTTGTTGGTCACTCCATGGGGGGAAAGTTGGCAATGTGGTTTGGGCTTTTGTATCCGGAAAAACTCTCCCATCTTACTGTCGTTGACATTGCACCATCTAATTATAGTAAGCATAATGCCGGTTATCATTCAAATATTATTCATAACCTGATGGCGATTGATCTTGCAGCTCATCAGAATCGTTCAACCCTTCTAGAGGAAATCAGGCATCGTTTAAATGATTATCGGCTGACCATGTTTCTTGGGAAAAGTATTCAAAGGGATGAAAATAAATGTTTCACCTGGAAGCTAAACCTGCCTGTTCTGCTTGAAAGCCTGCCTTTAATTTCTAGGGGATTGGATGAATTAGATCAGAATAGTCCTTGTGGTGTACAGACTCTTTTTGTACGGGGGGAGAAGTCAGATTATATTCAGGCGCATCATGAAAAGGACAGAATGAAGTATTTCCCCGAATCCTCAGTGACCAGTATTGCTGGAGCCGGACACTGGCTTCACATTGAACAACCAGATAGGCTTGTGACGGCACTCATAGAATGTATTGTACCTAAATCTTGCATACATACAGTACAGAAAATATAATCTATCGCCGTAAAACAACATGTTGCATTCATAAAAATGATTTTAGAAACTCATTTTTGCATGAGTACAATTTTTCTGTTATTTGCCACCCTTCGGGATTAACAATTCCACCGAATCTTCTTTGTTAGTGAAGTTTTATACGTCTTCAGCTTCATGCCCGGTGTCTCGACCTGCGAAAAACTTTGTTGGTGAGAAATCCGGACTAGTCAATTGCAACATTTAGGCTGTACCTGGGTAAGGTTCGTCTCTCTCTCTTGATAAAAGAGAGAGACGGAGGAGAGGAAAGGTCCTACTTAGGCACTACAGCAAGAACTCTATTATTGCTATTGCTTGCGTGTTCCATGCCCGCTATGGATGGCTCCAGGGGTATGTCACGGGTGAGCCAGCCTGTTTTTTGAAGAGTTAATAGGGCGTAAGGGGTTATCCATGCAAGAGCGCAAAAATGGAAGATACCATATCCGTATGCCCATAGAGCTTCGCTACTACGGTACCTACTGGTGTAAAAAATGGCGGAGAATGAACACCATAGGGCCCCTCCCCCAAGACTTGTGATGAAAAACTCCAGAGGGAAGAGTATAATTAAAGCAAGCATCAACAGAAAGAGAAACGGCGAAGCCCCACACCAAAGGCATTGAATGAACCACAATATTCTTGCACTGGTGCGGTGGTGTGATCGGAATCTTTTGAAGATAAACGTACCCATCTTAAGGCTTTCTCTGACATTACTTCTGCCCCAGCGAATAAGCATTTTGCAAAGCCCTTGATATTGTTCAGGTACATTTGTGTATACCATTGCGTTACGCTGAAACAATACACTTTTTCCCTGCCGCAATATCAGGTTTGTGATTGCCCTGTCTTCACCAATATTTGCTTCCCTGCCGAGAAAAGTTTGGTTAACCCATTCCTCTATTACGTTCATGACAAGATCTCGTCTGTAGGCAGCAAGGGCACCAGGTGTACAAAATACCGTGCGCAAAACACTTTGGGCAGATCTGACAAACTCAAAGCTGAATACAAAGCTCACTTCAAGCATCCGTGGAATAACCGCCTCTCGGTTAAGTACCCTCACATTGCCTGCAACTGCGCCACAGTCAGGGTCACCAACAAAGGGGCTGACCAAATTCCTGAGAGTATCTTTGTTGACAACAGAGTCACTGTCCACAGTGACTAGAACATCACCTGTGGCCTGCTTGAAACCTTCGTAGAGTGCTCTTCGCTTCCCTGCATTAGTTATTTGGCGGATGGTAACAATTCTTCCAGGAAACTCCTGTGCAGCTTTTACAATATATGACCAGGTCTGATCTTTACTTCCATCATCTACTGCAATGAGTTGTATCTTTTCTTGAGGGAAATCACCCGTTGCCAGACTACGCAATGTTTCTAGAACAAGAGCCCCTTCGTTATAGGCCGGTACAACGACGGTTACTGTTGGTAGATCCTGGTCAGACGCCCCAGGAATAGGTTTGTAACGAAAGGCATTATAGGCCAGTATTAGGTAATATAACACGGTTGCAATCATGATACAAAAACCGAGTTTAGCGAAAGGGTGTATCCATGGAGTTGAGGCAATTGTTGACTGAAATTCCAGCATATACTGCGGGGAAAGCCATAGAACGGCGAGACCTACAAAAGAGAAGAGAAAAACTGAATATTTAAGAATACTAATACGACAATTATTTCTAGATGCTTTAGAGGCCGCAATACTTTGCATATACAATGCTCCTTGATAGTTATAGAAGACAGTTTTTTACTCAATTGTTACAAATGGGGGCGACTTAAATAGCTTAACTTCTCTTAATGTTCAAGGAAAATGTATAAACCCTTAAAACTATTAGTAGGTCACTATTGAAGTCATTGGCTAAAAATAAAGCACGTTTCGTGCCATTCATGAAAAAGGCGGTATTATAGGGCGATGGATGGGGAGTGTGTCTGAGTCGGGTGGTGGTGGTGCTTATATTTGCGCAGAGGTGTGCAAAAAATGTTCGTTATAACTGTGGTTTACCTATTGGACCTGTGCTTATTTTGAATGGGAAAATGTTTGCCAAATGCGAATCGGTACACAACATTTATCAGCGATCTGTACCGATTCATGAAATTGCAATGCAGCTTATTAACAATAGAGCCGCACTTCAGTGTGAAGTGCGGATTGAGCCAGGGTTCCACTATAAAGTTGTGTTGTTCTTATTGGTCTTGATTGTGCATTTTATCTTTTAAAAATGGCACATACGCCTTGTCAGTTTCAAGAATATGTGTTGTTAACCAGTCAGTTGAAAATGTCATTAGATCCATGGGTAACGACGCAATACCCTCATCTCGTTGTACTTGAAAGGCAGTGATTTTGTCTACCAGGCGACCGTGGCTTCGCTTATGTTCTGCACTTTCTGAGTAGCCATATTTTTCAAACAATTGCTCTTCATAGTCAAAGTGATATGCACAATAGTCGCTAAGCTCGTTTATAATCTCGGCTGATTTCGCACCGCCTTTTTGCAATTTCATAAATTTATGCTGCTTGTTGATGAGAGATACCAGAATTTTATGTTGTTCATCTATCTCAGGTATTCCAAGCATAAACTGAGGTCCCCATGGCATGATGTCGGCAATCTGGTTTTCAGAAAACGCCGAATTTTCTCCGTCATCGGCCTTATCTGCGGAGACCTTAAAAACACTTATCAGATCCCGTAAATTCGAAGATAAACCGGATAAGTCAGTAGCACTTTGATTAAGTAAGGTGCTTGTTCTAGACATGTCATTAGCCACGGCGTTAACACCCGCGATATCTTTTGCAATCTCCGAAGAAACCTGAGAACTCTGGGACACATTTTCGTTGACCTCAGTGATCCCAGTAGAGGCTTGGCCTATGTTTTCTGCAACGTCTCTTGCGTTACCCGATTGTTCTTCTACTGAATCGGCAATGGTCAATACAATGCCGTTCACATCGGTAATGACAGCCGAGATCTTGGTAACATCAAGAACTGTGTCTTCAGTATAGTTTTGTATTTTAAGAATTCTTTCTTTGATGTCTTTGGTGGCGCTTGCAGTTTGTCTTGCAAGTTCTTTAATTTCGCCTGCAACAACGGCAAATCCTTTTCCTGCATCTCCTGCCCTGGCAGCCTCTATGGTTGCGTTGAGAGCGAGAAGATTCGTCTGCTCGGCAATATCAGTGATGGCCTCGGTGACTTTGGAAATTTCCTGAGCAGCGGTTCCTAGAAAGGCGACGCGCTCAGCAGCTTTGTCCACTTGAGTCGTGGCATCACCGGAGATAGTTTTGGCCCGGTCACAATTTTCTGCAACTTCAGCTAAGGTTTGCTGCATGTTTGACGCTGAATCAGAAACAATACTGATATTAGTTGCAGCCTCTTCGCTTGCGGCAGCAACCGAGCTCATATTACTACTCATCTCTTCTGAGGCTGAAGCCACTGTGTTGGCTTTCAAAGATAATTCTTCTGTGCCAAGGGAGACCTGTTCTGAAACGATGAGAAGTTCTCGAGATGACGCAGCGACTGTTTCTGCGTTTGAGGTAATATTGACGATAATGGTATTTAATCGTTCTATGAAAGTATTCAGTGATGAAGAGAGTTCTCCAAGCTCGTCTTTGGTGGTCACTGCCAGCCTTTTGGTGAGGTCCCCTTCACCTTGGGCGATATCTTTTACCATATCTACAACTTTCATTAAGGGGATCGTAATGCTACGGGAGATAACGATGGCGATGATTACGGCGCCGGCGGCAAAAACAAGAATGAGGATGGAGAGGAAAATTTGGTTTTTCTTAATAGACTCGGCAAAAAGAGTGGAGATGGAAAGAATTTCACCACTCTCTTTGGAGACATTGAGCCCGTTAGTTTTTAGCCGTTCAAGGTTGGTGGAGATAATGTTAATATTTTCTAGCTGTTCTCCTACTTTTGCAGTGGATTCGTTCATGCTTTTGACAGAAGATTGCAAACTAATCAACGCTTCTCTTTTCATGATTTCCTGCAGGTCACTAACCGTGTCCGCAACATCAAACAAACGGTCCTGAATTTCCTCGTCCTCGATAGAATCGAGTACATTTTCAATTGTTTCCGAGATGGTCGATAAACTTTCTGAACTGAAAATGACCTTTTTTTCAAGAATTTTTATACTATTGTTTGTAGCTCCAATGAGATCGTTGAGCCCGGTCGTCTGCTCAACCATTTTTTCGACCTGTTGCCCGGTGTGTGCGAGATCCTTCTGCGATTTTTGCGTCAGTTGCTTATTGCTATTTGCTTTTTCAATAATTTCACCAAAGCCAGTTACCAATGAAGAAAAAATCGTGATAATTATCACTAGAGTTAGCAATTGAATCGCTATGTTAAATCCGCCAAGCGATAATATTTTCGTTCTTATCTTCAATGGTATTCTCCGTTCTTATTTAGTGCCTTACTCCAGAAAACTTGTCATGAAAAATAAGAAATCTGAAGATATCTATTGATATTATGTAGTTAACATAACCACCAGATAGCGATCGTAGAGAGACCTTCGGGGCACCTATCCTGGCTTACTTTCAGTTTTCCGGGGTCAGATTATTGGGACGCCTTGATTTCGTACATTCCTACAGCTTTATTCATTTCCTTAAGAAGTAGAAGATTCTGCTTAGCAAGGGAGGCGATTTTCTCTTCAGGAATAGCCCCCTGTTCTTTTATTGCAAATTCGACACTAGGTTTGAATTCTGTCCACAATAACTGGACCTTCTCTAATTGCGCTCGTGTGGCTTCATCTTTTGTTCCTGGTAGATCAAGGGTCGAGTCGCCATCAAGAAGGCCTGTTAGCGTTCTCTCAAAAAGTCCAGATGTCTCTTGAAGATTGAGACGATTTTCTTCCACCTTGTGGTTACTGGCTATCAACAGAAATTCCTTGCTCATCTTTTGTGACAGCATTCTCTGTTTTCCCGCAAGATTGATAGTTACCGCAAGGCCGGGGTCAGATTTCATCCCAGCTTTTGATGCATCCTTTTCATAGAGGTTGACGCATTTGTTCATCTCTTTGAGGAGTGGCAGGTTACTCTGTGCTACTGCTTCAAGTTGGGCGGCACTAACACTTCCTGCATCTAAGATGGCTTGAATGTTTCCATAATACTCTATCCATAGAGGTTGTATCTTATCGTCAATTTGTTTGAGAATTCTTCGTGATGTTGTAGGGGGAAGATGAAGACTTTCATCACCATCTCGAAGGCCTTTTAATGTTTTGTCAAAAAGAGCGGAAGTTGCTCTTAAATTGTTTAAGTTGTTATCTTTTTGGAAGTTGAGATTAATCAGCATTACTTCTTTGCTCATCTTTTGTGAGAGCATTCGCTGCTTCCCTGACAGGTTGAGCACAGTACCATATTCACCAGCTGTTGGGCCTTCAGCAAAGCATTGTGCAGAGGGAATGAAGAGCAGTGCAAGCAGTAAAAATAGACTGAAATGTAAAATAGTTTTCATGTACAACGCTTGGGGGATTTTCATAGATTGCTCCAGATAGTAAATAGGGTGTTGAGGGTTAAAAGATGCAAAAAATATAAAAATGTCATGGGCGCAACTACTGCGTACAACAAGTGCTATGTTCTATGAATTAAATGAAAATATTTGAGTAATAGCAAATTTAATTTGAAGGAAAACCATGGAAATTGGGGGAGAGTGTTAGTTCTATTGATGTGGTTATTTGGGGAATAGCTAAATAGTATCAGGTGTTTGACGCGTTAATTGGTGAGCCCAGAGGGGGGGCGGTTTTTTTCACTCCAGTCTATGTTGCTGGCTTCCAAGGGGATGATCCTTCACTTTTTGTGGAGGACAAGGTTGATGAACTGACCGCTGAAAGGCATGTCGAAGAGATCAAGACATACAAAGAAAAACGAATGAAATAAGAAATGAAAAAACAAGGGAACTTAGTGAAATCTTGCACGTACTGGGATTTCGGCAATTCAGTTTTCGTGGGGTGAGTGTGTAATTGGTGATTGGGACCTTGTTTACCTTAGCTGGAATTTGAAACCCAATGCATGTTCTTGCGTGAGAACATGCATTGCCGAGCTTCAGCGTTCAATTATTCGTAATTTGTGGACAGGATGTATGGTCTCCTTTGGTCGGTTTTGAGTGATTGTCTGTTCTTGGGTTGATAATTCAAGATTGAGTCGACACTATTTTGATATTCACGCCGACAGACTAATCCCCTATTCCATTCTTCATCTTTGAGAGATGTTTGTCTATAACTTCAAGTGTTTTTTCCTGCTTTTCCGCTTTGGTCAGCTCAGGGTCGCTGTATATTTTTTCCAGTGACTCTGTGATTGTTTCAGCAGCACGGTTTAAGTGGTGCTTGAGGTGCTTTTGATACTGAGCGTGTACTTCATGATCTTTACAATACCAATCTTCTCCTAACTCATCTCCCATTGTGAGTATTGGAGTTGTAAATGTCATAACGATGCTAAGAGAAAATAGTGCTACAACATGATTTGTTCTTTTAAACATTGTTGCCCCCTTGTATGTGATGGAGCAGATTTTAATATATGCTGCTCCTTGCATATGCTCATTATCTTTACTCTTAGTTAGTAATTAAAGGGGCTTTCTGTCAAGGAAAAACAGACGGATAGAAGTAGGGTGAAAAGAGTTTTTCGCCTCATGTTGAGCTAGAGCGGCGTCAGCTAGGCAGGATAGATTCAAAAAAGCAAATTGAAGTTAAAAACAAAGACGTTCGCCCATTGATTTATTCGGCAATAGGACAACGTTACAGAAAAGGAGTCAATGATTTAAGGCTGTCGTTAGGAAATTATCAGAGGGGCTGAAAAAAGCAATATGTGAAGACATTGATAGAGAAAAGAGTACTCACCCCGAAAGAAAATCGTAATCATCTGTTAATAGATCTTTATGGAGTTTTAGCACGACTTCTGAAAATTGCTTCGGGTGATAAAGTTATGATAAATATACTGTTAGAAACAAGAAAGCCCGAAAGGAAAACTGTCAAAAACAATTTTCTTTTCGGGCTTTCTATTCAAGTGGTAGCGGGGACAGGATTTGAACCTATGACCTTCGGGTTATGAGCCCGACGAGCTACCAGACTGCTCCACCCCGCGTCAAGTTCGGGCACTATACACCCTCAAAAACATATGTCAACGATTCAAATGATTATTGTTGTTATTCGTCCCTTTTACGGAATCCTTTACTTAAAGGATAAGATTGTTGAAAGTTTATTCAGTCGCTTCGATCTTAGGTTCCAGCAGTGCCAATAGAGTTTTATCTGCAATGTATGGCCAGGGGAGAGGTCAATGAGCTCTCCGGTTTCAATGTATGCTTTGCTTTGTTGAAACGGCAAAAGACCATACCCAATTCCTTCTACCATGAACTTTGAAAACTTTTCAGAAGAAGGGATGTAATGCGCTGGAAGGTTCCGTTGCGTTATACCAAAGTTTTGCTCCAGAAAAATATGGTGTAAGTCATCTTTACGATTAAAAATGATTGCGGGCGCCTTTTTCGTAAGTGCCTGGGTGAGACCTTCTGGGAACCATCGTTTAGTAAAATCAGGAGAGGCAACCATATGGTAAGGCATACATCCGATATAGCTGACCTTACAGCCCTGAATAGGACTCTCTTTTGTACTTATGCATCCTACGACCTCTCCAGCTTTGAGTAGCTTATGGGTCTGTTCCTGATCTTCAACATGGATGTCGAGTAACACATCTTCTTCTAAAATATATGATTGGATTGTGTCTAGGAACCAGGTGGCGAGGCTGTCAGCATTGACAGCAACAGACATCTGGGTACGCTGATTGTCGAGTTGTGTTGTACTCTTTTCTAAAAGTTCATCTTCTAAATGTTTGACCTGAAGGAAGTGCTTGACGAGATCCTGGCCTGCGGATGTTAAGCGCGGAGGAGTCGCTCGTATCAGCAATATCTGGCCCATATGTTCTTCAAGTAATTTCAGACGTTGGGATATTGCAGATTGGGTTATATGCATGGTATTTGCCGCTTTATCAAAACCACCTTTTTCTGCAATTTTGGCAAGGGCTTCAACAAGTTTGTAATCAAGCATATGGGCTGGTATAAGTAAAATTAATAAAACAGTAAATCAATTAATTTTATTATTTATCTGCATTCGTCTATTCTTACAAGGGAAATGATCAAGAACAGGCTCAGGTGAAATACGTATGACACGGGTAGTGTGGAATCGTATAAAATGATATGAAATGGATGAGTAATTATGCGTAACTTTGATTTGGAAATCCACTTTTCAAAGTGGGAGTTTGAGGCGAAATACAACATGACTGCTTCCGATGTGGAAAGCATGTCTGTCAAAGAATTAATGGATATGGCGACATCTGGGGAGAGAAGTGAATTTGAAAACCAGCAGCTTAGTTACACTGAAACCTGGGGGGCAGGTGAGCTAAGAGAAAGAATAGCATCGACCTATGATTCAATGTCCTATGAAAACATCCTTTGCTTTTGTGGCGCAGAGGAAGGGATCTATACAGCTATGCGTGTTTTACTTGGTAAAGATGATCACGCTATTGTCGTGGTTCCTAATTATCAGGCAGCAGAGACTCTACCTCTGGAAATCTGTGATGTAACAGGTGTCCCACTTCATGAAGAAAATAACTGGCGCCTGGATATCGACGATGTTGCAAAAGCTATCCGACCGAACACCAAACTCGTTTCGATCAATTTCCCAAACAATCCAACCGGCGCAACAATGCCTGCTGATGATCTTATGGAGCTCGTCTCATTGTGCAGGGAACACAATATCTATATTTTCAGCGATGAAGTGTATCGTCTTTTGGAGCTTGACGAAAACAAGCGCATGGAACAGGTGGCAGATATCTATGAGAAGGGACTGTCATTAAATGTTCTTTCTAAAGCCTATGGATTTCCAGGACTGCGAATTGGTTGGATAGCCTCACAGGATAAAGAGCTACTCTTGCAGTTTGAACGGTATAAACATTTTCTTTCCATTTGTAATTCAGGTCCCAGTGAGTTTTTTGCAAAAATAGTCCTGAATAACCGAGAAAAGATTCTAAGACAAAATAGGACACTGTTACGACATAATTTAAGTGAACTTGCGCAGTTCTTTGGCGAATATCCAGCTTTGTTTGATTGGTATACTCCAGATGGTGGTTGCATAGCCTATCCACGATATAAAGGGAAGGGTACTGTTGAACACTTTTGTGAGACCCTGGTGGAAGAACATGGGATCTTACTGCTTCCCGCCTCAATATACCGTTCAGATCTGATGGAAACCCCAAATGATCGTTTCCGTATCGGCTTTGGCAGGCGTAATATTGAAGATGGACTTGCAGTGTTTCGAGGTTTTTTAGATAAGATGGCGTCGTAAAAAGTCCGATCTACGTCGTTGTGGGTTTGGATCGAACTCTCAACATACCACATGTATAATTGAGAATACGATCCAAACACCACGCCTCGGAGTCTTCGCTACCTGTATATCAGCCTTTTTTTATAGCCATCAAAAGTCTTCGAATTAACTTTTTACGAGTTTGTCAGATAAGCATTACGATGGGTTGGTTTGCTGATGACAAGGGGTTGAGAAAAGAGACAAAATCACAGTGTCAATTATTATAAAAATCAAGAAAAATTCATACATATATTGATAAAATCAGTCCGGATATGTTACATATTTTGTAATCGCTAGGGGTGCTTCTTGCTGAGAGGAATATTTCCAACCCTTGGAACCTGATCCGAATAATATCGGCGAAGGAAAGCGGCATTACAGAAAATCATCGATTTTGGTTTTTAGTATATTTTTAAAGCCGCTTTTCCATCAATTGGGAGAGCGGCTTTTTTTTGTCCTGATGGAGGAAGAATGAAAATATTGATCAATGGACAGCAGGAAGAAATCGAGCAATGGACAATCAATCAGCTTGTGGAAAACAGACAGCTACAGGCGGGGTCTCTTGTGGTGGAACTAAATCGCGAAATTATAAAACAAACAGAATGGAAAGATGTTCAGCTAAAAGATGGCGATCAGCTGGAATTATTGAGTTTTGTGGGAGGAGGTTGAGGCAATGAAGGATAAACTACTTACGTTAGGTAATGTTACTTTTGAAAGTCGTCTGTTTACTGGAACAGGTAAGTTCAGTTCCAATGAATTGATACCAGAGATGCTGAAGGCCAGTGGCTCACAGATGATTACCGTTGCACTGAGGCGTATTGACTCCACATCACCAATTGAAAATATTCTAAGTTTTATCCCAAAAAATGTGACCCTTCTTCCCAATACCTCCGGGGCAAGGAATGCCGATGAAGCTGTTCGGGTAGCACGTATAGCAAGGGAAGCCGGCTGTGGTGATTTTATTAAAATTGAGGTCATTACCGATATGAAATATCTCATGCCGGATAATATTGAAACCTTAAAGGCTACAGAAATACTGGCAAAAGAAGGATTTGTAGTACTCCCTTATGTCATGCCGGACCTCCCTCTTGCCAAACGGCTGGAAGCAGCTGGGGCTGCAGCTGTTATGCCCCTGGGCTCTCCCATTGGCACAAATCGGGGACTGGAAACCAGGGCGATGATTGCGCAACTGATAGAAAACTGCATCATTCCCGTTGTGGTGGATGCGGGCATTGGAAGGCCATCCCAGGCAGCAGAGGCGATGGAGATGGGTGCTGATGCTGTATTGGTAAACACTGCCATTGCAACGGCGAATGACCCGGCAATTATGGGGGAAGCATTTGGGCTTGCCGTTAAGGCGGGCAGGATGGCATATTTGGCAGAACTGGCAGGCGAAAGTCAATACTCAAGAGCGTCATCACCGTTGACCGGTTTTCTTAATTAGTGCCGTCCATAAATGGCTCTTTTATCCTAACTCTTCGTTGCGCTCAAAATTTAATCCTCCGGTAAGCGAGTTAAGAGACTCCGAGATATCAACTATATGCCTGTGGTTAAATTTATCGTGCGCCTCGACTTAGAATAAAATATCTCATTAATGGACAAGCCCTAACTAGGGCCTGTCACTATCGAGTTGCAGCTTGACGTTCGTAAGTAAACGTATTTAACGAGAGGAATTATAGTGTCATTTTATAATGTTATAAAGGAGTATGAGGGCTTTGATTTCCAGGCTTTCTTTGGGGCGGTGACGGGTGAGGATATTGAGAGAATTCTTGTCAAAGACAAATTGAGTAGTATGGATTTTCTCACACTACTCAGTGAGAAAGCGGCGGACTACCTTGAACCTATGGCGCAAAAGGCGCAGCAGTTGACGGTCCAGTATTTTGGTCGAACAATCCAGCTGTTTATTCCACTCTACATTTCCAACTACTGTTCCAACGAATGTACCTATTGTGGTTTTAACCTGAAAAACTCGATTAAACGGCGAAAACTTTCCATTGAGGAAATAGACAGGGAAGCACGGGAAATTGCAAAAACCGGAATACAACATCTTTTATTACTGACGGGTGAGGCTAAAGAGGTCACGCCAATATCATATCTGGTCGAAGCAGTACGCTGTCTTAAACGTCATTTCGCATCGGTTTCCATAGAAATATTTCCCATGGATGAGGAAGAGTACCGTACCCTGAAAGAGGCAGGTGTTGATGGACTCACCATCTTTCAGGAAGTGTACGATCAGGAAATGTACAAAAGTGTACATCTCTCAGGCCAGAAAAGCGACTATAGCTACCGATTAAATGGACCGGAACGAGGGGCAAAGGCCGGCTTTCGTATGATCAATATCGGGTGTTTGATGGGACTTGGAGAACAGCGCAGTGAGGCGTTTTTTACAGGTTTACACGGGCGTTATCTGGATGATAAATATTTGGAAGCTGAGGTGGCATTTTCATTGCCTCGTTTTAATGCGGCGGAAGGGGACTTTACTCCGGAACATTTAGTTGATGATAAAACATTTGTGCAGTTTCTCTGCGCCTTACGCCTGTTTTTACCACGGGCCGGAATCACGGTTTCCACAAGAGAATCCGCTGCTTTTCGGGATAATCTCATATCTTTAGGAGTAACGAGGTTTTCAGCTGGTTCCTGCACAGGTGTCGGCGGGTATGCGGATGAAGATATCTCTCAAACCCCGCAGTTTGAGATCACTGATGAGCGTAGTGTCGAAGATGTTGTGGCGGCGATTAGACAGAGTGGCTACCAGCCGGTTTTAAAAGATTGGGATCTCATCGGATGAGGGTCGGGATAGCCGGAGTCGGCGGAATTGGCTCAAATGTGGCTGTAAATCTGGTGCGCAGTGGTATCAGGAAGTTTACCCTCGCAGATTTCGATACCGTGGAAGAATCAAACCTTAATCGTCAGTTCTATTTTAAGGATCAGATTGGGCAGGCAAAGGTTGCTATGTTGAGAGACAATCTTCTTCGGATAGATGCGGAGCTAGATATAGAAGTGTTCCCAGAGCGTCTGGATAACATCAATATCATCGACGTCTTTACTGGTTGTGACGTGATTGTAGAAGGTTTTGACCAAACTTGTGACAAGAAGATGCTGATAGAGTCCTTTGCAGGGGACTCTCGTCCGATTGTTTCTGCGAGTGGCATAGCTGGCAGTTGTATTGACAATCTGTCAAGTCGAAGGCTAGGTAACTGCACTATTGTGGGTGACTTCACGACCGATTGTAAAGATGCACAGCTGTACGCACATAAGGTTGTTGCCGTTGCAGCGTCTATGACAGATATACTATTAACGGAGTGTGGACACTATGAAAAACAACAATAACCCCAAAATGGAGTTGGCTAAAGGTATTTACGGTATTACGGCGGAACGTTTTTCCCTAGGGCGAACCAATATCCAGGTCGCTGAGGAAATGATTCGTGGAGGTGTCACTACCATTCAATATCGTGAGAAAAAACACCAAAAACGTGTGGGTGAAATGCTTATTGAGTGCCAGCAGATCAGAGCACTGACTAGAAAGCATGGGGTCACCTTCATCATAAACGATCATGTCGATCTTGCACTATTAGTCGATGCCGATGGTGTACATGTGGGCCAGGAAGATCTGCCTGTGGAAGCAGTGCGTAAACTAATAGGCGATGATAAAATCATTGGCTTGTCAACGCACTGCCCGGAACATGCAGAGAGAGCCGTGGCTGTTGGGGCTGATTATATCGGTGTTGGACCAATTTATACGACCCAAACGAAAGAAGATGTTTGTGCAGCAGTGGGACTGGAGTATCTGGAGTTCGTTGCGAAAAACTGTCCTCTGCCCTTTGTTGCCATTGGCGGTATCAAAGAACATAATATTCATGAAATTGTCTCCCGTGGAGCAAAAACAATCTGTCTGGTAACGGAGATTGTTGCAAGTGATGATATCAGCGCAACGGTTAGCCGTTTGCGAAATAGTCTCAGTTGATCAACCTCTGCCAGGTGACGAAATCTTTAACACCTGGCTTTTTTATCTCCCACTCTTTGTTGCAACAATCAAACGCAGTTCTGTTTTATACCGGCAGACCCTGGGCGATAGTCTTTTCAGATTGCAGGATTACTTGACTATCACGCAACTTTGGATCATAACGGTTTAGATAGATTACGATTAGTATATTTTGAATGGATAAATGTTCACCGGAGGCGAGTCGATATATATCGCTGAATAGCATCGCTATTGTGGGTTACATAGTACCGTCTTGTCTCACCAGAATTCTCGTTTAGTCGTTCATCTTAACTCGTGAATTCTTTGGTCAATATTATGGCGAAAAAGGTTAAAGTTAGGGCAGGGTTGAAAGTGTGAAAATCGGGGCAGTTATATTATCAGGGGGATATTCATCTCGCATGGATGGCTTTAAGCCGCTCATGAAGCTTGGAAAAGAAACCCTTCTACGTCGAACGGCACGCCTGTTTCTGAAAAACAGGATAAATAAGAACACGATTGTAGTTGTTACCGGTCATAGAAAAGCTGAAGTCAAAGCTGAAGCTGGCCGGCTCGGTATCAAGAGTGTTCAGAACAAAGATTATGACACGGGGATGTACTCGTCCGTGTGTGCTGGCGTTAAACTGATGAAAAATGTAGATGCATTTTTCATCCTTCCCGTGGATATTCCTCTCATTCGTTTATCCACCGTTGCGACGCTATGTAAATCTCGTCCCAAAAAGGGTGTGGTGTACCCGACATTTTTGGGGGAGCGGGGACACCCTCCTTTGATCTCATCCTCACTTATTCCCGCTATCCTGAAGTTTAATGGAAAAGGTGGTCTCAAAGCGTTACTGGAAAAATATCCCGGCAATGAAATCCCCGTTTGGGATCAAGGCATTCTCATGGATGCGGACTGTCCAGAAGACTTTACAAGCCTGGAGAAACGTCTGTTACGTATGGATATGGGGAGTCGCGAAGAGGCCAAAGCCCTTGCCCAAATCGTCATGAAGCAAAGAGGCTGTGACCATGGTTTTGCCGTGGCCGATATTGCGTGTACTCTAGGGCGGGAGTTGAATCAAAATGGGTATATGCTCGACCTTGATCTTCTTTTTAATAGTGGTCTCCTTCACGATATTGCAAAAGGTGAACCCCATCACGAAGAGAGGGGGGCGAAAATTCTAGGGCACCTCGGTCTTACCCGTCTTGCTGGGATTGTCGGTGTCCACCGTGATATGACAGTTCCAAAGTCTGGCAAGTTGAGCGAGAAAGAACTGGTGTGTCTTGCCGATAAACTGGTTCGCGGTACTACGAAGATGCCGGTAAAGAAGCGATTTGAAGAAAAATTAACCTTATATACAAAGGACCCGGAGGCCTGCAAGGCAATTAAAAGACGGCTGGCAAACGCCAAAGAATTAGAGCGTATCGTTGTTTCATGCCTTGGCCGCACCATTGAGGATGTTCTGAATATGGAAAAAAGCCGGTGAAGACTATATATTTGATTCGTCATGGTGAGATCGAAGGGGGTAAGCCACGACGGTTTATTGGTCGAACAGATCTGCCTCTTACAGCAGCTGGACGGGAACAAGTCGGATCCCTGGGTAGGTTGTTATGCACACAAAATATAGAACGAATTGTGTGCAGTCCATTGTGCAGATGTCAGGAAAGTGGGAAACTACTTGGTGCATTACGAGGTGTTACAATTGAAACAGAACAAAAAATGTCTGAAATTGACCTCGGGGACTGGGACGGATTGACAGTGGCTGAGGTTAAATCAATGTTTCCTGGCGAATTTGAGCTGCGAGGAGATAACCTGGCAGGATATAAAACGCCCCGTGGTGAAAGTTTTAATGATCTGCAGGCCCGTACCTGGAACGGATTTGCAAAAATCATTGAGACCACCAAATCGCAAACTGTTGTGGTGGCTCATGCGGGTGTTAACCGTGTCCTGCTCTGTAAAATTCTTGGAATCCCTTTAGGCAACATGTTTCGGCTAGATCAGGATTATGCCTGCTGTAATACCCTGCATGTGGACGAGAAGGGGATAAGAGTTGGATGCCTTAACCGCGTTGCAGATGAGTGAGGAATGACATCTCTTTTGCCGGTGAATAATAGAGTGTGGAGTTTCTAACCTGTATATTTTACACAACAAGTCATGCAGAATACGGCTATTGTTCTGGTGTTATATTTTTATCAATCGCAGCACGGGTAGTTGGTCGAAAAACACTAGTAACCATGGCTGCCACTCATCTTTTTTAGCGCAACTATTTTTTGTCACGATGAGTCATCGTTACAGGGCAGGTGTGAACTTTTGACATTTTCATCCCGAAGCGGTACGGTAAAAATTTAATGTAAGTCATTCAAAATAGTTGGTAACACTGATGCTCTACTCAGAATAGGGAAAGAAATGTTCAAAGCAAATCTTTTGATCATCGATGACGAACCGTCCATCGGCCGTGGCTGTGAAATGATTTGTCGAAATCTTGGTCATAAGGCCACCTGGTGTGGTACTGCCAACGAAGGCAGGAATGCTCTGAAGGTGGGGGAGTACGACCTTGTTCTGCTCGATATACGACTCCCAGACGGTAACGGTATCAATCTGCTTACTGAAATTCATAAGTCGCACCCCGAACTTCATGTCATCATGATGACCGGTTTTTCCACTGTACAACAGACTGTTAAGGCCATGAAAGAGGGGGCCTTCGACTATCTTGCAAAACCCTTCAATGAAGAAGAACTAACCCAGGCGATCACCAAAGCACTTGAGAATGCCCAGCTGCGTCGCGATAACCTGCATCTGCGTAAACAGCTGTTTCAGCGTTTTGAGTTTAATAATATCGTCGGAGACAGTCCGGCCATTCTCCCGGTTTTTGAAACTATAAAGAAGGTAGCGCCCACTCATACTACGGTTCTTCTCAATGGTGAAAGTGGTACAGGAAAAGAACTCTTTGCCAGCGCTATCCATGCCCGCAGCAGCAGATCCGAGCAGCCTTTTATCGCAATTGATTGTAGTGCTTTTTCAGCGTCGTTACTCGAGAGTGAGCTCTTTGGGCATGTTAAGGGGTCGTTTACCGGGGCGGACAGGGACAAGTCAGGGATTTTCGAAGCCGCAAATGGCAGCACCCTGTTCCTTGACGAGGTGGCCAACCTCGATCTGAATATTCAGGCAAAACTGCTTCGGGTTCTTGAGTACGGGCAGTATAAACCGGTCGGTGGCAGCAGCATCAAGAAAACCGATATGCGCATTATAGCTGCTTCAAACCAGGACCTTGAAAGCAAGATATTTGACGGCACTTTCAGGGCTGATCTCTTCTACCGCCTGAATGTCTTCCCCATTCATCTTCCGGCCTTGAGACAAAGAAAGGAAGATATTCCCAAACTTGCCTACCATTTTCTCAAACAGTTCTGCCGGAAAAACAAGAAGTCCCTGGACGGTTTTTCTGACGGTGCACTAGAGACGCTTATCAGTTATCACTGGCCCGGCAATGTCAGGCAATTAAAAAACGTGGTGGAACGGCTGGTCATCATGGTCGACGAACAGCTGGTGGACAGTTCTAGCCTCCATGACCATCTTGATTCAAGAAACCATGACGCGGAAGATACCCTTCCCACTTCCCTGGCTGAACTCAAGGCCTATAAACAGCACCTTCTGGATATACAGTACAACCCTGCTGAAAGGGCCTTGCTTCAGAAAACCCTCGAAGCTGCTGACGGCAATATCAGCCAGGCAGCAAAAGGGATAGGCATGCAGCGCTCGAATTTCTCGACTCTATTGAAAAAGCACAATATCTCTCACCCATGATGTGCGTATAATCATTCATACACATGTATATTTATATATACACGTGTAATGCTCTGAAATTATAAGAATATGTTGTTTTGCTTTGTTTCCCCGACGTCCTGTTGTTATACGTTTCATTTCCCGACACACATCCCATTCCCAACGTAACGCAATGATTTTATACAGTATTTGAGAATGCTATTTCTCAGGCTATAGGTGGCATATTCTTTGCTCATACCAGCACTGTAATTCTTCGATTTTCAGTTTTCACAACACCTAAATTCGGGAGGATGAGATAATGCCACAGGTACAAACAGAGATAGTAGATACAACTCGTATTCTTGTCATGGAAGATGACGTAAACATCGCGAAAGGTTTGGCAACAGTTTTGGGCGACGAACATTACAGCGTTCGGGTAGCAAACGACGGTCAGTCAGCAATCGATGCCTTCAAGGAAGAGAATTTTGATCTATTGATAGCTGATATCAGGCTTCCTGATATGAATGGTCTTGACGTCATTAAACAGGTTCGACACCACACTCCCGATACCAAGATCATCGTGATCACAGGGTTTGTCAGTACCACGGTTGCGGTGGATGCAATGCATAATGGGGTTACCGATTTTCTTCCTAAGCCTTTTAGCGAACAACAGATTCTCAAGTCTGTTAAGGCGACACTGCAACAGAGGGCAGATGAAAGTGATGTATATGTCCACTCTATTTCTGAAACAGACAGGCTCATCCAGAAAAAGGAGGTTCTTCAAGTTCTCGATCGAACCAATGAAGATCAACTGTTCTGCTTTGATCTCAAGAAAAAAGGGACTGAGGCGCTATCAGGCTATGCCCTTTCCGACGAAGCCAAGGAAGCCATCGCAAATGGAGACCTCGACTGGATAAATAATAATGTTGGGGAATTGACCCAAAAACAGCTGAAATACGTCTTTGAATGTACTCAAAAAAAGGACTGGCAGCTCTAGTTCAACTCAAAATCAATTTCATTGTTGATCAACCTGTGTTTTTTATTTGAAATTTCGTGCTCTAAAGGGGTGAAGGATGGATGTTTCGACTGATTATAAAGAGTTTTTTCAGATTTTCAGAGACATTATACGTACGATGCATTCACACGATCATTTGGATGAAGTCCTTGATCTGGTGGTCCAGAAGACATCGGAAGTATTTCATGCCAAGGGGGCGTTACTCCGAATATTGAATAAAGAAACGGACCAGTTCGAAGTGGCTGCCGCTCATGGAATTGGTGAGAACTACCTTTCCAAGGGACCCGTTAGCAAGAAGAAGATTATGTTTAAACCGGGCAGTCAGTCAAATGTGCTCGAGATAACAGATATCTGGAATGCTCCTCGAGTTGAATATCCACAGCAGGCGTGGGATGAGGGTATTCGGATGATGCTCGATGTACCGCTCTCCATCCGTTCTAAAATGATTGGTTTAATCCGGATATATTTGCCAGAAAAGAAGGAGTTTTCAAACGATCAGCTCGATTTCATTCTTACCGTAGCGGAACAGTGTGCCTGTATTATCGAGCGGGTACGGCTCTATGAAAATCAGCGAACCCACTACTTTCATATGGCTGCACAGCTTGAGAAGATGTCTTCGCTGGGCCGTATGGCAGCGGGCATTGCCCATGAGATAAACAATCCGCTCACCGGAATCATGCTGTTTAGCACCAGTATGATCAAGAAAACCACAGAGGGAGACCACTTCAGGGAAGGCTTGCAGATCATCATAGATGAGACGACCCGCTGTAAGAATATCGTTGAAGGACTGCTGGAATTCTCGCGCAATCCCTCCCCTGAGAAAAAAAAACACAGCTTAAATGACATCGTTATAAAGGCTATTAAGCTTGTGGAGAATGAAACCCAACTTCACTATATTAAGATCGACTATAGCCTATCAGAGGAGCTACAGCCTGTTTTTGTTGACAGTAACCAGCTCGAACAGGTTTTCGTCAATCTGTTGTTTAATGCCATACAGGCCATTGGCGAGAAAGGGGAGATCACCGTCAAAACAGGTGAGACACCACTCCATCAGGCCTTTGTTGCCATTTCCGATACAGGCAATGGTATCAGCAAGGACCTTATGGAAACTATCTTTGATCCATTTTTTACGACCAAGCCTGAAGGTAACGGACTAGGGCTTGCCATCAGCCACAATATCGTGCACAACCACGGCGGTGATATCCAGGTAACCAGCAAAATCGGAAAAGGCACCATATTTGTGATTACGCTCCCTTACAGTTAATATTTTGATTCCCCACCAGCCGAAAAAATAATTACCCCGACGAAGGAATGTTTTTATGACAACAATAATTAAGAAGGTAAACCAACAGGGTTCAGTCATGGTCGTTGGCGGTGGAATCGCCGGCATGCAGGCCGCTCTGGATATTGCCGATTCAGGTTTTTACGTCTATCTTGTGGAGAGGTCACCGGCAATCGGTGGAGTGATGGCCCAGTTGGACAAGACCTTTCCCACGAACGACTGCTCGATGTGAATTATTTCACCGAAACTGGTCGAGGTCGGCCGGCATATTAATATCGAACTTCTCACCCTGTCGGAAGTCAGTTCCGTTTCCGGACAGCAGGGCGATTTTAGCGTTGAACTTCTTCAGCATCCCCGCTATGTGGATGTGGACAAGTGTATTGCCTGTGGGCTGTGCGCAGAGAAATGTCCCAAAAAAGTCGACGATCTGTATAATGAGGGCATCGCTAAACGCAAAGCGATCTACGTCCCGTATTCCCAGGCGGTGCCACTGAAATACGCCATCGATGCGAGTCAGTGTATCTTTCTTACCAAGGGGAAATGTGGTGCCTGTGAGCAGAACTGTCCTGCAGGGGCCATTAATTTCAAGGACACGGAAAAGACTGTATCCATCAACGTCGGGAGTGTGATCTTGGCCACAGGCTTTGACTCCTATGACCCTTCTTCGCTGGATTACTTCAATTATGCCACATGTGACGATGTCGTTACCTCCACGGAATTTGAGCGTATTCTGTCAGCCACCGGGCCGTATCAAGGGTACCTGCTTCGTCCATCGTCAAAGAAAAAACCCAAAGACGAAGGGAAACCACCCACGAAGATAGCCTGGTTACAGTGTGTCGGTTCCCGTGATATCAACCGCTGCGATCACAGCTACTGTTCCTCTGTCTGTTGTATGTATGCCGTCAAACAGTCGGTCATGGCTCAGGACCATAGCAGCGTCCCGCTGGAATGTGCCATTTTTTATATGGATATGCGGACCCAGGGAAAAGACTTTGATCGATACTATGAAAATGCCAAAAAGAATGGCGTCCGTTTTGTCAACACCCGAATCCATACCATAGACAGGGAGATTGGCAGCGATAGGCTGATTCTTCGTTATGTTGAGGAGAACGGAACTGTTCGGAAAGAGACGTTTGATATGGTCGTGCTTTCTACCGGTCTTGTGATTAACGCCTCAAGTATAGATCTGGCAAAGCGGTTGGGTGTAACTCTTGGGGAAGACAACTTCGTCAAGGCAAACAGCTTTTCTCCCGTCTCCACCAGTGTTGACGGAATATATGCCTGCGGAGTACTTACAGGGCCAAAAGATATTCCGCAGTCCGTCATGGAGGCGAGTGCGGCAGCCTGTGCTGCAACAGTTGATCTGGCACCATCTCGGGGCAGCCTCATTCGCCACGAGGAAGTGCCTACAGAACGGAATATTGAACGGCAGAAGGCTCGAATTGGTGTCTTTGTCTGTAATTGTGGGACTAATATCGGTGGCATTGTGCGGGTCCCTGAGGTGGCGAAATATGCGGCGACCTTAGCGAATGTTGCTTATGTCGAGGAAAACTTGTTCAGCTGTTCTCAGGACATTCAGGACAAGATGACCCAGGTTATCATCGAGCAGGATCTTAACAGGGTGGTCATCGCCGCCTGTACCCCCCGCACCCACGAAGGGCTTTTCCAGCAGACACTTATTAATGCCGGTCTCAACAAGTATCTGGTTGAGATGGCTAATATCCGCAACCAGGATTCCTGGGTTCATTCTGACGATCCCGACCAGGCGACAGAGAAAGCGAAGGATCTCGTGCGAATGGCGGTAGCCAAAGTGCGCTTGTCGTCACCGCTTACTCAACAACCTTTGGGGGTGAACCGTTCGGCTCTCGTTATTGGCGGTGGACTCACCGGAATGATCTCGGCCCTGACACTGGCTCGGCAGGGATTCCCGGTCCATTTGATAGAAAAAACCGAAATTTTGGGGGGGAATGCCAGACTACTCAACCACACCTGGCAGGGTGAATCCGTCGGAGATAAGCTGGGAAAACTGCTCAGTGCTATCAATGCCGAAGAACGAATTCACGTTCACCTCTCATCTTCCATCAAACATGTCGAAGGCTTTGTCGGAAATTTTAAGACGGAGATCGTAGAAAATGACGCAACTCTGCTCATTGAACATGGGGTTGCAATACTTGCCACCGGCGCAAAGGAATCAAAACCTTCTGAATACCTCTATGGAGAACACAGCGGTGTGGTGACCAATCTCGAAATGGATGCCATGATCCGAACAGATGACCACAAACTGCGCAATGCTGAGAATATCTTATTTATTCAGTGCGTCGGTTCCCGTGACGAGAACAGGCCGTACTGCTCCAAGGTGTGTTGTACCCATACGATAAAGAATGCTCTTGCTGTACTGGAAATTAATCCCGATGCGCGCATTTTTGTTTTATATCGGGATATTCGAACCTATGGCCAGCGTGAGAGTCTTTATCTTGAGGCGAGAAAAAAGGGCATCATCTTCAGTAAGTACGAGCCAGAGAAAAAACCGGTGGTAAACAGTGACGGACAGCATATCGAAGTGCTTTTTCATGACCCGATTCTGGACGGAAATATCTCTGTTAGTGCCGATCTGGTCTGCCTGGCCACGGCCATTGAGTCACACCATGACGAATCGCTGGCCCAGTTCTTCAAGGTGCCCATGGACAAAGACGGCTGGTTTCTGGAGGCCCATCAGAAACTGCGACCAGTGGAGTTTGCAACAGAAGGTGTTTTCCTCTGCGGTATGGCCCATTACCCTAAGCCGATAGATGAAAGCGTTTCCCAGGCACTCGCAGCGACATCGCGGGCCTTGACGGTCCTTACGCGGGATCAGATAATGGTCGGCGGTGTGGTTACTCGCATCAACCCGGAACTTTGCTGCGGCTGCCACGGCTGTATCAATCTCTGTCCATACGGTGCGATTACCTACAACATCGAATTGAAGGTAGCTGAAGTCAATGCTGCCCTTTGTAAGGGATGCGGCGCCTGCGCGGCAGCATGTCCATCGGAAGCACCAATGCTGATGGGATTCAATAATGAACAGCTTTATGCCGAGATAAAAATGGCATTGTGCTCCTGAAACAATCGCTAAAGGAGAAAATCGTGACGAGCAAAGAATTTCAACCCAAAATAATCGCCTTTGTCTGCAACTGGTGCGCCTATGGTGCAGCTGACCTTGCGGGCGTAAGCCGTATGCAGTACCCACCTAACGTTCGCCTAATTCGGGTGATGTGTTCTGCGACTATATCAGCGCACCATATATTGAAGGCGTTTCAGGAAGGTGCAGACGGTATTCTGGTTAGTGGCTGACACGTCGGCGACTGCCATTACCTGTATGGTAATTACATGACCATAAAACGGATGAGATTTCTCCAGGAACTACTGGGTTTTGTTGGAATCGACGGGCGCTTGCATCTGGAGTGGATATCCTCTGCAGAGGCGCAAAAGTTTGCCGACACCATCACTAATTTTACGGAGAAAATCAGGGGCATGGGGCCCAGCCAGTTTACCAGGGCACTGACAGCACCCGAGGTGGAGGCTTTTCTCGGCAAGCTAGAACCGGAAGCTACTGTTTCATAAGGAAAGAACAATGAAGAGAACAGTCAAAGAGTGGCTTGAAGACGGAACTGTAGATTTATTTCTCGGTTACAGGATCAATTGTGGTCACCCGTTGCCCCACTGTTTCACCAAAGAAGAAATTGAAGACGTGGAAGATCTGGTAGTGAGTGAGACCCGGTATAGTCTTGAAAAGATTGCAACCCATCTGGCCAAAAGGGAGCCTGAGCTCAAAATCGGTTTGCTGGCACGTGATTGCAATCAGAGGGCGATAAATGTCCTGACGATCTGGCACCAGCTCGATAGGGACAAGATTGTTCTGTTAAATGTTAACTGCTGTCCTTCGCCGATAAAACCCCAGGCCGACTGTAGTTATATGAGCGGGGAACAGGCGTCGTCCTACAAGCTGCAAGTGGGTATCGATAACAGTATGGACACGAAGAAGGCAGACGATTTTTCTGACCAGGAAAAGAACATCCGGTGGATGTATGAGTTCCAGAAATGCCTAAAATGTTACGGTTGCAGGAATATCTGTCCGGTCTGTTTTTGTGCGGAATGTACCCTGGAGCACAAGGATTTGATTGGTCCCGGAAGGCTCCCGCCGCAGATTCCCATTTTTCATCTGGTGAGAGCCGCCCATATGGCTGGTCGTTGTGTCGACTGTGGTCTTTGCGAGGATGCCTGCCCCATGGATATTCCTCTGCGGCTTCTTTATCGCAAGGTTGGTGATATCGTCAAAGATGTTTTTGACTATAACACCGGTGAGAGCAGCGATCAGTCGCCACTCTCTCTTCTCGGTGATAAGGTGACATTGTCCCCTAAACCTATGTAGTATTGGATGGGCTCGTAAAGAATATGTTCGAAGTTTTTACTGGCCCATCAAATTTATCTTCAAACCTGATCGGGTGAAGTCCTTTAATAAAGGATCACTGGCAAGGAGAACATATAATGAAATGCACGTTCGTTCCCTCAATTTGCTCCTACTGCGGCACTGGCTGCGGTGTTCTGTTCGAGACAATTGATGGAAAACTCAACAGTACGATACCCATGAAATCCCATCCCGTCAGCCAGGGAAAGCTTTGCATCAAGGGATGGAATCTGCATGAGCATATCAATAGCCCCATGCGCCTCAAAAAACCGATGGTTAAGACCTTCGGCCGCTTCATCAATACCAGCTGGGATGAGGCCATTCAAATTACCGCAGACAAGTTCAAAGAGATAATCGAAAAACACGGTCCGGATAGCATAGGTGTTCTGGTTTCTGCCAAGATGTCGAACGAGGAAAATTATCTGGCACAAAAACTGGCCCGAGCGGTGTTTGGGACCAACAACGTGGACCATTGCGCCCGGCTTTGACACTCCTCTACGGTGGCAGGTCTTGCCGCCGCATTTGGATCCGGAGCCATGACCAACTCCATCAACGGTATAGAAAAGTCGAATTGTATTTTCATCATTGGCTCAAATACTACGGCAAATCACCCGCTGGTTTCCAGAAGGGTGATGCGGGCAAAGGAAAAGGGCGCCAAATTGATTGTGGCGGACCCAAGGGGAATACAGCTCAGCCAGTTTGCCGATGTAGCCATTCGTCACAAGCTTGGCTCTGATGTTGCTCTCTTAAACGGTATGATGCACATCATCATTGAAAATGGCTGGCATGATACGACCTATATTAACGAGCGGACTGAGGGATACGAGGAATTCGCCGCGGAAATACGGGAAGCGACGCTCGAAAAAACGGTAGCGGCGACGGGGGTTGCTCCGGAAGATCTCTATCGTATGGCAGAGGCCTACGGAACCGCGGGGGCCGCATCATTGCTCTATGCCATGGGGATAACCCAGCATGTAACGGGTGTTGATAACGTCAAGTCGTGCTGCAATATTGCTATGCTCTGTGGCAATGTCGGTATTCCGGGTGGTGGTGTTAACCCGCTACGGGGGCAGAATAATGTGCAGGGTGCCTGCGACATGGGAGGGCTGCCCAATGTATTTACGGGTTATCAGCCGGTGACCGATGAAAAGGCACGGGCAAAGTTTTCAGAGGCCTGGGGATGTTCCTTAAATGAAAATCCGGGGATGACGATCACCGACATGATTCCGGGTATTCTCGAAGGAAAAATCAAAGGACTCTACGTTATTGGTGAAAATCCGAAACTGAGTGATCCCGATTGGAACCACCTCAATCACGCCCTGCAGGAGCTTGAGTTTCTAGTGGTCCAAGACCTGTTTCTTTCAGAAACGGCTCAGGTGGCCGATGTGGTTTTCTCGGCTTCTGCCCTTGCCGAAAAAGAAGGAACCGTCACCAATACGGAACGCCGCTGCATGAAATACGATCAGGCGATTCCCCCCCTGGGAGACACCCTGCCGGACTGGGATATTATTGCCAGGTTGGCTACCGCCATGGGCTATCCAATGCACTACAAGAATACAGAGGAGATCTTCGACGAGCTGACTGCCCTTACTCCGAGTTATGCGGGGATGACCTATGAACGTCTGGGGTACGACGGACTCCAGTGGCCATGTCCCACAGAAGATCATCCCGGTACGGTCTATATGCACAAGGATACTTTTTCCCGTGGGTTGGGGAAATTTCATGCTGTGCCCTACCAGTCTCCGGCTGAACAACCGGATGAAAAATATCCGTTTTTTCTCACAACCGGTCGGATGTTTGCCCATTTTCATACCGGCACTATGACCCGGGTGTCGCCCCATCTCGATATAGAGCAGGAGGACGGTTATGTGGAAATTAACTCTAAAGATGCCCGGAAGATGGATATCAAAGAAGGTGATCTGCTGACGATCTGCTCGCGGCGGGGTGAACTGGATGTTCCGGCACGCCTTAGCAACGACGTCAATCCCGGCACCCTGTTTTTGCCAATACATTTCGGAGAAAGCCCGGCAAATATCCTCACCAGCTCGGACGCCTTCGACCCTCTGGCGAAGATTCCGGAGTTCAAGGTTTCGGCAGTGAACGTCCGGAAATGCAAAATTGAAACACCGGAGGCGGCTGCCTCCTAACCCGTATTTCTCATCACTAAAGTTTTTCGTAGGTCAAGACACTGAGCACTCGACTGTACTTTTGTACCTCAAGTGCTCAGTAACGATGCAGCAGCGGAAAAATCTTGTGACCCAGAGGGTGAGTTTTTCAATATACAGTGAAATACACACTGCTTTTGCAATATATTGGAGTTACTCTGTAAAACTAGAATCTTAGGTTGTTTGTCGAAAGGTTCACGAGAAATACGCCTAACGCATCCAATCCCACATACAGCAACAAACTGCGACAAGCTGTTCTAAATTTTACCACAGGCATGTGACTGATATCGGAGTCTGCACTTACCTCCGAGTATACAATTTATACTGCAACGATGAAGTTGGGATAATGAGCAATTTTTCAAGGTGGCCTTATATTATTCTTTTACCGAGAATCGAAGCTGCAATCTCTACAGCGATCTCTGCACTCTCATTCCTATGATCCAAAATAGGATTGATTTCGGCAATATCCATTGACCCCATCAATCCTTTTTCCGCTATGGTTTCCATAATCAAATGTGCCTCTCTATAAGTGAGTCCACCTGGTACGAGTGTTCCTACACCCATGGCTACAGATGGATCTAAGCTATCGATGTCAAAGCTGACATGAATATGATCTGTCTTGGTTGATAGATTTGTCAGAATTTCATCAATTATAGTTCCCGCTCCACGTCGATCAATATCCGTCATCGTGTAGACAGGTAACTGCATCTTTCTTATGAGTTCCTTCTCTAATTCATCGATACTTCTAATGGCAACCAAGGCACAGTTTTCCGCCTTGATCTTTGGCCCTTCGTTAAAGATATTTATGAGTCTCTCGTTGCCTAGGCCCAGAGATGTAGACATTGGCATTCCATGGATATTGCCAGAAGGTGTCGTTTCCTCGATGTTCATGTCTGAGTGGGCATCAATCCATATAACACCAAGGCGCTTGCCTTTTTTTTGACAGTACGAGGAGACACCAGCAATGGAACCTATAGAGAGACTATGGTCACCACCAATACACAGAGGAAAATGTCCTTCAAGGAGTGATGATTCTGTTTCTGCAGCTAATTTTTCAGATGCGCACACAATCTCATCGAGATATTTGAGTTTAGGATTTGTAATAGCCTGGGATTCAATGCTGTTAATCTTAATATCACCTTTATCAATGACTTCATACGCCATCTTTTCAAGCTTTGTTACCAGACCGGCGATTCTAAGGGCAGAGGGACCCATGTCCACGCCGCGCCTGTCCGCTCCAAGGTCAATAGGAAGTCCTATGATATCTATAATTCTCTTTTGTAAAACACGTTCCATGGCGCTCTCCATCGAAGTTTTTCTATCTAACAGACAAATTATACCGGAAATGGTAACATGTACCTTGTCATCTAGCCAGATATCTCAACTTCTCGGAAGCCACAACTAGAAAGAAATTTGGAGGCCAGTCATATAGATATGAAAAAAATATGTTTGATGATCGCTGTTACACTGGGTGGGTGGATTGGGTGGAAGCTTGGTGATTCGTATGGGTTGATGACTGCATATGTGTTGAGTTTTGTCGGGAGTCTCGTAGGTGTTGTGTTGGGGGTTATTTTCAATCAGCGATACCTCGATTGAATTTTTGGAATATCCAAGAAGTATTTTTTCTTTTTCATGTCCAGTATAGCTGTGCCAATCATTGTAAATAGTTATGATCTTTTGTCACCGCTTGTATCACTTTTAGCAAGTATCTGACGTGCTGAAAAAGAGAACAAAGAGAGGAATATAGCCCCTATCAAACAAAGGCTTAGGTACGAGAAGAGTCGTCTCGCTGAAATTCCACCATCGATCAGCAGACCAAATAGAATTGGTGATGCTGCAGTACTGATAACAGCGAGTGATGTGATGAAGGCGCGAATGGCACCAAGGTGTCTGGTGCCGTATACTTCGGCCCATAGTCCGTTTATTATTGGGTTGGCTGATCCTATTGATAGTCCGAGTAAGAGCATCAGCATATAAGCCGTCCATGCACCCGATGCAAACGAACAGATGGAGAGACCCAATAGCATTGGTATGGGGTAAAACTTGAAGAGTTGCACTCCGCTGAAGCGATCAACTAAAGCCCCGACATACATGGACGAAATCCAGTGGGAGATACCGTAAAAGATAAAGCAGCTGGCAAACAGTGCTGGTGTCCATCCCATCTTCGGAAGAATAAATCCCTGGTGGATAAAGATACCTGTAATGATAAATGGTGCTGCGAGTATTGCTGGAATTGCGAGCCAGAACCTGTAATCTTTTATCAGAGTTCTTCTTGACCCATCCCTGGCAGGTACATGGCGTTTGTGGCCTTTTGGGGTACTGTCTGTTTCCATGTATCTAACGTGTTGACTACGGCGAAGAAGCCATAGAGCCGTGGGTAGATACAAAAGGGGGATAGATAATCCAACGACGAACCAACTTTTTTGCCAGCCAAAACCAGCAATGAGAAGTAGTGCGCACGTTGGAAGCAGAATCTCACCTATGGGAACTCCGGTACTTGCAATACTTACTGCCTTACCGCGGTGGATAGAAAATTCGCGTGCCATGGTTGTAATGCCGGTATGAGGGAGGAGGCCCTGACCAAAAAACCTGAGCATAAACAGGCAAATAACAAGTCCTGAAAGTGTGGTTATCTGCGATAGGCTTATCGCTGCAGCAAAGAGGCCTGTGGCACTGAACACCACAAACCATCGAAGTGAAATTTTGTCAATTGCAGCTCCAATCCACATGAGCAGAAGACCGCTGACCAAGGTCGCTGTTGAGTAGGCTGAACCGTACGCTGTAGCAGTGAGCTGAAGAGATTCTTGAAAACTTGCCCCATACCAACTGATAAAAAACGACTGGCCAAAGTTTCCCCAGAAAACTGTGATCATGCCAAAAATGAGTAGCGGCCAGGAGCGTTTTATAAAATGAACATAGTCGTAGATCATAGGGCCGTTTTGGCCTTATGGGCGCGTGCTGTTTGCTGTCTTGTGAGGGAAAACATCTTGTCCTTTGAGCTGGTGAATTAAATAGTTCCCGTCCTAAAACTGCCCTTTTTACCGATATCTTCGTTATGGTCAAAAATTTATCATCCGGTAAGCGAGGTACGAGACTCCGAGATATCAACTATATGCCTGTGGTAAAATTTTTCGCATGCCTCGATCTCAACCAAAATGCCTAGTTTTTGGATGGAAACTAAATAGCTGATGAGAAGAATTTGTATAGCCATCATCTAGAGTCAAGAAAATCAGTTCTGACAATAACTATTCCTGTCGTTTGCTTGCAATAAGCCGATTTTTTTGCATACTATATAGTAGTTGAAAATGTTCTCAACACCACATTTTCTATGTAAGAGATTGTGTCTGAAAAATTTTTGTGCAATGTATGCAAGGCATTTTATGGAAGATTTGCAATGTGACGTATGTAATAAAGATTTCAAGGTTCTCAGATATGTCTGTTGGATAACCACAGTTTTTCTAAGTTGTCTCCTCTTTTCTACCTCCGCATTCGCCCAGAGACAGGATTCTCAATCCCATGTTCTCCTGTTAAATTCCTATCACAAAGGTTATCTGTGGACTGACAATATTACCCGTGGGGTTGAAGAAAATCTTCAGGGTACTGAGGTGGTTTTGCATGTCGAATATATGGATACTAAAAGGCATTTTAATGAAGAGTATCTCTCGATTTTAAGCCGACTTCTCTCTTTGAAACATAGTAAGTTTAAGTATGACGTTATCATCACCTCCGATAACAATGCGTTTGAATTTATTAAAGAACGGGGGAAAAAAATATTTGGAGAGACACCTGTTGTTTTCTGCGGTTTGAACTATGTCACACAAGAAGATATCGAAGGTCTCGACTTTGTCACAGGTGTAAATGAAGAGGCTGATCTAGAGGGCAATATTAACTTGATTGAGCGGCTTCACCCTGAACGCCATAAAATTGTTGTTATCACCGATAACACAATTACCGGGAAAAAAATCCAGCAGGAAGTCAATCGTATAAAAACGGAGAAAAAGCTATCAAATTTTGAAATCGATCTCGTGTATGACGTGTCCAACACAGAGCTGATTAAAAAAGTCAATGGACTGGATGATCAAACATCCCTGCTGTTCACCATCTTTTTTAGAGACCGTGAAGGGGTGTTCCTGGAATATGATGAAGGGATAGCCCTTGTGGTTGAGAGTACCACTGTTCCTATCTATATCAGTTGGAAGTTTAGTATGTGGAATGGCGTGATGGGAGGGTATCTCACGGAGGGTTATGATCAGGGAGCTGTAGCAGTAAACAAAGTGAATCAAATTCTTACGGGAACACCCGTTTCAGAGATTCCCGTTACCTGGAAAAGTCCGATCCACCTCTCTCTGGAATATGAAATGTTAAAGAAGTTCAATGTTGATTTAAATGATGTTCCAACGGATGCCGATATCCTTCACGTCCCCCTTACCTTCCTTGAAAAATACAGAGAACTGATTGTCAAAATTGGAGTAATTATTGGAGTGTTAACACTTTTGGTAATTGCTCTAGCCTATGGCCTGATCCGTTCAAAACGCGCCGAACATACTCTTCGTAGGGCTGAAAACTTTATTTCAAATATTATTAACTCAATGCCATCGGTATTGGTTGGGGTGGATGCAGGTGGAAAGGTGACCCATTGGAATACCAGGGCAAATTTAGTAACTGGTATTACCCACGCAGAGGCGCTTGGTCGCCCTCTGGAATTAGCATTTCCTCGTTTGTCGGCTGAAATTGAAAATGTTCGGGAGGCCATGAAAACGAGGAAGATAGTGTCGCAACCACGGCAGGCTCACTGTACAGACAATGAAACCTGCTTTGAGGATGTTACGGTATATCCACTGGTTTCAAATGGTATTGAAGGTGCTGTTATTCGGCTCGATGATGTGACGGAGAAGGTTCGCCTTGAAGAAATGATGGTGCAGAGTGAAAAAATGTTGTCAGTGGGCGGCCTTGCCGCAGGCATGGCCCATGAGATCAATAACCCGCTTGCAGGAATGATTCAAACTGCAAATGTGATGAAGGACAGGTTGACGAGTGAAGATATGAATGCCAACATCCGTGCTGCTGAGGCTGCAGGTATCGAAATGTCGGCAATAAAAGAGTACATGTCCGCTCGCGGTATACCTAAGATGCTGGATCGCATCTGTGAATCCGGGTCTCGGGCTGCTGAGATTGTGGCAAACATGCTGCAATTTGCAAGGAAGGGCTCGAGTAGTGTCTCCAGTCATGATGTTGCTGCGTTGCTGGATCAGTGTTTGGAGCTCGCGGGTAGTGATTATGATCTCAAAAAACGATATGATTTTCGTCAAATCACAATTGTGAAAAAATATCAGGAAAATCTTCCACTGCTCCCCTGTGAAAAAAGTAAAATTCAACAGGTTCTCCTTAATCTCCTCCGTAATGGTGCTGAAGCAATGCAGGAGAACCCGGCCCCGAAGGGAGAAGAACACCGTTTTGTGCTCCGGATTTTGCAATCCGATCCTAACTGGATACGTATTGAGGTGGAAGACAATGGGCCAGGGATGGATGAATCAATTAGAAAACGTGTGTTCGAACCGTTTTTCACCACCAAACCGGTGGATATGGGAACCGGACTTGGACTCAGCGTTTCCTATTTTATTATCACAGAAAATCACAATGGTACCATGACGGTTGAGTCGACAAAAGGGCAGGGCTCCAAATTTATTATTGAACTACCTGTGGGAGGAAAGAAAAGATAATGACCGACTCCAGGACGATACTGATCCTCGACGATGATGACGCCGTACGTGAAAGTTTTCAATACTATTTTGAAGATCTCGGATGGGATGTACGCGCGGCTGGGACAGCTGAAAAGGCACTTGCTATAGTTTTTAAAGATCCACCGGCCGGTGTTGTTGTGGATATTAGGTTGCCGGGAATGGACGGCAATAGTTTTATTCTAGAACTCGAAAAAACCCACCCCAATGTTGCCTGTGTTATCTGCACCGGATCGCCTGAGTATAAGCCACCAGAATCCGTGCTCTTGCTGCCTCAGGTATTTGAACATATTTTTGCAAAACCGGTCACCGATTTAAGCCAGCTGGCAAAGTCAATGGAGCAACATATAATCCAGTGCAATGAAAAGGCATTACATGCGACCTAATGAATTAACAACTATCCTGCTGGTAGATGATGAAGAAGTCCTGAGAGAATCAATTTCAGACTTCCTTGAAGATCGAGACTATAAGGTTTTTACAGCTGAAAATGGTTATACTGCTCTAGAAATATTTAAAAAAGAAAAACCGGATCTGATCCTAAGTGACCTGCGTATGCCGGAAATGGATGGATTGGAACTCTTACAGACCATCGGTACATTATCCCCCGAGACCCCGTTGATTGTCGTCTCAGGAACCGGGAGAATCAGTGATACTATTCAGGCACTACAATTTGGAGCCTGGGATTATATATTAAAACCCGTACAGGATATGGATATTATTATCCATGCCGTAGAAAAATGTCTGGAAAGAGCGCAACTGCAACGCCAGAATAAACTGCTATCAGCAGGACTTAGAAACCTTGGTCTGGGAGCGAACGGTGGAGCTGCAGAAGGCGAACACCCACCTTGCGACGATCAACGCCCGCCTAAAAAAGGTATTACAGACCACCAAAAACCTCTCTGTTTGTACAGATGTCGTCCGGTTTGGCTCCATTCTGCTAGAAGAATTCGCCGAACATATGGCAGCAGCCGGAGGCAGTCTGTTTCTCTGTGAAGATGATGGGTTACGGCTGATCCACAGTCTTGATATTGAGCATGTACCCTCATTCTTACCCTTCCCATTACTTGAAAATTCTGTACTCAAACAGGTTATGGAGCTCAATGAGCCTCTTTTAAACAAGAATATTAGTCAGGATAGAATGGTCGTATCCAGTGGTTGGAAGGGATATAAAGATGGCTCTATGCTGATCTTCCCTCTGCAGGGCGAGAGCGGCGATGTGATTGGTATCTTAACGCTTCACAATAAGTCTTTTCCTCCTTTTGTAGAGCAGGATCTTGAGATTGGGACAATACTTGCTTCCTATAGCTGTGAGACACTGCGTGCAATCTATGCCACCGAAAATCTGCGGTCCAGCGAATCGAGATTCCGGGAGTTGGCCGAGATGTTGCCTGAATCTGTCATTGAGACTGATTTAAATTTCATGGTCAGCTACGTTAATGTTCGTGCTGTTGAGCTGTTTGGTTATTCAGAATTTGAGCTTCTCTCTCATTTCAACGTACTTGAGTTGGTGAGTGAAGAGCAACGGGATCATGTTCGTAACGCTCTTAAACAGCAACCGGAGACAGTGGGTGCAAACTCCTTTGAATATATTGCTATCCGAAAAAATGGGGAAGTTTTCCCTGTTCTGTTTCACTGTGCAGTTGTAAAAGAAAATGGGGCATCCATTGGTTATCGAACTGTGATTGTTGATATTACAGAGATTAAAAAGGCGGATGAGGAAAGGGCTCGATTGGAAGAGCAGTATCATCAGGCTCAAAAGGTTGAGTCAATAGGGCGCTTGGCTGGAGGTGTTGCTCATGATTTAAACAATCTTCTCACTCCTGTTCTCGGGTATGGGCAACTCATGTTCAATGATTTTCAGGAAGGGGATAAGAGAAAAGGGTATTTAAAACAGATAATGCAGGCCAGTGAAAGGGCAAGGGACCTGGTCGGACAGCTCCTGGCTTTCAGCCGGAAACAGACCCTACAGTATCAGCCTCTGAATATAAATACAGTTATAGTGCGATTTAGAAAACTTTTAAGGCGTACTATCCGTGAAGACATTGAGTTGATTTTTAATCTCCATGATGATTTAAAAACGGTAGAAGCAGATATCGGTCAGATAGAACAGGTTCTGATGAATCTTTGTGTCAACGCGGCCGATGCGATGCCTGGCGGTGGACAATTAGTGTTTGAGACATCCATGGTCGATTGTCATGAAGAAATTATCCGCAGTGGGTTGAATCCGTCTCGTAAACATATGGTGCTGACGGTTCGTGATACGGGGTGTGGAATGGACGAAGAACTCTTCAATCACATATTTGAGCCATTTTTCTCGACCAAAGGAGATAAAGGAACAGGTCTTGGGCTGGCGACAGTATATGGTATCGTCTCGCAGCATGGTGGTCATACAAAAGTTGAAAGCGAACCCGGTAAAGGGACATCGTTTAAAATTTTTCTCCCGGTTGTTGAAACTATAAAAGAACAGCCGAAGATCGACGTGGTGGAACTTGCGAGTTTTAATGGAACTGAAGAAATTGTTCTCGTGGAAGATGACAATGCGGTCAAGGAGATGGTGGAAGAGCTTCTTGGTGGTCTTGGTTACAATATTCAAGCAGCAGGAAATGCTCCCGATGCCTTGAAAATTTTGGAAAAAGGCAAGGCTGATCTGCTACTGACCGATGTCATTTTACCTGGCTTGAATGGAAAAGAGTTATTCTCCCACGCAGGAACCCTGTACCCTGATCTCAAGGTGCTTTATATGTCAGGCTATGCCGATGAAATTATGGGTGAAGGTGGGGTCTTAGATGAAGATGTTGCCTTTATACAAAAACCTTTCACCATAGATGCGCTTGCCGCTAAAGTTCGCACAGTTCTTGATCAGTGATATCTTTTTAGCCCGGACCTTTCACCGTCACAATTTTTTCTGAATCAAGACGTAGCTTGTGACAATTATAGAATGGAGATGAAGCATTATTGGAATGCGTCAACAATTAAGAAATACAATGTCGATCTCTCGACGCATGATTATAAATAGAGCCCCCCTCGTACAGAGAGGCAACTAACCTTATTGAGCGAAAGATTAAACTAATAAGCGTATACAGACTGCAGGGTTGCATTTTCTCTTGGATTTGCAGCGGCCTGACCTACTGTCTGAGTTTGGTATAGATAAGGAATATGAAGTGGTGTCACGGCACCGTTATTATTATTTACCACTCCACCTCCTTGAAGTACATTTGAAGAGGTTCCACTATTTCCACGGGCTGTTCGTAAAATGGTCGTATTCACAGCAATATTTGGATTTGAAGGGAAGTTGGCAAAAGTAATAGTGAAATCAGGAGCATCGGGAACAGGACGCGTAGGGTATAAAGGAAGAGGTAGAAGTGGTGCTGGGTCATCTATATAACCTGTTCGGGTTAATTTTGTATTGAAATCTGCATCAATTATTGACGGGGTCAATAAGCCACCATAATTACCCATAGTCGCCAGGGTTGTTCCGCCGAGGCGTCTTTGAATGACTTCTTTTGTGAAAAAATCCATTCCGCCATATGCTGAATCCAGTGCCATCTGGTAGCGTTTTTTTGCACCACTCAGCAATGTTCCGGAATCAGTCATTAGCATCAGTGATGCGATAAGGAGCATACCTATAACGCCCAACATTAAAGCTGAGACCAGAGCAAGTCCGCTCTCATTGTTGACGAGTCTTATCATCCTACTAAAACGTATTTGCATTTCACATTTTCCTGATATTAATTAACGTATATTCTTTGGGGTAACAGCCACACTGTCAACTCTCCAGCGATAGTTCATCCAGGTTGGGCCAACAGTTGCATTGAGATCCAATACTTGACCTGCAACCCCTCCTGCTGTCACATTAATGAGGGTTACTCCATCAGCCGCGACCTCACCTACACTGATTAAATTATTAGGATGGACATAAGAAGCATCAACATTCCCTTCATGACTCAGGATAAAATAGCGTACGGATTTCACCTGATCACGGATATCTAACGCAGATAGAGTATTTAAACCATTAGCGTTAGTTATTGTATCTGAGCCGCCATCACCATTGGTATCAAGATAGTACATAATCTGGAAATCAGCCACACAGTCCATGATTGGTAATATGGTAAAATTTGCACCTGCGACCTGGGTCTGGTTAACATCTGCTTTGACCAGTACACCGGTAACTGGAGCACAGTGAGCGGGTACATTGAGATTACTGATATAATAATCAGTTCTGTTGAAGGGCCTGCTGATCGCATTTGCGCTTAGCCCATACATCAGATATTTTTCTCCATCAGGATCATTTGGGGTTGATGGTGGGGCATAGTTAGTGAGTGCTGCAACAGTTGGCTGGGTTATATAGTTTGCACCAACCATCATAAGTTCACGATAGCGGCCAGGTGCAGTTTCAGGTCGCAAGACTATGACATTATCTGTTGCTGCAAACGGATCTGCACTTAGGCTGAATGCAAGATTGTCTATATTTCTTGCTGCATCTCGGCCCACATGCCCCCAGCTGAGTCCAACGGCATCAACGACCACATTTGTTCCCCGTATTGTGAGGTAGTCAGAATTGTTGATCGTTGGAGCCCCAGCAGGACCGGGAGTATCATCGCTACTAAAAGCAAGAGGAACACCATTTGGGGCATTACTAAACGGGGCTGGCTCCGTATACACAGGAGTTCCCTGAAATCGCCAAGGTAACCCAAAGCCAGCATGTTCAATATCAGCACGCAGCAAATCAATCCCGATACTGGTTTCGATTTTTGTTTCTGTAATACTTGTCTGTTGTCCACTTCTTCTAAGTGTCACCGTAAAACTTTGCATTACAACAGTCATCAATACTGCCAAAATAGCTATATATATAAGAAGTTCGATTAAAGAAAACCCCTTGGCGTCAAACACAGCGGTTTTTTTGAGCTTACTCATAATTGTCCTTTAATTGCTTTGCACAATTATCGTGCTCACAGAAGTTTGTCTGTTCCTATTCGTTTCAGCAAAAAGAATTCCACCGTTTCCCTGAGTCCAGCCAACGGCAACATCTATCTGTTTCATGGTTGTTGCGGCCGTTGCAATGTCGGTAATTTGTACAGACCTGTTAAACGCGATGGTGGTTCCGCGAAGACTCGCACTCCATGCGGGAAGAGCAGCCCAGGCAGCCGGATTGAGCTGATTATCTGTGCCCTGAAGGGAAAACTGAAGGCTTTTCAACCGACACAATTCATCTTCAGCAAGTCGCAACGCTTCATCACGAAAAACATTTCCAGTATGGGTCTGTAGTGCCGCAATTTGACCTTTGGCAAGACCAAGCATAATTATCATAAAGATAAAGAGGGCGATCATCACTTCCACCAGCGTAAAACCTTTAGCGTTTTTCATCTTAAATTTACTTAGAGTCACAATTCACCCCGTTCATGAGCCCAATATTTAAACGAGTCCCAGTAATATCAATACAATTCATTGCAGGACTAATTGCTCCTGTACCTGTAATTTGTATTGTTTGGGTTACGCTGGCTAGTCCTCTTCTGTCAAATGTGAAATTCCCAACAGGAGCCAAAGTGAATCTACCCATATTTACAGTAGTAATATTAGCTCCAGCATCAAAGGCACCGTCCTGATTAGCATCTGCGCCTATCTGGACAGCGTTTGCTGCTATGGTTACAAGCTGAGGCGTATTAATCTTTCTTGCTGTATCTCGTGTCCTCATCAAGATTGAATACAGGTCTTTTATCTCTGTTTCCATCGAATATTTTTCATTGAGACGCGAAAAATTGAGTGTTACAACAGCGAGAAGAATGCCTATAACTCCAATGACTACAACAAGCTCAATTAGAGTAAATCCTTGTTGCCCCTTCATCTTATTGCTCCTGGATATGCATATACTCTCGAATAGGAGCAGGGTTGGTCACAACCATCATTCCAGTGCCTGTTGGTGGAATGCCAGTAAAGCCGACAGTTTTACGGTTGTCCTCTTCTGTGAATACTTCCGAGAGTTTCAAATCCTTGATTTCGCCTGTGGACACCTGCACCAGGGCTCTCCCTTCTTGAATATATCTTACCCGTGTGCCAGTTTTATAGTCCAAGCCCCATAGATAGGTTGTGCCACCGAAACCACAGATATCGTCCGTTGGAGCAAAACTTAAAAAATATAGTGAGCCAAGTGGGTCAGCCGTAGGATTAGTAATGACTCGCTCAGCACCATTCGCTGTAGATTGCGCGTTCATATTGATATACCACCCTTGTTCTGTAGCCAAAAGAGTATCACTTGGAGTTAACGTTTGGTTTTTTAGATCAGTAAGTGACAGGGTCGTTGCACAACCGGGGGTAAAGCCAGGGATCGTATTATCGTAGCATGGATCTTCAACACCGAATAGCTTTCGCTGGCTTGAAAGATCATCCTGTTTATAAGAAAATCTTCCTTCTGCGAAATAGAGCCATAATTTTCCAGCTTTTTTATCAAACAGATTTGTTACAGATGTTGTAATTGCTCCAAGCTCCCCATCGGCAAAAACCTTGCTAACCGTCCAGTTATCTTGATCAATATCATCATTTATGATGAGCCTCAATAGACCTCCACTGGTCGTATCTTTAACATAGCTGATATAAATGGCATCATCCTGATAGTTACCAACGTTCCTTATAGAGGATTTTTCTAAATCAATGGCTCCTGTCGTAATGGCACCCGCAAATGCATTGGTTATCCCCGTGTCAATGGTGCGAAGCAAGGCACCGGATTCAAGATCAAGGATAAATATCTTTAAGTTAGTATCAGAGGTTCCTTTAAATTCAAGACTGGTGATAGGCCCGGTAGAGCCAGAGGCGACAATTGCAAACCATCTACCGTTAGTCTGCACACATTTAAAGGTCGGATCTGATCCACACTCGCTGTTATACGAGCAAGTCAATGTATCATCATTGGAGCATCGTTTGTCGCCAGGCCCACCACCGACTTTGACAATACCTGCCCCAACATTTGTTGCACCAAGATCAGGATGACTGAACTCCCACAACAGATCTGGAGTTGTTTGATTGGTTACATCAAGAGCAAAATAGGATGACCAACCAACGGGATTTGCGATTCCTGTAGAGGGATCGGTTACAGAAAGAGGCGTACTGATTCTGTCTGAATCAGGCGACGCACCATCGCAGGTCGCCCCCCCTATCCCCATACTTCCAACGAGCGCTGTGCGCCAGCTTGTGTCAGGCAAATGGACACTATTACCTGTCAGCGTTGTAATTTTAGGACAATTCCAGTAATCGGTTTGGGTGCAAGTCGTAGCCTTATGGAATGATACGTCGGTTACTGTAATCGGACCATCGACTGTGTTCACGTGACAGTAAGCATCATCATGTTGGTACTTGAGATAAGGGAGTACATTCTTGGGTATGAATGAATAACTCTCAGAACCAATGCCACCAGCCCCCGTTTCCCCTTCTTGTCTGGCTATTTCCCACCACTTTTTGCCAGACCATTTTTGCACCAGTTTACCAAGCTTAAACGCATGGAACATTCCGTCGTTTGCGCCTACAAAACCGAGCTGCCTGTTTTCGTACTCGTCGCTTTCAATAAAATCTTCATAGGTCTCATCGCTATAACCAAATGGTGCAGGAGAATCAAAGGTGTTGAGTCGGTTTGGGCCAATAATTTTAGGTGTTGATGAAATAATATCACCAAGCTTCCAAACGTGTGTTTCAGTGGCGCAGGTTTCTCCTCCAGGGCAATCTGCATCCGCATCACAAGGCGATTTCCTCGCAGAACACAATTTGGTTGTAACCGTACGATTCCTACCTATCTTTGTGCAACCTAGGGTGCCAGACACACACGAGTCACCCGCGGCATCAGAAAAATCATACCCTCGAACATAATTGATAGTGGATTTTGCATCTACAGAGCTTGCCGTTTCTCCTAAATAGTCGTCAAGTGTTGCGTAATTTGCTGCAGTAAATGGAAGTAGAGTTGAACCATCTAACGAAGTGTAAATGTTTCTGCTTGTTGGCTCTGTCCACCAAAGATTAAAACCTGAACGCCAGATGGGAACTGCCTTCTCTATAGGTACTCTTCCCACGTATGTAACCGATGCAGAAGTTGCATTAGTAGTCGCCAACGGATCTGACCACCGGTGAGCAAATGTTTGTCCGGCACTCGCATCATATGAAAACTGCGTAATATAATCTTGTTTGAGATCTAAGGTAGTAGAGGAAATTGGAGCGGTGCCCTCCTCTCTAACGGTATCTTCTCGAATTTGCATTGAGGTAAAATACGGATCAAAGTAATACCAATAATTCATCAAATCGCTGGTCCAATCTACTTCAGTACTATTTTCAAATGATCTTTTAGGATAGAAAAGGGCCTGCATGAGGTTTGCGCCGCTTCCCTCACTGGAGCTTAATACAGATACCGCAGTTCCAGAAGAGGCTTTCTTAAGAATATCATCTATAATACTGATAATACTTGTCTTAATCTGCGAAGCATTTGTTGCTGAGAAATAAGTATCGGGTACACCATCACTATCCTCATCCCAGTCAGCGGAGGATGTTGGTAAAGGAGTATTTAAGCTTCCCTTACAACTCCCACTGCTGGTGAGGGGATAATTTGTAAGATTTGAAGGCCAGGTGCTACCTGAATCAAAACCTCCATACATAGATACATTTTGAAGAGCTCTCTCTCCATTGCCGGCCAACCACAAACCTAATCCATAAACAGTATCGATATAACTCGCTATCCCTGTTGGAACATTTGTGTAGCCAGTCTTGTGCATAACATATGCTGGTACTACTGGGTCTGCCGATTCGTTCTCAAAACCAGTGTCAATATTGCACGTGGATGATACCGAACCATCAGGTCCACCTCTGTTCCATTCCCCATCTGTAAGGGCTATAACAAAGTTCTTTGCACAGGGAACCTGAACCAATTCATTGCCCTGACAATTTCCATTATTGTCTGCATCAAAACATTGATACATTGGATTTTTCCATACACTGGTTCCGGTCTGAGGATTTGGGCCACCGTATACTGCAGACTCTTGAGCAAAGTATGCTTTTGTAGCCCACATAGCTGGCCCCAAAGGGGTGCTGCCACTAGGGCTTTCATCATTAAGGGCTGCTATGGTATTTTTGTAGGGATTAAGTGAGTCATAGCTTGCAGACCCCGTAAAGTCACCAATGAGGACATTACTATTTCTTAGACCACTACCACTAAAATACATACTTCCCATGCGCGGTTTAAGAGGAAGAGACTTGAATTGGTAGAGTAGCCCACCATCTGCTCCTGTAATACGTTCCCACCGGGCCTTCACCTCAACACCAGTATCGGTTTCAAGAATACACCCTGCTGTATCACAGTTTAGGTTTGCGCTTGGCTCACCATATAGCTCAGGATCGCAACGTTGAATTGAACCATTACATCCTTCAGGTCGACCACCTGTCATAGCCCATCGAACGAGATCTACCCTGGTCATGTGATCGAAGTTTAATTGATCTCCATCAGTACATGTCTCTCCATCGGGACAGGTGCCAGTAACTTCAACATATACATTTGATGCATTTTCGTAATAGTCTTTATCTGGGTCAAAATATCCTTCGTACGTTAAGGTACTATCAAAGGTTGCACTTCCATAATCATATGCATTCCACCCCATACTACCACTGGCATCGACAACCAGCATTACGTTGGGTGCAACTGCAGAGCTGATGAAAGGTGGTGTTTGGCAATAATCACCCATTGCAGCTTGAACTGTGCCTGCCGCAGAACATAGTATACCGATAACAATAATTATTTTTTTTAACATAGGCTTAGTCTCTCTCGTTATTAATTATTGTATAGACATACCCTTCTTTAAACTGGTTACTATCAATATAAAAACATTTCCTAGTGCCAATTCGAAATGAGGATGTACCAATATTGTCAAGTAACTTAAAGGTATGAAGCCCTTTTGCACCCACAGATTTCACATCAACTAACACAGACTTCTTGCCAAGGTCCACCTTTTTAACAACACCGCATAATCGTAATTCATCTTCAGCGTAGGCTGCGACGTGCGCAAAAATAGAAAAGCCTGTTATGGCTATGATAATTTTTGTTTTCAGCTTCATTCTTTCCTCATTCTCTCAAATTCGATTAAGTATTGATAGATAAATCATCTTAACACATCTCTTTCCGAAATCAGCGATTCTCATTTGTTATCATAATGTTGAGCGCTTGGTTTGCTAGGTTTATAGGCCGAAGCTCATAAAAGACTTAATGAACTCCTATAAAGTCTAAATGCCATGATAACAAATCTAAATGATAGTACAGATATTAATAAATAATTCAATATCATTGTAAGGTTTTTTATTGAACCTTGATAGTGAATTATGTTGTTGGGTTTGACAATCACCCCAAGGACTGGAATTACAGCTCACCGTCATTGCTAAATGAATTACACTTTTGAACCTCGACAATAGTAACGTATTTAAAATCACAACCCAATATATAGTTTGCTCAGAGGGGAAATCGCAGTAACCTTATTCGTATTTAAATTAAGAAGTCCCCCCCCCTAAAACATAGCAACATAAAACCTGTTTTTGACCTTTAGAAAAGCAAGATATTTCTGCCAGGAAATAGAGCATTTGAAAAAATTGATAATTCCAAATCATATTTCGTCTTTCGTCCAGGGGAAATGTCAGGTATGAGAGCCGATACCACAATAATATACGTAACAAGGCTATTTTTTTCAGACTTTATTGATTGCGGACAGCAGAGTGTGTCGTTGAGGGGTGAGTCAAAAGTTGATGAGAAATGCGAGCTAGTTCTTGGCTCGATTCTCCTCACGGTGTAATTCTTCAACGGATAATGCAATTTCCACCACAGTATATATTGTGCATAACTGGGTGTGATTGATATAAACGACATTACAAAGGAAAAATAAACAAATGAGTAAAACAATGCAATTGGCAGACAGGGTAAAAAATCTAGGTGTTGAAACAGCATTTCTTGTCGCGGGACAGGCTGCTGCCCACGGGGCTGCAGGCAATCGGGTTTATCCCTTTCATCTCGGAGATATGAACCTACAAACACCTGCCAATATCATTGAGGCAGCATACAAGGCTATGCGGGATGGTAAAAATGGATATACCCCAAATGGTGGTATACCGCAGTTGCGGGAGGCCTTGGCCTCTGAGTTCAACACAACAAGAAAAACCAGCTACAGTCTCGAAAATGTTGCCGTGCAGCCGGGGGGGAAACCTGTTATCTCAAAGTTTCTTCTTGCCCTAATGAACCCAGGCGATGAGGTGCTCTATCCTAATCCGGGGTTTCCGATCTATGAATCGCAGATTCGCTTTCATGGTGGCGTTGCTGTTCCCTATCCGATAATCCCAGGTGAAAAGAATTTTTCTTTTGACCTAGATGCCTTAGAAGCTGCAATTACTGAAAGGACGAAACTGTTGATCGTCAACGATCTGCACAACCCCACCAGTGCAGAATGTTCGCCTGATGATCGGAAGCGCATTGCTGAAATTGCGGTGAAGTACGATCTTACGGTTTTGCTTGATGAGGCGTATTTTGATGTTCGTTATGGTGGGGAGTCCGTATCGCTTATCATGGAGCCAGGTATGGTGGAACGAAGTGTTATCCTCCATACATTTTCCAAAAAATATGCCATGACCGGCTGGAGGGTGGGCGCGGCCCTTGGTCCGAAGTCCATTATTGATGTAATCGTTAAACTCAATGTAAACGATGAATCCTGTACGAGTCACAGCAATCAGTACGCAGCCTGCGAAGCCCTTCAGGGTGATCAGACAGGAGCCCAAGAGATATTGAACACCTTGCAGGCAAGAAGAGATCTCACCGTAGATTTGCTTAATAGTATTGAAGGCATTTCCTGTTACACACCTAATGCCACATTTTATCTGTATCCGGATGTGACTGATGCTATGGCCAATAGAGGTTATTCAGACTATCAGCCCTTTCTTGACGCGATCCTCAAACATACTGGGGTTTCCCTGTGCGCCCGAATTCATTTTGGAACTCCACTTTCGGGTGAAAGTCGTAAGTATTTACGGTTGGCCTACTCAGGGATAGAGAAAGAAATGATAGAAGAAGGACTCATACGTCTCAAAGATTTTCTTGAAAAGTGATACAGTTGCAATGAAACACAACAGCCCCTGTTGTGGATACGTTCCAACAACAGGGGCTGCGGTCTTTTCTGCTTTTTTATGCCGGTTCTGGGTATTTTTCTACCTTAACGGCACAGGATTTATATTCAGGAGTTCCAGCGATAGGACACCTGTGTTCTGAGGTTAAATCATTGGTGAGTGCATCTTGGTGGTGGAAGGTCATAAACACACTGCCTTCCTGTGACCTGTCTGAAACTTTGGCGCGGACCTTCACCTTGCCGCGCCTGGATGAAACCACAACCCAGCTGCGATCGGTAATACCAAAGGTCTCTGCATCTTTTAAACTTATTTCTACCCGTTCGCTCGGAACAACCTGGGCAATGCCCTTTGATCTTCGGGTCATGGAACCGTTATTGTAATGTTCCCTGACCCGACCTGTGATGAGAACCAGCGGGTACTCATCGTCGGGCACTTCACCTGAACCAATATGGTCGAGCGCCAAGAAGGTAGCAAGACCATTGGCTCTTGAGAACAGATCACTGTAGAGGGTGGTGGTCCCAGGATGGTTTTTATCCGGGCAGGGCCATTGAATCCCTTTTTCTTCAATACGTTCGTAACTGATACCACCGTAGATTGGTACAAGGGAGGCGATCTCGTCCATGACTTCCCCGGGATTTTTATAATCCATCGGATATCCCATGAGAGTTGATAGCTTACATAGGACCTCCCATTCGGCCATTCCTGCCAGAGGTTCGATGGCCTTGCGGACCCGTTGAACCCGCCTCTCACCGTTGGTAAAGGTGCCGTCTTTTTCAGCAAAACTTGCACCAGGCAGGATAACGTCAGCAAAACGTGTGGTCTCTGTATGGAAAAGCTCCTGTACTACCAGAAAATCAACAGCTTCAAGGGCCTTTCTCACGTGGTGTAGATCCGGGTCGGTTTGTGCCGGATCTTCACCAAGTATAAAGATAGCTTTAAAGGTGCCTTTCACGCACTCGTCAAGCATTTCAATGGACTTCAGCCCAGGCTCTTTTCTGATGGGGACGTTCCAGGCTTTACCAAATTTTTCCCGAACCTTTTCATCCATGACCGATTGGTATCCGGGTAAGGTGGCGGGAAGGGGACCAAGATCTGTAGCGCCCTGAACATTGTTCTGTCCACGAAGTGCCATAATACCTGTTGATGGGCGACCAATGTGCCCACAGACCAGTGCCAGATTGGCGATGGCCATAGCATTTTCAGTTCCCGTCCTGTGTTCGGTGACTCCGAGGCCATAAACGATCATGGCTTTATCCGCATGGGAATACATACGGGCGGATTCAATTATTTTATCACGGGGAACCCCAGTGATCTTTTCAACCCGGTCAAGATCGTATTCTGCTACCTTTTCCCGGAGCACTTCGATATCTTCGGTACGCTTTGCTATAAAATCTTTATTTTCCCACTCGTTTTCAAGAATTACGTTGATTATACCGTTCAACAGGGCAATGTTGCTTCCTACTTTGAGGTTCATCCATACATCAGCACGTTCCGCCATCCATGTCTTTCGTGGATCAGTGACAATGAGCTGGGCTCCATTTTGCATCGCTTTTTTCAAGTAAAGCGAGATGATAGGGTGGGCTTCGGTTGGATTAGAACCAAAAAGAAAAATCGTATCAATGTCTGGCATCTGTGCAAGAGAGTTTGTTGCAGCGCCAGCACCTAAACTTGTGGACAGACCGGCCACGGTTGGAGCGTGTCAGACCCGGGCACAGTTGTCGACGTTATTCGTCCCCATGGCAGTTCGTACAAATTTGGCGAGGAGATAGTTCTCTTCGTTGGTACATCTCGAAGAAGAAAAGCCTCCGACTGTGTCTGGGCCGTGCTCTTTTATGATTTGATTAAACTTATCGGCAATGAGTTGTAAGGCCTCATCCCAGGATGCTTCACGAAATCCATCACCCTCTTTGATAAGCGGGGTCGTGATTCTCTCCTCGCTGTGGATAAAGTCATATCCGTATCGCCCCTTGATACAAAGATTGCCTTGGTTGACAGGCGCATCGTAGTCAGAATCGACACCAATTATCTTACCATCGTGGACTTTCAGGAAAAAATTACATCCGGTACCACAGTAAGAACAGGTCGTTTTAACGCGGGTCACCTCGGCAGACCTTCCCATTCCACGACTCTTTCTATCGGTGAGAGCACCTGTTGGACAGGCCGAGACGCATTGGCCGCAAAACTCACAATTTTCCAGGGACCTTGGCTTAGAAAATGCGGTGTCAGGCATGGCGGTAAAGCCGCGGCTGGTCATATCGATGGTGCCGGCCATGACCACTTCATTACAGATCCTGGTGCAGGCTCCGCATACGATACACTTGTTGGGTTCAAAGGTGATAAAAGGGCTATCTTCTTTGATGGGAAGATTCCATTTCTCGCCGGGAAATCTATCCAGGGCGGCGCCATAGAGATATGCCATTTCCTGGAGATCACAATTCCCAGTGGCCTCACAGCACATACAATCATTTGGATGATTCGAGAGGAGCAATTCAATAATTGTTTTACGAAGACGGGTAAGTTTAGGTGTCTCGGTGGTAACGACCATCTTATCCGTCGCAGGGGTCGTGCAGGAGGTGAGTGGTTTTGGAACCCCTTTCACCTCAACGATGCAGAGACGGCATGCACCGAAGGGTTGCAACCGTTCATCGTGGCACATTGTTGGGATATAAATTTCGGCATCCCGACAAACCTCTAAAATTGTTTGTCCTTGAAGAAAATGAACCTCCCGGCCATTTATCTCCATACTCAATTTCTGGTCCATACTCACAATCTCCAAAAAAAGTTAAAACAACAGGAATCAAAGTTCGTTAAACAGAGAAAATTCAGAATCAACACCAGTAAGATAAAGACCTGCAAGAATAACATGGACTAATTTAATATGCAAATGTTGCATATTAAATTCTGTAAGAATTCTAGAGGGGTTTGGACAACTGGTTCTCCTCGGGTTAAAAACTTTTGCTGTGTGTCCGAATGAACAATTTTTTTAAGCACTCAAAATCTAGGATTATGTAAAAAAAGATTGACACATTGTGTCTAAAATTGAATATTGTATTTTGTATTCAAAATACAATATAACCTTAATGCCATCTTAATATTATGACGATTATGGAAAATCTTGGTACCAGATACGAAAACCTGGATCAGCAGGTTTATCAGATAGTAAAAAAACTGATTGAAGATCGAAAGATGCTTCCTGGCGAAAAGATTCCCCAGGAGAAGCTGGCAAAAGAGCTCGGCATCAGCAGGACCCCTCTCATTGCCGCTTTGAAGTTTCTTGAGCATGAAAAGCTGGTAGAGGTGAAGCCACGCAGAGGTTTTTTTGTTCGTCTCTTTTCCATAGAGGAGATGATTTCAATTTTTGAAATTCGTGAGGTGCTGGAAGGGCTTTCAGCAAGAAGGGCTGCAAAGTATATCAACGAAAAGGATGCCGTTGTATTAAGGGCTATCTTCGAAGAGTTTCAGGACTCGGAAAATATCGATGATCTACAGGCTTATTCAAAAGCGGATAAATATTTTCACACATTCATTGCTGATATAGGTTCAAAAGAATTTCTGACCACAATTTTACAAACCCTCAATATCGTCACTCTTGCCTATCAGAATATTGCAACCGAAGGTTTGATCAGAGAGCCCAATAAAACGATACATGACCATATGAAGATCGTGGATGCAATATGCAATCATGATCCAGAAAAAGCTGAAGAGGCCATGCGTTGTCATCTACGGAAAACAATAGCGCAGTTAAAAGATAATGTACCCGAGCAATCCAGTGAGTCCCATGAAGGGGAGTAAGGCTCTAACGATTTCAGGAGGTGTAATAGGATAAAACAGGTTGTACCAGGGGGGCTTTGGTCAGAAAAGATGGAAAATCTACCAAGGCGCATTGCATACGTAACCAGTTGCTAGAGGAGATTACAAAAATGAAAAAGATATTAGCTCTCATGTTTGTCGCTTTTTTCGCCTTCACCACCGGGGCTTTTGCCGGAAAAGCATTTCCAAGTAGAAATATCACAGACGTTGTTGTTTGGGGTGCAGGCGGTGGTACCGATACCTGTAACCGTATTATCACCGCTGAAATGGCTAAAATCCTTGGCGTAAACATTAATGTCATCAATAAAACCGGTGGAGTTGCTGGTTCTGTTGGAATGAGTCACGCATACAAGATGAAGCATGATGGGTATACTCTGTGTGGCTTGTCTGAATCAAATGTTACTGCCGGTGTTCAAGGCGGTTGGGATCAAAAATTTGACGTATGGGATGCCTTTATCGTAGGTGGTTCCCCAGATGTTATCTCTGTGACTCCTGATACCCCGTACAATACCTTGAAAGACCTCATTGAGGCTGCAAAAGCTGCTCCCGGAACCATTAGAGCTGCTGCAAGTGGTGCAGGTTCAATCCATCATCTGAATCTTCTTGCTGTTGAAAATGGATCGGGCGTAAAGTTTAGCTTTATTCCTTACAAAGGATCAAGCCCTGCTCAAAACGCTGCGATGACTGGTGAAGTAAATGTGGTTGTTACCTCTCTTGCAGAGCAACAGCAACTCCTTCGTGGTGGTAAGCTCCGTGCCCTGGGGATGCTTATCCCTGATTCTTTTGAGGTAGAAGGACTTGGTACAATCCCATCTTCTTTTGATTCCTATCCAGGACTTGCAAAATATCTCCCTATCTCTCAGGCTATTGGTTTCGCGGTACCAGCTGACGCTCCAGAAGAGGCAAAGGCTGTTCTTGTAGATGCCTTCAATAAAGCTATGGCAACCGATAAAGTGAAGGGTTGGGCAAAAGAAAATTACTATCTGCTTTCTGGTAAAACCGGCGCAGAATCAAAGGCGGTTTTTGACGCTCTAGAGTCTAATTTTGCCTGGACTCTCTGGGAGCTGGGTGCTGCTAAGGTGAATCCTGAGACTTTGGGGATTCCTAAGCCATAATTAGTTCAGTATTTGTTTGAAAAGCTGTCCTCACATTGAGGGCAGCTTTTAAAAAGGCTGGAGACCTGTCTGCTCGGGCAATGTTTTTCAGATAAATTATCTTTAGTGTGCTGCAGCGAAATAATAATAACTCTGGACGTGGGAAGTAAAAGTCATGATGGAAAAAGACCAACTGCGTAAAGCCGATATATTTTCAGGCTCTTTGATAGTACTTCTCGGCCTGTTCATAATTATGCAGGCTTTTGGAATGCCGATGAAGGATTCCTGGGGTGGGGTGCAGAACGTATGGTATGTTTCGCCCGCTCTTTTTCCATTGCTTGTTGGTGGGATGTTGACCTTTCTTGGACTGGTCCTGATCTCCATTGCTTTTAAGGCTGTTCACGGCACTGGTATTAAGAGTGTCTTGACCTTTCTCTTGAGTAGTGAGTGCCTTCGGTTTCTTAAAAAAGCAGAGGTAGTACGGTTTTACGCCATAGTCTTTAACCTCATGGTTTTCGTTTTCCTTATGGTTCCTCGGATTGATTTTTTTCTAGGAGCCATACTGTTTCTTCTTGTCTCCTTTTTCATGTTTTACTTAGGGGATGCGTCTCTTTTACTGAGGGTGTTCCGGTTCACAGGGTTCATTGCATTGTTCGTCGGTTTATTCTGTGGTCTGGGGCTTGCTGAAAAACTTACTCCAGGTTTGCCATTTGCCGCCGATTGGATTGTGCTTGGGTTTATCGCAAGTCTCTGTGTCCTTGTTAGAAGGGGCGCACAAGGGGACCCGGAAATCCTAAAAAAATACCGACTCAGCCTTATTGTTGCCTTTGTTGCTCCACTTACGATTGGAGTGATCTTTAAATACTTCCTGCTCGTACCTATGCCCTTTGAAGGACTGATTGTTCAGTTCCTTGATAGTATCTGGTACGCAGAAATGTGGTCGTAAAGGAGTAGGAATCGTATGATGATTTTTGAGAGAATGAGCACCTTTTTTGGGATAGTAGGTGGCATGATTACCGACCCCACTTCCTTGGCTATATTGTTTGGCTCTGTCTTTTTAGGTATTCTCTTTGGTGCCATGCCGGGGCTAACCTCAACGCTTGGGGTTGCTCTTTTGACAGCACTCACCTATAGCATGGATACCCCCATGGCTATGATCTGCCTGCTGGCGATCTATGTTGGTGGTACCTATGGCGGGTCTTACGCTTCAATTTTAATCAATATTCCAGGAACTGCGGCATCGGCTGCGACCGCTCTTGATGGTTATCCGCTCGCCTGCAAAGGTGAAGGTGGTCGTGCCATTGGTCTTACCACCACCGCTTCTGCAATTGGTACAATCATCAGTATGCTTTTTGTGGTAAGTATCTCACCCCTGATTTCCCAATTTGCCTTGGAATTCACCTCCTTTGAGTTCTTTTTACTCGCCTTCTTCGGGATACTTATTTCAGGCACTCTTACCGCACCTGACCTTGTTATAAAGGGTTGGATTGCAGGATTTTTAGGACTTTTCCTCGCCTGTATCGGTCGAGATCAACTGCAATTCTATCCTCGATTTACCTTTGGCATCCCGGAGCTGGACAGTGGTATTGAAGTTGTTCCGGTACTGATCGGTGCTTTTGGAATTCCCCAGATCATTGAGGTGCTACGCAATAAAACCCAGATGGCCAAGGCCAAAAAGCTCCAACGCATAATGCCAGAGATTGGTACTGTTATTCGTAACATTCCGGCCATCTTCAGGTCGGCGCTTATCGGTGTTGGTATTGGTGCTGTGCCAGGTATTGGTGAAGATATTGCTGGTTGGGTCTCTTACGGAACTGCCAAAAATACGTCTAAAGAGCCTGAAAAATTTGGCAAAGGAGAAATCAAAGGACTCCTGGCAAGCGAAACAGCCAATAATGCATGTGTGGGCGGGGCCATGATACCTCTGTTGAATCTGGGGATACCTGGTAGTCCTCCGGCTGCAATGTTACTAGGAGCCTTGATGCTCCATGGGGTCACGCCGGGGCCGATGATGTCCTTTGAGCATCCCACCTTTATTTTAGAAGTGGCAGCCATTCTCCTTCTTGCCTCCATGGCGATGTGGGTTACAGGAATGCTGCTTGCCAAGCAGGTAGTAAAAGTGCTGCAGATACCAACAGAGCTGTTCATGCCGATAATTGGTGTCCTTTGTATTATCGGATCATACTCACTCGGATTAAATATCTTCAATCTGTATCTCATGCTACCAGTGGGTATAATCTGTTACTTCTTAACGAACATGGGCTACCCCATTGCACCACTCGTAATCGGTGTCATCTTGGGTCCCATGGCGGATGAAAATCTGCGTAGGGCTCTTATGGTCTCCCAGGGGAGTTTTATGCCGGTTTTTACGCGACCAGTATCACTGATACTTTTTATCATCATCGTCTGGACTGTTTGTAGCCAGTTCGGCTGGTATAAACGAGGGTTTTCAGCCCTGAAAATGAAATTGAGCAGGAAAGCCACAAACTAGAGAAATTAGCTCTCAGTCGGATGCAATGGATGTTGCATTACGTGGGAATACACGCACCAATCTGGAGATCTAAATTATGTTAAAACTCGCAATAATCACAAGTTTTCTGTCCCAAACAAAAGACAGATTCCACGAATACAATGCCCCCCTCAATGTTGAAGATAAGTTCAAGCTGATGACGGAGATTGAAGGGTATAAAGGTGTTGAGATAGTCTATCCATATGAAGTGAAAGATGCCGTTGAAACAAAGGCCGTGCTGAACAGGTACAACCTTGAAGTGGCTGCAATAAACGTCAATGTAAAAGCGGAACCTGAATTCCGTAACGGTGGACTCACATCTCTTGATCCTGAAATACGGGCCAAAGCGGTACAGTTTATTAAAAACGCCAAAGATTTCGCAGCAGACGTTGGGGCAGACAAAGTAACCTGTTGTCCGCTGGGAGATGGGTATGAGTTCTCTTTTCAGTACGATTATGCCACCGCCTGGAAAAATCTGGTAGACACCTTTTCAGAGGCGGGGAGCTACAGGCAGGACATCCCACTTTTTATTGAATATAAACCGAGCGAAACCCGTGGTACTTGTTTTGTGGATACAGCAGCGAAAACGCTCTGTCTACTCAACGATATGCAGGTGGATGGCATGGGAGTGACTCTTGATTTTGGACACTCCATGTATGGTAATGAGAATCCGGCAGAAGCGGTCGCACTATTGGAAGCAAGCAGGTTTAAATATTATGTTCATATCAATGACAACGACGGAAAGTGGGATTGGGACTATTTCTGCGGCACAAAGCACTTTCTTGAGTATGTCGAATTCCTCTACTACCTGAAAAAATACGGTTACAACGACTATTTTACTTCAGATACCTCTCCTACCAGGTGGGATATTCGGGGCACCTTTGAGGCTAACAGCCGGATTACCCTGAAAATATGGAATCTACTCGATACAATTGATATTCCAAAACTCGAGTCGCTTATGGCAGGCGGCGATTACCTCGCCACCTGGCGTTTTGTAGAGAGTGAAATATTCAAGTTAAAATAGTTTTATCAAGGGGTTGAATGTGCAGAATCCATTAATTGTTAGTACCGCCGCCTACGATGGCTATAGCTTTGATGAGGTGTTTTCGTCTCTTAAGGGGCTTGGTGTAACCTGTGTAGAATTGGCCTTTATCGGTGGTTATACCGAGGCATTTACAGAAGAATATTTCTGTAAAAAAAATGAAGATATGATCCTTAATTTGCTCAGGGCATCAGGACTGGTGTGTACATCATTTAGCTCCCATGTCGATCTTACGGCGGGTGGCATAGTAGAGATCTTCAAAAAGAGAATGGATTTTGCCAAGGCGGTGGGGGCATCGACTATCGTCACCAATGCAGCACCCGTTGCAAAAGCTGATGTGTTCTATCGCAATATTGCCGAAATTGCCATTCATGCGGAAGCGTTGGAGCTTATGGTAGGACTTGAGAATCCTGGTGACGGTGCGGCCAATGTAATCAATCAGGGCGCTGGATCATCTGAAGTGATAGAAAAGATTGGCTCCCGTTGGGTTGGGGTCAATTACGATTTTGGTAACCTTGTTTCCCACTGTTTTGAGAAAGTACGTCCGGAAGAGGACTATCTAAAGTGTCGCAAGGATATCGTACATTATCATATAAAAGATGTCGTGGCCGATGACCATGGCTGGCACTTTACTCCGATCGGGGGGGGCGCCATCGATTATGCGTCAATTTTGGCAGATATTGCGAAAAATGAACCGAAAACACCGGTGTCGCTGGAAATTCCTTTAAGACTGCGCCGGGATAAATTGGCACAACCTTCACGGACGGTGGATGTAATTCCTGTGGCTCAGATTGAGGCTGTTCTTAGAGAGTCCATCGACTTTGTCACTAAAGCAATGACCTGAAATAGAGTTCATATCTGGAGAAATAAGATTTTATAAATAGTGCCTGAACGAAAACCTGACAATTTTTTCAAGTTCGAGGCGGGCGATAATTTTAACCGGAGGAATACATAAAGTATTTTGAGGATTAAAATTTGAGCCCAACGAAGAAATTGGGGAAATTTGCGGTTTTCAGTTGGGTACTAAATAAGGAGAAAGAGTCGTGAAAACAATAGCTATAGGTTGTGATCCCAACGCAACTGACCTGAAAATGGTCATCATAAAACACTTAGAAGATAAGGGGCTGTCCTGTAAAGATTTCGGCAGTGATGACCCCATTTACGCCAATGTTGCCATAGAAGTGGCAGAAGCAGTGGCCGCAGGAAAGCATGAACGAGGTATTCTGCTCTGTGGCACTGGAATTGGAGTATGTCTTGCGGCCAATAAAGTACAGGGTGCGTATGCCGCAACCTGTAGCGACCCGTATTCCGCAGAACGATCTGTTTTGAGCAATAACTGTAATATCATGACCATTGGCTCCCAGGTAACCGGCGCTGAAGTTGCGAAAAAACTTGTTGATATATGGATTGAGGCCCAATACGTACCTGGTGGTCGCTCAGAGGCGAAAATCCAGCGTATTGTTGATTACGCTAAAGATCAAAAATAGAATTTTGCTGGACTCGTAAAAAGCTCGATCTACTTCGTTGTAGGTATTAAACGACGATTGGCCATACCGTATGTATTGTCAAATCGTCGCTTAAGACACTACGCCTCGTACCCCAAGGGCACTTCCTGCGGGGCGTATATCGAACTTTCTGCGAAGTCTGCGCTTATCTGCAGAGTCCATTTGTACATGCAAAATGAATTTTCCGAGTTTATCAATTTTAGTGGCTTACCGGGGTTAGACTAAGGTCCTGCTGCTAAGTAAGGAGAACGAGCGATGAAAAAATTTATTAATGATCCGTATGATACGGTTGATGAGATGGTCGAAGGCTTTGTACAGGCGCATGAAAATACGATCAGAAAAATAGACGGTGTGAGAACACTTGCCTGTAAAACTGCACCTGTAAAGGGAAAGGTCGGTTTGATTTCAGGTGGTGGCTCAGGCCATAAACCTGCATTTATCGGTTATCTGGGTGAAGGTCTTCTTGACGCGGTGGCGGTGGGCGAAATCTTCACATCTCCACCACCAAATGCCTGTCTTGAAGCTGCAAGGGCTGCTGAAAGTGGAGAAGGTGTACTTATCCTGCTTGGCAATTATGCAGGCGATGTGATGAATTTTCAGCTTGCAGCTGACCTTGCTCAAATGCAGGGAATAAAAGTTCTGCAGTCTGTTTCTACAGATGACGTGTCTTCAGCTCCTAAAGGTGAAGAGGATAGACGTCGTGGGGTTGTCGGTTCGCTCCTGTGCTGGAAGGCTGCAGGGGCAAAGGCTGTCGCTGGCGGAACCCTTGAAGAGTGTAAGGAGATTGCCGACCGTGTAAACAGCAGGACCAGAACAATTGGTGTGGCACTTTCTCCCTGTACTGTACCCGCTAAAGGTACGCCGACCTTTACCCTGGAAGATGATGAGATGGAGTACGGGGTGGGACACCACGGTGAGGCAGGCATAGAAAAGACGAAACTTACCAGCGTGGATGATGCCGTTGAGCGGATGGTACAGCAGATTGTTACTGATCTGCCCTTTGGCTCTGGTGACAAGCTTGCCTTGATGATAAATGGTCTTGGTGGTACACCGCAGTGTGAACTGTACCTTGCCTACCGGAAAGCACGGGAGCTTGTAGAAAAGGCAGGAATGAGTGTTGAAATATCCATGGTCGGAGAGTTTTTTACAGGACTTGAGATGGGTGGGTTTTCTGTGACACTGAGTAAACTTGACGACGAAACCACACAACTGTTAAAGGCTCCGGCTAATACATGTATGTATAAAGTTATTTAAGGGGATTTCCATGGCTGAACAGATCACAGCTGCACAATTTCACAAAGCATTGGTAGGATTGTGTGACACAATAGAAGAACAAAAAGAATATCTCTCAGATCTTGATGGCGCGATCGGTGACGGTGACCACGGAGTGAATATGGCAAAGTGTTTCCGTGGTGTGAAAAAGAATCTGGAAGCCCTTGAGGTCACCGATGTAGCGTCAGTTATGAATTGCGTTGGTATGGAAGTAATGAACTCGGTCGGTGGGGCCATGGGTGCTCTATATGGTACTCTTTTTCTTAAAATGGCCATTGCAGGAGTTGCTAAGAAAGAGGTTACTTTGGTTGACTTTGCCGCTATGATGACAGAGGCATTAAATGGAATTCTTACCATTGGCAAGGCAAAGGTGGGTGACAAGACCTTGGTGGACACCCTAACGCCTGCAGTTGAAGCTCTCGTTGCGGCAAGTGAGGATGGGAAAGCCCTTGGTGATGGACTTGGAGATTTTGAGGCTGCCGCTAAATCCGGAATGGAATCCACAAAAGATCTCATGGCAAGGATCGGCAGGGCTTCTCGTCTTGGAGAGAGAACAATCGGCCATCAGGATGCGGGGGCAACCAGTTGTTTTTTTATCCTTCAGTCCCTGGCCCACGCTAATAGTTAAAGGCTACTCTGAAAAATCGCAAACTCGCCCAATTTCATCGTTATGTGTAGGAATTTATCCTCGGAATATCAAACATATGCCTGTGGTAAAATTCTTCACATGCCTCGAACTTGAACGAGTTTTCTGATTTTTCAAGGTCTCCTCAAGGTAAATGTTATACGCTGATGAGGGTAAACATTGTTGTAAGGGATAGACTGATAGCATGGAAAAACTGCTTTTCACATTAGGAATTATCGCAAGTGGTCTGGCCCTTGGTTATTTGATTCAGCTTGTTGACAGAGGCGGAGTGATGACTCTTCCCCTGTCAATTGCTGTTTTGCGCAAGACTCTTCAGAAGATTGGCTTGTTGTTTTTCATGCCCATCTCTTTTCTGGGGGCTGTCTGGGTCGTCTCTTTTGGAGATATGCGCGTAGCTTTTCTCCCCCTCGTTGGCGTTTGTGCGCTTACAGTAGGTGGTATTCTTGGGCTTTTACTGTCCAAACTATTGAAGCAGTCTGCGAAGCAGACAGGTGTGTTGTTTTGCTGCGGTTCCTTTACTAATATTGGGGCCATTGGTGGGCTGGTCTGTTACATGTTTCTTGGTGAAGCGGGCTTTGCCTTGATCGCCTTGTATAAGATGTTTGAAGAAATCGTCTACTATACCATTGGTTTTCCCATTGCAAGATTCTACAGTGGAGAAACAGGTGAGCGACGTTCTTTTGCCCGGCGTATTCTTGGGGTGGTGACAGACCCTTTCGTTGCTGCAGCTCTGAGCGCGTTTTGTATTGGTCTTAGCCTCAATCTCTTAAATGTCGCCCGCCCTCCATTCTTTGAGACTGTCACAGCAGTATCCATACCAGTTGGTACATTTATAATTATTGTTTCCATCGGGCTTGGAATGCGGTTTTCACAGGTTGGAAAGTACCTTCCGGTTAGCATTGGTATCTGTGTAATAAAGTTTATGCTCGTTCCGATCATTGCCTGCACCCTCGCCTATCTTTTCGACCTCCACCTCGTGGCGGATGGCCTTCCTTTTAAGGTTGTCCTCGTGTTAAGCTCCATGCCGGTCGCCTTTAACGCCCTGGTTGCGTCTTCTATCTATGATCTTGATCTTGACATGGCCAACAGCTGTTGGCTCATTTCAACAGGGTCCTTGGTTGTGGTTATGCCTTGGTTGTATTTTCTTCTTTCCACCTCTTTTTCTTTTTGACACAATAGAATCTATCTATCTTGTCATAGACAGAACAGTCCCAGCTCATCTTACTGCGTTGATAATGTAATCTGGTGACATCAAGCTCTGATCATTTCTTGTATTGATTGTAAAGGAAGTGGAGGGTAAGATGGATGAGTCATTATGACCCGTTATAAATCAGGGTGATTGCCGTAAGACTCTGAAAATAAACAACAGTTTCTTCTGGATTATATATTGCATATGTTTTAAGAAGTTGTTGTTTACGGAGAGAGGCGCCTAAACAAAGGAGAGCATCGCCTGGGAAGTTGGTGGTGGATCACTTCAAGTGAGAGAGAAGATATGGATGTAACGAAATTCGCTATTCCTGAAATAATTTTTGGGCGAGGAAGTTTAAATCATGCGGGGCAGTGTGCTCTCAGATTAGGTGCGAAAAAGGTTTTTCTGGTCAGTGATGAAGGCATTGAGCAGGCGGGGTGGGTTCAGCGGTTGATGGATATTCTGAAAAAAGAAGGAATTGAATGGATATATTATCCGGGTGTTACTTCAAATCCCCGTGATTTCCAGGTAGAGCAAGGAGCCGAGTTTTACACCAAAAATAATGCCGATGTTATAATTGCCATCGGAGGCGGTAGTGCTCTTGATACTGCTAAAGGTATCGCAATTATAGCAAGTAACGGCGGGAAGATACGGGACTATGAAGGTGCTAATAGGGTCCATCGTCCTCTGCCGCCAATGGTTCTGATTACAACCACCGCTGGTTCAGGTTCTGATATCTCTCAGTTTTGTATTATCACCGATGTGGAGCGTTCTGTTAAGATGTCCATTATCACACGGACCCTCGTTCCAAATATATCCATTGTTGACCCACTGATACTACGAACTAAAAGTGAGACCCAGATCATACAATCGGCAGTGGATGCACTAGCCCATGCCATAGAATCGTACACCTCGGTCATTGCATCACCATTTACAGAGATGCAGTCACTTAAAGCCATTGATCTGATCATGCGCAACCTTCCCAATGCGGTACAAACGAGATCACTTGACTCCCTGGAGCAATTGAGTATTGGCTCAGTATCCGCTTCAATGGCCTTTAGTAATGCGAGTCTTGGAGCAGAGCATGCCCTGGCGCATTCCCTTGGTGGTCATTTTGACATGGACCACGGGGTTATCCACCCTATGCTGCTGACAGCTATTATGCGTTACAATCTCGACTGGGCTGAAGAAAAATTTTCAAATATTGGCAAAGTAGTTCTCAATAAAGATTTGGGTTCAACCAGGGATAATGCGGTTGCTGGTATTGAACGGCTGGATGAATTTTTTGCCTCTTTTGATGTCCCTCTGAGGTTACGTGATGAGATTAGTGACGAAGATAAACATTTTCTTGAGCCGATCTGCCGAATGGCGGTAAACGATGCATGCAATCTTACCAATCCAAGGCCAGCATCGTGGAGAGAGCTCATGGCCGTATGTGAAGAGGCCTGGTAATGAAATCTATAGCATCCCTTGAAGATCTGATAGGTATTGAGCATTGCAAGGTTGGGTTTTATCAGGACCTCCAGCAAAAAGTTGAGCAGCTGAAAACCTCCAATGATGAACTCGAAAAAAAGAGGCAGGAAATCGAGGCCGTTGTAGATGGGATTACTGATCTGATGATTGTACTTTCTGATGATTTGAAGATTCAACAGGTTAATCACGTTTTTAGAGAATGGTTTCCTGGGATTGATCCCATTGGACGGTTTTGTTACCAGGTCTTTCGAGGCAATAATTCTCAGTGCACAGATTGTCCGGCTCTTCGTTCTTTGGACCTACATGAAATCGTAAAAGATTATTGTATTTACAAGGTGGATGGAGCCTATCGTCATTTTGATATCATCGCCTCCCCCATGAAAACTGGTGGGACCGGAGAGCGTAATGTGCTTCTTTTTAAAAGAGATGTGACTCGGGATAAAGAGTTACAGGCTCAGTTCAATCAGGCAGAAAAAATGGCGACTGTTGGCGCACTGGCAGCAGGTGTTGCCCATGAGATCAACAATCCGCTTGCAGCCATAAGCGGTTTTGCTGAAGGATTGCAGCGAAGAATTAAGAAAATCAAAGATACTGTTGAACCTGATATTCTAGAAGATTTCTCTGAGTATACCGACACTATTATAAAAGAGTGTTATCGGTGCCGGGATATCGTCCAGACGCTACTGACTTTTAGTCGTCCTATCGCCTCGGCCCTTGGGCCTGTTGATATAAACAAATGTGTCAGTGACACGTTGTTTATCCTTAAACATCACTTTAAAGAACAGCGTGGGGTCTCACTAAAGACTAATTTTGGTGCAAATTTACCAACGATATTAGGGGATGAATCCCAACTTAAGCAGGTGATTATTAATCTTTTTAGTAACGCTTTTGATGCAACAAAAGAAGGAGGGCAAATCTCGGTTAGTACAAGAAAAACAGACGAGGAAGGTGTTGAGCTGATTGTTGAAGATAACGGCAGCGGTATTCCCGCTGAGCATTTAGATAAGCTGTTTGAGCCTTTTTTTACCACTAAAAAGGTGGGCCAGGGGATCGGTGTTGGGCTTTCTACCTGCTATGCTATCGTTAATAAACACGATGGTGAGATCAATGTGACAAGTCATGAAGGACAGGGAGCTACATTCAAGGTAACGCTTCCTGGGGCAGAATTGTAATGGAAATGGATAAGTGTACTGTCCTGGTCATTGACGATGAGCAATCGATCAGGCGAATACTGGAAAAAGAACTTGTAACTACCCAGAGAGATGTATTGACAGCTGCATGTGGCAAGGATGCAATGTCAATCCTGAAATCTCATTGGGTGGATGTGATAATAATGGATCTGCGTTTACCGGACGTGGAAGATCTCGAACTACTTATTCGGGTTAAAGAATCTGTGGCCTATGTTGAAGTGGTTATGATTACGGGACACGGTGATGTTGATAGCGCAGTTGAAGCGATGAAGTATGGAGCGTACGATTTTATACAGAAGCCGTTTAATCTGGACCGGTTGGAACTAGTGATTGAAAAAGCCCACCAGCGGGTTCTGATGGCTCGGGAAAATTCCATTCTCAGGCATAACAGAGATCTTGATAAACAGAAGGTTCAGTTCATCGGTAAGTCGGAATCAATTCGAGATATTAAAATTTTGATAAATAAGGTTGCTCCCGCTACGATTCCTGTACTTATAACTGGCGAATCCGGTTCTGGAAAAGATGTTGTGGCGAGAATGATCCACGAGAGATCCGCCTGCTCTGGGCACGAAATTATTATTAAAAACTGCGCATCCCTACAAAAGGAACTTGCCAGAAGTGAGTTGTTTGGTCATGCCAAAGGATCCTTTACTGGTGCCACTGATTCACGGGAGGGGCTCATGTCCTACGCCCATGAAAGCACACTGTTTCTTGACGAAATAGGAGAGTTGTCCATGGGGGTCCAGGCCTCTTTACTGAGGGTGTTGGAATCTAAAAGTTACAGGCGGGTAGGGGAAAAACAGGAAAGAAAAGCAAATGTCAGGCTGCTCTTTGCCACAAACAGAAATCTGGTGGAAGAGGTGGCAGAGGGACGTTTCAATGAGGCCTTTTTTCACAGGATTAATGCCTTTAACATCGAGATTCCGCCTCTTAAGGACCGAAAAGAAGATCTGCCACTCCTTGTGGACTATTTTCTCATGCGACTCAGCCCCGACAATAGCTCCTATACAATAGTTGATCGTGCCATGAAATGTCTTTTACGCTATTCATGGCCAGGAAATATTCGGGAGCTGCGGAATGTTCTTGAACGATCAATAATTCTCGCGGAAAATAATATTATTACAGAACTCTCTTTGCCAAGGGAGCTTGTGTCTGCAGCTGAAGAATCCCAAGCGGCTCTCTCTCTGGATTTGATTGAAAAAAGACATATCCTGAAAATGCTCCATTTTTTCGAAGGAAATCGCCAAAAAACGGCAGAAATTCTCGGTATTAGTAGAAAAACCCTGTATCGAAAGCTTGCACTTTATAATGCGTGACTATCACTCTCTTCTTTCCACATTTCCCATCGTAATCGGCCGTCGTTAAATATCGGCGGCTGGTCCTGCTGTAATATTTTTTCACCTAAATCTTGTATACACAAAGTACAGAAGATTGACAATTCCACCGAATCTGCTTTGTTATCGAAGCTTTGGAGTATATTTATACGTCTTCAGCTTCGCTGCCTCGCCTTTCCGGCAGGTAAGCGTAGACTCCGGGCTAGTCAATTGCAAAATTTAGGTTTCAGCTCAATATATTACCATTGAGGTTGTTTGGTCGAAATTGGGTGGGACGTTTTGACCCAATTTGGACTTCGTGTGTTTCTTTTTGACCCAATCGCGTGAAACTCTTACTGGCTAAAGGTTGTGTGAAGCCATCTAAAGTTGCAGAGGAGATAAAAGTAGCAGTAGGCAAGGGTGGTGACGGGACATTTTGTCCAAATTGAAAACTGCAGTTTTTGTATCACCCTGTAATCGCGTGCATATCTAATATGGCACAGACTTTGCTATATCATGGTGTGCTTAGTTTGAATCTAGACCTCAGATGTTATGTTAAGAAGATGTACTACTAAAACCTAATTCAAAAGAAGGAAGGTATTATTATGGCAATTCGCGAAGAGGTACACGGTTACTTTATTCCTAGTGTTACATTGATTGGTATTGGTGCAGCTAAAGAAATCCCTGCAAAGATAAAAGCCCTTGGTGGCACTAAGCCTCTCATTGTAACAGATAAAGGTATTACTGCTGCTGGTATCACAAAAGAGGTTACTGATCTTCTTGACGGTGCAGATATGGCATATGTTGTCTTCGATGAGACTATTCCGAATCCAACAGATAAAAATGTTCATGATGGTGTAGACGCTTATAATAAAAATAAGTGTGACAGTCTTATTACTCTTGGTGGTGGTAGTTCTCATGATTGTGGTAAGGGTGTTGGACTTGTTATCGCTAATGGCGGAAAAATCCAAGACTATGAAGGCGTTGATCAGTCTACCAAACCAATGCCTCCATATGTCGCAGTAAACACTACAGCTGGAACCGCATCAGAAATGACTAGATTCTGTATCATTACTGATACCTCCCGAAAAGTTAAAATGGCCATCGTTGACTGGCGTTGTACTCCAGGTATAGCTCTTGACGATCCACTCTTGATGATGGGTATGCCTCCTGCACTGACAGCTGCAACCGGTATGGATGCATTGACTCATGCTGTGGAAGCATATGTTTCTACAATCGCTACCCCAATGACAGACTCTGCCGCTGAAAAAGCAATCGAGTTGATTGCAGTACATCTCAGACCAGCAGTTGCAAATGGACAAGATATCGTTGCCCGTGAGGGTATGTGTTATGCTCAATACCTTGCTGGTATGGCATTTAATAACGCAAGTCTTGGTCATGTTCATGCTATGGCTCATCAGCTTGGTGGTTTCTATGACCTGCCCCATGGTGAATGTAATGCGATTTTGCTTCCACATGTAAGTAAGTTTAACCTGATTGCAAAGCTGGATCGTTTCGTGAAAATTGCTCAACTCATGGGCGAGAACACAGAAGGTCTTTCTAAACGTGAAGCTGCAGAGCTTGCTCTTTCTGCAATCAAGCAGCTCTCAACAGATGTCGGTATTCCTGCTGGTCTCATCGCGCTTGGCGAGAAGTATGGTAAGAAGGTTGACGCAAAAGATATCGGCACCATGACTGTAAATGCACAAAAAGATGCTTGCGGTATGACTAATCCTCGGTCCGTAAGTGATGATGATGTAAAAGAAATTTATAAGGCTGCTTTATAAGTTTCTCGTAAATAGACTCGTTGCGTAGTACAGGGGCTCAGATTGGCTGAGCCCCTTTTTTTTGTTCTTTTTTTCATCCCTCCCCGTCGTACCTCTTTTTTAATCAACAATAGAAAAACAAGTAATCTTTACCTTGGTAAAAGATGGTGGTAAGTTGTTTATTCTTGTCTTAATGTCCTGCAGAAACCGTTGTGTACTATGAAAATATTGTAGAGGAAATAAATATCATGGAAGACTTGTTTTCTGAACGTATTCAGGGCGTTCCACGCTCTTTTATCAGAGAAATTTTGAAGGCTTCTTTGAACCCTGAAGTGATTTCATTTGCAGGTGGTTTGCCTAACCCCGCATTTTTCCCCGTAAAGGAAATTGAAACGGCTACCAGTGCGGTATTTAAACGTTATGGCGCAAAAATTCTACAATACAGCAATTCTGAAGGAGAACTGGAACTTCGTGAATTCATCTCTGCTAGATATAAGGAAAAAAAGGGAATAGATATTCCGGCTGCAAATATAATCATCACAAACGGTTCTCAGCAGGGGATTGATCTCTTGGCAAAGGTCTTTTTAGATAAGGGTGATTCCGTGCTTATTGAGGAGCCTGGATATTTAGGGGCAATTCAATCACTTTCAATGTATCAACCCGTTTTTAGACCAATACCGGTAGATGAAACAGGTATGGACGTGGCGGCTTTAGCAAGGGCGAGTGCTAGGTCTGCTGCAAAAATGCTCTATATGGTTCCTTCGTTTCAGAACCCCTCCGGAATCACGTATTCCAATGTAAACCGCACGCAGGTGGCAGAAGTTGCCAGGGAAAACAAGTTTATCTTGATTGAAGATGACCCATATGGTGAGTTGCGCTTTTCAGGTGAGCATGCAGATTCTTTTTATAAATATCTGCCAGAGCAGACGGTACTTCTCGGTTCTTTTTCAAAGGTTGTGGCTCCTGGTTTTCGTCTAGGTTGGATTGCGGCACCAGATTGGATTTTTGATAAACTGATTGTAGCCAAGCAGGCAGCGGACCTCCACACCTCGAGTTTTACCCAGAAAATAATTATGGAATTCCTCCGCGAGAATGATCTGGATATGCATATCTCAAAAATAACTGAGGCATATGGAGTGCAATGCGAGGCCATGATTGCTGCTATTGGACGCCATTTTCCAAAGGAAATCACCATTACCACACCTGAAGGTGGTATGTTTCTCTGGGGGAGACTACCTGAAGGAAAATGTTCCATGGCACTTTTTGAAGAAGCGGTAAAAGAGAGGGTTGTCTTTGTACCAGGTGATCCCTTTTATACCCAAAAAGGGAGTAAAAACACCTTTAGGTTAAATTACTCCTGTGTTGATCCTGCAACAATAGAAGATGGCGTGGGAAGACTCGTCAAGGCGATAGAGCGTTTTATGTAACGGTTATAGCCCCTTCAAACTCGTAAAATATCTGGGCTGGTACAAGTCAATGGGTTGTTTTAGTGTCTTACTTCCCGTTTACCGGACTTAGCCCGCATTTCTCATGAACTTTTCGATAAATAGCCTAAAGCACAAATTTCACAAAGTAAATATAATAGACTCAAAAAACAGTGTGTATTTCGCTGTATATCGAAAAGATCACCCTCCGGGTCACAAGATTTTTCCGCTGCTGCATCGTTACTGAGCACTTGAGGTACAAAAGTACAGTCGAGTGCTCCGTGTCTTGATCAGCAAAAAACTTTAGTGATGAGAAATACGGGTTAGGTGTCCACCCGCATCAATTACGGCCCGGACCTTACCCGCAAGGGCTTGTACGGAGAATGGTTTTTGCAGAAAATCAATGCCCTCATCAAGTACACCCTGATGTGCTATGATATCTGCAGTATATCCAGACATAAAGAGACATTGCATATGCGGGTGTAGTTCATGGATGTACGTGGCGAGATCACGACCATTCATTTTAGGCATGATAACGTCAGTTAAGAGGAGATCTATCTTTTCTCCATATTGCTCAGCATAACGAATAGCCTCCTCGGGACTGTTGACCGCAAGTACGGTGTAGCCCAATTCTTTCAACATCTGTTCACTCACGTCGAGGAGTTCTGGTTCATCTTCTACTAATAAAATAGATTCATCTCCCCTGGGCGTGTCGTGTTTGTCGTGATTGAGTGCTCTGTGCGCGTCATTGCCTGTATACTTTGGGATGTATATTTTAAATGTTGTCCCCTGGTTGACCTCGCTATAAATATTGATGAATCCATGGTTCTGTTTGACAATTCCATACACCGTGGCAAGACCAAGCCCTGTACCTTTATGCTGTCCTTTTGTGGTAAAGAAGGGTTCGAAAATCTGTTTTTGAGTCTCCGGGTCCATACCACAACCATCATCGCTTACAGACAGACAAACGTAGTCCCCAGGTATGTAATCACTTAAATCCGTGTAATATTCTTTGTCTAAGGTACTGTTTGTGGTTTTTATTATTATTGTTCCAATCTTGTCTATCGCATCGCGGGCATTTACGCACAGATTGGTGATGATTTGGGTCATCTGGTCCGGGTCCATTTTAACCGGCCATAGACCGGGGCTGGGAGATTGGGTGAGGTCAATATTCTCACTGATTATGCGTCGTAACATACTAAGCGTTTCTTGCATGTTTTGGTTGATGTCAACCACCTGTGGGGCAATGGTCTGTTTCCTTGCAAAAGTCAGTAGTTGTCGAGTCAGGCTTGCGGAGTGCTCTGCTGCTTTTTTTATATCAACGAAAGAAGCATAAAATGGAGCTGATGGAGCCATTTTCATAAGTGCAATTTCAGATTTTCCTATAATAACAGACAGGATATTGTTGAAGTCATGAGCTACTCCGCCAGCAAGCTTACCAACGGCTTCCAGCTTCTGTGATTGTGCCAGTTGAGACTGTAGTTTACTTCGTTCCTGCTCTGCCTCGATGCGATTGTTGATATCGTTAACCAAAGATTCGATTCGTAACGGAGCACCTGCTTGATCACGAATAAGGCGGATGTCGATAGAAACCCAAAACGAATCACCATTGCGGTGTTTGAGCTGAATTTCCTGGTTTTGTAATTTGCCTTTTTGGAGAAGTTCTTCGAGTATTTTTGTGCGATCTTCCGGGTTGAGGTACATAGAGGTTTGTACATTCTTTGCCTCATCAAGCATCTTTTCAAGGGATTCGTACCCAAGCATTTGAACAAAGGCTGGGTTGGCGCTGATTATGTTTCCTTCAATAGATACCTGAATGATTCCAAGCAGTGAATTTTCAAAAATACTCCTATACTTATCTTCACTCTTCTGAAGTCCCGACAGGGTAGAATTCAGATTGGTGGTCATCAGATTGAAGGCACCGGCAAGTTTGCCAATTTCATCTTCGGTCTGAATTTCAAGAGCTGGTACCTTAAGATTACCAGAGGAAATCTCTTGAGCACGAGATACAAGGCTTTTTAGAGGGCGTGTGAGATGGTCCATGGCAAAAATGATTGCAAAACCGACAATCAAAGAGAAAAAAACAGTTATGGCAAGGAGGATTTTTACCATATTAACTGCTGGAGCAAACAGTTCTATTTCTGGTAGGACAGTAGCCACAGACCAGCCAGTAATTGGGATTGGAAAGTGAAGTGCAACCATTTCTTGGCCATCATAGGAGTAAGAGAAGATGCCTGATTTTCCCGAAATCATACGCCGACCAAGTTTTTGTAGAGCAGGGTTATCAAGTTCTGTGATTTTACTCTTCATGATGAGCGAATCATTAGGGTGGTAGATATAAGTACCGTCATCAGCTAAAATAAAACCGTAGCCTGTAAGTCCTGCCTTAAGAGTCTGGGCAATATTTTGGATGTAGCTAAGGGAAATTCCCGAACCTATGAGGCCTATCGGTTGGTTCTCTTCATCATGAATGGGGGAAACCAGGAAGACGGTAGAAATTCCCGTTGTTCTGGAGATCAGGGGGGACGTTATTTGGGTAGGGGCACCACTCATTATTGCTTGAAAGTACGGTCGGTTTACAATATTGCCTTTATGAATGGTAAAATTATCACCGATCTGGATAATTGTGTGATACTCCCCGTCTTTATTGGCAGCATAAATGTCTTTAAATATATCAGGATACTTTGCGTGGAGTCGTTTGTGGCGGTTGAGATTTAGGTTGTCTAGCAGTGAAAAATTTTCATTAATTGCCTTAGCAGCAGGGGTTGAAGCAATGGCTTCTGGCTCGAGCATAATAATGGAGAGCCATCTGTTGATACTTTCCGCGCTCTTACCCACAGATGCCAACATACTTTTTGATAGTTCTTCCTCAATAACGCTTTTAAAATAGAAATACGCGCCAGAACTCATCGATACGAGTCCAACCAAGATAATGGGCATAAGCCAAAGTAGCAATTTTGCCCGTAGGGAGAGAATTTTTATAAACATTTCAGGTTGAGAAATTTCACAATTTAATTGTTAGCCAGACGGATTAAAAGATCGAAGACTTGATGTTACGATGTGTTTCTTTCAAGTTTATTGCTTTTGCGGCGAAATATCAAATTGAATAGTTGAGGGAAAAATCCACTACAAGATTAGTTTAGGAGAGGGACCTTGAAACGTATAGGAAACAGTTTGTAGAAGGTGGAAGGAAATAAAAATCCCCCATCAACCGGTACAACTATATGGTTAATGGGGGATAAATGTAAAACTACGCTATCGCTGTTTTAGTACCCAAGAAGTTCAGGTAGAAAAAGAGATATCTGTGGAAAGAAGGCAATGATAAAGACGGCGATTATCGCCAGAATGGAGAATGGCATAGCCTGAACTGAGATATCCTCGATAGTTGAACCTCCGATACCGGAGGCAACAAAAAGGTTCTCACCCAGTGGAGGCGTCTGGAATCCGATGGCCAGTGTTGCAACCATAACTACTCCAAAATGTACTGGATCCACCCCAAGAGAATACATAATAGGGAGGAGTACTGGAGTAAGAATCATGATGGTGGCCAAGGTCTCCATAAACATACCCACAAATACCAGAAAGCAGATAATAAGCGCCCAGATAAGGTACATGTTGTCAGTGAAGTCCAGAAGCGCCTGAGCTACAATTGACGGTATTTCATTTTCCACGAGCAGGCGACCAAAAACTGTTGCTGTGAAAAGAATGAGAAGTACACGACCTGTGATCCAGGTGGTTGTTTCAAGGGAATGAAAGAACTGCTTCAGTTTGAGTTCTTTATGCAGAAAAATACCGACGAAAAGGGTGTAGAAAATTGCAACAATCGCCGATTCGGTGGGAGTGAAAAAGCCACTGTATATTCCACCAAGAATAATCAGAGGGGCAAGAACTGACCATATACCACTTCTAAGGGTTCTTACCATTTCTGCTGCGGACCAGTTGTCTGATATTCCGACATATCCACGTTTTTTGCTGCGAAAATAGTTGGCAAAAAGAATGCCGGACGCAACAAGGAGGGCTGGAAGAAAACCCGCAAGAAAGAGTTTTGGAATTGAAAGTGATTGGAATTCGCCAAACTTGGCAACTGCTTCAGCTGGCGCCTGCATACCCATTCCGGAAATCCCAAAAATTACCATAGGGATCGATGGGGGTATGATAATGCCGAGTCCTCCGGAAGAAGCGGTGATAGCAGATGCATAGCCTCTGTCGTAGCCGCGATTAACCATAGCAGGAATCATAAGCATTCCGACTGCGGCAGTGGTGGCGGGACCAGAACCGGAGATAGCCCCAAAGAATATACACGCCATAACAGTGGCGGCGCCTAGTCCACCTGTAATAGGTCCTGCAAAGGATTCGGCAATTTTGACCAGCCGCCTCGATATTCCTGAGGCCTCCATCAAAGCTCCTGCAAGGATGAAAGCAGGAAGCGCCATTAAAGGAAAAGATCCAACGGATCTGAAAGCGATTTGTACGAGTTTAATTGGGTTTTCATCAAGATACATAAAGGCAGCCATTGCTGACACACCGAGTGAAACGGTGATGGGAGCCCCTAGTAAAAGCAGCGCCAAAAAGGAGCCAAATAAAACCCAGACTACTGTGGTTTCCATAATTTATCTCCAGATCAGTTATGAAGTTTTGGTTTCAGTGAGTGGGGTTGTGTCGTTGACATCATCCTTCATCGATTCAGCGGCGCTCTCGAGCTCAGAAGCGTCGGGATCGCGTATATCAACACCTTTGACGAGCTTGAGATAGTTGACCTGGATAACACGTATGGACATGAAAATAAAAGATATTGGCAGTACCATATAAAAGTATTTCATTGGAACGCCTAAGGTCTGAGATTTCCAGAACAGGTTCATCTTATGAAATACAAAGTCGTAACTGAGGTAAACAAAGTAGAGATTGAATGCAAGCCAGATCATATCAGCAAAAAATTCGCTGACAGTCTGTACATACTTTGGAAATAGTTTGAATTGAAAGGTAACCCTGTTATGGGCCGCCATTTTTGCAGCATGGCTTGCACCGAAATAAGCAAACCAGACAAAGAGGTACGTAGCGAGCTCTTCTATCCATGAAAAGGAATAACCGAACATTTCACGGGAAATAATCTGTACGAGTAAAAGTGATACGAAAACGATCAACAAAACTCGACAAATGTAACTTTCAATATTGTCGAGCAGGTTGATGAAGAATGATTTTATGTTCATTCTTGGCTCCTTAGTGCCTTACTCCTGAAAACTTGTCATAAAAAACAAGAAAATGGAGAGTAATTTAACATTAATAACTTGAAGTTAGCACCCAGGCGCTTGTCCTGGATTGTTTCCCGTTTACCGGGGTTAGTTGGTTTTACATGCGTTGGTTCAGGGTCTTATCAGATGCGGCAGGCAAAGTGGTGTTAAAGGGCCAGATTGACTGGGGAAATCCTAGGCATTTGCCCGATTTGGGATTCAACGCTGTTACATTGTGCTTTATTCAAAAGGAGAGGTGCGCTTGATAGTGCCTAGTACATCGTCTATCCCCGAATTACCGGCGTAATCAGGGGTAGACGATTATCACTTCAAAGCTTGATATGCTGGTTATTAACGACCAAGCATTTTCAGGATACCATCAAGCTTTTCTTTTCCACCAATACTGTCATAGTATTTTGGCCAAACTGTTGTAGTTGCAGCTTCGATCCACTCTTTCTCATCGTTTGCAGGAGCGGTGATTTCCATTCCTTTATCCTGCAGGTCTTGCATGATAGCGGCTTCAGAATCTTTGAGATACTGCTCAGAGTACAAGGTTGCTTCCTGACCAGCTTCGAGAACCGCTTTCTGCAGCTCTGGTTTCATGTCCTGGAAAACAGATTCGCTGATGATGAGAGGCTCAAGAGAGAAGATGTAACGGATAGTGGTGACATACTTCTGCACTTCATAGAATTTCATTGCACTAACGGTAATGAATGGGTTGTCCTGTCCATCAACAACTTTTTGCTGCAGCGCGGTGAAGGTCTCAGACCATGCCATTGGAGTTGGGTTGCTACCCCATGCCTGGTAACACGCGATCATGATTTCGTTCTTAGGAACTCGGATAACGAGGCCTTTGAGATCTTCCATGGTGGAAACTGGTCTTTTGGAGTTGGTAAGAACACGAAAACCGGAATATGCCCAGGCAACAATACGAACACCTGCATCACGGATAGTGTTTGCTTCAAGCTCTTTTCCTACTTCACCACGGGTTAGTTTTACCGCATCCTCAAGTCCAAGGATGACGTATGGAAGGGTAAGTACGCCGACGGTAGGAGAGAAAGGAGTGATGTTATTTACTGCGAGTGTTGAGAAGTCGAGGGTGCCCATGGATGCATCGTTGATGGTATCCTGCTCACTACCAAGTTGGCCATTTGGAAACATGGATACTTTATGCTTACCGCCAGTCTTTTCATTAAAGAGCTGAGCGAATTTCTGAGACATTTCCCACTGGGTACCACCCTGGGCGTCACCAATAGCCATCTTGTAAGTCTTTGCGGTAGCCATGGTGCTGCTCATCATCAGCAATGCCGTAGCAGCGAAAACTGTTGTGATCATCTTAGTTCGTTGTAAAAACATGAGTTTCTCCTTGTACTATTTGAAAAGGTGAACCAACGCATCAATTGCATTGATGTTTCTTGCTGGGCAATCTGAAGTAAGTGAAAAGCACGTGAAAAAAGAGAGGTAAAGCAGAGGGGGGAGAGCAGAAAGAATTGTAATCGCGAACGAAACGGGGGCGATGCCGTAGACGGCGGCGCGATGATGCGAAGTGGAAGAGATGATTTGTGTTTACAGCTCATTGTATTCCCTTTTTCTTCAGAAAGTGTTTTGTAGAAGTAAAAAATGTTATCTCCTACATAACGAAACTGATCTATGATATATCAGACATCAGTAATGGTGTCAAGCGAAAACAAAGGTCTAAAAATAACCTACAATAGCGTAGGTAAAGGCGTTTCGGGAGATTTGTCTGACAGAAATAAAACAAATATAGAACTACGGAAAACGTAAAATACGCAAAAAAACAGTATAGAAAAAATGTGTTGAATTAGAACGCGTCAGGGGTTGGAATTATGCAGGGGAGATCCATGTATTAGATTAATATCTATTATTTAGCCCCATAAAAAGCGTAAATAAAATCTTTTTGATACTCAAAAGACCAATGGGCATCTTTTAAAAGGCGTGAGGCTTCAGAGGCGTTACCTCCCTTTAAACACTCAATAAATTGTGCGTGCTCCTCACTATTACGCATTTCCCATTCTGGAATGTAGTTTTGGCGAGGGAAGTCATAAAGACGGTGCTTGATAGGGTGGACGAACTTTTTCAAGAGCTCGTTGTCCGAGATGTCCAGGTACACATTATGAAATTCGAGATTTGTTTTAAAGAGATGGGAAAAATTATTGCTGCTGATATCTGCAATCATCTTATCATTAAGCGTTGTCAGCTTCTTGATATGGGAAGCGGTGATCTTATCAATACATTCTGTAATAATAAATGATTCAACAAGTCCCACAGCATCATATGCATTCTTTACATCTTCAATTTGCAACTGATTTACACGAACTCCACGGCGTGGAAGTATCGTCACAAAACCTTCGAGCTCAAGGTGAATAAGTGCGTCTCTCAGTGGTGTTTTACTGATACCAAGCTGGGTTGCAATGTCCCCTATATGAATGGTGGAACCTGGTAATAAATCACCTTGATTCATCTGCCGGCGAAGGTACGCATATACTTGATCACTCAGAGATGAGAACTTTAATCCACCATTCATTAAGACTATCCTCGTTGGTTGTTATGACTTTATACTTTTCTGATAATTTGAAGGTACCAAAGTACTAGATATTACATACTTGTCAAGAATCAGAAAAGTACAAAGTGTAACATTTCCTCAATCGGTTTAGAGGAATTTTTCAACTGAAGTGTAATCTAGGTCAAAGGCTTCTGCTACGGCCTTATAGGTGATCTGACCATCGATAACGTTTGCTCCCAGTTTGATTTCGTTGTTTTCCTGCATTGCTTTCTTCCAGCCTTTGTTCGCAATTTCAACAGCATATGGAAGTGTCGCGTTGGTAAGTGCCACGGTGGAGGTACGTGCAACTGCACCAGGCATGTTAGCAACACAGTAGTGAACTACACCATCAACAACATAGGTAGGATCTGCGTGGGTGGTTGCCTTAGAAGTCTCAATACATCCGCCCTGATCGATTGCAACATCAACGATAACAGAACCATCTTTCATGTCTTTGAGCATATCACGGGTGATGAGCTTAGGGGCCTTCGCACCAGGAATTAGTACCGCACCGATAACGAGATCTGCCTTGGTGACGTACTCTTTTAAGATAGCAGGATTTGACATGATTGGGAACACATTTGCTGGCATAACGTCATCGAGATATGCAAGTCTTTCAAGGTTTGTGTCGAGCATGTAAACCTGAGCGCCAAGACCGGCAGCCATTTTCGCAGCATTGATACCAACAACACCACCACCGATAACAACAACAATACCAGGAGCAACACCCTTAACACCACCAAGGAGAATGCCCATGCCGCCCTGTGGCATTTCAAGATATTTCGCACCTTCCTGAGCTGCCATACGGCCCGCAACTTCACTCATGGGTACGAGCAGTGGAAGCGAACCATCAGTTTTTTCGATGGTCTCATAGGCAATGTTGACAGACTTTGCTTTTACAAGAGCTTCGGTTTGTGGAAGATCTGCTGCGAGGTGCAGGTAGGTAAACACAATCTGACCTTCACGAATGAGATCGTACTCAGATGGCTGTGGCTCTTTAACGTGCATAACCATGTCGCAGGAACCAAATACATCAGCAGGAGTTGCAGCAATGGTGGCACCAGCTGTAACGTACTCAGCATCGGGAAAACCGGCACCGGCACCGGCCATTGTCTCAACAGTCACTTCGTGACCGTTTGCAATCATGGTAGCAACGCCGGATGGTACCATACATACTCTGTTTTCCAATACTTTGATTTCTTTTAAGATTCCGACTTTCATTTACTCGCTCCGTAGGTATTATACTCAAATTTTAAGTGAGCACCGAAATGTTTCGTTTCGGTACTCATTAATCGTATGTTTGCTGCATGTAAAAGATAGACAGTTTTTGTCTTTTACAGTCCTTCTTCAACTGCGTTTTTAACAGCGGCAACAACGCGGTCCACCTGCTCTTTAGTAATGGTGAGAGAAGGGGCAAAGTTCATTACGGTGTTGAGACCATCAAAGCTACTGTTAGTCCGACCAACAATAATGGACTGAGCCATCATGCGGCCCATGATAGTTGCCATCTCACTTTCTGAAATTGGCTCCTTGGTCTCTTTGTTACGAACAAATTCGATACCACAGAAGAGGCCAATACCACGGATATCTCCGATGAGAGGTTGGTCTTTTAGAGTTTGCAGTTGCTCAAGGAAGTATGCACCAACTTCCTCGCTGTTTTCTACGAGATTTTCATCTTCGATAATTCTTGTGGACTCAAGGGCGGCAGCCATAGGTCCTGCACAGCCACCGTAGGTGCTGATATCTCGGAAATAGTTGAGACGTGTCTCTTCGTCTGATGGGTCGTTGAGGAAACAGTCATAAACATGTTGCTTTACAACAGTTGCAGACAGTGGCTCGTAGGAGCTCGCGAGGCCTTTAGCCATGGTAACGATATCTGGGTCAACATCGTACTGCTCATGGCCCCAGAATTTTCCAGTACGTCCAAATCCACATACAACTTCATCCATGATGAGCCAGATGTTGTGTTTTTGACAAATATCCTGAACGATTGGGTAGTATTCTTTTACTGGAGGAATGATTCCACCACCCGCTACAATAGGCTCAACGATGAGTGCACCAATGGTGTCTGCGCCTTCTTTTGCAATAACATCTTCGATGGCATGGGCACATTCGATGTTACATTCACCATAGGTCTTTTCAAAAGGACAGCGGTAGCAACAGCAGTGAGGAAATTCAACAAAGCCTTCAAGGAATGGACCAAAGTCTTTTTTACGCTGGATCTGACCAGTTGCACTCATGGCAGCAATGGTCGTTCCATGGTAGTCGCGGTCACGGAACATGATCTTGAATTTACCTTTGCGCTCAGGAACAATTCTTGATGCCTGACGTACTATCTTGAAAGCCTTTTCATTCGCTTCAGAACCACTGTTTGAAAAGTAGACCTTGTCCATACGGGGTAGTTTTTCAAGTAGTTTCTGTGCAAACTTAATTGCAGGAACATTGCCAAAGACACCTGCGAAATAAGGCATTTTTACCAACTGGTCGTATACTGCTTTAGCAATAGACTCTCGTCCGTAACCAACCATAATAGACCATACACCACCAGAAGTGACGTCGAGGTACTCGCGGCCGCGAATATCAGTTACATTCAGGCCATTACCCTCGACAATTATCATCTGTTCCTGGGATTCGAAAACTTTATGTGGTTTGAGGTGATGCCATAATGCATCCTTGTCACCTTTAACCATCTCATCCGCATCATACTCAAGCCAATTTTTGTTTTCCATGACCGTCATTCCTATTAGGAGAAATCAATAAACAGAACCAGAAAAAAGTAGTGATTACTCTTTCTCAGTATCTGAGCAATTTGTGAAAATAAAATATACAAGGAGCCATACAATTCAGCATGTCAGCAGTCCCGATTATTACTATGAGGTAATATCGGAGTGTCGTGTTAGTGAATGCTACTTGCGTCACGTTCAGGATAGAGTAGTTGCACTATCCTGAACGTGTTGATACAAATTGTTATCGTGTCGGATATGTTACCGATACGATAAAAGGGGTACTGCGATTACTTCGCGCCCTTTTGTGGAACCATGTCCGCTTTGTCAATGCCAGCAACCGCAACAGGTGCTTTCATTGCATCGCGACGGAAGGGCTCGCCGAGCTCTTGGTTAACCAGAATCTCGATGAAGGTGGTGACGCCATCTTCCATCTGAGCACGAACCGCTTCTTTAAGTTTTGCTTGAAGGTCATCAGCGCTGACTGCCTGAACACCTTTAACGCCACATGCTTCGGCAATTGCTGCGTAAGAAACGTTTTGATCAAGCTCGGTACCAACGAAGTTGTCTGAGTACCAGAGGGTGGTGTTACGTTTTTCAGCACCCCATTGGTAGTTACGACAAACAAGCATGGTAACTGCAGGCCAGCTCTCACGGCCACAGGAAACCATTTCATTCATGGAGATACCAAAAGCACCATCACCCGCCATACCGATTACAGGTACATCCGGCTGAGCAACCTTTGCTCCACAAATTGCGGGGAAACCGTAGCCACAAGGTCCGAAGAGACCTGGAGCGAGGTACTTACGACCTTCTTCGAAGGTTGGGAAAGCGTTGCCGATTGCACAGTTGTTTCCGATGTCAGAAGAGAGGATAGCATTCTCAGGAGTAGATGCTTTGATAGCAGCCCACATTTGACGAGGAGACATTTTTTCTGGCTCACGATCACGTGCACGCTCGTTCCAGGTGGTACCTGGATCATCATCTTCGTGTACGAGGGTTGCAAGCTCTGCAGCCCAGTCAGATTTCTTCTTGGCAATAGCCGCTTTACGTTCTTCACGGCCAGCGTCACCCGCAGTAGCAGAAAGAGCTGCAAGGATACCCTGAGCAACTTTCTTCGCGTCACCAACGATACCAACAGTAACAGGCTTGGTCAGACCTATACGATCTGGGTTGATGTCAACCTGGATGATTGCAGCATCTGCAGGCCAGTATTCCATTCCGTAACCTGGAAGGGTAGAGAATGGGTTGAGGCGGGTTCCGAGAGCAAGAACAACGTCAGCTTCAGAAATAAGCTGCATACCAGCCTTAGAACCGTTATATCCAAGTGGTCCCGCAGCGAGGCGATGGCTTCCCGGGAAGGCATCGTTGTGTTGGTAACCGCAACATACTGGAGCATCAAGACGCTCAGCAAGTGCTACAGAATCAGCAATAGCACCACCGATAACAACGCCAGCGCCGTTTAAGATAACTGGGTTCTTAGCGTTAGAGAGGAGCTCAGCTGCGCGAGCAATTGCTTCTTCGCCACCGGCAGGAAGCTCAAATTCAACGATTGCAGGAAGTTCAATTTCAATTACCTGGGTCCAGAAATCACGTGGAACATTGATCTGTGCAGGAGCAGAAGCGCGCTTAGCTTGCATGATAACGCGGTTCAGAACTTCAGCCACACGACGTGGGTCGCGAACTTCTTCCTGATATGCAACCATATCTTTGAAACAAGCCATCTGCTCAACTTCCTGGAAACCACCCTGGCCGATGGTAGCATTAGCTGCCTGAGGGGTAACGAGGAGAAGAGGTGTGTGGTTCCAATAAGCGGTCTTTACAGGAGTAACAAAGTTGGTGATACCAGGACCGTTCTGAGCAACCATCATGGACATCTTGCCAGAAGCACGGGTGTAACCGTCAGACATCATACCTGCATTACCTTCGTGTGCACAGTCCCAGAAGGTGATTCCAGCTTTTGGAAATAAATCAGAGATAGGCATCATCGCAGAACCGATGATTCCAAATGCATGCTCAATTCCGTGCATTTGAAGAACTTTGATAAAAGCCTCTTCAGTGGTCATTTTCATTTTAGCCATTTTGTGCCTCCATAAAATATATGTTGTTTTATCCCGTTTGTTGCAGGGGATGATCACCTGCAACAAAAGCAGGTTTTAAATGCGACTTATAGATGTGTGATATATCAGATATCAGAGTGAAGTCAAGACAAATATATGAGAGGTGAACACTTTTTATTTTAAATAAACTGTTCTGGTTTTTTGTTAGCCGCGTGAACTTGAAAAATACCTAACCATGGGGAGATAGTGATGACTTTGGCAGCACTCTTTGGAGTGCTTGTTTTTGTTGCGTTCTTGTGGCAATTGGGAAGTCTTTGCGAGGAGTAAATCGTGTTTTTGTTACCTGATTGTGAAAGGGAAAAATTAAATATTGGGGCCCTGTCTTGCAGCAATATTTTTTTATTCTGTGGTGTGAAGTAAATGGTACTAACTGGGGGAGATCGACGAGCGATTCATATCTGAAAGGAGCGAAATTTTGAGATATAAAACAGGGCTAAAATCCGCCCTGTTTAGTGCCTGACTCCTGAAATACTGTCATAAAAAACAAGAAAACGGAGAATGTCCTTGTCATTATTAATTTGAAGCTAGCATAGAGGCACTTATACCCGAAGAGCGAGTACTCTAAAAAGAGTCCCGCTTATTCTTCGTTTACCGGGGTTATGATGCTACTGATATAACCAGGCTCTACTTTACTTTCCTTGGAGGTGTGCAGCAGATACGAAGAGTTTTTTTGCGTATTCTTTGACGATCCAGGTAACACGGGTCCCTTTAGGTACAACAAAAGAATCTCCGGCGTTGTATACGTGGGTAGGTCCACCTTCTTCCTTTATGGTTACGCTGCCTTCAACGATGTAGCAGAACTCGAGTTTAGGGTGGTTGTGCTCCCAGCTGCCTGCGGTACAGTCCCAGATACCCGCCTTGAAGTTTCCTGAGCTGTGGTCAAAAAATGTCCAGTTGTTGGCATGGGGTTCACCTGTTTTGGGGTTTACCTTTGCTTGTGAGGTGTGTTTGATTGGCTCAGATTTACCAAGAGTAATAAGTTGTCCTTCTGACATTTTTGTCTCCTTTATCGTTGTATTATTCTGCCCCACAAATACATTGTGAGGCAGAATTATTTGTATAAAAAAAAATGATTTACGCTTTTTCTTCTACAGTTTCAAAACGGTCTGGTCTAAAGTCGTCGAGAGGCAAGTCAGGTTTCTGGCCCAGTATAATCTGGGACATAACACGTCCCATCATTGGGGCAAGTTGGAATCCATGGGCGGAAAAGCCACATACATGGAAAAGACCAGGGACCTTCGTTGATTGTCCAACGATGGGTACCTTATCTTTGATGCAGCCTTCAAATGCGGTCCAGCAGCGCATCATCTGTGCGCGTTTCAGGCCTGGCATGATTTCTACCATAATCTTTGCGGCCTTTGCCATCTGCATTGGATCAACCCATATTTTTTCCTTTTCAAGATCGTGGGGAGATCGATAACCACCACCCACCACGATGGTACCATTTTGAGCCGCCATGAGTCCTAACAGGCGTCCGGTAAGTCCAAGGGAGGTACCGTTCATTATTCCCGGTACTCTGTCGGTTACCATCATGGTAGGTGCTGCCGAAAAGACAGGTAGTGGATCGCCCAGCATCTCGGAAAATCTGCCAGCCCAGGCGCCTGTACAGTTAACAAGTATTTCCCCTTCATAGATCTTATCACTGCTGGTTCGCACCTTAAATCCACTGGAAGTGCTTGATGCTTCGATGACCCTTGTTCCTTTTAAAATAGTTACGCCTTCACGTTCCGCTGCCGCCGCGTATGCCTTAGACGTGAGCATTGGATTGGCAAGACCATCTGTATAGCAGACGAGACCGCCAACTACGTGCTCAGCAACATGTGGTGACAGGCGACGAACTTCTTCAAGGTCGACCACAACTTCATGGTCGTAGCCCATGGAGTTAAGTTTTTCCTGTCTTTTTACAAGAACTTCGAGCTCTTTGTCATTTTCAGCAAGTCGTAGACGGGGAGAAACGAAAAATCCACAATCAGAGAATACGGTCTTTTCGTGGAGATCCCACATCTTCCGAGCTTCTACGGCAAAAGATATCTCACGGATATCACGTCCCTGACAGCGAACACCGCCAGAGTTATTACCAGATGCGTGTCTTCCAGGAGTATCTTTTTCAAATATGATTATAGACTTACCCTTACGCGCAAGTTCTATAGCGGTGGCGCAACCCATGATTCCACCACCGACGATGAGTACATCAGCTTTCATCTGTTTCTCCTACCTTGGCGTTTGCAAGCTCCTGGAGACTCACCGGTTTGATTGGTGGTCTTAAGCGATGCTGTCTAATTTTCTCGGGTGCTAGACGAGAGCCTTCTGCGATTAACTCAAATACTGCTGAACCACACATACGCCCTTGACATGGTCCCATACCACAACGGATAATCGCTTTGATTTCATTGTGATCGGTATAGCCTTGTTCAATCAGATCACGGATTCGTCCAGCTGTAACACCTTCACAGCGACAGACGGTTGTATCATCGGAAAAACCAAAGAGACCTGGCCTTGGTGCATACATTTTGTCAATGAAGGGGCGTGGGCAGATATCGAGCTCTAGCATATCTCGAACGGGTTTAGCCTGCTCTTCAAATTCGGCGACACTGATTCTATGCATTTCTTTGGCAATGGTGAGTGCGGTGAGTCGACCCTTGTATTCGGCAGATTTTGCACCATGGACAAAGTTTCCATCACCTGCAACAAAAACAGTTGGCAGGTTGGTGCGTCCGTCAACTTCGACTTCGGGGTACCAGAATCGCTGTACCGGATCCCAGGTATGTTTGCAACCCACCTGACGGAGCAGAGAGGTGTTTGGGACAATACCTTCGTTTACCAGCAAGGTCGTTGCATCAAAGGAAATCTCTTTGGATCCGCAGGCAGCCGTTACATGTTCAACCCGGTCGTCACCTATCGCACGTACATTCTTTACATTTCTGTGGATGGGTACCTTTCTCTTCATTGCTTTTATGTGAACGTCTGCAATGAGCTTTACCCCCTTCATCATGAAGCCAAAACGCTTGAGAGCTCTCGGCATGTGTTTCATCGCCGGAAGGACTTGCATAAGTGGCGTGGTATCAAGGATTGCCACAACCGGCGCATCAAGTGCAAAAAGGTGTTCGGCCACAAGCCAGAGGAGAGGGCCACTGCCTGCAAGTACTACAGGCTCCTTTGGAACAAGGCTGGAGTCTTTGTACAGATTGGACATCCCGCCGCAGGTCATTACGCCGGGGAGGGTCCATCCAGGAAAAGGAACAGGACGCTCCATGGCACCGGTGCAAAGGACAAGGAAGTCCGCTTTAAGCTGCTGAGAAGCGCCATCACGGGAAAAGTATACATCACCTGTCTCTTCAGCCTGCCACACCCGGGACTGGGGGAGGTAGTCAACGTCAGCTTCTTTAAAAGACTTGATAACCTCCAGCCCATTAGTGTAGTCGGAACCTAATATTGCGTGTTGCCTGGGAGTTGCTTTTGTTATGTTTCTGTATATCTGGCCGCCGGGACTGGCCTGTTCATCCAGCACAGCCACCGCAAGACCTTTTTGGGCGAGCTCTGCACTGCATGCAAGACCTGCCGGGCCTGCGCCAATGACTATGGCATCATATTTATTTTTCATTTTGTCTCTTCAATCACCGTATGTTGCCGTTTAACGTTCATACCTTCATATACGGGTTCAAGGCATGCCTGACGGTTGTAATTACCGTCGATTTCCACGAGACACTCAAAACATACGCCCATCAAACAATATGGAGCGCGTTTTTCACCTTCGGCTGCTGATTTACAGACGTGGTCGTCCTCATGGCCTAGTATTGCAGCAGCAACAGTTGTTCCGGCAGGTACCACGCAGGTTTTCCCTTCAAACGTGATTGTTACGGTATCAACAGTGGCCAGTGGGTTGTTCCATTCGAATTTACTGTTTGTCTTGCTCATTGGTAACTCTTTTAGTTGACTGCGCGGTTATGGTTTTGCGTCGTCATATTTTCGTTGGTTATACCAGATATGGTTCGTCCCACATGACGAGATCTTGTCCTAAACCTTTCTCAACAGCACTTTCATACATGGTCATTGCCCATGCGATATCCTGAAGGATCATACCGTTAGAGATAAAGTATCTTTTTTGGGCACTTGCCTTGTCGATGGAAGCGATACCGGCTGCAATTTTTCCAAGATCGTTTATCTCACTTTCCTGTATCTCACCATTGTCAAGCATGTTGTGTAGTTGAGCGTGTGGAATGGTGCGTTCATCTTCAGGGAGCATCATTGCCTCAATCTTGTAGGTTTTTTGCATTTCCCAGCAATCAGGTACAATGTATGCGTTTCGGAGGTAACTATTTTCAACATTGGCGCGACCTGGAAGGGTAAGTAGTGAACCTTCTTTGAGCCATTTGTCCTCGAAAAGCGGGGTATGGTCACCAGAGATAGCAGAAGTGACAACGTCCTGGCCTTTTACGGCGTCTTCGAATTTGGAAACCGGGGAAACGTCGATATTGAGTTTTTCACTCATATCATCACAGAATTTTTTGGCAGCCTCATCGTTGATATCAAAAACAATCACTTTTTTAAGCGATGGTAGTGCTTTGACAATTGCGGAAGTGCAAAATCTTGAGATGGGGCCCGCTGCTATAACGCCGAGAGTCTCACTGTCTTTCCGGGCGAGATGGCGGGCGCTGAGACCAACTACGGCCCCTGTTCTCATACCACTCAGTATGTTTGCTTCCATGATGGCAAGTGGACGAGCTGTTTCCGCATCGTTTATTGTCATCATCAGGATAGAACGCGGAAGACCATGCTTTTTAGGGTTGTGTACGTTGGATCCGTACCACTTGTTTCCGCACACCTTAAAACGACCTCCAAGATAACCGGGAAGGGACATGAAACGCTGATCCGGCCCACCCGTTGGCATTCCTTCGAATTGAGGCACCTTTGGGAACCAGAGTCGTTGACCGTGGGAATTTTTTGTTGATCCACCCATGACATAGTCGCCCCTACCCAATAGGGTAAACGCTTCGTCCATAGCATCGATGCAGCGTTCCATGTCGGTGACACCCGCTGCAACCATGTCTTTTTGGGATAGAAATTTCATTACGAGTTTGGATGATGACATAAGAACCTCACTGTAGAAAAATTGAATATGTTGTTACTTTAAAGCACTGAAATAGGTTGTTTATGATATATCACACATCAGATATGTGTCAATAGATTATTGGAAAAACGTGATATTTGAAGATGTTACATGAAGTTTGGTAAAACGAAAATGAGTAGTCGGTGGCCTTTTTCGGAGTGAGTAGAATAGACAACAAAAAAATACGGATTGTTGCAAAAAAAATTTTGATATAAGCGGATAGTGTAATTTGGGGGAGGGAAACGGAACGGGTGCTGATTCTTTATTTTATGTGGGATTTTTAAATAGCTCCCCATGATTAGTTTTTTGCTCTCAGGTCTCATTCCTATGTACTTTACAGTACGTTATGGTTTGAATAATTCTACTCGAGTGTATAAATTTGTCGTAACCAGATTTGGTGATAGTGTGTATAGTAAGTTGCTGCATTTGGTTGTTGTGGAAGTGTTGGGCAAAAAAGGTGATGTTCGTTTGGCATTTCATCTGAATTTGTGAAATTTCTGGGCTAGAGGTAGAGCAATGAAACTAGATTTCAGTAAGTTCATCCATGCACTGTCAGATACTGTGGATCTTGTCGGTGTTGATGAACTGCAGCACAGCAAAAGAGTCGCATATATGGCCACAGAATGCATGAAGACCTTGGGTGGGACGCAATCACAGCAATTAAAAGTATTTAGGGGTGGTCTTTTACACGATTGTGGTGTCTCTTCAACTAAGGTGCATAGGTGTCTGGTCAACGATTTTGAGTGGACTGAATCTGATCTGCATTGTCAGGTTGGTGCGAGCCGTATGAGGAAATTTTCTCCTCTATCAGAGTATGCAGATATTATCAGGTATCATCATACGAGGTGGGAGGATTTACAAAACGTGCAAATCGACGAGGAGGTAAAATTGAACGCGAACCTTATATATCTTCTCGATAGAGTTGATGCTCTTTCGGGATTGGAGTGCTTAGATAACAGGTTGTCGTGTCATAAAAATGTCTCTGAAAAAATCAAAAAATTCAGTGGGACATATTTTAAGAAAGAGCTCGTGGATGCTTTTCTGGAAACGGCGAAGAAAGAGGCCTTTTGGATAACGCAGGAGAGAAACTATCTCACTGATTATTTACAATTACATTCCGTGGAATTTGCAGAAATCCCCCTCGATACAGAGCAGTTGAAAGATATGGCGTGCATCTTCGCCCAGGTGGTTGATGCAAAAAGCCCATACACCGCTGAACATTCATTTGGTGTTTCCAGGTTATCCGGTTACCTCGGTCAGCGATGTCAGCTTGAAGAACAGACGTGTACCAAAATAGAAGTTGCTGGCCTCCTTCATGACCTGGGTAAATTGCAGATCCCTGACGAGATATTGGAACACGACGGTGGGCTCAGTGATGAGGATCTTGCTGTTATGCGACACCATAGCTATGTGACCTATATGATCTTGAGCAGGATTGGTGGATTAGAAGATATTACTGTATGGGCATCGGATCATCATGAAAAGATCGATGGCAGTGGGTATCCATTTAAAAAACAGGGAAGCGAGTTGCCCCTGGAATCGCGCATTATTATGGTTGCAGACATCTTCCAGGCTTTAGCACAAGACAGGCCGTATAGAACCTCATTGTCGGCTGACAATATCGTTGATATATTACAGGCTGATGTGGGTTGCGGCAAGCTTGATAAAGAGATCGTTCAGATTATCGCAGCCGATACTGACCAGTGTTACAGAAAAGCTGTTAGTCTGTGAACTGAAATCTTTTTGTAGACATAACTCGCCTAATATTGCGCATGCCTGCTTGGCTCTCGCCTCGCGGGCAGTTGTCGCTAAGTCGTTGTTCTTTTCTTTTCCTTTTTTAGGATTTTCGTGAGACAAAACTTACCTGTGAATGAGGCGAGAATGATCACAAACATTCCGAAAATAACCCGTGAAGATATCTTTTGACCATGAATTACTGCAACCAACAGAACTGCGAGTGGCGGCGTCAGGTAACTTAAAAAACCTATTATAACCATATTCCCCCCTGTAATAGCCCTATTCCAGAGGAAAAAGGACAATCCAAGAGGGATTGCTCCAAGATATGTTGCTGATAACATGGCGGACGTTGATGGTGTTTTGTGAGGCATGGTCAGTAAAAATAGTATTCCTGAGGCTATAGCGGTCAAAATGGTAAAGCCGGTCATCGGTTCAACTTTTAGTTTGAATAGAGGGAGGCCTACTGAAAAAGTAGACCAGATGATGCCGCAGATCAGTGCCAGTGCATATCCCTGCAGGTGGGTCGACGCAAAAGAGAGTTCTTTTCCCGCACCAATGACCAGTGCTGCTCCTGCAAAACCAAGGATGGCTGCTCCTAGAATTGAAGGTGCAAGGCGTCGTAGCTGTATAATAGATGAAAAAACAACGATCCAAAGAGACCATGTTGTAGCCAGAATGGCGCCCTCTGCAAGGGGGGCACGCTCAAGAGCCAGATAGTAGATGTAATGATAAAGAAAAATTCCTCCAAAGCCAAATAAACAGGATTTGACGCCTGGAAATGCAACGGACAATTTTTTGGTAAGTAGAACGTCCTGGATATAGAGGAATATGGCGGCGACAGAAAAGCTGTAGAACATGAGTTCTTCAGTGGAAAGTTCACTCAGACCAGAGCCGGTTGCAGCAGGGAGGCTTGCCCAGCAGAGGATGGCGCCAAGAGCGTATAGATAATGTTTCATGGTTGTCTCTTTCCTTCTTTGTAATGGATAAATGTATTGAAGAAAGAGTATAGGAATTATAACTGGGCGTCTTGAACAAAATTGACAAATTACAAAATAATGTAAGAAAAGATCTGATAATCTTTTGTCGTATCAGAGACAGATAGATTTTTTGTTAAAGGGAGTCCCAGCAGGAATAGCTGCCGGGTGTCATTCCGTAACGCTTTTTGAATCGTCTTGTAAGGTGGGATATCGAGTTGTCTCAGTTATCCCACGGCAATAGGTGAACTACATAAAGAGTTGCGGCTCTTTTCGCTCTTTGCAGTTGGTATGTAGTGCTACGGCTTTCTCTTCCATGGGAGTTGATGTGAGGGAAAAACACTCCTCTGGACAAACCTTGATGCAGGCACAGCAGAAAGTGCACAGTTCAGCGTCAATCTGTATCTCTGTCTTGAGGCTTATGGCACCAGCAGGACAGGCAGTTACACATTCTTCACACTGCGTGCACTGCTCTAAATTAATTGCAGGAGTGAAAGGAAGGTTTTTCATGCCATCTTTGTATGGTGTGTTGCCTGGTACATTAATCTCTGCAGGCTGTGTATCTGCCAACAGTTGGCTCATTGCTTTCTCCCCAAATTCCTTTGCAATTTTCAGATCGCTGGCGTCAGGGCGTCCATGGCTCGTTGGAAAGGTGGTGGAAGAAAAGGAGTGTTCGCCTACAAAGGAGGCAGCTGCTACGATGGAAAGAGATTGTGCTAGCGCTATGTCTTTTAGTTCGACGAGGGCATCGTCGAATTCGCGGTTACCATATAGAGCTACTATGATAGCAGGCGAATTGTTGCCTGATATTTCTCGTAGTCGTTGTTCAGCCAGGGGTGCAACTCTTCCGGCGTAGACAGGAACTGCTATGATGGCGAGTTCATTGTCCGCCACGGAGATGTTCCTGGGATGGTTTGGGGACGTAAGATCGATGTATTCGACTGTCTGTGATTCTTGAGCTCCTTCAGCAATGGCCTGCGCAATTTTTTTGGATGTTCCGGTGGGTGAGAAAACAATTGTTTTGATGTTTGATATGTCCATGAGTTGCTCCAGATAGTTGTTTGTATATGCTCAAAATAACCAACAAGTACTGTAGTGTTCATTGTAAATTATTTCAACTCCTAAAGGCCTCCGGTACGTGTATGAAAAGTGCTCCTAGAATACCACGGCTGAGTCCTTTCCTCGCCTGTGCATCTTGATAGACAATTGATGGTGAACGAAGAAGGCTTCTAATCACCCGGTCTAGTGTCTGTCCATAGATGAGAGATTTTTTTCTAAATATAGGCGCTCGATGAATTTAACCACAGGCATATGTTTGATATCTCGGAGTCTCGTGCCTCGCTTACCGGAGGATTAAATTTTGAGAGCAACGACGAGTTAGGGGAAAAGGGCCATTTATGGACAGGCACTATCTAAGGTTGATGATATCTTCTCTCAGCCCTTGTGGCCTGTCTGTTGTTATAGAATCAACTCCAAGGTTCATGTAACGGATTGCATCTTCGGCACTATTTACTGTCCAGATATGAAATTCCAATCTGGCTTCTCTTAACTTGTCGACAAACCAGCGCTCAATAAGAGGGCTATTTTTAAGATCAAGGCCATCTGCGCCAATTTCTTTAGCTGTGTTAATGATCCTTTCTAAATAGCTGTGGACTGGGCCATCTGTTAGGTAGTGATCCAAGCGGTGGATTAAATATGCTGTGAGCTGTGGAGCCTGTTGTTTCGCATGTTTTACTATATCTTCACTAAATGAAATGAGGGTGAGTTGCTTAAGGGGGACCTTGTTCTCTTTTGCTGATTTAAACATGGCATCTATAATTCTAGGGTCATCCTGCTTGATTTCAACATAGAGGATCACGTTTGCTGGCAACTCTCTGAGGATCTTACTGAGAGTCGGGATGCGGGTGTTTCTATATTTTTCAGATTTCCATAATCCTACATCAAACTGTTCCAGGTCTTTGAGCTGTGCAGTTCTAACATCAGTTCGCGCTTGATGAGGAGCTGTTCTCGCTGTGGTCGGGTCATGAAGGCAGACCATCTCTTAATCACTTGTGAGCCAGAAATCTCCTTCTATTCGGTCCGCCCCTTCCTTAAAAGCCAGGCGATATGAGATAAGGGTGTTTTCTGGTGCAGCATGGGATGCGCCTCGGTGGCCAACCAGGGGAGGGATTGGTTTCATAGCGGTTGTTCTCTTTGATATTGTTTTGGATAGTATGTGATATATGTTTTCTTGTTACTATTTCTTATGTAGCCTTTCGGTACATTTGGCAAACGAAATATTTTAGTTGTGTAGGCTTGTCATATGATAATAACTGACTTTTTCTTTAGTGCTGCTACGTCACTACAACGTCTGTATTATGTACATATCTGTGCTGTTTTGGGTTTGCTTTTACAAAATGCATAGGTGTATATGTAGTATGTTGGTTGCATATGAAATTGGTCGTAGCCCGAATTTCTCACCAACAAAGTTTTTCGCAGGTCGAGACACCGGGCATGAAGCTGTAGTAATCTACCGGAGTCTTCGCTACCTGCAAATGCTCGGTAACGAAGCAGCTGCGGATAAATCTGTTGGCCCGAAGGGTGAACTTTTTGACTTGAAACGAAAAACACCCTGTTAATTAAGAAAGTCATTTTTAAACTATGAAATCAAACAATTGAGTTTCAAATCAAAAATTCATGAGAAATTCGGGGTAGTGGGAAGGAGAGTATTTCACTTCAGAGGAAGTGTGCAAAATTATGATTTCTCAGCCCATGTTTGGAAATGTTTAAAAAAAGTAGAAGAGGTTTACTTCGCACTTATTGGTGCAGGGGATCACACAGCTTTCAACAAAGGTGGTGCTTGGAGCTCTTACAGAAAAAGAGTGAAAGCTTTGCTCGCTGCCAATATTCTCGTAACTGGTGAGGTTACCGCCTGGGCTGTATATAGCAGCAAGAATGACTCCGAATAATAAAAAAGTGATTTAAATATGTTAAGTAAAACAGACCCGACGATTAAAGCAGTATTCTGGGATATTGATGGAACCCTCATTGATAGTGAAGAGCTCCACTATCAGGTCATCGCTGACTGGTGTGCAGATCATGGCTTTCCTCTTAAAAAAGATGATAACGACGCTTTACTTGGAAAATCCATGGTTGAGAAGTGGGAGATTCTCTCGGGGAAATATTCGCTTGACTCTGATGCGTCTACATTTAAAAGAGAATGTGCCAAAAGATATTGTACAGCGGTCAGTAAGGACCTTGAACGGGGTGAACTAACAGCCATATTTCGTGCTGTCGCCAAGACTAAAATTCCACAGGCCTGTGTCTCCAACGGAGATATGGTTGTTGTGGAGGCAAACCTTACAGTTATGGATCTCTCTGGGATGGTGGCATTTAACATTTCAGGTGATGATGTGAAAAATGGAAAACCGGATCCGGAACCATATCTTGCCGCAGCTTCTAAATTAGGTGTCTTGCCAGCACAGTGTCTTGTGGTTGAAGATTCTGTTGTGGGCGTAGCCGCAGCGGTCGCTGCTGGCATGACAGTGGTTGCCTGGCCGGAAGAAAATACTCCTCATGAAAATTACAGAGAAGCTGACTATTTTGTCACGTGCTTGGCGGAGTTTCCAAGGCATCTTCTTCCAATCTAGCATATAAGTATTTATGGTTAAATACCGTGGATTGTAGCACCAAAGGCGAAATTTACATATCGTAATTTAGCAATACACACAACAAGCCAGGCGAGCGGTATTGCAGCACTGGTCGTGTTCTAGCCCGAATTTCTCATGACTTTTTGATTTGAAACTCAATTGTTTGTTTTTATAGTTTAGAAATAACTTTCTTAATTAACAGGGTGTTTTTCGTTTCAAATCAAAAAGTTCACCCTTCGGGCCAACAGATTTATCCGCAGATACTTCGTTACTGAGCATTTGCAGGTAGCGAAGACTCCGGTAGATTATTACAGCTTCATGCCCGGTGTCTCGACCTGCGAAAAACTTTGTTGGTGAGAAATCCGGGCTAGCTCAATTTTTTGTAAAATCTGGTGCAATTTATTCACAGAGATGGAAAAGAAGGCTTCCACCTCTGTTTTGCTCTTTTCTAGTATAAACATTGGGGCTAATCAAAATACAGATGGCTAAAAAAGCTTCAAAAATATTTTTTGATAAAGACGATCATCAATTGCTTGAGATAGTCAACGATGTACTAGATCAAGGCTCACAATCCCGTACGCTTCGGTCGTTACTGGTCGAGCACATGCATCCCCATGGTGTCAAAGAGATGGCCGCACCAAGGGGCCTCAGAATTGCTTATGCCATCGTGCGTCTGCTTGGCTCGTTTGAAAAAGGTCAGGCGGGTGACAGAATCAAAGCCCTTCGCTCTCTGCGCGATGAGGTGTTTCTTTCTTCTCATACCTTCTATCAGAAAAACACGGCCAGAGTTCTTTTACAGATAATGAAGGAGCTTGTCCGTTGCAGACATAATAAGCTGCGCCAACTCAAACTAGCCCACGATTTTCGTATAGTCTCAACAGGAAACCCTTTAAAGGTAAGAGATGAGCTTGCCAAATATCATCTTGTTGAGATGCCCGAAGCTTGGAATCAAATTGCCTTCGATGACCATGTTCACGACGCTAATACCAAGGGCAGAAAGTCTCCCACCCATCTGATTATGGACGCCTGGATCAAAGGGATCCGCTATCTTACGGTAGTCTATTACAACTATGTTCGCCCAGAAGTCATAGAGGAGTTGATTGAAGCAAGTGCCATTCTGGACATTAAGGTACAGGTTGGAATTGAGATATCCTCCAGATTCCGGGATAAGTATGCAAGATTTACCTGGGAACCCCACGGCTTTAACGACAACCGTTCTTTTTTGAAATTTCTTGGTGAAGAAGCGGTGATCACCCTGATGGAGGAAGGGCGTAAGGTATCAGAGTATCAGCAGAAATATGTTTTTGATACCATGCAGGTTTTCAACACGCGACACCGGACAACAATCAATGAAGAGTACAGTATTTTCCTCAAACCCCTCGATCGCAACGAATTTAAGAGGTTTGTAGGAACCGGGCAACCTTCAATCCTGCATTTAGCACGGTTTATCCATAATGCACTGATTGCTGAAATATCTGGGAATAATGACGTGACGATTGATGGGCCAGAAGCTGAGAATAAAACAAAACAGAAATCCGGAGAAGCTGCCAAGTCACAAGTAATATTGAGCATTGATGCGATAATCAATCAGTTTTTGTTACCCATACATAATCCAGAGGTACATGACCCTACAGTACCCCAGGAGTGTGATGAGTTGCCCAGCCTATTGAAGTATAACCTCAGCGATATTTTAAAACGTCTTCTCTCGCTGAACTCAAGTTCCAAATTTACCTTGAACCTGAGTAATTTATCAGTCCAGGACACACTCGAACTCCTCTATGCAGGAGCTGGAATGGTTAGCCACGTTGAGGCGTACAATCTTAAAAATGCCACTCACGGGATGAGTTCCGGGGTCACTGTTGGCAGTCGGACTAAATTGGGAGAAGCCGTAAATCTCAAGAGCCCGAAAGACCATTACAGGCTTGTGAGCGAGTTGCAAAAAGCCTTGAATGATGACAACGTTATCAACCTAAAAAGGGTAATCCGTGCAATCATCTGGGATCATGAAGAGCAGCAGCTTCGGATGAGAGTTGAGCTGAAAAGGCTGACTGCGAGTGAACCGGACACACTCATGCTTGCCGAAGAAATTAGGGAGATGCAGGCGAGAAAGCTGACACTTATCGATATTCTGTACGATCTAGAGACCTTTCATACATATTATAAAAAGCGAACTCTCAGGTCTCGTATCGGTTCCGGGTCCACTGGGCAGGCTGAGCACCAGTATGGGATGGGGTTGGTTGTGCTGGATACACTGCCTGCTAAAGCAAGAAAGGCGTTTCGCCAGGCCATGGCACATGATCAGGATCGGCTGGTTATTCCGGTCAGTGCACTGCTTACGAAAAACATCCATAGTCGTCAATATGTTTCGTCTGAAACTTCTGCAAAGATAAGTTTTGTTAAACGGTTTTATTTGAGTCAAAATGCGCGTACAGCCCAGTGGTTAGATTGGAGTCTTGATGGGTATGCGCTGCATCATGATAAGGAGGCTGGCAATATTGCTACCCTTGGAGGCCTGAACCGGAAAAGTGAAAGTGCAACAGGCACGGCTGCTACTCGAAATAATCTGGGAATAAGAGAGTGGTGGAAGTATCTGAACACCAATGTGAAAAATATCCTGAAGGTTACCCTTGGATTTATCCCGGCGTTTCTTACCTTTAGCCTTACAAAAGACTGGTGGGTGCTTGCTTATTTTGGGGCATTTATCTGGTTTGGAATCACAGGATCCAGAAACATTATTCAATCGGTGCTTGGTGGTGGTGGTTTACGTAGGTCACCTCTTTTGCCATGGAACTCATTGATCAGCTGGAGTCGAATTTCCGATTCTCTCTTGTATACTGGTTTTTCAGTACCTTTGTTGGATTTTCTGGTGAAAACGATTCTGCTTGATAACATCTTTGGGGTAACCACCAGCACCAATCCGATACTGTTGTATTCGGTGATGGGACTTGCCAATGGGATTTATATCTCCAGTCATAACGCTATTCGTGGTTTGCCCAAAGGTGCAACTGTGGGAAACTTTTTTCGCTCAATTCTAGCGATTCCCATGGCAATCCTTCTTAACTCTTTGATTGGAGCCATGCTCGGTATGCTTGGGGTGCCTGATGTGGCAGGTGCTCTACAGAAATGGGCTGCTATAATATCTAAATTTGCATCGGATTGTGTCGCCGCTGTGATCGAAGGTGTTGCAGATCGTCAGATTAATATCCGGGCACGCCTTGCAGCGTACAAGACCAAAACATCTCAGGTCTTTAATGTTTTCTCCCGTTTAGATCTTCTCTTTCCCGAAGAAGATGTTCTTGAGATGCTGCAGTCACCAAAAATCATGATGAAAACCCTTGGGAATGAGGCGCAAAGTCTAGAAATACTGACAATTGTCAATGCGTTAGATCTCATGTATTTCTGGATGTATCAGCCGCGGGCGAGAAAGGCGTTAGCTATAATGTTGCAGAATATGTCAGAGGAAGAATGGCTTATCTTTTATAGGTCGCAATTGGTTCTAAAAAGGCATAAAGAGATCAGTCAGGTTTTTGTAGACGGTTTGGTGGGTAAGAATTTTTCTAAGGCACTCTCATTCTACCTTGACCAGTCTCTGGTCTATCTCAGGGATTTGAAAGGCCTGGGTGAAAAGAGAAAATTGAATGCTAAGCAACAACTTCGATACTGATTCCAGTTGACAATAACATGTAAGAGACAACCTGGGAAAATCCCAATCGGAGTCTGGCACTTATCTCGCCCAACCTCCTCGTTGGGCCTCAAATATTTTAATCAATTTACACTAACCCGTATTTCTCATCACTAAAGTTTTTTGCTGATTAAGACACTGAGCACTCGACTGTACTTTTGTACCTCAAGTGCTCAGTAACGATGCAGCAGCGGAAAAATCTTGTGACCCGGAGGGTGAGCTTTTCGATATAAAGCGAAATACACACTACTTTTGAGTTCATTGGAGTTACCCGATGAAATTAGAAATTTAGACTATTTGTCGAAAAGTTCATGAGAAATGTGGGCTAACCCGAATATTTCACGAGTTGAGATAAACTGCTGAACGAGGAGCCTTGTGACACACTATACTGTAGTGTGTGACTCACAATATCGATGCTGTTCTGCGTTGTATGTCGACTCGCCTCTGGTGAACATTTTTTCATGCCAAAGCATGCAAATCGTTTTTCCACGAACTGTACTTATTAAATCCACTGTGCTTTTTTTTCTCCCTGCAATCCTAAAGAGATACGCCTCTTTGGTTAAAGTATTCATGAAATTTGGGGGCTAAATATCAGAAAAGTAGTTGCTTGCATTGACCTTTTAGGTATTTAGGCATAACATTAAATACTACAATGTAGCAGCTGTTGTGGGTGAGACAGTGCTTTGAGAGCAAAGAAGAGGAGGTTATGCTATGAAAGAAAACAAGAAATCATCAAAGATCGTTAATTTGTCAGATTTGGCCTTTGAAAGAGACAAGAAGGAAGTTAACAAAGAGTTAACGGATTATTTTGTGAAAAAAAATAGACAGGTAAAAGCAGCGCAGCTTATCTCTGCAATGAAGAGTAGTTTGAAGAAAAAACTCTTTTCAGGGGCTGAGGCCAAGAAGTTTGCGGCACTTCTTGCAATAAAATATGACATAAGAGGTCCGGCCATCCAGTATGCTCAGGCAGGATATCTCTCGCCGGTACCGGCCGTAGCAAACGATGATAGCGACCTGGTGAAAAAAAGGCGGATTAAGAGAAAATCAGAATCTGGGGGTGACTTCTTCCGCGAGTTTTTTTTGCGATTGCAAGTGGCCGTCCAAGAGAATCTTCTCGACTATAATGGAGCACGTGTTTTGGTAAGAGAGATAGTTATCAGCTATCCGGCGGCTAAAGACAGTCTGATAAAGTAATTAATGTTTGCCCTATTATGGGCTTTTTCTCAATCAGTGCCCAATCTTGAGGTTCAAATCAAAAACTTCATGAGAAATCTGGGCTAAAACCAACGGCTACATGTTCGATCTCCTGCCCTTGCAACCCTAACAGACGACATGCCTCTTGGTCTATTTCCCAGGGATTGTAACCGGCAATGATTTTTCCAACAGGTGGGTCACAGTGTGGGCCACCAAGATGGTATTCAGCCATTCCTATACTACAATCCATAACCGTAAGATCTGGAATAAGGTAGCGGTTGAGGTCGATGATGGATTGCTGCATATTCTGGTGGAAGGCCGCTTTTTTCCAGGAACCATAGCTTCCTGAATAGTACTGAGGTGGTGGAAAGCCCATCATGTTTTTCAGGGTTCCGGTTATTTTTGCAAGAGAATGAACCTTCAACACAGGAACAGAAACAATGTAGTGGTCAAAGGCTATCCTGGGTAACTGCATCTCCGGGAAAACCTTGCACCGCTGGTCTGTAATAGATTGGAGCGGTTCATGGTTGAGGTCAATAAGAGGGATACCATATTTTTCAGCCAAAGCTGTATAACCAAGAAGCTCAAAAACCTCTGCAGTCTCCATGTTCACGTCACCGCAACCTTCCGCAATAACGATCTTCGCCTTCGAATACTTTTGGATGTATGTAATTATAGCTTCACAACAATCGGGCCCTGTTGTTATTGGGTGAGGTGAGCTATTGATGAGATTTGGTTTGATGAGTATTGCGCTTTGTAGGGCAAGGACCTTGTCTGCATTAATACGATCAAGAGCTTTCTCAATGGTCACCTTATATGACGTGAAATCCTCTTTGGCCAAATCCATAGGTTATCCTTTATAAATCAGAGTTGTTTGTGGTCTTTTTCAATATAAACTCTGTTTATGCCAGTGCAATCTATCTTTTTGCAACTTTTTATTTTGAACTAAATGGAGAGGGTTTAAACCTGTGTGGTTGTAGTCGTCAATAAATCCAGAACCCGCCCCCTCATTGGGGACGGGTACTTTTTTATTTGAACCTCAGATGTGATTATCTTGCTGCTGGATGGCGATCTTCAGGGCTCCCGGATCTAAATAAATCCGCTATCCTCGTGAAGAATCGACCTACCATTGTTGCTATTTTTTCGTCATGTAGATGGTTGAATTTTCTACAGAGTACGTCGAGTTCCTCAAGGCTTATTTCGTTGTTGGTTTGGGTTACGTTATTATGGTTTGTGTTTTTTTGCATAATCTCCTCAGTTATCGATTATCGATAATGTTGTGAAGTGTACCTTCCTATCGCGTTTTAACCGTCCGCATACTGCTTACCCCAAAGACGGTTGCAAAATTCTGACTCCCACATCGAAGGGAATCAAATCAATAAAATAGCTAGGAGGCTGTCCAAGAATGCCCTCTCGGAGTCTACGCTTACCTGCCCAAACTCGTCGTTATTTCAAAAAACAATACTCGCAGGTAAACGAAGACTCCGATATCAAACATATGGCTGTGCTTGTTTTTTGGGAAATGCCTTGATTTTGACCAAAACACCTATTCTCGGACAAGACTCCTAGTCTGACCTGTTCCAGTAGATAGCAATCTGTCTGTAATGCTCTGCCAAAAACCGTCCTGCATACTCACGGTGCTTATGTCTGAGAGCATCCACAATTGGCGGATGTAAGGCATAGAGCTCAGTGAGTGGCATTGATGTCTCAACTATAGTGGCAATGACCTGTAACTGCATGCGCAGAGACTCCCAAATGGTAAGCATTTTGTTATTGCCAGAGAACTCAACGATTGTCCGGTGGAACAGATTGTCGGCCATAGAAAAAGCTGAGATATCATTTTTTTTCATGGCTTTGTACATTGCATCCGTACATATATTCAGTTCATCTATGAGTTTTTCTATCTCAATATTTGCAAGGATCAGGCAATGTCCCTCCAGCGCTTCTCGCACCTGATGGGCCTCTTCTATCTCTTTGGGGCTGAACGTTTTGATCAGTGCTCCAACATGGGGAATATGTTCGACATACCCAAGTGCCTGCAGGCTCCTGATTGCTTCACGAACGGGTGCCTGGCTTGTTCCGAATTCGTTTGCTATTTGCAATTCTTTGAGCCTGTCACCAGAGTTGAGCGTCCCATTAATGATTCTGTCAATCAGGATTTTTTTAATCTGCTCGGTGAGGCTCTGTCTTTTTATAGCTATCGTACCCATGTTTCTCCTTTATCTATTATCGATAATATGAAGATTTGGTTTATTTGTCAACTCATAAAGATTTTTAAAGGAATATATATTTACTTTAGAAAGCTGCCTGGGTGGTTTCTAACCCGAATTTCTCATGACTTTTTGATTTGAAACTCAATTGTTTGTTTTTATAGTTTGAAAATGACTTCCTTAATTAACAGGGTGTTTTTCGTTTCAAATCAAAAAGTTCACCCTTCGGGCCAACAGATTTATACGCAGCTGCTTCGTTACCGAGCATTTGCAGGTAGCGAAGACTCCGGTAGATTATTACAGCTTCATGCCCGGTGTCTCGACCTGCGAAAAACTTTGTTGGTGAGAAATCCGGGCTAAAGAAATGCTCGGATCACAATGTATAGACCAAGGAGAAACATAAAAATAAAAAAGAGTTGCCGGAAAAGTACATCTGAAATTCTATTGCGAACACGGACACCTAAAAACATACCGATATAGGCAGGGATAAAAGCGAGAGCGGAGAGTTTGAGCAGTTCTGGTGTCAAAAGTTCGTTTTTCTGCAGGGCAAAGGCGAGTGTGGTGCTTGAGGTGAGAAAGAGCAATCCCATGGTTTGCACAAGTCTGTGGCGACCAAGGTCAAGGCTCTGCAGATAGAGCACTCCAGGAATAACAGATGAGCCTGTCATGCCCGTGAGTAAGCCGTTTATCGCACCGACAAGAGGGGATAACCATTTTTCTGAATGACCAGGCTGGGGGAGTTGTTGTGCGCGAAGACCAAAGGCTGAATAAAAAAGCAGTATGACACCAAGCAGCCCAGAGAGCAGAGAGATGTCTATCCGTGCCAAAAGGGCGGCTCCAATCCAGATGGTTACAAAGGTTGAAAACAAGAAAATCCAGCTTCTTTTTAAGACACTTTTGAGATGACCACCAAGTAGTCCTTGTTGGATATTGGTAAGAATTGATGGAAGTAGGATGATGGCCATTCCTTCGCGGATACCGATTGTTGCAGTAAGTAGGGCCAATGCGATGGTGGGCAGGCCTGTGCCGATAACACCCTTAACTATGCCACCAAGAAAGAATGCAACAATGAGCAGTATAAATGTTTCTGTGGTCCAGATTGAATTCATTGAGTGGCGACGGTCCTTTCACTGTGTGTTTGGAAAATAATTATCTCGTAGTGATAACAGCTTATAGAAACAGGTTCTATAGAATTTTAAAAAGTTTTCATGTTGTGCAAGGGGTTGGTTACCTATCACAAGATCATAGATCTTGTGGATGTGTTTGTCTGTTTCGGCTACTGTATTATCTGTCAGTTATGTAAATTGGAATAAGAGGAGAAGGCCCATTGGTTGTGATAAAAAAGACGACGTACAAGGATCAGGTTGTTGAACACATATATGATCTGGTGCTCGATGGAAGATTTTCCCCAGGTGAGCACGTAAAAGAAAGTGTTCTTGCAAAGGAAATGGGGATAAGCAGGGCTCCGGTGCGGGAGGCTTTACGGGAGCTTATCTCCAGTGGAATTGTGGAGTATCGTCCCCAGGTCGGCAACTTTATAGCACTCTTGTCACCTAAGCAGATCGTTGACTCTTATACAACCAGAGGTGTACTTGAGGGGTTTGCCGTAATGGAAACCCAGCACAGTTTTGGTGAAGATGACCTGGAAGAGTTGGATCTTATGGTCGAGAGAATGCGAAAGCTTGCTGTGAAGGGAGAGCGAAAGAAGGTGGTTCAGGTAGGCGGGGAGTTTCATGATCTGCTCACTTCCTATAATAGAAATGTACAGCTAGCTGAATATAACGAACGACTCAGTCTAAAGCTCCATGTGCTTTTTTATAAACACTGGTCGACTCTCTACTCACCGGATGAGATTGGCAATAGGCACGGACGTATTGTTGAATCGTTGAGATCCGCCGGTGGGGTTCGAATCGAGCAGACTATTCGTGATCATTATATAGAGACAGGAACAAAGATCGCGGCACTCTACTCTGATATGTTTGTGTACAAGGCCAGTGTGAGATAGCTTTTCTGTAACTCTTTGTTATTGATGGGAATGGCGTTCACAAAGGTCATTTTGTAGGAAGCGCTGCTGGCTTGATTGTTGTCGCTGTTTCGCTCCAGATACTGACTGGTTCTCCCTTGTATGGTGTTTCGTAGAAGAGAACGTTTCGTATTTCTGCACAGACGAAAACTATAAATATTAACACGAAGTAATGTATCACATGGGGCATGATTTCCTCCTTTATGGTGGCTCTTGGCATATTTGCCTGTACAGCTGTCATTTTGAAAGCGATACAAGTAATGCACAAAAGAATGAAAATCATCTCTCTTTATTATACGTTCGAATGATTGGAAAGTCTAGTAAAGCTGATGGCTGCGGCGATTTCCACCCGTCCTGAGTTTTACCTTCCCAGAGCGGGTGGAAGTAAGGTGAGGATATTTAGTACCTTACAAATTGTTTCGAAGCTTATGTTCCTGTTTTGTTTTTTATCAAGATAACAATTTGTCTTAAGGTACTTATCCCGGCTTATTTCCTGTCTACTGGGGTTAGTGCTTTACTCTCATAAACCCGTCCTTTAAAACAAGAAAACGGAGAGCGTTTTTAACATTAGTATCTTGATATTAGCAGCAGATAGTGAACGTAGAGATGCCTTCGAGGCACTTATACCCCTCAGGGGGGTACTGAACTGAGTCCCGGCTTATTTTCCGTTTACCGGGGTTAAGAGTTAAAACGTCTCTCCCAGTCGTACTCCCGGGCGGTAACTTCGTCTTCCATTCTGCGTATTCTTCTGTCGAGATCTGAGAACTTTTTTTTCAGTCTATGTGCGGCACTTTTAGGGGAGTGGACATAACTGTCGTAAAATTCCCGTTCTTCTTCTGAATGTATCGGTTTTACCGGCTTTGGTTTCATGAAAAAAGCAGCGACGAGATATACGCCAATAACTGGCCAAAATCCGCTGAATATGAAAATGACTACCATTCCCATTCGTATCCAGAAGAGGGGGAAATCAAAATATTCAGAGATACCTTTGCACACGCCAAGAAAGACACCATCTCGGGCCCGGTAGATACCTCCCTGTTTGTCGTAATATTTGCTCATTGTTTTTCTTCCTTTTCCTTGTTGTCCATAAGGATCGTTTCGAGTGATTCTATACGTTCTTCCATTCGCCCCAGTCCCTGGTAGATCTCCTGAAATATTTTTGCTTCATCCTGATCTCCCGCGCCTGTCGCGTTGTTTCTGCTACGGGTTTTCAGTACAATAAGAATTGTACCGCAGATGAGTGCCGCCAGGGCGACAATGGAGCCAAAGACTATTGAGACAATAATTATGTTGAGCATGGTAGCGAACTCCAATAGTGCTGGTGGGTGATTTATACAGATTCACCTTTTTGATTGTATTGAGCCGCCTTGATGTTGGCAAGTTCCTGTTCAATTTCATCGTCGATTGCCAGGTCTTCAAATTCATCGGTCACAGATGGTTTTTTATCCATGTTGACAAGATCGGCTTCGGCCTCCATCTGTTCGATACGGCTTTCGAGTTTATCAAAGCGGGCCATGGTGTCAGCACTATCGCTACGGCGGATATCTTCGTGGGCTCTTTTTTTACCAGAGGCTCGTTTGTGCCGTTGGACCAGAATACGTTTTTTCTCTTTGGCGCTTTTTAACTTCTCTTCAAGCTCAAGAATATCTTCCTGGTATTGTTTAAGGAGGTCCTTGTAGCTAGCAAGCTCATTCTCAATGGCCTCAGCACTTTCACTGAACCTTCGCTTTTCCATAAGGGCTTCCCGGGCCAGGTCATCACGGCCTTTTTCTACTGCAAGGGCTGCCCTGTCGCTCCAAAGGTTCACTTTCTCTTTGATTCCCTCAAATTGCCGCTCAATCTTTTTGCGCCCGGCAATAACACCAGCGCAGGAAGATTTGAGTTCTATTAAGGTGTCTTCCATTTCATGGATCATAAGTTTGATCATTTTCTCAGGATCTTCTGCCTTGTCCAGCATGGAGTTTATGTTTGAACTGATGATATCGCTAAATCTTGTGAAAATTCCCATTGTAATCCTCCTGGGTTGGGTTTGTTGGTCAAATGTATTAAAGCAGAAAGCATGCCCGTTTGAGGATTTTTGTAAAACCACATAAATACTAGGTTTTAGGGGCTTGTGTCTGGTCCTTGTAGTGGTTATATTCGCCATGTATTGTTTAAAAATACCTATGTTTGGTTTAGTTACCCTAGGGAGTTGTGACTATGCAGTTAAACAAAGAGGCGATTGGACGGTCAGAGTCATTTTTAGATTTTCAGGAACGGCTGTCGCGGGTGGCTCCTGTGGAACGGCCCGTTCTTCTCATGGGAGAGCGGGGGACAGGCAAAGAACTTGGCGCAAAGCGGTTACATTTTCTATCCAAGCGCTGGGATGGTCCTTTTATAACGCTGAACTGTGCTACGCTTTCTCCTCATTTGATTGAGTCCGAGCTTTTTGGTCATGAAAAGGGTGCTTTTACAGGAGCGGACAGTAAAAGTGCAGGGCGCTTTGAGCTCGCTGACGGAGGCACCTTATTCTTAGATGAGATTGGCTCAATTCCACTGGAGGCACAAGAAAAAATTCTAAGGGTTGTGGAGTACGGCTTTTTTGAGAGGGTTGGTGGTGAAAAACCTGTTGAAGTTGATGTGCGGATAGTGGGTGCCACCAACGCTGATCTGGCCGCTATGTCCGAGAGAAATCAGTTTAAAAAAGATCTGCTTGATAGGCTGTCTTTTGAAGTGCTGTTTCTGCCACCCCTGAGGTATCGCGGGGAAGATGTGATGTTTTTGGCCGACTATTTTGGATCCCGTATGTCCTATGAACTTGGTAGAAGTGGGGTTGTTACTTTTTCAAGAGAGACCACGCGTCAATTAGAAAATCACAGTTGGCCTGGAAATATTCGGGAACTTAAAAATGTAGTTGAGCGCGCAGTATACCAGGCGGAGACCAGCACCATAACAGCGGTTGTCTTTGATCCATTTGTTTCCCCTTACGGGGCGCTGGAGCACAACGAATTTGAGCCTGAACTATTAAAAGAAGAACGGTCTTTAAGGTATAGTCCGATTTTAAGCACAACCAATAGTGGAACCCTTGATGCTACAGTTCGGGAGGTAGAGATCTCAATGATAAAAAACGCTTTAGACTTGCACCACCATAACCGCAAAAAGGCGGCTGTACACCTAGGACTCAGTTACGATCAGCTCCGGGGAAAGATGCGTAAATATGGTGATGAACTGCACTAACCCTCAAATGTCATGAATATTTTTCCAAAAGAGAGATGTTTTTCTGAATTGTTGAAAAATAATAAAGAAAGTACAATTCGCGCAAAAACGATTTGCCTATTTTGAATGGAAAATGTTCATCTTAACTCGTGAAACTCAAGGGTTGAAGGTGGTGTTACTTCTTTTGCTCCATCAACTGTTGAATTTTTTTTCTCATCTCTTTGACCGGAGGCTCAACACCCGTCCATAACTTAAAGGCAGCGACTCCCTGATACAGGAGCATGCCAAGGCCTGGTACCGTCGTGCAGCCCTTTGCTTTTGCAACCTGTAGGAGCTTTGTTTCCCGTGGATTGTAGACAATGTCTGCGACGATGAGCTCTTTTCGTAGAAGGGCTTCATCAATTGGTAGAACGTTTACGTTTGGATGCATGCCAATGCTGGTGCTGTTTACCAGAACGTCGCAATGGAGCAGGGCTTTTTCCTGGTCAGCTTTAGCACTGGTAACAACTTCAGCGCAGGGACGAATTTTACCATTGATTTCAGTTGCCAGTGATTCGGCTTTTTCTGCTGTTCTATTACACAGGTAAATTTTCGCAGCACCTTTAAAGGCAAGAGTCATACTTATGGCGCGGGCAGCACCTCCGCAGCCTATGATAAAAAAAGATTTATCTTTCACTGAAATTCCCGACTCTTCTTCAAGAGACTGAATGAAACCTTCTCCATCGGTGTTAAAACCTTTTGATTTTCCGCCTTCAATACGAATTGTGTTTACTGCACCGATTGTTGCCGCAACCGGGTCAAGTTCATCAAGAAACCCCATTATCCCGATTTTATGGGGGATGGTAACATTGAGCCCACCAACATTCATCTTTGAAAGCCCCTTGAAGACCGTACCTAGGTCCTCAGGTGACACCTCAACCGGTAAGTAGCAACTATCCATGGATAATTTTTCAAAGGCAAGATTATGCATGGGAGGAGATATTGTATGATCAAGTGGGTTACCGAGGAGAACGTACAGTGTGGTCTTTGTTGTGAGTGGTTTCATCTGTTGCATAGTGGCTGAGGGAAATTGGGCGAATCGGTGAGTATTTATAAAAATGTATTTTACTTACCAGAAATTATGCTGTGGGCCAAGTGAAAGTATAGGATGGTCATCTCTTGCAAGGGGGATAGTAGTGTAATCAATATTTTTTCGGGCAATATATACCTGTTGTATGGTAAATCGACATTTTAAAACAAGCGGTGGGCGCTTGTGATAAGGTTTTATTGATAAATTGTATGGTTTCTACTATGTCTTTTTTAAATATTGGTGCAGCTTTTCTCGTTCTACTTGCGGTGGCACTCACCTGGTTCTTTGTCTACTATTACGCCAATCCTGTGCTGGATAGCCCCGATGGTGTCGCAAAGGTGGTGGGGAATTGCGGAGATACCATGGAAATTGGTCTGAAGTTTCAGAATGGTCATGTTTCAGGGACTCATAGTTGGACCAATGGGTGTTCTTTCAGTAAACATTGCGTTGAAGCAGCTGTTACTCTAGCTCAAAATAAAAGTGTCGATGAGCTTAAAAAAATCAACATGATTTCCATCATGGATGTGACCGGAACTTTGCCGGATACACATCTGCACTGCGCACAACTTGCCGAAATAACCTTGCAAAAAAGCGTGGATAATTATCTGGCAGGTGGTGCTCTGAAAAGTGACACAATGTCGTAATTGAAAAGCATTATCATTTAAAGTACATTTCCAAAACTATGGAACTTGCTCGTATGAGCTGTTCAAAAAACGAAGAAAACGGAACAGTTATAGGCCATTTCTTTGAGTAAACCATCAACAACCTGTTCTATTAGAGAATAGGCATATGTAAGCAAAGGAGGGAGCATGAATTACCCAGTCTGGTATCTGCCAGAAACCGGTGGCGGAGTTCTTATTGCGCTGATTGCCGTATTGCATGTCTTTGTCTCGCATTTTGCAGTGGGCGGAGGTCTATACCTCATATATGCCGAGAAAAAAGGGTTGCGGGAGAATAGTCCAGCCATTCTTGAGTTTGTAAAAAAACATGCCCGTTTTTTTCTCCTTCTCACAATGGTCTTTGGTTCCATCACAGGTGTTGGTATCTGGTTTATCATAGCTCTGGTTAGTCCTGCTGCAACGTCGTTGCTTATCCATAACTTTGTCTTTGGTTGGGCTGCAGAGTGGGTATTTTTTATGGTCGAGATTGCCGCGGCCTTTGTCTATTTCTACACCTTTGGTCGAATGGACTCTGCCACCCACATTAAAGTTGGCTGGCTCTATTTTATTGCTGCCTGGATGTCTCTTTTTCTTATAAATGGAATCATTGGGGTGATGCTGACTCCTGGTTTGTGGGCTGAAAACATGGACTTCTGGGTTGGATTTTTCAATCCCAGCTTCTTCCCATCCCTGTGCTTTCGTACCTTTATAGCGGTTATGATTGCAGCATGTTACGGCTACTTTAGTGCTTCGTTTGTACAAGATGTGAAAGTTCGCGAGTCAATGACCCGTTTTTCTGCGAAATGGGCTATTGTGAGTTTAATGCTGATGATTCCATCGGCGATCTGGTACATATCCGTCCTGCCAGAAGGTGCCATGGCAATGGTAACAGGTAAATCTCCAACCATTGCCGGGGTGTTGCCTTGGGGGCTTGTGGGGCTTGTTGGTGTTCTTGGAATCATGCTGGGTGCTGGGCTCTATCGCCCTGAATTTAATGCCAAACCTGTGGCTATTCTCTCTCTCTTTTGTGCCCTTGCTGTCATGGGGAGTTTTGAATGGATACGTGAGGCGGCAAGACGTCCCTATGTGATCAATGAAGTTATGTACTCCAATGGGATTTTAAAAAGCAATGTGGAAAAATTAAACAGTGAAGGATATTTACGCCAGGCTCTATGGGTGGAGAACAAGGATCTGAACGTGGGCAATATGATGCAGGCGGGAGAAGAGTTGTTTATTCATCAGTGTTATACCTGTCATACTGTAAATGGCATGAATAACGATATTGTTGCTGCAAGTAAGAGCATGAGTTTTAGGGCGCTCACCAAATATATTGATAAAATTCATGAACGTCGCTACTTCATGCCGCCTTTTATGGGCACGGATATGGAGGTAAAAGCCCTGGCTACCTATATTGCTGGAGGCCTGCTTGGAAAAGAAGTCAAAGATGAACCTGAGACTACGGATACTCTTGCTGTTGGAAGTGGTGTGTTTGAAGAACACTGCTCTTCCTGTCATGGGGTTGAGGATCTGACTCCCGCGTTTGCAGGTGTTTCCCAGGATGAAATTACATCAATGCTTGGGGCCTTGGACGAAATCACCGATGAAATGGAACCTTTCTCCGGGACGGATGAGGAGAGAAAAGCGCTTGCTGGCTATTTGGATTCTCTCAATAATCCTGTCGCCCCAGGAGTTGCCAGTGAAACAGACAGTCCGGGTGGCGATCTGCTCTTTGAAGACCACTGTTCATCATGCCATGACCTGCAGGAGATGGCAGGTATTGTCCAAGGGCAGGGCAAGGAGGAACTTGTTCGCATGCTTGCAACGCTCAACGAAATTTCAGATGAGATGGAACCGTTTGCAGGTACTGCCAAAGAACAGGACGTTCTTGCTGAGTTTTTAGAAAGCGCAAAAGGGGGAGATCAATAATGGAAAATTTTATTATTCCACAAGCGGATATGATACCTGTTTCCTGGGGATGGTTTCAGTTCCTGTTATTGTTCACATTTCCTCTGCATCTGCTTGCTATGAACGCAATGTTAGGTGGTGTGGCTATTGGAATCGTGCAACATCTGAGGGGAGGAGAGGTCCAGAAAAAACTTGCCCACCGGATTGCCATCGCTCTGCCGTTGGTGATCGCTTTTGTCGTAAATTTTGGTGTAGCGCCACTTCTCTTTCTCCAGGTCCTTTATGGGCAGTTTGTCTACTCCAGCACCGTTCTTATGGGGACCTTCTGGATTCTTATTATCCCTATTTTGATAACCGGATATTATGGGGCGTATCTCTACGATTTTAAGTTTAAAAGCTTAGGGATGTTTGGCCCCGTAATTGCTTTCGTCGTTTTCGCGCTTCTTCTTGTTATTGGTTTCTTATTTTCCAATAACATGCTCCTTATGAGTCTGCCGGAGCGGTTTGCTGACTATTTTTCGGTGAAGAATGGAACTCTGCTCGCCTACGATCATGTAACGTTTTGGCCGCGTTATCTGCATATGATGTGTGGCGCCCTGGCGGTGGGAGGCCTCTTTGTTGTCTTGCTCGGCCGTTTTAGACAACATGCTGACCCGGACCTTGCCCGTCACAGTGAGAGGATTGGTCTTACAACCTTTCTTGTTTTGACGTTTGTGAATATTGGATTTGGTGTTTGGTATCTCGTCTCTCTACCTAAAAAACAGATGATGCTCTTTATGGGTGGAAATATTGGGGCGACTGTTGTGCTCCTTGTTGCACTACTTGCAGTCGTTGGAGCACTAGTTGTGGCCTATAAGGGGCGATTCTGGCTCACCTTTTTTCATGCAGTATTGCTCGTCGTGTTGATGACATTTTTGAGGAGTTGGCTGAGAAGCGATTACCTCAGCGCCTATTTCACTCTCGATCAACTGCAACTCGTACCGCAGTACTCTCCGTTTATCATGTTTTTGGTGACACTGGTTGGCGGTATTATTTGTATTGGTTGGTTGCTAAAAAAGACTTCGGATGTCTTTGCTAATGCTGGTAAGTGATACGTTATAGTAAATGTTAAAAGGCCCCAAGGTGATTCCATCAGGGGCCTTTTCTTCTTTATTGCACTCCACCTTTCTGTTGGTTTAATTGTCTCTAACTCTATTTTTCCTTGAATCCTGATAGGGATGAGATAACATAAAATGTAGTCTTTTTTTGTGGCGATCCATGATGCTATAGATATGAAATATTTGATGTAAAAGGAGAACATCCTGCTTTACTTTGAGCGTGGTATTGAATTCCAGCCGACAGAAAATAAAGAAGAATATCCACTTCATCCATTTGCTCTATTAGCTCGCTCCTGCCTCTGGTCTGTGGTCCTTGGTGTTGTACTGGTTGTATTCCTTGGGCTGACTAAACCTGTCTATGCAACCTCTAATAAAAACGTTCTTATTCTTAACTCATACCACCATGGTAAAAAGTTTCAGGATGCTATGGTTCATGAGGTTGGAAAATATCTTGCGGAAAACTCCATTAAAACAGAAGTGTATCAGGAGTACATGGACGCAAAGCGATTCCCCTTTGGTCCTGAACAGGAACAGCTGTTCGTAAAACAGTATCAGTACAAATACAGTCGTTTCACTCCAGATGTTCTCGTGGTTGTGGATAACGTTGCCTTAAATTTTATACTTTCTAACCGTCAGCAGCTCTTTACTGGGGTCCCGATTGTTTTTCTGGGGATTAATGGCTTTGATGATACGATCTTAAAGGGTGAAAAAAACATAACCGGTATTGTTGAAGGTATTGAATATTTAAAAATTATTGAACTCTTTCTACGCCTGCACCCTAAAACCCAGCAGATTATTGGTGTTGTTGACGCCTCACTCACGGGTCAGTTGATGATGGGGGAGTTAAGAAGAGCGCTAGAAGATGCCGCAATATCACAGGAGTTCATCGCTCTTGAAGGTTACAATATGGTGGAGTTACGGCGGGAACTTGAGAACTACTCCCCTGACAGCACGATCTTGTTTCCACTGAGTTATTTTTTGATGCCTGGGGGGGAGGTACTCACCAACGATGAGTCAAACAGGTTCTTTTACTACACAGGAATTCCAAGTTATTGTGGGTACAGCGACTATGTAGGAGCGGGTCTTTTAGGAGGGTTAGTGATCGACGGGCGGGAGCATGGGCGTCTTGGTGCGGAGATAATCGTAGAAATTTTAAAAGGAAAATCGGCTAAAGATATTCCTATTGTCCGCAATAGCCCTGTGACCTATATGTTTGATTACAGCCAACTGGAGAGGTTTCATCTTAAAAAAGAAGACCTCCCTGCTGGAGTAGTTTTTGTTAATAAGCCGTTTCGTTTTTATCAGGAATATCAAAGTATTGTATTTGGAGTTGTCGTCTCTTTTCTGATGCTTGGGTTGATCATTACTTTTCTTGTGAAAAGTATGATTGCGAGGCGAAACGCGGAAAATAATCTGCGGGAGCGGGAAACACATCTGAGCACACTTCTTGAGACAATACCAGATCTCGTTTGGCTAAAGGATGTAGAAGGTAAATATCTTGCCTGTAACCTCAAATTTGAAAGGTTTTATGGCGCGAAACAATCTGATATCATAGGAAAAACAGATTATGACTTTGTTGATAGAAGGCTTGCCGATTTTTTTCGAAAACATGACAGTGCAGCTATTGTAGCCGGAGGGCCTTGCTTGAATGAGGAAGAGGTCGTTTATGTCGATGATGGGCACAGGGAGCTGCTGGAGACCTTAAAAACCCCAATGTTTGATGGTAAAGGGAAGGTTGTTGGGGTTCTCGGTGTGGGGCGGGATATTACGGACAGAAAGAAGCTGGAGATGAAGTTGCAGCAGTCTCAGAAGATGGAGGCAATTGGCACGCTTGCAGGAGGTATTGCTCATGATTTCAATAATATACTTACAGCGATTATCGGATTTTCTGAGCTTGCCTATGAGGAGGCTGGAACTGAGAAAACAGTTAAAGATTGTCTGAGGGAAGTGCTCGGGGCAAGTGATAGGGCAAAGGATCTTGTTGAGCAGATACTTGCCTTTAGCAGGCAGGGAAACAGCAAGGTCGTTTCCCTGGATATGAAAAGCATTGTAGTAAAAGCGGTCAGTTTTCTGAGACCGTCGCTGCCAACTACTATAAGCATAAGCACAGACATTGCCCCCTATGTAAGACCGGTTTTAGGGGATTTTACGCAGTTACATCAGATCCTTATCAATCTCTGTACCAATGCATTTCATGCCATGGAGGAGCTGGGGGGAACACTACAGATTTCACTGAAAGAACGGAGCCTGTCCCAGGAAGAACTGCCCCATGGGTGGGAGGTGGAGGCGGGGGACTATGTTTGTTTATCTGTTGTCGATACAGGTATAGGGATCAGCAAAGAAGTCATAGAAAGGATCTTTGATCCATATTTTACGACTAAAGAGCCGGGTAAGGGGACGGGGATGGGGCTCTCCATTGTGCATGGGATAGTAAAAAATATGGCGGGATTTATTAGCGTGAAAAGCGATTTCGGTAAAGGGACGAGGGTTGATGTTTATTTACCGATAAGAGAGCCGGAGGACTTTGTTGAACAGACTCTTGATGTTGCACTCCCTTTAGGCAATGAGAGGATTCTTTTTGTCGATGATGAAAAGATGCTGGCCGATCTTGTTGGAAAAATGCTTAAGCGGCTTGGCTATCAGGTCACAATTTGTATGAATAGTGTCGAGGCTTTGAAGATTTTTCAAGAAAACTCTGATCAGTTCGACCTGGTAATAACCGATCAGACTATGCCCGTGATGGATGGTGCAAGATTGTCTATTGAAATCTTGCAGATACGCCCTGATATACCAATTATTCTCTGTACAGGGTACAGCTCTGTGATATCAGAAAAAAGAGCAAAAGAGCTTGGAATCAAGGAGCTTGTTCTCAAACCACTTCGAACAACAGTGGTGGCTCAGGTGATCAGGAAGGTTTTGGATAGAAATTGATGTAAGTAATTTCTATCCATTCACATTTTACTTATTAAATAAAAGGGGAGAGGCGAAAATGAATCGTAGGTACGTAGCTGCTTTGTTTATTATTTTCAGTGTGGTGTTGTTGCCTATGATGTCCTACGGGGCTGCAGGTGAAGAGGTTGTTCTGCAACCACAGGTTGAGTCAACAGAAACGACAACTGCTGACCTAGATGAAGCGCCTGTTCCCCGCAAAAGATTTTTGGTGAGCTGGCTGCATATGTTGGACGGTGGTAAGCAAGATGGTTCTGAGGAAAGCAGTGTCCTTGCATTTGGGCCGAAGGTCCTCGGTGACCTTGCTCGTGTGTTGGGTACTGCTGGTGGCAATAAGGGCTTTTGGGGAGTTGCCTTGGTGCTATTTAAAGCCGTTTTGTCCATTGCCTTGGGCTTTTTGTTTAGCTTTATCATTAAAAAAATCTTTCAGGCTCGTCTGAATACACTGAAGCACCTTGTGCCGCCGGATGGCGGAGGTTTCTCAAAGTTTGTTGCCAGTCTTCTGCGTAGTTTGCCTGAGATTGCTTCGCTTTTTCTCCTCTTTATCTGTTCAACCCTCTCTTTTCTTGCAATGGCCGGTGATACCCCTGTTGAAGGTAGGATGCTCTATCAGCTTATTTTAGGGGTTGTGCTAATTTACATTCTGTTTCAAGTGATAGGGGAGATTCTCTTTGCACCTTGCGATAAGACAGTTCGTTTGGTTGCAATTGATGACTCTCTTATTGGACCCCTACATTCTGCCTTTTCCATTACATTTACAGTTCTCGCTTCTGCCCTTTTATTTGGTCGTTGTTTTCACGAATTAGGAGCGCATCATCAAACTCTTTCATGGATAGCTATTGTCTTGGGGACAGTGATTCTTGTCATTATGGCAGGTCTGGTGATTTTCCTGCGAAAGCCTGTCTCAGAGTATTTTATCAAAGAGACTGACGGTGGGGCTGTTAGCTGGATGCAACAACAATTTGCTACGTATTGGCATCTTCCTGCTCTTTTGTATGTGGCGATAGTTTGGATTACATGGGTTGGGCAGAAGTTGGCAGGTGATATCGGAGATAGTAAATCGTTTATCGCAAGCGTCATTGTGGTGCCTCTTTATTTTGTTCTGAGTTATTTCGCAAGGATATTGATTGAGGCGGTTGTGGCATCTCTGGGGCTTGGCAGGTTTGGAGCAGAGCAGGAAGAAAGTGAAGATGCTCTGGAAGCTGAGGATGTCGAAGAAAAAAACCGTAGGCTTGCCGGGCGTGTATATTCGGTTTTTAGGTATTTTCTGGTTTTTGTCCTTTTTGCATGGGTTTGCAATCTCTGGGGGTATACTCTCCCGTTTGCAAATCAGGCGATGGAAGCAATATTTGAATCATTCGTGACAGTTGGCCTCGCTCTTATCTGTTGGCGATATGCCTCCGCTTACTTTGAATCAAAAATGGTTGATCCCGTTGTTGATCCGGATGAAGAAAAGAAAGATATTGATGATGAATTTGGTGGTGCCACACCACGCGGACGTAGCCATACCCTGTTGCCAGTTTTGCGTAAAGTCATTGGCTCGACATTGGTGCTGATGGTCAGTCTTATTGTGATTTCTTCCCTGGGTGTCAATATCGGCCCTCTGCTTGCCGGTGCTGGAGTTTTAGGCCTTGCTATCGGGTTTGGAGCCCAAAAGCTGGTGTCGGATGTTCTCTCAGGTTTCTTTTTTCTTCTCGATGATGCCTTTCGGGTCGGTGAGTATATTCAGGCCGGCAAAGTTCGAGGCACTGTGGAGTCTATTACCCTTAGAAATGTTCTTCTCAGGCATCATTTGGGGATGCTTCAGATCGTTCCCCATAGTGATCTTGGTGCAATTACAAACTATATGAGAGGGGGTATTGTTATCAAATTTCCTCTTGAGTTTCCGTATGACACCGACATTGATATGGTAAGAAAAATAATTAAAAAAGTTGGTCAGGCGATGTTGACTGACGAGGAATTGGGAGAAGGATTCCTCCAGCCTGTAAAGTCCCAAGGTGTTAATGAAATTACAAACTCGGTGATGGTAATCCGGGTCAAGTTTACCGCAAAACCAGGTCAACAGTTTATGATCAAACGTGAAGCGTTCAGGCGTATTACTGAAGCTCTCAATGCAAAAGGTATTTATTACGCTCACCGTAAGGTTATTGTGGATTTTCCAGCGGACTCTCCCCATGTCGGTCTAGATCAGGAGGTCAGGAAGAAGGCGCTCGAGGCTGGAGCTGCTGCTGTCATAATGGAGGAATCTCTGGCCCCTAAAGTAGAGGAAGAAAAGCAATAGGGTTTTAGTAGGGTTGAAACGGTATTGGCATATCAGATGTGGATAAGTCTTTAGAAATAAACACCCTTGGAATGAATCTTGTCAAAATTCTGTCAGAAAACCAGTTAGGTGGGGTCCTTGACGTTGTTTCTGTAAGTGGGTTGAAATATATTATCCAATTTCTACTAGCCCCGGTAAACGGGAAATAAGCCGGGATAAGTGCCTCGAAGGTCTTCTCTTCGTTCGCTATCTGGTGCTAACTTCAAGTTATTGATGTTAAATAAACTCTCAGTTGTCTTGGCTTTTTATGAGAAGTATTCTGGAGTAAGGCTCTAAAGTAAACGAAAAGGAACAATAGAATGACGTCTCAAACTAAAATTATGATAGTTGATGATAACGCCATTGTCGCCGCAGATATCAAGGCGCGTATTGGCAGGATGGGATATCTGGTGACGGAATGTGTCTCAAGAGGAGAGACTGCTATAGAGAGTGTTAAGGGCGAACAACCCGACCTTATTTTAATGGACATAAAATTAAAAGGTCAGTTGAGCGGTATTGAAGCCGCCGCAAGTATCAGGTCCTTTTATGATATTCCAGTTATCTTCCTTTCCTCCTATGCCGATGAAGATACACTGCAGAAGGCAAAATTGACTGACCCGTATGGCTATATCGTAAAACCATTTGATGACAGCGAGCTCAGAACTGTCATTGAACTCTCCTTGCATAAACACGGTGCTGAACGCAAGTTGAAGAAGAATGAACAGTGGCTGCGGACAATTCTCGATAGTATTGGCGATGGCGTCATAGCAACAGACATGGAAGGAATTGTAACATTTGTCAATCCGGTGGCAGAAAATCTTACTGGTTGGTCGAAGATTGATGCTGTTGGCCGGCCGATCGTAGAGGTTTTTAATATTATTAATGAATCTACCCGGCAACTTGTTGAAAATCCTGTGGACAAGGTTTTACAGACAGGCTTGGTTGAAGGTCTTGCGAATCATACCCTGCTTATCAGAAAAGATGGTCATGAATTACCAATTAAAGATAGTGGCTCGCCAATTGTTCTTGATAAAAGAGAGCATATTGGAGTTGTTTTGGTATTTCAAGATGATTCAAGTGCAAGAATCGCTGAAAAAAAGTTGATGGAGAGTGAAGGAAAATTCAAACTTCTCTTTGAACATGCCCCCTTGCCTTATCAATCTCTGGATGGGAAGGGTGTATTTCTTGAAGTAAATAGGACTTGGCTTGAAGTCATGGGGTATGACAGAGATGAGGTCGTAGGTAAATTCTTTGGTGACTTTCTTCACCCTGACTGGCGGACGCATTATGCAGAAAATTTTCCGAAGTTTAAATCGATTGGAGAGGTGCTAGGTGTAGAGTTTGAGATGTGCCATAAAGATGGTTCCTATCTGACCGTTCGATTTGATGGTAGAATAACCAAAGATGCATTAGGTGGATTTGTGCAAACCCACTGTGTCTTTAGAGATGTGACGAAGGAGGTTGCACTGCAAAGACAAGTCGATGCCCAGGAAATTGCTATTCGGAAAAATCAGAAACTCGAAGCAATGGGGACACTTGCAGGTGGCATTGCCCATGATTTTAACAATATTCTGGCCGCAGCAATCGGCTACACCGAGCTCTGTTTTGATGAGACAAAACCGGACAGTGAGCTTTTTGAAAATCTGACGGAAGTATTGTCAGCCTGTAACAGAGCAAAAGATCTGGTAAAACAGATACTGACATTTAGCAGGCAGGGTGATGAAGAGAAAAAGCCAATTAATATTTGCCCGCTGGCAAAAGATGCTATTAAAATGTTGCGCTCTACAACGCCTGCCAACATAGAATTGGTCGATAACCTGGAAGATTCTCGAGTTATAATAAACGGCAATGTATCACAGATTAATCAGGTGATTGTAAACCTTGTGACAAACGCTGTTCATGCGATTCGCGATAATGGGAGGATAGACCTTGGAATTGATGTTGTCACATTTGATACCAAAAGACATGAACGTCTATTAGACGTTGTACCTGGAAAGTATGCTAAAATATCTGTTGCGGATAATGGAATGGGAATCTCAAATGAACATCTGCACACAATATTTGACCCATATTTTACCACAAAATCCCCAGAGAAAGGAACCGGATTGGGCCTGGCTGTTGTTCATGGAATTATAAAATCCCATCAGGGGTACGTTGATGTCACCAGTGAGCCTCATAAAAAGACAATTTTTGATGTTTATCTCCCTCTTTCAGAGATGGGAGAAAGCTGTGAAGCCGCGCGAGAAAAAGTTCCGACCTTCGGAGGTAATGAACATATTCTTGTTGTAGATGATGAACCCGCGCTTGCAACGATCCATCAAAGGAATCTTGAACGAAAGGGGTATTCCGTGACGGTCTTTCTTGATAGTCGTAAAGCTCTTACTGCCATAGAGACAAATCCGGACCGATTTGATCTGGTTATAACGGATATGACCATGCCAGGCGTGAATGGACTACAGTTGGCGGCCGCGGTGAAGAAGATTCGGCCCAAGATGAGTGTCATTCTCTGTACCGGATATAGTGAGGATATCAACCAGGACACATGGCAGTCTTCTGTTTTGGATGCCCTTTTTATGAAGCCTGTGGAAAACAATAAGCTTGCCCTTGCTGTTCGCGAGCTTCTTGACGCACGCACCTAATGCTAATAGGGCAAGGTGGCGTGGTCTTATATGGTTTCCCTGTCCTCGTTTATGGTAAGTCAACGGTAACTGTTTTGCCACCGTAGAGGTGGAGGGAATCATGGGCTCTGACTGTCACCTGCTTGATTTTTTGCGGTATTTGAACATGTGAGAGGCTTCGTGTAAATGGCTGCTCTGAGACATGGGGGTGGTGAAGAGTGCGACTGCCGTAGACCTCTCCATTTTCGTCTCTGACCTCCCAACTATCCGCGTAGTGGTCCCAACCTTCATCACTGTGGGATACGGTCACTTCAAAATTATATGATCCCGTCGCTTCAAGGGTGACCTTCACTGCGGTGACATCGGCTTTACCCGCATAAACATTAGCCGACAAGACGAGGATGAAAAAAATGGCAAGATAGCTTGGTAGTGTCATGGCTCACCTCTTTTGAAATTACGTGATTAACATAACCACCAGATAATGATCGCAGAGAGACCTTCGGGGCAATTACACCCCAGGGGGTGCTGAACCGAGTTCCGGCTTATTTACTGTTTACCGGGGTTAGCATCAGGGGACGTAGATGACGAGTGTATGATCCTCTAGAAAAAGTTCCCGGTTAATAATGTGTTCGATTCTCTCCCAGTCTCCCCCCGCAAGTCCTGCCCCTATTTTGGGATATCCTATACGTTTACCTGAAAACTCCTTCTTTATCTTTCTAAAAAGTCCTTCTACCGCATCATAATCGACAAGAGGTGGGGAGCCGGAATGCTGGAACTGGGTGTATCCGTTAACAATGGTTATGTTGTGACCGTTCTCCGTCACGGTGGCTGATGAAAAAAAACCCAGTTTGTTTCTGTCTCCTTTATTGGTCATGAGATCCGCGGCATAGGCTTCAGGAAACTGTATTTGTATTGCGCGTGCGATCCCTGCTCCCATCGTACAAAAGCAGTTGCAGCCGTGAACTATTACATCAAATGCACCTTGCAGTGCCAGTTCGATAAGATCTCCCTTGACGACTCTCCGAGAAGACTGTTGCAATTTCATGTTCCTCTTTAGTACCTTACTCCAGAAAACCTGTCATAAAAAACAAGAAAACTGGAGACTCTTTTGAAATTAATAAGTTAACGTAATCACCAGATAGTGATCGCAGAGAGACCTTCAGGGCAGTTATACCCCCCAGGGGGTACTGAACTGAGTCCCGGTTTATTTACCTTTTGCCGGGGTTAAGTGGTACCTGGTAAAGGTTAACCAACTCTTCTAGAATTGCATAGTCTTGGGCACCCGTGAGTTTATGCTGTCCCATGATAAATGTTGGAACTGCGGTTACCGCCTTCAATCTGGAGTCAGCCCAGTCGAGGTCAACCTGTTGCTTATAGCTTCGCTTGCTAAGGACTTTTTGAGCTTCCTGAGTGTCAAGTCCTACACTGCTTGCGAGAATTATCAGTTCTGGTATCTGCGCCAGATTGATGCCATCTGCAAAATATGCGTGAAAGGCCGCCATATGAAATGCATCTCCCATCCCCTGGTCTTCTGCCCATAAACCAAGTTCCTGGGCCAGTCTGGTGTTGTAGGTTTTTGTTCGGGCATTAAAGGGGAGGTCAAGGCTGTGTGCTGTTTTTTGTAGTTCTCCAACCATAACCTCTATTCTCTCCTGGGTTGTATTGAACATTTCGCTAAGGAGAACGCCATCAACTGGAGTTTCGGGGTGAAGGGGGAAGGTGCGCCATTTAACTATAAGGTCGAATTTTTGCTTTAGTTTTTCAATACGCCCGGTAATGAAGTAACAGTATGGTCAGATGTAGTCTGAAAATATTTCCAGCACTTTGGTGGCAGTCATGTCGTGTCCATTGTTAAAATCGAAGTCTATAGGTGTGGTAATCGCTGTTATCCAGAAATCCTCTAATTGTTTACTGTAAGCTCGGGTTGGAAGGATGGCAACATGATTCCAGCAAAGTCTTTTAGCCGACATGTAAAGTGGAAATTACCGGCTTTGTCAGAGCGTTGCTGGATGCTTTCTGATTAACATGGTGAGGATTCGGTCAAGAGCATTGGCGAAATCCTGCTGGTCTTTTTTCCCCAGAGGTGGGGGGCCACCAGTGTCGATCCCGTCAGCCCTTAGACTGTCCATAAAATCTCGCACACCAAGCCTTTCTGCGATGTTTTCTTTAGTGTAGAGTTGGCCTCGAGGGTTTAAGGCGTGGCTGCCTTTCTCTATAACTTCAGCGGCAAGTGGAATATCTTGCGTTATCACGAGATCATCTGTCTGTAGATTTTCTGCGATGTAATAATCGGCCACATCATCACCAGCGTCAACGAGCACAGAGCGGATAAGTGGTGACGGTGTGAGTCGTAGTGGTTTATTTGCCACAAACACTACTGGCGTTTGCGTACGTTTTGCAGCCCGGTAGAGGATTTCCTTTACCGTGTTGGGACAGGCGTCTGCATCCACCCAGATTGTAAGTTTTTCCATGTTGTATAATAAAAAACCTCCCACTTGCCTGATAACAACAAGAGGGAGGTGTTACGACTTAAAATGAACGTGTCTTGTAGACTACTCTTCGTAGCCTTTGCCTTTACACGTAGGACAAGCCTGATCAGGTGTGCACTGCATATCATCGGCGTCGTCGCCTGTGCCACTCCACTCTGAACTGGTCTCACAAACTCCTTCGATGATTTTTTTACCTTGGCATGTTGGACACGGTGGACGTTTTTCTTCAGTCATCTAATTCTCCTTAGCATGGTGTGGGTTGGTTATACAATATAACTCTTAAGGTTTTTCTTCCTCAAGATATTTTTCCAGTTTCTTTAGAAGTGAGTCGGGAAGCTCTCGGTTGTACATAAACGCTTCGGCTTCCTCACCACTAATTTGTTCTTTTATTTCGAGAGGGAGGGAGCGCAGTACTGCAACACGTTGAGGATCCGGTTTTTCATTTTTGCTACTATCCATTATTTACCCTCTTTATGTTGTCTGTCGTCTTTCAAGCAAGGCCCATAAACTACACCTATGGTACCTATATAAGTTGTATTTTCTTAGCTCTTCTGTCAACAGTAATGATAACTTTTTTTAAAAAAACCAGAAGAAAAAGTAGTTTACCCGATAAAACGATCATCAGAACGTTTGTTAGCCACATCGTCAGCTGAACCTTTCATCCAGCCGGAGCGACTGTTTTGTACGGCATCAAAGGATTCTATGTATGGCTTGATGTCGAGAAGAGGAGTTCCGTCAAGAATGTCTATCCCCCGTACTTTGATCAGGTTTTTTTCTACGCCAACAAGTTCAACGATGGATAAGCCTATGTGATTAGGGCGTAAAGGTGATCTCGTCGAGAAGACTCCCCGGGGAGTAGTGTCCATAAACGGGGTTACCGTGAGATCAGTTCTTGCCGCTTTGTGGAAATTGTAGAGGAGATAGATATGGCTGAATCCCTCTAAATCTAGCAAACCTTCCGTGTATTCTTCTTTAATTTCAATTGTTCCGATTGAGTCTTTCGCACCTTTTGGTTGGATTGGCATATCTTGAAGTGAGGTGAAAGGGGAGTGTATTGTTCCTATCGGTTGCATAAGTCTTCCGTGTTGGGGTGAAATGGACCTTTAGTGCCTTACTCCAGAAAACCTGTCATAAAAAACAAGAAGGCTGGAGACTCTTTTGAAATTAAGCCATTGTAAAAAAATAACATATTCAGAGTACTACTCGGAACGGCATACGGATCCGTCGCGAAATGGAATAAATGACCAAGTTATTTCGTAACCATTCTTAAGTAGTTAACGTAACCATCAGATAGCGATCGCAAAGAGAGCTCCGGGCACTTATACACATCAGGTAAGCGATAGATTCGGAGGGGGTACTGAACTGAGTCCCAGCTTGTTTCCCGTTTACGGGGGTTAGCTTCTATAATTCAACGAGGTGCACAAATATACATTGTTCGACTATTTTTCATTCATTATAAACATTTCAGGCAATAGATCAATTTGTATATAAAGAATTAATGCGCCTAACTCTCATGGGTTATGTCTACATAAAGATCAATTAGGGAAAGTCCATGGGTTGCAGTGTACAAATGTACGACTCTTCGCTATAGTAGATGCTTTGAAAAGCCAGGAATGTGCGCCTGATGCAGACGGCACTTCCTGGAATATTGGATAGTTAACAGGTGAATTTTATGAGTATAGAGACAGAGTTGGTATCTGGAAAAGAGAAAGAAGGTAGGAGAGTGTGGCCTTTCCTGTTTTCTCTGTTAGCCTGCGTGCTTGTATGTGCCGCGTACTACCAGTTTATGGTTAACACTGCTGTGGTTGAGGTGGAGATCAGTGTCGATAGGAAGAGTACGTTTGTCGTGTATTGGGCGGCAGAGGGGGATGGTTATTCAGAGAGAAGACTCGGTAGCATCGAGGTGCATCCTGGAAAAGAAAAATACTCCTTTTATCTCACCGATATCTCAAATATAGCAAAGTTACGTGTCGATACGCACACGTACGCAGGAGATGCTACACTTAAACGTCTTGTTATCAAGCAGGAGGGCTATTCCCCTTTACTACTCTCTGATCCTGAAAGTTTTAATGCTCTCACTCCCGTGCAGCAGATTGCAGAATCAGCTGTTGTAGAGAGTGGATTAATGATTACCTCATCTGGAGAAGACCCGCATTTTGAGCTTGTGGCCCTGCCGCACTACATTGGTCTTGATGCCGTATGGTTGCTCCTGCGACTTGCCTGTGTCGCTGGGTTAACCTTTGCTGTGGTCTATTGTGTCGCGCCACTCGTCGAGAATTTTTTCATTGTTCCGGTTTTACTTTTTGGTGTGTGGCTCCTGGTGCTAACCATGGCTGGTATTAGTAAGCAGAATGCACACCCTGATGAATATGTTCACATTGCCGCGACCTCCTACTATTCCGACCATTGGTTGCCCCCACAGGTTGATGATCCAGATATTCGAGAAACCTATAGCGTGTATGGGTTTTCTCGTCTCAATAGTGGTGAAATCTACTATCTGTTAGCAGGAAAGACGTATAAAATAGCACAAATGTTTCATATCCCGGAAACCTTAGGCTATAGACTGTTTAACGTGTTTCTATTTGGATTCATCTTCTTCTTATCGATTCGCAATGTGTATGCACGGATAGCTGCCCTACCATATCTTGTGAGCTCTCAGGTTTGGTATGTGTTTTCATATTGTGACTCGGATGCTTTTTCTCTTTTTGTTTCATTCCTGGTTGTTTGTCAGTTGATTAACCCCTCAAGTATCTTGCATCGTTACCTTAAAGGAGAGGCGGGTTGGCTCCGGCTGACGGCATTGGGGATTTTGCCCTTAGTACTCGGTGCGGTGTTTTTACTTAAGATGAACTATTACCCTTTTGTGGGAATATTTTACCTTGTTCTAGGTGCAAAGATTTTTTTCACGGAGGAATATTACTGGGAAAAAAAAGATGCCATCAAGCGTTTGGTTCTCCTCACTATTTTGGGCCTCAGTTTTTTGGGTATACGGATTGGAGTAGACTATGCTGTCAATGGAGTGGACAGGAGTGTAAAGATATCTGCGCTTCATGAAAAATTTGCTGCGCACAGCTATAAAAAAAGTACTCCAGCGGAAGAAAGAATAACTTCACTCTATATGAAAGACAAGGGGGTGGAGTTAAGGGAGTTGGTGGGCAGGTATCATTGGGATATTAAAACCTTTCATTCGAGTTTTGGCGTTTTTGGTTATCTTACAATTACATCTCCCCAACATTATTACAGACTTATCAAATGGGTTGGTTGGTCACTTCTTGTTTTTGTATTTGTGGCCAGCCTTATCCGGGGGGGATGGATGGGCGCAGGTATGACTTTAACTGTTTGTGGAGCTTCTGTGGCGTTAATTGGTGCCGCGCTTTATCACTGCTGGGTTCTTGATTTTCAGGCCCAGGGGCGTTACCTGTTTCCAATTGTTCCCATGTTTGGACTTGTGCTTGGCCAAAATATTAAGGTGATAGACCGGAGGCTGCTTGTCTATCTCGTGGGGGCAATGTCTTTTCTTGGCATGTACAGCTTTATTTTTTATGGGTTGTATAAAATTACGAAAATCCCTTTTTAGCCAATGGTTCCTCTACTGTAGGTTTTTTTTCTTATGAAACTGTTTAATATCTTTGTATTTGTTTTCGTATTCTCATTGTTGCTGATTGTTGAATCTGCGCTGGGCGTGGGGCTGGAGGAATGGACAGGTAACCATTCTCGTCTCACCTGGGTTCAAGATCAGGGAAACGGTTCTGATACTTTTGGTCAAGGGAATAATCTGAGGCTTTATGGATATGATTCAAAGGATGGCAAGGGAGAGAGACCCCTCGTAAAGCAAGTAGGGAATTATTTCAAACCAATCTTTACACCGGATGGTCAATATGTGATCTACAGTGACCGGAAGGCAAGGGAGATGTTCCTTCTCAATTGGGAAACAGGGGACATACAAAAACTTGGATCTGGTGTTGCCGTAGCTGTCTGGCAAGATACAAAGGCGAGCTTTTTCCTCAGGAAAAAGACAGTGTGGGTCTACTGCTTTTCTGGTCTTCAACCAGAAAATAAATACGGGACCGGCCAGCCTCTCTACCGTTTTCCATTAGACAATCCTAAGAAAAAGGAGCTGATTTGGAATAAATCCAATATGGCCTGGTCTAATGTGCAACTTTCAAGGGATGGTGAGGTTCTGGGAGGACTGTTTCCCTGGCCGAATGGAGGGGTATTAAGCAGTGATAAAAAAACTTTCACACGGTTTGGAAAAGGATGCTGGATATCTGTAAGTCCTGATAATTCTAAACTATTGTGGATATTTGATGGGCTCCATAGAAATGTACAAATCCATGATGTCAATAGTGGGGAAACATGGAAGGTGAATATTAACAGTGCTCCTGGAATAGGAGGGCTTGAGGTGTATCATCCCAGGTGGTCAAACAATCCACGATATTTTGTGATCACTGGTCCCTACGCAAAAGGAGAAGGCGGCAATAAAATCGGTGGCGGCGGAGATAAAATTGAAGTGTATGTTGGGCGTTTTGACACAAGCGCCAGAAGCGTAGAGGACTGGATTCAAGTCACCCACAACTCAAAGGCTGATTTTTTTCCTGATCTTTGGGTGGAGGGGGGTGAGCTGGTTGAACTCAATGATACATTGTTATCGGCTGCCGATACAGCAATTGAAGTTCAATGGCCAAAGGATAGTGAAAACCTCATCTATGTATGGGAAGATATGAAGGGTGCTAACCAACTTGCAGAAACGGGTCCGGTGGGTTTTTATCAATGCAACCTGTATTTGAAGGACAAGGCCTTGTTTTCTCGTGATTTCGCATTGCAGGCGAGAGGTGGTTGGGGAGGTACCGGTGATGCTGCCCAAAACATCCGAAAATCGTTATCAAAATCGGGAGAACTTGGGGTTGAACTTCTTGTTACGCCAGATGAAATTCAGGAAGGCGTAGTTTTCTCATTACAGGCTGCCGATAAGAAACATTTCTCTCTTGTTCAAGTTGGGGAAGATATCGTTTTAGTGGATCTATTTAGTAGTGAAACTGGAAAGGAAATCAAGTGGGCGGGTGTTTTCTCCGCTGGCGAGGCAACACATCTGCTGCTATCTGTTAAGAAAGAGAGCGTCGAGCTATTTAAAAACGGTAAGAGTCTTGGCAGGAAGAAAATGAACACTCATCTTGTTGGGATAGCTGTAGCGTCAATGACGCTTGGAGATACAGCAGGTCTGTGGCGCGGAACATTTTCTCATATTGCTGTATATAACACGCCTCCAGAGGAAGCTGATATCCTCATGAACAGTACCTACTGTTTGGCAAAGGTTGGTAAAACAAAGGCCGCTGATAGACTTGTCGTACAGGCAGAGCTTTTGGAAACTACTGAAATACCGGCTCCCGAATCAATTGGAGCCTATAGAAGGGCATTGGTGGTTAACAGTTATACGGTTAATAATATCGTGTCGGGGCAATATTCTGAAGAGAAAATATTGGTAGCTGAATGGGCAGTACTTGATCGGCAGGTGGTAAAGAAATATGTGGAGGAAAATGGCCCAGAGCAGCTCCTTCTTGAAAAATTTGACGATCACCCAGAACTCGAGGGTGAACGACAGATGATGGATATTTTCGAGCCGGACCTTACCATGTATTATCGGTTGAATTAATTCAGACTGGTTACTCGTGACTGAATAGTACCTTGTTACTGTAGGGTAAATTTTTACGCACACTGTCGTATTTATGGTTTTTTCATCACATATATTTCTATTTTATTTCCTTCCTGTGAGTCTGCTGCTGTACTACAGCATGCCAAATCGTGGGAAAAATCTTGTTTTGACCGCAATAAGTTACATCTTTTACGGTTGGTCAAATCCCCTGTTTACCTTTCTGATGTTTTTTTCGACCTTGGTGGACTATTGTTGTGGCCTGATCATCGGTACGACACCAGATGCGCAGCAGCGTCGTCGAAAATTTGCCTTATTTGTTTCCATTGCGGCCAACTTATCTCTGCTGGGGTTTTTCAAATACACAGGCTTTGCCATGGAGAGTTATAATCAACTCTTTGTACTGTTAGGTGTTGAAGGCGCTGAACCTGTGCATGTACTTAAATTTTTGTTGCCTCTTGGCATTAGTTTTTACACTTTTCAGTCTATGAGCTATACGATTGATGTGTATCGTCGGGATGGGAATCATATCACAAACTTTCTCGATTTTGCCTGTTTTGTATCTATGTTTCCGCAACTTGTCGCGGGGCCAATCATTCGTTTTCAGGAAGTGGCGGACCAGCTGGCCTGTCGAGTTCATTCAATAGAAAAGTTTTCCAGAGGGGTCGCATTTTTTTCTTTTGGGATGGCCAAAAAAGTACTCTTGGCGAACTCATGTGGCAAGATTGCCGATCTGACCTTTGCTTCAGGCAATCTCAGTATTCTTGATAGTTGGTATGGGATTGTTGCCTACGCTTTTCAGATATACTTTGATTTCAGCGGCTACTCTGACATGGCTATCGGATTAGGACTGATGTTTGGTTTTGTCTTTGCCAAGAATTTTGATTCACCATATCTGTCAGCCTCTATAACTGAGTTTTGGCGTCGATGGCACATCTCTCTTTCTACCTGGCTGAGGGAATATCTCTATATTCCCCTTGGTGGGAATAAAAAAGGTAGTGCAAGGACTGCGATTAATCTGGCAATTGTTATGCTTCTTGGCGGGTTGTGGCATGGTGCGTCCTGGAATTTTGTTGTATGGGGTGCTATTCACGGGATATTATTAGGCTCGGAGAGAATGCTTGGCAAAAAACCTTTTTATTACGCTTTGCCAAGGGTGCTTCGTGTTGCTGTAACGTTTATCTTTGTTCTTATTGCCTGGGTGTTTTTCAGGGCGGAAACCTTTAGTCTAGCGCTTTCTTATCTGAGTTCCATGTTTGGTCTTGCAACCATTCCTGAGTCTTCCAGGCTATTGGCCGGGATGCTGTATTCTCCCTATTATTTGATTGCAATGATAATAGCTGGCATAGTTGTGTGGCGGATGCCTCAAACCTGGGACTATACCAAGCAGCTCACCGTGGGGAGGGTGCTGGTCGTGGTAATGGTCTTTGTGGTTTCTGTCGCTGTTCTTAGTATGCAGTCGTACAATCCATTTATATATTTTAATTTTTAGTGGTAAGGATATTTATTTCGTGAAGGTACTTGTTCAAATATTTTTAGAAGTTCATTTCTCTTCAGGTTAAAATTATGGTCGATCAAAGATTAACGAGAGAAGCTGTCGCTCATATAGAAATAGGTTCCACAGCCATATCAAAGTTGCTGTCATGGCTACTGTCATGCGTTTTTCTGTTGACTGTGTTTCTGGTTCCCATTGTCCAGTATCAAATCGAAAATCATGGGTCCCAGAGTAGTACTATGGCTGGATGGAGTTTTCTTTTTCAAGAGAGTGAGGGAACATTTGTTTCAAGGATTACCAGTAAAAACACTCAGTTTTTAGAAAGACTGGATCAATTAGAAACAAATGTAGAAGAAAACAGTTTTTTACGTTCGTTCTTCTTACCGCCACTTCAAAAATTTTACCTTGATGCACTAGGGCAAGGTAATGAAAAAGTTGTTGTTGGAGATGACGGATGGTTGTTTTTTCGTCCGGGGGTTGATTCCCTGTCCGGTCCCGCTTTTCTTGATAAGGAGCAATTGCAGTCACGAGTTGAAGGGCATGAGCTTTGGGAAAAAAGCGTGCAGCCAGATCCCGTCAAGGCAATTGTCGATTTTAAAAACCAATTGAGCAGACGGGGGATACAACTCATCGTACTGCCGGTACCCGTTAAACCATCTGTCCATGCTGAACAGTTGTCGGGTTACAATTTCACAGCACCTCCTGTCAATCGTGACTGGACTAATTTTTTAAAGAAATTGGTTGAAAATGATGTCACTGTATTTGATAGTCGTTCGTTTCTTTATGATTATGCTCAAAAATACGGTGCAGCCTTTCTAAAGACTGATACCCATTGGCTTCCAGGTGCAATGGACCTGGTCGCCAGTGAACTTGCGACGCGGGTTCTGTCATATTTTCCAGAGTTAGAGTCATCAACGAATTTTACCTTGCAGCAGCAAGTAGTCGAAGCAGAAGGGGATGTGGCCAGGATGTTAACCTTACCACAGACAAATGAGTCATTTTTGCAGTCGGTAACGGTAGAGCAGGTTGTGAGTGGAGGTAATGAACTCTGGCTGCCGGCGACAGACTCCGAAATTCTTCTTCTCGGGGATTCATTTACCAATATTTATTCGACAGTGGGACTTGGTTGGGGGCGCAGTGGTGGTTTTGCTGAGCATTTGAGTTATCATTTACAGTATCCCGTCGATGTACTATCGAGAAATGATAGCGGTGCCTTTGTGACACGTGAAATGCTTGGACTTGAGCTTGCCAGAGGCAGGGATCGGCTTGCTGGGAAAAAAGTGGTTATTTGGGAATTTGCAGAGCGAGAGTTGACCCATGGAGACTGGAAAATGATCGATCTGAGCCTTGGAACACCTCCAGAAAGTGGCTTTTTAGTTATCGAGTCAGGACAACAGATTGATCTGCAGGGAATAGTGGCAGCAGTGTCAAAATCTCCAAGACCGGGCTCTGTACCCTATCGAGATAATCTTCTCACTGTACATCTCGTAGATCTCAAAGGAAAAAAAGATGGCCTGACAGGTGATCAGGCTTTAATATATGTTTTTGGTATGAAGGACAATGAGCTGACTGACTTTGCTGGTCTTCGTCCGGGGGATCAAATAGATATAACATTATCAGCATGGGAAGATGTTGAAGGCGACTATGGGAGTTATAGGCGTAGTCCCCTTGATGATGAAATGATTGAACTTGAACTACCTAACTGGGGAACCTTAAATAATGATAAAAAGAATTAGTATAATAGTTACACTGCTTATGGTCTGTAGCTCGGCCATTGTTGTGGCAACACCGACCCTGCGTGAAATGTGTACCTCCCTGGTGGAGAGCAACCCAGGAAAAAGTGGTGTTGTCGGAGCGGATGGCTGGTTCTTTTTAAAAGATGAACTCGTGCATATCGGCTCCGGCCGCTTTTGGGGTGAGGATGCTGCAAAGGTTTCTAGAACTAAAAAGAAGGAATTTGCCGACCCTCTACCCTCAATTATTAGCTACAATAAAGCATTGGCAGATAAGGGCATAACGTTGTATCTGATGCCGGTTCCACCTAAAGGCCTTATCTACCCTGATAAACTTGTTGAAGGTGTAGTGCCGGGTAATGTTGAAGCAGAGAGGGCTTTGTATGTTGATTTTTATGAGCAACTCTCTCAAAGTGGCGTGAAAGTTATTGATCTTCTCCCCCAGCTTGTTGAACAGGCGAGTAAGGAGAACGTCTATTGCAAGACTGATACTCATTTCTCGGGTGTTGGTCTTGACTTATTCGTGAATGAAGCGGCAAAAGCTATAACATCTGAGCCGTGGTATGAAGTGGTTCCAAAGCAGGAATATATTCTGAAGGATCAGCAGGTGTCAATTCTTGGTGACCTGAGTCAGATGCTTGGTGAAGAAGAGAAAGAGGAACTCTTACTGTCGATAGTGAGTTCAGAAAAAAGCGGAGCTCAAATACAAAGTGACGAAAAAAGTCCAGTTATATTAATGGGCGATAGCCATACCCTCGTCTTTAGTGCAGGAGGTGACCTCCATGCAAAAGGTGCTGGGCTCTTTGACCATTTATCCGCAAAGCTTGGGTTTCCACTCGATCTTTTGGGCGTCCGTGGTTCCGGTGTTACTCCTGCGAGGATAAAACTTTTCCAACGATCCAAAAAGGATCCAGGTTATCTTGTTGGGAAAAAAACATTGATATGGTGCTTTACCGCAAGAGAGTTCACCGGAACCGGTGGATGGCGTGAGATCCCTGTTACTGCGAATAAATGATGTGCTTGGTATCTTCTGTATTTAGTAATTGACAGTCTTTCTCTCAAGGTCAAGAAGCTGCTGTTTTACGTCAAAACCACCACCAAAGCCGGTCAGGCTCCCATTTTTGCCAATGACGCGGTGGCAGGGGATGATGATAGGGATTGGGTTTTTGTTATTGGCCATGCCCACTGCCCGGCAAGCTTTAGGATTGTTTATCTGTTTTGCAATTTCACCATAACTGCTGGTTGTTCCATAGGGGATTTTAGTAAGTTCCTGCCATACTTGTTTCTGGAATTTAGTACCTGTCATCTCAAGAAGCAGATTAAACACCTGTCTTTTCCCACTGAAATACTCATCTAACTGTTTGGTGATCAGGGTGAAATTAGATTTTTTCTCTACGTAACCGCCAATATTTTCGTCTGTCCATGTTTTCGGGAAGTAGATTCCTGTGAGCGTGTTTTCCTTTCCAACAAGAAGAAGCTGGCCGATTGGAGCTTGATGGTAGCAGTAAACTTGAGACATCGGTTATCTTTTTATCGTAAAAATGGGTTATTTGGTCTTTTTACCTATGAATTGTACAACAGCGCCCAGGCCTCTGTGTAATGTACCTTCTAGAACCTCTCTTTCCAGTTCTGCACCATGCATCATGTCTAGACCCGCGAGTTCCTTTTGAATAACATTTAAATTCATGAGGAGTTCTTTTACTGGCGGGCCCCCGGTTCCATGCTTTAATTGTTTTGGGGTGTATCCCTCAAGGATAAAAACGCCACCCTCTTTCAAACTTCCAGAAATGAGGTTGTGGACCTTTTGTCGTAATGGTGGAGGGAGATGACAAAAGATGGAGACGATGGCGTCATAGTAATTTGGGGTAAAAGTAAAGTCTGCAAGATCAGCCACAATTGTGTCGACGTAAACGCCTTGCTGAACAGCCAACGCACCGGTCTTTTCCATGGCAACAGTTGATGAATCAACAGCAGTTACCTTAAATCCGTTTTTCGCCAGAAAAACACTGTTGCGCCCCTCTCCCTCTGCCAGGCAAAGCACGGAACCGCCTGCGGGGATGTATTGTCGTGACGCTGTTAAAAAATCATTTGGATCAGTGCCATAGGCGTACCCTGGCTCACTATAGCGCTGATCCCATTTAAGAGTCTCGCTCATTGTTTAACCAATTGCGTTAAGAGCCCCTTCGTAATCAGGTTCTTGGGTGATTTCAGGAACCTGCTCAACATATGTTACCTTTCCTGCCTGGTCAATAACTACGACAGCTCGTGCGAGGAGACCCGCTAAAGGTCCATTTGAGATTGTTTGTCCATAGGCTTTGCCAAAATCAGCGGATCTGAAAACGGAGACCGGTACAACATCTTTTAAACCTTCAACTTCACAAAATCTGCCATGGGCAAACGGGAGGTCCGCAGAGACACAGAGGACAACTGTGTTGTCACTTTTTCCTGCCTCACTGTTAAAACGCCTGGTGGACGCTGCACATACGCCAGTATCAACGGAAGGAAAAATATTAAGAACAACTGTTTTTCCTGCGTAATCTTTCAGGCTCACTTCGGATAAGTCTGTTGCAACAACTGTAAAATCGGGTGCCTTGGTTCCTACTGCTGGAAGTGATCCGATTGTCTCTATCGCGTTACCTTTGAGGGTTATCTTAGCCATGAAATATCTCCTGTTATGTGTATAAATAGTGTGTCTTAAGTGCTTCACTTAGCAGATAGTAATTCTTACTGTTGGCATGATTGTCAAGTTGCTGGACTCGTAAAAAGCTCGATCTACTTCGTTGTCGGTCTTAAACGACGATTAGCCATACCATATGTATTATCAAATCGTCGTTTGAGACACTACGCCTCCTTACCCCAAGGGCACTTCCTGCGGGGCGTATGTCGAGCTTTTGCCAGAGTCCATCTGTACGGGCAAGTTGACTTTTAAGATTTTATCTTACTTGTAAGTTTTGCCATTATGTTTGAGCCAGCCATCCTGATGGCGTTTTTTTGGGTCGTGGTGGGTCCAGTGAACCACTCCACCTCGGTTATTGTATTCGTATTCGCCAGAAAACGAGATTTTATCACCTGCTTGAAGGTTTTTAATTTTCGGTGCCAGATCAATATTATGGGCGATAAGGATGGTGAGACCTTTTGAGACTTCTACGATAAACTTTTGATGTCTTGAGCCGTCAAGGTCATCGAGAAGTAATTTTACGACAGTTCCAGTGTCAGACACCTGAACTGATTGCTTTTTGTCTCTATAGGCTAGCTCAACCGGTGTGTTTCCGATCGTTGGAGTAGATACATCGTTACTTTTCTTGTAATAGTCTGTCGCAACAAAGAGGAGGGCTATGATGACAAGTAGTATCGCTCGTTTAGGGTTGAAGTTTTTCATCATTGATAAGAATCCTTAGGTTGTATTCGGCGTTTCATGGTCCCTGGTGTGAATAGGGTCTTAGCCCGAATTTTTCATGACTTTTTGATTTGAAACTCAATTGTTTGTTTTTATGGTTTTAAAATGACTTCTTTAATTAACAGGGTGTTTTTCGTTCCAAATCAAAAAGTTCACCCTTCGGGCCAACAGATTTATCCGCAGCTGCTTCGTTACCGAGCATTTGCAGGTAGCGAAGACTCCGGTAGATTATTACAGCTTCATGCACGGTGTCTCGACCTACGAAAAATTTTGTTGGTGAGAAATCCGGGTTAGTGCGTTGGTGTGCGGTCTGTAATTTTGGGCTATTGAGATTCTACTATAATAAATGTGTTGCTTGTCTGTAAAGTTTTAATATTACTGGTTAAAGTTTCTTTGTTGTTGTTTTGCATGCTGTGTAGATTGGTGAACACATTAAAATCTTTGTGTGAGCGAGAGGTAAGGTGTTGAAATCATAAGTGAGGCGTGGTTTAACAAGCTGCAGTGTTTATGGGAACGAAACTAAATATCGTTGAGTAGTTACCAGTCGATATAATACAGCCAACAGAGAACAATGTCATTTGTACCGGTTATAGGAACGTCGATAAAGCATCAGCTAGAGCTAAGGGAAGAAAAGATATTATCGCCTTTTGCCGCTCTTAATAAAAATTCTTCGGGACGACATAGTGAGGAAGCTGAAGATGTGGGTGATATTCGCCTTCCTTTTCAGCGTGATCGAGACCGCATTACCCATTCTAAGACATTCAGGCGCCTAAAGCATAAAACCCAGGTTTTTCTAGCCCCGACCGGGGACCATTATCGAACGCGCTTGACTCATGTGCTTGAAGTCTCTCAGATTGCGCGAACCATCGCCTCAGCCTTATGTCTAAATGAACCTCTTACTGAGGCTATTGCGCTTGGGCATGACCTTGGTCACACTCCCTTTGGCCATGCCGGTGAGGCGACACTCAACGAGCTACATCCTGGTGGATTTAGGCATTACGTTCATAGTCTACGGGTCGTTGATTTTTTGGAAAATAACGGTAAGGGGCTGAATCTTACCTTTGAAGCACGAAACGGCATAGTACGTCATTCAAAGGGACGGGGCGACATCTTACCTCACGATAAATCAGAGATTGCAGTCACACTGGAAGGGCAGGTTGTGCGCCTGGCTGATATTATCGCCTACGTTAATCATGATTTGGATGACGCTTTACGGGCGGGGATTCTAAAGGAAACCGATGTGCCCGATTCTATAAATAAAGTGGTGGGGCGGCGGCATTCGATACGCATCGGTGCCATGGTTCGAGATCTCATTGTGGAGACACTTACAGCACATGACGGTAATCTACACATCAGTGACCAAATGCTGGAGGTGATTACCAATCTCAGGTCTTTTCTTTATGAGAACGTGTATACCTACTATAAGGTGCACAATGAATTTATCAAAGCTCAAAGAATTATCCGCGATCTCTATAACTATTTTATGGAGAATGGGATTGTACGAATCAGTGGGGGAGAGTGGGTGACTTGTGTAGGTAGCGACGGCTGGCCGGATGAACGTGAAGGCCATCGCGTGGTTTGTGACTATATTGCAGGGATGACTGATCGCTATGCCCTGTCGGTATATCAGCAGGTATTCTTGCCGGAACCCTGGAGCGTGAAGTAGTCGTCAGCGACGTTGTCTTTTTCGATTAAAGAGAACGGTTGTTGTACTTTTGATTTTCACCTTTTTCCGAAGGGGCAGGTACAGGAAAATGGTTGCCGCCAGTCCCAGGAGTATGAACTGTAGGTTGAATCGGTTCGGGTGTATGAATATTCCTTTTGAGGTAATCATTTCTTCGATGCTGACATTCCAGGTTTTAGCAAGGAAAAGATAACCTCTGTCGTTGGGATGAATACCGTCACCATTAAGAGATTGCCATGAAGATTCTATGGCGGAATACTGATCTACAAGGGGGATCCCATTTTGTTTGGCAAGCTCCTTTATCATAGGATTCCATTTGTATGGGATGAGTTGTTCTGAGTTGACCTGATCACTTGGGGTAAGCGTTGCCAGGATAGGAGTAACCCCTTTTGCCTTCGCTTTATCAATCATGAGTTGAAGATTTAGCTTGGTTGTTTGCCAGGGAAAGCCACTACGGATGTCATTGGTACCTTCCATAATAAGTATCATGTCCGCATGAATAGAATCGAGTACTGAATCAATTCGTTTTACCCCTTGATGTGTTCTCTCCCCAGGAATTCCAAGATTATATATGGTGCAGGGTTTGCCGGTAGATTGAATCATTTTTTGCAGTTGTAGTGGGTATCCACCTGAATTACTTCCTGTTCCTGCAGTGATGGAATCACCAAATGCTATAATCTCAACCCCAAAAGCGGGTAATGCTGCCATGAGATGGATACAGAAAAAGATGGTTGCAGTGTAGCCACGGTAGTGCGTTTTAGGTTGTTTTTCGGAGTAGTGTGTCAAAATTACACTCTTTGGGTGGATCCCTTTGTAGGCGGGGATCTACTTATATTGGGACTGTCTTGTGACGTCGCTGTTTCTGTAGGTAAAAGGTACAGTTTCTGATTCGACTCTGTCAAGTCGTAAATTAACCTAACGATCACGAGAGTACCTAATGGGCTGAGTTGAAAATTGACAATTATCAGGTAGTTCGAGGATAAAAAGTTGTGGTTTTCTATGGCTACTGGTGATAACTGTTGAATTATAGCTCTTTCATAGTTAACTTCAGGGGCGGTGCGCCTTATGCGTGGGTTAATAAATTAATAATAAAGATTTGTACATTATGACTATAAAAGACGAAAAACTATTGAGTAAAGGGTATGAATTTGCGGCCATTGAAGAAAAATGGCTGGACCGATGGCAGCAGGCAGGCAGTTTTGCCGCCAAAATGGAAGATGGCAAACCTGCACATTCAATAGTGATTCCCCCGCCAAACGTGACGGGTGTTCTCCATGTTGGACATGCTCTCAATAATACTCTACAGGATATACTCACCCGCTATAGAAGAATGTGTGGAGATAATACTGTCTGGATTCCGGGTACTGACCATGCTGGTATTGCGACCCAGAATGTTGTCGAACGACAGTTGGCAACTGAAGGGAAGACTCGTGATGATCTAGGTCGTGATGCCTTTATTGAAAAGGTGTGGGAGTGGAGAAAAGAAAAGGGTGGTACCATTATCCATCAGTTGAAAAAGTTAGGCGCCTCGTGTGACTGGGATCGAGAGCGATTTACTATGGATGAAGGGCTCTCGGACGCTGTGAAAGAAGTCTTTGTTCGTTTGTACAAGGAAGGGCTCATTTACAAAGGCGATTATATTGTAAACTGGTGTCCTCGTTGTCAGACCGCTCTTGCCGATGATGAGGTGGAGCATGAAGACAAAAAGGGAAAACTTTACCATATTCGGTATCCATATGCGGATGGCTCAGGGTATGTTGTTGTTGCGACAACAAGACCTGAAACCATGCTTGGAGATACCGGTGTTGCTGTACATCCAAAAGATGAGCGCTACCTGCATCTTGCAGAAATTGGCATCAAGCTTCCGCTCACCGACCGTATTCTCCCCGTTGTCTTTGATGACCATGTGGATCGAGAGTTTGGTACAGGGGCTCTTAAGGTTACCCCATCCCATGATCGGGACGATTATGAAATTGGATTGCGTCACTCTTTGCCACGTATAAAGGTAATGGATGAAAAGGGGTTCATGAATGAGGCCGCAGGAGAGTATTGCGGACTTGAGCGATTTGCATGTCGAAAGAAAATTGTAGAGGACCTGGATCGTCTTGGCTTTCTGGAAGAGATTGAAGATTACGACCATGCGGTTGGCCATTGCTACCGTTGTAAAACGGTAAGTGAGCCTACAACTTCATTGCAATGGTTTGTTTCAGTTAAACCGCTCGCCGCAAAGGCTGTTGATGCTGTGAAAGATGGGCGGATTAATATCTATCCTAAAACCTGGTACAACACCTTTTATAGCTGGATGGATAACATTCGGGACTGGTGTATTTCAAGGCAGATCTGGTGGGGCCACCGTATTCCTGCGTGGACCTGTGATGATTGTGGAGAACTTATGGTAGAGATTGAGGCTCCGGCTTCTTGTCCCAAATGTTCTTCCGTAAAACTCACTCAGGAAACAGATGTCCTTGACACCTGGTTTTCTTCTGCACTCTGGCCGTTTTCAACCATGGGCTGGCCTGAGCAGACCAAAGAACTTGCAACCTTCTATCCAACCTCAGTCCTTATCACAAGCTTTGATATTCTGTTTTTCTGGGTCGCTCGAATGATGATGATGGGGCTGCATATTATGGACGAGGTGCCGTTCAAAGATGTGTACCTCCATGCACTTGTGCGTGATAAACATGGCAAAAAGATGTCTAAGTCCACGGGGAACGTCATCGATCCACTGGTTGTGATGAAGGAGTATGGGACTGATGCTATGCGTTTCACTCTCACCGCTTTTGCTGCCCAGGGAAGAGAGATTAAGCTCGATGAAGCCAGGATTGAGGGGTATCGTCATTTTATCAATAAAATATGGAATGCAGCCAGATTTGCACTCATGCATGTCGAGGATTGTGATACTTCTGTAAGATCAGTGGTCGACAACCCCAAAGAGCTTCCCTTGGTACATCAATGGATTCTCAGCAGGACCGCTGCTACTATAAAAGATGTTCGTTCAGCCCTTGATGAGTACAGATTTAATGATGTTGCGTCTGCAAACTATCAGTTTATCTGGCATGAGTTCTGTGACTGGTATCTTGAGTGGATTAAGGCCGATCTTTTCAGTGATGATCCGATTGCTAAAAAACAGGCTCAGGGTGGATTGCTTGTTGTTCTTGAAACAATACTAAAACTTATCCATCCAATAACACCATTTGTTTCTGAGGAGATTTGGTCGGTTCTGCCCGGTGAGAGAGAGTTGCTTGTCACAAGTTCTTTTCCAGAATTACAGCCTGATTGGGAGAACGAAACTGTCGATGCTGAGATGGAACTGATTATGGGCATTATCACCGGAATCAGAAATATTCGCTCAGAAGCGGATATCCACCCATCAACGAAAATTGATGCACTCATACACTGTAGTGACCCTGCAAAAGTGGCTTTGCTGCAGTCCCATGGAGCTGCCGTTTCTGATATGACAAGGCTCAGTAGCTATACTGTGAGCCTTGATACAGATAAGCCAGACGATGCTGCAACATATATCTATAACGATATTGAGATATTTGTGCCTCTTAAAGGTCTTGTTGATGTACAGGCTGAGCTGGATAAGCTTGCAAGAGAAGAGAAAAAAGTGGAGGGCAAATATAAGCAGTTGACAGGCAAGCTTTCCAATGCAAAATTTTTGGCCAATGCTCCAGATGAGGTGGTTGAAAAGGTTCAGCAGGAAAAAACGGCTCTCGATGCCAAGATGGAAAAAATTGCTGAAGCAAAAGAACGTTTGAGAAAAATGGTATAGGGGCCACGAATGGATAAGAATGTATTGCATGAAATGATTCGTGGTTTTCTTCGTGAAGATGTCGGCCGGGGAGATCTTACCAGTGAATCTATTTTCTTTCAGGGTGAAACCGGCACAGCCAAGTTAGTGGCACGGCATACGTTTGTCGTGGCCGGCATGGAGAGTGTTGCCGCGGAGGTTTTTAAGGTTCAAAATCCTGCTATTTCTGCAACAGACTATGTCGCCGATGGGACTGTAGCTGAAAAAGGCATGGTACTTCTGAGTATAAGCGGATCTGTTGTTGATATGCTCAAGGCGGAAAGGGTTGCCTTGAATCTGGTGCAACGGCTGTGTGGGATAGCGACCTTAACAAGGGAATATGTTGAAAAAGTCCAGGGTACTGACGTTAGAGTAACGGATACGCGAAAAACAACTCCTGGTCTGAGAGTTCTTGAGAAATACGCAGTCCGCGTTGGAGGCGGCTCAAATCATAGATTTAACCTCACCGATGGTGTCATGATCAAAGACAACCATATTGCAGCCTGTGGGTCAATCAAACAAGCGGTGTCGCGGGTGCGTGATGATATCCCTCACACGATTCGGATTGAAGTTGAAACAGACACCATAGAGCAGGTGCAGGAGTGCCTCGATTGTGGAGTAGATATCATAATGCTCGATAATATGAGTGTTGAACTAATGAAAAAAGCTGTGAGGCTGATTGGTGGTCGGGCGCTGGTTGAGGCCTCAGGTGGGGTGAACCTTGAGTCGGTTGAAGCAATTGCAAAATCGGGTGTGGATATTGTTTCCATCGGTGCTCTTACCCACTCCGCCTTATCTTGTGATATAGGAATGGACTGGTCTTTTTAATACCTTATTTGAGAATTCTTACCGTAATAACAAGAACAGGAAAAATGTTTTTAAGGCAAATGATTTCGACATAGCGGCGAGGTGTTTAGTACGGATTTTTCACCAACAAAGTTTTTCGCAGGTCGAGACACCGGGCATGAAGCTGTAATAATCTACCGGAGTCTTCGCTACCTGCAAATGCTCGGTAACGAAGCATCTGCGGATAAATCTGTTGGCCCGAAGGGTGAACTTTTTGATTTGAAACGAAAAACACCCTGTTAATTAAGGAAGTCATTTTTAAACTATAAAAACAAACAATTGAGTTTCAAATCAAAAAGTCATGAGGAATTCGGGTTTGCTCGGCGCATCTCTTGAATACCTGGAGATAGCTTGATTGCGCTTGTGTCGGATAAATCTCATGAAATGTAAAGAAAAGTTTATTTCCCTATATATAAGAAATAGAAACTTCATGTTGATACGCGGGGTTATGTCTTTTGCCTAGCTAGAAATAACTTGATTAATTACTCTGATGTGTGCGATACTAGGCTGTGAGAAGAGTAAAATATATTATTATACCTAAGTTTAATTCTTCGTAATAAAGAGGTTTTACCCCATGCGTTGTCCAAAATGTGGATACATTTCATTCGATCTTGTTGATGAATGTCTGAAATGTAAAAAAAATATTAAGTCTACATCTGAGGTCCTGCAGGGAGCTGTTCTTAGAGTTCCACCGCCAAGTTTTTTAAAATTTCGTGGTGAACCGAGAGATACTCATGACGCTCAAGCTGATGACTCAGATGAAATTTCTCCAATGGATTCTGGTTATGTTGATGATGACTCAGATTTTATGTCTGATGAAATCGATTTCTCCGAAGATGAAATTGGTGAAATCGAGATTACGTCTAATAGCTTCGAAGATAACGATCTTGGCGCACAACCCAGTGTTCCCATCATCAATGATGAGTTCCAGGAAGGTGAAATAGAAGTAGATCTTAGTCAGTTTGAGGAGGTCTCAGATCCTGAAGCGGCCTTTCTCGCAGAAGATGAAGGCACAGATTGGGACGCTGATGAAGAACTGCTCGAAATATCAGTGCCAGATGAGTTAAGTGATATGTCTGATCTCGATCCACCGAATCTTACTGTAAATGAAGATATTGATGATCTTGATCTTGATCTGAATCTTGATACTGGTCCTGTTGACCTTGATCTGGATGATCTGAATTTTGATCTCGCCCTAGATGATATTGATACTAAGGAAGGACTTTCACCTGAGCCTGTTCAAGAAACAGTGCTCGCTTTAGATGATATTGATTTTTCAGACGCTTTGTCTGAAGAGAGTGGTGCGGCAGGAGACTCCATGGACATGGATGGAGATCTGAATTTTGACCTCGATCTCGGAGGTTTGTCCATACATAAAGACGTATAAATAGACTTAAAGCAATAAAGTGATAATAAATTAAGAAAATTTGTTGACACTCTAGCCGAAGTCGGTTAAAAATGCCTCTCCAAATGAGGCGCCGGGATAGCTCAGTCGGTAGAGCAACGGACTGAAAATCCGTGTGTCCCTGGTTCGATTCCTGGTCCCGGCACCAATTTTTGGATAAAGATACTAAGCCCTTGCAGCCCTTCAGCTGTAAGGGCTTTTTTCTTGTCTTTTTTCTAGTCAGAGGCCAGTTAGATGAAACCAAGTATTGTATAACCTTTTTCTTTTTGATGTGAAATTATCCAATCAGTAATGGAAAAATCGGTTTTAATAGGCCAGAGTAAGTGAGTAACCACTCCAACAATAACAGATCCTCCAAAATCACTAAAAACACCTCTATAGACATCAGACTGAGTAGTAGCCTCTAGAGCTCCCTGTTGCACATGGAAGCTCTATTTGAACCTGTGTGTAGCACTACGGAGGAAACAATCCGCGGGTCAGTTGACTTAGAGTCTCGTGCTTCTAGCACTTGTATGACTTTTGTCGCGAATACCTTTTTTCAACAAGATCTTTTCAATCACAGATGGCAGTGTCCGTGCGGCCCATTGTCATTTTTTATTTTTATAAAAAAGAAATTATAGACCATGACACAACGAAAATGGAACTGGCAGTAAGAAGATTGGCCTGGGCTATGATGAGGCATTGAAAGTAGTTAGCAGTCGTATGGGTCATAATCGCCCCTCTATTACTGAACATTATTTGAGATAAAATAGCTGAAATCGTGTATGTTGCCTCCGACAAATTAAACAGTAACTTTAAAATGTTGGAGATATGAACGACAAACAGAGACCGATAGTAAATCCAGAATATACTATAGAAAAATTTGATGACGAGATCCTTCTCTATACTGAGGCAGGTACTCAAGCTGTATACCTCAATGATGCAGCACATACTGTGTGGTTGCTTTGTAAAGAAGATATGACAATCGGGAAGATGGTCCAGTATCTGGAAGAAGTGTATCCTGACCAGAAAGATCAGATCAGCGCTGATGTGATGTCTGCTCTGGAGATGCTGCAGGAAAATAATGTCGTTGAGCTGATCGATGAATAACGGTCATAAAATCTATCGTACCGGATTTGGTGATCAGGCGTTTGAAATAGACTGCAATAACGATGATGCTTATGATATCACGGAATTTCTGTTCCGGGACTTCCCTGGATCAAAGAACGCACAATCCATTAAACAGTATGACATCATTTCATCCGGTCCTGTTTCGATGCTGTCTCTATGGGACGGTGACAAGCGGCTCTATTTGGGCGAGTCACGGTATCAATTAGCATATACGCTGATAAATGAAGTAATTTTCCACAGCATCAATACCAATGACAGTCATCATGCGTTGCATGCCGGTTGCGTTTGTAATGATAGCAGGTGCATCCTCTTGCCAGGACAAAGCGGTAACGGCAAAAGCACGTTAACAAGCTGGCTGGTAATGAATGGATTTCAGTACTTGACTGATGAACTGGTGTTGTTGGATTCTGAAGCAAGAGCTTTGCCGATGACAAGGCCGATCAGCCTCAAGGTCGGACCAGGTCATGATTCATGGTTGTTAGCAGATGAATGCGAAGAGATCATTGCTAGCGAAACAGGTTCTATGATTCCGCACCGATTATTCAATGCAGATTTTACGCCTCAACAGCCAAAAGTGACAGATATAATTTTTCCGCAGTTTAATTCTGATGCAGAACCCGAATTGAAACAAATAAGTCCAGCAAAGAGCAGCCTGTATCTGCTCAAATCCCATGTCAATGCCCGTAATCTTGCAGGTCATGGCGTTTCTGAAATGGCATCAATAGTCAAGCAGTGCCGATCATATACGCTCAGTTATGCAAGCTTTGATGATCTCCTACACATTTTCAATGAAGAGTCGGCGTTTTTTACATGAAACGGTACCCTATCCTTGAAGTCTGCGCCAGGATTGAAGGTCATGAGGTTCAACGGCAGATGTTGCGGGAATATTGTAAGGACTTTGCTGACTGGCAGGGCTTGTTGGAGCGTGCAGAGCGTGAAGGGATGGCCCCCCTGCTGCGGAAGCATTTGCTGGAAGCAGAGATTGAAGTTCCGGCACCTGTAAAAAGAAGTCTCGCTGTTTTGTATAAACGGCACCAACACAATGCAGAAGTTCGTTTAAACGTTATTGAAAACCTGCTTCAGCTTTTCAATGACAACGATATTCCATCAATCCTTATTAAAGGGTCTGCAGTGTGCACCAGTCTTTATGTTGATCCAGCGTTACGACCAATGAGAGACATTGACATACTGGTCAGTGAAGAAAACGCTGAACGTGCTCAAGGGTTGCTCATTGATGCCGGTTTTGTTCAATCAAACGCTCCGATACCGCCTGACCATCATCACTTGCCATCACTGCATAAAACGGTTAATGGTGTGAAAATCTGTTTTGAGCTTCATCGTGGGTTGTATCCGGATATTACGCCTCATTACCCGAAGGTCAATTTTGAAGATTTTCTTGCGTCAGCCCGAACAATTGATATCAGTACGAACATCGCATTGGCCTTCAGTCATGAAGAGATGCTGCATTATCTGTATCAGCATGCGTTTCGTGCACCGCTCACTTATGAACCATATAAGCTAATTAATGCTACGGATATAATCAGCTATGTTGAGAAGTATTTTGATGAAATCAACTGGATACAGATAGAGAAACAGTATCCAGGGTTCTATAGAGCATTACCGCTGATGCACCATATTTCTCCGTGGAATTTTGACAGAATACCGCAAGAATTCCTGTCAACAACTGACAAATGTTATAAGCTCACACCAAAACCGTATAGTGGTTGGCCTCGCAAACATCTGAGCGAGTTAAAGCATGAAGGTTCTATTCTTCAGATAGTCAAAGAGACGCTCTTTCCTTCAAGGTGGTGGATGAGTGTGTATTACGGCAAGACTGGATTAACAGGGTATGTCAGATCTTTAGTTAATGGACATCGGAAACAGTTATGTTTGTTCGCAGGACTGTATCGAGGGTAGCCATAGCCTCAACAAAGAATGATGAGGGTATATTTTGTTTAATAACACGATCCGGCGGTGCCTCCGATTTTTATATCGGAGACACTCCACTTCACATTCAGTCCAATTTCAACCGTTGCAATAAATACGGTCAACCTTGGTTATTGCCGCGTTATTGTAGCAATGTAACTACCATCAACTGATGTAATTGTATTCCCATCAGCACTAATTGTGGCTCCTAGCCAGTCATAGCTTTCAGCGGGTGTTGACTTAGTATTGTATATGTTCACTGTGCTTCCTGAAACAGTATAGGTGCCGTTGGGGGTTGTACCGTCACTGATACTTGAAGTCCAAGTTCCGCTGGTATTGAAAGTAATCGTGCCGCTATTACTTTCATTATCACTAAAACTCCAAGCACCTGTAAGATCTGTTAAAGACCCGCTGGTAGCCGCATGTGCAGGTAAAAACACCGATTCAACATACGGTGTGCCCCATTTTGAAGGCAGCAAGTTATATGCAGCTATAGTGGTTACACCACCAACAAGGGTCTTCATCGCTTTACGACGGTCAGCGTCTTGAACAGTTGTATTCTCTTGGTTCTCTACTTTTTTAGACATGCTTTAATCTCTCCAGAATGTAATAAAATCAAATGATTATGTGATATTTTCCAACGTCACACAATGTATCGTAACGTGTTACAGAAATCAAGAATAAGTTATTGCCTAAGATAGCTATTTTATTGTACATCCGGGCTGCTCTGTTTGGGAAGATTACAGAACACCTTCCTGCAAGAGTATTACGTGCCTTCACTATCTGCCCTCTATAAGCAATTCAGAGGGCAGATAGTGGATAGGGTGGTAATACGGTTCTATGATTCTGATAGGCTAGTTATTGTGAAACAGACAGGTAAGGATTGGAGTCAGGTTGTTGCGTTAAGAGCTGAAGATGTTTTTCGGCTTGCTCAACTGTTCTCAGATATGGAGGCGAGGGGAATGAACGTATTCGTATACGTGAATAATCACTTGTCGTTGAATAGTTTGACACTCCCATGTCTTGGCATTATTTTCTTTCTAAGGATTCAAGATTTGCTGGAACAATAAAAAAAACAGCATTTCGAGGAGGTCGATATGGTCTCAAAACGGGTTGGGAATGAAGACAGAACATACCATGTTCGGAGCAAAGATGTTTACCGAGATAGACGCTCCGGTGATGACAGACGTCATATTTATGATCTTTACAATTTCGAAATAGATGAGATGGACCGAAGGGGCTACAAAGAACGTCGATTCAATAAAGAGCGTCGGAAAGGATGTGTTCGTGTAAGTACTTGGTCTAGTGTGTGTAATGAATCAGAAGATGAGCACTGAATATAGCCCATTAGCTAGCAAATCCATCATATCCTCCTTGTAAGGATCAAACATGCTTTCCATACCACCATGGTCAGTGACCATCCACTTTAGCCGCATCTTCCAATAATTTTTCTGCAAGGATAGCGATGTCGAATGTGCTGATAGTTAAAGGTCATTTTATATATACGAAAATAGCAGAAAAGTTTGAAGTTCATAAAGACAGTTTTCTGATATCTGTTGATGGATGTGTTGAAGGAATTTATCCAACAATACCTGATCGGTTTAAAGGAGGACGTTTTCAAGACTACGGTAACAGAATTATCATCCCTGGATTCGTAGACCTTCACCTCCATGCTGCTCAGTTTCTTCAATGCGGGGTTGGCATGACAAACCAGCTTTTAGATTGGTTGGAAGATTATACTTTCGACCTTGAAAAGGAGTTTCAAAATGCGGATTTTGCCAGGAAAGCATATTCTTCTTTTGCTGATAAAATGGTGGCTAGCGGCACGCTAAGAGCTTGTATTTTTGCATCATCTTCGACAATAGGGACCGAGGTATTATTTGAAGTTTTAAAGGATAAAGGGATTGGTGCCTATGTTGGAAAGGTCAATATGGATCGGAATGGCCCCCAATATATCCTAGAAACCACAGAAGATTCTATTAGCGGAACTGAGTATTTGATAAAGAAGTTCCAGAATGAACGATTGGTGAAACCCATTATTACCCCGAGGTTTGCTCCTTCATGCTCTGAGAATTTGTTAAAAGGGCTGGGGGAACTTGCAATACAGTATCATTTGCCCGTTCAGTCACATTTATCTGAGAACATTGACGAAGTTAAATGGGTTCGACGTCTTTTTGAGACGGCAGAAAATTATTCTGATATTTATTTTAAAAACAACCTGTTCGGGCAAACAAAAACACTGATGGCTCACGGCATTTACTTAGGTGAAGATGAGCAACAACTGGCCTTGGAAATGGGTGCTTTTCTGGTGCACTGTCCTGACTCAAACATAAATATACGAAGTGGTATTATGCCGGTAAGAAAGTACTTGGATTTTGGACTTAAGGTCGGCTTAGGTAGTGACATTGCGGGAGGGCATAAAATTGGTCTCAATGAAGCAATGGTCCGTGCAATACAGTTATCAAAAATTTTAAACATGAGTGACAAGGAGTTGGAGCCCTTAACCGTTGCTGAAGCTTTTTATATGGGAACTAAAGGTGGAGGTAGTTTTTTTGGTAAAATAGGTAGTTTTGAAAAGGGTTATATGTTCGATGCACTTGTTCTTGAAGATGATTCGATGGTTGCCGAAAGGTATACCCCAGAGGATCGGCTTGAAAAATTTATCTATACAGGAGATGATCGAAATATCCTGGCGAGATATGTTGAAGGAGAATATCTAGACCATTAGTCCCCCATTATTGGTCGCTGATTCATATTTTTTAGCTTTAGCCTCGAATATCCTATGGAAAAGAGTACCGCATGTCAACCAAGCAGCCATCTTTTCTTCTCCGCTGATCGACCGACTTATTGCTTCTAATTTACCAAATGTAGTTTTGCTGGGATAACTAAAGCCCTTCTGTGTTTTTCATTGGAAATTTTCAACGATCTCCTCCCCCCCTTTTTTGATTTCTAGACTGCCAACCAGTTCTATTTCCATATGATCTGAAGGCTTCATATCTGTTAAATTAGTCATTGACGCTAGCAGACCAGCTTATAACCAACATCCATGTGATGGCCTTGTATTTGGCAGAGGTAAGATGATAAGCTGTATTATTATCAACGTTATATTTATTCTCAATTTTCCAATGTCTATAGCTATGTCATTAATTAGTATTGCAAGATCTTCTTCTGTGAACAGGCTGCTTCCCTTTCTGATCTGTTTTATCTTACTTTCTATTTTGGTAATACCATTCAATGCTAGAGCTCAACATCTTCACTTTGAGAGACTTGCCGATAAGGACGGACTATATAAAAGAACCATTACATGCGGCTTACAAGATAAAACTGGATTCATGTGGTTCGGATCTGAGGATGGTCTGCTCCGCTATGACGGTTATAATTTCGAAGAGTTTGTCTATGATCCCGATGATGAGAACTCCCTGTCCAGTAACCTGGTTTATGCCTTGCTGGAGGACCATGATGGCATACTCTGGATTGGGACGGTTGGTGGAGGACTCAATAAATATGACCAGAAAAGTGGAAAGTTCACACGTTTTACACACGATCCTGGGGATCCTGATTCCTTGTCACACAACGGTGTAGTTTCGTTACTGGAGGACTCAAAGGGGCGTCTCTGGATTGGTACTGAAGGAGGTGGACTCAATCGCCTCGATCCTGGCAACGAGAAATTCCATCATTACAGAAACGATCCAACAGATCCTGAAACCATAAGCTTTGACTCCATGTGGCATCTTTATGAAGACGCGCAAGGGAAGATCTGGATCGGAACCCATGGCGGTGGTCTCAATGTACTTGATCCTGAACAGGGTACGTTTCGCCACTTCAGGCATGATTCGTCGGATCCCAAAAGTATTGCGAGTGATACTGTTGGACCGATCTTTATAGATTCCCACGATAATTTCTGGGTGGGCGGGATAAACGGCCTTAATCTTTTTGATCCGGCCACCGGCACCTTTACTCGTTACCAGCATGACCCACAAAACCCGACAGGGCTGGTGCATAATCATGTCTGGGATATCTTAGAAGATGACAACGGCACCATCTGGCTCGGCAGTTTTGGCGGTGGTCTCAGTCGGTTTAATCCTGAAGATATGCTTTTTTCATCATCTCAATATCAGGACAACGAATTGTCAAGCCTGAGCAGCGATCTTGTATGGTGTCTGCTGAAAAGTCAGGACGGTGTACTGTGGATCGGCACCGACGGTGGGGGACTCAACAAGTTTATTAGCACAACACTGCAGTTTAATCATCATACGGCCGGCTCCAAAGAAAGTGGGGCGCTTATGTACAACGGAGTGAACGGCATTGCTGAGTCGGAATCCGGTTTGCTCTGGATGGCGAACGATGGCGGTGGTCTCCAAAGCTTTGATCCGGTATCAAAGCGTTCTCAGCTATATGTTAACGATCCTGCCAATTCGAACAGTCTGAGCAGCGACCTCACGGAGGCGATCCTGGTCGACCACAAGGGCATTGTTTGGGTCGGTACATATAACGGCGGGCTGAATGCGTATAATCCACTTACCGGTCTCTTTACCCATTATCGTAACGATCCCAAAGACCCAAATTCGCTCAGTGATAACAGGGTCTGGGCACTGTTTGAAGACAGTGAAAATAATATATGGGTTGGAACCCGAAATGGCCTGAATCGGCTGGATCTATCACGGAAAATCATTCGGAGGTTTGTTCATGACCCAAGCATCTCCAACTCTATTAGTGATAATGGCATATGGGCTGTCTTTGAGGACTCAGGTAGAAGACTGTGGGTTGGAACCGATAATGGTCTCAATCTTTTGGAAAAAGGTAACTCATTTATACGGTTCTATAATCAACCTGAAGATTCTGCAAGCTTGAGCCATAACAACATAACAGTCCTTTTTGAAAGTAAGGACGGCAGTCTGTGGGTCGGTACTAACGGCGGTCTGAACAAGATGGATACCGACAGTCAACAATTTGTTCGATTTACGGAAAAAAACGGGCTGGCGAGTAATTCAATCAGGGGGATAATGGAAGATGGTAAGGATGATCTGTGGATCACAACCGTTAAAGGACTCACTCATTTCTCCCCAGCCAACAACAGCTTCCATACGTATCGTTTTAAAGATGGTCTACAAGGTAGTGAATTCAGTCGAGCCCACCTTAACGCCAGGAATGGCGAGATGGTAATCGGCGGCCGCAATGGGATTAATATTTTTAACCCGTTAACTATTATCAACAATCAACACATCCCGCCGGTAGTCCTCACAGAATTTAGCAAAATTAATAGCGATGGATATGTGGGCGGCACTGTCGATTCCAGTGATGCCATTCCCCTCAGTTATCGGGATACCACTATAACCTTTGAATTTGCCGCACTTGACTTCACTCATTCCGAGGCGAATTGCTATCGGTACAAACTTGAAGGCTTCGATAGCGACTGGATTGAAGCGGAAAACAGACACAGAGCTACGTACACGAATCTGGGTGGTGGGAATTACACCTTCAGGGTCAGGGCATCCAATAACCATGGAGTGTGGAATCTAGAGGGTCTGATAGTTCCCATCTCCATAACCTACCCTCCGTGGCAGCGATGGTGGGCCTATCTCTTGTACGCAATATTTCTGCTCCTCTGTTTCTGGGGATCAATTGAACTCAGGGCTAGGCAGCACCGGCAGAAACTCGCGTATGTTGAACAGGTGAATAAAGACCTTGAAACCGAAGTTCTGGAACGTAAAAAGACAGAGCGGGCATTAATCCTGAGTGAGCAGAGATTGAGTATGGCCCTCGAGGCTGCTCATGAGGGTATCTGGGAATTCAACCCGCAGACAGGAGATGCCTACTTCAGCCCAACGTGGTTCACCATGCTGGGATATGCGGCTGATGAATTTTCCCACACCTATGAAAACTGGAAAAAGCACATTCATCCAGAAGACCGCCCCGTAGTTATTGCCAGGTTACAAAGTTATCTCGATCAGGAAGATGAACAATACAGTGTTGAATTCAGGATGAAAACCAAGGGGGATTCCTTGCTATGGATCCACAGTACCGGCAAGATCCTGGAATATAATGAGGATGGTAGTCCAGTAAAGATGATCGGCATTCATCTGGATATTTCTAATCGTAAGGCTTCTGAAGCGGAAACCAGGCGTCTGGAGACGGCATTACAGCAAGCCTCCAAAATGGAGGCCATAGGTACCCTTGCTGGTGGAATTGCCCATGATTTTAACAATATTCTTTCTGCCATAATAGGTAACTCGGAGTTAGGGTTGCAGGGTGTAGAAAAGGAATCACGGCTCCACAGCAGGTTCCAGCAGATTCTTCAAGCCAGTTTTCGGGCCAGGGATCTTGTGCTGCAGATTCTAACATTCAGCCGTAAGGAGAAGAGGGTACTGCAGCCGGTAAAAGTCGATCTGCTGATAAAGGAAGCACTTAATCTTTTACGATCCACAATACCGACCACTATCGCAATAAAGCAACTGGTGAACGCAGATATTAAACCAGTTTTGGCAGATCCTACCCAGATCCACCAGATCCTTATCAATCTCTGTACCAATGCCTCCCATGCCATGGAGGATAAGGGCGGGATTCTCCTCATCAGCCTCAGTGAAGTAGTGTTAACCTCCAATGAATTACAGAGACACCCCGAATTAACACCCGGCGTATACAATGAAATCAAGATACTGGATACCGGAGAAGGGATAGAGCCGACAAACATAGAGAGTATATTTAACCCATATTTTAGTACCAAGAAGCAAGGTAAAGGGAGTGGGCTCGGTTTATCGGTGGTATTTGGGATTGTAGAAAATTGCGGTGGTATCATTGAGGTGGAAAGTTCTCCAGGGATCGGCTCAGCGTTCACTGTGCTCCTTCCATGTATTACGGGAGAAGTCCAAAGCGAGCAACATGCAGTTGCTCTGGCTTTTCCGCCGCTGGAAAAGGAGTGCACCATACTTGTAATAGATGACGAACCGGTTCTTATAGACATTCTCAGTCAGCATCTGACTCAAATGGGCCATAAGGCTATTACATTTCATGATGCACAAAAAGCATTGAATGCATTTCAAAAAGAGCCTGATATCTATGACCTGATTATTACCGACATGGCAATGCCGGAACTGACGGGTCTTGAAGTTGCTCAACAAATTAAGGAACTGCGCAAAGATATCCCTGTTATTCTGTGCACAGGATACAGTAGCAAAGCTTTTGTCAGTGAGCCGAAAGAACTGGGGGTTGATTCCATACTGATAAAGCCGATTGGGCAACTGGAACTTATGAACGAAATGTATGCATTGTTGTCTACCAAACACTGACCATTCATTAAGAGGAGGAAATGAAGGACCGTATTTCCCTGGCTCAACTTTTGGTCACGGCTCCATCATTGGAAGAAACGATAAGCCCTTAGCTCTTATTTGAGTTAAGGGCTATTTTTTTATAATATTGGTACCGTTGGTAGGAGGGGAGGACACACTTAGATACATTAGTGATAAGGAAAAGTTACTGTAACTGTATGGTTTGTAAAAAACCGGTTGCTAAATATTGCTATAGAACTATATTGGCTAAACCTTTTTTGTGTGTCTTAAGTCGCTATATTCACGGGATATTTTCATGGTAGGGAAATGTGTTAAATGCTTGGAATCCGTCAGGATTGCCTTTGTCTTATTATTGGCGAGTCAAATATCATTGTCAACAACTGCGTATGCTGTTGATGGCCAGGAAGAAACACTGCAGTACCTGAAGAGCCTTTCCATTGAAGATCTCCTGCAGGCAGAAATCACCTCGGTGTCAAAGAAAGCTGAATCTCTTTTTACAGCAGCCGCAGCAATTACAGTTATCACGCAGGAGGATATCGAACGCTCAGGGGCGCGAAGTATCCCTGATGCGTTGCGTATGGTTCCTGGTCTTGACGTCTCCAGTATAGATGGTTCCCGTTATGCAATCGGATCCCGCGGTTTCAATGAATACTTTGAAACAAAACTATTGGTTCTCATAGATGGGCGGTCAATGTACACGCCTCTCTATTCAGGCGTATACTGGAATGCATTGGATACAGTAATGCCGGATATCGATCGTATTGAGGTTATACGGGGACCCGGGGCGACTGTTTGGGGAGCTAATGCTGTTAACGGTGTCATTAATATTATCACCAAAAACAGTGCTGATACCCAAGGCGGGATTGTCTCTGCTATCGTGGGGAATTACGATCAACCCGATATCTCTACCCGGTATGGTGGCCGCTTAGGGGAGAAGACAACGTATCGTATTTATGCAAAGGGCTATGATAGATCCAATTTTGACGGGCTGGCAAGTGAAGACGCTCATGATAGCTCTCGTTCCTTGCGGACAGGTTTTCGTTTAGACAGTAAGCAATCAGCAGATGATACCCTGTCTTTGCAGGGAGAGGTGTATGATGGCGATGCGGATGCGGAAGTGGTTCTGACCGGATATTTGCAACCTCCTTTTGTCAGAACGACCAAAGGGACGGAGACATTTAACGGTGGCCATGTTCTCGGTTTATGGGAACATAAATATTCTGAACATTCGAACAGCGCACTGCAACTGTACTATGATCGGACTGAAAGAGACAGTACCGTAGCACAAGAAGTACGAGATACGCTTGATCTGGATTTTAAAAATCAATTGTCCCTGTGGCGGAACCACGATATCGTCTGGGGTGCAGGTTATAGATGGACGCAGGATGATATTGATGGGACCATCACAACAGCTTTTGAGCCAGAGAGCAAATCAGATGATGTGTGGAGTACATTCATTCAAGATGATATCAATATCGTAGATGATTTTGCATGGATCACCTTGGGAACCAAACTTGAACACAATGATTATAGCGGTTTTGAAGTGCAACCAAGTGTTCGTTTTCGACTGCAACCAGACCCTAAACAGCTTATCTGGGCGGCGGTCTCCAGGGCAGTGCGGACTCCCTCAAGAGCGGAAACCGACGTCGCTGTGAATCTTGGAACGATGGTCGATGGGCAGGGAAATGTTGGGGTTCAACGCCTTGAAGGGAGTGATAGCTTTGATTCGGAAACATTGATAGCATATGAACTTGGCTACAGGTGGCAGGTAAAGCAGTCTCTTTCCTTTGATATAGCAGCGTATTTCAATGATTATGACGAGATTCGTACGATAGAGCCCCAGGCGCCCTATTATGAGCTCGGTGTATCGCCAGTTCTCGTCATACCTGCAGCGTTTGATAATGAGGCTGAAGGAGAAGCGTACGGCTTTGAGCTTCAAAGTACATGGCAGCCTGTTGAGAGCTTGAAGTTTATAGGTTCATATTCGTTTATTGATTTAACGTTGGAGCATACATCAGGATCAGCTCATGCTGGTCAGCCACTTACGAGTGAAGATTATGCCCCTAATCATCAGTTTCAATTGAGAAATTACTGGGATCTGCGATCTGATCTGGCACTGAACACTGAGTTTTATTATGTGAGTGATCTTGGTGGTGGAGAAATTGATTCTTATTTTCGCATTGATATGCAGCTCAGCTGGCAGGCTTTGGATAATATGCGCCTTACAATGGGAGGGGAAAACCTTTTTGGTCCTAGCCATCAGGAGTTCTTTAACGCACGGTCAAATATTGTCGCCTCGGAAGTACCGCGTACATATTGGCTTAAAGCGACATTCTGGTTTTAGACTACTCCGTCAGTAAGGCTCTCTCATGCGTTTTATTTCCCAATACAATAACTTTTACCATGGCCTTCGTTTGTCTGCGATTCTCATCGCTATGGTGTGGTGCTTGTTTTTTACTGCCGGGAGAAGTGCTGCGCAGAGCGTTCACGAAGATCAGATTAAATCCGTATTTCTCTATAATCTTACCCATTTTGTTACCTGGCCTGAATCTGTTGTTCTAAGTTCTCGGACATTCAATATTGGGGTTTATGGGAATTCTTCATTTCAGGATGTACTCGAACAGACCGTTGTGACAGAAACGAAGCAAAATAGGCAACTCGTGGTGACTAAACTGGGCGACCTGGATGATATTACGGATCAGTGCAGGATAGTTTTTATCACAAAAGAAGCAATGGGTGACTGGGATAAAATACGTGAGAGGGTAGTTGGGTTACCCATTTTGACTGTAGCTGATCAGAAGGAATTTACACGTCGAGGCGGGATGGTCAGTCTCTTGCGTCAAAACAAAAAAATACAGATAGAAGTCAATTATACAACAGTTCAGCAGGCAGGACTCACTATGAGTGCCAAGCTTCTCCGACTGGCCAGGGTGGTGGAGTAACCATGGTACGTATAAAAAAATTTGGTGACTGGCCTGTCAAAAAGAAGCTTTCTTTTATTGTTCTCATGACCTCTGGTCTGTTGATTGCAGTCATGGTTGCAGGTGTGACGATTGAAAAGACGTTTAGCTATCGTTTTAAATCTCACAATAACAGTATGGTGTTGGCCACTATTATTGGTGAAAACTCCACAGCAGCACTTTCGTTTCGAGATAAGGATACAGCCAAAGAAATATTATCGGCACTTAAGGCCGAAAAAGATATACTTGAGGCTGTGTTGTACGATAGTAATGGCATTATGTTTTCACATTATGTCCATTCTGGCTATTGGAGTGGAAACTCATCATTATGGTTTTCAACAATCTACGAGGAGAAGCTGTTACAACCCGATATTACCTTCAACGCTCCGTGGTTTACCACAGTCCAGGATATCCAGCTCAGCGATAAGGTCATTGGCCATATTGTACTGCGAGTTGACTTGAGCTCTCTTAATAATCAGTTACATTATTTTGCTCTCTTTATGACAGGGTTCAGCCTACTGCTACTTGTCCTGGCAACCGTAGTTTGTATGAGGCTCAATCAGACCATTCTCGGTCCGGTTACCGAGCTTGCTGAGACTATGGTTGGAGTGTCTGAAACACAGAATTATGAGGTGAGTGTTGCAAAGAGCTACAATGATGAAATAGGTGTCCTTGTTGACGGATTCAACAGTATGCTGGATGGAATAGGAAAGCGTGACGATGAGTTGGCCGAATATCGAAACGATTTACAAAACCTTGTCAGTGTGAGAACAAAAGAGCTCGAAGTTGCCAATAGTCAGTTAAAATACGAAATAGAGGAAAGGACGCAGATCCAAAAACGCCTTGTTCACGCAGAGAAAATGGAAGCTATTGGGACGCTTGCAGGTGGAGTTGCTCATGATTTAAATAATATACTCTCCGGAGTGGTCACCTACCCCGATCTTCTGCTCTTACAACTTCCTCCAAACTCTAATTTAATACAACCACTTGAGACTATTCGTGATTCAGGTAAAAGGGCCGCGGCAATTGTTCAGGATCTACTCACTCTGGCACGAAGGGGTGTTAAAATTGAGGAAGAGTTTGATTTTCAAGAACTCATATTACAGTATCTTGGTAGCTTAGAATTTAGAGAATTTCGAAAAAGTCATCCTGGTGTTTCTGTCAATTTTCCGATTCAGGAAAAAACGTTTTTTATTAAAGGTTCTCCGGTACATTTGTCAAAGACTGTGATGAACCTCGTTATAAACGCAATGGAAGCTATTCAAAACGAAGGAAATATCTTTGTTACTCTTGAAAAAGTCAGGCTTGATACACAGCCAGCCAACTTCGAGAAATGGAGAGCTGGTGAATATGTTAGGCTGACAGTGGAAGATAATGGTGTTGGGATTGCCACTGAATATCTGGAAAGGATATTTGAGCCATTTTTTTCCCATAAAGTGATGGGGAAAAGTGGAACCGGGCTTGGCATGTCTGTTGTGTGGGGAACAGTAGAGGACCACAATGGTGAAATAAATGTCGAAAGTACGGTTGGTGTGGGCACGACATTCCAACTCCTGTTTCCCGCGATAGATGACCCTGTTGAAGATCCTACAAAATTGTTATCACAACCTAGTAAAGAAGGTAAAGGTGAGACTATTCTTGTCGTGGATGATTCCAAGGAACAACGCCTCATAGCCGCGGACATCCTCAGACATCTTGGCTATAAAGTGATCTCACTTTCTAGCGGGGAAGGAGCTGTTGATTTTTTACACAGCAACGACGTTGATCTGGTGATACTAGATATGCTCATGGAGCCGGGCATTAGCGGTCTTGAAACATTTAAAAGAATTTTAGAGTTCAAACCTGACCAGAAAGCTGTTGTTGCCAGTGGCTATTCGCAGCAGACGTCAATCGCGGAAGCACACTCCCTTGGAATAGCTGACTTCATCGTAAAGCCATATTCCGTTGAACGAATTGGGGAGAGTCTGCAAAAGGTACTTGAAGGGTAATACTCGTGATTCTCTTTCCAGGTCTCTGCTATAATTCATTCATGATATCTTCGGACGGAAAGTGGTGAGAGAGTTGCTGCAGGTGTTGTAGAAAGGAGTACGGCTTCAATTAATATGGTGATTTCCTATGGTTGATAGGAAATCACCGTATCTTTTATTTTTCTTTTTCGATGAGTCCTTTAACGAACCAGCGCTGCATTGAGAGCACAACCATTACTGGTGGCAACATAACCAGAAGGGCACCGCTAAGAGCAACGTTCCATTCCGGAAGATCGTCTGCCTGGGGAATCAAATCCTGCAGGCCAATTACAGCTGTGGTCATATCCGGGTTGGTGGTGATCAGTAGTGGCCAGAGATACTGGTTATATCCATAAACAAATTCAATAACGACCAGTGCTGCAATATTGGTGGTGGATAACGGCAGCAAGATCTTTGTGAAAAAAGTCATCGGGGTGGCCCCATCCATCTTGGCCGCTTCGCAGAGTTCCTCTGGTACTGTTAGAAAGAATTGTCTGAATAAAAAGGTACAGGTCGCGGATGCAATTAGGGGCAGAATCAACCCTGTGTAGCTGTCGAGCAGGGACCAGTTGAGGCTTAATTCAAAATCATTTCCGGTAAACCAGGAGACAACATTATTGAGATGGAGTACATCCCAGAGAGCTTGCATTGGACCAAGTACGTTGGCTGCAACCTCATAGGTCGGCATGATTCGTACTTCAACGGGCAGCATCAGAGTACAAAAAACGGAGGCAAAAGCCACGACTCTTAAGCGGTAATCAAAGTAAACGATAGAGAATGCACCGATGATGGATATGGTGATTTTACCTATGGTAATTCCCGCTGCCATCACAAAGGAATTGAATATCTGGCTGCCAAGGTTTCCACGGGTCCAGGCCTCTGTCATATTGGCGAGAAACTGATCACCTGGTATGAGCGGCATGGGAACCTTGGAAACTTCTTCGAGTGGAAGTGTCGCAGCTATCAGGCTGTAGATCATTGGAAATCCTACGATGAGGATACCGACCATCAAAAAAATGTACGTGAATGTATCAAGTATGGGGGTCTTTTCAACCATATTGCCTAACCAGTGTATTGAACTTTTTTCTCAACGTATCTAAACTGTAGAACCGTAATTATGACAATCAGTGACATGAGCACAACGGATTGTGCCGAAGACGAACCGAGGTTAAGACCGACAAACCCGTCCTGATATACTTTATATACAAGGATGTTCGTTGATCCGCCAGGGCCACCTTGGGTCACCGTATGAATCACACCAAATGTCTCAAAGAATGAATAGATGATATTCATAACCGACAAAAAGAAGAAGGTAGGAGACAGAAGGGGAAAAGTAATTGCCCAGAATCTTTTTAGAGGGCTGGCTCCATCGATTGCCGCCGCCTCAATGAGAGACTTAGGGACGGCCTGAAGTCCTGCCATAAAAAACACAAAATTATAACTGATCTGTTTCCACGCGGCGGCTATGGTAATCATCACCATGGCATCGCCTCCTTCGAGTACCGGGTTCCAGTCCACCCCCAGCCATTTATTGATAGCAAGAGCTACGATACCGTATGATGGATGGAGAAGAAAGAGCCAGAGGATACCTGAGATCGCAGGTGCAACTGCGTAGGGCCAGATAAGTAAAGTTCTGACCAGCGCAGTTGCTTTTAGCGCTCTGTTTGCCATGGTCGCAATAAAAAGACCAAGGGCAATAGAAACCGAGGCAACTGCAATACTGAAGGTAAACGTTATCAGGATCGACTTGAGATAGAGGGGGTCTGTGAATATCTCAATGTAGTTATAGAACCAGACAAATTTGCTGCTTCTGCCAAATGGATCACTGAGAAGAAAGGACTGGATAAGCCCTTGCACCGCTGGCCAGTAAAAAAAGGTTAACGTGATTATAATCTGAGGCAGTATCAGTACATACGGCAGATATGAGGACTTGAATGTAGATCGTTTAATCATATTACAAAGCTCAGTAAAAGCCCCTTGAGATAAGGGGCTCTTGTGTTACCTAGTTTAGTTAGTGCCGATCGAAAACCGCCAATTTTCCAATTTCTTCGTTGGACTCAAATTTTAATCCTCAAAATACTTAATGTATTCTTCCGGTTAAAATTATCGACCGCCTTGAACTTGAAAAAACTTCCAGGTTTTCACTCAGACACTAGTTATAGGTCTTTTCAAAGGTGCGGAGTTGGATGTTACTTCTCTTTACTGCGTTATCCAAGGCTTCCTTTGCTGTTTTCTTACCGTTCCAGACAAGCTCAAGCTCTTCGTTGATGATGTTTCTGATCTGAACGAAGTATCCTAAACGGAGGCCGCGGGAAATCTCAGTTGGTATGGCACGGTTAAGCTGGTCGATACCAACAGTCTGCAGAGGATTCTCCGTGTAGTAACCTTCTTCTTTGAGCGCATTGTATGCGTTGAGAGTGATAGGGAAATATCCGGTTTCTTTATGCCAGTAACTTTGCATCTCATTGCCTGCAAGGAACTTTAAAAATGCAGCAACGCCTGCGTATTCTTCCTTGCTGTGTCCGGTAAGAACCCAAAGAGAAGCACCACCAATAATGCTGTTTTGTGGGCTTTTCATAGATGCCTCAACAGGAAGAGGCGCTGCATCCCATTTGAAATCCTTGACAGCTGATTTTAGTTTTGCAATACCACTTACAGAGTCCATGTAGACAGCAGCATTTTGAGCGATAAATTCAGATTTTGGGCCTTGGTATTTCTGACCACCATACATGAATCTTTTGTCAGCAGCCCATTCTTTAAGCTGGTTAATGTGAGCCACGATCTGTGGGTTGTTGATCATGAGTTCAGTATCAAGCCCCTGGTATCCGTTTGCCTTACTTGCAAAAGGTATGTTGTGGATGGCACTGTAGTTTTCAACCTGAGTCCATGACTGCCATGCGGTAACCATACCGTAGGGAGCGATGCCGCCATCAACGAGCTTTTTGGTGATTTCACCGAGCTCATCCCAGGTAATGGCTTCAGTTTTTGAAAGAGGTGCAATCCCTGCCTTTTCAAACATGGAGACGTTGTAATACATGATCGGGGTGGATGAGTTAAACGGCATGGACATCAAATTGCCATCAGCATCCATATAATAAGAGAGAACCGCCTGTAGATAATTTGACCAATCAACGACGTTTCCAGTGTCTGCCATGAGTTTATGAACAGGGTAGATGGCGCCGGATTGCATCATGGTTTGGGTTCCTACTTCGAACACCTGCAGGAGATGAGGTTGCTTTTTTGCTCTAAAAGCGGCAACACCAGCATTCATTACTTCATCATAGTTACCTTTGTTGGTACCGACGACAACGTAGTCTGATTGGGATTCGTTGAATTTTTGAATCATAGTATCAACAACTTTTCCCCTAGCACTTCTCATTGCATGCCACCAGTTAATGGTGACAGGCTCGGCAAAAACTGCAGCAGGAAAGCTAAGGCACATTCCTACAACAGCGACCACAGCCAATCGGTTCAATTTCATGGTGTTTCCTCCAAAGTAATTTTAACAAACTAACCCTTGAAAAGGGTACTGTAGTGCATAAAAAAACCACAACAATAACAGCACCAAATAGTAGGTAATCCGGTGAGAGTCAAGTTAAAATATTGTTTAAAAAAGTGTTGTACTCTTTTACCATTTAATGTTTTTTTGAGTGGGACAGAAAATAACTGCGTATTTTTATGATTTCAGCATAACGGTGGCTTCAGAAATGACAGAACTACGATTTAGAAATGTAATTAAAAGATATGGCAAGGTAGAAGTCGTCCATGGAATCGATCTCGACGTTGCAGATAAAGAGTTTTTAGTACTTGTCGGCCCCTCCGGGTGTGGAAAGTCCACTCTCCTCCGTATGATTGCGGGACTTGAGGAAATATCAGAGGGTACCATTGCCATGGGTGAGACTATCATCAATGATATTGCTCCCAAAGATCGTGGTCTTGCCATGGTCTTTCAGAACTACGCTCTGTATCCACATATGAATGTCTATGAGAATATGGCATTTGGCTTAAAGCAACGGAAGACACCAAAAGACGAGATTCAAAAACGAGTAGAAAGTGTTGGGGAAACTCTCGGTCTAGGAGAACTCCTGCAACGAAAACCCCATGAACTCTCAGGTGGTCAGAGGCAACGTGTGGCCATGGGGCGGGCAATGGTAAGAAAGCCTGATGTCTTTCTTTTTGATGAACCTCTTTCTAATCTTGACGCAAAGCTTCGTATCCAGATGAGAGCTGAAATTAAACTGCTTCATCAACGGGTCAACTCCACCATGGTCTATGTGACCCATGATCAGGTTGAAGCCATGACACTTGCCGACAGGATTGTTGTTTTAAAAGACGGTTATATCGAACAGGTGGGGACTCCCCTTGAATTGTTTCTAAATCCTGTCAACATCTTTGTTGCCGGGTTTATTGGCACACCACCGATGAATCTTGTGGAGTGCACGATAGAAAAAGATGGGAATAGTATCTGGATGGCTTTTCCTCGTGGTCTGCGTCTTCCTGTGCCTCCAAGAGAAGGTGCAGAATTACGCGACAAGCAGGCAGTTATGATGGGGATCCGTACTGAAGAAATTACTCTGACCACAGAGGATACTAACTCGCCGGTAGAGTGGATTTGTTCTGGTATTGTCAAAGTTGTCGAACCCCTGGGAAATGAAAATCACCTCCATGTCGAAATTGGTGGGGAGACATTTGTAGCTCGTTGTGAGGGACGCAAAATCATTAAAGCGGGTGAGTCTATAAACGTTGCGTTTAATCTGGAGCAACTGCATATCTTTGATGCTGCCACAACAAAGGTTGTGTATCAGGGGAACTGACCCGCTAATAATCTGCAAGCCTCCATATCACCCACGTTTGCATGGTGGGTGTTATGGAGTATCTATATTCTTACATAAAGTTAGTCATGATGGCGTCGTAAAAAGTCCGATCTACGTCGTTGTGGGTTTGGATCGAACTCTCAACATACCACATGTATCGTTGAGAATACGATCCAAACACCACGCCTCGGAGTCTTCGCTACCTGTATATCAGCCTTTTTTCATAGCCTTCAAATGACTTCGAATTAACTTTTTACGAGTTTGTCAGTCATGGAACACGTGACTCAGTGGTGATGCGACCCGCCACAACCAGTTCCACCATCTGCATCGCGAATCAGATCCAAGCTATTGCTGTCCATTAACTCCAGGGCCGGGCCCGCGTTATGACCAATACCCAGGAAGCGGGTCACACAAGCACCAGCCAGCACCTCGAAGGCGGTAGATCTGATCAATCCAGTTATAACTGCCTCGCAATCATACTCCAGGACTTTTTGCGCCAGACGATCTCCGGCGATCTCGTCTGATTCTTTCGGGTTATAAATAGTCGTGACCTGTGCTGTATCAACATTGACAATGAGTAAATTGGTGCAACGTTCGAATTGTTCTGAAACGGGACTTGTCATTAAATCTCCGTCCACGGTTATGGCTATATTCATGGAATGGTCCTTTTCTTTTTGAGATAATGTAAAGCAGAGCGAGGTGAATAAGCGGGGAGCATAGTACAAAAGAGTGCACGTATCGTCAACGGAAGTATATACTGCGATGATGTGAAAAAAAATGTTGTAGAGGGGCAGAAAAAGATTGGTTCAACCAGGACCTTGCAGCATTGTTGCTAAGCAACTCCGGTCTGCAGGGTCCTATTGTTGAAGACGCTTATGATAACAACGGGAATCTAACCCGGATTTCTCACCAACAAAGTTTTTCGCAGGTCGAGACACCGGGCATGAAGCTGTAATAATCTACCGGAGTCTTCGCTACCTGCAAATGCTCGGTAACGAAGTATCTGCGGATAAATCTGTTGGCCCGAAGGGTGAACTTTTTGATTTGAAACGAAAAACACCCTGTTAATTAAGGAAGTCATTTTTAAACTATAAAAACAAACAATTGAGTTTCAAATCAAAAAGTCATGAGAAGTTCGGGCTAAGTCCTGAATAGAGGTGCTGTAGTCGTTTAACCATCTCGTCGCGTGGGTTGTTGAGTAATTTTTGCCCAAACGACATCTTTAATCTGAGACGCTGCCAGAATATTATATCACGCAGATTCTCAATAGAATCCCTGGTTCCAACAGCCATTTCTTGAATGGCCACAATCCCATTATCTCTCTGCTCCTTTCCTGGAACCAGGTCAATTTCCTGTAGCGATCTTGGCTCTCCATTCTCCATGAGAAAGAGACCGTTTGCCTTAACGAAACCCTGCACGTCACCGGTTTGGTTTTTCAGGGTAAACTGTGTTCCTGCATGGAGTACTGAGATGGCACCGACACCCGCTTCCTTAAGGCTTACAAGTTGCTCCTCTTCTCCACCGGCACCTATCCAGACCAGGAGTTTGTCAAAGATGGGGTCGTTCTCATCGATCCAGCTGTTACCATCTGTATCGAGATCCGCCAGTTCGCCAAATCCATTGTCTGTTGCAGGGCCAAAAAGCTCCAGACCATCAGATATCAGTCCATCCCCATCACGGTCCAGTGCAAGGAAGCCGCAACCACTACCTAAGCTTGAAAGTTCTTCACAACTCCCATCCCCATCAAGATCAAAAGAAAAAAAGGTTTGATCGAAAAGGGACATATTATCATCAAAATTGAGAATGATAGGGTCAATACCATGAATAATATTGCCAAATCCTGCCGACTGAATCATCACCTCATTTCGCTGCATTTGCAGACCCATATTAAACGAGATGTGTTCACCAGATTCAGTTTGTACGGCACCTTCTGCCTGAAAATAAATTGACTCCTGTTCCAGATGTATGGAACTGCTTGCAAGTGTGGCTTTGCCTGTGGATAATGGTGGACTTGATTCGGTGAGTTGATTTGGGTTGTGAGATATAATCTGCTGGACTGTTACCGAGGTGCCTGAGACATTTTGCACCATTGTTGATAAAGATTTGTCTCTTATCTGGGACTGATACGAGTCTTCTGCTTCCTGCGCTGCACCAGCTGTCATCCCCTGAGGGGTAACCAGGCATGTTGCGGACTGCTGGCTAGTGGTCGTGCAGTGGATAAGATTTGAGAATTTTTGCTGAAAGATATTACCAGCAAGACTCTGTTGAGGTTGTGAAAAGGATTCGGGAGTTGGGAATCCCCGTTGCCAGGTTGTGTTGTTTTGCTCTACATCCGTGTAGTTTCTCGCCGCCTCCATGCTGACCATAGTCGCAGCTATTTTCATGATTTTTGTAATCCTCCTATAATTTGTTGATAGTTATTTGACAACAAACGACTCTACACTTCTTTTCGGCCTTCAGTCCTCTATTCTTTACCTTCCCCCCTCACTTTTTGCTCTGTGCCGTCCTTGGCTAAATTCGAGAGAGAGGTACTGAAAGAAGAGACAAACGTATATGTCTTTTAAATAGGCGCCCAAAGGTGCGGCTATCTTCATACCACACGCGAGTTGTTATCTCACCCCAGGCTCGCCAGAGTATTTCCAAGTTGGTCCTTTGCCTTTTGAATTCGTAATTTTTGCAAATAATGCAGTGGGGAATCTCCTGTAGCAATTTGTTTCATCAAAAGAGAAGTGTGGTCGGAGTTGGACACAGTTACTGCCTGTAAAAGGTATTCCCTTCTCGACAAAGAAGTTAAGTGGTACATTACGTAAACGTTAGTTAATGTAAGATTACTTCGGGATATGAGGTGAGAAATGAGTGACTGGCTACCAACAAGCTGTGTTCTATGTGCCCAGAACTGCGGTCTCCTTGTGCGAGTGGAGAATAACCGGATTGTTAAGGTGAAGGGAGACCCAGATAATCCACGTAGTAAAGGGTATCTTTGTCGAAAAGGACTGAATATCGATAGTTTCCAACATCACGAAGAACGCCTGACCAAGCCGCTCAAAAAGACTGCTGACGGTTTCGTGGAAATATCCTGGGAAAAAGCACTATCTGAGATAGGCGATAAGCTTGGCGCCATAGTTGATAAGCATGGTCCCCGTTCTTTTGCATTCATGGGTGGCGGCGGCCAGGGCTCACATTTTGAGGCGGGATTTGGTACATCGCTCATGCGCAGTTTTGGCTCAAAATACCATTATAGTGCACTCGCTCAAGAGCTGACAGGTTATTTCTGGTGTGCTGGTAGAATGTTCGGCAGACAGAACCGGTTCGCCATTCCGGATGAAGAACATGCTGAGATGTTAGTTGGTATCGGCTGGAACGGCATGGAAAGCCATCAGATGCCACGGGCTCCACTCGTTATCCGAGAATTTGCCCGTAATCCCGATAAACTGCTGGTTATCATCGATCCGAGAGAATCAAAGACCGCCAAGGAGGCGAATATCCATATCCCGCTCCTGCCCGGAACAGATGCCCTGCTCACTCGAGCCATGATATCCATTATATTAGAGGAAGGCTGGGAGGATAAGGAGTATCTTTCCCTGTCGTGTTCAGGCTTTGAGCTGGTTCGAGGTTGGTTTGAAAATTTCGAAATCCACAATGCGCTGGATGTGTGCAATGTTGACTATGAACAAATACATGGTGTGTGCAGGGAAATGACCAGGCGCTCCTGGTGCATGCACTTTGACCTCGGTGTCTATATGAACCGGCACTCAACACTTGCTACCTATCTGCATATGCTGCTTCTAGCCGTTTGCGGAAGGTTCTGTGTGTCGGGGGGGAACGTCATTCCCGGTTCGGTAGTTCCCTTGGGTGGTCATAACGATGAACGCTCAGATAAAACCTGGCGTACCAAAGAGACGAATTTTCCGGCGATCATGGGCTTTTTTCCACCCAACGTGATGCCGGAGGAAATTCTCTCAGACAAAGAGGAGCGGTTGCGGGCTGTAGTCATAAGTTCCTCGAATCCCCTACGATCATATGCCGATACAACCGCCTATGAGAAAGCTTTTAATAAGCTAGATTTACTGGTGACGGTGGAAATATCGATGTCAGAAACTGCAGAACTCTCCGACTATGTTTTGCCCGCCCAGTCCGCTTACGAATCCTACGATGGTTCTTTTTTCGCCTGGAACTACCCTGAAATTTATTTTCAGATGCGTCATCCGGTTGTAGAGCCGACACCGTACACGAGGGAATCTGGTAGCATCCTGGCTGCCATAGGCAAGGCCGCAGGCGTTGTCCCTGAATTGCCGGACTATCTTTACAAAGCCGGAGAAAAAGATCTGCTGGAATATACAATGGCTCTTGTTTCCTGGTTGCAGAAAAATCGGAAGTATGCACGATTACTGCCGCTTATTATTACCGAGACCCGAAAAGGAAGCACCAGATCTCCAAACCTTGATCTACTATGGAGCATGTTTCTCGTCTCACCTGCAGTTTTCAGGGAAAATGTAACACGGGCCGGTATTCCTGTTCCTTCCGCCCTTGAGGCGTTCATGTGTCCACAAAAGATATGGAAAGTCACCAAAGGGGTGATCAAATACCGCTCCGTAGCACCTCTCGCAATTCTTACCCCGCCTATAGCACATGCTGAGATACTGTATGAACGGGTTATGGAAAGCCGTTCAGGTCTTTGGCTCGGTAAAATGGACGATGATAATATGCGCCATCTGCGAACTAAGGATAAGAAAATCAATCTTCACATTCCTGAGATGGCAGATTGGATGGAAGAGATCGAACCGAATAAGGAAGCAAAGGCACTTGAACCGGATCTGAACTTTCCCCTGATTCTCAACGCTGGACGCCATAAACCAGAAAATGCGAATTCCCTGATGCGTAATCCTGCCTGGAATAAAGGGCGCAGGACCTGCACGCTGGCCATGCATCCGGAAGATGCAAAAATGTTAGATTTACATGACGGTGAGAACGTTAAGGTGGTTACAGAGGCAGCAACAGAACGGATAGAGTTGGAGATTACGGATGAGGCTCGGAAGGGGCAAGTACTCATTCCCCACGGCTTCGGTCTCCGTTATCGCGGTGAAGTACACGGTGTTAATGTTAATCGACTGACTAAAAATACACACCGGGACCGGCTTGCAGCGACGCCACTCCATCGTTATGTACCATGTCGTGTCGAAAAAGTTGAATCTGAGTAAATATCGATATTTGAAGGGGTGTCATTGTACACGTAAGTAAACAACCGACCTTTTAGACGCGGTTGTTTATTTACGTGCCATATACCAATAATATTTTTCAGTTTTGGTTAAACTTTTTTTGCAGAAAGTAAGTCTTTAAATATTATGTATGAGGTAGCCGCCGTCCACAGGAATTGAAACTCCGGTGACAAATCCTGCTGCTGCATCACTTGCCAGAAACACTGTGGCTCCAGCCAGTTCTTTAACATCCCCAAAACGGCCGTAGGGTGTGTGGTTAATGACTGATTTTCCCCGGTCAGTGTACTCGCCGGTTTCCTGGTCTACGAGTAATGCTTTGTTCTGTTTACCAAGGAAAAATCCCGGGGCGATGGCATTGATACGAATGCCGTATTTTGCAAACTCATTGGCCGAGGCCATGGTGAGGTTTAAGGTTGCAGCTTTTGCTGCATCATAGGCCCACACACCGGAGAGTGGGTTGTAGGAGGCCATGGAGGTCAGATTTATTATAGCACCTTTGATTTTCTTCTCTATCCAGTAGGCCCCTATAATTTTTGTTGGTACCATAAGTCCCGCAACAAGATTCATATGGAGTACTTTGTTAAAGATCTCCATGTCGGTCTCGATGAAGGAGGATTTACCGATATTGCCACCGACGCCATTGATAAGGATGTCAATGTCGCCAAAACGTTCATCCGCTTCTTTCAGTGCTTTTTCTACCAGCTTTTCCACCCCTGCGTCTACTCTGCTACCATATACCTTTCCCTCTGCACCTTCAATTGCGTTCAGGTATTCCGTTGCTTTATCGATTGATTCTTGCGACCTGCTCCATACGACCACGTTGGCTCCCGCCCTTAACAGTGCCTCAGACATGACAAGACCAATGGCTCCGGCACCTCCTGAAATAATAGCGGTTTTTCCTGTGAGGCTAAACATCTCTTCAAGATAATTCATGGCACTCTTCTCCTTTATTTGATGTGTTGCGGTCATGTTGTTTTGCAAAACATATATGTAGTTATACTACATGGTGTGGTTTTGATTTTGCCAATAATATAACAAACTTGTAATTATGAAAGTCTTGATTTGTGGTTTATGAATATACCCATGGTGGTATCGTGTTGTAACTGTGGCGATACTTTTGTGGCTCGCCAATGGGTCTTGTTTGGTGTAGTAAAATAACATTCATGTTGACTTTATCTTATTTCTAGTAGTATTACTACGAAAAATATGAGGAAACTGTTATGAAAGATGACTTGCTGAAGACAATTACGACTCTGGTGGGAGAGCTGAATCCATCTGAAGCTAAAGTGGCGCGTTATGTACTTTCATCGCCCAATGAGGTTGTTCGGCAAAGTATTGCACTTCTCGCCCAGGCGGCAGAGGTGAGTGAACCAACGGTGATGCGCTTTTGTCGGTCTCTAGGCTGCAAAGGCTATCAGGATTTTAAGCTGAGTCTTGCTGTGTCGCTTGCCGGTGACACGCCTTATGTGCACACCTCCATTACACAAGCGGATACAACAGCGCAGATGGCTGAAAAGATATGTCATTATTCTTCGAATTCCCTGCGTGTGCTTGCTGAGTCACTTGATATGGAGCCCTTGGGCCGGGCTATAGAGGTCTTAAACAATGCAGGACGAATTGAAATATACGGTTCAGGAGCTTCGGGGATTGTTGCTCTGGATGCTCAACACAAATTGTTTCGAACCAAGGTTCCCACCGTTGCTTACCGTGACAGTCATATGCAGATGATGTCCGCATCGAGTCTGGATGAAAATTGTGTCGCTCTTGCTTTTTCCTATACTGGATGCTCCCTGAATATAATTGAAGCCGCTAAGCTCGCCCGTGCTAATGGCGCTGTTGTTGTGGGGGTGACAGATAAGGACTCCCCCCTGGCCAAACATTGTGATCCGGTAATTAATAACCCAAATATCGAAGATACTGTGCTGTTTGCACCGATGGTCTCAAGGATTTGTCAACTGGCCATTGTTGACATTTTGGCCACTGGGATTGCAATGGAAAAAGGGCTGGATGCCTGGGAGCATTTAAAGAAAATTAAACAGAGTGTGAGTTTGTTTCGGCCAGCCGGCGGAAAGAACTGATATTTCGTTATAGTTTAGGAGAGATTAATGAGTTTTTCTACAGCCCTGATTGGCGAATGTATGATTGAGTTGCAGGAGGTTGAGCCTGGTGTAACCAAACAGACTTTTGGTGGCGACACTTTGAATACCGCTATGTATATGGCCCGCCTGTCACGGTATTTCCCTGTTAAAGTTGATTATGTGACCGCACTTGGGGTGGATAATTTCAGCGACAAGATGGTGGCTTTTTGGGAGGCCGAGGGTGTCGGGAGTGATCTCGTACTGCGGCAGGAAGGCGAGTCGCCAGGCTTGTATTATATCCAACTGGATGAAGACGGTGAGCGGCACTTTAGTTACTGGCGAAGTGAGGCGGCGGCCAAGAAATGTTTTGAGTATGAAAAAAGTGAAGAACTACTTGCTCGCCTTGGAGATTACGATGCCGTCTATCTGAGTGGGATTAGTATAGCAATACTCACAGCAACCAGCCGTGCACGTCTGTACGACAGGCTGGCTCAGCTCGCTGAATCCAAAACAAAAATATACTTTGATTATAATTACCGCCCCCATCTATGGAAAACAGCCGCCGAGGGAATTCAGGCATACGAGGCGATCCTCTCCTGGTGTGACACGGTCTTTGTTGGTCTTGATGAACTTGCTGCAATACATGGTGTCACGACCACTGAAGCGGGACACAAATTTCTGGCGGATAAAGGTGTTCGGGAATCGGTGATACGAAGTGGTGCTGAGCCCTGTTCTATTCAGGTGGGGGGGCAGCGTTTTGAAGTAACCCCAGAAAAAGTAACAAAGGTTGTTGATACAACTGCGGCAGGCGACTCTTTCAGTGGTGCATATTTGCTTGCCAGAAATTCAGGCTGCAGTGTGGAGAAAGCTGCCAGGATTGCGCACCGAATGGCCGCGTATGTGATTGGACACAAAGGGGCAGTTGCTCCACTTAATGCTATGCCTGACTTTGAGATTTCTTGAGCAGGTCTACCTATAGAAAATTTGAAAATTTGTTAAAGGGGACGATATGGCTGATGTACTGGTAAAAGATAAAGAATTGCGAACAATTGTAGAGGAAAGGCTCACCGAAGCAGGACTGAACGTCCCCCACGCCAAAATGGTCGCAGATGTACTTGTTCATGCTGATCTCAGGGGAGTACGCTCCCACGGTGTAATCCGGACAGAACATTATGTGACCCGGCTTAAAGGTGGAACTCTTAATACCAATCCAACATTTACTATAACTGACGTCAGATCTGGAGCTGCTGTTCTTAATGCCGATGCTGGCATGGGTCACGTTGCTTGTTATGAGGCGATGGATAAGGCCATAGAGATGTCAGAGGAATCGGGTATCGCCATGGTTGGTGTGGAAAACGGCAGTCATTGCGGGGCTCTTTCCTATTTTGTGTTGCAGGCTGTGGCTAAGGGTAAGATCGGTATCGCGGTCACCCAGACCGATAAATGTGTCGCACCCTATGGTGGAGCAAAGGCGTTTTTCGGTACAAACCCAATCGCTTTTGGCTTCCCAACGGAAAAACACGAACCGGTGGTTTTAGATATGGCTACAAGCAATACCGCCTTTGGTAAGATCCTTCACGCAAAAGAACAGGGCACTGATATCCCGGATGACTGGGGCATTGATGGAGAAGGAATGCCAACTACTGATCCTGATAAGGTTGAAGCACTCGTACCTTTTGGTGGGCCTAAAGGATATGGAATGGCACTGGTGATAGACGTGTTGACCGGTGTGTTGATGAACGCCAAATACGGGCCTCATATTAATGCCATGTACGGTGATTACGATAAACCTCGGGAGCTTGCGAGTCTGATGATAGCCATTGATCCTTCAACATTTAGTAGCCTCGAGCGTTTTAAGGCGCAGATGGATGCCATGGTTGATGATCTTCACGCACAGCCTGCAAGTCCGGGGTTTGAACAGGTGTATGCACCGGGTGAACCTGAACTGATTCGTGAAAAAGCCAACCTTGAGTCCGGTGTTCCTGTTGTAGATACAATTTATAATTGGTTGCGAACCGGTTCTTGAGAGGAGTTTCTAAGGTACTGTTAATCGTACTGCTGTGATGCGTTGTCATAGCAGTACATAACCCGGACGTTGTAATGCAAATTCTAAAAAACACCTGGCACAAGCTCAATGAAGCTGTGGCTTTTGTCGAGAGGTGGACCCTGACTGTTCTTTTTATTGGAATGCTGATCTGTGGCGCACTGCAGATTGTTGCTCGTTTTATTCTTCACACACCTATTCCCTGGTCGGAAGAGCTTTTAACCTACTCCTTTGTCTGGACAAGCTTTCTTGGTGCGAGTCTTGCCATCAACAGTCTGTCGCATTTCAATGTTGATGTTCTTGTTGTTCGTCTTCCCACTAAAATATCCCACCCGCTGTTGTATCTTGTGTGGACTATCATGGCTGTTTTTACCGTTTTTCTTTTTTACAAGGGGTTGGTACTGACCCAGGTCAACGTGTATCAAACCATGGATGTCATCCCGATATCGATGTTCTGGGCATATCTTGCCCTGCCTGTTTCATCAGCATTTATGTTTGTTCATACGATTGAAAGGCTCATCCTCGGTGATTTCCTTCCTCATATGCGAGTGATGATTCATGTGCCTGTAGAGGAGGGAGTATAGATATGGCGACGACACTGTTTTTAATATTTATCTCATTTTTGCTCCTGCAGATGCCGGTTTCTTTTTGTCTGGCAATTTCCACAGTACTTGCCATGTATGTGGCAAGTGATATCGATACCATCGCGATTGTTCTCAAACTGTTTCGCGCAAGTGGCAACTATCATCTGATCGCCGTGCCTTTTTTCATCCTGGCAGGTGGTTTCATGGAGTCTGGTGGAATCTCAAGACGTCTTGTTGGTTTTGCTTCAAACCTTATCGGCCATGTTCGGGGCGGGCTTGCAAACGCAAGTGTTGGCGCTGCCATGTTCTTTGCGGGGATTTCAGGGGCTGCAGCCGCGGATACCGCAGCGGTTGGCAGCCTGCTTATTCCTGCCATGAAGCGAAAAGGCTACGGTTCAGACATTGCAACCTCTGTGATGGCAACGGCCGGATCGATTGGGATCATAATACCTCCAAGTATTCCGATGATTATTCTCGGTGTGACCGCCAGCGTTTCCATCGGTGGACTCTTTATGGGAGGAGTTATTCCTGGAATAATGATGGGTGGTGCGCTTATGGTGGTGAATTTTATTTACTGCAAGGTTCGAAAAATTGAGCCGGAACCACGGGTTCCCATGGGGCAGCTTCTCCGTTCCTTTGCCGACTCTATTTTGGCAATTATCACTGTTGTAATCATTGTGGGAGGTATCGTTGGAGGAATTTTTACCGCAACTGAGGCATCTGTTGTAGCCGCAATCTACGCTTTTCTTGTCGGTTTTTTTGTCTACAAGGAACTCACCTTAAAAGATCTTCCCGCAATTTTTGTAAAAAGTGCGGTTACCACCGGTGTTGTCGTCTTTACTGTTGCGGCAGCATCAGGTTTCGGTTGGATACTTACCGCTGAAAATATCCCTGTGATGATAGCTGAATTTGTCATCTCACTCTCGGATCAAAAATGGGTCATCATGATGTTGCTCAATGGTCTGTTTCTCGTCATGGGAACCTTTCTTGATCCTTCTGCAATTATCATCATTATTGTACCGATCGTTTGGCCTATTATCATGAAGCTTGGTATTGAGCCTATCCATTTTGGTATTGCAATGATTGTTAATATGGCAATTGGCCAATGCACACCTCCGGTGGGTATTGCGCTTTTTGTTGCATCCGGAATTTCCGGAATCTCGCTCAATGAAGTTCTCGGCTGTTACTGGAAGTATCTGCTGGCGATGGTAGTCGTCCTGCTTCTGGTGATATTTTTCCCAATTTTCTCCACCTGGCTTCCAACCATGGCGGGGTATATTCAAACCTATTAAAGGAGTTGGCGATGAAAAAGAGTCTATTGTTGGCTATGGCGTTTATGCTTGTGGCGTCTATCTGTAATGCAAAACCTGTTGTACTAAAAGCTACAAATACCTTGGGTGAAGACCATCCAATGACCCAGGCCCTACGTTTCATGAGTGTTGAGATTGACAAACGTACGAATGGCGAAGTGAAGATGGATGTGTATCCCAACAGTCAGTTGGGTGGAAACAAAGAAATGGTTGAGGGGGTTGTTCTTGGAACCGTAGACATCGCTCAGCAGTTTGCTGGAACCTTCTCGTCCTACGTTCCTGAGATGGAAATTTTGGTCCAGCCGTTTTTGTTCAAATCTGAAGACGGTCTGTTCAAAGCGCTCAACGGCAAGCCTGGTGAGATCCTAGCCGCCTCCCTTGAAAAGAAAGGTTTTGTACCTCTTACATACTTCTACGGTGGATCCCGTTCTTTTATTAACAACGAACGTCCAATTAATACGGTTGAAGATCTTAAAGGTCTGAAAATTCGCGTTATTGGCGTGAAAACAGTTATTAAAGCAGTCAATCAGATGGGCGCCATTGCAACTCCTATGAACCAGTCTGATGTGTACAGTGCTCTGCAACAGGGCGTTCTTGATGGTTGGGAGAACAGTCCTGTAACCATGTACTCCCTTAAACTCTATGAACAAAGCAAGTATTTTTCATATTCCCGTCACCTTATGACACCTGACCTGGTTGCTCTTTCCAAGGTAAGTGCCAAGAAAATGGGTGATAAAAACCTTGCTATCTTAAAAGAAATTGCCCTTGAAGCCAGTACCCTCGAGCGTAAGCTTTGGGCTGACAACGAAGGTAAAATGGTTCAGGAAATGACGGAGAAAGGCTGGGTGGAATTCAACGAAATTAAGGACACCACTCCATTTTCTGAAGCGACCAAGGATCTTCTTGATGCCTATGAGGCCAAGTATAAAAATGGTCTCGTTGAACTTATTTTAGCTGATCAGTAAAAGGTATCGTTTTGTTTGAGCCCGGCCGGAGTTGACTTCTCTTCTCTGGTTGGGTTCATTTGCACTTTGTTTTGAACTGATTTTGTGGCAAGCCATGCCTTGTGTCTGTTTCATGCAAGATATGCCTTGAGACAAAAACTACATGAATGCAATCATCGTGGAGGGAAGATAATGATATCCTGGGGAATGATAGGTACAGGAGATGTAACTGAACAGAAAAGTGGTCCCGCTTTTTATAGGTGTGAGGGGTCCCTTCTCCATGCTGTCTATAATCGAACCCACGCAAAAGCCGTTGATTATGCCAAAAGGCATGGTGTGCCGGTGGTGCATGACTCCGTTGAGGCGTTACTTGGTGATCCGAAAGTCGATGCTGTCTATGTGGCCACACCGCCTGTCACCCATAAGGAGCTTGCGTTGAAAGTGATCGCAAGCGGCAAGCCGCTTTGTCTTGAAAAACCGATGGCTATGAACGGGGAGGAATGTGCTGAGATAGTGAGAGCCGCCCAGGAGAAAAATGTCCCCATCTATGTGACCTATTACCGTCGAAGTATGGCAAAGTTCTTAAAAGTAAGAGAGCTGTTGCGCACTGACGTAATAGGTAAAATTGGGTCTGTCCAGGTAACGCAGTATCAGGAGCTTATGGCTGGCGTGCGCGAAGGAATCATTCCCTGGCGACTTGATCCAGCAATCAGCGGCGGAGGCATCCTGGTGGATATGGGGAGTCACGTCTTTGATATCCTGGATTTTCTTATCTGCCCAATTACTACAATTACAGGCACAGTGAAAAATTACGGAGGTCATTATAAGGCCGAAGACAGTGCTGTGGCTGCATTTGTTTTTGAAAATGGTGTGCTTGGTAGTGGAACATTTAATTTTAATACAGACAAATGGGTGGATCGGATTGAAATAGCGGGTGAAAAAGGGCGAATAGTTCTCTCCTGCTTTGATAATGAACCCGTTGAAATTCATACGGTAGGTGGGATTGAATTGCTTGAGTTTTCACCGCCGGATCCCATCTACCTTCCCTTTGTAAAAGATATGATAGCGCGTATTGAAAGTGGTGATAGCAAGGGATATGTCGAAACGGCTGTGAGGCCGACGGAGCTACTCGACCAGTTGCTTGCCACCTATAAATAAAAAAAATCCAGATCAATGGGCATATTAAAATGAAAGCAATAGAGATCACAGACACAAAGAAGATCACAATCATCGAAAAAGACAAACCTGTCATTTCAGATCCTTTCGATGTGATAGTAAAGGTTGCCGCGGTATCAATCTGTGGAACAGATATCCATACCTTTACCAATACTCACCCCTTTGTAAAACCACCGGTTGTGGTTGGTCATGAATGTAGTGGGGTTGTGGCCGAGATTGGAACTGGTGTTACAGGAGTGAAACCAGGGGACAGGGTCGCTATTGATCCCGTGTTGGGTTGTGGTACCTGTCGGCCTTGTAAGACGGGGCGGGCGAACGCCTGTGCTAATGTAAGTTGTCGCGGGGTCCATGTGGAAGGGGCGATGCAGGAGTTTTTCAAGGTTCGGGAGCGAGATGTGTATAAACTTCCGGACAGTCTAAAAGATCTCGTCCTTGGTGCAAGTGTTGAGCCTTTTGCAATTGGTGCCCAGGCCGTTTGGCGCGGCAACGTCAGTGCTGGTCAGGTCATGGTTATCTTTGGGGCAGGCCCCATAGGTCTTACCACCATGTTCATGGCGATGAACCGTGGTGCCAGGTGTATCATGATCGACATGAAAGAAGACCGGTTGGCCAATGCAGTAAAACTTGGGGCAATAGGTGGCGTGTTGGCTACAGCTGAAGACCTCAAGGAACAGGTGCTGGCTCTGTCTGAAGAAGGTGGCCCTGATGTGACCTGTGATGCTGTTGGTAATCCTGCAATAGTTGATTTGTGTGTGGATCTGGTGGCACCAACAGGCACGGTAATTCTCTTGGGTATGGATGGCCAGCAAAACAGCGTTACAGAACTCTCCATTTTCCGTAAAGAGTTGACCATAGTTGGAAGTCGCATGAATTCAGCAATGTTCCCGACTGTACTGGAACTGATTGCAAAAAATGTATTACCACTGGATGCCATTTTAACCCACCGTTTTACGGTGGATGAAGCAAGTGAGGCCTTTACAATGGCAATAGAGCAGCCCGAGGGATTCACCAAAGCGGTAATTACTTTTTAGCTTAAAACATATTTTGACTCGTAGCTGAGCATATACAAAAAATATAGAAACAAATGAAATACGGAGATAATATGGACGTTAGACATCCCATCCATCCAGACCATGCCATGGCTCTAGATACAGCAGAACTTTGCGCTCATTTTCAGATTGAAAAGGTTTTTGTGCCAGGGGAAATATCCCTGACATACAGCCATGTGGATCGTATTATTGTTGGAGGCATCTGTCCGGCGGACAAACCTCTGAGCTTTGGTTCAGACCTGGCAAAAAAAGTGGGAACGAGCTTTCTGCTTGAGCGTAGAGAAATTGGTCTCATAAATCTAGGAGGCACTGGACGGATTGTGGCCGATGGAGAAACGTTTATACTCGAAAAACAACAGGCTGTTTATCTTGGTGCAGGTACAAAAGATGTCAGTTTCATTTCTGATTCTAAAGACGACCCTGCGAAATTTTACCTGGCTTGCACTCCTGCCCATTGTACATACCCAAAAAGAAAGATCCTTTTAGAAGATGCGATAACAGAAAGCCTTGGAGAAGCTGCAGGCTGTAACTGTCGCACAATCTATAAGTATTTTCACCCGGATGTGCTACCAACCTGTCAACTCAGTCTTGGCCTTACCCGTGTGGCTTCTGGCAGTAACTGGAATACCATGCCAACCCACACCCATGATCGCAGGATGGAAGTGTATTTCTACATTGAGATGGATGAGGATGGTGTTGTCTTTCACCTTATGGGTGAACCCACAGAAACACGCCATATTGTGATGCGTAATGAACAGGCTGTTATTTCTCCTAGCTGGTCGATTCACTCTGGTGTAGGCACAAAATCGTATGCCTTTATTTGGGCCATGGCCGGTGAAAATCAGGTTTTTGGTGATATGGATTTCGTTGATATGAGAGACCTCCGATGAATGATAAACGTCAAAATGAAATTAAAAAGCAGCTGACACAGTTAAAACTCGTTCCCGTGGTAGCTTTACCTTCTGTGGATGCGGGGTTGCGGTTGGCTGAAATCCTGATTGGTTGCAACTTGCCGGTGGCGGAAGTTACCTTTCGAACGCCATGCGCCGCAGAGGCTATTGCCGCCATGAAAAGAGACTTTAGTGAAATTCTGGTGCTTGCGGGCACAGTGTTGTCAATAAAGCAGGCCGATATTGCAAGAGATGCTGGAGCAGAGTGTATTGTCATTCCTGGTTTTCACAATGAACTTGTCGCGTACTGTCAGGATCAGAACATGATGGTGTGCCCGGGTACAGCAACGCCTACCGAAGTGATTCAATGTATGAATATGGGGATTAACACTGTGAAGTTTTTTCCTGCAGAGGTCGCTGGTGGTGTAGGAATGTTGAAATCTATGGCTGCGGTGTTTGAAGACGTCCAGTTTATGCCTACAGGGGGGATAAGTCCAGACAATATGCTGGATTACCTGGCACTCTCTTCGGTCTTTTGTTGTGGTGGTAGTTGGCTGGCACCTGAATCTATGATGCTAGAGGGGAGATGGCGTGAGATTGAGGCCCGCATTTCTTCAGCAGTTTCACTCATAAATTCATAACTATAGAGACGTGGCCTGTTGAACGATTTTTGTTGGACTCTCGGTGCATGATTATAAACAGAGCTTCCCACGGAACTCTACCATGTTACAAACAAAGACTCTCATTTAGTAAATTCACTGCCCACTGTACACTGCTTAGTGTAACGTTTTACTAGGAGAGCATGGTTTCAGTCGAATAGAAAGATAACTATTTTTTGATTTGAGTGAATATATAACCTCTCAATATTATAATGATTGTTTTTAACCTGCGTTTATAGGTGGTTTATTTGTCGACCACAATGTTGTGGAAAGGTTGACAAAGGTATAAAATATTGTCAGTGTAACGTTGTACTAATAATGCGTCAGGATGCACTTGTTCTAAAGTATGCGTTTGAGTGAGTGGTTTGAACTTTTCATTTTAAATACGGAATAATTTTCATGGCTATCCCCAGAAACGAGCATGTAACCATTGCCGATGTTGCCCGTATTGCGGCGGTTTCGATAAGCAGTGTTTCGAATGTTCTTAATGGGCGTTCGAGCCGTATGCGTGAAAGTACCAGGGAGAGGATTCAACAAGCTATAGATGAACTTGGGTATACTCCTAATCTTGCTGCTCGCCAGCTTAAGACCGGTCACTCGCCTATCATTGGTCTCATTGTTCCGTCTGTTGCAAACCCATTTTTCGGTTTCTTTGCTCGTCAGATTGAAGAAGTTGCGCTGACAAAGGGGTATCAGGTGCTTCTTGGTAACAGTGACCGTAATCCTGATCGGGAGCGTCGCTATGCTGAAGAACTCTGGGGTTATGGGGTGAGAGGTATGATTTTTGGTTCGTCTCTCGCGGAGATAGACCATTTACAAAACGTCATCAATAAGGGGATGCATGTTGTTGCCTTTGATCGACAAAACCAGCAAGAGGACAGTGTGGTCATAGACCACATTGGAGTTGATAATGTCCAGGCCATGAGGTTGATCACAAAACATTTGATCGCCCTAGGACACCGTAAAATTGGCTTTATATCCGGGCCCATCCGTACCGTCAGTCGTCTTGCCCGTCTTGAAGGGTATCGGAAGAGCCTTGAAGAAGCAGGATTGGTGTATGATGAGACCCTTGTATGGGAAGGGGCTGCAACAAATTTCGGTGATGCCGAGATGGTGCAGCTTGGGCGGCAAGGGGCACATTCTCTGCTCAGTTCGGCAGATCCTCCTTCGGCCATTATCGCAATTAATGACATGTATGCTTTTGGTGTATATGCGGGGGTCCGTGATTTGGGGTTGAAGATCCCAGCCGATGTTTCCATCACAGGGATTGATGATATTGTGTTGGCTGAAGTCGCTGAACCTCCTCTTACCACTGTTCGGCAACCCATGGATGTGATTGCAAAGCTTGCCGTTGAACGCCTTGTCGCGAGAATAGATGGCAGCTGTGAAGAACAGTTTGAACATCGTACGTTGTCACCTAAATTAATAGTCCGGTCTTCGACAGCGGAACATCCCAGAAAAACAGAATAAATGATATGTGACACAGATTGACTTAAGAAAACCTTGAAAAGTGGTCGCGCGGAAAATGGGTACAACCAAGAAAACGAGACACAATAATAAACGAAATAGGAGTGGACTATGGAACTTTCTCTTAAAGGAAAAACAGCTTTTGTGACAGGTGGAAATATTGGTATCGGTAGAGCTGTAAGTCTGGCTTTAGCTAAATGCGGTGCTGATGTTGCCCTGACCTACTTTTCCCATAAGGAAGAAGGGGAGGCAACGGTCAAAGAAATAAAGGCCTTAGGGTGCAAAGCGTATGGATTCCAACTGGACGCATCAGATGGGGCTCAGGTTAAAAAAGTGGTGGCAGAAGTGGCGGAGGTCCTTGGTGGGCATATTGACATTCTGATGAATAATGCAGGGCACCTCGTTGCCAGATCTTCAATTGTGGATATGACCGACGAACACTGGTTCAATACCATCAATGTGAATTTGACCAGTACTTTTTTCTGTACCCGTGCGGTACTGCCTTTCATGAATACTGGCTGGGGCCGAATTATTAATATGTCGTCACTGGCTGCGAGAAATGGTGGCGGCAATGGTGCCACCGCATATGCAGCGTCTAAGGGAGCTATCATTGCTTTTACCCGTGGGCTGTGCAAAGAAGTTGCTGACCAGGGAATTACCGTTAATGCGGTAGCGCCTGGTCTTATCCTGGATACACCCTTTCACGAAACATTCAATACTGATGCCGGTATTGCTGGTGGAATAGCTGCCACTCCACTAAAAAGAGGTGGTACTCCAGAAGATGTGGCGAATGCGATCCTCTATTTTGCCACAGATTTAGGTTCATTTATTACTGGAGAAATTATTGAAGTAAATGGTGGTATGTATTTCGCCTAAATCGCCTAAACTAGACGCACCTTTATATTAAAATAACCACAAGAGGGGGGGATACGAACTCTAAGAGATATAACGCAAGACTTGCTGTGAAAACGTTCAATAATGTTGCGAGGTGGTTGTAACTACTTGGCAGCTCACTGAAAATACATGCATCAGGCATGTTATCAATGGAGGATGGTTCATGAATTGTCTAAGTAAATTTGCTCTTTCAGCTATGACGGTAGCCCTTATCGCTGGCTTTTCCATGTCTGCACAGGCGAAAGAATGGAAGGGGTGGAACATTCATGTGGCGGGGTACCCTAATACCGTTGCAATGGATAAATTTGCCGAGTTATTGAAAGAAAAGTCCGGTGGTAAGATGACCCTGAAGATGTATCATTCAGGTACACTTGGCAGCCAGCCGGATGCCATTGAACAGGTTCGTATTGGTGGCCTTGAAATCGCTAACTTTAATATGGGACCAATAGGTCCAATCGTCCCGGAAGCAAATGTTGTTTCTCTTCCATTTATTTTCAAAAATACCGATCATATGTGGCGTGTTCTTGATGGAGAGGCGGGCAAAATGATCAATGCAGGTCTTGAGAAGAAAGGTCTTGTTTCTCTTGCGTGGTTTGATGCCGGTTCCAGGTCCTTTTATAACTCTAAAAAACCTATCCAAACTCCTGCTGATGTTCAGGGCATGAAGGTTCGGGTTATGAATAATGACCTCTATTCAGGAATGATTAAAGCCTTGGGTGGAAACCCTTCTCCAATGGCATTTGCTGAAGTGTATCAATCTCTGAAGACAGGCGTGGTTGACGGTGCTGAAAATAACTGGCCATCCTACGAGTCCACAGGTCATTACGAAGTTGCCGGTTTTCATTCAAATTCCCAGCATTTAATTATCCCTGAAATTCTGGCAATTAACGCAGCTGTCTACAATGCTCTTTCAGATGACGAAAAGAAGATTGTCAAAGAAGCAGCTGTTGAAGCGGCTATGCTGCAGCACGATCTGTGGAAAAAACGTGAAAAGGTGAGCCAGGAAAAGGTTATGGCAGGTGGTGTGAAAGCTAACGAAATTGCTGATAAAAGTGCATTTCAAGCAGCGATGGTACCTGTGTATGACAAGTATCTCGCGGATAATCCTGCCTTGAAACCATTGGTTGAGTTGATTCAAAAAACTGATTAACCAAGACCCGTCAATTGCGATGCGGCTTCTTTGTCGCTGAAGTGGTGTGCATAGCATTACTATGGCACATCACTTCACTGCTCGTATTCAGAGCAGGCTAAATTGAGTTTAAGAGCGTCTATTCACAGAGTGTCTCTTACTTAAAACTACAAGGTAATGACTGTTAGTACCTTACAAATTGTTTCGAAGTCTGTGCTTATCACTTGTTTTTCCCCAGAAAATAATTTGTCTTAAGGTACTTGTAGCCCTCAGGTAAGTGACAGGCTCCGGGGGGCTGCTGAACTGAGTCCTGGCTTATTTCCCATTTACCGGGGTTGGTCGTTGTTTCTCTGGGGCCGAGGGTCCGGAGGTCATTTCCTGATTTGATCCATTTGGATGGATGTAAAATTCTATTGGGTATCAATGAATGTCTAGTGAAAGTTCCGTAGGTAGATCTCTGTATGATAAAATTCTAGATGTTATCTGTTATATCAATACGGTAGCGACCGGTGTCGCCCTCGTGTTTTTAACTGTCATTTTTGGCTGGCTCGTTTTCGGACGCTACGTTTTGAATGCAACGCCTACCTGGGTTGAGCAGGTCGCCTTACTTCTTGTGGTGTATATAGGCTTTTTGGGTGCATCGACCGGAGTCCACAAAAAAACACATCTAGGGGTTTCTGTATTTAAAGAACTCAGCCCCAAGCCGGTTCGGCGTGTCTTTGAATTGTTATCACATCTCCTGATGGGTGGTTTTGCCCTGGTCATGACCGTGTACGGTTATAAGCTGGCCGTTTTTAAGTGGTCCGCTGAGATTCCACTTATTCATGTTTCAGAAGGTTATCGTGCGTTGCCGATTATGTTGAGTGGTATTTTTATTTTTCTTTACTCCATCGGGCATCTGATTCATTTTTTCACTGATAAGCCTGAAGAAGTCTCAGAAGACTTGGACTGATCTGAAGAGTTTGTCAGCCGCGGCCATGATAGATGCGAGGAGATGGTGTAGATTTTCTTTGTATGTGTGTACCTCTCATTTGGATGGCACAAATTAATCTTAGTCAGGAGCGTTGCGAGTAATGGGCCTGTTTATTTTATTGAGTATATTTGCACTTTGTGTGGTTATTGGAATGCCGGTTGCTTTTGCTCTCGGTGTGGCAGCTGTATCCGCCTTTTGTTATGAAGGGCTGCCTATGATGATTGCTTTCCAACGGATTATCTCTGGTATCAGTATTTTTGCCCTCATGGCGATACCTTTTTTCATATTCGCCGGTGAGTTGATGTTCCATGGCGGAATTGCGATGCGCCTGGTACGTTTTGCCTCCTCTGCTGTGGGCTCAATGCGCGGTGGTCTTGGTATTGTTAATGTGTTTTCATCAATGCTCTTTGGTGGAATTTCCGGATCCGCCATTGCTGATATCTCCGCTCTTGGCTCCATCCTGATTCCGGTGATGAAAGAGAAGGGGTACGATGATGATTATGCCGTCAATGTTACGGTTACTTCCTCCCTTGCAGGCATCATCATTCCCCCAAGTCATAACATGATTTTATATGCCGTTGCGGCAGGTGGTGGAATTTCCATTTCAAAACTCTTTCTGGCAGGCTTTGTACCAGGGGTTTTGATGTGTTTGTGCCTTGCCACTGTGGCATATCTGGTTGCTGTAAAACGAGGTTACTCAGCTGAAGTGTTCCCTGGCTTTGTAGTATTATTCCAGCATTTCATTTTTGCACTTCCTGGGCTCATGACAGCAGTCATTATTGTGGGTGGTGTGTTGAGTGGGATTTTTACAGTGACTGAATCGGGTGCCTTTGGAACCATCTACGCATTTATCACAACCATTGTCGTATACAGGGAGTTGACATGGGCGAAGTTTAAACTTGCTGTTGTGAACTCTGTTCGAACTACGGCCATGGTGATGATACTGATTGCCTGTACAGGTGCTTTTGCATATCTCTTGACCTATTATCAGGTTCCAACAAAAATGTCGGAATTCTTGCTTGGTATTTCGGATAACCCCGTGATCATTCTTTTGATGATTAATGTAATGTTGCTCATGCTTGGTATGATAATGGACATGGCGGCTTTGATCCTCATCTGTACTCCAATCTTTCTTCCCATAGCCATTTCTATCGGCATTGATCCGTATCAGTTTGGAATGATACTTCTTATAAACCTAGGCCTTGGTCTCTGTACCCCTCCTGTTGGCTCCTGTCTCTTTGTAGGGTGTGCTGTAGGCGGAGTGAAAATTGAAGATGCAGTGAAGACGATCTGGCCTTTTTATCTTGCCATTTTAATTGCATTGATGTTGGTCTGTTTTGTGCCTGCAATATCTCTTACATTGCCAAACTTACTTGGCTAGGCTCCAAGATTTGTGAAATTTCGGGCTGAAAGACCACTAAAATATTTGAGGAAAGGTTCTATGTTGACAGGAAAGGGAAGCCCCAGAGCGGCATTGGACAATAGTGAAATCAGAAACATTGTAGCTTCGGGTACGCCTGAAGAACTCTATGTCGGAAAACGTGTACTGGTTTTGACCCCTGATACGACAAGGACCTGTCCCTTGCCGTTAATGGTGAAATTGTTACAGGAAATTGTTGGTGCAAAGGCCAAGACCTTAGATTTTATGGTGGCTCTTGGAACGCACCAGCCCCTTAGTGAGGATAGGATACTGGAACTCTATGGAATTTCGGAGAGCGACCGGAAAACCACATTCTCAAAAACAAAATTGCACAATCATCGCTGGGATCTCGAGGGTACATTTCGTAGAGTCGGGTACCTGAGTAAGGAAGACACCAGGGAACTCTCGGGTGGGAGGCTGGTTGAAAAGGTTCCAGTCGATATTAATAAAACCATATTTGAATACGACCAGATCCTGATTTTGGGTCCAGTCTTTCCCCATGAAGTGGTGGGATATTCTGGTGGGGCGAAGTATCTCTTTCCTGGTATTTCTGGTGGTGAATTCCTCCATTTTTTCCACTGGTTGGGGGCGGTTGTGACCTGTCCTGGGACCATTGGCATTAAACACACGCCGGTACGTGAGGTTATCAACCGGGCCATGAAGCTTATTGATGTGCCGGTTCACTGTATATCCATGGTGGTTAAATCCAGTGAAGAGCTCTATGGCATATATGCGGGCGGCTATGTCGAATCCTGGGAGTCTGCTGCAAATCTCTCTGAGCAAATCCATGTGGTATTTAAAGAAAAGGCCTTTGACACCGTTCTAGGTGTCTGTCCAGAGATGTACAACGAACTGTGGACCGGTGGCAAGGTGATGTATAAACTCGAGCAGGTCGTGGCGCCGGGTGGAAAACTCATTATTTACGCTCCTCACATAACAGAGGTCTCACGCACCTGGGGCACGTACATGGATAAGATTGGTTATCATACAGTGGATTATTTTCTTGAGCAGCCAGAGAAGTTTACCGACATTCCCCGCGGGGTCTTGGCCCACTCTACCCATGTTCGTGGAATTGGCAAGATGGAACAAGGGGTCGAAAAACCGAGGATTGAGGTTATTCTCGCCTCCTCATTATCTCAAGAGGAATGCACTAAAATAAACCTTGGCTATATGGATTACAGAGAAATTGATCTTGAAATGTATAAAGACCGTGAAGATGAGGGTGTTCTCTTTGTTGATCGGGCAGGGGAAGTTTTACACAGAGTCAAAAGTTAACGATACTCTTTTGGAGCGATCTTGATGCAACCATTTTTTTCTGAAAATTTCTTGCTGCAAACAGAAACAGCGAGACGCCTTTACCATGATTATGCCAAGAACCAGCCAATATTTGATTACCACTGCCATCTTCCCGTGGAAGAGATTGCCAGTAATAAAACATTCTCAAATCTAACGGAGATATGGCTTAAGGGTGATCACTATAAATGGCGCGCCATGCGGGCAAATGGCGTGGGTGAAGAACTCATAACAGGCTCAGCCTCTGACCATGATAAGTTTTGTGCCTGGGCTGCAACTGTCCCTAAAACTCTTCGTAATCCCCTGTATCATTGGACGCATCTGGAGTTGAAGAACCCCTTTAAAATAGAGGGTGTGTTGCTGAGCGCAGACACTGCTGAAGAGGTGTATTCCCGTTGTAATGAGATGCTTGAAAGGCCTGAGTTTACAGCCTGTGGCTTGCTTGCTCAGATGAATGTCAAGGTGGTTTGTACAACCGATGACCCGATTGACAGCCTTGAGGGACACAAGATAATTGCGGATGGAGATTTTTGCTCCACAAAGGTGCTGCCAGCTTTTCGACCTGACCGGGCAATGGCAATTGAAGATCCTGACTCATACAATAGCTATTTGGAGCGCTTGGGCGAAGTAGCGGATGTCTCAATTGCAAGCTATGACGATTTGATTTGCGCTCTTAGTGCGCGACACGATTATTTTCACAAGAGTGGCTGCAGGCTCTCCGATCACGGCCTGGAGCAGCCGTACTATGAAGAATACAGTCTTGCGTCCGTACGTGAGATTTTTGTGAAAATCCGTGAAGGTAAAAAAGTGGGAGTGTTTGAGGTCAGACAGTTTAAAACCTCAATACTACTTGATCTTGCAAGACTGGATGCGGATAAAAACTGGACCCAACAGTTTCATTTTGGAGCTCTGCGAAATACCAACGAAGGTGCGCTTAAGAGATTAGGACCTGATACGGGGTACGACTCTGTCGGTGATTTTGAAATTGGTCGCCCGCTTGCCAGTTTTTTTAATGTGCTCGCCACGGAAAACAAACTTGCCAAAACGATTGTGTATAACCTCAATCCCCGGGACAATGAATTGCTTGCCACAATGATTGGCAACTATCAGGATGGGTCGATTCCTGGGAAAATGCAGTTTGGTTCCGGCTGGTGGTTCAACGATCAGAAAGACGGTATGGAGCGGCAGATCAATGCGCTTTCTAATATGGGGCTTTTGAGCCGTTTTGTCGGCATGCTTACCGATTCCCGCAGTTTTCTTTCCTATCCCCGCCATGAGTATTTTCGCAGAATTCTCTGCAACCTCTTTGGGAGCGATGTGGAAAATGGTGAACTGCCCAATGATATTGATCTTATAGGTAATACGATCCGTGATATCTGTTATGACAATGCGGTTAATTATTTTGGTATGTTGCAATCAGATAAATAGGAACCAGGGCATTGTTCTCTTAGCCCGAATTTCTCATGAATTTTTGATTTGAAACTCAATTGTTTGTTTTTATAGTTTAAAAATGATTTCCTTAATTAACAGGGTGTTTTTCGTTTCAAATCAAAAAGTTCACCCTTCGGGCCAACAGATTTATCCGCAGATACTTCGTTACCGAGCATTTGCAGGTAGCGAAGACTCCGGTATATTATTACAGCTTCATGCCCGGTGTCTCGATCTGCGAAAAACTTTGTTGGTGAGAAATCCGGGTTAGCGTCTATGGACTATGACAACTGGAAACCTGCTGATGTGAGGAGCGTGTAATGGAATTTTCAAAATATTCATTTGGTACAGGGGATCGTTTTGGCCTTCAGGGAAAGGCGCAACTCTTGGCAGTTGAAAAGGCGAGAGCAGAGGGCCTGGATCTTGCGATTGTCTGGAATAAATCCCACCGGGAGCATACTATTATTGGCACGGATCAACAGGCCTTACGAAAGGAGGCTGATGATGCTGTGAAGGCCCTAAATTATTCAGGGCAATATCTTGTAGATGCGGATCATATCGGCCTTAACACTGTCGACCTGTTTATGGAGAGTAGTGATTTTTTCACACTGGACGTGGCGGACTTTATTGGCAGATCTGCAAGTGAGGAAAGTAGAGCCTCATTTACAGAAAAGATTATTCCCTTTGTTGGTACTCTTGACATTCCTGGGATTGTGGCTCCTCTTGTTATCAGCTCAGAACTCCTTTGCGAGATTGTGGATAAATATCTTTATGCTGTCCAGGAAGCTGCAAAAATATACTGTTATATTGAAGAAAAAAAAGGAGCAGGACATTTTGTAACAGAAGTTTCCATGGATGAAACTGCTGAACCCCAAAGTCCGGTGGAAATGCTGTTCATTCTAGCGGCCCTGGCCCATGAAAATGTTCCCCTGCAGACAATAGCTCCTAAATTTTCCGGTCGGTTTAATAAGGGCGTTGATTACATAGGTGATGTGGATCAGTTCAGGCGGGAGTTTGAAGAAGATCTGTGCGTCATTGCCTATGCTATAGAGAAATTTGGTCTACCTGCTGATCTCAAACTCAGTGTTCATTCGGGAAGTGATAAATTCTCTATCTATGGTCCCATTCGAGAGCTGATAAAAAAACATAATGCAGGGATTCACATCAAAACGGCTGGCACCACCTGGCTTGAGGAACTTATAGGTTTGGCTGAAGCTGGTGGTAACGGACTTGAAATAGCCAAGCAGGTGTACGCTGCCTCCCATGATCGTTTTGATGAACTCTGTTCTCCATATCTGTCTGTTATTGATATTGATCGAGAGAAGCTTCCACGTCCTGCCGAAGTAAATGGCTGGACGAGTCTTCAGTATGTCAACGCCCTTCGCCATGACCAAACTTGCTCTGAGTACAATGTAAATGTGCGTCAGCTGCTCCACGTGGGCTATAAGGTTGCAGCCGAAATGGGGCAGGTGTATCTCAAGGCGCTTGGTGATAATGAAGAAATTGTTGCTAAAAATGTCAGTGAGAATCTCTTTGATCGACATATAGTACCACTGTTTCTTTAAGGAGTGTAGTCGGCGTTTTCCTATATAGGAGGTTGAGATGGGTCAGGAAAAAATACGCTTTGGTATTGCAGGTCCGGGGAGTATTGGTCATTCCCACAGTCTGGCAATACAACAGGTACAAAATGCGGAACTGGTCTCCGTTTTAGGTAGAGATACGTTGAAGACGGCGGAGTTTGCCGCAAAGTATGGTATCACCCCACATACCAATGTTGACCAATTTCTCCAGCCAGACGATATTGATGCAATTACCATTGCAACGCCTTCTGGTGCCCATTTGGAGATAGCTCTGCAGGCTGCTCAGAAAGGGATACATGTTCTCTGTGAAAAACCCTTAGAGGTTACCGGCAAGAGGGCACAGGTAATCATAGATGCCTGTAAAGAGTCAGACACCAGACTTAGTGTTATTTATCAGGCACGTTTTGATCCGTGCACCACCTTAGCTAAAACTGCAATCGATGCGGGACGGTTAGGGAAGATCTTGCTTGCGAGTTGTCAGATGCGCTGGTCTCGGAGTCAGGCGTATTACGACTCTGCTGCCTGGCGTGGGACCTGGGATCTTGATGGCGGCGGGTGTTTGATGAATCAGGGCATTCATAGCATCGACCTTCTTTTACACCTAGTTGGTCAGCCTGTTGCAGTCTCGGCCTTTCAAGGCCCTGTGACGCACCAGCGAATTGAAGTGGAAGATAATCTCTGTGCCACTGTACGTTTTGAGAGTGGCGCCATTGGAACCATAGAAGCGTCCACATCTTGCTCGCCCGGTCTGCCTCGTAAAATCGAAATATCGGGTGAGAGAGGTGCAATCTGTATCGAGGATAATCGTATTGTTTGCTGGAAGTTTGAAGAAGAATTACCTGGAGATGATGAAATCAGAAACCAGTTTGCAAGAGATCTTGCTAGCATCGGGGGAGCCGCGAGTCCAACAGTAACCGATGTAACTGGTCACCTGCGAATTGTAGAGGATTTTATATGTAGCGTACGGGACGAAAGACCCCCCTGTGTGTCAGGTGATGAAGGAAAACGATCGGTGGACTTTATCTGTGCGGCCTATGAGTCGATCCGGCAGGGTGGGGCGGTTGTTCAGCTTGTATGATAGTTGGGCGTTTGTGGAAACGAATCAAATGTGTTTGTTGAAATAAAAAAATAAATAAAGGAGAAGCTGTTATGGCTGATGGAGCAAAACCCAAAATAGGATTTATTGGCTTAGGACTTATGGGATCAGCAATGGTGCAGCGTTTGCAAAGTCTTGACTATGCCGTCACGGTGGTTGCCCACAGGAACCGAAAGCCCATAGAAGAGGCGGTTGCACGTGGGGCTAAAGAGGTCTCAACTGCTGCTGAAGTTGCTAAAAATAGCGAAATTATCATGCTCTGCGTTGATACAAGTGCAGCGGTAGAATTGGTGATGCGTGGTGAGGGTGGCGTATTGGAGCAGCTGCAGGAGGGGAGTGTTGTTATAGATTTTGGAACTTCAATTCCTGGAATCACTCGGCAGCTCGCGGGTGAGTGCAAGAAAAAAGGTGCGGCGATGCTGGACGCTCCACTAGGGCGAACCCCACCCCAGGCAGTGGAAGGGTTACTCAATATCATGGCCGCAGGTGAAACGGCGGACTTTGAGAGGGTAAAGCCTGTGCTCGACGATTTAGGGGAGAACGTATTCCATGTCGGCCCAATTGGGGCAGGGCATACATTAAAACTCATCAACAATTTCTTTGGTATGACCATGGCCTGTGCAATGTCAGAGGCCTTTGCCATGGCGGATCTCGCAGGGCTTGACCGGGCAACTTTGTACGACGTTATGTCCGCCGGACCTCTGAGGTCCGGGATGATGGATTTTATCAAAGTTGGTGCTGTTGATGGAAAACCTGAAAACATGGCTTTTTCCATTGGCAATGCAAACAAGGATGTTGGTTATTACTCCAAAATGGCTGATGACTTTGGAGTGCCAAGTCTTATGTCTCCTGCAACAAAAAGTACCCTGGGTCTTGCAAATGCTTCAGGCTACGGTGAGAAGATGGTACCTGAAATGGTAGATTTTATCGCTGATGTATTTAAGAAAGATTAATTTCGCCTAAATCTTGCATACACAAAGCACAGAAAAATAATTTATTGCTGTAAAACAAAATGTTGCATTCAGGAAAATTATTTTAGAAATTCATTTTTGCATGAGTACAATTTTTCTGTTATTTGCTACCCTTCGGGATTGACAATTCCACCGAATCTGCTTTGTTATTGAAGCTTTGAAGTATATTTATACGTCTTCAGCTTCGCTGCCTCGCATTTTCGGCGGACTGGTCAATTGCAAAATTTAGGTTACATCCAATGGTAAACAAAAATGGCAGCCACTCCATTGTGGCTGCCTGTTTTATGATTCAGGCTGTTGGAGTTGGGACCTTCGTCACCTATGGGGTCTTTTTCAACTCACTCATCGATGAGTTAGCCTGGTCAAGGGCCGTTATCTCAGGGGCCTCCTCCTGCGCTTTTTTGCTCAGCGGCATTTTTGCTGTTCTGGTTGGGAGGTTGGCTGATAAATATGGACCCAAAGTACTGATGGGTGTGGCTGCACTGTTTTTTGGCTCAGGTTTTATGCTGATGTCGAGAGTCCATGAAATCTGGCAGTTGTACCTGTTTTACGGCATCATTTTTGGCATTGGTTTGAGCGCTGTAGATGTTATCGCTCTCACAACGACCGCGAGGTGGTTTACCCGATCCCGAGGCTTTATGACAGGTGTTGTGAAGGTGGGAACCGGAGCTGGGCAGTTTTCTATTCCATTTCTTGCAAGTATTCTTATAGGAATCTATGGCTGGCGCGTCGCATATATTATTATCGGTGCAGGCGCTCTCATGTTGCTTTTAGGACTATCGAGGCTCTTACAACCTTATCCGAAACATGTTGATGAAAATGCTTCAATGGGTCAGGGAAAAGAACGTGAACCATTTTGCGCAAGACAGAGTTTAACTGCGAGGCAAGCTATAACAACAGAGCAAATGTGGATTCTCTGCGGGTCGTATTTACTCCTTGTATTCTGTCTGCTTGTCGTTGTGGTACACATCGTCCCCCATGGAACTGATGTTGGTCTGACCCATACGAGTGCTGCGGGAGTCCTTTCTACCATTGGGGCGATCAGTATGATTGGCAGATTTGTAAGTGGAATAGCCATAGACCGAATTGGCAGTAAGGTGATTATGCTAATCTGTTTTGTTATTCTGATTTCGAGCCTACTTTGGCTGCGTGTTGCTGACTCGTTATGGATGCTCTATCTCTTTGGAGGAGTCTATGGGCTTGCCCACGGTGGTTTTTTTACTGCGATTTCACCAATTGTGGCAGAGGTTTTTGGTATATCTGGCCATGGGGCGATTTTTGGTATCGTTGTCTTTTCGGGAACGATAGGTGGCGCAATAGGACCAGTGATTGCAGGAAAGATGTTTGATCTGTCAGGGAGCTACGATCCGGTCTTTACAATGATCATAGCGGTGAGCTGTGTCAGTTTTGCATTGATGCTGTTGCTCAAACCCATTGATTAAAACGTGATTCAGATGAAATCACATTACTAATAAAAAACTGTGATAGGGAGATAACATGGGTATTGTAAAAGAAACCGATACGACAAAAGAGGTGATCGGAGAAAAAAGAACCAGATATCTGACCCATACAGATAGCCTGATGATGGTGGTGATCGATTTTAATGACGGTCCGACTAATGCACCGGATCCGCCCCATAGCCATCCCCACGAGCAGGTCTCTTATGTTGCTGAAGGGGAAGTGCTTTTTTTCCTGGATGGAGAACCGCATCAACTCGCTAAAGGAGACATGTTTACAGTGCCACCTGATGTCCTTCATTCTGTTCAATTATTAACGAGCCATGTCCGGTTGGTTGATACCTTTACCCCCCTCAGAGAAGATTTCCTATAAACCTGGCCCTATTTATGCGACTTTTTTTTAATAAACATTATCATTTTGTTGCTCTCTCGCCTTGTGTATTAAAAATTGTTGGCGCATAATAAAAGATAACAATTCGTTGAAGGATATGAAATATTGAGCAGGGGGCGCTTATGATCTTATTTTGTCCATGTCTTGTCCGGGGGAAGTGGAGGGTCTTTCACTTTTTTATTTTGACGGCCACAGTGTTATTGAGTTTGAACCGGGCAGCATTTAGTGCCGGCTATCAGATACCGAATCAGTCCAATCGGGCGGTAGGAATCGCCGGAGCAACCATCGCATACACAACAGGGCCTGATGCCTCGTATTATAATCCGGCAAACATGGCTTTTTTAGACGATGTGTGGATGCTGGAGACGAGCCTGACCATGTTGTATCTTCCTTCCATAGAATACACCGATAATCGTAGCTCTCAGTTAAATGGCTCGTCTGAGTCAGAAATGTTTTATCTGCCACAAATTCATCTTAGTTCCAAAGATTTCAATAATTTTCGATTTGGTTTTTCCCTCACCTACCCTTATGGCCTGGCTAAACGTTGGGACGAACCCTATCCAGCTGCAACCGCGAAAGAGTTTTCTCTTGATGTGATAGAGCTAAACCCTACTTTTTCATATGCACTGGGAGAGACTCTCAGTTTAGGTGGTGGGCTGCGATTTATTTACAGTGAAGGGACTGTGGAAAATGGCGTTCCTGGACTTACCAGGGAACTCGAGGGAGACGATTTACAGGTGGGTTATAACCTGGCCGCAACATACCGCCCCATAAAGCAGTGGCGTCTGGCTGCCACCTATAGATCAGAGGTGACTTTGGATCTTGAGGGAGATGCGACGATGATGGCCTCCGTGGGAGAGATTCCGGTTGCAGGCTATAATGGTTCTGGATCCTTAGAAGTAACTCTTCCCGCCGTTTTTAGTCTTGCAACATCCTATAGCTTAAAAGATGTGACGCTCGAAGTAGCATGGAATCGGACGCTCTGGTCTGGGGTAGAAGATTTTGATTTTCAGTACGATCAATCATTTCTGGGAACACCTTTTGATGGCTTTGACAGGCCACTTGCTAAAAGTTGGGATGATAGCGATGCCCTGCGTTTTGGCTTGACCTGGGCAGTCTTGGAGTCTCTTGATGTAACCCTTGGTTTTGCAATCGATGAGACACCAGTTCAGGAAAACACTCTTGGCTTTGAGTTGCCGGATTCTGATGCCTACATGTATACAGCAGGACTACAGTACGATTATTCCAAAAGCCTCAGTCTTGGGATCTCCTATATGTATCACCACACCACCACCCGGTCTGTGTCAGGAGATCCTGTAGCAGGTCTGCCAGGGATTGACGGCACCTTCAAAGAGGGGGGTGCCCATGCCGTAAATGTGGGAACAATCTGGAGGTTTTAATGGCGTCGTCAAAAGTTTTCATCTTGTCCGCTATTACAAATTTTCTATTATTACGACGTACTTTATGTGCATAGAAATGATAGAGAAATTGCACCCATCTTCTCTGAAGGTTTTTACCTGTCCATCTAAACTGAAGGTCTTAAGAGTTTGCCAATTTTTGATATCAATCAAAACACTCAAACCGAGGTTTGTGATATTCGTTCATAACAACAGAAAATAATTATCAGGTACCAAAGGTGAAACGTATGCACAATAGTGATGCAGTATTAGACGTTGACTCCCTCGAAACACTTCTGGAGAAAGCTACACTCTATAGCAAGCCGTGCGCATTTTTTTCCGGTGACATGATTATGTCTCCGGAAGAAGATACCAAGGCGTTTTATTATGTTGCAGAAGGTACAGTCGAAGTGAGCTATACCGACCAGAATGATACCAGAATAACAGTGGCTCTTATTGGTGAGGGAGAGTTTTTTGGTGAAATCGGTTTTTTTGATGGTGAAACACGGGTTCGTGACATTCGGGCGAATGGTGATGTTAAGGTCGGCTTTTTTGACGAGAATACCATGGATATAATGCGTCGTGAAGACCCTGGCTTATATATGGATTTTCTTGCTTATATTACGAGAAAGATATGTAGAAAGTTCAGGAGAATAGCAGGGGATCGTGAGCCGATAAATAGTTATGCGGATTCACTTGCCACAAGACGTTCGGTACGATACAGCGATTCTAAACCAATCCCTTCTTCTCTTTTGCATTCAAAAGGATGGCATTTTGTCAGCAGCCGAATGGAAAAATGTAAGGCGGGTTTGTTTGATATCTCCCACCAACTGCAGCAAAAGGAGGCTCAAGGTGTTCGAGATGAAAAGATGGAGCGCCAATGTATCGATCTCGTCGTTGAACTCAATGGCTCCCTCGGAGAATTTCAAAAGGCCATGCAGGGGAGCGGCTACGAGGAGGTGATGTGGGGCTACGTGTTTAAAGAGTTTTACCCGTATCTGATGAGAAGCAGATTTGCAGAACGGGCCTACTTTAAACCGAAGGGCTATGCTGGTGATTTTCTCATGATGGAGCATATCTATGCCAATGTGCCGAAGGGGGAAGGACGTCTAGGGGAACTCATTGACACCTTCTGTCTGGAACGACCTGGGTCTCTTGCGATCCACGGAAGAAGAAAGCTTATTAAAAATGAATTAACCCGTATCAGCAATGAACTTCATAGTCGGGGCGAGACCACAAAAATAATGAACCTTGCCTGTGGACCAAACAGAGAGCTTTTTGATTTTTTGGCAGAATGCGACCATACAGAATCGGTAGAAGCCTTATGTGTTGATATCGATGCGGAGGCCCTGCAGTATACAAACCAGCATGTGAATATTTTCCCCCATATGGCTTCGATTCGTCTCATGAGTGAAAATGTAATCAAGTGGTCCCTTGGCAGGGCTTCTCACCACATTGGAGAGATGGATGTAATTTATTCAGCTGGTCTTTGCGATTACCTCGATACAAGATTGTTTCGTGCCCTTGTGACGCAATGCTACAATCATCTCAAGCCGGGTGGTTCCCTTTTACTTGGAAATTTCACAGCATATCCGGATTCGTTATTTCTCGATAAGATTCTCAAATGGGAACTGATTTACCGCAGTGCAGATGATTTGAAAGAACTTTTTGCGCCAACCCCCTTTGGTGAAAATGTGACAATTCTCGCTGAAAACGAGAATGTGAATCTTTTTGCCCTTGCAACAAAGGAATAGCTGGATGCTTAGTGTACAGGCCGCAGAACTTCCTCCTTATGAATGCGATTTTAAGGAGCTTTTCTATCAACGAACACTCCTTTGTTTGTGGCTTGCTGTGGTGTTTTTTTCAATTTTTTCGGTTCTTGATTTTGTCTGTTGCAGGGATCATTTTGGTCTCTTTTTTATGTATCGGATGATCTATGTCGTTACAGTTCTTGGGTTTATAAATGTTCTCTCTCTACCAACCTGTAAAAAATATGCGCCACATCTGATTTACGCCGCCATGGTACTTGGCGGTCTTGCCATATCGCTCATGATCGTCGGTATAGGTGGTTTTTATTCAGGTTATTATGTCGGTATTTTACTGATGATAGCGGGAACCCTCTCGGTTTTACCTTTAAAGATTGCCCAGGTGGTCTTTATCGGTCTCTCCATGTACCTGATATATATCCTCACAGTACTTGCAGGAACAGGTGATATGGAAGAGGCCCACCTTGTTTCTATGCTCAATAATAGTTTCTTCTTTTTTGCTCTTATTGGGATTACGGCGGTTCAGAGTAATGATGATTTTCGTACCTTGCTCAAATCAATACGGGCAACGACCAACTTAAAATCTATTAGAGGAGAGCTTACCAATTATACAGGTGGTCTGGAGAATCTGGTTCAGAAAAGGTTGAAGGATTTAGAAGAGACGGATCTGAAATATAGGGATTTGTATAACTCAATTTTAGATCTAATCGTTCTGATAGATAACAAGGGAGTGATCAAAAAGATTAATCAGCACAGTGCGGTGACCCTGGGGTATAGTCCTGAGCAGTTGGAGGGGAAATTGTTGGTAGATTTTATTTATGAGGACGAGGACAAAGCCGCTGTTCGTCAAATTATTGAGGAGCTATCAGGGGAAAGTAAGGTTGAAGGGGTGCAGTTGCAGTTGCAAAACAGTAGCGGTCATATACTGGATGTTGAGTTGAGTGCCAATAGGGTCATAATTGAAAATAAAGTATATTTTCAGTTTGTAATCAGAGATATTTCGGTAACAAAGGCGATGGAGATGCAGCTTCTCGATTCAGAGCGGCTGATCGATACGTCTCGCCAGGTGGCGATATTCGGTTTGGCCAGACTGGCTGAATGCAGAGATGATGATACCGGTGCCCACTTAAAACGCATCCGACTGTATACCGGTATTCTCATTAAGGAATTGGCCCAATTGCCAGCTTTGTCTGAGATTATTACAAGTGGTTTTATAGAAAGTCTCATACGGTCTTCTGTGTTGCATGATATTGGCAAAGTAGGGACACCTGATGCGATACTTCTTAAGCCGGGCAGGCTTACCAAAGAGGAGTTTGAAGTGATGAAGCTCCACTGTCAATACGGAAGTGATATTTTGGCAGGAGCTGTGCCCGGGGAGGAAAGTGTCTCGTTTCTTTTGCTCGCAAAAAAAATAGCGCGTCACCACCATGAACGTTGGGACGGTAAAGGGTACCCTGATGGCTTGTCCGGGGAGGATATCCCTTTTGCGGCGCGTGTTGTCTCTTTAGCTGATGTGTATGATGCTCTCACGTCCACCAGAGTCTATAAGGCCGCGTATAATCATGAAGAGGCAAAAGAGTTGATTCTAAAGGAGAGAGGCGGGCAGTTTGATCCCACTATTGTTGACGCTTTTATTCGCAAAGAACTGGAATTTAAAGAGAGCAGAATGCAGATCCTGCTCCACAAATAGCAAGAGATAGCACGGGAATTATGGAAACGTACAGGAAAGAATTGCAAGAGTTGCATCATCGACGGGTTAACTACATTGTGCTCGGGGGGAGTTTGATGATGTTGCTTTTTTCCTTACTGGATTACGTCACTGTTCCAGATCTCTATCTTGAGTTTCTGAATTACCGCGTTGGTATCGCTATTTTCGGCTTGGTCCTTTTCTGGCTCAATAGCCAGGACCGGAGTTACATCGCCTCTTTCTGGATTGGTTTTGCAGGTTTTCTCTCGGTGATCATCACCATGTTGTTTATGATTCATCAGATTGGTGGTGTACTATCTCCATACTACGTCGGTTTGATCGTCTCAATTGCTCTTTATGTAACCTTGGCACCACTTACTGTGGCCCAGACCTTAACAGCGGGCTCTGTTCTTGTTGTAAGTTATATTGTAACGCTTGCGTTGACGCATCCCCTTGCTCCTCCTTATCTGATTGATGTTTTCAGCAATCTTTTTTTTATGATCTGTTTTGTTCTGATCATTACAACCCAGAGTTGGGCGGATACTGTAGCGCGGAAAAGTGAGTATCTACTCCGAAGAGAAGAAGATTCGGCTACGGCGGAACTGTCGAGTCATGCGGAAGTACTGGAGAGGGAGGTTCAAAAGAGATCTTTAGAACAGAGAACCCTTGAGGAGAGGTACAGGCAGTTGTTTAATCAGATAGCCGATGATGTCGTGGTAATTTCTGATAAGGGTGCGATCATTCAATCAAATAAGCAATTTGAAAAACATTTCTGTTCATTGCGCTCTGGTGCTGTGAATTCATTTTGGGATATCGTTCCTATAGATGATTGCACCGAGGTTGAGAAAATTTTCGAGTATATTTTTACAACTGGAACGTCACTGTCCGATACCAGGATGTCCCTTATCCGGGGTGATGGCGTAAGGGTTGAAATGGAGGTGAACGGTAGCGTTTTAGTGCGGGAAAATGCGTCCAAGGAAATACTGCTGATCATGAGGGATCTCAGCACCAGAAAAGAAATGGAAGTACGGTTGATTGAATCCCTTGAGATAAAAAAGAAGACTGAAACATCGGCGATCCTGGTACTGGCAAAACTCTCAGAGTTTCGGGATGTGACCCCTCATAACCACCTGGAGAGAATACGTGAGTACTGTAAGGCGTTGACGAAAGAGCTGGCGAAATCAGATGCGCTTAAAAGTGTCATGACTCCCACATATATTGAAGATATCTACCATGCATCAATTCTTCATGATATTGGTAAAGTCGCGATTCCCGATGAATACATGGCAGGAGATGCCCCCGTTGAAGCATATGAGAAGGATCTTTTGCGGAGGCATACATTAATCGGTGGTGATGTGATTCGTGAGATGGAAGAAGAAAGCGAGGGAAGTGGTTTCTTATCCATGGCGAAGCATATTGCCTATTTTCATCATGAACGGTGGGATGGTAAGGGATATCCATACGGTCTGGCCAAAAGAGAGATTCCACTTGCCGCCAGGATTGTGGCTGTGGCAGACACCTATGAAGAGATGACAGCTTCAGCGTCATCAGATTCTCAGACGATTCATGAAACGACAGTCCGCTATATTAGTGAGAACAGTGGGGTGCGGTTTGATCCTCGAATAGTTGATAGCTTTCTTGCCATACAATCTGAATTTGTTACTATCCGTTCTGCTTTTTCAACAGACATAACAGTACCTTTGGCCTGATTCCTCTAGTATAGGCCAGCTTGTTGTGATCCTTTTTACCGGTGTTATCCAAAAAATAATAAAGAGGTTTACACAAGAAATTGCACAATTTCAGGGTAGGGTAACTTTACCTGAAAAGTGACAAAAAAATACATTAAGAATAACCTGTAAGGTAGAAAATATGAGAACGCTATTGCAATGGGAATAAAAAAATACGCTCTTAAACCAATAATGGGGATGATTTGCTTAATGCCGTGAGAGAGGTACTAGAGTATCTAACCGAATTCTTTCGATTGATGATCATGAATAATGCGGGGATGTTTTTCTAACCCGAAGGGTGAACTTTTTGATTTGAAACGAAAAACACCCTGTTAATTAAGGAAGTCATTTTTAAACTATAAAAACAAACAATTGAGTTTCAAATCAAAAAGTCATGAGAAATTCGGGCTAAGCGCAATCAAGCGATGGCCTGTCAGTTCGGATCTTTACAGATCTGGAATAGAGTAAGAACTGAACGTGAAACAGAAATAATTCCAGAAGGCGAACCCTGAACCGGAGATGTTACTTGCCCGGTTCCTGGTTTTTTCTTGTACAGCTCGTGGCTCTACTTGCAGAAGATGATTACGGCTACTGAGAGGCCCTTGTCTGCTCACTTTTTTTACGGACGCCAGGTTTTGCGACGATCTCCAGATAAAAAGAGTCGAGTTGCTGTTCTGCCGCCTTATCAATGTATTGACCCGTTTCAGCAAGGTGAATATCTTTTGCATCGTCTTCTGTATGACCAAATTTACAGTCAAAATCCCAATAATCGACATTTGTTGGTAGTTTTTTACTACGCTCTCTTTTAACGTATTTATTAACGTCTCGTTTGATAGCTTCAATAAGTCTGGCAGGAGCGATCTTGGGATGGGTCAGTTTAAATGTCTTTCTCATAATTTAATTTAGCGAAATACCGCTCATCTAATTTATAATTCTGTACGTCTGCGGGAGTGCATGACGCTGCTGGTACCCCTCATAGTATGCATGTTCGGTCGATCTGGCAAATTTTATAAGGACCTTTTGTCTTGCGTAGAGGGCTTGTAACAAATAATCCTGGTAAACGGTAGATAAACGGGACTCTTTTCAGTACTCGCTCGGAGTCTATCGCTTACCTGGCGGGTGTAAGTGGTTCGAGGGTTTTTTCTTCGTTGGCTATCTGGTGCTGAAAATAAGTTGTTAATGTTAAAAATACTCCTCGTTGTCTTGTTTTTTATGACAGACTTTTAGTAGTAAGACCCTAACCCGGATTTCTCACCAACAAAGTTTTTCGCAGGTCGAGACACCGGGCATGAAGCTGTAATAATCTACCGGAGTCTTCGCTACCTGCAAATGCTCGGTAACGAAGCAACTGCGGATAAATCTGTTGGCCCGAAGGGTGAACTTTTTGATCTGAAACGAAAAACACCCTGTTAATTAAGGAAGTCATTTTTAAACTATAAAAACAAACAATTGAGTTTCAAATCAAAAAGTCATGAGAAATTCGGGCTAAAGGGTAGCTCATGAGATAGAGGTTGGGGCTGGATTTTTATTATTTTCTATGGAGGTGATGTATGAATAGGCGACAATTTATACAGCAGGCAATTGCATATTCGGCTGGGCTCTCTTTTTCTATTCCAGAAGTCTTTGCGGCTTCTGTGTCCAAACCTGATCTTGCCATTGTTACCGGTAAAAATTATCTGGAGGTGGTAGCACATAGTATTGAACTCCTTGGGGGAATGGGACAGTTTGTACGCCCAGGAGATACTGTGGTAATTAAACCTAATATCGGCTGGGATCGCAGCCCGGAACAGGCTGCCAATACGCATCCACTGGTTGTGCAGGGGCTTATCGAAATGGCTCTTGATGCAGGAGCTAAGAGAGTGGATCTCTTTGATCATACCTGCAACGAAAAGAGACGATGTTATCAAAATAGCGGCATGGTGGACATGGTTGCGTCCTTTGGCTCAAAAAAGGTGCGACTTGAGCATATTGATCGAAGAAAATTCATCCCGGTAAATATTGAGCGTGGCAAGTCACTTACCAGTTGGGAGATATACGAGCAGGCCATTTCCGCCGATGTGTATATCAATGTACCTGTCGCCAAACATCATGGACTGAGTAGACTGAGTTTGGGGCTTAAAAATTCCATGGGAGCTATTGGGGGTAACCGTGGAAAGTTACACCATGATCTGGGACAGCGTCTTGCAGATCTTGCCACTGTCGTTTCTCCAACCTTGACCGTGATCGATGCCACCAGAATACTTTTGCGTAATGGCCCACAGGGAGGAAGTGTAAAAGATGTGAGACAGGTCGATCAGGTGATAGCATCTGTTGACCCTGTGGCGGCAGACGCCTACGGTACTACTCTTTTTGGACTGGTCCCCGAAGATATTGGGTCCACAGTTGCGGCCCATAAAATGGGGCTTGGTGAGATGGACCTTACAAAAGTTAATCTGCTGAAAAAAACGTTGTGAAATCCATGAAGAAAGAACGTCGTATGAACAACTATCGGCTATGGCGTGGGGCTAGGGTGTTGGTACAGTTATTTTCTGTGCTTTTGTTTCTCTTTCTTTTTATGAAGACGGACTACACTGGTTCTGACACCATTGAGTATGCGGTGAATATTCTGTTTAGGATCGATCCGCTGTTGGCATTTTGTACAATGCTTGCTGCCAGAACATTTATAGCACTCATGTTGCCCGCACTTGTACTTGTACTGCTTTCACTTTTTTTCGGACGTTTTTTTTGTGGCTGGTTGTGCCCCATGGGTGGCTTGCTTGATTTTTGGAGGGTAGTCTGGAAAATAAAAGTGGCCCCCAAACAGACGCAACTGCCTAGGCTTCCCCTGCTTATCTTACTATTTCTCTTGGTCTGTGCTCTATTTGGTGTGCCATTTGCCGGGTACTTTGATCCATTTTCAATTTTAGTACGAGGGCTGGTGCAAGCCGTATATCCAGCCGTAAATTTTATTTCTCAATCATTTTTCAGCTACACCTATACCAACCTGCCGGCCGTAGTCAATCTGGTTACAGAACCTGTCTATGGTTTTATGCAGGCAACCATCCTGCCCTTTGAGCAACGTTATTACGAGTTGACCCTGGTCAGCGGTTTGATTCTAGCTGCGTTATTTTTCGGTGAGTTTTTCCAGAGTCGTTTTTTTTGCCGTAATGTCTGTCCTCTGGGCGCTCTACTTGGAGTCTTTAGTCGTTATGGGACCATGACGGTGCGGGGGGGCGATAAGAGTTGCGGCCGATGCACTCTTTGCAGGACGAGTTGTCCTATGGGGGCTGTCGATGATGACAGACAGATAAACTCATCCACCTGTATATTGTGTATTGACTGTATGGTGAAGTGTCCAAAACAGATTATCCATCCGCAGTTGGTCGCTCCGGTTACGTGCGTATCAGAAAGCACAGAGGTTTCCGTTTCAAGAAGGCAGTTTCTTGTTTGTCTTGGTGCTGGTGCTGCTCTGCCGCCACTTTTAGGCGTGCGTAATAGAGGGGGGATGGGGCAGGGTACGCTTATTCGGCCTCCGGGGGCCCTTATTGAAAGGGAATTTCTGAGCGCCTGTGTGCGTTGTGGTGAATGTATTCAGGTGTGTATCACCAACGGACTGCAGCCCGCTTTTTTTCAGGCGGGGCTGGATGGTGTTTTTTCACCATATCTCCTGGCAAGAAGCGGTTACTGTGAATTTAACTGCACCCTTTGTGGCCAGGTCTGTCCCACAGGTGCTATTCGATCTCTTGAACTCGCAGACAAACATACAACCAAAATCGGCCATGCCTGGTTTGATAAAAATATCTGTCTGCCTTTTGCCAAAGAAATTCCCTGCATTGTGTGTGAAGAGCACTGCCCAACTCCTGAGAAGGCTATAAAGTATAATCTCGTAGAAGTCACCACCCAAGAAGGTGAGCGCATTACTCTCAAGCAACCGTATGTGGTCGATGAATTGTGTATTGGTTGCGGAATATGTGAAACAAAATGTCCACTGCCTGGTCGCTCTGCAATATTTGTGACCAACACCGGGGAAGACCGGGATCCTGAAAATAGATTGCCAGGTGCTGCAACGGAGAGCTATGGTGGCTATTCGTAAGGTAGCATAGGAGGGGGAAGGTGAGGCGCGATTCGGTTCAGTTGTATGCGGTTCTTGCAGATCATCCAAACCTGTATAACTTGTTATTTGATAATTATACTCAAGAAATGGAAGCAAAATGAAAGTCTCTGTAATACTTGCTCACCCAAGCACAGAAAGTTTTAACCACGCTATTGCTTTCACTACAATCAAAGCATTAAAACAAAGCGGTCATGATGTGTATTTTCATGATTTGTATGAAGAAAAATTTGATCCAATTTTACCAGCTGAGGAAATCCCAAAAGACGCTGTCTTGCCACCTGATATTCAAAAGCATTGTGAAGAAATTGCTGATGCCGATGGAATTATTGTCATTCATCCAAACTGGTGGGGCCAGCCGCCCGCAATTTTAACAGGCTGGATTGATAGAGTTATTCGGCCTGGTGTGGCTTATGAATTCATAGAAGGTGATGATGGAGAAGGTGTTCCAAATGGCTTGTTAAAAGCAAAAGCAGCAATTGTCTTCAACACATCAAATACTGCAACAGAACGAGAAAGAAATGTTTTTGGAGATCCCCTTGAAACAATATGGAAGAATTGTATTTTCGATCTCTGTGGCATAAATGACTTCAGTAGAAAAATGTTCAATATAGTTGTTGTGAGTTCTGAGGAACAACGACAATCTTGGTTACAAGAAGTAAAGCAAACAGTAATAGAGAAGATTTGTGATACTGTATAGATAGCACATGACAACACTCTAGCCCGAATTTCTCATGACTTTTTGATTTGAAACTCAATTGTTTGTTTTTATAATTTTAAAATGACTTCCTTAATTAACAGGGTTTTTTTCGTTTCAGATCAAAAAGTTCACCCTTCGGGCCAACAGATTTATCCGCAGTTGCTTCGTTACCGAGCATTTGCAGGTAGCGAAGACTCCGGTAGATTATTACAGCTTCATGCTCGGTGTCTCGACTTGCGAAAAACTTTGTTGGTGAGAAATCCGGGCTAGCACCATGGGATCTGACGCCACCTACCGAGGCATCATCTCCAATTATTTAGGACATTGAAATGTTATCAGCTCGTGACCAGATTATCGAACTCATTGAAGCGGGATCAATCCCAGAGCATAAAATTAATGATGCACTGGTGGTCGCAAAGATTACTCCTGACGGGGAGCGCTGGAGAACCTTTATTGATAGTCTTTTTCTCTGGCTTGGCGGGTTGGCTCTGGCTTTTTCCATAATGTTCTTTGTCGCCTACAACTGGAGTGATATTGGCCGTTTTGCCAAGTTTGGCCTGGTTGAGGTGCTGATAATATGTGCCGTTACCACATATTGTATATTGAAGCGATCTACGGTTGCAAGCAAGGTATCCTTGCTCGTTGCCTCGATATGTATCGGGGTCTTACTTGCTCTGTATGGCCAGACCTATCAGACCGGGGCTGATCCCTGGCAGTTGTTTTTTTACTGGGCATTGATGATGTTGCCCTGGGCTATCATTTCCCGATTTCCGGCCACCTGGATCATCTGGATTTCGCTTATGAATATCTCTTTCATTCTCTATTATCAAACCTTCAGGGGGGCTTTCTGGTTCCTGCCATCTTCAGACACAAGCATACTGTGGGTTGTGTTTTCTTTTAATACCTTCGTTCTGGCTGCCTGGGAGTTTATGACAGGAGTCTGTCCGTGGTTGTCAGAGCGCTGGGCGGTCCGCCTTCTGGCCATAGCCAGCGGGGTACCCATAAACTGGTTAGTACTGGACACTATCTTCAGAGATGGCAATCAGGCCCTCTTTGTACTACCGATTTATGGAATATGGCTGGCTACAGTGTACATTGTCTATCGAAAGATACGACCAGATCTCTTTATGCTGGCCGGTTGTTGTCTATCGGTGATAACTGTGTCAATCTCGTTTCTCGGAGAACAGCTTTTGCAAGATGGATCTCCTGCGGGTTTTTTGTTTCTTGCAATAGTTATCATTGGCATGGGTGCGGGTTCCGCCTTCTGGCTAAAAAAAATTAACCAGGAGATCATGTCATGATCCAAGACTATAGCCAAATTTGGTTAGAGTTGCAGCAGGCGGGTGTCGTTACGGGAAAGCCCCCAGAGGGGGGTACTCGGGAATCCCCATGGTATGTGAAAACGCTTCTGGCATTTTCTGGCTGGCTTGCTGCCCTATTTTTTCTTGGCTTCATAGGAATGGGGCTCCAGTTCATATTTGACAATGATTTTGCTGCCTTCACAACCGGGACTGTGATGATCTCTGGAGCTTTCTTTGTTTTACGCAGATCCGGGAACGAGTTCATCGAACACCTTGCCCTGGCCCTGAGTCTTGCCGGCCAGGCTCTGGTGGTGTATGCCATTTTTAATTTTGTAAGGAGCAGTGACAACACAGCTTTTCTGCTGGTGGCCTTGCTGCAGGTGGTGCTGGCTTTAGTAATGCATAATTATATTCATTGTGTTTTCTCTGCTTTTCTTGCAGCCTTTTCGTTCTCCATGTTTATGCTCGGTGTGGGGTGGGCCTTTGGAGTAGGTGCGGTTCTGTTGTTACTTGTCTCCTGGTGTTTTCTTAGCGAGTTCAGTTACCCCCAGCAAATGAAGAAAATACGTGCCATTGGTTATGGCCTGGCCATTGCCTTGATAATTTTTAAGGGCACAACAGTGTTTGGTAGTTCACCTCTGCGTTATGTTTTTCACAGCAGTGGATCCCAGCTGTTTCATCCGTGGGTTGGCGAGCTACTTACCCTGGCCGTCTCTTTGTACGTTGTTGTAAGAATCCTAGTGCGAAACGGACAGTCCCTTTTGGGCCGTCTTGCTCTAGTGGTTCTGGCAGGAACTTTCATCCTTGGCCTTGTCTCTCTAGAGGTCCAGGGTATTACTGTGGGTATGGTGATTATGATAGTAGGTTTTGCCGGAACCAATCGTCTGCTTCTTGGTGCAGGTATTGTGTCGCTGCTGTTCTATATCTCTTCGTACTATTATCTGATGGAGTCGACCTTACTCGAAAAATCCCAGACCTTGCTCGTTGTTGGTATCGTCTTGCTCCTGGCAAGGTGGCTCATGTTTTCAATACTTGGTGCTGCAAAGGGGGCTGGGGATGAATAAACTCATCGCTATTGTCTCCCTGGTAACAGTTCTCTGTCTTGTGAACTGGTCTATTATCAGTAAGGAAAAACATCTGGAGGATGGGAGGGTCGTCTATCTTAAACTGGCACCTGTTGACCCCCGTTCACTTATGCAGGGCGACTATGTGGCTCTTCGTTTTGCAATCGCAGATGAGGTGTACAAGGCGCTGCCAAAGGTTCGCGCGTCCAGAAGATGGCGTCATGATGTTGCCGCGGGGGATGGTTCCGTTGTGGTCACTTTGGATCAACAAAACGTAGTAACTTTTAGCCGCCTTGACAATGGTCAGAAGTTATCTGAGCGTGAAACACTCATCCGTTATCGAGTTCGGAACGGTGGTGTTAAATTTGCCACCAATGCATTCTTTTTTCAGGAAGGCCAGGCAAAAACCTATGAAGCTGCGAGGTATGGTCAGTTTCGGGTGGATGATAAGGGAGATGTACTGCTCGTCGCTATGTATGATAAGGATCTTAACAAGCTTGAGCAGGGGGTGAAGGCTGCCAGCAATTAGCCCGGATTTCTCACCAACAAAGTTTTTCGCAGGTCGAGACACCGGGCATGAAGCTGTAATAATCTACCGGAGTCTTCGCTACCTGCAAATGCTCGGTAACGAAGCAGCTGCGGATAAATCTGTTGGCCCGAAGGGTGAACTTTTTGATTTGAAACGAAAAACACCCTGTTAATTAAGGATGTTATTTTTAAACTATAAAAACAAACAATTGAGTTTCAAATCAAAAAGTCATGAGAAATTCGGGTTAGCTCTTGACCCGACATCAATGTATGATCCCCCTCCTCCCTTCACCTCTTCTCGATGAGAAACCTGTGGTCAGGTTATTCTTTGAAGTGCTTGTGTCTAATAGCCCAGGCAGTAAGGTCGTCGGCTGAGACAGGGTGGCTGATGAAATAACCCTGCTGCAGGTCACAGCCCATGGCTCGTAATCGATCCAAAGTCTTTTGGTCTTCTACGCCCTCAGCTACAACCTGCAAACCGAGGTTGTGGCCAAGTTGGATTGTTGCGTTGACGATTGTTGCATCGCTTTCATTTGTGAGCATATCCAGAACAAAGGATTTGTCAATTTTGAGCTCACTGACGGGCAATTTTTTCAAATAGGCCAGAGACGAATATCCTGTTCCAAAATCATCGATAGATATCTTTACTCCCTGCTGATGTATTCGATTGAGAATCGACAATGCCCGGTCGGGTTCAACCATCATAGATGTTTCGGTAATTTCCAAAATGAGTAAATCTGTCGGGAGTTGATAGGCCGCGAGCAGTCCTGTGAGGGTCTCAGGGAAGTCGGGGTTGAGTAAACAAAGTGATGAGACATTGACCGCCATTCCTATGGTGTTTCCAGCCTTGTGCCAGATGGCGCATTGTTTGAGTGATTTTTTCAAAACCCACACTGTCAAATCATCAATCAGCCCGGTTCGTTCGGCTAAAGGAATAAAATCGTCAGGAGGCATGAGGTCGTGCTGGGGATGGTTCCACCTTATAAGAGCCTCAACTGCATGTAATTTCCCGGTTGCGCTGACGATCTTGGGCTGATAACTCATCAGCAGTTCATCATTTTGTATTGCCCTGCGTAGTTCACCCATGAGGGTTAATCGGTGTGGGTGTTGTTGGTCGTAATCCTTTGAATACAAAGCAAAACCGGCATTGTTTTGCTTTGCCACATACATGGCAATATCCGCTTTTTGGATAAGAGTGTCGGCGTCTATGCCGTGCTTTGGAAAAGTACTGGCACCAATACTCACCTGTACTTCGATGGAGAGATTCTCAAGGATGAATGGAATGGCAAGAGATTGGTTGATTTTTTTTACAATTCGACCAATACCATCCTCGCTTATCGCATTGGGGAGGATGAAACCGAATTCATCTCCTCCTGTTCTGGCGAAGGTATCCGAATCACGGACCATTGAAGACAGGCGGATTGCTATCTGTTTGAGCAGTCTGTCTCCATTGTAGTGACCAAGAGAATCATTAACCTCTTTGAAACGATTGATGTCAAGTGTAAGTATTCCGATGATGGTGTCATCGCGCTTTGCGCCGTTTGCCGCCTGTTGCAGGCGATCAATGAAAAGTGTCCTGTTAGGTAAGCCTGTTAGAGAGTCGTGGGTTGCATCGTGTGCAGCTTTTTGTTCTAAAACAATAGATTGTCTTCGGAGGTCACTGGTCTGGTCAATTATCATTGCCCCCGCTTCGTATGACAAAAGAGAGCTCATGTATTGGCCCCAGATCGCAAAAATGAAGGGCATCGCGTCGAGAAACCAGAGCACCGAATTGGTCTTTTGAGCTTTGATAAAAGCTTCTACTCCGATTTGACCTGTGACTGTAAAACCTGAGAGTACTGTGGCAATAACGATTGTCGCACAGGCTATTAATACACCGTTAATAGAATGCTTTGAGGCTTTTTGTTTCAAAAAAGAGACATTGCTTATAAAAGTTTTTTGTGATGAATGGTTCATTGGCTGTTTAACTTTTGAATGTTTTTACATTGACCACGTGGTGTAGTGCATAGGGGTGTTAAATGAATCGCTGCATTAGTGAATCAATGACTTCATCAAAATTTTCGACTGTTGCTCCAAGCCTCTCACACATATCTATGGCGTTATTGCGTTGAGCAGGATTGTTGAGGCTACTGAGGCTGGCAATACGGTGGGTTCTTCTGCCTATACAAAAGAGCATCTGTTCGTATGGGGGAAGATGCAGGAAGTCTCGTAGTGGCTGCATCATTTTTTCCTTAGCCCCAGGGAGTTTTCCGTCGATTTCAGAAAAGAGATTCAACACATGATCACTTCTGATCGTGCTGGTAATACCGTCTAAATTCTCAAGCAAGGTGAGGAGTTCCTGAGCTGTTTCCACTTCACCTAATTTATCGAATGCCCCGCTATGGTATTGCTCTGCAAGGGGAGCGCCGGTTGGCAAGGCAAGGGTGCGCAGACGAATAAAATCAGGGTTTATCTGGTTGAGAGCATCGGCTGTTTCCAGAGCATTTTCTCTGGAGAGTGATTTGCCTCCTAAGCCTGGCATAACATATTCCGAGAGTTGTATTCCTGCCTTTTTTACCTTTTGTCCTGCAAGAATGTGCGTGGCTTTGTCAGTACCTTTTTTTACTATTTTGAGTACTTTGTCTGAGCCTGATTCCATACCTATATGAATCCTGTTCAGGCCGGCATCCGCCATCTGTGCCAGATTCTCATCGCTGATTTTTGAGATTGTTTGAGATCTTGCGTAGGAGGTGATTCTCTCAATTAGGGGGAATGCATCTTTTAAATGACGTAGTATATATATGATATCTTCAGGTTTAATAATAAGGCTGTTGCCATCCTGGATGAAAATTGATTTCATCCCATTTGCAACAAAGTTTGAGGCAGCATGAAGTGCGGTGAGATCGACTTTTCCTTCACTTGGTGAGAGTTTCATGAGCTCTCTTCGTGAAAGCGTTTCCCCGGCGGCCCTTGCACCTTCAATTACGCCTACATAAAAGCGAATTGCATCTATATCGCGAATTACATGGTCAACAGGGCGCATGCTGAACTTGGTTTCTTTATAGAGGCTGCAAAAAGTGCACTGATTCCATGGGCAGTTTCGACTTATCCTGATCAACAGGCTCTCAGCTTCACTGGGAGGACGGATGGGACCTTGTTCAAACCCTGAATATGGTTCAATGGTTTTCATAATTGCACTCTTGATTTTCTACGTTGTTAAACCTTTTATGGCCTGGGCCTGAATTGCTGTAATGGCAACGGTGTTAACGATGTCGGTAACCACGCAGCCCCGGCTGAGATCATTGACAGGTTTATTTAACCCCTGCATGATGGGGCCAATAGCAACAGCCTTGGCAGAGCGTTGAACCGCTTTGTATGTGTTATTACCTGTGTTGAGATCGGGAAAAATAAAGACAGTTGCCTTACCTGCGACCAGACTCTCAGGCATTTTGGTTGCAGCGACGATGGGGTCAACGGCCGCATCATATTGGATAGGTCCCTCAAGTGGAAGTTCAGGAGCCAGTTTGTGGGCAAGTTCTGTTGCTTTTTTTACCTTGTCGACCTCTTCACCTATTCCTGATGTGCCAGAGGAGTATGAGAGCATGGCGACATACGGTTTTATACCGAAGAGTTCTGCCGTCCTTGCAGATTCAATGGCGATTTCAGCGAGTTGCTCTGCCGTGGGTCTTGGGTTGACAGCACAATCTCCGTAGGCCAACACCCGATCTTCAAGACACATGAAAAAGATCGATGACATGATTGTTGATCCGGGCTTTGTTTTCACAAACTCTAAAGAGGGACGAACGGTATTGAGTGTTGAGTGAACGGCACCCGAAACCATTCCATCGGCGTGCCCCTTGTACACCATCATGGTTCCGAAATAGTTTACAGCTGACATCACATCCCTGGCATTATCCGGTGTAATCCCTTTGTGTTTTCTGAGCTCAAAGTAGGTTGCGGCATAGTCCTCAAGAAGCTCTGACTCGGTGGGGTCAATAATTTTTACATCGCCAAGTACCAAGCCAAGGGAGAGGATTTTGTTTCGGATGGTTTGAACATTACCCAAGAGAACTATTTCAACAGCATCGCGGTGGATCAGTATTTCAGCCGCTCGGAGTATCCGTTCGTCACTTCCTTCAGGGAGCACAATGGTCTGTTTGTGTGTTCTGGCTCTTTTGATAAGGCTAAACTCAAACATTTTTGGGGTGGTAAAGAGCATACTGTAGCCGACGATCTTTTTCCTGAGTTCAGTGCTATCCACATGGGATTCAAAGAGACCAAGGCCGGATGCAATCTTGAGTGATGACTCCGGTGTGATGCAGTTGTGAATGCCCTTGATCTTCATGGCGGTGGTGAAAGTGTCTTCTGTAACCTTTATAATTGGTACAAGATCCTCCAGGCCCTGGAGCAGGTTACGCAGGAGCTGGTCCGGTTCCAGATAGCCAGTAAGTACAATACCTCCGATATTTGGCATGTTGGATGACTTAAATGCGGCAAGTGTTCCGAGAATGATATCGATCCTGTCGATGGGGGTGATAATGAGACTATCATTTTCCAGACGTGGCAGGTAGTTTCTGAGATTCATTGCTGCAATTACAAATCTTGAGACTGGTCGGTTGAGTTGATTTCTACCATAGATGACCCGTGCGTTAAGTGCTGTGGCAATCTCTGCCATTGTTGGGCGGTCGAGAGTTTCTTCAAACGGAATGGAGTAAATAAGTTCAATCTTTTTCTGTAATTTTTCTTTTAAGGCCAGCAGCATTTTCTCCTGAAGGGATACAGGGGTTCTGTTGACGATGATAGAAATGATTGATGATCCTTTTTCCTCAAAAGATTCTATGGCAAAGCGGCAAGACCTGACCACGCTTTCGATGGAACCCCCGTGGGCATTGGCAATCATGAGTACGGGGGCGTTGAGGTTGTTCGCTATCTCAACATTGAGTTCAAACTCGAAGGCAGAGGAGTCGCTTTCAAAATCAGTACCGATGCAGAGCACAAAATCGTACTCCGCCTCAAGGGATTTATATTTCTCAAGAATGCCTTCAAGGAGTTTATCGTTTTGTTTGTCGGCAACAAGTGTCCTGGCTTCTTCGAAGGTGTAGGCATACATCTCAGGGTAGGGGATATCAAGATTGTAATGACTTGAAATCAGGTGGATAATCTCATCCTTCTCGTTTTTGTTATTCTTCATGTTAACAATAGGCCTGAAAATAGCGACCCGGACGAGATTGCGAACAAGAAATTCCATAACCCCAAGAGCTACAAGCGATATTCCACTTTTGGGTTCCAAGGCGCTGATGTAGAGATTTTTCGACATGGGTGTTTCCTTTAGTGCCATACACCAGATAACTTATCACTCAGTTCAGTACCCCCTTGCGAGGGGTATAAAAAAACAAGAAAGCTGGAGACTCTTTTGGAATTAAGTATGTAACATGAGCACCATGGCACAAATGGTCATGACATATTGGGGCTCGGATTTTCCGTCAGTGTAGACTGAACGTACTTAATTTGCATGTGTTTTTTGTATTTAAATGACGTTTGCTGTAAGAGAAGAGTAGGGGATGTGAAAAGGGGAAAAAGATGGATGCCCAGCTCAAAGAGATTGAGCTGGGCATCCATTGACAGACAATAACTAACCCGGATTTCTCACCAACAAAGTTTTTCGCAGGTCGAGACACCGGGCATGAAGCTGTAATAATCTACTGCAAATGCTCGGTAACGAAGCAGCTGCGGATAAATCTGTTGGCCCGAAGGGTGAACTTTTTGATTTGAAACGAAAAACACCCTGTTAATTAAGGAAGTCATTTTAAAACTATAAAAACAAACAATTAGGTTTCAAATCAAAAAGTCATGAGAAATTCGGGCTAATAGTTTGATTCGGCATAACCAACCCAGCCATCGGCCTCAACCAGGGCCTGGTCGAATTCGGAGATGGAAAAAGCGAGGGTCTCTTCCTCACTGCCTGCTGCAAAGTGCAGAGTTTTCTTTTTAAGATCTGTTGTGACTGTTGTTTCTTTACCTGCAAACTTGGTGAAAAGACGGTCTATATTTTCTGCTGCAAGTTCAACCGCCATCATGCCGCAGTTAAACATGTTCTGTTTAAAGATACGTGCGTAACTCTCACCAATAACAAGATTGATGTCGTTGACTTCAAATGCCCAGGGTGCATGTTCTCTTGAAGAACCACAACCAAAGTTTGCGCGGGTGAGGACGACAGAATTTTCACTTATATCAGTGGCAGGGTCAAATCCCTGCAGAGAAAGGTCCTCTAAAAGATACGGTTTTAACGCCTCTTTAGTTATTTCGGTAAGGTATCTTGCCGGAATAATTTCATCGGTGTTTATATCGGAGCGGTCAAGGAATAATACTTTGCCATTAAAATCTTTCATTACTTCCCTCCTGCTGCAAAAAGATTGGAGTTACTGATGTGTCCGTTTATTGCGGTTGCTGCGGCTGACGCTGGGCTCATGAGATGTACTGTTCCGCCTTTACCCATTCGGCCATTAAAGTTTCTGTTGGTAGTCGAAGCACATATCTCACCTTCTGCAAGAACACCGTTGCTCATTCCGAGGCAGGCTCCACAGGTGGGGTTGGTAACACAAAAACCGGCATCCATAAAAATTTTAATAATCCCTTCTTCAAGGGCCTGGCTGTAGATTTTTGGTGAGGCAGGGGAGACAATACCACGAATACCCGCTTTAATTTTCTGCCCCTTTAACACCTCTGCCGCCACTCGAAGATCTTCGATACGGCCGTTGGTGCACGAGCCGATGTATACCTGATCAACTTTTTCAGCGCTCATCTCGCTTATTGGTTTGACCTGGTCAGGCTTATGACCAAAGGTTGAAACCGGTACGAGAGAGGAAGCATCTATCGCGATAACCTGGCTGTAGGTTGCATCCGCATCTGCTGTGTATTGCTGGTAGCTCTTAAGTGCTTCTTCTTTTGATGCAAACTCGTCCTTGATAAACTCCCAGAGATAGTCAACGGTAACCATATCCGGGGCACAGATCCCTGAGGTTCCACCAGCTTCAATGGCCATGTTGCAAAGTGTCATGCGTGCTTCCATGGACATTGATTCCACTACATTTCCAGTGAACTCAATGACCTTGTTAGTGGCGCCATTTACCCCAAGTGTACTGATAACGGCGAGAATGGCGTCTTTAGCATAAACGCCTTTTGGCAGATCTCCGGTGATGTCCACCTTAATGGACTCAGGGTAGTGAAAGGCACAAACCCCTTTAAGCATTCCAACCTCAAGGTCGGTGGTTCCGACCCCCGCAGCAAAGGCACCAAATGCACCGTGGGTACAGGTGTGTGAATCTCCCATGATCACGGTGTATCCAGGCCGTACAAATCCCTTTTCAGGAAAGAGTACGTGGCAGACTCCGTTTTGTCCAATATCAAAAAAGTCGACGATATTATTACGCAGAGCCCAGTCCCTCAATATTTTACCTTGTAATGCGGTTTTAGAGTCCTTTGCCGGGGTAACGTGGTCAATAACCGCTTTGATCTTTGTTGGATCAAAGACGCGGTCCATACCCCTGACAACGAGGTCGTTAATGGCGACGGGGGTCGTGATTTCATGACAAAATACAGCATCAAGGCGAATCACATGGATGTCACCAAAGGGGTTGTCTACTTTGTGGGAGTCGAATATCTTTTCCGCGATTGTTTTTCCCATAATTTCCTCCGGGATAGTTTTATTTAATCTGCTTTCTGTAAACAGGGTTCATACGTGGGTTAACTTTTTCTCAGGACGAAAACATACCTCGTGGGGGGGCAACCACCCAGATTGCTTCGAGTGTGTCTTCCCCAATGTTTTTAAAGAGATGTGGGATGTCCGATGGAAACGAAATACTGTCACCTTCATCAAGATCATAGGTCTCATTACCATAGATTAACTGGGCCTGACCTTTGAGGATAACCCCGAATTCCCAGCCGGAATGACCATATTCCCGGTCACCTTTTTCTCCGCCCGTTTCAATCTGAATCAAAAAGGCTTCAATGCCGTTTTCACCAGTGCTGTCTCCTGCAACAGAGAGCTGCTGGATGGTCATTTTGTTTCGGCTGATACTGTCTCTGTCAGAGCTTCTTACAATGGCAACCTTTCTTTTTTGTCGGTAGTTGGAAAACAGATACTCGTGGTCGATATCCAGAACATCGGCTATGAGGAGCAAGGTATCTATTGACGGCGAAACCTTATTTCTCTCAATCTGGGAAATAAGACTCTCGCTCACCCCTGCTTTTCCGGCCACATCTTTTAGCGTGAGTTTTCTCCGTTCTCGGACTGTCCTCAGCTTTTCGCCAAATTTATACTTCATCTTAGACTTTATCAATACTGTTCCTCCTGCAGTATTGATTAAATAATTATGTCAAAGCTGTCAATAAAAAATTTGTAGAGGGGGCAGTGTCTCACTTTTTGGTCTTGTGCTCTTGAATTATTGCTCCAGTGAGCTATCATCAATAATAGGATGATAATGGTTCTTTCACTGAACTCTGGGGAGGGGGATATGAGGAAAAAGACTGTTAGTGCTATTGCGGGCTGTGCTTTCTTGTTGATTACTGCCTGTGCATTAGCTGTAGGAGTTCCAGAAAAAAAACCGGAGGGTTGGGGCGCTGAGCAGGGCGATGATCTTCCTCTGATTGATTCAAAAAAAGAAGAATTAATAGATAACACTCAGATAGAGGCGACGGTATTACTCTATGAGGTAGCGGAATGGATAGACTCATTTTTTGACGATGGTCGTTTTACGGCCGAAGAAAATGAAAGTAGGGCAACATTCAAGCTTTCACTGGGCTACTCTGAAAATGACAATCTTGAGGTCCAGCCACGCCTTGATGTGAGGCTCAAATTACCAAAATTATCAAGTCGAGCCAATCTCATTATTGAAGCTGCGGAAGATTCCGATTTTGATGTGGGTGAGTCTCCCGTTGATGACTATTCCGATCATTCTGAAGGTGATGGAGGAGAACTCCGCGCAGCACTCAGGTTTTTTTTAAAAGAGAGTGAGACATACAACATTGCGATTGATATGGGTGGGTCGTGGGATTATCTGTACACCAGTCTACGATTTAGATCTATTCAGAATTTTGGTGACTGGCTCGGGCGATTTACCAACCGCCTGCGCTATTACACCGATGATGGTTGGGAGAACCGCACTGCCTACGATCTTGAGTCGTATTTCAATGAAGACTATCTGTTTCGTTCAACGACCACAGTAAACTATTATGAGACCGAAGACGGATTACCCCACTCCCAGCAATTTCGACTGTATCAGGTTCTCAGTTCGATTCGGGCAATCTCCTATGAAACAGGAATTTATCTGGAGACTGAGCCAAGTTATAAAATGGACGAGTTGCAACTTATAGTCAGGTACAGGCAGCGTTTCTACCGGGATTGGCTTATGCTTGAGATTTCTCCCCGGGTGACCTTTCCTGAGGATCATGATTACGAAATTAATCCGGGAGTGATTTTTAAACTGGAGGCCTCATTTGGTAATAATGCCAGTGAAGAAGGTTTTAAGAAGATCTTTAAGTGATTGCCGTTGGGAGTACTAACCCGGATTTCTCACCAACAAAGTTTTTCGCAGGTCGAGACACCGGGCATGAAGCTGTAATAATCTACCGGAGTCTTCGCTACCTGCAAATGCTCGGTAACGAAGCATCTAAGGATAAATCTGTTGGCCCGAAGGGTGAACTTTTTGATCTGAAACGAAAAACACCCTGTTAATGAAGGACGTCATTTTAAAACTATAAAAACAAACAATTGAGTTTCAAATCAAAAAGTCATGAAAAATTCGGGCTAAAGATCCCAGCCCCAGTAGGAGAGGAACTGCGGAAAATTCTTCATGTCTGAGCTGTTTCGTTGCCAGAATTTTAAACTGGTGTAGAACGGTGTTCTGCTTGAGTCACTTTTTCCGTACGCCTTGTCCTCCCCTACGTGCCAGTCAAATGCCCACCAGCTGATAAGTAGTTTCTCCAAGATTTTAGTGTTGTTTTTCACATAACCCTCTCGTTGTCCTGCTTCCTCAAAAAATGAAACGGTCATGTCTTTATATGGGAGATGGTACAAACTCTCCATAGGATGCACCTCCATGGGCTGGAAAGAACGCATGTTATGTGAATTTGGAGGGTGAGCTACATTACTGATCCGGTGGCTGCCATTTTCCAGGGTGAAGTAGTATGGCTGGTCTGTGGTGTGGAGTGGAGGGACTAATTTGGATGGTAGTGTATAGCCGTATACCGATTGTGCGTCTAAAGGCCAGTGGTCAGGGTATGCTTCTTTTGGCAAGTTTGTTGTAGGGAAGAAGGCGAGGTAGCAGCCGCAGGTGTGTACCGTTGTGATAAGCACAAGACTGTTCGCATCGTCAAGTGTATAGATGACGAGAAGTCCCGGATTGTTTCCGGTGGTAATGTTGAGGTTACAGATGTCAAAAGGTACTTTAGAAAAATGTATGCGGTAGATCAAATTTGTATATCTGTTCTTTTGGGTCGTAAAGCTGCTTTGTTCAAAGTAGAGAGTTGGTGAACTGCTGCTTACCACAACGAGCGGTTTCCCATTTTTTTCTGTAACTTTGGGCGTACCAATTTTGTTATACGGCTGGCTGTCAGACTTTATTTGAAAGGCTGGTATATGTGCAGCAGCAAAGCGAAAATCGTTGGTTTGAGCAGCGTATATTGATTCATAGGACTGGATCTCCGCATTAGTGCAGCATCCTGAAAGAAAGAGAGATATCGCGATATAAAGAGAAAAGAGCGTAGAAATACCTGCTGTCCTGTGGGAGGAAAAAGGAAGAACCGACTGAACCCGGCGATGGGCACAGTCGGTAAGCAGCTTAGATGTCCATGTTGGCTGGCTCATAGTATTCTTTAGGGTGTTTACAGGCTGGGCATTTTGGTGGAGGCTCAGTGCCTGTGTATTTATATCCACAGAGCGAGCACTTCCATTTGATTGGTTCTTCACGTACGAACACTGTGCCTTTTTCTACCATTTCAAGGAGTTTTTTGTATCTTTCACGATGTTCTGCTTCAACTTTACCGATCTGAGTGAAAAGCATAGCTGCTTCCATGTTACCTTCTTCTTCCGCTTCTTTAGCAAAAGTTGGATACATTGAAGTGGTTTCGTAGTTCTCGCCTTCCATTGCTTCTTTCAGGTTCGCAGCGGTATCACCAATTCCACCCAGCATCTTGAAATGGTCATTTGCATGACGCATCTCATTCATTGCAGTTTCTTCAAAGATGTTTGCAATATAGTGGTATCCTTCTTTGCGCGCAACTTTCGCAAAATAAGTATACATGTTACGTGCTTGTGATTCACCTGCAAATGCAGCCTTAAGATTTTCGATGGTTTTGCTCATGTGTTTCTCCTCTGATGTGATTGATTAAAGAGCCTACCTGCAAGAGATAGACATTATTAACAGATAATCATTCTTACTTAACTGAGGCGTGGTCATCTGTCAAATAGATTTTTAGCACTGTGGAAAATAGTTGATAATAGGAGTTTACTCTGTGTCTTTGATGAGTGATTATCGAAAATGAGCGCACCGCCGTCCCGTGAAGTGGAGACTCCAAAGGAGAGCATAGTTGCGTCCAGAGTTGCTTCATTTATATTCAGTGGAGATGTGTTATTCATAGAATACTGTAACGGCAGATATGAAATATTACATCGTAGAGAAAAACACAAAAAACATGTTAGCAGAGAACGAAAAGTTTTGGAATTAGTGATGGCAAAAATGAGTGAAGCAACGAAAAAATAATCATTTAGGATCAGAAAAAGACATTTTTAGATATTTTTCTATAGATTTTTTCTGAATGTCAGGTTATCGTACGCTGTTGTTCAGGTTATTTTTTGAGTGTTTGGTGGGTTCACCTTCACTTAATGTGATATCTTTGAAGTCTTTTCAAAATAACCTGTTTCTAACGTAGTGATATCACGAATTAGTCAGTTGAGTAGGGGGTTACAGCATGCTGTGACTCCTTACTTTTTTATATTCACTCAGCTTGCATGAGCTAGGCCGGACAGTTACCGGTTGGCACCGTTGTAGAGGACAGCAGCCATGAACATGGATTTATCAAAAGTAAGAAATATAGGCATCAGTGCCCATATCGATTCGGGAAAAACAACTTTGACCGAACGTATCCTGTACTACACCAAAAAAATTCACGCCATTCATGAGGTGCGTGGTAAAGACGGTGTTGGTGCGAAGATGGATTCCATGGAGCTGGAAAAAGAGCGTGGTATTACCATTCAATCAGCTGCCACATACTGTTCCTGGAAAGACAATGATATTAATATTATTGATACTCCGGGTCACGTGGACTTTACCGTTGAAGTAGAGCGCGCATTGCGTGTTCTCGATGGTGCTGTTCTCGTTCTCTGTTCAGTCGGTGGCGTGCAGTCTCAGTCCATTACTGTTAACAGGCAGATGACCAGATACAACGTTCCACGTGTTGCTTTTATCAACAAGTGCGACCGTACTGGTGCAAATCCTGAAAAAGTAACAGGGCAACTGAGAGACAAACTTGATCTGAATGCACATTTGATGCAGATGCCAATTGGTCTTGAAAATGACCTCAAGGGTGTTGTTGATCTTATCACCATGAAGGCTGTCTATTTTGAAGGCGACAACGGCGATGATATCCGCATTGCTGAGATTCCTGCAGATATGGCCGACGAGGCAGCAGAAAAGCGGGAGGCACTTCTTGAAGAGGTCTCCATGTTCTCTGAAGACCTGATGGAAGCCCTGCTCGACGGTGGAGATGTGGATCAATCCCTCATCTACGATGCGGTTCGTAAAGGTACCCTCTCTCTTGATTTCACTCCAGTCTTTGTTGGTTCGGCGTATAAGAACAAAGGTGTACAGTCTCTCTTGGATGCCGTTGAACAGTACCTACCGTGCCCCACTGATGTTGTTAACCTGGCTTTGGACCTCAAGAATGAAGAAAAAGAATTTCCGGTCACCAACGATCCTACAGATCCTCTCATCATGCTTGCGTTTAAACTTGAAGACGGTCGCTATGGACAGCTTACGTACGTTCGCACCTATCAGGGAACTCTAAACAAAGGGGACACTGTTTTTAACAGCCGTACCGGTAAAAAAGTTAAGATCGGTCGTCTCTGTCGTATGCACTCCAATGAAATGGTGGAGATTGATACCTGTAGTTCAGGTGATATCGTAGCCTTGTTTGGTGTTGACTGTGCCTCTGGTGATACCTTCACCTCAGATGCAATCTCCTGCTCCATGACCTCGATGCATGTACCTGAGCCTGTTATCTCTCTTGCTGTTATTCCAGTAGATAACAAATCCCAGATAAATATGTCCAAGGCTCTCAACAGGTTCACTAAAGAAGATCCGACCTTTAAGACTTTTGTTGATCATGAGACCAATGAGACCATTATCTCAGGTATGGGTGAGCTTCACCTTGAGGTGTACATCGAGCGTATGAAGCGTGAGTACGACGCAGCTGTAGAAGTTGGTGCCCCTCAGGTTGCATATAGAGAGACTATCTCTCAGCGTGCCGATTTCAACTTCACCCACAAAAAGCAGACTGGTGGTTCCGGTCAGTTTGGTCGTGTTGGTGGTTTTCTCGAGCCCATCGAAGAAGATTACGAATTTGTTGATAGTATTGTGGGTGGTGTTATTCCCCGCGAATATATCGGTTCTTGTGATAAAGGTTTCAAGAAGAGCATGACCAAGGGTTCTCTCTGCGGTGCTCCTATTACCGGCGTACGTTGTACCATCAATGATGGTAGCTTCCATGCCGTGGATTCCTCCGATGTTGCCTTTCAATTGGCCTCTCAAGGCGCTTTTAAAGAAGGTTACCTCAAGGCAAAACCGGTTATCATGGAACCAATTATGAAGGTAGCAGTTGAAGGACCTTCTGAGTTTCAAGGCTCGGTTATGGGCTCTATCAACCAGCGTCGTGGTATGATCATAGGTTCCACTGAAGAAGGCAGCTACTCAGTAATTGAAGCAGAAGTGCCACTTTCTGAGATGTTTGGTTACTCGACCACGCTCCGTTCACTCACCCAGGGTAAAGCAGAATTTACCATGGAATTTGCTACTTTTAGGGCTGTTCCAAAGAGTGTGAACGAAGAGCTTGTCAAAGCGTATCAGGACGAGCGTAAGAACGCTTGATATTCTGAGCCGTAAAGACTAAAACTATATGGAAGTCCCCGAGAGTAGACGGGGACTGTTGGTCGAACGTAGGTAACGATCATATAAGGAATATAAAAGAGGTGAACTGCCATGGGAAATGATCTGGTTGTAAATAATCCACTCCGGGCTCTTGGTCTGGACGAAAAGGCGGAAGGAAAAGAGTCCATGGGACTTGTAGTTGCAAGAGCAGGTCTTGGTAAGACTGCTATCCTTGTACAATTCGCTTTGGACTGTATGCTGCTTGGCAATAAAGTTCTGCACGTCTCCATTGGAGAAGGTGTCGACAAGACCCGCACCTGGTACGACGATATTCTCGCATTGATCACCGATGGTGAGAAAATAGAGTCGATCCCTGAGATCATGCAGAATCGCATGATTATGACGTTCAAAGAGAACAGCTTTTCTAAAGCAATGTTTGTTGAACGACTTGACGATTTGGTGAAACAAGGCATTTATCAGCCGGAATGCCTCATCATAGATGGCTATGATTTTGACGCTAACACAAAAGAATCTTTAGAAGAATTCAGAAATGTTATGACTGAGCAGGGTCTGAAAATGATCTGGTTCTCAGCTGTGAGTCATCGCGATGACGAACGTGTTTCTGAAGCTGGGGTTCCTGCACCATGCCATGAAGTTGATAGCCTTTTCGATACAATTCTTCTGATTAACCCTGAGGGTGACGCGATGACTCTTGACATCCTTAAGTGTGATGCTGGATCCATTGATCCCGGAACAACCCTATTGCTGGATCCATCAACTATGTTGCTGAAAAAAGCGTAACCGTCTGGTAGGCGGGAAGTAAGCTACTAATAGTTGTTCTTATTGGGTCTTGGCAGTCAATACCCAGACAGTGTATAAAGGCGGGATGCTATAACAGGCATTCCGCCTTTTTTTATGCAAGGATGAATTCCATGAACCTAAGACCCTGTATAGATTTACATGGTGGAGTAGTAAAACAGATCGTCGGCTCAACTCTAAGCGACGAGAGTCCTTCATCTGTAAAAACAAATTTTGTCGCCAGTACTCCTCCTTCCTGGTTTGCCTCATTATATAGAAAAGACCACCTTACAGGTGGACATATTATTAAACTGGGACCAGGCAACGACGATGCAGCCATAGAGGCCCTCACAGCATGGCCCGGTGGAATGCAGGTTGGTGGTGGGATTACAGCTGAAAATGCCTCTTATTGGCTTGAAAAAGGGGCATCACATGTGATTGTCACCTCGTATGTTTTCAAAGATGGTGCTATTAATATGGATCGATTAATGCGCCTTGTGGATGCCGTCGGTAAAAATAAGATTGTCCTTGACCTCAGTTGTAGGAAACAAGAAGGTGACTACTATATTGTGACCGATCGTTGGCAAAAGTTTACCAATGTAAAAGTTGAACAATCGGTCATTGATGATCTTTCAAAGTACTGTGATGAATTCCTGATTCATGCAGCTGATGTTGAAGGAAAATGCAGGGGTATAGAAAGAGATGTGGTTACTTTGCTTGCCGGGCTGGTTACGATACCGACAACCTATGCTGGTGGAGTTCGTGATATTGAAGATCTCAGGCTGATAAAACATCTCGGTGATGATCGACTCGATGTGACCGTCGGCAGTGCTCTTGATATCTTTGGTGGGGAGAGTTTGCGCTACCGGGAGGCAATAGACTTTTGCCGTCAAACTGAAAGTGGCTCCTTGAAATAAAATGATTTTTTAATCCACACTGTCTTGACCTTAAGAACTCTATTCGATACAATAAAATGTCGTGTGGATGTAAAACACTGTTTCTTAACATATTGATTTTATATATTTAAAATATGAGTATAGATCAAGGTAGGCAACGCAGGGATATCGAGAAATTTATTGGGAAGATGCCCAGTTTATCTACAACTGTAGGTAAGGTGATGGAGATTTGCAGCCGTACAGATGCATCTCCCAACGAGCTCAATAAAGTCATTTCCCTTGATCCAGTTTTAACTGGACAGGTTCTTAAGCTGATCAACTCGGCCTACTATTCCCTTGTGAACAAGGTAACGTCACTCACAAGAGCAATCACGATGCTTGGGATGAACACTGTGAAGAATATGGCGCTCAGTACCGCCATTATCCGTAGTGTTGCGAGTTCGAAAAAATCCAAGGCCTTACCTACCCAAAAGTTCTGGGCACATTCTATTGGTGCTGGAGTGAGCGCAAAGCTACTGGGTGAGATTAAAGGTATTCCTGTCATGGAACGAGAGGAACTTTTTCTCGCAGGTCTGCTCCACGATCTCGGCAAGGTTCCCTTTGGTGATGAGTATATTGAGGTGCTCAATATCGCACGATTTGAACAACTGCCTCTGTATGAGGTGGAACTTGATGTGCTTGGGATTGATCATCAGGAAGTGGGCTTAATGATTGCTGATAAGTGGAAGCTCAATAATGTTATCACCTCCTGTATCGGCACTCATCATGATCTTGATAAATTAGCTAGCCATCCTGAGACGTTAGGACAACAGGTGGCTCTTGTGGCCCTTGGTGATCTGTATGCTAATATTCTTGATCACGGTTATGCTGGTAATCCTTTTCCTGAAGAGAGTGATATTCATAAACTGCTGACATTTGTTGATATAAGCATGGAAGATTATTGTGGTATAGGTGGTAGGGTCGTAGAAGAAATAGATAAGGCTAAGGTCTTCTTACAAATATGATGGACTCGTAAAAAGCTCGATCTACTTCGTTGTAGGTCTTACCTCGGTAAACAGGAAATATGCCGGGATAAGTACCTTTAGACAAATTATTTTCTTGGAAACAAACAAGAAAGTAATTTGTAAGGTACTAAAACGACGATTGGCCATATCATATGTATTGTCAAATCGTCGATTAAAACACTACACCTCGTTTATCGAACTTTTGTCAGAGTGCATCCGTACGGGCGAGATGACTTTTTGTGAGTTTATCAAATATAACATCGGTGGGAAGTATGAAGGTTCGTTTCTGGGGGGTTCGTGGCTCTATCCCAAGTCCTGGGCAGGTAACTCAAAAATATGGTGGAAATACCGCCTGTACTGAGATCAGAGTAGGAGAAGAAGATCGTCTTCTTATCGTTGATGCAGGATCTGGGATACGTAATCTTGGCAACTATATCATGGGACATGATCTTCCAAAAGGACCGATTAAGGCAGATATCTTTCTTTCCCATACCCACTGGGATCATATTATGGGTTATCCTTTTTTCACGCCTATTTATATACCGGGTTCAAAGATGAAGGTTTACGGGCCGGTTTCATTTGAGGATGATCCTCTTGAAGAGGTTGTTGGCGGTCAGATGAAATATCGCTATTTTCCGGTAAATCTTGGAGAGTTGGCTTCCGATATTGAGTATGTGCGGCTCAAAGAAGACCCGAGTATCGATCTTGGTGATGGATTGCATTTATCAACAAAACTTCTGAACCATCCCATTACTGCTCTTGGATATAGGTTTGAATATGAATCGAAAGTGGTCTGCACCTGCTATGACACGGAACCATTTCGTAACCTGTTCATAACTGATCCCGATCATCCTGACTATGATGAAGCAATGGCCTATGAAGGAGAAGAAGTGGCCAGGGAGCAAAATAAGGCCATTGAGGATTTCTTTCAAGGAGCTGATCTGCTCATCTATGATGCTCAATATACCTTAGATGAATATCAAAACGGGCGGGTGAACTGGGGACACACATCCATGGAGTATGCTGTGGAAGCTGCCAACAGGGCAGGCGTTAAAAAACTTGCTCTTTTTCACCATGATCCTGATCGATCGGATTCCGAGCTGGACACTTTTGCAAAAACCTATTGTGAGCCTGGTCAATATGGTGATACAGAGGTGTTCTTTGCAAAAGAAGGTCTAGAGATCGTTCTTTAATTTGGAGAGCCATAACCAGAAGTCAGGCTTTTGTACGAGCATTGACTCGCCCGGATTTCTCACCAACAAAGTTTTTCGCAGGTCGAGACACCGGGCATGAAGCTGTAGTAATCTACCGGAGTCTTCGCTACCTGCAAATACTCGGTAACGAAGCAGCTGCGGATAAATCTGTTGGCCCGAAGGGTGAACTTTTTGATTTGAAACGAAAAACACCCTGTTAATTAAGGAAGTCATTTTTAAACTATAAAAACAAACAATCGAGTTTCAAATCAAAAAGTCATGAGAAATTCGGGCTAGTAACTGCTGGAATAGCCTTTAAGTTGGTCAATAATTTTGTTGTCCGCTGAGTATGGCGATGATGGAAGTGTTGGCCATTCGAGTGTGAGACGTTCCGTAAATGGGGTGAGTAGAATGTTTCGATTGTACGCTTCTACCGCGAGTCGTTCGAGATTGACAGTATCTTCAACATTGTAGGCCAGCAGTGTTTCCAGGGCACGTTCGTTTCCTGTTTTCTTATACTCATGCCAGAGTAAAACTGCAAAGTAGCCGTCCACACCATCAAGATTACCACGGTCCAGGCCAAGCTGCTTTTCACATCCCTTAAGTCCACCTTTAAATCCAAGTTTTGCAAGAATAAAACGAAGATCGATTTGGGCATGATTAAGGCGTATACCGAAATAACGTTCTATAAACGGTACATCAAAACTCTTGCCATTGTAGCTGACAATCACCTTGTATTGTTGAATGTCGTCGATGAAATCATCAAGATTTCTACCGTTAACATAGGTGAATATTTCCTGACCATTATAGAGTGCAATGGTTGTGATTTCGCAGGAGTCGTCAAGGCCGGTAGTTTCAATATCGAGATAGGCCGTGCTATGTCTAAAATCAGAAAAGATGCGCCAGGACTCGCTGGCCGCGAGGCGAGAAGAAAAAAAAGAAGGGTTGTTACCACCAAGGGCTGCATAAGAGGCCTCAATAGTGGATGAGGCTTCTGCGTTGCTGGTTGCAGATACTCTGACAGGAGCGGGCGTCCGCCACTCCTGCCAGGATGTTACACCAGCGGACCAGAGATTTTTTTCAATCTTTGGTCCAATACCCGTAATATGAGAAAAGGTGTGTTGGAGCATTATACCTTACGCAACGGATTCCTGGGGTCTGTTGCTTGGGCGTTTACCTTTATAGTTTGCTCCTCCGGACTTTCTCTCTGGTCTGTTTTGCTGCATGTTTTGAGCGGTTGTCGCGTCAGAGTCAGCGAGTCTTTGAATTCGCATCATTCGGCTACCAACCCGAGCATTTCTCAGCAGGCCGAGGGTTTTAGCAGGCATGCCAAACGGAAGATCTACTGTGCTATAATCATCGTAGATAGAAATTCTTCCGATATATTTGCTGTTTATATCAGCCTCATTGGCAATAGCGCCAACAATATTTCCGGCCTTCACACCATGGGTGTTTCCAGCTTCTATACGAAAGCGTTCAAGGCCTTCATCTGGTGGTAGCTGCACATTGTTCGTTTTGGCTCTTCGTGGTTGTTTGGCTTTTTTACTTTCAAAACTTTTTTCATGCTCTTTCTGGTAACGTGGACGTTTGTCTTCGGCGAGCAGAAGTGGTTTTTTCCCTTGGACCAAAAGCGCAAGAGCGGCAGTTACCTGTGAGATATCTGCATCGGTTTCCTGGAGATAATCGCCAATGAGTTTTTCGTAGAACGATGTATCTTCTTGCAGTGTTGCACTAATCCTATTTTTGAAATCCTGAACGCGTATCACATTGATGTCAGCAACAGTCGGGAGTTCCATCATCTGGATTTTCTGCTTAGTCGCCCGCTCAATTGTTCGCAGCATGGAACGTTCTCGTGGATTGACAAATAGGATGGCATGACCGGTTCGTCCCGCTCTACCTGTTCGTCCAATACGGTGGACGTAGGCTTCTGTGTCAAAAGGGATATCAAAATTGATTACATGGCTGATGCGTTCAACGTCAAGACCCCTGGCTGCAACGTCAGTTGCAACGAGGATATCTATATTTTTGGCCTTGAGCTGTTCTATGGTTCTGAGGCGCTGGCTCTGCTGGATATCGCCGTTTAGGGCAGTGGTTGTGTAACCCATTGCGCCAATTTTTTCAGAGAGCTCTACTGTTTGCAGCTTTGTGCGAACAAAGATCAGAACACCATCAAAGGTTTCTGATTCGAGAACCTTGGAAAGTGCATCCACCTTGCCTGCAAATCCACCACTGGTAACCAGGCATCGCTGCTGAACTGTATTTGCAGTCATGGATTTAGATTTGATGGTTATCTCAACAGGATCACTGAGGTACTTTTGGGCGATTTTACGGATATTTCCAGGCATGGTAGCTGAAAATAATGCGGTCTGTTTGCGATTTGGTAGTTTTTCAAGGATCCATTCTACATCGTCAAGAAAGCCCATACGCAGCATTTCATCCGCTTCATCGAGAACGAGGCTGTGAATGGAATCCATTTTCAGGCTACCACGCCTGATGTGATCCATAACTCTGCCAGGAGTACCAACAACAATTTGACATCCTCTTTGTAATTGGCGGAGCTGGATATTGTAATCTTGGCCACCAAAAATAGGGAGTACGTTGAGATCTTTGATGTGTTTACTGTAGTCCGAAAAAGAGTCCGCTACCTGGATTGCAAGTTCTCTGGTTGGAGCAAGAACGAGTACCTGAGGGTTACGTGGTCCATTGCTTTTAATTTTCGCAAGTAGTGGAAGGGCAAAGGCTGCTGTTTTGCCTGTACCTGTTTGTGCCTGGCCGACAACATCTCTTCCCTCAAGAACGTGGGGAATCATTTCTTCTTGAATGGGGGTAGGGGTGGTGTAGCCGAGTTTAGTAATTGCTTGGATAAGATGGTCGGGGAGACCAAGGTCAGAAAAAGACGCAGGTGCGCTTTTATGTTCAGTAGACATAGAATTCCTATAGTACTATTTGGGTTGATTCCGCAGATGAACTTGTTACGTAAAGCCTGTCCAGGAATGTAATATCGGCATAATAACGGTAAATCCGTTGTGTTTCTTGCCGATGTATACGTGTCTGTCCAGTTTCGCGTAACTTTCCCAAAATTCCATGTTCTGGTCTGACACTATCGCATTGGAGCGACTTAATAACAGAATAGGAAGAAATATGCAATCGATAATTTATATATTTTAGCCCAAGAACAAATAGATATGTTACCTTAACCTGCAATCTCAGCTGTTTGTGACTTTTTTTCGCGTGCTTTTTAATTTGCCACGTTTGGTTTTATTATCAGTTCTTTTGGATTTGGCAGTTCTACTTGGCTTTGTCTGTTTTCTCGATCTTTGCGTGAATGTTGCACTCTGAATGAGGGATACGAGGCGGCTCAACGCTTCATCCTTGTTTTTTTGCTGACTTCTGAATTGTTGCGCCTTAATAATAATAACCCCATCGTCAGAAATTCTGGAGTCTCTCATTGCGAGAAGGCGCTCCTTGTAAAAAGGAGGAAGGGAGGAGTGGTTGATATCAAAACGCAGGTGAATGGCCGACGATACTTTATTGACATTTTGCCCCCCTGCCCCCTGGGCACGAATGGGGATGAGAACGATTTCGTGGCTCGGAATAGTCACTGTATTACTAATAATAAGATTTTCCATAATGTTGCTTTTTTGAGGCTAAGATATTCAACAGATTGAACAATTGTTCTTGTCCTGATAAGATAGACGCATAGGTTCGTTTTGTCGAGATCTCTATACTTGGATATTATAAAATATAGCTCCGTAAAATAGTAAACAATACTATGAGACAAAAAGCTCAAAACCGTTAAGGAACCCCAAAAAAATGCACTGTCCCAAATGTAATCATGAGCAGAAGAATGCGGTGGAATGTGAATCCTGTGGTGTGATATTTGAACGATTCAGAGAATTTCAGGAAAAGAAAAAGGCAAAAGAGAGTGTAGTGGCAGAGCCTATCGAAAAAAATGGACTGTTTTCAAAAGCTCTGCAACTTATTGTGCTGGTGGTCGCTGTTGCAGGTACCACCTACTATTTCACAGGCTATAAAAAGGCAGGTCCTGAACCGATAGCAAATGTTGATGGGGTTATTGAAGATATTGTCGTACAAACCCAGCCTAGACCAAAGGCTTCCCCTAAGACCGTGCCCATTTCAGAAAAACCGGGGAAATTTCAATACAACACCATCGAAACAGCCAGAAACGCCACTGTCTCTATTGAGACACCATGGGGCACTGGCTCTGGTTTTTTTATAAGTAAAGACTTTATTGTTACCAATAAACATGTAGTCGAATTTGATGAAAGAGAAGTGGCGAAGTTTAAAGATCAGGTTCTGAAGTTACGAAGACTTATTGATCTTGAAAAGGATAAAATTGCAAATTTTCGGCGAGAGCTGAGAAAATTACCAAAGGGTCCCACCCGAAGTCAGCTGATTATAATCATTGACGACCGTGTAGCCAAGCTTGAACAAGTTATTCCACAGCAACAACAGATGGAAGAAAAGTTGGAGCGAATGGAGGATACAGTTCAACCATCGAGTATAAAGATTTTTTTGGCTGATGGAAGTGAACATGTAGCGAATTATCTTCTACTCAGCGCAGACCATGACCTGGCCCTTATGTCACTCTATGCTGGAAAATCTGATTTTCTGAGAAAATCTCCTGAGAAGAATTCATTGCATCAGGGTGACAAGGTTTATGCAATTGGAAGTCCTGTGGGGCTCAGGAACACTGTTACCTCTGGGATTTTTTCCAGCTACCGGCGAGAGGGAGAAGACGGTCCTATATATCTTCAGACGGATGCCGCCATTAACCCAGGCAACAGTGGAGGTCCTCTCATAGATGAAAAAGGGTATGTGTGGGGGGTGAACACATCAATATTACGCAATACTGAAGGTATCGGTTTTGCGATACCAATGACTACTGTGTATGAGGAGTTCAGTTCATCCATCTATTGACAGGGGGGACGCTTGACTTTGATTCTTGCTTCAATTATGTTCCTTTTTTGACACTTGCAGGGGTGGCTTTTTGCCTGAGATGATACCCGTTGAACCTGATCTGGCTCGAACCAGCGTAGGGAATTGCAGGAAATAACTTTCTTCTTCTGATTGTTTTTCTCCCTCTCATCTTTAGTTCAATTTCGGCCCTGTTTTCTGAAAAATATATTGTGGGAAAGGGGCTGCTTTATGCCGAATCTTATTGAACAGACTGCTGAAAATCTTAGTCGTATCAGACTAAACAAACCTCTTGTACATAATATTACCAATTTTGTGGTGATGAATTATACCGCCAATGTGCTTCTTGCAACTGGTGCTTCTCCTGTAATGGCTCATGCAATCAATGAAGTCGAAGAGATGGTTGGGTTTGCAGGGTCTCTGGTACTTAATATTGGAACGTTAACCGATTCCTGGGTCGATTCCATGGTGGCTGCAGGGCAGAAAGCGGGATCTCTGGGTACACCCATTATTCTTGATCCGGTTGGGGCAGGGGCAACAAGACTTCGAACCGATGCTGCGAAAAGGATTCTTCATGAGACCAACGTACATGTGCTCCGGGGGAATAGTTCTGAAATCTTGGCCCTCGCAGGAGAAGGGAACCAGACACGTGGTGTCGATTCAGCCAATTCAGTGGATGAGGCAGCAGCTGTCGCTCGTCAGCTCTCAGAAGAGCTTGGAACAACTCTTGCCATAACGGGTCCTGTTGATCTGATAACCGATGGTACCCGTGTAGTTGAAGTTGCAAACGGACACAGGCTGATGCCATATGTCACAGGCACAGGTTGTTCTGCCACAGCAATTATAGGTGCATTTGCAGCGGTTGAAAAGGATATGGTTGTAGCTAGCGCTGGTGCCCTGGCATTTTTTGGTCTGGCAGGGGAGCATGCAGCGCGCAAAGCAGAGGGTCCAGGTACTTTTATGATTGCACTTCTCGATGCGCTGTACAATATGTCGCCGGAGGATCTTATAACTGGCGCCCGAATCCAGGAAAAGTAGGAAATGATGAAGCCTGACTACTCCTTGTATCTTGTGACAGACAGGGCTCTTTCACTAGGAAGGTCCTTGACTGAAATTGTTACAGAGGCCGTCGCTGGTGGAGTTTCCTGTGTGCAATTACGCGAAAAAAATTGTTTCACGAGAAAATTTGTAGAAGAAGGATTCCTCTTGCAAAAGCTCTTAAAGCCAAAAAATATCCCACTGATAATAAATGATCGTGTAGACGTTGCGATGGTGATCGGTGCAAGTGGGGTGCATCTTGGACAAGATGATATGCGTCTTGTGGATGCCAGGCGCATTCTGGGGCCGGATTGTATTATTGGTATTTCTGTTGAGTCAGTACAGGATGCCGTGCAGGCAGCAGCAGACGGTGCCGACTACTTAGGTGTAAGTCCGGTCTTTGCAACGCCTACCAAAACAGATACGGCTCCTCCCCTTGGTCTTGAGGGTTTGCGAGCCATTAGAAGGGTGGTGGATATTCCCCTTGTCGCCATAGGGGGCATTAACACCTACAACTGCGCGTCTGTTATGGCTGCTGGTGCAGATGGGCTTGCTGTGGTTTCTGCACTGATGAGTGCCAGGTCTCCGAAGGCTGCAGCGATTAATATACGCCGGGCTGCAGGACTATCTGAAAAAAGGATATGATGATGAATAAAGAAACAAAAAAAACATATAACCGCGTTCTAACCATCGCTGGATCGGACAGTGGAGGTGGCGCTGGAATTCAGGCCGATCTTAAAACCATAGCGGCAAATGGTTGTTATGGCATGTCTGTTATCACTGCATTGACAGCTCAAAACACCAAAGGTGTTTTTGGTATCCATCCGGTGCCTGTAGACTTTGTGCAACAACAACTACAGGTGGTACTTTCTGACATCGGCAGTGATGCGATTAAAATTGGGATGTTGTTCTCCTCAGAACTCATTGAGATGATAGCAGCTGAGCTCAAGAGTCTTGCTACGGACAATATTGTATTGGATCCTGTAATGGTGGCCCAGAGCGGAGATAAATTACTAAGAGATGAGGCTGTTGCAGCTCTTAAAACAACTCTCATTCCTGTGGCCAACCTGATCACGCCAAATCTTCCTGAGGCATCAGTCCTCCTTGGTCGGCAGATTACAACCAGTGAGGAGTTAAAAGATGCAGCTGTCGAACTCAGTGAATTGGGCTGCGCTAATGTCCTGATAAAGGGTGGACACCTCGAAGAAGGGGATTGCGATGATCTACTCTATATGGCCGAGACTGGAGAGTTTCGTACCTATGCTGTGAAACGCATCGAAACAAACAATAACCATGGTACAGGTTGCACCTTGTCTTCAGCAATTGCCGCAGGGCTGGCTAAGGGGTTGTCTGTGGATGCTGCTGTTGCAGCAGGAAAAGAATACATAACCGGAGCAATAAGGTCTGGAGCGGACTACCGGATTGGTGGTGGCCATGGTCCTGTTGATCATTTTTATAAAATATTTTAACTGTCCTGTTGGAGAGTAAGGTCAAACCGATGTCGGTGATAATACCATCACAGATCCGAGTAGGGGGCGTCTCTTGTCGTAACATAGATGTATCCTATGACAACAAACCCCTGTTTGAAGATTTTTCTCTGGATTTTGAAGAAGGGCGTTGTACCTGTCTCCTTGGGCCAAGCGGCTGTGGAAAATCCACACTTATCCGTATTATCTCAGGAGCCAAGAACATTAGCTACCAGGGTAAGGTCAGTTTTAACGGCGATGATCACAGGACTGAATCTGTTGCCTGGATGAGCCAAAAAGATCTGTTGCTACCCTGGATGACGGTTATTGACAATATTATGCTCGGGGCAAAACTGCGTGGTGAGTTAAGCCAAGAACTCCATGGCAGAGCGCAAAAGATGCTAAGTGATGCAGGGTTGGCTGACTACGGGAAAAAATATCCCTCGGTACTCTCTGGCGGTATGCGTCAACGTGTGGCACTTTTGAGAACTCTTATGGAGAAACGGCCCGTTATCCTTATGGATGAGCCATTTTCAGCTCTTGATACATTAACTCGATTAAAACTGCAGGATCTTGCAGCCGGACTCACCCGCGGCAAAACTGTAATTCTTGTAACCCATGATCCTATGGAAGCCTTACGGTTGGGTGATCGGATAGTCGTACTCGGTGGTAGTCCAGCAGCGATTGTCGCAGATATCAGGCCTGGGGGATCAGTTCCAAGGGAAAGTGGGGGGGCTGTTCTCGCTTGCGAATATCCTCACCTCTTAAAAACCCTTATGGGTGAGGCCGTTGTATGAAGGTCCTAAGGGTTGCTGTTCTTTTTGTGTTTTTTCTCGTCTGCTGGCAGCTTCTCGTTCAGGTGACGGGGGTGCCCCATTATATTTTACCCGCTCCCCTTAAGGTGTATCTTGCCCTCTGTCAGCAGTGGTCTGTGCTCCTCGGTCATCTGGCGGTGACCAGCACTGAAATCGTACTTGGACTAATTCTTGGGACGATGCTCGGTTGTTTTTGTGCACTGACCATGATTATGTCACCACTTCTGAAAAGATGGTTGCTACCGGTTCTTGTTATGAGTCAGGCTATTCCGGTCTTTGCTCTTGCTCCTATTCTCGTGTTATGGCTTGGTTACGGCATGGCTTCAAAGGTTGCAATGGCTGTCTTGATCATATTTTTTCCGGTCACGTCTTCTTTTTACCATGGTATGCAGAGGACAGAAGATGATCTGCTGGATCTTGCCCGTATCATGGGCGCAGGGTCTCGGTCGATATTACGCTGGATCGTGATTCCTCATGCGATGCCAGCTTTTGCTGGAGGACTCAGAGTTGCAGCCGCTGTGGCACCCATTGGTGCAATTGTCGGTGAGTGGGTGGGTTCGAGTGAGGGGCTCGGTTTTTATATGCTTCACGCCAATGCAAGAATGCAGGTGGATAGAATGTTTGCCGCACTCTTTTTACTCGCTGCGGCTTCTGTTTGTCTCTATTTTTTGGTCGACTATTTACTGTTAAAAATTATTTACTGGGAAAAGCCCAGGGAGCTTTATCATGAATAAAATATTTGTTAAAATTTACTGTGTCATGTTGCTTAGCCTATGTTGCTCTAGCCCGTCATTTGCTGCAACGAAGATGACAGTGTTACTGGACTGGTTTGTTAATCCTGATCATGCCCCTCTTTTTGTGGCACTTGAAAAGGGCTATTTCAAAGATCAGGGGCTTGAGGTTAAATTCATAGCGCCTGCTAACCCCAATGATCCTCCAAAGCTTGTTGCGGCAGGTAAGGCCGATATAGCGGTCTCCTACCAGCCGCAACATCATATGCATGTTGATCAGGGATTACCCCTTGTTCGGATTGCGACCCTTGTGGCCACTCCCCTGAATTCCCTTGTTGTGCTTGAAAGTAGTGATATCAAGAGTATTGCAGATCTTAAAGGTAAGACTGTCGGCTATTCCGTTGGCGGTTTTGAGACGGTACTTCTAAAAGTAATGCTGGAAAAAGAGGGCTTGTCTCTTGAGGATGTTAAGTTAATCAATGTGAATTTTTCCCTGTCACCTTCACTTTTCACTGGCAAGGCTGATGCCGTTGTGGGTGCATTTCGTAACTTTGAGCTCAATCAAATGGATATCGAAAAACGACCAGGCCGCCCATTTTTCGTTGAAGAACTCGGTGTTCCTTCGTATGACGAGTTGATTCTGGTGGCCCATAAGGACAGGCTTGGTGATGAAAACCTGCGAAAGTTTGTAAACGCCGTTGAGGCAGGAGCTCAGTTTCTTGTGAACCATCCTGAAGAAAGCTGGAAGCTATTTGTGAGTCACGAGCGAAAGGAATTGGACGATGAACTCAATCGTCTGGCCTGGCGAGATACGTTGCCACGCTTTGCGCTTAGGCCTGGGGCACTCGATGAAAATCGTTATCGCCAGTTTGCGGAATTCTTAAAGGAGCAAAAAGTGATTGAGAAGACAGGGGATTTAAGCGACTACGCTGTGGAATTACCGTAAAGAGAAAAAATCGTCTCTGTACTGTCGCTATGAGTGAGAAGCGGGAGGGCAATCGCGCAGGATGTCCTCCCTTTTTTTGTTGGCACTGGTCGCTTTCAGATGCCCAGGTTCGGGTGAAAAAAAAATCCCCGCACAGATGATCCGGCGAGCCATCCTGTGGAAAAGGCGGCCTGGAAGTTAAATCCTCCTGTGTCCGCATGGAGGTCAAGAAGTTCTCCTACGATAAAAAGTCCTCCTATGAGTTTTGACTCCATAGTCTTTGGGTTAATTTCCTTTAAACTGACGCCGCCAGATGTAACAATTGCTTCGTTCCAGGAACGGTAACCGGTGATGTCAAAGCGAAGGCTCTTAAACCAATGGACGAGTTTTTTTCGCATTTTTCCTGGAAAGTTATTGGTGTCAATATTCTCTGGAATGTTGCAGGCGTCAAGGCAGACAGGGATGAATTCTTTTGGTAGAAGTCCCCTCAGTATACTGTCTATTGGTTCGCCCCGTCTTTTGTCCAGATCTCTTACAAGTCTCGCATCAAGTTTATTTATATCTAGGGCAGGTTTGAGGTCGAGTTCAAGGCTTGCCTGTTTGCCTAGCTCAAGCGCATGCACGACCTGTTCGCTGAGAGTGAGTATGGTAGGGCCTGTGAATCCATGGGCGGTGAATGAAAGTTCACCAAAATCTTGATCCTTCTTTTTTCCATCTATAAAAAGCCGGACTTCGATATTACGTAGATCGAGACCTTTGAGGGCTTTAAGTGACGGGTCTGAGCTTGTCAGTGGTACTAGAGCAGGTCGCAGGGGAGTGATTGTGTGGCCAAGTTTTGCGGCAAGTTTATAACCGTCACCGCTGGAACCGGTACGGGGGTAGGATTGTCCACCTGTTGCGAGGATCACATTATCAGCTGTAATTATGCTATTATTGCAGACAACGCCTGCGACACATCCATCTTCAATAACGATTCTGCTTACATGTGATCTTTTTCTTAGCTCGACTCCTTCTTGTTCAAGCCAGCTATTAAATACTTTTACAACGTCAAGTGCTCGCCCACTTTCAGGAAAATAGCGACCACCACGTTCCAGAGTAAGAGGTAGATTATGTTTTTGGAAAAAGGAAAGCACGTCTTGGGAAAAATATTGTTGAAAGCATTGGCGTAGGAAACGACCATTTTTACCAAAGTGGGCCATGAATTCGGTGAGCTCAGCACTATTAGTGACATTACATCGCCCTTTGCCGCTTATTCCGATCTTTCTCCCGGTCTGTTCCATTTTTTCAAGAAGAAGTACATCGCACCCACGTTGGGCGGCACGACCGGCTGCCATAAGCCCGGCAGCGCCGCCTCCTATGACTATTGTTTTACATTTTGTCATCGTATCTGTTAAGGAGTCATAAAAGATATGATCCGTCACTCCATCTGTAATAGTTATTTTACAACCTAATATAAGGCCCGCCTGACTGGGGGCTGACACTACTCTAGTGGTGGGTAAAGCTAAAGGGTAATCCTGGTTACTCAATAACTCTTATTTATATTATGCACAAACCCCGGTAAATGGGAAATAAGCTGGAGTCTTTTCAGTACTCGCTCGTCGGGTTTCTGTAAATATGGTTGTATATTCGCCTATGATGTTTATTAGTACCGCCTATGTTTGTTGTTTTGGATTTTCTGTACCGGCAGGTATTGGTATGAGAATAGGTACTGTTTTAATATTACATGACTAGATAGCCATTTTGGTTTGGAGGAAAACATGACAGAAGTAAGAAGAGGCGATAATGTTAAAGTTCACTACACTGGAACCTTAGAAGATGGTTCTGTATTTGATAGCTCTGAAGGTGCTGAGCCTCTCTCTTTTGCAGTCGGCAGTGGGCAGGTTATCGTAGGTTTTGATGAGGCGGTCATTGGGATGAAGGTTGGAGATAAAAAGACCGTTCATATTCCCTGTGCTAAGGCCTATGGTGAACGAAAAGATGAGATGATTATTCAGGCTCCCGTTGAGCAGGTACCACCTGATATGGAGCTTGAGCTTGGTATGCGTCTTGAGATGGGTGGGGCCAGCGGAGAAATTCTTCGAGTTGTGGTCGCAGAAATTGAGGAGACCCATATTACTCTGGATGCAAATCCCCCCCTTGCAGGAAAGGACCTTACGTTCAAGCTGGAACTCGTAGAGTGTTCTGCTCCCTAAGGTTGATGGACTCGTAAAAAGATCGATCTACTTCGTTGTAGGTCTAACTCGACGATTGACCGTACCATTTGTATTTATAGCGTATAAACAAAAGTGCCCCTAAGTAACATTCGTTACTTAGGGGCACTTTTGTTTGTGATCCTGCAAAAAGCTATGCGATTGCTTCTTGTTCCTTTCTTTCCAGATATTGATCAAAAGTCATCATAACATCGGTGAACCCGTCGGGCTCAAGTTCGATTATACGATTAGCGATAGTTGAAACAAACTGGTGATCGTGGGAAGCAAAGAGCATCACCTCAGTAAAGGCCATGAGGCCGTTATTGAGAGAGGTAATTGACTCAAGATCCAGATGGTTGGTTGGTTCGTCGAGTATAAGGACGTTTGCATGGGCCAGCATCATCTTAGACAGCATGCAGCGAACCCGTTCTCCACCAGAGAGTACCTTTGTTTTCTTTGTGGCTTCTTCTCCAGAAAAGAGCATTTTCCCAAGAAATCCACGGATAAAGGATTCATCGGATTTTGGCGGTGCAAATTCACGTAACCAGCCAACAAGATCAATCTCATCTTTTTCAAAGAAATCTTTATTTTCCATAGGGAAATAGGAGTTGCTGATGGTGACTCCCCAGCGAAAACTTCCGCTGTCCGGATCCAGTTCTCCAGCGAGTATCTGAAAAAGAATAGTTTTGGCCAGGCTGTTTGAGCCAAGAAATGCAATCTTGTCCCCTGTATTCACAGTAAAGGTAAGATCTTTGAACATTACTTCGCCTTCAACTGTTTTGGAAAGCCCCTCTACCTCAAGGATAATATCACCGCAGGGACGTTCAGGTTTGAACATGATGTACGGATATTTTCGGGAAGAAGTTGGCATCTGATCGATGGTCAGTTTATCAAGTAGCTTCTTTCTTGATGTAGCCTGCTTTGCCTTTGAGGCATTGGAGCTGAAGCGTCTGATGAAATCTTTGAGTTCTTCAGCCTTTGCTTTTGATTTTTTGCTTTCGGTTTCTTTCTGTCTGAAGTGGAGTTGACTCGCCTCATACCAGAAATCGTAATTTCCGACGTAGACTGTGATCTTTCCAAAGTCGATATCCGCCATGTGGGTGCATACCTGGTTGAGAAAGTGCCTGTCATGGGAAACAATAATGACGGTGTTGTTGAACCGTGAGAGAAAATGTTCAAGCCATTGGATGGATTTTAGATCCAAGTGGTTTGTAGGTTCATCCAAAAGGAGAATACCAGGATTTGCAAAAAGAGCCTGAGCCAGTAGCACACGGACCTTTTCCCCACCTTCGAGTTCCTTCATCTTTTTTTGCAGCATCTCTTCGGTAATACCAAGACCGTTAAGGAGAACCGCTGCTTCAGTTTCGGCTTCGTAGCCGTTCATTTCACCAAATTTAACTTCGAGTTCGCCAGATCGAATTCCGTCTTCTTCAGAGAAGTCAGGTTTCGCGTAGAGGGCATCTCGTTCAGCCATAATCTTATACAGTTTTTTATGACCCATAATAACAGTGTTGAAAACCGTATACTCATCAAAGGCAAACTGGTCCTGGCTCAGCATTCCGATACGTTGTCCTGGACCTTTACTGACCTCGCCCTTGTCTGGGTCAAGTTTACCGGCAAGGATTTTTAGAAAAGTCGATTTTCCAGCACCATTTGCACCAATAAGGCCGTAGCAGTTACCCGGGGTGAATTTGATATTTACATCTTGGAAGATGATTCTTTTTCCGTAGGAGAGCGCGACATTGGTTGCGGTAATCATGAGTTTAATTCCATATAAAGGCCATAAGGAGGTAACCCATGGCAACAAACTAAGAAACCTGTATTCATCTATGCCACGTTGAGCGGATAATGAAAACAGGGAAAATAAAAAAGCCCCCGCTAAAAGCGGGGGCTTAGAACGATCTAAAGCGGGTCTTACTGCTGAACTACGTTCGCTGCAGCAGGACCTTTAGGACCATCTACGATCTCGAAGGTTACGCGAGCACCTTCTTCAAGAGATTTGAAACCATCTGCTTGAATTGCTGTGTGGTGAACAAATACATCATTTCCACCATCTTGCTCGATAAATCCAAAACCTTTTGCGTCATTAAACCACTTAACTGTTCCTTCAGCCATCTTGTACTACTCCTTTGTGCTTGGCTCGAATTCGAGCCACTTTGTTATAAAGCCGAACACGTCTTTTGACAGTCCGACGGGTCATCTGGTTGTCCAGAAAAAATCAATGTAATTGTTTTTTGTTGTTATTAACACCAAAATCGAACGAGTTACCCTTATTTCTGGTAGTTTTTTTTCGTGGCCTTGTATCGACCTTCTGTTTTGATGTGTTTTTTCCTTGGGATGGTTTTTCCGAAGACCTGTTTTCATTAGGTCCAGAGGCCGTAAAAGAAGATTGACCTTCCGGTCTGACCATCTTCTTCCCAAGATTATTCTCAATTTGAGAAATCATTTTTAAATCGTCCCGGTCAGCAAAAGTTATTGCCATACCACTTTTTTCAGCTCGGCCTGTTCGGCCGGTCCTGTGAGTGTATGTTTCTGCAGTGTCAGGAACATCATAATTCACGACATGAGAAATATCCGAAACATCGATACCACGTGCTGCAATATCTGTTGCCACAAGAACAGAGAAGGTTCCATCGCGGAAACCATCCATTGCCCTTTGACGATTGTTTTGTGACAGGTTTCCCTGGAGTGACGCGGCTTTGTGCCCAGCCTTCTGTAGTTGGAGGGCAAGACTTTTGGCCTTGTGCTTGGTTCTTGTAAAAACCACAGTACTTGTCATTTCCTGTTCCACTATAAGCTTTTCCAACAGTGCGGTTTTCTGTGGGCGACTGACATGGAAGAGAGCGTGGGAGATAGTGGGCATTGGCAGTGTGTGATTGATCTGCACAGTGACAGGTTTATATAGTATCTCTTCTGCTAAATGTCTGATCTCTTTAGGCATGGTAGCCGAAAACACCAGAGATTGTCGTTTACGTGGAAGTTGCTTGACTATACGTCTGATATCTGGGAGAAAACCTTTGTCAAACATATGGTCGGCCTCATCAAGAACCAGCGTCTCCACCGTTGAAATACTAACGCCTTGTTCGTTTAGGATATCAAGTAGCCTACCTGGACAGGCGACAACAATGTCGACCCCTGAACGAATAGCTTGTATCTGAGGGTTACGACCAACGCCTCCATATATCACCGTACTTGTTAGACCAGTCTTCACGGACATAGTTTTAATATTCCCGTGGATCTGCTCTGCAAGTTCTCTGGTGGGGGCTACTATAAGTGCGCGTAATTTTTTTCCTGGACCATCCAGTAACCGCTGAAGTATGGGAAGAACGAATGCTGCGGTTTTTCCGGTTCCGGTCTGTGCTAAACCTAAGATGTCACTACCGGCGAGGATAGGGGGGATGGTTTGTTGTTGAATGGGGGTGGGACAAGTGTATCCGCAAGCAACAATGCCCGCTTCAACCTTTGGGTCAAACTTAAACTCTTTAAAACTCATTAAAACTCCGATGTAATTCATGTAAGTAACTTGAAAAACGAGTTACTTAGACTGTTGAATCTTAAAATAATTCAACAGCTACAAAACACTTCTATGTAGAGCGTTTTGCAATGTATCCTGTAGGAATCGCTCTAGTTTTCTACAGGGACTTATTGAAAACCATTAGGCCTCAAATAAGCAATATGTATTTGTAATTTACTTAGCCGATGGAAGCTGTCTGGACTTCTGTGGAATTAATGACTCTCGATAACGATGATGTTAATGAGGACAACCTGAAGGACTACGCTTTCATTGAATAACTCAACTACTGCGCAATATTATAACCGATTCAATGGAAAATGCAATACATTTGTTTAGTAAAAGACAAAATAGTTTGGTCTCACCACCATCTAATGTATTAAAGCTATATAGTTACAGTGTGATAGTGAATGGTTTTTAGTTGAACTTTCTTTTGAAGTGATATCGTTTTACGATAAATAGAGCCATTGGCGCCCTTGCCTCAAGGAGAAAACAGCTCCCTGTAATGTTTTGAGAGGTAGCACTATAGGCCAAGATTACTTATTGTTGTGGATAATGAGTTTTGGGCTGCACCATTGAAAAATGGGCAGGTGAAGTTGTAATTCTTAGGATAAGGTACCTGTACACGATGAAGAATGAATTCATTTTAAATGTTCGTCGAGCACATATGAAAATATTGGCTCTTTTAATTGTTTTGCTGGTATCTCCTGTTGTGGTTTCTTATGCTGAAGAGGTGACAGAAATCTCAGGCAGTCTTCGTTCTGGATTTCGTATTCTTGAGGTAAGGCCCGAGCAGACCGATAACAGTTTTACCGTTTACCGGGGGGATTACATAAAGTTTAGTTACCCTGAAAAGTATACATCACTTGCGTTTTCAATGTTGGATCTGAAGTATACGGGGATCCTCCTGCCCGATCCTGATCAGGCACCATTTTTTAAAATGAAACAGGCCGGGGACTACCCATTTCAAATGGGAGAGGGGGGTGGTGTTATTTCTGTTATTGAGCTTGTGCGGCCCAACTATATAGAAGTGACTGCTTCTGAAGCTGCTGAGCTCATAAAAAATGTTGATCCTTTTATTCTTGATGTAAGAACCAAAGGGGAATATCAACAGGTTCATATTGAAGGTTCTCATCTCATTCCTATACAGGAAATGCAAAAGAGAATTGGTGAACTCGAATCTCAAAAGCACCAGGATGTTTTTGTCTACTGTGCCACCGGAAACAGATCCACCGTTGCGTCTAAAATCCTTGCAGATGCCGGTTTTAAAAGAATCTATAATTTGCGCTATGGTGTATACGATTGGGCCCGTAAAGGATATCCCTATGCAACGGGTAAGTAGGATGAGCAGGACGGATTAGGGGTTGTGGTCGTCATATTATCAGTGAAACAGAGGAGAAAATATGCATAAGCATTTTTTGGTTACAGTAAGCTTTGATAGTGCGGATCTCACCGGGGTGAGATTTCTTTGTTCTTTTTTTCAAAAACTCTCTGAGCATCAGGTCACACTCTTTCATATCTGTCGACTCGATTCTAACGATATGAATGCTACTTTAATGGAGATGTGGGATAAACCTGATGATAGAATCCATGGCCGGCCAACTGTTGGTGCTCAAAGAGCCTTAGATAAGGCCAGAACAATGCTTGCTGAAAGCAGTATGTGCATTGATCAGTTGATTACAAAAACCTTTGCGGAGCGTTACGGTAAAGTAAAAGATATTCTTAACGAAGGGGAACAGGGGCTGTATGATGCTATAATACTTGGAAAAAGAGCGTCATATACCCTGCAGTCTTTTTTTGAACGTGCAGCAGATGAAACTGCTCAGAAGATTATCGAGGAAAGTAGGTTGACGACGCCTGTATGGATCTGTCCAGAACCTGACAGGGACCAGAAAAATGTTCTGGTCTGTATTGATGGATCAGAAAATGCACTCAGAGCGGTGGATCATGCTGGTTATATCCTAGCCAATCAACCCCAGCATTCGATTACTTTATTTAATGTGCAGAATGGACATGGCCTGGACTTAGATAAGATATTTGCTGATGCAAGAAAGGCCCTGGCCGAACACAATATTGCTGACTCAAGAATCCATACAGATACGAGCTGGGGCGTGAATGTGTCCGGAACAATAATGGGATATGCCGAAAAAGGCCGTTTTGCTTCCATAGCCTTTGGCTTAAATGGAGTTGACCAGGGTCTTCTGAAAAGTTTTAAGTTTGCTGGGGGGACGGCTGCAAGTCTCATAGAAAAGACAAATAAAGTTTCCCTCTGGTGTTGTCCATAGCCCGGATTTCTCACCAACAAAGTTTTTCGCAGGTCGAGACACCGGGCATGAAGCTGTAATAATCTACCGGAGTCTTCGCTACCTGCAAATGCTCGGTAACGAAGCAGCTGCGGATAAATCTGTTGGGCCGAAGGGTGAACTTTTTGATTTGAAACGAAAAACACCCTGTTAATTAAGGAAGTCATTGTTGAACTATAAAAACAAACAATTAAGTTTCAAATCAAAAAGTCATGAGAACTTCGGGATAGAGAAGGTGACTATGCAGGGAGGTGAAGCAACGGAAAAGTAAGCGTAACCTCTATGGAGATTAGACTATATTACCTCTCACTTTTTTGAGCGACCAGTGCAGCACTTTTCTCAAATCTGTCGGACTTTTCAAGAATCTTTTCTTCATAGTATATAACGTGTAACCCCTCGAAAACGTATAAAAGTTCATTGGGTCTAAGGTTGAACTGCTCATTTTTCCCACCGGTAAAGGATTCAAATATTAAAAGGCCACCAGGTTTGAGCCCTTTTACAATCATCGGAAACAGGCGTCTGTCCAGAAAACGTATGTTGATGATGAGTTCATAACTGTTTTCAGGGATGGTCCACTCATCAATGTCCATGCATTGGACATTGATCCCCGCTTGTTCTCTAAGGCTTTTAGTTGCCACGGTCGAAATATCAACCGCATCAACTGTGAATCCATGTTTGCTAAGAAAAATACTGTTTCTCCCGTTACCACAGGCTATATCCAACGCTTTTCCTGGAGGGGCATGATCTATAAAAGTTTCAAGTAATTTGGAAGGGGCGAGGTTCCCGATATGTTGAAGATATTTGGAGTCCCATTTTTCTCGGTCTTTTTCTGCCATGTGTTGCTGCCTTGTTGACCGGGATCCCGGTTCGTTGTGTTTTGTTAAAGGAAAATTATAGCCTCTTCTTGAGGCTGGGGTAATGTTGCTCACTACAATCCTGGCAGAGGCCTTGGCAGAGTTCATCCTCAGAGTGGTTTCGAATATAACACTCAATGTGATTCCATATAACTGGGTCATTTCTGATTTTTTCAGAAACAAGTAGTCACTTTTAAGCCCAAGACTGTTATTCTTTTGTGGCAAGGTACCCTTTCACTGCACCGCAACAAAGAATCATGAGACAACCGGTTATTTGCATTATTCCAAGTCGTTCGTTGAATATTACCCAGCCGAGAAAGATAACAAAAATAGGCTCAAAATATGCGAGCGTTCCAAATGTCGCTGTGGGTAACTTTTCAAGGGCAATAACAGCGCAAAGAATTCCGAGGAAGCCAGGAATGAATCCCGCTCCCGTGGCCCAAAATATATGAGATAGAGAGGGGGATGGAAGGTGACCTGGAATAAAAGGTATGAGACACAGAGCACCTACCAGGAGCTGGTAGTAGGTTCTGGTGTACACATGAACATTTACATCTATTATGCGGTTGATGATAATAAACCCGGTGTAGCAGGCGAGTCCCAGAAGGGCGTAGACCATACCAAGGATATCGTTACTAGCAGTCCCGAAACCTAGCTTAAATTCTAGCATCATTGCAAAGCCGAAGAGGGACCCACAGATGAGAAGCAGGCTTGCTAGATTGAGGTGTTCTTTCAGGAAGAAATGTGCAAAAACTGATGCAAGTAAAGGTGCGAGATAGAGCACCATTATGGCATTGGCCATTGTCGTGTTGTTCATGGCCTGGACGTAAAAAATAATAAAACCGGAGAGGAACAAGCCGTTTATAATCACCGGCCATCCGGGCCATGTGCGTATATAGCGGAGGTCACCTCTTGCAAAAAGAAAAGCAAGGAGAAAGAATGAACCGATAATAAGCCTGAAGAACGTTATGACTTCGGCGGTAAAACCAGTCTTCCTGGAGAAAACCCCCATAGTGCCCATGCAGAGAGCTGCAACAATTGCCGTAATAATTCCGCCAAGATTCATCTATTCGCCGTATCCCTCATATTTATTTTCCCAAAGCCCTTCCTTTAGAGAATGGTTGTACCCCTTTCTTGGAAAACTTGTAAAGTAATTACTATTGTAAAATACATGATCTTTTTTTCTTAGAGTAAGAAGGTGGATAGGAGGGTTGGTTCTTTTGCGAATCTCGTTGACACACCATCCATTTTTCTTTATATCACGCATCCGTGAACAATTAATATTATCCGCTGTACTGTGGATTGAAATGAAGGGCTTCGTGCCCGTAACCTTGCCGTATATTGAGAGAATAAAATGTTACGTAATGGTCTGATTCTTTTACTTTGTGTTGTTGGTTTGTCCTTTGCGACAAGTGCGTCTGCTAAAAAAGGACTCGTGAATGGTATTGATGCTAACTATCCTCCCTTTGCCTATATTGACAAAACAGGTGTTCCAAGCGGTTTTGACGTTGAGGCAATGACATGGATTGCAAAAGAGATTGGTGAAGACGTCACCCATCAACCAATCGAATGGTCTGGTATCATCCAGTCCCTTTTGAGTAAGAAAATTGATATTATCGCCTCCGGTATGAGTATCACTGAAGAGCGAGCGAAAAAAGTAAGTTTCACCGCACCGTATTGGATTATCGAGCAGGTGATGGTTGTTAAAAAAGATTCAGGCCTCAATATAGATGAGATCTTAAAAGGTGAAAACATCCTTGGTGTTCAGCAGGGTACCCCTGAAGCAAAATGGCTGAAAGAAGAAAAGGAGAAGAATGGTTGGAATTTCACCCTTCGCTACTACAACTCTTCTCCTCTTGCTGTTGAAGACATTCTTAATGGTAGAATTGCAGCAGCCGCTATGAACGATGCTCCTGCAAAGGATGCTGCATCTAAAAAAGAGGTTCAGGTGCTCGGTAATTTTGGTATGCACTCTGAAGAATTCGGATACGCTGTTCGTAAAGACGATACCGACCTTCTTGGTAAAGTTAATGGTGCTTTAAAGAAATTTATGGCTTCTCCTGATTGGGACGCACTTATCAAAAAGTACGACCTGGCCAAGTAAGGTGCTAACACCGGGTTCTTTTGTTACAAGAGAATCCGGTTTTTGTGTCTGTCTCTGAGATCAAAAGAGTGAAGAACGCATCGCTCTTACCTGAGTGTATTTGTCATGCCCCCCAGTCTTGCAGTTATTGTTGACTCTTTCCCCTATTTGATTCAGGGAGCTTTTATTACAGCCGGCATTGTTGTCTGCGCCATGCTCTTTGGCCTTGTTTTGGGTGTGTGTATTGCGGTGGGCATCGTCTATGGGCCTCGGCCTGTTCGATATCTTCTGAATCTCTATCTCTGGATCTTCCGGGGAGTGCCTGTTCTAGTTCTGTTGTTTCTCTTTTACTTCGGACTGTTTACCTATCTTGGTCTTAATTTCAGTGCCTTTACTTCCGTTGCAATTGTCCTTGGATTGACAACAGCTGCGTATCAGGCCAATATCTTCAAAGGTGCCATACTTTCCTTGCCGCGAGGTCAGTTTAGGGCGGCGTCTTCCCTTGGAATGAGTGATGCCCAGGCCATTAGAAATATTGTATTGCCTCAGATATTGCGCCTATCAATTCCTGCATGGTCCAATGAGTATTCAATTATTCTTAAAGATTCAGCTCTTGCCTTTGTTATCGGTGCTCCAGAAATAATGGCAAGAACCCAGTTCGTGGCCTCCAGGACCTACCAGCATCTGCCACTCTATATTACTGCGGGAATAATCTATTTTGTCCTCACCTGGATTGGTGTACGGCTTTTACTTGAACTTGAAAAACGTGTCCGTATTCCTGGATACTCCGACCACGGTGCGAACTCATGACAGAGGCTAACACAATCCTCAGAGTAGATGATCTTCATAAGTCTTTTGGTGACAATACGATCCTAAAAGGTGTGAGCCTTACCCTTGAAGAAGGGGAGATTAAAGTTCTTATCGGACCTTCCGGCGGGGGTAAAAGTACTCTCTTGCAGTGTATCAATTGTTTAGTCGCCCCCGATTCCGGGACGATCAGCATCCATGGACAAACGGTAAACCTGAAAAATAAAAAAGAACTGTATCAACTCAGGCAGCGGGTTGGGATGATTTTTCAGGAATTCAATCTCTTTGATCACCTGACAGCGCGCGAAAATGTGACTATTGCTCTTCGTAAGGTACGAAAAATAGACAAAAAGGCTGCAAATAAGCGTGCTCTTTTTGAACTTGAACAGGTGGGGCTTGGTGATAAAACTGAACTCTACCCCGCGCAGCTCTCAGGTGGCCAGAAGCAGCGGGTTGCAATTGCACGGGCGCTTGCCATGGACCCCGAAGTTCTCCTCTTAGATGAACCAACCTCAGCCCTTGACCCAGAACTTGTGGGGGAGGTTATTGCAGTAATTAAAGCACTTGCAGTAAAAGGTATGACCATGATTATGGCAACCCACCAGATCAGTCTCATCGCGGGGCTTGCCCAGAACGTGCTGTTTATGGAAAATGGTATTATTCAAGAACAGGGGAGCCCTAAGGAACTTTTGGGGGCAGGAAAGAAGACAAGAACCCAGGGCTTTTGTGACAGACTCAGCGACCTTGATGTGAAGGGGAGTTGATCGTGGAGTTCTCCCAATTTTATCAGGACCTGCTGCCCGCCCTAAATAAAGGTGTGGTGATGAGCATTGCTCTTATCATCCCTTCAGCGCTCGGCGGGATATGTATTGGCATTACTGCCGGTGCGCTTCGGACCTTTGGCCCTAAAATAGTGAGGAAACTAGGTGATGCCTACGCGGCACTTTTCCGCGGAACTCCTCTTGTCATTCAGCTTTTTGTTCTTTATTACGGTTTGCCAAATCTCGGTATTTATTTTTCTCCATACGCGGCAGCGGTGACCGGGTTCATGCTCTGCAGTGGGGCCTATCAATCAGAATATGTACGGGGAGCTTTGCTGTCTATTCAGCGTGGGCAATATCTTGGTTCACAGGCCCTTGGCTTCACAACCTTTCAGACCGTCTTTTGGGTTATCATTCCTCAGGCCATGAGGCGGGCAATACACGGATGCGGTAATGAGATCATATACCTCATTAAGTATTCTTCACTGGCCTATATCGTCACCTGTATGGAGCTTACAGGTGAAGGAAACACCATCGCTACAGAATATTTCAGGTTCACTGAAGTGTTCATGATGGTTGGGGTCTACTATCTGATCTTGGTTTCCTGCGCCATGCTGGTTCTGAAAAAAATTGAACAGTGGTTACATATTCCGGGCTTTGGGCATCAGGAAGGTTAGCCCCAATATTTCATGAACATTTAGGGGTTAATGTATTGCAGCGAGTTGCCCGGGAGTAGGTAGAAAAGGTACTCCTGTACTATGTGGATCGTGATCCAGTTGCGGAAGGTCGAATCGCGCCAAAGGATCTATTCCCCGCATTGATTTGAGCGGATCATTGTTTAAGGGATTGATGTTGTGTAAAGCTATTTCGCCAGGTTCCGGGGCTTCGAGGGTGAGAGTGGTTGCTTGGTTATCCCCTTGCTGGCCGGATAGTATTAGATGTAATGTCTTATCTGCTTTGATCCTGCGTGAATGAATGAAAATATCTGTGATGGCAAAGACGTTGTTCGGCATTGCTCTGTAGGTAATTGCATGATTGTAGCGTTGCAACAATAAATCAAGTCCTTCTTCGAGTGGTATATCGTTAAATTCTGCCGTTACCAGATCATCTGCCTTAAGGAAAAGTCGCATCCTGATTTTGCTCTGGGTTTCGATTTCACTCAAGACCTGCTGAAGGGGAATGTTTTCTGTTTTCAGTGTCAAACTGTTATTGGATACCTGGAGGAAATAATTCTGGGCAAAAAGAGGAGTTGCAGCAAAAAATCCACAGAGCCCGAGGATTATACAAAGTGTTAAACATGAAATATTTTTATTCATGACATTCTCAATTCACCAGATGAACCGGGACAAACGAACCCCTATGATTCGCTTGTCTCAGGGAGTTCAGTGCTATTTCTTACCCTTGCTACGAGTATAGTTACCCTTTTTGATGATGGTGATATTATCATGTGCCAAGATATCAAGGCCGTCGTAGGTTGATCCATTTAGCGTGAGAGTGATGGTTTCATTGTGAGTCACCTCATCAAGCGCTGCAACAATCGCCTGGGATTTGAATTTGAGGACGAGGTCCTCATAGCCGTCTCCTTGGTCGGTATTGCAACTTCCATCTGTGGTGTATCTTGCTGCATCGTCAAAAGCATATCTGTGCAGAGCGACACCCTGCAGAGACAAAGAACTCGGGTCAATGTTTCGTACATCAAAATCAGCTGATCCAAGGAAAACCACCGGCAGCACACCTTTTTGAGTAACGTTAAAGGGGTTTTTGCATGATCCGGGCTTGATGTCCAGTATTGTCCCCTCCGCTAAAGATCGGTTCGATCTCTTCTTGCACTTCTTCAACTAGAGGGCTGTAGGTCACTGTGCGACTGTCAGTAGATTCGTTGCCGGAAGAATCAGTTGCCACCGTAACGAGATTGTTGCTCCCTTCGGTTAGCTGTATAACAGTCTCAAAAGAGATCTCATTGAGGTCCGAAATGTTGCCGGTTGCGATAAAAATTACCGGTTCACCATTGATTGTGATGGAATCGATGCCGCTGTCATCTGTTGCAGTGCCGATTACGCTAAGACTTTGTTCGCTTTAGGTTGCGTTCGCTGCAGGCTCACTGACGTCGAGAGCTGGTCCACCAATATCAATTACTTTTTCCACTCCTGGGGTTATCTTAATTTCCACCTTACCAAAGGTGGTCAGTGATCCGTCAACACTGGCCCAGGCCTCTACCAGGTAGGTTCCAGGGAAACCGACCATGGTCACCCTGTCCGTATATCCAACGGTGCGCGAATTGGTGTAGGAATACGATTGGAGTACCCGGTTTTCATCGTAGATATAAGATGTGGCTGTAATATACGGTGCAGAGAATGCACCTCCATCCGCTCGCTTGAATTTGATTATTGCAGAACCCGTCTCATAGGATACATCGTGTCCCTCAATGACTTCCTCAGGAGTGATGTACAGAAGATCGGCTCTTTTGGAATAATCATACATATAGAGATAAGAGTTCAGATAGTCATCATCTAAGGTTGGGTTATAAAAGGCAAAGGCACTCACATAAGTGCTGTACTCGCCATGGGGGAGGGCCAGATTGAAGCTGCCATCTACATTATTGGCAAGGGCTCTGGAATATACCTGGTTTGAAGGGTAAAGAGCATTCTGGCCATAGCTATATATATGTGCATAGCTGGTGTCCTGTATTGTATGGGTTCCGGTGAGATTTAAGGTTCCCCGTAGAAATGCAGGATATTGATCAAACGTTACTGTTGTGGTCTGACCGGACTGGGTTTGTATATTAGTATAGTTTTTTGCTATTAGGTTCTGGTTATTATTCCAGTAACTATATGTGTACAATCGCCACTCGGCAGGGGCCAGGTTGTCAAAATTAATATAACCGTCATGCTTTTCTATTCGATAAATAGACGAGGCACCCTGATTGTAGAGGTAGGTGTAATGATAGTCAACGGGCATATGATAGTTTACATCATGCTGAATAGCGCTCAATTGACCCGCGACACAATTGACTTCCCAGCTTACGGGTGTTTCTAGGCCAGGAAGCACGGTGACATATTGTTCCTGTAGGTTAATGGTTGCACCCGTGGAGAGTTGGACCATTCCATGGAGCCTGATACCTGCATTTGGTTGGACGGGAAAACGAAATTGTTGTTCGGAACCCGTCTTGGTTGTTGCATTGCTGTACCCGGTTGCGTCATCGCGGTTGGCCCACATCTCTGTTTTGACGATGTTGCAGCCATTGGTGATAATCTCCGTGGCGACATATCCGGAGTTTATTATATAGTCCAGTTGGGTCGTTTGGCCTTCCTGTACAGAGATGTTTTCGTTCTTAAAGAACATCCTGGTGTTATAGTTGTCCATCCAGGCTGTTCCAGAAACACTATAGTCCAAGGTCTCACCTACTGGAACATTTACAGTGAGAGTATAGGGGCCTTCATTGTTGGGATAGAGCTTTGCGGTAAAGTCACTGTTTTTTGCTTCGAGATCAATTCTGGTAATATTCTGGCCGCCAAGATCTATGGTTCCGCCAATAAAACCTGGACTGAGTTCTACGTTGATGTCAACTTGTTCGTCCGGGATAATATCTATGGTGTTGTCCACTGCCAGTGCTGTGGAAAGCGGGAGAAGACAGGCACTGGTTAAAGTGCATGCGAGTAAAGTAGTACGAAAAACGGATCTATCCAATGGGATCATCTGGATTCCTCCTGTTGGAAAAAAATAGGCAAAAGAGCGCCTATAAAATCATCTAAAATAATTGAAAAGTGTAAAGGGGCCCGGAACGGGTATCAGATGTATGTCATGGGGGGTACCTCCTCTCGTTGCAGTTCCTGTAAAACCTTGCAGGAGCAAGCATCGGGAGATACTTTCTCTGCCAGGGAGCTCCGCTGCCATATCCTCCCTGATGGGGAGTGGGTAGGCCGGTGGCTTTGCGTGACCTTTCTTTCGAAAGGATTGCCCTTATCAAGCATGTTGGGTGTTTGTAATTTTTATTTACTTACAACCGTATGTTTCTTGCAGCGTTATCTTCTGGTTCGAATCAGCCAGAAGGCTTGTGTAAAACTTCCGAGCTAAGTCGACATCAGAGATTCTTGAACTGACACTAGGTTACATTCAACAGGAATGGGAAACAATAGGCGTTGGAGGTATATTCACCTAGTTTGGATGACTATAGCAGGTGGACGGAAAGTTTGAAGTATGTTGAGTGAGTATTAGATTTTACTGGGGAAAATGTTGCCGCAACTGCAGGAGCAGCTCGTGAATATTTTTGCATGACAGCTTATGCATAATCTTTGTACGGTGAACCCGGACCGTTTTGGGGCTGATAAAGAGAGTGTTGGCGACCTGGTTTGGATCTTGGCCCTGAGCAATGAGAGAGGCTATTTCATATTCACGCGGGGTGAGGGTGGTGGCGGGGGATCTTTTAGAGAAACCGTCAGCAGTTATAAGTTCCGCCAGAATGGTGGGGGGCAGGCTTGGGCTGAGATGCAGTTTGTTTTTCTGCACACTATAAATGGCCAGAGAAACTTCTGTTATTTTTTCGCTTTTCAACACATACCCGCGTGCTCCGGCCTGGAGTGCCCTGCAAATATAATTTTTGCTGTCATAGGTTGTGTAAATGATAATCTTTGTTTCAGATGAGTCCTTTTTTATGTGTGCTATAAGGCTGATACCATCAATTCCCTCCATGGTAATGTCGAGTATGACTACATCTGGTTGAACGGCAGTTATTACCTCTAGGGCACTGATCCCATTATCTGCCTGTCCAGTAACCAGAAAATCATCTTGTTTGGCTAAAATGTTTTTCAGTCCATGCCTGATCACAGGATGATCGTCGACGATAACAATAGAGATGCTCATAAACAGGGGATATACAGTAGATGTTGGTCGGTTTTAATACGTGGTCCAGAGTATACATTCATTTTGTCACATATCGATCAAATGTGTCAACTGTGGTAGCTCAATTTCAATTCTTAAAACAACATCTGTCCATATCTTTACATGGTAGGTGGTCGTCAGTTAGGAAGATCTCCCAACACTTCTCTTAGAAGAAATTTCAAATAACCATGTTTCCCACGGGATACTTTTCCTCTAAAACCTTGATTTATCCTCCCGCCCAAAAAAAAGCATTGCTGTTTGATTTTTTCCATAAAGGAATGTATCATATAGTCAAACTACCACAATGTGGTAGTTACGTGTCTTGTTTATATGTACTGAGTACTCCAATGGATGACACGACGAGGTGGTGCAGTTAGAGGTGTTATGCCTAGTTGGTGGAATAACTGCTTACGCAGTTTACCGAGGAGTTGACACCTTCAACAGCCTATGATCCATGCTCATCCGACAACTTTGAGTCTTTGATGCTGACCAGAGCTGAGCACCTTTTACCTGAAAGGAAATGCACGGTGATGTGGCTTGAGAGAACATAAGGAGTGAGAGAGAAAAATGAATGAAGCGTTGATTCTTGAGAAGCTGGATAGGCTCTCGGATGAAGTCAGATCGTTGAAGTCAGATGTACTCTTAGAATTGAAACAGGAGATGGCTTCGATACTCAGGCAACCTCCTATTGAGAGTACCGAACTACCCAGTGCGACTGATGATGGTAGTTCCAATGAGAAGGTGCTCCAGATGACGCAGTCCCTGCTGACGAATCTGGAACAGCTCAATGAGGTCATCAGTGGGGTAAAGACCGGGGCAGAACTGAAAAATAGTGAGGGGGCTGTGGTAACACAGATCTATCCAAAGTCTGTTCAGTTTTTTACCGAACTTGACACGGATTTTCATATCGATGAACTCATCGTTTTGCTGAGAAAAGCCCTGACGAATCTTGACACCATGGGCGAGGGGCTGGACATGTTGAAAGCTGGAGTGGAGCTACGCGACGACATGGTGCCGATTCTAAAGCTCATGTATCCGCGTCTGCTTCGGTTTCTCAACTCCCTCTACGAAGGTGAATTCCAGGCAGAGGAACTGGGCGATCTCCTGCATACGGTACTCATTAATATTCACACCCTGAGTGATCTGCTGAATATGATTCAGCCAATGACCGAATTGGTCAAGGAAGTTGGGGTGCTGATGAAAGAGACTGATGTTATCAACGGCATGAACGTTTGGCTGGACGGCTTGCAACAGGGCAACGGTTTTGTGAAGCTGGCTGGTGTCGCCATCACTGCTCTGAAGCGAATTGATTACACAGAGTCTCAGATCGAGGAGATCTGTCAGGTAATTAGCAATGTAAAAATTTCAGAGGTAAAACCGGTTGGGCCAATAGGGATGATCAAACTGGTGAATGATCCAAAAGTTCAAGAGGCTTTTGGCTTCTTGTTTATGATGCTGCAGGTTATTGGGAGTTGTTTGCAGACATCTCAGAGTGGCCGAGGGCAGAAAGAACAAACCTCTGCATAATCGGATTGTCAAAGACTGAAACGCTACTTTTACAAGTGTAATAGATACGTGACAGAAAAAAGGAGAATATCGCTATTATGAAAAAGCTAGTCATACTTGGTGCCGGAAGTGGTGGTACGATGATGGCCAACAAAATGAGAAAGGATCTTGATAATGATTGGTCGATTACCCTGATTGACAGGGATAATGTCCATTATTACCAACCTGGCTTTCTCTTTGTGCCGTTTGACATCAATAAACCAAATGAAATCCGAAGAAGTAGAAGAGAATTTATCAAACCTGGAATAGATTTTGTTATTTCTGAGCTGACCAATGTTGACTGGGATAAGCAGGAGATCACTACCGCTACTGAAGGGATCTTTAAATATGATATTCTCGTTATGTCAACAGGTTGTGATATCAGGCCTGAAGAAGTTGAAGGTTTGCAGGAAGGCTGGGGTAATGATATCCACGGTTACTATCGTTTTGGCGATTGCCAGGTTTTAGGCAAGGCCCTAAAAAAATTCACCGGTGGAAAACTGGTAGTTAATATCGCCGAAATGCCTATCAAATGTCCGGTTGCTCCCCTTGAGTTTGCCTTTCTGGCTGATTGGTATTTCCATAAGCGGGGCATCCGCGATAAGGTGGAAATTGAATTCGTGACCCCGCTCTCAGGCGCCTTTACCAAGCCAATGGCTACCAAGGTGCTGACAGAAGCAATGACAGATAAAAACATTAAGCTTACCACCGATTTTGCTCTCGGTTCTGTTGATCATACGAAAAAAACAATAGCAGCTTATGATGGTACAGAGGTCGACTATGATATGCTGGTTTCCATACCACCAAATTTTGGGTCTCAGGTGATGATAGATTCGGGTGTCGCCGATCCAATGGGCTATATTCCGGTGGATAAGCATACGCTTCAACCAGGTGGCCATGATAACGTATGGGTCCTGGGTGACGGTACCGATGTCCCTACCTCGAAAGCGGGCGCTGTTGCGCATTTCCAGGGTGATGTGCTGCATGAAAATATCATGGCCTATATTAACGGGGGGGAGCAGCATGCCCGGTCAGATGGACACGCGGTTTGATTCATAGAATCAGGCTTCGGGAAAGCCTACATTATTGATTTTAACTACGATACTGAGCCTCTGATCGGAAAATATCCGTTTCCAGCCGTTGGTCCGCTGAGTCTCTTAAGAGATACTGAGATGAACCATATAGCAAAGCTGATGTTTAAATGGGCCTATTTCAATCTGCTATTGAAGGGCACATGGCTCGGACCTCCTGACCTTATGATGGAAGGAAAGCAAAGAGCTGTGTAATATTCAGTGGGCGATGTGTTTGTGGTAAAAAAAACCGGCAAAAGCAGTAACGTCGCCCACTGCTTTGCGGATATAGACAAGAGTTGAAGTGTGGTGGTCTTGGCGTTGAGTATGTCCAAGGCCATTGCTGTTTGTATTGATTGATAAACTCCTAAAAAGTTGTCTCGCCCGTACCGATGGACTCTGGCAAAAGCTCGATAAACGAGGTGTAGTGTCTTAATGGACGATTTGACAATACATACGGTATGACGAGTCGTTGTTTTAGTACCATATAAATTACTTTCTTGTTTCCAAGAAAATAATTTGTCTCAAGGTACTTATCCCGGCATATTTCCCCGTTTACCGGGGTCGTTTCCTCATAGGATTATTAGGACTATCCATAAATCCTTTCAGATAAGGATTCATGGATGGCTGTGCAGGCAACGTCCCATCGTTGTGTCTTTTTCTAAATACGATAAAGTGTAAATACAGACTGTATTTTCACTTTATCGCTCAATATTATGGCTCGTCATGGCATTGTGCACAATCTTGTGAAATCATTTTGCCGAATTCCGTTTCATGCTCATCGTCGTGACAACGGAAGCAGCCGTAACCATCATCCGCGTATAGATGTCCATTGTGTCCTTTGTAGGTACCCCAAGTAACATTCATTTTTGGCCAGACATTACCCATATAAAGGTCGAGTAGATAATTACCGGAAGTTATGAGTTGTTGTTCGTGTTCAGAAACGAAATCAGTGCCGTTTCTTTTTGCCTGAAGAGACATCAGATTTTCAACAATCTGTTCTTTGGCCTCTTCTCTTGTTGCATATTCTGTGTTCATGACGGTAAAGGAGTCTTCCCGCAATCCAGGTATTGTTGGCGTCAGTTTTTTGCTGTACAAGCCCTGGTCGATCTTTTGTTCAAGATCTTCATACACATGGGTCGGACGATTGTGACAATCGATACAATCCATTACCCTCCAGTGGGCACCTGCGTCTGCTTCCTCTTCCCCTGATCCGTTATTATATTCCTCTGTGATCCCGCTGGGCTTGGTTACTCTGATTTCACCAATTGAGGTCCTTTTTTCATTCAATGCATAATATTCAACCTTTACGTCGTTGCTGACATGCCAGTGGATTCCTTCAAATGTATCTGTAAGAGGGTTTCTGCCACCGATGTGTAGTGCAATCTCTTCAACGGTAGGCTCTAGCTGATTGTCGTTGGTGTAGGAAATAAACTGTTTAACCTTCTTGCCGTGGAACTTTTCCGGCCAATGGCAAGCCTCACAGGTGTCTCGGGCCGGGCGTAAATGTTCTACTGGTGCCGGAATCGGCGTGCTGTAATTTCCATCGATAACAGCCTTTACCTGTCGTAATCCCGACAGTTTTGCCTTCACGTACCAATCGGCTCCAGAGCCTATGTGACATTCGACACAACCTACCTTTGCGTGGGGGGAGCGTTGATAAGCTGTATATTCCGGGGCCATAACCTGGTGGCAGACAACGCCACAGAAATAATCGGATTCTGTAAAATGGTAGGCTTCGTAGAGGACAAGAAAAAATATTGCAATGTTGACAACAGACAGAACCAGAAACATACCCACCGCGCGTCTGTGTACCTTATTACCTAGATCTATGACCATGGAGGAGGCACTGAGACTATGCCTGAACCATCTTTTCCTGCGAAAATAAAAGGATACGGGAATCAGTACCAGACCAAAGACTATACCTGCCGGAAAAATCATAAATGTAACGATGGCGGCATAGTGGTTTTCGATAAGTCCTGAGATATGGGCACTCAGACCAAGGATAAGAAGAGTAAAGCTGATGGTGGTAATTCCCACACCAAAGAGGCCCATTGGCGTTTTCCATGAAACACCGAGTTGTTCCTGCCAGCTCAGGTCATCAAATTCAATTTTTTTGTTATTGTCTTCATGTCCGAGTTCAGGACTTTTATCCACCATAATTCCCTCCTATTGAAGTTTTTTCCATGATCTGGCGATCTCTGTTCCTGTCTTTAAAATTTTATCCAGTAGTTCATGTTGCTGCGCGCTATAGATCTGATTTTCTGTGTCAACCAGAAGCTGAGTGTAGTTGATGAGACCGTTGAGCTGGTTGGTTGACTCATTTATGATTTCCGCAAGAAGTGAGTAGTGATCCGGATTAATCTTATCACCAAGAAACATTCCATAGTCGTTTTCCTGGTGTGTCCTGTTTCGTACCGCCTCTACAAGTTCCAATATTTCAATACTGGTTGGCCCAGGCAATTGAAGATCTTCATATGGTCCTTCATGTCTCTGTAGTTGCTCTGTTAAAAAGAGCATGGGGATAATTGAACTACGGTAAAGGAGAATAAGGGATAAGCTCATGATACTGACGACAATACCTAATGACCCTATAATAATTAACTGTAAGCTGCTCGTTCTTGAACGGGCCAGGGTCGCAAGAACACGATCGTATTTCAACAGGTGGGTTCCAATGCTGCGCATCTCCTTTTGAATAGTTTTCTTTTGGGCCTCATTGTCCCCCTGACTATCTATTTCCCGCATTCTGATGACAACACCGCCAATATCAATATTGTCAATGAGGCTCAACTTTAACTCAGCGGGAACATAGGGATTTTCCTGCATGCGGGTGAAAGAGGAGTGTAACTCTTCCATGTCGGGAAGCAGACTCGTAAGTTGTAGATCATTTTCTGTAATCAAAGCCTCTGTAAGTGACTCTCGTATGGTTGCAAAATGAAATAGAGCTCTTTCGTTTTCATTAATGATAGCCCCGTATTTACCGGATACGGTATATTGCCATGCCCCCAGAACTATGACTGCGCCAAGCAGTAAAATTGTCACCGGAAACACGATCCAGACAAGTTTGCGCAGTGAAAACATAAGTTACTCCGAGTTCGTTGTTAAACAGCATGGAACCTATCAGGTGGAACATGTACTTACTTTTTTCATGCACTGTCCCCTTGCCGGACACAGGGAACATTCTTTAGCGTCATCATCCATTTCAACATCTGCCTCATCTCTTTTTGTGAGTGAACATTGATGGATGATTTCAAATTCTTCACTGTCCAGAGTCTCTACGTCCATGAGGATTTCAGCCAGTACATTGAGGAAATATACCTCCTGCTTAAGTATTCTCAGCGCTCTCTCATAGCAGTAGTTGAGAAGCTTTTTAACCTCCTGATCAATCAGGCCTGCCGTTTCCTCTGACATGATTCGGCGCCGACTAACATTGTCGAGGAAGCCACTTTCTTCAACAACATGTGTTTGAGGGCCGAGAGCTTCACTCATGCCCCATCTGCAGACAATATTGGTTGCGATATCTGTGGCCTGGATAAGGTCGTTTTCTGTTCTTGTGGTGAATTCATTAAAAACGAGTTTTTCAGCAGCCCGTCCGCCGAGGAGCATGGTGATCCGGTCTATAAGATAGCGTCTTCCGTACGCGTAGCGATCTCCCAGGGGGAGTTGTTGGGTCTGGCCCATGGATCGGCCCCTTGGGATGATGGTGATTTTATGAATGGGGTCCGCTTCAGGCAGTAATTTAGCAACAATCGCATGTCCTGCTTCATGGTAGGCAAGGATCTTTTTGTCCTCCTGGGTGAGGACCATTCCTTTTCTTTCAACTCCGAGTAGTATCCTGTCCCTGGCCTGGTCAAAAGAGTGTCGTTCAATAATACATTTTCCTTCTCGTGCCGTCAGTAATGCAGCTTCGTTAACCAGGCTGGCAATCTCTGCCCCGGTAAAACCGGAACTGAAATGCGCAATCTCGGCAATATCGACATCTTCCGCCAGTTTTACCTTTTTGCAATGGGTGTTAAGTATTTCTATACGCCCCTTCAGGTCGGGGGCCAGTATTGTAATCTGGCGATCAAAGCGTCCTGACCTGCGAAGTGCAGGGTCGAGAATATCCGGCCTGTTCGTGGCAGCCAGTACCATGATATTATCTGTTGTTGAAAAGCCATCCATCTCAACCAGAAGCGCATTCAGTGTCTGTCCTCTTTCGTCATTGCCGTCTGTTGCGCCACTCGTTCTACGCCCACCTACAGCATCAATCTCATCAATAAAGACAATACATGGTGCGTTCTTCTTGGCTTCTGTAAAAAGGTCTCTTACCCGGGAGGCTCCGACACCGACAAACATTTCGACAAAATCAGATCCGCTGAAGTTATAAAAAGGAACACCAGCTTCGCCTGCTATAGCACGCGCTAGCAGAGTCTTCCCTGTACCAGGAGGTCCCTGTAAAAGTAGACCTTTTGGAATGGTTGCCCCTACTGCTAGAAATGTTTCAGGGTTTTTTAGAAAGACGACGACCTCTTTGAGTTCTTCTTTAGCATCCGGTATTCCAGCAACATCATCAAAGCGGATTGTGTTTGGACTGTTAGATGGTTGTATGAGACGATCTTTTGCAAATTGAAATTCATCACCGTTCTGCTTTTTTCTGAAGACAGAGAAAAATATCAGAAGGATCAATATGGTAGTCACAACCACTATTCCGCCATGGATATAGTATGAACTTAGGTCTTTGTGAAACGTCACTTTGATAGTTTTTGCATCAGTAATTCTGTCTATCCATGTAGTATCTTTTCCTAGATACACCTGGAATGAATTACCTGATACCGTGTTTAGTACGGCTTTGGCACCGGTCACATCAACACTTTCGACGGTTCCATCTTCAATTTGCTGTAACAATACATTATAGCTTGTCTCTGGCAGCCGGTTTTCAATATGATAGGCGGACCACGCCAGGAATAACAAGAAAATGATAACTGACAGAATAAAGAGATTCCTGATGAGCGTGGTCATTATGTATTTTTACCTATCTTAACCCCAGACTGTAACGATTGGTGTTGCTTAAAGCCTTGGCATAATTGACTCAGAGTACGAACTCCCCAGAGAGGGGGGTTAGCTTCCACTTACAGCTTTAAACCAGCCTGCGATAAGGCCAATGGGTCCGCCGCCCGCAATCAATCCGCCTATAAGGCAGGCAAATGCCCATAGACCGATAGCAGAGGCAAAAAGTCCAACTACTGTGAGGAGACCAGTCTGAATGGTTGTCTCTGTTTTGGTGAGTGAAGGATTGGACACGCCTGATTTGCTAATCGCTGTTCTTGTTTTCATGGTACTCTCCATTTCCAGTGATAATTTCAGGTTGATACTACTGCTTCTTATACTTGAAATAAAGCAAATGGCGTGCCACGTTGTAGTACAAATCGTGTAACATTATGAAATTAAAGTAATAAAACATGAGAACCAGTTGTGGAGCAGCAACTGTAGTTGTGGCATAAAGGTGTTGCATCTGCGACAAGTGCAACAGAAAAGCAACACTTATGCAACAGGCGTTGAATGGGTGTGTTGTTTAACCCCGGTGAACGGGAAAGTAAGCCGGGACTCAGTTCAGTACCCCCTTGAGGGGTATAAGTGCCTTGGTTCTTCGCTTAAGATTCTAATTTCAAATTACATATCCATATGTCTTGTTTTTTTATGATAGTTTTTCAAGAGTAAGGCACTAAAAAAAAGACCATTGTGTAGTTGCTAATGAGTGCCAATGTTATAGCGTTTGAGTTTCCTATATAGGGTCGACCTGTCGATCCCGAGTATTCTAGCAGCCTTTGATTTATTCCCGCCAACCCGTTCCAGCGTGTGGAGCAGCGTTTCCTGTTCCGTTGCAAATGGAAGAGGTGGGGGTGGCCGTATACTGCCTTCAGAAGACGAAATCCCATCTATAAGGGAGTAGGGTGTTTCCTGTGAAGCAAGAATTTCCTCTGGAAGGTGTTCCAATTGAATGGTAGTTCCGCTACACATGACACAACCTCGTTCTATAATGTGGCGAAGCTGTCGTACATTGCCTGGCCAGTGATACGTGTGCAGGGCCTGCATCGCCTGGTCTGAGATTGAATAGACTGGGAGATTGTGTTTTTCTGCAAAGTAAGAGATAAAATACCGGGTAAAAACAGGAATACTTGAAAGCCTTTGCCTAAGAGGTGGAAGAGCTACTTCAACAACTTTGAGCCGGTAATAGAGATCTTCCCGGAAGCTTCCCATTTTAACCTTTTCCTGTAAGTTAACATTGGTGGCCGCTACAACGCGGACATCAACTTTCACTGGTAGATTCTGACCTACTGGCGTAAAGGTTTTTTCCTGTAGAAATCTGAGTAGCCGCAGTTGCATCCGTGGAGAGACATCTCCAATTTCATCAAGGAACAGTGTGCTTTTATCAGCCTGGAGCAATCGGCCCTGCCTGTCCCTGTCCGCACCTGTGAATGCCCCTTTACAGTGGCCAAATAATTCGCTTTCCAGTAGACCCTCCGCCATCGAAGCACAGTCAACTTTTACCATTGGCAGGTGCTTACGCTTACTCTCAAGGTGCACTGCCTCTGCAGCAAGTTCTTTTCCTGTGCCTGATTCTCCTGTGATAAGAACTGCTGTATCGACTTTACCGACATTCTTGATAAGCTCATATACATCCTGCATGGCAGAGCTGGTGCCGACAAAGCCATGAAATGCTGTTAACTTCAAGCGGTTTGTCTCGGGAACTCCAAGGGTGATGTCGCGGATAACGATTACGGCACCATCGAACTCTGCATTGTCGTCGCGTAGAGGTGATGCCGTAAGACTGATCATCCGTCCAGCCCCACCGGATAAAAAACATTCGACATGATGCTCATGCACCATTTTTCTTTTTTTAATGACGGTTTGAGCGTCGTGGAGGCATGCAACTGCAATGTCACCTTCCATCTCCATCAGATTCATGTTGTTTTTGGAGTGGGACGTTTCAAACAGATAGGTGGCGGCATCGTTGAGTTGAATAATATTCATTTCATTATCCACAGTGATAATACCGTCAGAGACTGAACTGAAAATTACCTGCAGGTAGCGTCTGTACCTCTCGTTTTCGAGCCGGAGCGTCTTCTTTTCCTGCTCAAGGCACCAATGTTGAAGCGCCTGACGAACGAATCTGAGCAAGGTTTCCTTGTTCACCGGCTTAGAGATGTAGTCAAAGGCTCCATGTCTCACGGAATTGGCCGCTGTTGTTAAATTTGGGAAACCGGTAATCATGACCACAGGACATTGGATACCTGTGTTTTGTATATATTTCAGCAGATCTGTACCGGAGGAATCACCAAGAACGATGTCGCTGATAATAAGGTCGAACCTCTCTTCGTTGATGAGGAGCAGTGCCTCTTCCAGAGTGGAGGCGGTTGTTGTTCTGCCATAACCCTCACGCTCAAGAAACATTGCAAAGGTATAACGTATGCTCTCCTCGTCATCTACTACCAGAATATGGATATCTTTTTTGTCCTTATCCACTAGCCCTCCGAAGCGGGAATCTCAATTATAAGGTCCGTATACTTGTTGAGTATGGAATCGACCCTGAGCAGGCCATTATGGTTGGAAACAATGCCGTAACTGATGCTGAGTCCCAATCCAGACCCTTTAGCAGCAGGTTTGCTTGTGAAAAATGGTTCAAACATTTTGTTCAGTATGGATTGGGGAATTCCGGTGCCGAAATCACGAACTGTCAATCTACAATAGTCAACCTCTTCAAGAGTTACGATTTGAGTGGTGATCTCGATTCGTTTTTTACTCACAGATTGACGGTAGCGCTCATTTAAGGCGTATCTGCTGTTACTGATTAAATTCAACACAACTTGCTGTAGTTGTGAGAAATTACCTGTGATCAGGCATGAAGGATTTAAAAGATCGGTTATGACGACAATGCCATCATATTTTAGCTGATGTCCCACCAGGGAAATACTATCACGGACCACCTGGTTGAGATCTATAGTGCCAAAGGAGTTCTCCGGCTCTCGTGCAAATGAAAGTAAATTATAAATAATTGTTGCGATGCGCTCACCTTCGGTAACAATTTTGGTGAGAATTTCCGCCTGGGAGGACTCTTTAGGACAATCATCGAGGAGCAGTTGGGCAAAGTTTATAATTCCATTGATAGGATTGTTGACTTCGTGGGCCACACCCGCTGCAAGTTCTCCAATTGCTGCAAGTTGTGCTGTGCGGATTGAGTCCACCTTTCTAATCTCCTCTTTTGTGAGCAGACGTGCGATGAGGAGGATCAACTGCTCGCCCGTCTCAGAAGGAGTGACTGGAATTATAGACAACGAATATTCGCCACCAAGTCCGGGCAATCTAGTGTCTTCAACACGGGGAGTGCAGGTTCTGAGAAATTCTTCGAGTGGACACTCAATGTGAGGCCACCTGCCACCGTGAATTATTTCGCAGATCCCACGACCGATAACATCGTCATATCCTTTTTGAGCGGCCCTTATAAGTGCAGGGTTTACCTCTGTAATTATCCCTTCAGGGGTTACAAGAATAAGGGGGTCTTGTAGGGAATTGAAAATCTCGACTCCAATGCCTTTAGAAATAGTTCTGCGGATCTTCTCGCTAGGAATGTTTTGATCTTTTTCAGAAAAGAGAGAGGTGTCGGATTTCATCTTAGATACGTCCTAAGCCGATAGTTTGAATAATTTTTCTACCCGATAACTGGTATTTAACATTTTCCTCTAAATGTACGGTTGGTCTGGGAAAAATAGATACTGACACTGTTACATTGCAGTATATAACGTATTCTACCTCATTTAAATGTAATTGTTAATATACATTGTATCGCAGTTTTAGTGACATTCGCAAGAATTAGAACATGGTGGTCAAATGAGTAGAATTGCGGGAATAAGAAAATGAGCTGTAACAGTGAACACCCCTCTTAAGAGTATTTAATGACGTGTTAGAGACAGTTTCTAACGGTACTCAAGAACTTTCCTGTCAACGTAGGAGGCTGTTTGACATCCCATATAAAATGGATGTTTGTATGTTGTATCAAAATGTAGAACTGGTCTTCATTTAGTTCTATTACCTGTTAAATTTGGAGTAACAGAGATGTTGCTGTGGACAGATTGGGGATTCCAGGTTGGCAGATAGATGGTTACGGTGGTGCCCGGACATTTCTCCTGCCCGATGTGTATATAGCCTGCGTGTTTTCGGATGATTGAATAGCTTGTAGCGAGACCTAGGCCTAATCCCTTTTGCGCGCAACGTTTTTTGGTTGAGAAATAGGGGTCAAACACTTTTACTAGGATTTCCTCAGCAATTCCTGATCCGTTATCTTTAATGTTAATTTCTATATAGTCTCCAGTGTTTTCAATAAATCCCTTTCCATATGTCGACGATTGCGAATTAATTTCAATATTCTTGGCTGAAATTGTGATCGCACCTCCAGCCTCCATCGCCTCCCTGGCATTATCCAAAAGTGATCGCAGTACTATTGCGAAAAGGCTTGAATCCAAATAGGCAGATTTGAGGTCCACAGCAAAATTGAGTTCTATTGGATACTTTTGGTCAGTTGTGAAAGACTTCAACCCTTTTTCTATGACATCACTGATGGAACATTCTTCAAAGGTCAATGCATCTCCGTGGGTAAAGGCCAATAGTCGTTTCGTCAGTTGAGAGGCATTCTTGGCCGCATCTTCTGCCTGCAGCAAAAGAGATAAGGTGGAAGGGTCGCAGATGACATCTGGGGCCCTTCTGACCATCAGGAGATTGCCTAGAATGGTCATGAGAAGGTTGTTGTAATCGTGAGCAATACCTCCTGCAAAAACACCTGTTGCCTCATTTTTTTTGGCCAGTAACAGTTCATTTTCCATCCTTTTTCGATTGGTAATGTCGTGGTAAATTGTCATTTTTGAAATTGAACCGTCCGGATTGTGGATAGGTGAATTTGTCACTATGTAGGTACGGCGGTCTTTGGGACTGTGTATTTCTTGATCCAGAGTTTCGTCGTTTTTCACCCTTGGAAAAACACACCAGGGACATGGAACCGGTAAATTGTGCAGGACTTCATGGCAGATGAGCCCCGTCGCATCGTGGCCAATCTGCTTAATCATTTTTGGATTCATGTAGGTGATAGTTAAATCAGGTCCACATATGTAAACCGCATCGTTCATCGACTCCATCATGGAACGATATTTAATCTCACTCTTTTCAAGAGCGTTTTTGATTTTATTTTGATCGGTGATATCAAGCATCAGTCCAAGTAGTCCAGCCACTTTTCCTGAGTGATCCAGATAGGTCGCTTTGTAAAAGATGAAGTCTCTGAGAATACTGTCGGAACAATTGACCTTAGCCTCATAGACCTGTGTGCCTGGATTGTTAAAAAGTTTGCGGTCCTGCTTGTAATAGATATCGGCAAGATGTTTTGGGATTACATTCGGCAGATCATAGAGGGAACATCCAATCAATTCTTCAGGTGTAATACCTAGGATGAGGTCAGAGAATGACCGATTGCAACCAAGGTAAACACCGTTAATATTTTTGTAAAATACTGGACTGGGGATGGTATCAAAGAGTGTTTGTATAAAAGTCAGCCTATCCTCAAGTTCGCCAGTGAGTGGTGAAGGAGAATCTGGTATATGGCGTTGCTTTTCTCTTGAGATTTGCAACAACTGCTGTTCCAAATCTTTGATTCGATCAAGTAGTTCCTGAGAACGAGGGATGCGGGATGAGGTCATTGTGTCTTTTGATGGCTCAATGTTTATATAAGATGAGGTGATAGGGCTTCCATTATTAACCCGTGTCGTTTGTAAGTAGCTGTCTTGTTGTGTTTTGTGTTGTTTCTTTTAAGATTTATTTTTTGGAGATAAACGAAGATTCTGCTATCGAGTATATACCTGCGGTTACATTTATCGAATGCCTCTGTTTGCAACAAAATATCTCATCTATGGACTGACACGAACTAGCAAAATTATATCACATAGTTTGCAGAAAAAGAAATGTATGGATTTTGAAATGAGGTGAGTGGGGATATGGTGAGATGAAATTACATATTTTAGAATAAAACGTACCCGTAAACGCACTTTGAGTGAGAAAATTGAATAGGTTGATTGTGAGGTGCCGCGCGGTCTGTTTTGTTACATGGCCCTGAAAATATCAGAAATTTCTACTTGTAAACAGACGTCTGGAAATAGACTGTGAATTGGTGGTTTTTTTATTCATGACCACATTCAATCTTATCAGGAAGGTTAATTATAAAGACGTACTCTCAAATAAGGATTGCCATAAAGCATCTCATCGCGCTGGAAGACAGTCCATTAAAAGAAATATTTATTTTTGACCTTTCGAAACTAAAGGATGGACTGACATGAGAAATATTAAGATAATTGCTCAATTTTGTCGTAATCGATGATTGATTCTTTCCTGTATAACAGTATCAACCGTTAAAAATGGTCAAACGCTGTTGTTTAGTGACAGCGAGGGACTATCTTTTTTTCAATTTTGCCTGTAGGGAGATAAAGGGTGCGTGGTTGGAGGTGAAAAATGGAGGATCGTTTTGAAGAATTGGTGCAATTTCAGGAGAACGCTTAAAGCTTGTGTCGAGAAAACGTCTGATTACTCCACGGTTCCAGCCCTTTGGATGCTCAAAATTACAGTAGATGGAGAGGTCACCATCATAGAAATTTGAAACATTAAGGTGACTTGTTTCCTGACTGCAGATGGGGAGGTTAAAAATTGCCAGGTTCAGGTAACTGATTGCCTGGTGATGTTCTTCGACAAATGTCTGAGTTTTGCGTGCCGACTCCAGATCTTCTTCCGGGGTCCCAAAAAGCAGATAGATGTAGGTTGCGATGCCTGCCTCCTGAAGATTGCGAAGCACAGTAGAGGCCAATTGCAGATCTATTCCCTTATTCATCTGTTCGAGTACATTTTGATCCCCTGATTCGAGACCGAGTTTTAGCATGATACAGCCGGATTTTTTGAGCAGGTAACAGAATTCTTTATTTGCCAGCTCTTTACTGAACCTTGCAAAGCCATACCAGGGCGTTGAAATCCCGCTGTGTTGTAGTGCGATTAATGTCGATGCACTAATGGCGTTATCAAGAAGATGAATTAGAGCAGGTCGGGTTTGACCTGAAAGAGTCGCTAACTCTGAGATGGTCTGGCCAGGTGCGATATGTTCATAGGGGTTGTCTTCACTTGTCTCAGGACAGAAGCTGCATTTTTTCCAGAAACATCCTCGAGACGTCGTGTAGGGCAGGACAAATCCTGGAGAAAGGTAGTTGTTTTGCAGCTCTTGATAGGTGGGGATGTTGTTGTCTGTGATTGTTTCTTTTCCTAAAAGAGAAAGAAGCTGGCTTTCACCTTTTCCTCCAATAAATGTGTCGATAAGCTTTTCAAACGGTTGTTTCCAACCGGGATGACTGAGCCAGGTGGTAACGAGACCTCCGCCTGCAATAATCTTTATATCCGGGTGTCTGGCGCGCAGGTAGCCGATCATGGCAAAACTGCAGATGGCCTGACTTAAATAGTTGATGGATATTCCAATATGCTTTGCCCCGGTTGTCTCTAAAAGTTGGTCCAGACGTGGCGCAAAATAGGAAAAGAATATATTTTCAGAATAATTTCTGGCCACTCTTTTCAGGTCTTCACTTTTTAGCGGTGAGTAGTTGTCATCTATATAATTTGAAAGGCTGAGCTGGATTCCCGCATCTTTTCCTGCAATATCTAAAACGCGGTTGATATCAGATACTGCTCTGTGGTATTTGTCCCTGTTTTGATAGGTCGTGCTGTTTTGCAGAGCCTCTATATTGCGGCTAAGGTTTTTTATCGCTCGTTTGCTCCAGGTATCGTCCGCGCCAGTTGTGTTTTCCAGCAGGTGATGCAAGGCCTCGATATTCATATCACAAACCGTGGCTACAACACCATGGGATTGAAGTGCGCTGGCAAGGTATGCAAGGGCTGCGGGTGGTTCACAGGGCTTGGTCAATGGTGGGTGGATGATAATCATAAAATTTTGTTTAATTAATTGTTTGTACTTCTTCTGGTATCTGCGACAAGGTGTACTATAATGTAGGCCGAATTGCTTTTAATCAATACGATAGACTCGTAAAAGCTCGATCTACTTCGTTGTAGGTTTTACCCCGGTAAACAGGAAATATGCCGGGATAAGTACCTTGAGACAAATTTTTTTCTTGGAAACAAACAAGAAAGTAATTTGTAAGGTACTAAAACGACGATTAGCCATACCATATGTATTGTCAAATCGTCGATTAAGTCCTACGCCTCGGATATCGAACTTTTCTCGGAGTCCATCTGTATGGGTAATATGACTTTTTACGAGAGTTATTTAATTTTAAAATGGAAGTGAGGATTATGAAGAGTCTGTATACAACATTAGCACCAGTTTTTTTACTGTTTATCGCATTTAGTCTGATTGATGCAGGTATTTCAACGAACTATGCCGAAGCTCGTTCCAAGATGGGAGGTCGATCATTTAAAATGGCGCCTAAAAAGACAAGCCCACAAACAAATCAAGCGACTGCGTCCCAGAAGAATGGTGGGTCCGGTATGAGTCGTGGACTTATGGGTGGATTAATCGGTGGTGCTCTTGGTGGAATGCTTTTCGGGTCTTTATTTGGAGCAGGTGGCAGTGGTATGGGAATCCTGCCAATCCTACTGCTGGCGGGTGGTGGGTATTTTCTCTTCAGAAAGTTTTCCAGTGCGAAACAAGGGCAGGGGAGTTATTCCTCACCTGGACGACCCGCAGCTGGCATGCCAAACAATATGTTTGGTGGTGGAACGAATAGCGAAGCCGAGGAAGCTGAACCGGAGGTGAAAATTGGGGGAAATCTTCTTGAAGAGGGGTTTGATCAGATACGAGAGCATGATCGCGGTTTTGATGTAAACTACTTTAAAGAAATAGCATCTGACGTGTTTTTTCAGGTACAGGCTGGCTGGATGCGCAGAGATCTGGAGTCGTACAGACATCTTCTCGGTGGCGATCTTGCTGGTGAATATGAAAAACATTTTCAGGAAATGAAGAACAAGGGTCAGATAAATAAGCTGGAATCCATTGCTATTCGTAACGTTGATGTTACCCAGGCGGGTAGTGATGGTCGTGAAGACTTCATCACTGTTTTGTTTAAAGCAAATCTACTCGATTATACTGTAGATGATACAAGTGGTGAGCTGATTGATGGAAGTATGACTACCCCTATAAAATTTGCTGAAGAATGGACATGGGCGCGGCCAACAGGAACAGAAGAGTGGAAACTTGAGGGACTCAAGGTAGTATAGCCAGAATATCTTCTGGTTGAGAGCATGTGTCATAGTTTTATAGAGGAGAGTATGCTGTGGATTTAAGTGCGTTTCGCCGGGATTATTTAAAAGGTGGTTTGTCTCGATCTGATCTTGAGAAAGATCCTATGGTTCAGTTTAGTCAGTGGTTTGAGCAGGCACAGCAAACAGATATTCCGGATTCAACCGCTATGACACTTGCGACAGTGAACGCTAAAGGGCAACCCAGTCAGCGGACTGTCTTACTCAAGTATTACGATGATAACGGTTTTGTCTTTTTCACAAATTTTTCCAGCCGTAAAGCGACGGAAATAAAAGAAAACCACCATGTAAGTCTCATCTTTGTCTGGCTGGAGCTGGAGCGGCAGGTGATCATTAAGGGTATTGGTGAAAAGATTTCAACTGCAGAATCAGCGAAATATTTTATGAGCAGGCCAAAAGAGAGCCAGATGGCTGCCTGGGTTTCCAGTCAGAGTCACCCCGTATCTTCACGGCAGATGTTGATGCAGAAATTTCAGGAAATGAAAACCAAGATCGGAGAAGGCAAGGTGCCGCTGCCCTCTTTTTGGGGTGGTTACCGGGTAAAACCGACGGAAATCGAATTTTGGCAGGGGAGAAAGAACAGGTTGCATGATCGCTTTCTCTATACAAAAGAGATCGAGAGTGGGCTCTGGTCGAGTCAGCGACTCGCCCCGTAGCTTGTCCTGTAATTGAGCGATTTCCTGAATTTTCGGGAAATCGCTTTTTTTGTTTTATAGCCACTACAAAGTACAGTACATTTAACGAATCTTAAACAGTCTGTGGCTGGCTTTTCGCCAACTCATATTTTATCAAAATTTATACAATTTACTCTTATGTCATCTACTCCTACTTCTAAAAAGAACGGTTTCTTTCATAAAAAATGGGTCCAGGTATGCGGAGGAGGATTAATCGCACTACCACTTCTCTTTATGCTGAGTCTCTATGGTGTGAAGTCCTATCTCGTTGACTGGTTTCAACAAAATGGGGCGGATAGTGCAGGCATCGAAAAATTGGTGTTCAACCCATTTTTAGGTCGGCTTACCCTGGAAGGGCTCGATGTGCAGGTGGGTGGCCAATCGTTGTTGAAAAATGCAGAGATGGTTGTGGACGTAGGTTTTACAGCTCTTTTTAACAAGAATATCAAGGTGCAGAGAGCCTTGTATTCAGGGCTTGTGCTCGATCTGGAACAATTCGCCGATGGCAGTATGCGTATCGGGTCCTATACCCTTGAAAAGAGTGGTGATGAAACAGTTGCTGAGACTGCAGAAGAAACGGTGTCGTCATGGGCTTTTCTTGCCGATGAGGTTGATCTTGCCGACTGCGTAGTAAAACTAAAGACACCTGACCTCGATTTGGAGTTGCTTGTAGAAAAGGCAGAGCTTAGAAAATTTACCACCAGAGAAGGTCAGGCAGGAGCAACGTTGTTGTTTGTTGGTAGTCTTGATGGAGAACGTGTTGAAATCGAGTTGAGCAGCCTCCAGATAACCCCATCTTTACATATTGAGGGAGAGGTAAAGGTCAGCCGTTTCCAGTTAACTGAGATTGCCAGCTTTTTAAAAGAAGCACTCCCTGTCTTTGCAGGTGATGTTGGTCTTGATGGACATATTTCTTTTATAATGGGTGATCAGGAGACAATGGTGATCAACTATGAAGGGGACATAGAAGTTATACAGCCGGATATCGGTTTCGATAGTTTTGCAACCCAGGCGGCTAACCTCAAATGGCAGGGTTCTGTTCAGTACGAGAGTGGTAAGGATAAGCCAATGATCATTGTGACAGATGGTTTACTGGCAGCAGAGGAGTACTCTGTTGAGGTAGCAGGGGCCGACTTTAAAACGGAAGAGTCGAACATTGAATTAAAGGGGAGAAACACAGTTACCATCACAGATAACGTCGTCGTTGAAAATGATGGGACTCTACTCATGGAACAAGTGGCTGTTCATCTGCCAGGCAATGAAATAACCGAAGAGCGTCTGCACTGGGAGGGCTCTGTCATATATGACTCTAACCATAGTGGTGCAGGGCAGTACGTTGCAACTAAAGGTGTGTTTGAACTTGCTCCACTCGTATTAATTCTTGGTGAAGATGATGCTAAGACCTCTGTTCATAGTGCTGATCTGAGTTGGAAGGGTGACATCGTTTATGGCCAGGAGGAGGGTGGAGAGAATTCGTATGTTCAACTTGTAGGAAATCTGGACGGACATGAAATCGCCACAGCCCTTTCAGGACCTGGGATGACAATTGAGCAGGGGAGTGTGACTCTTACAACAGATTCAAAACTCACTTTTGGTGAAACGGTTGATATAAAAGGAACCAACTCTCTTGTACTTGATCGGTTTGTTTTTGCAGGTGGAGCAGAAGGTCCGAAGGTCACGCTTGAAAAGCTGGAAATTCTTGATCTGGAAGGGGTCGGGGGAAAAGACCTTCGTCTTAAACAACTCAGCTCGGCGGGGTTGTTTGTAGCTCTTGATGGTAGCTTTCCAATGGACATTGCTGTTCCTGTAATCCAGTTCAATGGGTTCTCAACAAAAGATCTTGCCAATTTCAATATAGAATCCATCGCTCTCGAAAATCCCCAGATTGTAGCCAGCCACAATGGAGAAGAGCTGTTGCGTATGGATGAGATCAAAGCGACGACACTACATCTCGACGAATCAATCCATGTGACGGCAGAGAGCATCAGTATTGCTGCTCTCACCTTCTTAGGGGTGAAAGACGGGGCCAAGGAACCACCTTTTCTCACTCTTGGCGAGGCCAAGTTATCCGGTATTAAATGGCAAGGCGAAAATGGTTTTACTGGGGAGTCGTTACTCTTTGATGATCTTATAACTACTGCAATTCGTGATAAAACAGGAGAACTCAACGTAAGTCGCAGTCTTTCTGCAATGCAAGTGGCTACTACGACTGCGGGTGAAGTCCCTGGAGAAGTGGTGGCAGAAAGTGGCAAGGAAGAGAAGGCCCTGCCAATACGACTTGGAGAGGTTGCGGTAACAGGAAAGAGCCATGTGAAGTTTGAAGATTACACCCTGGCGGTTCCTTATCTCACTGATCTTGCAATCAAAAAAATGCAGCTACTTGACCTTGATTCCACTAGGCCAGAGGTCAAGAGTCCATTTGTTTTGGATGCTGAACTGGAAGAACGCGCTCCGTTTACAGTGGAAGGAGACATCTCACCGTTTATGGCACCCATTGCTCTGCACCTAAAACTCAAACTTAAAAATTATCCATTATCCAGACTTTCTGCTTACACGGTCCAATCTGTAGGCACTGGACTCGAAAGTGGTCAGCTTAAATTAAAGACAAAACTGAATCTTGAAAATGACAATCTTGATATGGAGAACTCTGTCATTTTGAAAAAACTTGAAACAGAGACAATTTCTCCAGAGCTTGCAGCGGAGTTAAATAATCAGTTACCTATCCCCCTTGATGCAGCTCTTTCAATCCTGCGCGATAGTGATAGAAATATCTCACTTGATATCCCTCTTAGCGGGCTGGTAAGCGATCTTAATGTCGGTATTTCCGATGTGTTGATCACAGCGCTCAGCAAAGCTATTATCCCTGCTGCTTCAGGCTATCTCATGTACACCCTTGGGCCCTATGGTGCTCTGGCCTATGTGGGGATGAAAGTGGGGGAAAAGATGCTAAAGGTTGAACTGCCGCCGGTAGACTTTGTTCCGGGTGAGATAGATATTTCAGATGAGCATAAGAAATATCTGGAAAAGGTCGCTGAGGTACTGGAAGGTAGGCCTGAAACCGATATTCAGCTTTGTCCCCAGGTTGTCTCATGGGAATTTATGGATGCGAAAGCAATTGGTGGTGTGGAAGGAAAACTCATCGAAGTTGCGGAAGAAGAGCGTGAAAAGCTCACAGAAATTGGCCAGGTAAGGGCAAAGGCAATTCAGACGTATCTTGGAGCTACCTACGGGGTAGATTTGTCTCGGTTACTTATCTGCGACACCCTCATTGAAACAGGAAAGGGTGAGAAGCCACTCGTGATGCTTAATCTGTAGGCCACCTTGAAAAATCGTTAATTTGATCAACTTATTCGTTGTAGCCTAAAATTTATCCTCAGGTAAGCGAGATACGAGACTCCGAGATATTCAATATATGCCTGTGGTAAATTTTAGGCTACGCCTCGAATTTGAACAAATTCTTGAATTTTTCAAGGCACCCCCATAGGGGTGTACACTCTACAGTGAATTAACCCTTTCTTTAGCGCTTTCCAGATCAAATACGGCAGGATCAAAATCAGGTCTTCCCGTAATTTCATATAACTTGTGGTAGTCATTACTGGAGGGATCCTCAAAGGCGGTAATCAGCTGATGGTACTCGTGGATGTCGCCTACATCTTCTGGCGGGCAGGCCCGTTCTCCTGCAAGGATGATTGGTTTCGTTAATAGTTTTGTTGCCGGAACGATTTCTTCCAGATGGATTTCATGCTCCCATCCTTCCCCTGCATCGTAGATGTAGGAGAAGAGGAAATTCATACCCTCTTCAAGTGTATAGAGTTGGTACTTGTCTTCATCAAACCGTTTGGACACTCGTGGGGCATTGGTGGGTATAGTTGGTTCATAGCTTATTTTCCCCACGATAAATTGATGGAAGTGCGTGTCGCTCCAGCCCATACTTTTCTGGATCACATCGTGCAGGTCAGCGAGGGTGCTCGTGCCTGAGATTTGTATACGTCGCCAGATAATTGGGTCGGAAAAGGTAATTGATATATGTAAAATATAGCTTGGAACCGGTTTGTCCTGCTTCGGGAATGTCGTTTTCTTTGTTGTAGGGAAAACACCTTGTATAACCTGAGCCATTTACTACTCCTTTTTCGGAATAAAATCAGGGTTGTTTGGTTCGTGTTTGTCTATTGTAGTGCCGTACTCCAGAAAACCTGTCATTAAAAACAAGACAGCTAAAGACTCTTTGTGAGATTAAATAGTTAACATAACCACCAGATAGCGATCGCGGGGAGACCTTCGGGGCACTTATACCCGACAGTTAAGCGATAGGCTCCAGGTAAGCGATAGACTCCGAGCGAGTACTGAAAAGAGCCCTGCTTATTTCCAGTTTACCGGGGCTATAGTATAAACCATAAGATAAGACAGGAGTGTGGGCTAGTCCAATAGTTATGCTACTCTATTTTGCTGATTTCTTCCATGGCTTCAAGGAGTAGTCTTCGAAAAGCATCATGAGCGTCGGCTGTCTGGCCGTTTGTTTTTTGTAGTGATTTGAAAAATGCATGACACACCTTAATTCGAGAGGCTGGCCAGTTTCTGGTAAACCCCGATGCCGAAGTGCTGTGTAGAGGTGATTGCTCCAGGGCTTCATAATCTCTGCGGCCATGGGCCCAGTTTATGGTGTATTGATAGAATAACAATGACCGGTTAAGTAGAATAAAAAGAAGATCTACGGATTTTGTTGGCCCCATTTGAATCTGGTTACCACCAAGAGACAGGCCAAGAATTTCAGCCTGCTTTGAAAACCTTTCTCCTCCCCAAAAGGCGCTCAGCGCACCAGCCATACTACCCATAGCAGTGAACATGCCAAGTCCATGACCTAAAGCGGCAACATCGAGACTGGCCCCCAGGGCTGCTCCACCAATTCCTCCGGCTATAATAACCTGTTTTTGAGTGAGGCCTAAAAGTTGCCAGGTCTTTTCGTTGAAAAGATCTTCGTGAAGAAGTGAGTGGGGCGGAAGTGCATAGTTGAAAATATTATGTTTAAACAAATGCTTAATCTGACTATGGGCGGCCGCTTCATTAGCTCTGATTGTTTCACTGTATTTTGTGAATAATCGCTCCCGAGTGAGTTTGGTGTCCGTTTCACCACTGGTGTTTTCATGCAGTTTTAAGGTAATTGCGTCATGGAGGAGGGTAGTGATGATGTCTGCAGTGACATTGTTTCTGTTTCTCCAGTCCTTTTTGAAGATGGATACAACTTCGTCCAGTGTCTCCTGCCAGTCTTGATCAATGGATTTAAGAGCTTCAAAAAGTGAAATTCGTTCTCTATAGGTTGCTCGGTGGGCATTAAATCTACGGTTGGAATTGAAGTTTTTACGAAATTCATTTTTCCATGATTCAAGGTGTTTTTCTTCGTCTTCTTTGCAATTAATAATTGCCATTCGTGGCCTGCCGGACAGCCTGAGGATTTCCATTTCCGCTTTGTCAACATTACGAACGGGTCTTGAACCATCAACGATGTAAATAATTCCGGCTTCTCGCTCAAGGGGGGCAAGAAGCTCACGATCGTCGTGCAATTCAGGAACCGAAGCCGCAAATGCGCGGAAATCTTTTATAGGATCCTCGCTTTCAGAAAAACGTTTGTTCAATTCGCTCAGCACCCTTCCCGGATTTTGGAATCCGGGAGTATCTGTGAATCTGAGCATTTCTTTGCCATCGATGAGTACGGGAAACGTTCTGCATACGGTGGTTTCACCTGGCGTGGAACTGACTCGTACCGAGTCGTCTTCAGCAAGGGTTGAGAGAACGGAGGATTTCCCTTCATTTGGATGACCAATTATTGCAAACTCAGGTATCTTAGTCATTAGGATATTCCTGTGATTGGAGCAAGGTGGATGTATGGATCTCCGATTGCTTCAATCTTTTTACGCCATATTTCCATGTCTGCAGGTTTCACATGGCTGAAGACTGCATCGTCAAACTGGCCTGTAAGTGCTATCTCTATGATTGTGGTAGGGGTTGAAATATTTCGAATGTCTTTAATAAAAACAAGAAAATCCATTAAGGGTACCATCCACGACTCCATAATAATAACAACCCCTTCCTTGTTTTTCCATGACCGGTTTGCCAGGACTTCTAGAAGTTGCTGGTCTTCGTCGTAGCCTAGCATGAAACGATATTTTTGTATAATCTCAAAACCCTTTGCCTTCATGAGAGGCTGTATATACTCAGGTCGGCATACTTCATAAATGTCGTCTGGTATGAGAAGTACTTGTGGAAGTGCTTCTGTGACACATTCCTGTTGTTCACGGGAAAAGGATTGTGGTTTTTGGGCTACATTTTGCTGAGCGATTTCGGTTGCGGCCTGGGTGCTGACAACAGGTGTACGCATTCTACGAAGAAGAGTGGCACACTGGGGGGTTGTGAATTGTAATTGAGCAAGTGATTTCTTTTCAAGAAGGCGGCCTGAAATATAAAAAACTATTCGGATACAGAGGCCGTAAAAGAGGAGGCAGAGAAGTAAAAATGGCCACCATGCCACGAGGTTCACAGTTGTGAGATGGTAGATACCGTCTTTTAAAATAATGTGGCTTCCCTCAATTTGACTGAGGGTTGGTGCCCCTGTATCAGGAGGAAGTAACCAGTTCCATGGGAGGGAAAGGAGGTGTACCATTTTCTCAATAGCTGAGTTGCTCAGTTGCAGAGTCGATTGCCAGCCAAAGGCGAGGTCACTCGTAACGATTTTTATAAAAGATGAAACAAGAAGACCTAGATTAAAGGTGATGCCAAAAAGCTGCGATAAAGAAAAAATTGGCCAGTAAAAAAGTGAGCCGTAGAGTTGGTTCTTGCTTCTGATAATGCCGAAGGCATGACGTACACTTTCACGCTTGCTCCCAGGTACATTTTTTAACCAATTTTTATTGATAAAAACAAATACTCTTTTACCGAGGGAGTGGAGTAGGTGAAAGTTTACGCCAGGAAGAATGACATTTGTGAAAAGTCTTCTCGTAATAAGGCCTGTAAAAAGCAGGATTGTTAGTAGCAGTTGGGAAAAAACAAAAAAAAGTAGGAATTGCAATACATTAATTGGAGTTGTTCCAGCATAGGCAAAAAAAGCCCAACCAGCAAATAAGCCACCGAGCAATCCTTTGACAGAAATCAGTGTCGTGGCAAGAGATCTACTTTTCGAGAAGATGGATCCTGGGCTGTCTCGTTTTGTGTCGAGGAATTCCTTTTGCTGACGAAACAGGATCCAGGCGGATATTAATTTCCGGTTCGTCACTTCTCTATCAGGGGAAGACTGGCTGAGGCTTAGCCCAATATCCCGGTCACGTAAATGTAACTCTTCTGGAGAATGTTCTGTATCTTCATGAAGAAAATACTCGAAGTCAATAATCTGGTCTAAGGTGTACTGTGTTTTCATCTTCACACTATAGCAGAAGAGGATAATGAAAACATCGTAGCGTTATAGTTTATCAGGTAATTTTTTTAGATACACCAGTGAAATCCAAAAAGGGAGAAAAGTATCTGGAGGGGTGATGACTGTTTGCTAAAGGAAAAAAAGGCGCAAAAAAGCCCGAAAAGATAAGAATCTCTTCGGGCTTTTTAAAAAATTACAGCTTGACGACGTTTTGTGCAGCGGGACCTTTTTGTCCGTCTACTATATCAAAACTAACACGTTCGCCTTCTGCAAGAGACTTAAATCCATCAGCTTGGATGGCGGAATGGTGTACAAAAACATCTTGACCCCCGTCTTGCTCAATAAAGCCAAATCCCTTAGCATCATTAAACCACTTTACTGTTCCTTCTGCCATTGCTACTACTCCATGTGTAATGGGGGATACTCCCCTTTTTCTAATACCTGAATAAAAAGAATTCAGGTGAGCCGGTTTTTTATGAAACCGGATGTTTGCCAGAGAAAGGTTCCCCAGCACAACTATTTAAAAGATTTACTTTAAAAAACCAAAGAATAACAGGCTTTTCTTTTGTAGACACGCAATACGCTGATCAAACACTTGAGCGACAATACACTTCAAGGAGAAGTGGGACACAGAAAAACAGTGTAGATACGTATTATCCGAGTCGTAATAATTTTCAAATTACATTAGTAATAAGATGAATACAAGAAATAACCAGAGATATTAGGAGGCCAAGCTCATTTTTTTTGGAAGAAAAGAAGGGAGATGAAAGGCCAACTACGCCTGGAAAAGGCCTGATTATTGGTAGTGAAAATTGAGGTGGTCAATTGTGGAATGGTTTGTATAAAAGACCACCTGCTGGCTTTTTTTTTGTCCTAGCTTTTGGTTATTTCAGAAAATTTGAACAGTTAGAGATAGATTATTACTGTATGGTCTCTCTTAAATAATAATCGTAGTTCCCTTCGTAAATCCTGAGCTCGCCACTGTGAATCTCAAAAACACGATTTACCAGTGAGCGGAGGAAATGGCGATCGTGGCTTACCAGAATTACGGTACCCTCAAACTTTTTAAGAGCTGTGAGCAGTACGTCCCGTGATTGAATGTCAAGATGGTTTGTCGGTTCATCAAGCACAAGAAAATTCAAAGGTCTGCCGAGGAGTTTTGCCAGAACAACCCGACTTTTTTCGCCACCCGAAAGATTTTCAATTTTTTTATCCACGTCATCACCTTGAAAAAGAAATGAGGCGAGCAGGTTGCGGATAGTGCCGATGTTTTCTGTTGGCAGTACCTCTTGAAGAGCATCAAAGACGGTTTGCCGTGGGGACAGGGTGTCCATTGCATGTTGACTGAAATAACCGGTAGTAACTGAGGCTCCCGTGACCACTGTGCCATCAGTCGGCTCTGTTTCGCCCGTAATAGTCTTTAGAAGTGTTGACTTTCCTGCACCGTTTACCCCAACGACAGCAATTTTTTCAAGACGTCGTATTGTCCCTGACAGACCGGAGAAAACCGGAATGTTTCGTCCGTCATGTCCGGTCCATTCTTTTTTAAGATTTTGCAGGTGGAGTACGTCGTCTCCACTTCTTAGTGGGACAGGAAATTGGCATTTTATTTTCTTCTGCTCGGGGGGCAAGATGATACGTTCAATCTTGTCTAGTTTTTTTATCCGGGATTGAACCTGGGCGGCATGGGAGGCACGGGCTGCAAACCTGGCAATGAATTCTTCTTCTTTTGCAAGCATTTCCTGCTGCCTGCGATAACTTGCCTGGAGTTGCTGGCGTCGTATTTCCCGTTCCTTGAGGTGAAAATCATAATCGCCATTGTAGGTTGTGGTACCGCCGTTGGCGACTTCAATGATGCGTGAGACAATTTTATTCATGAACTCCCGGTCATGACAGGTCATGAGGAGAGCTCCTTTGAAATCATTTTGTAGCCAGTTTTCAAGCCACAAAATGGACTCAATATCAAGATGGTTGGTGGGTTCATCAAGAAGCAGCACATCGGGGTTGATGGTGAGGATTTTCGCAAGGGCAATACGCATTTTCCAACCACCGCTAAAGCTTTCAACGGGGGTGCCAAAATCGACTGGATTGATACCCAGCCCTGTGAGGACTGCCTGGGCACGGGGTTCGAGATCGTAACCTCCCCGTTGTTCAAATATTTCTACATGTTCACCATATTTTTCAAGTAGATCCGCCATGGCATCATCTTCCATGGGTTCACCCATGGCGGTTTCCATTTCGGCAATTCTTTTGCCAAGTTCTATAATGTCTCCGGCAGCAGACATTACTTCAGCGAGCACTGTGCGTCCGGACATCTCACCTACATCCTGAGAAAAGTAGCCAGTTACCGTTTTACTGGAGCAGGAAATATCACCCTTGTCGGGGATTTCTTCTCCGGTGATAATACGAAAAACGGTGGTTTTACCAGCACCGTTAGGGCCAACAAGACCTGTTCTTGTATTGGGGAGGATTTGTAGACTGGCATTGTGAAAAATAATCTGAGAGCCGTGCTGTAGTTTTATATTGGTTAAATGTATCATTGTTCTCTGTATTTGAGGTGCGTTGGCAGGGGTGAAATTCTGTCTCGTTATGGCTCGTTCTGTCAATGCGGATTACTGGTTGTCTTCAATTATGTAAATATGCGAATGAGTTCTCTCGGAGGTTCTTTGTAGCAAATAGTATGAACTAACAACAGAAGAAAAACGTGAACGGGCTATTTTTGTCATAGATAAATATATCTGTTGGTACTTGTTTTGGTTGTAGAAGTACATTACATTCTGTCGCATTTTTATACTCATCCACGAAAAACTTTACCTATACTAAAGTCTTATGATTAAATCCGCAGAACCCACCCCTGAAGAGTTTAACGCACTTTTTTGTAAGGCTTGTGACGATCATCAAAATCAGAACTATTCAGCTGCCCAAAAAGGCTATGCTGAGCTTATAGGTTATTTTCCTGAAGCTCCGATTTTACACTATAACCTTGGTTTACTCCTGTTTGAGATCAAAGAATACAATAAGGCAGTGGATTCTTTTTTACTGGCTTCTCAGTTTAACCAAAAAGACGCTGATATCCTCTTTAACCTTGCCCTAAGTTACAAGAAAGTGGGTGATAATTCTGCTGCTATAACGATGTATGTCAAGGTGTTAGAGATTGAACCGGATAGCGTTGATGCACTATACAATGTGGCTGGTTGTTTCCGTGATGAAAATAATCTTGAAGCTGCCGAAATAGCGTATCTTGAGGTCCTCGCCAACGAGCCTGACCACCTGGCGGCAAACAACAACCTTGCTTTTGTGTATCACCTGCTTGGCAATATCGATCGGGCTACTTTTTATTTTCAAAAGGTCATAGAGATTGATCCCGAACATAAAATGGCAGAGCATATGCTCGCTGCTCTTACAGGGGCTGATGTCCAATCTCCTCCCCAGATATATGTGCAGGAAGTCTTTGATAACTATTCAGATCGTTATGAAAAAAGTCTAGTGGTTGAACTTGAGTATACTGTGCCTACGACACTAAAAGACATTGTGATAAAAGGTGGTAACTGGAAACAGTCATATGATCACGGTCTCGATCTTGGTTGTGGTACCGGTCTCGGGGGGGAGGCGTTTTGCGATCTAATCAAGCGCTTAGACGGAATTGATTTAGCCCCTAAGATGATTGATGTTGCCTACGATAAAGGACTGTATCACTCTTTATATGTCTCTGGTATTAATGAGTATTTGGCCGAAGACATGGGCTTGTACGATTTCGTTCTGGCGGCCGACGTCTTTGCCTATCTAGGTGATCTGGAAGAGGTGATGAAAAGCCTGTTTAACAGAGTGACAGACGATGTCCTATTTTGTTTTTCCACAGAAAAATCCCATAGGAAAGGCTATGTGCTTCGTCCAACAGGGCGGTTCGCGCACAGTGAGGAGTATGTCAAACGGGTAGCTGAGAGCATCGGGTGGAACGTTATCAAACAGCATAATTCGCCCCTTAGAAGAGAAAAGAGAGCCTGGATCGAAGGTGATCTTTGGTTTATGGGAAAAGGTGAGCCTTACAAGGAGGAGTAAATTTTATCTTCGGTGGTCGGGTGAGAAAATTCTAAGATAATGTCACTGTCTGAATAAAGAATCTCAATATTCGCTTCAGCCTGGTTACTGCTTATCTAAGCCACAGAGCATAAAGCCGAGAATAGGTGCACATTTTTCTTGGCAGGATGATGAGAAGATGCCATGGTAATAGCTTCCTGATTTCGTTTCTTTGCCATAAAAAAATTCGCTGATGCCGGTGGGGCGTAGATTGTTTTTTGCCGCGAAATTGAGGAGTTTTGGGGCACAGCAATCTCCTGTGCCAGTGGGAATATTTCTTTTTTCTGCAAAAACCTCCATCAGAGATTTTGTTTCACCTCTAAAGTTGCTGAGAGTATAGAGGGAGTGGATTTCTTTCATGAGGGATTGCGAGAGAGTACGTCTTTGTTTCCGTAGTTTCAACCACTCTTTTGAATGAGCTGGAGTGTCTGCAATTTCTTTTGTGATAGCCTTGATCTCTTTTTCTGTATGGTAGGAGATCCTATGAAAGTCTTTGACGTTAAACAGTGGCAGTGCCCAGCCATCAATAGACCACTCTCCGTTAAACTGGCCCGAAAAAGCGTAAAGGCTCACAGGCGTATTATTCGCAGTTAAACAATCTAAAACCCCGAACATTTTGCCTCTTGCTTCTCCTAAAAGAGGTAAGGTTGAAAGATAATCTCTATTTTTATCGCCAACGCTTGAAAAGTGAATACTCTGTTGTTCATCCAATCGCTTGATAAGGGCAAGACTGCTCTCTTTACTACTACCTGTGGAGAGGCTGTGTACAATATTACAGCGGGTGCAGAAACCACTGGCGCAAAAGTTGTCTGGTGAAGATGGGTCAAGAGAGTGCATTGGATAGCTGAATGTAATTTTTTCTCATTGAGTTGTCGGTGGAATGTGTCAGCTAAAAGATACACATGGATAGGATAAATACATAGAATTAATTATTCATCCATGAGAATTTGCAGTGAGCAGGATAAAAAAGATGATGTTATGTAGCTCATCTTTTCTCTTAGCATGTTGAAATAATAGATACGTTTAAAATGATGAAAAAAAACTCAAAACGACTCATCCCTTTTGTTTTTCCGCTACTTGGTTTTGTTCTTATTCTGCTTGCCTTAAATGGTTACCAATATTTTAAGCTTAAGCGTGACGTGAGTGATAACCTGATCAGGGGGCTCGGTGAGGCCGAACTGCGAGAGTTGAAGATGTCTTTCTTAGAAACAGAAGAGCTGTTGCTGCTGATCCGTGACTGGGGGAAAAATGATGTTTTATTGGGTAAAGGTATAACCCCGCTTAATAAAAAGCTGATTCCTTTATTGAGTCGGCGGCAGATGGTTAGTGGTGTCACCATTGCGGCTGATTCGGGGGATGAGTACCTGCTGTACGTAAAGGATGAACACTTCATTACACGTCATTTAAAGGCTGAAAACGGTACAGCGGTACAGATATTTAAGGAATGGGATAGAGATGTAAATGAACTCAGCGAATGGACAGAGAGTAAAAGCTACGACCCGAGAAAAGTGAATTGGTATACAAATGCAGGAACCGGAGAACGTGTGCAATGGACGGGAGTCTACCCTTTGCCGGTAACAAATAAGCCAGGGCTTACGGCTTCCATTTCCTGGCAAACACAGGGTGAAAGCAATACCCATATGGTAAGTGCTGTACATGTGTCTCTTGCAAGAGTTGAAAAAATATTGAATTCCAGAAGAGACACGCGGCCAGGTTTACTCTTTCTGGTAAGACCCGATGAAAGCTTTCTTATCCTCCGTGAGGATGTTGATTCAACTGTCAGTGTAGATGTGGATGCAAAGGCGGTTCAGTCTCTTATTGAAAAGTGGGTAGAAAAAGGCAAGCCAACGCAGGGCATGCTCCGGTTGCAAAATGATAGGCAATCATGGGTTGGGTCCTTTTATGATGTTGGAAAAAGTGAAAATCTCTTCTGGGTGGGAGTCGCCGCAAAGGATAAAGAACTTGTCGGCTGGCTTGATCAGTCTCTTTTTTCGATAGATCTAGTTGAGTTTCTTGTCGCTATCGGTGGTGGTGTGATCATCCTTTTGATTATGAGGAAAAATGGTATTCTTAGGTTTAAAAGAGAGAAAAAGAGTCCCTTAGATCGCGTGCATGAATATATTAATCGTGGTGAAGGTGGAGAGGTCGAATTTAAATCCACTGTTCGAACGAATTTAAAAACCGGCACAGTGGGCAAAGAGATAGAATTTGCCTGGTTAAAAACTATTGTAGCCTTTCTTAACAGTGACGGAGGCTGTCTCTTGATGGGGGTTTCTGACGCGGGTGAAATCTGCGGACTTGAAGCGGATAATTTTGAGAATAATGATCGTTGCCTGCTCCATGTGAAAAACCTGCTTAATCAGTATGTCGGGGCCGAATATTCACCTGTTTTAGAAATATCACTTGCCCAGCAAAAAGCGGGTCTTGTTGTTATGGTTGAGTGTCAAAAAGCCAATGATCCAGTTTTTTTCAAGGTTGGTAAAAATGAAGAATTTTACATACGTTCTGGCCCTTCATCGGTTAAGTTGAGCCCAAGTCAAATAGTAAACTTTGTACAACAGAATAAAAAATAATCAGGATAGACATATCTATTCTACTATCCTATAGAGTTTGGAGAGATTTCATTGGATGAGATAAAAAGTAATGATGGAAATAATTTTCAGCAGTTGACCCCGGACAAGGTTCTTACCCTCGTTGAAGAGCGTATGGGGGTTCGCTGTAATAATCTATTTCGTCCCATGAGCAGTTACATCAATAGGGTTTTTGAGGTTGAGACCATTGATAAGACAAGGCTTATCGTTAAATTTTACCGGCCAAAACGCTGGTCAAAAGAGGCTCTGCTTGATGAACATCAGTTCCTGGTTGATCTTAAAAAACAGGAAATCCCAGTTATAGCCCCACTGGCAGCAAGTGATGGGACGACCTTGGGCTGCAGCGGTGATCTCTACTTCACCGTTTTTCCAAAGTGCGGGGGACGAAGTGTTGATGAATTCACCGAAGAGCAGTGGTTGCAACTTGGACGACTTATTGGGCGTATGCATCAGGTAGGGGAAACTGCGACGGCTGATCACCGGATGACCATGGGGCCGGATCACTCAACCCGCGAGCAGTTGAATTACCTTTTGTCAGCCAAGTGTGTTCCGGAAGATCTTAAGTCATCACTTGAAGGTGCGGTGGTCTCAATAATAGATGATATAAGACCACTTTTTGCGGATTTTAAAAATATTAGAATCCATGGTGATTGCCACTTTGCCAATTTTATACACAGGCCCGGAGAATCCTTATATATTATCGATTTCGATGATATGGTCATGGGGCCCCCTGTTCAGGATATATGGATGTTACTGCCGGGGGGATTGGAGGATACCTTTGTAGAGCTTGATCTCTTTCTTGAAGGCTACGAAACCTTTCGCCCTTTTGATCAACGCTCCCTGAAACTTGTTGAACCCCTTCGGGCAATGCGATTTATTCACTACATGGCATGGTGCGCCCATCAGGCAGAAGAAGATGGTGGAACCCGCGCAATAGATGGTTTTGGTTCGCGGGAATATTGGCAAAATGAGATCGCTGATCTTCTTGATCAACGAGAACGCATCTCGAAAGCTCCGACTGGATTTGGGGGGAATTGTTAGTAGACAGAGAGGCAGTTAACCCGAAAATTCTACAGGTTGTGTATTCTGGGCATTACTTCAGTAAGATACCTCCTTGTTGTAGCCCGGATTTCTCACCAACAAAGTTTTTTGCAGGTCGAGACACCGGGCATGAAGCTGTAATAATCTACCGGAGTCTTCGCTACCTGCAAATGCTCGGTAACGAAGCATCTGCGGATAAATCTGTTGGCCCGAAGGGTGAACTTTTTGATTTGAAACGAAAAACACCCTGTTAATTAAGGAAGTCATTTTTAAACTCTAAAAACAAACAATTGAGTTTCAAATCAAAAAGTCATGAGAAATTCGGGCTAGAGTGGTTATGAAATGCTCGGGTTAACGAAAAAGCGACTTTAATATAGACTTTAAAGCCCCATTGTTCTGCTTGGCAACTCGCACTAGCTGGTTAAAGTCAAGATCTAGGCGGTCTGACAGTGCCTTGATCTCTTTTTTGGGTAGGTCAATTTTGTTCCAGGGGATTTCCTGGTTCATGGTGACGGCAATGACGTTGCCCCGATCAGGGACAGGGATCAAAAGACTGCTGGTAAAGGTGTTGGCCAGAGTCTTTTTTATATCCCCGAAAAGTTTTTTATCAGAACTCCAGAGATTGAAGCTGATTGATCCCTCTTCTGTGAGCATTTCTTGTACGGTATTGAAAAAAGACTCTGTATAGATAGATGGGGCCATTCCCTGTGCATCAAAGGCGTCAACGAGAATCAGATCATATTTTCTCTCCATGCAGGATCGTTTGACGTAATCGTTGCCATCTGCACAGATTATTTGGATATTCTCAGTTTCAGGTAGCTGGAAATATCCTTTTGCAATATCGATTACGTGCTGGGAATAATCCACTCCATCAATCTGGCTGTCTGGATAAAAATGGTGGAAAAATCGGACGAAGGATCCTGACCCGAGTCCGATTATGAGAATATTTTTGGGATATTGGTTGATCAATAGTCCAAGAAGCATGTAGCGGGTGTAGGATAAAATAAGTTCCTGAGGATCTTGAAAGGACATTGCACTTTGCAGGTGTTGGGTGTTAAAAAAGAGGGCTCGTTGTGTTGCCGTGTCTCGGATTTCTATGAGGTTGTTATCCTGAAATTCTTTATGAATGATTGTGGAGTTATAATTTTTCATGCTCGTAACTTTTTTTTGTTGTAGGTGATTGTCGCGACTGTATTCTTTTTGTAAGGTGAGGTAAATTGTAACAGAGGCAGTATTATTTTACACTGTTTCGTCTCTTTTACGGTAAAACCTTGACTGGTATCTTTTTTTTTTGGCATACTACAAGCTAATAGCTTATATGTATAAAAGATTTGAAGGACTTTTTGGAGGCTTGATCTTTGAGTAACAATGAAACAAGAAAGAAAATACTTGTAATGGATGATGAGGATATGGTTGGGGAGATAGCCTGCCAAATGCTTGATTATCTAGGATATGATGCTGTTCATGTCGTTGATGGAGAGACTGCAATTCAGGCGTTTCAGGCACAAAAAGACAAAGGGACGCCTTTTGATGCAGTTGTTATGGATTTGACCATACCAGGTGGTATGGGTGGACAAGAGGCGGTAACTGAAATTCTCGCAATCGATGCTAATGCCCAGGTATTTGTCTCCAGTGGATATTCAACTGACCCTGCAATGGTGAATTTTAAGGAATATGGTTTTACCGGAGTGATCGTTAAACCTTTTGATCTTGCTGCAATTCAGAAAATCTTAGACCAATTAGCCTGACGGCTACGACGAGGATCCATCCCATGGAGAGATTGTAGTGGTTGGTTCTTCAGGGAGACTTATCTATTTTGCCACTGCAGTAACGTTTTGTTCCCTGTATGCAGCCCAACCTATTCAGCCACTTTTCCAGGCTGAATTTCAACTTTCCAGTTTTCAGGCTATACTTTTCACCACTCTTATGATGGCTCCTTTAGGGGTTGCACCATTGTTCTATGGCTTTTTACTTGAGGCCGTTTCTGCACGAAAAATGGTTCGTTGGGCGCTTTTTGCTTTAGGTGTCCTGGAGCTTCTCTTTGCCTTTTCAGAACATTACATAACCTTACTTTCCATTCGGGCTGTGCAGGGATTCATGATTCCAGCAATTCTCACTTCTATCATGAGCTATATTAGCTACAGCAGTGAGAATGATAAGGTACAACATGCGATAGCTTCTTATATTGGTGCAACTATTGCGGGAGGTTTTCTTGGTCGATTTTTGTCTGGCCTGCTTACTGATCTTTATGGTTGGCGATTTTTCTTCATTCTGTTAGGCGTTTTGCTTATTGTTTGCTCATACCTATTAAAAGGTATGGTTCGGGATGTGAAATTGAATTATGTACGACCGTCTCCAAGAGAAGTTATCAAAATCTTGCAACAAAAAACATTTTTCTGGCTTTATGCGACTATTTTTTGTCTGTTTTTTGTTTTTGCCGCAATGATGAATTTTCTCCCCTTTGAGCTGAAAGAAATAAGTCCGAATATTGGGGAGACCTCCATTGGTCTACTGTATCTTGGCTACAGTATGGGAATTATAGTCTCTCTAAATAGTAAACACATTATTTCGTTGTTTGGTGGAGAGGTTGAGGCTATAGCTGCGGGTATAGTGCTTTTTGGCGTTGGGGCTATATTGTTTTTTATGCAAAGTTACACCGTGATGTTTCTGTCGATGTTTGTCTTTTGTGCAGGTCTTTTCACGGCGCACTCTCTTTTATCGGGCTATCTCAGTACCCTTGCCAAAAGTAATAAGGCGATCGCTAACGGTTTGTATATCTGCTTTTATTATACGGGGGGGACGTTAGGGTCGATTCTTCCTGGGGCTATTTATCAGGCCTGGGGGTGGTATGCATTTTTGTGTTTTTTACTTTTTATGATTTCCATTGCCTGCATTTGCACTTTTTTTCTAAAAAAAGCTGTTCGACAAAATTGTTGATCCAAAAACGTAGATCTCCTCTGCTGGTCAGCTGAGAAAAAATCAATGAGAACTCTGGTTCTCATTGATTTTGTTTAGATTTAAGGAGCCAGTCAATAATAGCGCTCGGATCATCTTCTGTGGTGGGTTTCGCTGTGGCTGGTTTTTCTCCAGGTTTGTCGAGTTTTTCCGGGCTGTCAATCACGGATGGAGGTGGTTTGATCTCCTGTGGCGTCGAGCCTGCTGCCGGTGGTGGCAGGGTTTCTGGTTCATTGACCGCAGTATCATCTTCAGTAGGAGCCGCAGTTTTGGTAACATCACTATTTGGTGTTACTTCTAAAGGGGTAATCGCCACAGTTTTTTTTGTACTCTTTATGGTGACGTTGACAGGTTCCTCTTCTTTCAAAGTTGAAGCAATAGTTTCTTTAATACTGTTAACAATGTATTGAGTGATCGTTTCCAGTTTGTCATCTATAAAAACAAAGATCCCGGAGAGGAGAAGTATAACGATGAGGAGTGGAACAGTTATGTGTTTTCGACTTTTCTTTTGGGGGGCTGGTTGTGGTTCAGTTGGAGGATCAGGAAGTGGTTGTGATGCCTTCAGAAGAGCCTCAACAGTAAGGGGGGGGAGTTCGGTATCTTCTAACCAGTCATCGGTTGAGTCGATCAACTCATCATGTTTATGCAATTGAGGTTGCCCGACAAAATGCACTTCTTTAGCGCATTTATTGACTATTTCTTTCGAGATAGTCTCTTGTTCTTCCAGAGAACCGATCCGTAGGGCGTGGTCACAGATAATATTGATTACACGAGGGAAACCTTGTGAAAGAGTGTGTACGGCAGCAATGGCCTCGGGTGTGAAAATTTCTTTTTGAGCGCCAGCAACCGCGAGTCGGTATTTTATACATGCCTTGGTCTCGTCTGGTCCAAATGGGTATAGGGTGTAATTTATGGCTAGTCTTTGCCGAAGGGCCCTGTTCTTCGTCTTTTCCAGGGTTTGGTGGAACTCGTTCTGGCCAACTAATAAAATGTTGATTAATTTTGTATCCTGTCTTTCAATATTTGAAAGCAATCTTATTTCTTCAAGGGTTTCAGCTGTTAATTGCTGCGCTTCATCAATGATGAGAAGGACTTCTTTGTTATCTATGTGAGCCTGCTCAAGAAATTTAGTGAAAAGAATAAGGAACTCGCCCTTCGTCTCAAAGTCGGTGTCCATCTTAAACATCTCAGCCATGTATTTCATGAAACCGAGTTTGGTCATTTCTGGATCAGGGACCCGTGCTATAATAACTTCATCGCCTAAACTATTTACAAACGCATTAAGGAGCGTTGTTTTTCCAGTACCAACATCTCCTGTAAGCAGGAGAAAACCTTTGTTGCTCTCTACTCCGTATTTGAGGATTGATAACGCCTCTTTATTCTTTTCTCCGATCCAGAAGAAGTCTGGATCGGTGCTTATCTGGAACGGTTTTCTATTCAGTTTATAGTAGGAAAGATACATATCCTGTCTCCTCTGTACTCTGTATTTCACATCCATGGGTAGACGGGTAGTACATCCTGGCGCTGGGTGTATTGCTTGGATAGATCACGTTGTTTATAGCATTTCCTTTATCGCATCTAAAATTGGATTTATTTCTTGATTACTTGCCGGCTTCACAGGGTTTTTATGTAACTGTTTTTTTACACAGTCGTATTGCTCCCAGCCTTTTAGCTGGTAGTCCAGATCAACTGCATTCCACTTAGGGTGTCCGTTTTGTTTTAGCCATTCAAAATTATCTTTTAACAGAGCCCCAAAGCGGCCGACATTTTCACATTGAGCGTTACGAAAATTATAAGAAACAAGTACTGATTTGACTGCGACAGAGTTCACAGGTTCTGTTTGCCAAGAATACGTTGAACCGGGGATTGTACTTTCTGGATAGAAATCAACAATGGCCTTATTTTCAATGGGAACTATTTGTAGATTGTCTGTATCGCTGATCTGTTCGCTGAAAAGCTTGACCGGGTAGCCTGCTACATAAAACATTGCATCAATCTTTCCTGCTTTAAGTTGTGAAAGAGCATCGTCCGTGCCAATAGTGACCATGTTTGCAGGTTGTATTCCTGATACTTTAAAGAGGAGTTTTGCCGTTAGAAAAGTTCCGCTGCCTTCTTTGCCTATCGCAACGTTTTTTCCCCTGAGATCATCAAAAGAAGTTATACCTTTATGGCCGACGAGATGGATCTCCTCATTATAGAGGGGAAAAACCATTTTAATTTTCCGGGCAATTTTTTTTAGTGCAGCATCGGTTCCAACTTTGGCAACAAAGGCGAGTACATCTGATTGCACGATGCCCAATTGGGTTCCCGGGCGTTTGTACACAGCATATACGTTGGAGACAGAGCCATTTGAATTGAATACGGAGAGAGCAATCCCGTTGTTCTGCATAAGCTCTTTGAGGTTTAAGCCAAACTGATAATATGTGCCCTGAAGTCCGCCTGTCATCATCCCCATGGGTGTGGCGGCCGACACAGCATGAACTGGTAACGACGCAAGAGCAGCGAAGAGAAGAATAAAAATAGTACGAATTCGTCGTGTCATATTAACGTCCCCCTAGTTTATAACGCGTTGCCTTCTTTGAAAGAAAACAGAAAAGTAAGCATTTCAAAATTAATTATAACTGTACACCTATACTATCTTTATTGAGAATTCTTTTCAAATTATTTTTAGTGGCTTAAAGTGGTTAGGAATTGTGGGGGTGAGGAAGAAAGTCCTGTTCAAGGCTGAAATTAACTAGAAAACTGGTCTCTAAAACTGTTGAATACACTTCTCCGGCTAAGAATGAAATTACTTCTTTGATTGCGGTAGTCGTGGGGACAAAAAGACCCATTCATATTGTGTTCTGTTCATGTTATTTTTTGTCATTGCTTGTTATTTCCGCTGAGGTAGTGCTATATTTTTTATGAATCGAAAATATCTAATCTTCAGATGTACTGAAAAATTTTCAAATCGTTTTTAACATGTACAGGCAATGAGAATTATATGAGCGCAAAAGAAATCCTGAGTCATCTGCATACTTTTTTTCCAAAAAGCAGCTATTCATTTGATAATTTGGCCGAATATGTAGAGCGTGATGAGCTTGATACCTCTCCTGAATCTCTCGCAAACACTTTAAAAGGCGCCTTGCTGGACGAAACCATCTTAGAAGTGCAACTTCACGATTTAAAGGATGTGTTTTTTTGTAGGATTTTGGACAATCCTTTTGATGAGAGTTTAACTGACGAGGATGGTAATTTTACCTATCAGGCCGCGGACTATGAAACAGGGTCTTATCTTGATTATCACGAACATTTGTTTATTACTCCCCTTGAACCGAGTAGAGGTAATTTTTTCATCTCCGCGCTTCAGGAATTGGAAGTCAAGGTATTACTTCGAATAATTTCCTCGGGTAATGCGATAGAGTTTGGTACTTTTTTTGAACATCGAACCCTTGTAGGAGATATGCCAAGCTTAAAAGTGACATTCCCTTTGGTTGCTAAAAAAACGGCAAAGGCAAGAGAACTCAGAGTAAAAGTTCCCAAGGATATGAAGATCCAGGTGACCATAGAGAGGGTAAAGAAAAAGCCGATACTGACAACGCCTTTAAACATTAGTTTAAACGGAATGTCTCTTTTTGATCCTATGGAGAGGCGTTCCAATTTACAAATAGGTGAAAAGATAGTTTGCAATATTCAGGTACCGCGAGAAGAAATAATTTTAGTTGAGGCCTCAGTCATTCACGTTACGAATCTTCGAGATTCAGAAGGAGTCCAATACTGTTTTGGGATAAAATTTCAACTTAATAACCAAGCGATCAAATCCGCCATTGAAAAAGTGATGGCCCTTGTACAGAGAAAACATTTAAGAGAATTGTCCGATATTGAAGAAAAGTTCGGGGTGTTTTTTGATAAATAACCAATATGAGGAAAGGCTGTCACAATTTATCTGAAAAGTGCTTTTCGCCCACACGGCTTCCCGCTTTTGTGACAACACCAATAAAGGAGCTTTTTCTTTGCGTTTCAGTTCACGTTCTCATTTCTTTATTGGTTCCCAGCAATCCAGTAATATACTTCTCTTTGATTACAATGTTCATGAAATATTGGGGTTAAGGGTTGTCTTCAATAACCAGCATAGCTTTCCATTTACCTTGGCGGTATCTAAACCATGACGTCAGGAAGAGACAACCGATAAAGAAAAGAATCCAGCACCATGCTGCTGTAATAGAAATATTATAATATTCAATACCTATATAAACGGGAATAACCAGGCATAATGGGGCGGCAAGTGTTGCTGCGATCATCATAAAACGAGTGTCCCCAGCACCCCGTAGAGCCCCAGTGTAAACCATGTAGAGGACATCGCAAAAAAGGTAAATAGCAACTATTTTAAGTAAGGCTCTAGCGTGTTCCAGCACAAGCGGATTGGTTACGTCGGGTCCTGTAGATGAAAAAAATGGGGCAAGTACGAAGCCTGGAGCAAAGATAAAGATAAGGTCGACTATAAAGGTGTAGATGAGAAGCAACTGGATTCCTGATCTCACATAGGTCGTGGCGAGGGTTGGAGATTTTCTCCCAAGGGCCTGTCCAACGAGTACACTGATACCCTGGGATGCTCCCATGGAGGGCATGAAAGTTAGAGCATTGATTGATAGAACAATATTTGTGGCGGCAAGCTCAGCCGTTCCTATTCGGCCAACAAGGAGAACAAACAGGGTAAACGCCAAGATGTCCATTGTGAATTGGAATGCTGCCGGAACTCCAAAGCGCATGAGTCTTTTAAACAGGTTCCAGTTGAATTGAAAATGTGAGAGTATTTGAAAAATTAAATCATTTTTTTTGGTGAAAATCAGAACAATGAACAGAACCACATTGATAATCCAAGCCATGACAGTGGCAATGGCAGCCCCTCTGATTCCCATCTCAGGCATTCCCCAAACCCCGAAAATGAGCGCATAATCGAGAGGAATATTAAGAAAAACACCGATGAAGGTTATGATCATGACGGGTCTTGTAAAACCGCGGCCCGTGAAAAACGTTGAAAGGGTGGCCATGGCTACGTGTAAAATCCCACCTTTACAGAGGATGGAAAAATAGATGGTCTCAAGTCGCTGTACCTCTTGTTCGTGTCCTGCCAGCATAAAAATGGCATCGGTTGCAAAAACTGCCACCAGATACATAAAGAGCCCAGCAAAAAGGGTAAAATAAATGGCCTGCCAAAGAACAGAACCAATCATTTTGAAATCTCCTTTGCCACTATATTGCGCTATAAAGACACCGGCGTAACTACCGACACCACCAAAAAAAGCGAGGAAGAGGTAGGCTGTGATTCCTGCGGGGAGAGATGCTGAGATGGCTTCGAGTGAGTAATTTGCAAGAAAGACCCTATCTGTGAATTCCATAACAGTTGTTGCAGAAAGGCCTAAAACAAGTGGCAGGCAAACTCGCAGTACTTCTCTGTAATGGTTTTCTTTGGGTACTGTCTTTTTGGAAAATATCATGTATGACTTACATTGTTTGAATAAGTATTCGCTATCGGGGAGGCTACGAGGCCGGAAGTATTACACCACATTGAACTCTTCTGGAAGTGAAAAACACAGCAATAACTCTATTTTCTGGTCGTTGTTGGCACGTTATGAATTGAACAATAAGAATAGTGAAATGATACCTGTAATCATTGATACTGCAAGGTGCTCAGGGTGTGGACTTTGTGTCGACGTATGCCCATATAAAGCCCTCATTGTGAGGGAGGGAACGGCGAGCTATATACTTGAGGATTGTTTTTCCTGTGGCCACTGCCAGTCAGTTTGCCCAGAATATGCAATTGTGTTGCCGGGGTTGTCTCAGCCAACAGAACAGTTTTGTTTTAGGGATAGTAATACAAAGGCAGATGAGGAGATTCTTGGAGCAGGGCCTTTGGTGAGTCTTATGGCAAATCGCAGGTCGTGCAGGAATTACAAAAAGAAAGAAGTCCCTTTAAAAACTCTGGAAGATTTGGTGCAGATTGCTATCACAGCTCCATCCGGGACCAACTGTCAACCGTGGGGTTTTATCATACTTCCCTGTAGAGATGATCTGTTTTGTTTTGGAATTCTTGTTGGAAACTATTTTAAAAAGTTAAACAGACTGGCGGAAAGTTGGTGGCTCAGGTCTGCTACCGGACTGTTTGCGGGAGGTGGACTGGCCCGCTATTACCACAATCATTACGAATCAGTAAAAGAAGCATTACGAGATTGGGATGAAAAAGGGGAGGACCGTCTTTTCCATGGAGCACAAGCAGCAATTATAGTGACAGCGAAAAAGGATGCGAGTTGTCCCGGTGAAGATGCCATGCTGGCAAGCCAGAATATTCTGCTTGCAGCACACTCCATGGGGCTTGGAACATGCTTGATAGGCTTTGCGGTTGAAGCGATGCGTCGGGACAAAGTCATAAGAAAGAAACTTACAATCCCAGAGGATGAAGAGATCTATGCTGTGATTGCAATCGGATATCCACGGATTTCCTATATTCGACCGGCGGGTCGAAAAAAAGTGATAGCACGTGTTTTCAGGTTTGACAAAAAAATGGAAAACTAAGATGATATGATTTTGTATTGCTTATGTTGATCTCAATATTGTCCAGGAGAGGAGTGGAAGATGAATACGCAGGAGCAGTTAAAAGTAGTACTTTTTTCCTTTGGTTTTAAATATGGCACTCCTGTTGACGTCAATTATGTGATGGATATGAGATTTCTACCTAATCCATACTGGGTGGACGGGTTAAAGGAAAAAACGGGAAAAGACGATGGCGTTGCCGATTACGTGCTGCTCAGTGAAGAAGGAAGGGCAACGCTTATCCAACTACAATCTTTTTTTGATTTTGTTCTAAAACAAAATATTGCTGCAAAAAAGAAGACACTTCGCATTGGGATCGGATGCACTGGTGGCCACCACAGGTCTGTTGCTGTGACAGAAAAGATTGCTGAACATTTGAGTGCAATGTCTGTTGCACTTCGAGTTTTTCATAGAGATATTGATAAGGATACCCTTCTCTCAGATTCCTGAGAATGGAAAAGCGTGAATGGGAAAACTTGATATACTCAAGCGTGTTTTTTTTTATTCAGGGTAAAGATTAAACAGTTTGGGCAATGTTCTTAGTGCTGCTAAGATCTGAGTTGAATACGTTTCCAGGAGATAATTATGAATAACCGTTTTATGATGACCGCTTTCGGTAAAGATCGAGTTGGTATTGTGGCTGACGTTACACGCATACTCTACGATTGTGACTGTAATCTTGAAGACACGACGATGAACATGTTGTCTGATGAGTTTACTCTTAATCTTCTTTTTTCGAGTAAAAAAAATAATATTAACGAACTATTGTCTAGCGAGTGTCGGCGACTGGAATTAGAAAAGGGTGTATCGGCTTTTGTCAGAGCCTTGCCTGAGCCTGAGCCAAAAGGCATAAATGGTTTTAAAGATTGTACCCTGCACATAGAGGGTCTGGATCAGGTGGGCATTGTTTATAAAACAAGTCGGTTTCTAGCTGAAAATAAGTTCAATATTATGCACCTTAATTCTACAGCGAAGTCATCCCCTGAGAGTGGGGTGACTATTCACTGTATGGATATACATATTCAGGTTCCGGGGGATGTTTCCCTTGATCAGGTGGAAGATGATCTCAGTGTAATGGCGGACGAGCTGCAGGTTGACATCAATATGACTCGGTAAAACTGCAGGCACCCTACAGACGAATACTCTTGAATTTTAGTAGTGTTATGGGGCGTATTTTTATGTACATCTGACCACTCATGCTGTGCAGAACAATGGGTGGTCAGTTCGCCCGGAGTTCTCACCAACAAAGTTTTTCGCAGGTCGAGACACCGGGCATGAAGCTGTAATAATCTACCGGAGTCTTCGCTACCTGCAAATGCTCGGTAACGAAGTCGCTGCGGATAAATCTGTTGGCCCGAAGGGTGAACTTTTTGATTTGAAAAGAAAAACACCCTGTTAATTAAGGAAGCCGTTTTTAAACTATAAAAACAAACAATTGAGTTTCAAATCAAAAAGTCATGAGAAATTCGGGTTAGAACCAGCACCATCCTTCCTTGAGGTTTCCTGGCCATAGTTCTATCTCGTTGGAATGTTCCGTTGCATTTTGGTAGATGACAGCACCTGGGGAATTTCTACCATACCTCTTGTCTTACCTGGGTAATTTTTACCTAATTGTCCTGGACCTTTTAATTCTTATGAATGATGTGTTTTGTATAATGTACCTAGAATTAGTGCGTTGCGGTGACGGGGGTTCTTGTGGCATGGCTATTGCTAGGTAATAGGCATAAGCGGATACCCAAGAGTGTTGGACTCTTAATTTAACACGTTGTTATTGAATGAGTAGTAGAACTACTCTACATAAGGAGACCAGATCATGAAAAAGAAAATCGTAGCAGCAATACTGATTTCAGGATTAGCCATCACAACAGTTGCATCGGCAAAGTGGAATGGACAAAGAGGAAATTGTGATTGGTCCAATATGCAAATGCAGGCAGTTCAGAATTTGGATGATGCCACAAAAGCTAAAGTGAAACAGTTTCACGTTGATAATCAGGCGCTTCTAAGAGAAATGGTAATGAAGCGTGCTGAAAAAAGAGCTTTGATGCAAAGTACTAACCCCGATTCTAAGCTTGCAGCCCAGGTTGCAGGAGATCTTTTTGACCTTCGAATGACCCTTCGCCTGAAAGCTGAAGAAGCTGGCGTTTCTCAGTATGTCGGCCCTATGAATATGGGTTGTAACGGTATGGGCAAAGGTGGCGGTCAAGGAAGGAATTATGGCAAAATGATGAATTAGTGGCGAACAGATTGTTATCCCCGGTTTACTGACCGTTTATCGGGGGTAGAGTCCCACTACGTTTACACTTCTTTTAAGCTCCTCCCCCCCCCTCCTGGCCTCGATCAGATTCTTATCATTGTAGATAAGGGTGTGATCGAGGCCTTCTTTTTTTGAGTGGTATCTTTTCTTGGCCGCATTCTGTGTTACTGTTCTGGGAACAATCAAGAACAAAAGAGGTTGGATAACGTATTGACTGCCCCGTATTTCTCATCACTAACGTTTTTTGCTGATCAAGACACGGAGCACTCGACTGTACTTTTGTACCTCAAGTGCTCAGTAACGATGCAGCAGCGGAAAAATCTTGTGACCCGGAGGGTGGGTTTTTCGATATACAGCGAAATACACACTGCTTTTGAGTCCATTGGATTTACCCTGTGAAATTAGAATTTCAGACTATTTATCGAAAAGTTCATGAGAAATGCGGGCTAAACCTTGAGGGGAAACCATGAAAATTGAAATTATTCCATGCCATTTCGACAATTTTTCCTATCTACTCATCTGTGAAGAAAGTGGAAAGGCTGCAATTGTCGATCCTGCCGAGTACTATCCAATTTCTCAGGTGATAGATAAACTCAAGGTGGAGATTGTTGCAATCTACTGCACCCATCATCATGCCGATCATATTGGGGGCCTTGATGAATTTTGTGAAGAGTACCCGGATGTTCAAGTGGCCGGTTTTGAGGGAGATGCTGGAAGGATTGCTCTTATGACCCATAGGCTTAAGGATGGCGATGTTGTTGAATTTGGCAATATCCATGGGAGTGTTAAGCATACACCGGGACATACTTCAGGCGGGATCTGTTTTCTCTTTGGAGAACACCTCTTCACCGGAGATACTCTGTTTGGTGCAGGATGTGGGAGACTCTTTGAGGGAACTCCAGAGCAGATGTACCGTTCACTGCATTCCCTTACCGATGATCTGGATGATGGGGTGAAGGTATACTTTGGTCACGAATACACTCTATCCAATCTTAAATTTGCACAATACATTGAACCAGACAACCAGGTGATTGCTGATCGCCTGAGTGCTGCAGGGGCCTTGCTTGAAAAAGGAGGATCAACAACACCGTCAACCATAGGTCTTGAGAAAAAGACGAATCCGTTTTTACGCAGTAACATTGATACGGTGCGCGAAGGACTTGCTGAGAAATTACTACTTGATGAAAACGATCCGGTGTCAGTGTTTACCGCAGTACGGCGCTTAAAAGATAGTTATTGATGGACGTGTAAAAAGCTTGATCTACTTCGTTATAGATTTTACCCCGGTAACACAGGAAATATGCCGGGATAAGTACCTTGAGACAAATTATTTTCTTGGAAACAAACAAGAAAGTAATTTGTAAGGTACTAAAACGACGATTGGTCATACCATATCTACTGCAAATGCTCGGTAACGAAGCAGCTGCGGATAAATCTGTTGGCCCGAAGGGTGAACTTTTTGATTTGAAACGAAAAATACCCTGTTAATTAAGGAAGTCATTTTTAAACCATAAAAACAAACAATTGAGTTTCAAATCAAAAAGTCATGAGAAATTCGGGCTAAAAGGTTCGTTGACCTTAGTACGAATTTCGGCTAGATGTCTTCTGAGCTTAACACTGTTTTGTTATTCCCGTTGTGGGATTCAGGACACTTAGTACCTTACAAATCTTTTCTTGTTTTTTTCTAAGAAAATAATTTGTCTCAAGGCACTTATACCCCTCAGGTCAGCGATAGACTCCGGGGGAGGACCGAACTGAGTCCCGGTTTATTTCCTGTTTACCGGGGTTTGAAAGCACTTCATGAGGAGAGAGGGCGATGAAAAAACTCATATTACCAGCAGTACTTGCTTTTGGTTTGATGCTGCAACCACTAACGGCGCTCAGTGCGACAATATCGGTTAGCCAATTTGTAGAGCATCCCGCATTAGATGCTGTTCTAAAGGGCTTTCAGGATTATCTTAAAGAAAAAAATATAGACGTAACCTACAATGTGCATAACGCACAAGCCAATATGGGAACGGCGACGCAGATCGCTCAGCAGATGATTGGTGAAAAGGCTGATCTTCTTGTTGCCATTGCAACCCCATCAGCACAGACTTGTGCCCAGGCTCTTAGCAAAGCACCAGCTGATCTGAAACGACCATTTCTGTTTACAGCAGTGACTGATCCGGTTTCAGCTGGGTTGGTAAAAGATCTACAAAAACCAACTGGTGGGATAACCGGTGTCTCTGATCTTCTTCCTGTAGAAGAGCATATTAAAATGGTTCTTGCCTATGACAGCAATATCAAGACACTTGGCCTTCTGTACAACGCTGGTGAGGCAAATTCCAAGGCGACTATAGCTTCCATTAAAGCGCTGAGCTCAACGCTGGGTTTTAAAGTGGTTGAAGCCACCGCTTCCAAGACCGCTGATGTGTACCAGGCAACTAAAAGCCTTGTTGGAAAGGTCGATGCTGTATTCATCCCTACAGATAACACCATTATCTCCGCCCTTGAGTCTGTTATAAAAGTAGGTGTTCAGAACAAGCTTCCCATCTTCGCAGCCGATGTGGATTCTGTGAAAAGAGGAGCTGTTGCAGCCATGGGTTTTGACTACTATAAACATGGTTATCAGACCGGGGCGCTAGCTGAAAAGATTCTCGGTGGAATGGCTACTGAAGATATTCCGGTAGAGTTTCAGAAAGACCTGCAATTACATATCAATGCGAATTACTCAAAACAGATGGGGCTTACTCCACCTGAAGCACTTCTTAAAAAAGCAACTCAGGTTTACGAATAAGGCCACGATACTGTTATGACATTATATGCTGCACTAGGTGCCGTAGAGCAAGGACTTGTTTACGGCATCATGGTTATTGGGGTATACCTCACCTTTCGAATTCTCGATTTTCCCGATCTTACGGTGGATGGCTCGCTCCCACTTGGTGCGGCTATTTCAGCCGTTGCTATTACCAGTGGAGTGAATCCTTATCTGTCTTTGTTGTTTGCTCTCTGCGGCGGTTTTGTTGCCGGTATGGTGACAGCTTTTTTGAACACTAAGTTTAAGATTCTACATCTATTGGCATCAATCCTGACGATGATTGCCCTCTATTCGATAAATATTCGAATAATGGCGGGGCCCAATGTGGCTCTTCTTGGGGTCGACACCGTTTTTGATTCCGTGATAAATCTCGGTGTTCCTGCCCACTACGCTGGCCTTATTGTGTTTGGAGCCTTTGCCATTCTGGTACTTTCTTGTATTGTCTGGTTTCTCTCAACTGAGCTGGGCCAGGCGGTTCTTGCCACCGGCGATAATCCACAAATGATTAGAAGCCTCGGAGTGAATACCGATACAATTATTATCCTTGGTGTCGGCCTGTCCAATGGTTTGGTCGCACTAAGTGGTGCACTGGTGGCTCAAAACCAGGGTGCCGCTGATGTGGGAATGGGAATAGGCACTATTGTAGCGGGTCTTGCCTCGGTGATCATCGGGGAGACCGTGTTTGGCTGCACAACCATGGTACGCGCCTTTGTGGCGGCACTTCTTGGGTCGGTCGTCTACCGGTTGGCCATTGCACTTGCCCTGGGGCTCGAGTTCGGTGATTTTCGTTTTAATCCCAGCGACCTTAATTTGATAACAGCAATGCTTGTTATAACCGCACTTATTGCTCCAAACCTTAAAAAGAGATTGATTCAGCGGTGATTACGTTAGAGAACATTACCAAATATTTTCACAAGGGCAGCGTAAATGAAGTATTTGCCCTGGATTCAATCAACCTGAATATTGCCGAGGGTGATTTTGTCACCGTTATTGGCTCTAACGGAGCGGGTAAGTCAACACTGCTCAATTGTATTGCAGGTGGTTTTTTCCCAGATACCGGTAAATTGACTATAGCAGGCAATGATGTCACCGGCTGGCCCGAGCATAAGCGAGCTGCCCTCATCTCCAGGGTATTCCAGGATCCATTGCTCGGTACTTGTCCGTCGGCCACAATCCAGCAAAATATGGCTCTTGCCCGTCTAAGAGGCAAACATCGTGGTTTTGGCAGGGGGGTAAAAACAAAAGATTGTGCACGCTTTAGGGTAGAACTTGAAAAACTGAGCCTTGGCCTTGAGGGACGGTTACTTGATAAGGTAGGTTTACTTTCCGGCGGCCAGAGACAGGCCCTTACCATGCTGATGGCTACTATGCTGAGGCCAGATGTCCTTCTTTTAGATGAACATATTGCAGCCCTTGACCCTAAAACTGCCAGCCAGATATTGCATCTCACCCAGGACATTGTCGGTGAACAAAACCTGACAACTCTCATGATTACTCATAATATGAAGCACGCAATATCCTTTGGTAACAGGCTTATTATGCTGCATCAGGGCCGAATATTACTGGACGTTCAGGGTGATACGAAGAAAAATCTTACGGTTAAAGATCTGCTGGAGCAATTCTACATAGCGCAAGGTGAAGAATTGGCGATGGACTCAATGCTTTTGGGTTAACCTACCCTTAACCCGAATTTCTCATCAATAAAGTTTTTCGTAGGTCAAGACACAAGCCACGCTGCTGTAATAAACTACCGCAAGTGGCTTATAACGCAGACTTTGCGGAAAAATCTATTGACCAGAAGGGTGAATTTTTTGATTTTAAATGAAAAACACCCTGTTTTTCAACCAAGTTATTATTTGTGTTTAATATCATAAGGTTGAACTTTAAATCAAAAAGGTCATGAGAATTTTGGGTTAGGTTATTTGTTGTAATTCCGCTGAAATCCTGCGGGAGGTTTTTGAGAGATAAGGTCGATTGTTAAATCCAGCAGGGTCGACCAGTCGAGCTGGGCAAAGCTGCTGTGCAGCATATGGTCATCATCACTTATCCAGACCGTGAGGTTGGAAAATGAACTTTGAGCAAGGCCTACTACCGGATTTATTGGAGTGGTTTCATCATGTGTACCTATAACCAGTAAAGTAGGGATAGATATTGGGGGGCTCGGTGGGGTGTAAGCCTCAAAGTTGAGAGCAGGTGCCATAAGGATGAGTCTGGAAACCCTTTGTCTGTGATTGTCTGCAAAGTGGCAGGCCATAAGGCCGCCAAAACTTGATCCTATAAGAGTGATATTTTCATCCCCAGTACATAGTCCTTCAAGTCGGTTAATCCTCGTAGCAAGACCTCCCTCAAAATCAGGCCTGATGATATGGGGGAAATGCTCTCCAAAAAATCTGCCCTTGGTTCCATTACCTGAAGATTCAAGACCGTGGAGGAAAAAGATGCTTTGATTATCTGTCATGCATTACTCCTGAAATTCTTACCCACCTTGCGGGAGGAAAAAGTTAGTCTTTAAGAACACCCAGGCAATGGGAAAACGTCGTTTTCCAAACTCTTCTCCCACTAGGGTCACTGAATAGTCGTAAAGACTTTTTTGTAGTGGTTCCAAATCAATAGTTGGATACTGCTGGTTGTTGTCAAACTCGGATATTCCACAGACATGTGCCTTACCATCTATTGCAGTTGGAGTCCCGTATGTCCTACAGTTAATAGGGCGTACCCCGTGTCCCAGACAGAGGTCATCGTTGCCAAGCAATGGACAGCGGATTCGTGCTTTGGCAAGATCCCCTTCATCCTGCAAGAGTTTTTCAAAGGCAACTGATGCACTTTGGGCCTGTTCTTTTTGGCTTTCCAGGATGTTTTTATGTGTGGATAAAAATTGAGCCAGGTAGGCGGCCTCAATAAAGGAGATATCAAAAACGGCGTGGCAGCAGTCGGCACAGCCAGGTACACATCGAACCTGCTCTGGAAATTGTGTCTTTATTTGTTCAACGGTATTGTCTACAAATTGATATAGTTCTTTAAGTTTTGAAAACATTTTGTGTCCGGAAAGTGTGGAATTGAACTGTTGGCTACTTAAATTTGAGGAGTAAGACTACAGAATATCTTAAGAGTGGGCAATGGTTTTATTGAGCGTACAGATAACATAAAACGGGTGATGGCACAACGCCATCACCCGCGAGCAATGTATTACTGAATGGACTGCATTGTTTCGATTTGTCCCGTTTGCCGGGATTAGTTTATTGTGATTTTTTTCGCAACCTGTGCTTCAGGTTTTGATATTGTCAGCTTAAGTAGACCATTATTAAGGTTTGCAGAAATATTCTCAACTTCTACTTCAAAAGGAAGGCTAAACTTTCTCTCAAAGGCTCCGTAACTTCTTTCTCTGCGGTACCTGTTTTCTTCAACAACTTCTACATCTTGTTTGCGTTCTCCTCCAAGGGTTAATATTTTACCTTTAACATCCACTGTGATGTCGTCTTTTTTTACCCCTGCAAACTCGGCTTCTATGATGATTTTCTCTTCTTTTTCATAAATATCAACCTTGAGGCTGTTTACACCACTTTGTTGTGCCCCTTCTTGTCTCGCAAAAAATGGGTTAGCAACTCCATCAAAAAAGCCATCAAAAACATCAGACCCGGCCCGTTGATTTGAAACCATTCTACGATGTGGATTGTAACGTACGAGGTTCATCGTGTTTCTCCTTTTAGTTTGTTTTGTGTTCGCATCAAATTTGTTATATCTTGTTTCTTGGTGCTAGAAATGGTAATAATTAATAAAGTGATGTCAATAAAAAAAATATTACTAAAATAAAAACATGCAAAAAGTAATTAACGGTGACGGCGAAATGAGTGAGGAAAAAACAACATTGATACAGTTTGAATTTACTGAAACATCTTCTGCTGATTTGCGTGGAAAACAATCCGTTCGAACAACGTTTAAGATATCTGAACGTGCCATAAATTCACTAAGCCTTTTGGCAGTTCAGCTTGGAATCAAACAGAAGTCACTCTTTGATCACCTGATGGAGGATGTTCAGGCGCTGGAACATATTGCCAGGGAATTTCAGGAATTCGAAATTCGGAAACAGAGGGTAGCTAAAACCTACGTTATTTCAAGAAAAACACTGGAGATTTTGGAGAGAATTTCTGTGCAGTACGGGGCACCACGAGATGCTCTTGTCGAATATTCAATAGAGAGGATCTTGCCACTTCTTGCCAAAGAGAAGGAAAAACATGAGAAAAGAAAAGAGATAGCAGTTGAGGTCTTAGATTACCTGAAAGATGGGGTTGCTCTCATGGCAGCAGTTAAGGTAACCCTCGGAGAGGATGATCCTGTTTTTCATGAAGTCCTTTCAATGATGAGGGGGGTAAATAACTGTAGCGAAAACATTGCTACACTCGTTGCTCGGGGGCGTAAGATCGAAGAATTTTAAGATGATCACACTCCTAGGAGATCTTAGTTCGATGCGTTGGAGTTACTTTGATGACCCACGTTTTTCTTTTTATAACTATTGTGTTAACCTTCTCGAAAGCACTTGTTTTAAACAGTCATAGTTATAGGTAATTTATGAAAATGAATGTTTTGTCGTCTTCAGTTCTTGAAGTATTACCTAAGGCAAGCATTAAAGAAAAATTAAGAAAGTTTATTGTTTTCTTTCCAATAGGTTTCTTTATTGTTTTTGGTCCTCTTTATATTGTAGCCCAACTTGAATACCAAAGGATGACAGCAGTAAAAGCCAAAGAACACCTTGGTAATATGGAACTTTTACAGTTTGTTATTCGTCATGATCTGGAAGCGCTTGCCTCCGATCTTCTTCTTCTTGCCAATAATGAGTCCCTTGAGAGATATTTCGAGGATAGTTCCGTAGAAAATTTAGAGAGCTTGTCTGAGCGCTTTAAAAATTTTACAAGAGATAAAAAAATCTATAGCCAGGTCCGCTATGTTGATCTGAAAGGTCATGAAGTCGTTCGTATCAATATGAATGGGATACGAGCGGAAATAGTAAAGAGTGAAGATTTACAGGATAAAAGTAAAAGATACTACATTCAGAAGACCATAGAGCAAAACTGGGGAGAGGTGTTTGTTTCCCCTTTAGATCTCAATGTAGAAAAGGGTGAGGTTGCACGGCCATATTTCCCTGTGATGCGCGTTGGCAGTCCAGTTGTCGATAAATACGGTGATAAAAAGGGTGTTGTGCTTCTGAATTTTGGTGCTGAGACGATTCTTGATAGATACTCCCAGGCCTTTCCGGAACAAGATGTAACTCATTTTAGTTTTCTCAATAAAAACGGTTATTGGTTGCGTAGTGGCAATCCTGAAGATGAGTGGGGATTTATGTTTGGCAATGAGGTGACACTCAAGTTGAGAAAACCTAAGCTCTGGGCAGAAGTGGAAAAAGGGGAGGGGGGGCAGGTGCGGATGGACGATGGATTGTACACCTATATCACTATTCACGCGGAAGATGAAATAAAGAAAAATATGATTTTTTCCGACCCAAATTTTCATGGAATTAATCACTCCCATGAAAATGATAAGGTTATTTGGCATCTTGTCTTACACGTGCCCAAAGATGAGCTGTCCTTCATCTTCTTTTTGAAAAACTATTCCCATCTTTTCTGGCTTTTTCCTCTACTTCTTTGCGCTAGTATTGCAGGAACTTTGCATCTTGCCATTATCAGAGCCAATAAAGACATCAATGATCGAACGCTCAAATTACTCTCAACCGGATTGGAACAAAGTCCTGCGGCTGTAGTCATTACAGCCATTGATGGCAGTATCCAGTACGTGAATCCTAAATTTATGCAGATGAGCGGGTATGATTGTGATTTTGTTCTCGGTGAAAATCCGCGGATTTTTAAGTCTGGAACCACGACTGCAGACACCTATAAAGATCTTTGGCAGACAGTACTTCAAGGTAAGGTATGGACGGGGACATTCGAGAATAAAAAGGACAATCACGAGTCATATTTTGTTTCAGCCAGCATATCCCCAATTTTCAATAGGATTGGAGACATTACAGGTTTTATAGCCATTCAAGAAGATATCACGGAAAAGAAGAGGCTACAGGAAGAACTTGAAAAACTCGCTACTACAGACGCATTGACGGGTGTTTTCAATCGGAGCCACTTTATGAATCGTTTTACCCAGGAAATGACAAGATCTATCAGGTATGACCAGGCGTTGACGGTGCTGGCCTTTGATTTGGACTTTTTTAAAAAAATTAACGACACTTATGGTCATCATGGTGGTGACATGGCACTCCAGGCCTTTACGGATGTAGTGCGAAAAGAACTAAGGAAGAGCGATTTTTTCGGTAGAATGGGGGGAGAAGAGTTTTGTGCTGTTTTGGTACAGACTGGTAAAGATGGCGCTCTGTTACTAGCTGAAAGACTTCGGCTTGCAGTTGAATTGATGCGTGTTCCCTGTGATGGGGAGTTGATCAAGGTAACTACAAGTATTGGTGTTGCTCAATGGTCTGGGACAGACATGCAAACGGAAGATCTTCTTAAACGGGCGGATAGGGCTTTGTACGCGGCAAAAGGTGCTGGTCGCAACCAGGTGAAACACCTTTAAACAGAAAAATGCATAGCAGGGGCTGACCAATAAACTCTTTTGTAAGAAAAAAAGAAAGATTGCACCTCGATTTTCTTTTCGGTAGGTTCTCTTTCTAAAGATCTTACGTACTCATTTAAATTACTTTTGTTCTGGAGAGTTGTATGAATCATCGCTTGTGGCTTTTATTGGTCTGTGTTGTCTGTATCGGTGGTTGTGCGGACAAGCCAATGACCCCTGTCGTTTTTGCGCCCCCCACCAGAAATATCGATTATCTCACCGAGGTAAAACCAGTTCTTGTGAAGCGATGTGTCGTCTGTCACAGTTGTTATAATTCACCGTGTCAGCTCAAACTCAGTTCATTTGAAGGACTCGACCGTGGTGCAACGAAACAAGCGGTTTACAATGCAAGTCGCCTGAAAACCATGGAGCCAACTCGTCTCTTCATGGATGCTGAGAGTACAGAGCAGTGGAGAACCAAGGGGTTTCATAGTGTGACAAAAAATAGTGCACCGGCGGGTCAAAATGATTCGCTTATGATGGAGCTCATATCCCATAAAAAATCTAACCCTATGAAGCATAGGGATGAGTTTTTTTCTGAAGACGCTGATCTAACCTGCCCTGAAAATGGTGTTGAAATCGGGATATACCTTAAGAAACATCCCAATAGAGGAATGCCTTTTGGTTTTCCTCCACTGACCACAGACGAGTTTAATATTATTGGCGGATGGTTGGTTCAGGGTGCTCATGGGCCAAACGCCAAAGAGCAAAAGATACTTGAAGAAGTGCCCGTAGCAGACCTTGCCAAAATCAAGTCGTGGGAGGAATTTTTTAACGCAAAAGATGCTAAACATGTAATGACAGCCAGGTACCTGTATGAGCATATTTTTCTGGCACATTTGACCTTTGGCACTGGTGAAAAGACATTTTATGAACTTGTTAGATCCAAAACTCCACCGGGACAACCCATAAAGGTTATAGCCACAGATCTTCCCTATGATAGTCCGGGTGAGGAACAGTTTTATTATCGGATTCGTAAGATTCGTTCGACCATTGTTCATAAGACCCATATGGTTTTTGACATGTCAGATGAAAAAATGGACCGGTTCAAGGAGCTTTTTATCAAACCGGACTGGCTCGTTGAACCTCAGGTAATGAGTTATGAGCAACACGTCAGTGCCAATCCTTTTAAACTCTATGAGCAAATCCCACCCCGCTCCAGGTATCAATTTTTACTCGATAACAACCAGTATATCTTAATGACATTTATCCGGGGGCCGGTCTGCAAAGGACAGGTTGCCCTTAACGTTATACAAGACCAATTTTGGACGCTGTTTTTAGATCCCGACTATGATTTGAGTGTGAAACACCCAGGATTTTTGCAAACCTATAGTCATCTGCTTGAGATGCCCCTTCTTGAAGAAAGTGATGGTAAGCTGGCTCAGAGTGTTTTTACTCGTAAGTATAGAAAGAAAACATCCGCATTTGTGAAAAAGAGAAGTGAGTTTTACTCGATGAATTACAGATATCAAGAGCTGGAACAAAACGCAATTTGGACTGGCGAGAAAGCGTCAGATACACCTCTACTCACAGTATTCAGACATTTTGACAGTGCCTCTGTTGTTCCAGGAGCAATTGGCAATTTACCAAAGACTCTATGGGTCATTGATTACCCGCTTCTAGAACGTATTTATTACTCGCTTGTGGCTGGATTTAATGTGTATAGCACCGCAATGCACCAGTTGTCAATACGGACCTATATGGATGAGTTGCGTCAGGAAGGTGAAACATATTTTCTGGATTTTATGCCACTTGCAAAGCGCAGAGAGATAATGCAGACGTGGTATGGAAAGATTGATATTAATAGCACTAATATTGACTACGCACCTTCAGACCTTAATGCAGGCATTCAATATGTGACCAGTGAGCCAAAACGGGAATTCGTTGAGTCTCTGGTTGATACGTATTTTAAACCTGAACAGAAGATCAGCTTTGATGTAAACTACCTACGCGAAGATGAAGCGTATCCGCCTTTGCCAGAGAAATACGAAACTACAGCCGATTATTTGCAAGGGTTTCAATCAGTGTCAAGACCAGGGTCCTCTTTTTTTACCCATGTTCTTGATCATAATGCAAATCTTGCCTACGTGCGGATAATGGTCTCAGATGATCAAAAAGAAGATGTGTATATTTCTATCGTGATAAACAGGTGGCACGATGACGTTACGACTCTTTTTGGAGAATCCAATAAACTCCGTCCCGAAAAAGACCAGGCCTCATTTGTGAAAGGCTTTGTGGGTTCTTACCCGAACTATTTTTACGAAGTACCTCTTGCAAAACTACCACAGTTTCTTGAGGGGCTTCAAAATTTTAATGGTAGTGTTGACTATTGGGAAAAAATTAATGTGTTTGGTGTTAATAGGGCGGATGACAGGTTCTGGGAGGTATATGATCGTTTTCAGGATCGGTTTGACAAAGAAGATCCTGAAAATGCCGGTTTGTTTGATCTCAATCGTTACTACTATCTGGCCATGGTAAAAAGACAGGAGTAGGTGAGTATAAGCTGCAAAAACTACCTGTAAGAATTAAAAGAGGGCGATGATTGATTCATCGCCCTCTTTTTGTTTTTGGCTTGTGGCAGACGAGTTCATCGGTATGGGCAAGAAGCTTTTTTACGAATTTATCACCTTTGTAAACTTATAAAAACCTAAGATTAGCGATGGTTAAGTAAAAAGATTTATATTCGAGGCGTGCGAATTTTAATATTATTTCGGCGTACTAGAGTACGTCGTAATGAGAGTAAAATTGCAACAACGAAGTAGATCGAGATTTTTGCGAGTCCATCACCTTTGTTTGTCTTTGTTTTTGATACCTGCCAAAAGAGGAAATGGTTTCCAGTAGAGTTCTGATAGTTTCGTAAAAAATCTCTGGCTGATAGTACCCATACGTTCCAAAAGGTAATATAGGGTTGGGACAACAACAAGCGTGAGAAAAGTCGCTACCACAAGCCCAAATACAACAACAATCGCCATGGATTGCCACCATTGGCTTGATTCACTCACCCAGGAAAAACTGCCCCGGCGGAAGTCAAATGAGATCCCTGTGATCATTGGGATCAGTCCCAAGATAGTGGTGACTGCAGTGAGAAGAACGGGGCGAAGCCTGGTTGCACCGGCCGCGATAACCGCTTCTCGTAGTGCCATTCCTCGACTCCTGAGGCGATTGGTGTAATCGATAAGTACGATTGCATTGTTCACCACGACACCTGCAAGAGAAATAACTCCCACTCCGGTCATGATGATGCCAAAGGGGGACTTGAAGAGAGCGAGGCCAAGAAATGCACCGCCAAGTGATAGTATGACCGAAGTCATAATTATAAACGGCTGGCTGATGGAGTTAAACATAGAAACGAGAATGAGAAAAATGAGCAGAAGTGCTACCAGAAAGGCTTTGGTGAGAAAATCCTGTGACTCTTTCTGAAACTCAAATTCTCCAGTAAATGTTATTTTATAGCCAGCAGGGAGTGGCAGGTCTTTTAGAAACTCTGCGGCTTTTGCCCTGGCCACTGGGCCTGGAACCTTAGTTTCATCCACATTTGCCTTAACAGTTACAACCCGTTCATTGTCGATGCGGTTAATGTCCCCCATTCCACCTGCAAAGGTGACCTTGGCGATGGTGGAAAGAGGGACCATCTGCCCTGAAGGAGTGGGTAGCATAAGTTCATGAAGAATGTTGACCATTTCACGATCAGATTCCGCAAGTTGAACGGTAATGTCATAATCGTCATTACCATCCCTAAAAGATGATACTTCAAGACCGTTGTAGGCGCTTTTTAATGCAAAACCAATCATATCGGATGTGAGACCGAACAGAGAGGCCTTTTGTCGGTCTATGAGTACCTGTACAGATGGAATTCCTTCTACAAAATCATCTCGAACATCTTCAACATGGGGCTGTCGACTGAGAATATCTTTTATCTGTTTTGCAATTGCACCAAGGACTGCAAAGTTATCTCCGGCAATTTCAATGTTGATCGGGGCTCCTGTTGGGGGACCTTCTTCCTCCATGGCAATCGTGATCTTTCCACCTGGTATGTTTTTTACTCTGGCGCGGATGTCTGTCACTGTATCATGGGTAGACCTGTACCTGTCTTCAAGGTCGAGGAATCGGACACCAATATGGTTTGGAGTGTTGGCGGAAAAAGCGGAACTGCCTCCCGCGGAAACCACTCCTCGCATATAGATGTTGCTAATGTTTTTTAAATCACTGGGGCCGCTATATTCTTCACCATTTGGTTTATGGTATGTCTTAGGGGAAAGGGCGTCTACTATTGATGGTTGTTTGTCTTTTCTTTTCTCGCCTGCGTTTTCACCATGTCCGGCCAGAGCAAGCTCAACGCGCTGGATGACCTTGTCTATATAGTTTAATCCGCCGCCTTCGGGGATCTCTACGTTAACATACATCCCTTTGGGGTCAATTTCCGGGAAAAACTCCACCGGCTTTTCAAGCCCAACCACAAGTAGCCATCCCTGGAACATAAGTATGAGGATACAAAATGATGTAAGAATGACGGTGAGAGGTTTTCCAAGAGCACTGTCTAAAAGAGCGCTGTAATTTTTAAGCAAAAAGCCATCGATCTTGACGGGTTGTTCCACTGCTTGAGTCATTTCCGTCATACTCTTTGTTTCCAGAGACCCTACACCCTTTACCTTCATAAACATCGACGCAATGGCGGGATTAATAATGAGGGCAACAAAGAGGCTGGAGGAAAGCGTTATGATGAGTGTAAGAGGGAGATAACTCATGAATTCCCCCATGATTCCAGGCCAGAAAAGCATCGGGGAAAAGGCCGCAACGGTGGTGAGTGTGGAACCGATGACTGGGTAGGCAACCTCTGATGTCGCCTTCATCACTGCTTCTCTACGGTCGGCCCCCTGCTCCATGAAACGATAGCAGTTTTCAATGATCACGATGGCGTTATCCACCAACATCCCTAGTGCGAGGGTGAGGCTAAATAACACGACCATATTTAGGGTGATGCCAAGCAAATAGAGGATCGTAAAGGTGAGAAGCATGGAAAATGGAATCGCCATACTGACAAGGATTGCATTGCGAATACCCATTGCAAAGAAGATGACAATGAGAACAAGTACCAGTCCTGAGAGTATGTTGTTTTCCAGGTCTGCCACCATCATGTCTATATCTTTGGCCTTGTTCAGGACTTTCGTGATATCGGTGCCGCCAGGCCAGCTGATCTTGTCTTTTTCAATGATTTGGTCAACAGCTTTTGAAATAGAGATAATGTTCTCGCCAGAACGCTTTTTAACCGTGATGTTGACGGCTTCTCTGCCATCAAGTCTTGATATACTGGTTTCCTCCTTAAAGCCATCAACAACCCTTGCAACATCTTTGAGATAGACAGGTTCTCCGTCATGGACTGTCAGAACCAGACCGTATATTTCCTCAGGAGTCTTGAATTCACCAGGGACCCGGAGTTGGAATCTTCCTTCTCCAAGGCGTATGTTACCGCCTGATGTGTTGGTATTTTCACTGTGAACGGCAGTTTGAAGGCTGCCTATGCTGAGACCATAATAGGCGAGTTTTTCGGTGAAAACCTCTATTCTGATTTCTCGTTCCAGCCCACCTGTAACCTCTACTTCAAAAACCCCCGTAACACCTTCTATGTCATCTTTTAGGTCGTCCGCAATATCTTTGAGGCAAGGGAGCCCACAGGTGCCAGAGAGCGAGTAGATGACTATAGGCATTTCAGAAAAATTGACTTCAAATACAGTCGGATCATCTTCGAGATCACTCGGCAACTGTCCCTTAGCCTCGTCGACCTTGTCTTTGACATCCTGAACCGCCTTGTCAATGTCGGTGCCGGTAACAAATTCAACGTTGATTGAGGAAAGCCCTTCCGAGCTCACAGATTTTATTTCTTTTAATCCATCGAGACCTTTAAGTTTTTTCTCAATCTCTATGGTGATTGCCGTCTCAATGTCAGCGGGAGAGACTCCTCTATAATCGGTCGAGATAAAAACATTCGGGATTGTTATGTCCGGGTCACTTTCCCGAGGCAGGGTTGTGTAGCAGTAGACCCCAAAGATGACAAGCATGACAGCAAGGACAGCCACTGAAATACTCTTTTTAACTGCGGTATCGGAGACAATCATAAGGCCATCTCCTCTATATTATTGAGGGTCTTAATGATGTTTATCTTTTGTCCTTTCTCTACATCCCTGTGTCCTTCGATAATCAGTTTGTCTCCGGCTGTGAGACCTTCTGTTACCTCGATCATCCAGTTTTCCATGATCCCTGTGGAGACCTCTTTTTTCAAAGCCAGACCATCTTTTTCGATATAAACGTACTGCTCATCGTTTCTGGAAATAACAGAATAGAAAGGTATTGAGATACAGTCTTTGATCTGCTCCTTAATGATGTCTGCACGTACAAACATACCTGTTAGAACTTCGTTGTCAGGGTTATCTATTGTGAGTTCAAGGTTATAAAGTCTGGCAATGGTCTCAGGAGCAGGAGAAAGGAAGTGTTTGGCAGCCTGTATCTTCTTATCACCAAGGGCCTGGATGGTGACGGATACCGTGTCGAGTTTTCTCACAGCTGTTACGTCAGATTCAGGGATACCAATGACTGCTTTTACTCTGTCTATCTCAAGTATCTCTGCGATCGGATCACCAACTGAAAGTTGTAGTCCCACTTTTGCATCGAGCCTTCTGATGACACCATCCATAGGAGAGGTAACAACGGTTCTTGAAAGCATGAGGGTTGCATTGTCATAATCCGCTTTAGACGTTTGCATCTTTGTTCTGTTGATATCAAGAGTCGCCGTGGGAATAACACCTTTTTTATAGATAGTCTTGTCTCTTTCAAAATCATTTTGGGCAAGATTGAATGTGGCTTTTGCACGGTCTGAGGCAATTTTGTAGTCCAGATCTTCAATACGGGCGATAATGTCACCTTTTTTTACATGGTCCCCCTCTGTAACCAGAACTTCTTCAATGGTACCGCCAATTTTTGCCATGAGTTGCAATCTGGTCCAGGGTTCTATAGCCCCTGGCAGGTTGATACGGTCCGTTATGGTAGTGGGCGATAGTGTTAAGGTCACCGCATTTATAGGAGGTTTCTCAGTTTTTATCTCACTCTCTTTTTTTGAGGCGATCATTTTGTTCTGTTCGTCAATTGATCCCTTGAGTACAAAAATGAGAGCGATCATGAGCACAAGGACAAAACGTGGCAGGTTATTCCAGATGAAATAGACAACTTTTCCACGTCTTGTTTGAGGTGGCATTGGTTTAGTCATTACTATTCTCACATGTATTATGGGTTTCAGGCACTGGACAGAGTCCCTCAAGCGCTTGTTTAAAAAGCATTTTCATGGCAATTGCTACTTCTGAAGTAGGGAGCCTTCCGGTGTACCATGCTGAAATAATTATTATAAAAAGGCTGTAGAACTGGGCTGTAATATGAAGAAGTTCGAGATCCTTTCGTAATTCTCCTCGTTCCTGTCCTTTTTCTAATATTGGAAAGAGCATGTCGAAGTACTTTTTATCTAGATCTGTTGTCACGTCAGCATCGTCTGGAAAGAGGGACTCCCTCATGTAGAGTCTGCCAAATTCGCGATTTTGGGTAACGTGTTCAAATTCTGTCATGTAAATAATCAACATCTGTTCAAGCACCGATGCCTCACGATTTGATTGAGCAATAAGCTGGTAGTGGATTTTTTCCAGCTCATACTCACAAAATCCTTTAATAATCGATTTCTTATTGTTGAAATAACTGTATACAGTACCTTTTCCTACACCAGCCTTGCGGGCTATCTGCTCAATAGAAGTGTGATCGTATCCATTTTCATTAAAAAGAGATATTGCTGAATTAAGAATTGCTCTTTTATTTTTTTTTTTCTTTGCTTCCCGCAGGGACATACATTGTTCTCCTGAAAAATTGACCGTAGTCGAAATGTATAACTGCATAGAAAAGCTAGGGCAAGGGGAAAATTGACCGCAGTCGAAAATTAATCTGAGTGAGCTGACTGAAGTCAAATGCGAGATAGAGGTAAAAGTTATAGAAAAATGGTAGTCGGTGTCTTATGGTTGGCCTGTGTTATAAATGTGAATACTTGCTGAGACCTAATTATTGCAATCGCCAAGTTTACTGAAGATGATAGGCAACAGACGCGCAGGAGTACTTGTGTACTCCAAGTGGCTGTTAACGAAGCAGATTCAGTGAAATTGGTGATCCCGAAGGGTGGTAAACATAATAAAAACACATTGTTTTAAAGTCATTAATCAGTGATTAGTATTTTAGCTATTCTATATGTGAATATATTGAAACTACTGATAAAATGTGTTTTTCGAATGTTTGACATGCAAAATTTAGGTGAGATAATTTTTTTAAGGGGTTGTGTTGATGGAAGCGCAGGTGGAGATTAGTCAATGGTTAGGACAGGTAGCGGATTTACTTCCATTTGGATATGCTTTTGGGGCTGGTATGGTATCAGCCGTCAATCCATGTGGTTTTGCTATGTTGCCCGTTTATCTCACTCTCTATCTAGGAGCTGAAGATGATAATTTCAGACAGCGATCCCTGTGGTTCCGGCTGCTGAAGTCGTTTTGGATTGCACTGGTGGTGACCGCTGGATTTGGCTTGCTTTTTGGCCTTGTGGGTATTGTGGTCTCTGCGGGTGGGTCATTTCTCATGGGTCTTATGCCATGGCTTGCTGTTATTGTGGGGGGAGGTCTGGTGCTTCTTGGTATCTGGATTCTCTTGGGGAACACTGTCGCTTTTCACTCAATTGCTAGTGTAGCAGGAAGAATAGGTGATCCAAGACAGATGTCGGTGCGTGGCTTTTTTCTTTTTGGCGTCGCCTTTGGTGCAACTTCGCTCAGTTGTACCTTGCCCATTTTTCTTATGGTTGTTGGCAGTTCGGTGACGGCCGGTGATTTCTCAGGTGGAATGTTGCAGTTTGTTAGTTATATCGTTGGGATGGGAGTAATTATGCAGTTGCTGACTCTGGGGATTGCTGTGGTTAAAGAGGGTGTTGTTGTTGGTGCTTTACGTAAAACTATGCCCTATGTGCAGAAAGTGTCGGCCTTTTTCTTGATAGTCGCTGGTGCGTATATTGTCTATTATTGGCTGTCCAGTGGGTTATTATTTTAAGGTACGCTAATTAGAATATTACTGGAATACTTCTGCCACAGAGACGTATTCTCTTGGAAGCTCAGTGTGTGCAGAATCGATATTAAAAAATCTGAGTTGTATAATAAAAAGTCGTGCCTTCATCTTGTGTGGACGTGAATGAAACATTGCCGTTGAGGACCTTTTCACCAAAGTATTTCATTGAATAGGTGCCAAGACCGCGGCCCTTATTACCTTTAGTTGTGAAATTTCTCTCAAAAATTCGGTTTGATACGCTCTCATTGATTACACTCGCATTCCATACTTTGAAGGTGAGAGAATTTTTACTTTTTTCAAACCATATTTTAATTTTTTCTCCGTCAATTGTAGCTTCTAATGCGTTAAGAAGCATGTTGTGAAGGATACGCCACAGCAGGGAATGGTCCGTTGTGAAATTAACTGCATCTTCTGAACAGCGAGAAAAATCAATGTATTTAGTTTTAGTGAGGGGATGATTTTTAAAAAAATCTTGTAAATTGTCTGTGATTTCAGTTGTGGAAATAGCTTTCCATACCGGCTGGTAGGTACTGGAGTGTTTTTGAGAGAGGAAGCGCTGAATAGCAATTTCATCCTGTAGGCGTAATGAGGCCTGATGGATGGTTTGTGCAAGGGATGAATTCTCTTCTGAGACCAAGAGCTCACTGGCTCCAACCAGCATCTGGAGCATGTTATTTACATCGTGGAAAAATGTCCTTTCAAGAGCCGCCCTCTGTTGATCTGCTGTAATGTCCTGTAAAAATAGGAGAACAAACTGTTTTTTGTTGATTTGTATCGGATACGCTTTTACAGAAAAATACAGATCTACACTGTTTCCGTTTATTTCTGTTGAAATTGAGCAGTTCTGTTCAACTGGCATTCCCTGGTCAAGAGCTGAGACGATTGCGACTGCGGCGCCGCAGGTGGAACAGTATTTTGAGGTACCGCATCCCCCATGTTCTCCTGCATGTATACAGTGGACGGCCTCACCAGGGCGCAGACCAAAGACTTCTCCAGAGTCTTTTATTCCAAGGATCTGTAAAAAAGTGTCATTGATCGCTACGATCTGGCGGTTTTCGTCCAGTACGGAAAGCAGGCCCCCAACAGATTGAAGCATCTTTGAGATTACAGGGTTGTTGCTTACTGTATCAATTTCAAGATTTAATTCTATTTGGGATGTTCGTTCTGCTGTGGCAAAATGAGTTTGCATAGTCTGCTGGCCTGTATTTTTGAAGAAGGGATCGAGATGGTCTCTCCAAAATGTGGTTTTTAAATATACCTTGCAGGTAAATCTACTGTAGATGATGTGTAGATGTAAAGTATTATGTCGATAAGCTTACAAAGGGGTAGAGTGAAAGTTTGTTTGAGTTCCGTTCAGTGCAGGTTAAAATATTTATCCCCATTGCACCAACAAGAAAATCGGTGAGAGTACCAGTCTGGAGCTGTATATTGTGTTCGGAATCGTGGAAAAATACGGAGGATTCATAATCCTGTCCGAGCACAGGTGAGGGGACAATATTCAATGTTAATTTACCTCCCATGGAGGAGTACGACGGGGTAGTGAATTGAGTAGAAAAAGACTAAATTTCAGCCAGGTGTGAGCGTATTCTGTTTGTCGATGAAGGAAAAACTGAAGGAGGTCGATTGATCACCTTATCCCAATAATTGTTTTTAGAGCTGTCGCTAAAATGATTTTCTATTGAGGAGATCTATTGTGATTCCAGTTATAGAAGACCCCCAATTAATCGTCAATACATTCGATTCAAATAGAAACCACAACCAAGTGTAACTTAGACTGTAAAACCTGTCTCAAACCCGCCTATAAAAATTCGTGGCAAAAAAGAGATATGGATGTATCTCTTTTGTTAAAGATTCTCTCTCAAATTAAACAAGATAAACCGGCTGTACATCTGCAAGGTCGGGGAGAACCTCTTCTTCAACACGGTTTTTTGTCCTATATCACGACACTCAAAAAAGAAGACATTACTACAAGTTTTACCACCAATGATACTATCATGACGACCTCGCTTGCGGAGGAATTGAGTGAAAGTGGGATTGATGGCATTACGTTTTCAATGGCGAGATCCTCTGCTCTTACACAGGACAGACTTCGAGGGGAAGGCACATTTGCCCTTTTGCAAAGATTGCTGTGATCGATCTATAAACACCAGACACAGTAAAAGAGTTACCAGAGGCAGTCTTCTTGTGCCGGAGGGCTGGTGTCGATGTGTTTGTTACGGTGCATCTCACCCATTCGGGAGGACCGGTTCAGAAGAATCTGGCGTTTTTGCCATCAAAACAAGAGGCCAGTTGTTATCGATTTTTGCGAGCGAGGACCCATGTAAGTGCGTTGTGTGGTAAAATGAAACTTGATCTGAGACCCTATCATCCGGCACCCTAGCAATGTTTCCCTGTGCCAAGCTCGATGGATATTGATGCTAGCCTGAAGGGTGAAACTTTTGATTTGAAACGAAAAACACCCTGTTAATTAAGGACGTCATTTTTAAACTATAAAAACAAACAATTGAGTTTTAAATCAAAAATTCATGAGAAATTCGGGCTAGGAAGCCAATGCCTCCTCTAATAACCAGTTTCTAAAAGCTACAACCCGTGGTGCATTGGTGTTCTCATGCATGGTAACAATGTAATATGATTGGTCTGACAGTAGTTTTTTACCAATAGGTGCTACGAGGTGGCCGGCGTCGATATCAATTTGCACCAATCTGTCTCTTCCAAGAGCAACTCCCACACCCTCTGTTGCTGCGATGACTGCAGCTATATTTTGATCAAAACTGATTCCTGATTGTGGCGTGAAATCGTGGATTCTCATTCGTTCTGACCAGAGCTTCCATTCTGAAAAATACTGGGCATGGGCCCAGGGTTGACTGTCATGGAGGAGAAGGCAATGGTGGAGTCCCTTTGGGTTTTTCCAGAGAGAGTATTGGTCAGCGTATCCTTTGGAACATACCGGAAAAAAGTATTCATCCATGAAGAACGTTACTTTGAGATCCGGGTAGGTGCCCTTTCCATAATAAATAGCAAGGTCAACATGTTCACTTTCAAAATCAACAAGATCATTTCTGCAACGGAAATGAATGGAGATACCAGGATTTTTCTCAGTAAAACTCTTGAGGCGAGGAGCAAGCCACTTACTCGCGAGTGTTGGGGGGCAGGAGATATTTAAATTACCATTCAGTTCCTTACTTTTTATACTTTCGATTTCAGTATTAATTTCTAGGAGGGAATCCTGAACTGTGGCCAATAATCGCTCGCCTTGGTCTGTCAGAATAATACGTCGTGTGAGTCTGTGGAATAATGAAAATCCAAGGAGGTCTTCGAGTTTACGAATGTTTTGGCTTATTGCTCCCTGGGTGACACAGAGCTGTTCAGCAGTCTTAGAAAAGCTCTGATGCTTAGCAGCACAGACAAAAACAGGCATAAGAGGGAGGGCTTGGCGAAGGGATGATTGGTCCATGAAATAGTCCTGCTAATGTGTCGATTGAAATTTTTCGGTTGTCGATGTTCAAGTACAATGCTATGGATACACGATGTTTTCAGGAAATATGTTTTTTATCACAAAAACGTAAATGAAGCGACCCGTAGAATGTAAGTTTTTTAATGGTACTCCTAATAAGTGTGTATTGTTGCGTCTGAGATGTCTATGGAAAAGTTCATTCAGGGGAAGTCAATTGAAACCTGGCTGGCAACGTGTCCCGTTTTAAAAGATGTTACTGGTCTGCGACCCACATTTTGGATCAATCAGGAAAAGCAATCTTTTTCGCAGGCGATGACTGGAGTGAGTTTTACTCGCGCGGATGTTGAAGATGCCGCCGATAGGTTAGAACGATTTCGTCCGTACCTGAGTAAGGCCTTTCCTGAGACCGCAGGTGAGGGTGGGGTTATTGAGTCTGCCCTGCAGCAGATCCCTGCAATGCAGGAAGAACTGGATTCTCGTTATCAGAGTGCTCCCGGTACATTGTTTATAAAACTTGATAGCCACTTGCCTATCTCCGGATCGGTTAAAGCAAGAGGCGGAATATATGAAATACTAAAATTTGCCGAGACTACAGCAGTAAGTAACGGACTGCTGGAAAAAACAGATAACTATGAGAAGTTACTTTCTCCTGCTTGTCTGGAACTGTTTGGGAAATATTCGATTGCTGTTGGTTCAACGGGGAATTTAGGGCTGAGCATTGGAATTATTGGCATAAAGTTAGGTTTTGCAGTAACTGTTCATATGTCTTGTGATGCGAGAAGGTGGAAAAAAGACAGGTTGCGGTCCATAGGGGTTCGTGTTGTAGAACATGAGGCCGATTATAGTGTTGCCGTGGCAAAGGGGAGAGTTGAAGCGGAAGCTGATCCTCTGTGTCATTTTGTAGATGATGAAGATTCACGTGACCTCTTTTTGGGTTATGCCGTTGCAGGAGAGAGACTCAAGAGACAACTCGCAGAGCAGGAAATAGTTGTTGATGAGGCACACCCTCTGTTTGTCTATTTGCCCTGTGGTGTAGGTGGTGGGCCTGGAGGAATAACGTACGGCCTTAAATTAGCTTTTGGAGACAATGTCCAATGCTTTTTTGGGGAACCGACCCAGGCGCCTGCCATGTTGGTGGGTCTTGCGACAGGTCTGCATGACGAAGTATCTGCAACTGACTTTGGTGTCGAAAATAAAACAATTGCAGATGGGCTTGCGGTGAGTAGGCCTTCGGGCCTTGTGAGTCGTACCATGCAGTATCTCCTTTCAGGGATTTTTACGGTCGATGATCAAGAGATGTACCGACTCCTCACGCTTTTGGCAAAGCGCGAAAATATCCACCTTGAGCCATCAGCTTTGGTAGGGTTTTCCGGCTACTGCCGGATAGAAAAAGTATTGGAAAATCTTTCAGGAAATATGCAACAACAAAACACAACCCATCTAGTCTGGGCCACGGGTGGGAGTATGGTGCCGGAGGTTGTGTGGCAGGAATATAATACAAAAGGGATCGATATTTTAGAAAAGAGCTAGTTTTTTTGACCTATTTTCCGGTTGCGGATAGCGGGTTTTAGAGTGTGTTTTCGGTTTTCGAAAACATTGGGCACAATTAACATTCCAGGAGGAATTATGGAGACATTAGATGCAATTGTAAGCAAAATAAATGCTTTTGCTTGGGGACCACCAATGCTTATCTTACTCGTTGGTACAGGTTTCTGGCTGACGATTAATTTACGGGGTTTACAGTTCACAAAACTTGGACATGCTCTATATCTGGCCCTTATTAAGCGTAAAGAAGACACGGATGAGCCCGGAGATATCACTCACTTCCAGGCACTGATGACTGCACTCGCGGCAACAGTTGGTACCGGTAATATTGCCGGTGTCGCAACTGCTATCGCCATTGGTGGTCCTGGCGCACTGTTCTGGATGTGGATCACAGGTCTTGTTGGTATGGCAACCAAGTATGCTGAGGCAATTCTGGCTGTCAAGTACCGTGAAGTGGATGCAAACGGTGAGATGTGCGGTGGACCTATGTACTATATCTCCAAGGGGTTGAACATGCCTTGGCTTGGTACTGTATTTGCCGTGTTTGCCTCTGTTGCGGCGTTTGGAATTGGTAATATGGTTCAGTCTAACTCAGTGGCTGATGCTGTTCAAGCAACCTTCAATATTCCTTTTTGGGTGACTGGTGTTGTGCTCATGGGGTTTTCCGCTATCGTAATTCTTGGTGGAATTAAATCAATCGCAAAAGTGACCAGTCTTCTGGTTCCTGTTATGATTGTCTTCTACGTTATTGCTGCAATGTATATCATTTTCAGCCATATCGGAGAGGTTCCAGCAGCTCTTATGTTCATCGTTAAGCAGGCGTTTAATCCAACCGCAGCTGTGGGTGGCTTTGCCGGTGCGACAATAATGATGGCGATTCGTTTTGGTGTTGCCCGTGGTGTTTTCTCAAATGAATCTGGACTTGGTAGTGCACCAATTGCTGCGGCTGCAGCCCAGACTAAGAATCCAGCCTCTCAGGCGCTGGTTTCAATGACGCAGACTTTTATTGATACCATCCTTGTCTGTACCATGACTGGTCTGGTATTGATCCTGACCGGAGCGTGGTCAAACGGCGAAACAGGTGCGCAGCTTACCACTACGGCATTTAATTTGGGTTTTGCAGGCGGTGGCTACATCGTAACGATCGGTATCATTCTTTTTGCCTACTCCACCATTCTTGGTTGGTGTTACTATGGCGAAAAGTCCATCGAATATCTCTTCGGTGTTAAATCAATATTGCCGTACCGTATTGTTTTTATTCTTTTCATCGGTGTTGGCGCTGTGATGAAGCTGAGTCTCGTTTGGAATATTTCCGATACACTCAATGGCCTTATGGCAATACCAAACCTTATCGGTTTGATTATGTTGACACCTGTTGTGGTTTCTGAAACCAAGAAGTATTTTGAGAATAAGTAAGAACTATTGAATTCAAGCAGTTCTGTAAAAAGCCCTCTTCACTCAGTGGAGAGGGCTTTTGTTGTTTGTGCTTGAGAAGTGATGAAATAATGAAATAGATCTGACTGCGGTAAACGGGAAACAAGCCGGGACTCAGTTCAGTCCCCCCAGGGGGGATACGTGCCTCGAAGCTCTTGTTAATATTTATTGAATGGAGGTAACGCAATGTTATTATTGTTTAAAGGGCTCTCTGGTCGATTGTTTTTTATGACAGGATTTCAGGGGTAAGGCACTAATAATTAATATGTTTGCGGCTTAGGCGTACTACAAAAAACGCTTTCCTAATTTTTGGGTTAAGTTGGCAACATGGCTTGATTTCTCACAGTTAGAACCTACCTTAGGGTTGCACTCCAGTAGAATCCCCATAATTTTGTCCGCCATATTATAACATCCTGAATCTTCCAACCGTGACAGTACGCTTGACATGAGTTTACTAAATTCTTCACATTGTTTGTAATCGGATGTGGCGCGCTGGTGCAAAGACATTGCTTTTTCAATATCTTTTTTTATGTCGTCGGGAATGATTTCGGTCATGGCTTTTTGGGGCTTAGTAATTTAAGTATATGATTTACTACTTGCGATTATGGCGTTAGTTATCTGCGTTTCATATCTGTAATCATAATGGTTGTTACGAGAAAGTGATTGAATAAAGTGTGCTGGTATATAGACATACGGAAAATTACCCTATACTAGCAAAAAAACATCAACAAAGTTATATATAGTTATGTCCAATTATATTGAGAAGCAATGTCCCGGATGTGGACAGCATCTGCGTTTTCCAAAACACGTTGGTGGTGTCGTTATGGCATGTCCCACTTGCGGGAAAAAATTTAGTTCAGATTTTAAACTGGGGCGAGTTGGAAAAAATAACCACTCTGGAGTTGCAAGTACAATATTTGAACTGCCTGCAACACTCGTTGAACGTCTCTGTCGTTATTTTCGTGTGAAATAACAGAAATTAATTTTCTATTGCGCCTCGATTTGGGACAAATAATCGAATTATTTAAGGTAGCCTATAGTTGTTTTACACCCGCGTCACTGATGCCTTTCTCTGTTTTTCTTATTAATATCAGGTTTTTTGAATCTTTTTCAAAAAATGGGAAGAGCCCGTTGAACCAGATGAAGTGTCTTTCCTGAGAGAATCAAATAGCTAGCTATTTTCTTTAAGTGACAGAGCTATTCGCTTTCTCTTGGTGTCAATTTCAAGGACTCGGACAATGAGTTTTTGCCCTAAGCTAATAACGTCACCAGGGTCTTTGACAAATTTGTCCGCAAGCTGGCTTATGTGGATAAGCCCGTCTTCTTTGATACCTAGATCAACAAAAGCACCAAAACGAGTGATATTAGTAACAATTGCGGGAAGGCGCATGCCTTCATGGAGATCATCCATACTGTGGATACCCTCTTCAAATCTGAATTGTTCAAATTCTTTGCGTGGGTCACGACCTGGTTTGGCAAGTTCTGTTAAAATATCATGAATAGTTGCAGGTCCGGTCTTGTCGTCTGTGTAATTTTCGGCGACGATTTTCTCTCGAGCACTTTCAACGCGCAAAAAATCTGTGACAGATACGCCGCAATCCTTGGCCATCCTGCTCACGAGTAGGTAACGCTCCGGATGGACGGCGCTAGCATCCAGCGGGTTCTTCCCATTCTGGATGCGGAGAAAGCCGGCACATTGTTCATATGCTTTTGGGCCCAGGCGGGGTACTTTCATCAGTTCTTTTCTGGACGAAAAGGCGGTGATACTGTTTCTGTAAGAGACAATGTTTTCAGCAAGTGTTCTGCTCAAACCTGCAACATGGGTAAGGAGTTCGACGCTGGCACTGTTGAGCTCAACACCCACACTATTAACACAGCTCTCAACGATCTCGCTGAGTCGTGATTTGAGTTCGGTTTGGTTAACGTCATGCTGATATTGGCCAACTCCAATGGATTTCGGGTCAATTTTAACAAGCTCAGCAAGGGGATCCTGTAGTCTTCTGCCAATAGAGACAGAACCCCGCACAGTAATGTCGTGATCAGGGAATTCGGCCCTTGCGATTGGCGATGCGGAGTAAATGGACGCACCATCTTCGTTTACCAGTGTGATTATAGGTTCTGGTGTAAGTCCAAGGGCTCGAACAAAGGTCTCTGTTTCCCGGCCAGCTGTTCCGTTACCAATTGCTATGGCTTCAATCTGATACTTTTTACACAGCTTAACGAGGGTCTCTCCTGCTTGCTGTTGTTGTGCCTTGCCAATGGTTGGGTAGATAGTGGTAAAATCAAGCAGATTACCCTGCGCGTCAAGACAGACAACTTTACCGCCGGTTCTGTAGCCAGGGTCAATGGCAAGTAGTCGTTTTGGTCCGAGAGGTGCTGAGAGAAGAAGCTGGCGGAGGTTTTCTCCAAAAACCTGAATAGCTTCGTCGTCTGCTCTGGTTTTGAGGGTTTTGGCAAGTTCAGTTTCCAGAGAAGGGGCAAGAAGCCTGGTGTAACAATCTTCTATGGCATGAGATAGTTCCTGTTGCCATGGTCCGGAGCTCAAATGTTGCTTTTTGAGTAAACGCAGAGCCGTCTCCTGGGGAGGACGGATAGACAGTTTGAGAACTTTTTCATTTTCGCCACGAAACATTGCAAGTATGCGGTGACTCGCGGCCTTTGAGGCTGGTTCCTGCCAGGAAAAATAATCTTTGAATTTTTCTCCACTGGCTTCATTTTTCTTAACAAGATTTGATTCGATTGTCGCCTGGGATAAGAAAACATTTCGGACCAGGGCTCGGGTCTCTGGGTTTTCTGCGATTTCTTCGGCAATAATATCTCTTGCACCCTTGAGTGCGTCTTCTTGGGTCTTAATTTCTGAATTTTCACTGATAAATAGACTGAAATTAATATCCCGTGATTGGTTTTTTGTAAGATGTGCGGCCAGAGGCTCAAGACCACGTTCTCTGGCCTGTAGCCCTCTGGTTTTTCTCTTTGGACGATATGGGAGGTATAAATCTTCAAGTACTGTGAGGCTTGAAGCCCCCCTGATCTTATCTGACAACTGGGGAGTCAGTTGGCCATGTTTTTCAAGTCCCTCTATGATTGTAGATCTGCGTTTTTCAAGATCAACAATTTTCTGATGCCCATCCCGTATGGCCGCAATAGCAACTTCATCCAGTGCCCCGGTCGCCTCTTTTCGGTAGCGGGCAATAAATGGCACTGTGCCGCCATCTGCGAGCAGCTGGAGGGTTCCCCCTACTTGTTTTTGCGAGATCTTGAGCTGCTGCGCGAGTTGGTGGCTAAAATCGGTCTGGGTTGCTGGACTATTCATAGTAAATGGAGGAAGTGTAGAGAAGAATTGTAAATGAAACTGTCAGACCAAAAAATCAAGCTGTGTTTTCAATAGCAGCCGCAAGTTCAAGAGCCTGTCTTGTCGCAGCAACATCATGAACACGAACCATGTCGATTTTTTTGCTGGCGCAGAGTGCTGCAACAACGGCCGTTGCAAGATCTCTGTCTTTTTCCTGACTCACACCGGTGATGTCACCAAGAAATCGTTTTCTGCTATGGGCGAGAAGTATTGGGATACCGAATTGGGAGAACTGATTCAGGTGTTTTAAGACCGTAAGGTTATGGCTGCGTGTTTTACCAAAACCAATGCCTGGATCAATGATGATTCGATTTTTGTCTACACCGCGGGACTCAAGATAGTCGAGTCGTTCTCTGAAAAATTCGATCATCTCCAGGATAATATCAGTATATGTCGGCTTCACCTGCATGTCGGCTGGAGTACCCTGCATATGCATGATTATGACGGGGACAGAGGTAGCGCAAACGATATCAATCATCTCCGGATCAGCTCTGAGAGCAGAAATATCGTTAATATGGGTGGCACCGGCTTTTAGAGCCTCTGCTGCAACCTGTGATTTGGTTGTGTCTATGGAGATGGGGATAGAATGTTTCTTACGGATTGCTTCGATGACAGGAATGACTCTTCCAAGCTCTTCTTCTCTACCTACTTTATCGGCAAATGGACGGGTGGATTCGCCACCGATATCGAGGATGTCAGCCCCTTGCGCTATAAGATTGTCTGCTTGCTGAATTGCTGCATCGACGGTGGCAAACTGCCCACCGTCTGAAAAAGAATCGGGCGTCACATTAAGGACGCCCATAATCTTTATATTTGACCGGTTCATGGAGCTTCAGGTTCGTTTTTCTTCTCTTCTTGAGGTTTTTCTACAGTTTCTGAAACATTATCCGGTACGTCAGTTGCTTCGGTTTTTACTTCCTCTACCACAGGGTCTGCAGTTTCAGCAGCTTCTTTTACCGGCTCAGCGTTTACTGGCTGAGCCTTTAATGCAGCTTTTTTGCTCTTGTTTTTGCTTATGATATCTGTGTATTGACCCGGACGAAGTTCCTCAATAATTTCTTCCATATCCGTTAAGACGATGGTTTCTTTTTCAAGGAGATCTTCAGATATTCGTGTCAGAATATCCAGATGATCTGTGAGGAGTTTACTTACGGTGTCCATCGCAGTATCGATGAATTTCCGAACAGAGAGATCAATCTGCCTTGCTGTATCATCACTAAAATCTCTACTTTGGGATATATCTTTGCCTAGAAAAATCTGATCATCTTTCTTTCCGTAGGTAAGGGCGCCGAGTTCATCACTCATGCCCCACTCGCAAACCATCTTTCTGGCAAGGCCAGAGGCGCGTTCGATGTCATTACCAGCACCTGTGGTAATTTCATTGAACACCAGCTTTTCAGCAAGACGACCACCGTAGAGGATACAGAGCTGGTTTTCCAGGTAGGTCTTTGAATGGGTGTATTTATCATCTGTGGGGAGCTGCATGGTCAAACCAAGGGCTCTACCACGTGGGATAATTGTTACCTTGTGAATCGGGTCAGTGCCTGGAAGGAGCCATGCGACAAGAGCGTGGCCTGCTTCGTGGTATGCGGTGACCTTCTTCTCTTGTTCGTTGATGATCATGGAGCGTCTTTCAGCGCCCATCATAATCTTGTCTTTTGCCATCTCCAGGAGATCAAGTGTGATTTCTTTAGCACCGGTCCGCGCAGCCATAAGAGCTGCTTCATTAACCAGATTTTCAAGATCAGCACCTGAAAAGCCAGGGGTTCCTCTGGCAAGAACATCGAGGTCTACCTGGGCTGCCATCTTGGTTTTTCGAGCATAAATTTCAAGAATCTTCTTTCGACCACCGACATCAGGAACAGGCACAATAACCTGGCGATCAAATCGGCCCGGGCGAAGTAGGGCAGGGTCAAGTACATCAGGGCGGTTTGTGGCAGCTACGATAATTACACCATCGTTGGTCTCGAAACCATCCATCTCAACCAGCAACTGGTTCAGGGTCTGCTCACGTTCATCATGTCCACCACCAAGTCCTGCTCCACGGTGTCGTCCTACTGCATCGATTTCATCGATGAAGATGATGCAGGGAGCACTTTTTTTACCCTGGGCAAACATGTCACGTACACGGGAAGCACCAACACCCACAAACATCTCAACAAAGTCAGATCCGGAGATGGAAAAGAAAGGCACATCAGCTTCTCCAGCAATAGCTTTGGCAAGCAGTGTTTTACCTGTCCCTGGTGCACCGGCAAGGAGAACACCGGTTGGAATACGTCCACCAAGGGCGGTGAATTTACCCGGGTCCTTTAAGAAATCGACAATTTCTTCGAGTTCTTCTTTGGCTTCGTCGATGCCTGCAACGTCATCGAAGGTGACCGTGTTGTCGCTTTGCTCCGTGAGACGGGCTCGGTTTTTACCAAATGAGAGCGCTCCACCCTTACCACCACCCTGCATCTGGCGCATGAAAAAGACCCATACCCCGATAAGAAGCAGCATTGGGAACCATGATACAAATATGGTCATAAACCAGGAGTCTTTCTGAACTTCCTTTACAGTAATGTCTACTCCGGACTCACGAAGAATGGCCATGAGGTCACTGTCGTTTACAGGGTAGATAGTCTGAAATACCTTTCCATTTTGCAGGGTTCCAGTAATGACGTCTCCACTGATGGAGACCCGACTTACTGTTTTGTTTTCAATACTAGACATGAACTCACTGTAGTTAAGTGAGGCCAGGTTGCCTTGCGGTTTATTGAAAAGATTAAAGAGGAGGATCATGGTAAGTCCAATCACCAGCCACATACTCAGATTTTTGTAAAAAGTATTCAACGAACCCTCCAGTGGTTCCTGGTTTTAAAAAACAATAAATAGCTTAAAAGCCATCTTAAATATTTGATTTATTAGCTATTATAATAACAATGGGTTTCACATTTACTCCCCATGCTCAGTTAAGGTAAATATTAAAATGAGAATGTCGAGAAGAAACCATTAATTATTTTACCCTATCAAATCAATCCTGTAAAGTATTGGACAGGTTGAACTGAGAGTTCATTCTCTTTTAATTCCTGCATTCCCTTAACCAGGGCACCAGCTCCACTGGCCGTAGTTGTGTAAGGGATATGGTAGTCAAGCGCGGCTCTGCGAATCATGTAGGAATCCTCTGTAGTGCGCTTACCGAGGGATGTGTTGATTATCCAGGAAATATCTTTGTCGTGGATTTTATCAAGAATATGCGGGCGTCCCTGGGAAATTTTATTAATTATTGTGCATTCTGTTCCGCCTTCTCGCAGGTAGTTTGCAGTCCCGACGGTTGCATAGATTTTGAAATTGAGTTTCACCAGAGCCTCGGCTACAGGGAGAATGGTTTTTTTGTCACTGTCACGCACACTGAGAAAAACATTACCCTCAGTCGGGATACAAGAACCCGCCGCAACGTGAGCTTTGACAATGGCGAGACCAAGGTTATCATCAATGCCCATTACCTCACCTGTGGATTTCATCTCAGGACCGAGGAGGGTGTCGACCTTATCGAAACGATCGAAAGGAAAAACCGCCTCTTTAACCGCCCAGTGTTTTATCGCAACCTCTGTCATTAAACCGAGTTCATCTAAGGTTGCCCCCATCATTACCTTGGTTGCAAGTTTAGCAAGGGGTACACCGGTTGCTTTGCTGACAAACGGTATTGTCCTTGACGCCCTGGGGTTAACCTCAAGGATGTAGAGTTCATCGTCTTTTATTGCAAACTGAACGTTCATGAGTCCAAGTACTCCAAGTTCTTCAGCCATGGCACGACTGGCCTCTCTGATCTCTTCCAGTAGGGTGTCGGAAAGTGTATGGGGAGGAAGTACGCAACATGAATCACCAGAATGAATACCCGCTTCTTCAACGTGCTCCATTATACCACCAATGATGGTGCGGGTACCGTCACAAATTGCATCTACGTCAACTTCGATTGCGTCTTTTAAGAACTTATCAATAAGGATGGGGTGCTCAAGGTTTGTTCCGCCCACAGCCTTCATAAAATCCTTGATTCCACGGTCGGTGTATACAATACGCATATCCCGTCCACCAAGGACGTAGGAAGGACGAACCACCACTGGGTAGCCGATGCGGTTTGCAACGGTAAGTGCCTCATCAAGAGTATGGACGGTATCGTTTTCAGGTTGGCGCAGGTTGAGTTTTTGCAAAAACTGCTGGAACCGTTTCCTGTCTTCAGCCCGATCAATAGCGTCTGGCTGGGTACCAATGATTTTGACTCCGGCCTCGGCGAGAGTTACGGCAAGATTGAGCGGGGTCTGCCCTCCGAACTGTACAATAATTCCGTCCGGTTTTTCCTGATCAATGATGTTGAGGACATCTTCTCGGGTCAGAGGTTCGAAATAGAGTTTGTCAGAGGTGTCGTAATCAGTTGAGACCGTTTCGGGATTGGAATTGATCATAATAGACTCAACTCCAATTTCTCTGAGGGCAAATGCTGCATGGACGCAGCAGTAATCAAATTCAATGCCCTGACCAATACGGTTAGGTCCTCCACCCAGGATAATGATTTTTTTGCCTGTGGTGATGGTGGCCTCGTTTTCCTGTTCGTAGGTCGAGTAGTAGTACGGTGTGTAGGATTCGAACTCGGCAGCACAGGTATCAACGAGCTTGAACACAGGTGTAACTTCCAGTTTCTTTCGCAGCTGGCGAATGTCGTCTTCGGTGGTTCCTGTTAGATGCGCAAGCTGTTTGTCGGAAAAACCGCGTTCTTTGCAGTAGCGAAGGAACTCGGCGTTCAGTCCCTGAAAACCGAGATCAGTGATCTCAAATTCGGTTTCGACGATTTGCTGGAAGTTGAAAAGAAACCACGGGTCAATCTGGGTGAGATTAAAGAGTTCATCAATGGTCATGCCCCTCTTTAACGCTTCGTAAATCTGGGCGTATCGTTGTGAATTTGGAGAACGGAGACCTTGTTCCAGGTCTTCCTGTTCCGTGTCTACGAGACTTTGTTTGCCATCACCGCCAAAGCCATCTCGACCGGTTTCAAGTGAGCGCATGGCCTTTTGGAAGGCCTCCTTGAAGGTTCTTCCCATGGACATGGTCTCCCCAACAGACTTCATTGAGGTGGTAAGCACGTCATCTGCTTCAGGAAATTTTTCAAAGGTCCAGCGGGGAATCTTGACCACACAGTAGTCGATGCTAGGTTCAAAAGCCGCAAGGGTTTCTCGGGTTATATCATTGGTCAGTTCATCAAGGGTGTAGCCCACTGCAAGTTTTGCAGCTATTTTGGCAATGGGAAAACCTGTGGCCTTGGAGGCAAGGGCTGAACTCCTTGAAACCCTGGGATTCATCTCGATGATCATCAGTTCACCATCTGCCGGATTTACGGCAAACTGAACGTTTGACCCACCCGTCTCAACACCAATTTCCCGGATGATGGCAATGGCTGCATCACGCATCTCCTGGTACTCTCGGTCTGTTAAGGTCTGGGCTGGAGCTACAGTTATACTATCTCCTGTATGGACACCCATGGCGTCAATGTTCTCGATGGAACAGATGATGACGACGTTGTCATTCTTATCTCGCATCACCTCAAGCTCATACTCTTTCCAACCAAGAAGGCTGCGTTCGAGCATGATTTCTGTGGTCATGGAGAGGTCGAGACCGACGGTACAGAAATTTTCAAGTTCCTGACGATTGTAGGCAACACCACCACCTGTTCCGCCAAGGGTGAAGCTTGGACGAACAATGACTGGAAATCCGATTTTTTCACTTGCGGCCATTGCGTCTTCTATGGTCTTAACAATATAAGACTCAGGTACCTTAAGACCAATTTTGTGCATGGCGTCACGGAACTCTTCACGTCCTTCCGCCTTTTTGATCACGTCAATATTTGCAGCAAGTAATTCAACGTTATATTTTTCCAGAATTCCGAGCTCGGCCACCTTAATTGCGGTGTTGAGAGCAGTTTGCCCACCAAGGGTTGGAAGCAGTGCGTCAGGGCGTTCCTTTTCAATCACCCTTGCAACAAACTCAGGAGTGATGGGCTCAATATAGGTGGCATCGGCAAGCTCAGGGTCGGTCATGATGGTTGCAGGATTGGAATTAATGAGGACAACCTCATATCCCTCTTCCTTCAACGCTTTTACTGCCTGTGCTCCGGAATAGTCAAACTCACAGGCCTGGCTGATAATGATAGGACCGGAACCGATGATGAGTATTTTCTTTATATCTGTTCTTTTCGGCATGATCTATTGTATTGGCTCTGGGTTGTAGAAACCCTTGGATAATGAAATAGCGTTATTCTGTTTGTTTTTCTCAAGCGGCTTGCATCATGGCGATGAACCTGTCAAACAGGTATTTGGCATCATGGGGGCCAGGGGCAAATTCCGGATGGTACTGGACAGAAAATGCAGGATATTTTGTATGCCGCATGCCCTCTACACTGTTGTCGTTGAGATTGATATGGGTCACTTCAACCTCTCCTGCAGGCAGTGTTGACTCATCGATGCAGAAGCCGTGGTTTTGTGAAGTGATCTCTACATGGTCTGTGGTCAAATCTTTGACCGGCTGATTGCCGCCGCGGTGACCAAATTTCAGTTTGTAAGCGGATGCGCCGTAGGCAAGTCCCAACATCTGATGGCCCAGGCAGATTCCGAAAATAGGTTTTTTCCCAAGAAGTTCGCGAATTGTATCTACAACTCCCTCAACACCTTCGGGGTCTCCAGGACCGTTAGAGAGGAATATCCCGTCTGGATTCATAGAGAGTACCGTCCTGGCGTCTGTTGTCGCTGGCACTACTTGAACCTGGCAACCTTTTTCCTGAAGAATGCGGAGCTGGTTGTATTTAATGCCAAAGTCAAAGGCGACGACCTTGAAGGCTTTGTCCCCTGGCTTTTTTGCAGTTTCAAAATTCGATCCCTGCACAGGCTCGTTGTCCCCCCAGCCGTAGGGCTGGTCGCAGCTGACACGTTTAACCATGTCCTGTCCAACAAGGCCGGTCCACTCTTTTGCTCTTTGAATAAGGATGTTGTGATCGAGTTCTTTGGTTGAAACGACACCTTTCATTGCTCCCTTGGTGCGAATATGTCGAACCAATGCTCGGGTGTCAAACCCTTCTACTCCGAGTACGTCGTGATCCTGTAGAAATTCGGCGAGTGGTTGGGTTGAACGGTAATTGGAGGGATAGGGGCAGTACTCCTTGATGAGAAAGGCCTTTGGGTGTGCACCGGAAGATTCCATATCTTCAGGGTTTGTTCCGTAATTCCCGATGAGCGGGTAGGTCATCGTTACAATCTGTCCTGTGTAGGAAGGGTCAGTTAATATTTCCTGGTAACCGCTCATAGATGTGTTGAATACTATCTCACCTACAGCTTCTCCATGGCCGGTGAATGAACGGCCTTCAAAGGTGGTCCCATCTTCCAGGGCGATAATTGCTTTCATTGTCGTCTTTCCTCTATTGTGTACCGATAGCCTGTCAGATAGGCGATCTTTTGAAAGAATTGGGGATTACATACTCGCTTTTGTAGTGTGTGCCGCACGTCTGGACATTCTAGATGGTCGAGGTGTTCTGGGAACAGAAACCTGGATTTACATCTTGACTGAGTGGAGGGGATTTTTTTTGTCCCTCGTGTATATGCAGACAAAACTCTAAATTATAACCTTAAGTAATCGTTTTCGTCAACCATAAACGATTGTAGTGGTGCAAAATCAAGTTAGATCGCCCCTCTGTATGGTTTTTGTGAGCTACGAAAAGAGTAAAATTGGTTTAATACAATTATGTTGATTGAAATGATCATTGTGATTGATTATCTTTAGTGGAGTACTATCAGAATCCAGATCTGCGGATAACATAATTAAAACATAAATTTTACAATTGACTGGTCCGGAGTCTACGCTTACCTGCCTAAAACGCGAGGCAGCGAGGATGAAGACGTATAAATAGTCCAACCCTTCAATAACAATACAGATTCGATGGAGCCTTTCTATCCCGAAGGGGAGCAAGTAACAGAAAAATTGTACTCAGGAAAAAAGGAGTTTCTAGAATCATTTTTATGAATGCGGCATGATGTTTTACAGTGATAAAGTATCGTTTCGCTACTTTATGGAAGCAAGATTTAGGTGAAATGTGAAAACATTGAATGGCCGTTGTCAAAGCAAACATCTATTGACCTTATTTTCGGAACCAGCCAAAAGGAGCTCAATTGAAGAAACGAATACTCGTGGCGAATCGAGGTGAAATTGCTATCCGTCTTATTCGAGCGATTCAAGAACTCGACTACGAAGCAATAGCCGTGTATGAAATTCCAGATGAGATGTCTCGCCATATTCGTATCGCTGATGAAGCGGTACTGCTAGGTGAAGGTCCTCGTTGTGACTATCTCAATATTGATAAAGTTATTCGTGCTGCGAAAAAGGCGGGTGCCGTCGCCATTCATCCTGGCTATGGATTTCTGGCGGAAAATCCATTTTTTGCCAAAGCCTGTGAGGCGGCCGAACTCATATTCATAGGACCGGGGTCTGATATTATTTACAATCTTGGTAATAAGGTTGTTGCCAGACAAATAATGGCGGATGCTGGAATCCCTATGGTTCCGGGCACAGAGAATCTTTCCCAGGGGCAGAAAGGTCTGGGTGAGGCGCTTGAGTTTGGGGAGAAATATGGCTACCCGATAATGCTTAAGGCAACCTCTGGCGGTGGTGGCCGGGGCATTCGCAGGATTGAAGATCGGACTCAGATGGCAGGTGAGATACCGGTTGCAAGGGCAGAGGCCCTCGCTGCCTTTAATGATGACTCTGTGTATCTTGAAAAGGTCGTTATTGATCCAAAGCATGTAGAGGTGCAGATTCTCGCTGATAATCAGGGTAAAACCCTGCATCTTGGAACGCGAGATTGCTCTATCCAGCGTCGCAATCAAAAATTGATTGAAATTGCACCCTCCATGATCAAAAACACAAAACTCTTGGATGAGATCTGTGAAACAGCGGTAAAAGCGGCTAAGGCGGCTAATTATCTCAATGCAGGAACTGTGGAGTTCCTGATTGACCAGGATGAAAACTTCTATTTCCTGGAAATTAACACCAGAGTTCAGGTGGAACATACTGTGACAGAGATGATCACGGGGATTGATATTGTACGTAACCAGATAAATATCGCGTTTGGAAAACCCCTTTCCTTTAGCCAGGAGGATGTGCAGCTCCGGGGGCATGCCATAGAGGTACGTATCAATGCGGAGGATCCTAAAAATGATTTTATGCCGGAAGGGGGGAAAAAGGTATCGGTGTATCGTTCCACCGGTGGTTTTGGTGTGCGACTCGATGGCTTTGTCTATCAGGGCTATGTTATTCCCGAGGTGTACGATTCCCTCCTGGTTAAACTTACAGTCCATGGCTTTACCTGGGAAGAGACGGTTGGCAGGCTTAAGCGATGTCTTATGAATTTCGCAATCCGTGGCCCCAAGACAACAATTCCATTTTATCAAAATATTGCCAATGAAAAGGACTTTGTCAGTGGGGATTTTGACACCTCCTACATTGATACCCACCCCCTTATTTTCCACTATGACGAGGATGCCAGTGAGGTGGGCAAGCTCGCCCGATTTATTGCAGAGGTCCAGTACCAAAAGGAAAACCCGTTTGCAAAATAATATGGATAATGATGGTTGCTCACCATATATCAATGAGATCTTGATAGAAAGGAATGGCAGATGACTAGAATTGTACAGGGTACACCGGCAAAAGAGATAGTGACTCAACTCAGAGAGTCCAAAGGTTATCACATAACCAATACCGCAAGAGACCTCTCCCAGTCAGATTTTAAAAACAGAATTTTACTGCATACTGACCTGTTAGCCGCGGAAAGCAGGGAAGCCGCAAACTTCTTTTCCCTTGAAATTACAGGTGGGGCATCTATTCATGTGGATATGCTCCGAAAACAAGTTGACCCATTCGTGAAGCTAAAAAAACTTCGGGAAAAAATGCCCGGGACCATGTTTCAGACCCTCTGTCGTGGAACAAATCTCTTTGGTTATCGGCCCTATCCACAAAATGTGATTCGGGCGACGGTTCGTGAGTTTGCAAGATATGTTGATGTGTGGCGAACTTTTGATTTTCTCAACCATGTTCCCAATATGATTGCGGTGTTTGAGGAAGTGGAGCGTGCAGGAAAACTCAATGAACCCTGCCTCTGTTTTTCAACAGGGCCAGAGCATACAAATAAATATTATCTTAATAAGGCCGCTGAGATATTATCGGTTACTGGAGAAGATATTACCCTATGCATAAAAAACCACGGTGGATTGGGGTCTCCAGTGCGAATCGGGGAACTGGTGGATGGGTTAAAACAGAAATATCCGAATGTGATTTTACATTACCATGGCCATAACACCGACGGAAACGATGTGGGGCGGATAGTTGAAGCCGTGAAAAATGGCGCGACCATCGTCGATGCTGCTGATGCTGCCTTTACAGGGTTCTATGGTCCCCCGCCAATTTTGACCGTGGTACAGACCTTAAAAGAATACGGTCTGGAGGCAGAGTGTCTCAGGGAAGAAGCTGTTATGGAAACTTCTGATGTGATACAGGATCAGCGGCAGTACTACGCTCAATTCGAATCCCAGATTAAAGGTTTTCAGCCAACTGTCCAGATTCACAAACTGCCTGGTGGTGCAATGGGGTCAAGTCTTGAACAGGCTTCTAAGGGGGGCTTTATAGGCAGGGTTTCTGAAATCCTACATAAGGAATTGCCCAGGGTTCAAAAGGAATTGGGTAATTACTGGTCCGTTACACCCGGTTCTCAGATCCTCTGGACGACTGCAGTCGCAAACGTGTTGGATGGGGAGCGATATGGAAATCCCTCTGGGGATTTGAGGAATCTTCTCTTGGGTAAATATGGACCCTTCCCATTTTATGAGCCGGAGGAATGGATTTATGAAAAAGTACTTGGGGACAACTGGCGTGAACTCCTGGAAACTGAAGGGGGTATTGAGGAAATCGCTGACATGGATCTTGCCCATGAACGCTACGCCCTGGCGGAAGCCCTGGGGGAGGAGCCAACCAATGAGCAGCTGATTCTCTATTTACAGCATCCAAATGATGCCCTGGAGTTCTTCAAGTTCGAGGAGAATTATGGACATGTTTATGTTCTGCCCCCTTCCATTTTCTTTCGTCAAGGTGGGTTTGCACCGGGAGAGAAGCTGGCGTTCAGGGACTGTCAGGGGAAAGAGCATATGATTGAGATAGGGCCTTCTCCCATAACTGATACAGGTGATACCAGTGTATATATGAGTGTTGATCATCATCAGACCATCCACACCTTTAAGGTTAAAGTGGTGAGAGGAAGTGAGAGCGGTGACATGTCCTTAACCAAAGAAGAAATTCTTGATTTGGCCCTGGCGGGTGACGTGCGGTCTCCATTTTCAGGAAATGTTGTTGAGATATCAGTGAGTGAAGGTCAGGAGGTAATGGTCGGTGACAGGGTGGCCATCATGGAAGCCATGAAGATGCAGACTCCTCTCCTTGCTGAAATGTCTGGAATAGTCACCGGTATAATTGCCAAAAAAGGAGACGCACTGCAGCCGGGAAGTAAAATTCTGAGAATTGACAAAGATGAGTAGGCTGATAGCTGTCACTTTTCAGGGTTGTCATCTCCTCAATGTTATGAACTCTCATAAAGGCAACGAGCCAGTAGATCGAACTTTTCACGAGTCCGTCAATGGGTGGCTACCTCGCAAAAAGAAGATACAGAACGCCGCCAAGACAACTCCAAAGTAGGGCAAGTGTTGTTGCAACAATACAGATCATGGCAACACTCTTGTGGCTGAAATTTTCTCGTCTTTTTTCTTTATATCCGAGTGTCAGAGCAAGCAAGGCACCACAAACGATACCACCTCCATGGCCCCAGTTGTTGATGCCTGGCACCAGAAAACCGAAGACGACAATTCCAAGAGCCCAGCCACCGATCTGGCTGAAAATTGTCTGGCCATATACACCACCTCTACTTTTTCCATAATAAAGCAGTGCACCTATGAGGCTGCATAGGGCGGCAGAGGCACCAATGGTCAAGCGCACACCAGCAAAGGCGGATATGGCAAAGCCTCCTACTCCACCAAGAATGTAGATGGAGATGGTCCTGTAAGGACCGAATTCCTGAATGGCAAGAGGGGCCAGCTGACGAACTGCGAGCATGTTGAAAATGAGATGTAGGGCACTGCCATGTAGGAAGTTTGCTGTGATGAGTGTCCACCACCTGTCGTACTGGAAGATCGGGATTGATCCTGTGGACCCCAGGATAAACAGGCTCTGGCTACTCGGGGATAAAAAGCTAAAGGGACTGAAGTTAAATCCAGTTTTGCTGGGGATAAGGATCACCGAGGCAATGAACAGAACCACATTGAGAGCTATGAGAATTGTTGTTAGTTGGTCCGCATCACCAATACTTCTTGTGAAGGCGTTGTTCTTTAATCTTGAAGAAGGTTTTTTTAGCCCACAAAAAGGGCAACTGTCAGCTGAGCCGGATATAAGTTTTCTGCAGTTGGGGCAAAGCAGTGAGGTCCTCACTTTTGAAAGTGCCATAATTCGCTTGTCCGTATTGGTCTGTCAGCTGAGTTGTTTGTCGGCTAGTGTATTGATTATTCGTCCCAAAACTTTACTTGTCCAAGAGAGTTATGGTGTTTTTTCGTGTTCATTGTTGTGAACGCAGTTCTGTTAATGTTAGTGGTGGGAGACGGTATGTCAACTATATTATATGAAGATGAAGACCATAAATATGTAAAGTTTGATGTTTGCCCCCGGTAGGCTTAGAGTAAACAGACATCTGTGGCTGATTTTGTCCAAGTATTGTAGTCTGAGTCTCTTCGGTTCTGGAGTTAGTTGCAACGATAATCCCGAATGTAAGAGGTGTGTCAGCGTTATTTTTTCATTTTACAGGTGAACATTCATAATGGAATCTCGTAAAAAAGTAGGGCTTGTTCTGGGGAGCGGTGCTTCACGCGGCTGGGCACATATTGGTGTTATTCGGGCTCTGGAAGAGGCAAATGTTGTCATTGATTATATTGCCGGATGCAGTGTGGGGGCGTACGTCGGTGCTATTTATGCAAGTGGCAGTCTCGACAGCCTTGAGAATTTTCTTCGCGAGATGGACGGACAGAGTGTGTTTTCCTATGTTGATGTTGTTTTTCCAAAATCGGGTCTACTCAATGGTTCCAAAAGGGTTTATCAACTTTTTTCGATGCATACCGATGCTGAAAAATTTTCAGACCTCAATATTCCGATGGTGATGGTGGCCACCGATCTTGAACGTGGCAAAAAAGTCGTATTGAAATCCGGTAGTCTTTTTGACGCCCTACGAGCAACCATGTCCTTTCCTGGAGTATTTGAGCCGGTGCGGATCAATGGTCGTTGGCTGGTTGATGGCGGAATCGTTGATCCTGTGCCGGTAGGAATGGCAAGATCGATGGGAGCTGAAGTCGTTATAGCAGTGGATCTTAACAGTAGGATCGTGTCTCGTTCAAAGGCTGTCGGTTCCGTTGTAACGGAAGGTGGTGATACGCAGGTAGTTCTTGCAAAACCGCCTGGTGAAGACCGGAATCGAAATGAACTGGTCAAAAAAATGAGTGATTTTTACGATAATATTGAGCAGCGAATGCGACAAAGAACCAGTGATTTTTTAAACCGCGATCAGCAGACTCCAGATATAATTGAAACGGTGACGACCTCTGTCGGTATTATGCAGGAAAGAATCACCAGAATTAATCTTGCCGTAGACCAGCCGGATATCCTGATTCAACCGCGTCTGGGTGAGCTTAAAATGATGAACTTTGATCAAATTGAACATACCATCGAGGAAGGGTATATAGGAACTCGTGAAAAAATGGAGGATATTTTGAATCTACTCCAGCCCGTAGAGTAAAAAATAAGGCCCGAATGATGACACATTCGGGCCTTATTTCGTTCATCTATATTTTGTTACTATCCTTACCAAATTTCAAATTCTCCAGAGAGGGAGCATTCACATTCAGCGTTAAGGAATTTTACGGCGTAGCCTTCTTCTTTAAGAATGCGATAGCCGATTTCACCTCGTCCACCAGTTTTACAATGGACTACGATGAATTTGTCTTTAGGGATTTCTCCCAGACGACTCTTAATCTGTTCCAGAGGAATTGATACAGATCCAGGAAAGTGGCCTGATTCGTATTCTGCCGGAGTTCTGGCGTCTAGTACGTAAATAAGCTCAGACTTAAGAGATTTAGTGAAATCTCCGATGCTGATTTCGCCAGATCCTAGTTTTTTCTGCCAACTGATTGGTGTTTCATCGCTGGCGGTAAGGGCTGGTCCCTTCTGTAGCTCTTTTCCTGCAGCTTTCCACATGGCAAGAGCCCCATAAAAACTATTTACATTTTTATAGCCCCATTCCTTTACCATTTTACTGGCGGGACCAAGGTCCGCATCATTATCAGAGTAAAGGTATATTGGCGCGCTGAAACTTTTTGGAAAGGCATCTTCTGCATCTTCAAGTTCAGCCATTGGTATAGTGTACGATCGTGGGATGTAGCCCGTTTCAACTTTGTCGTTATTTCTGAGATCCACTATAACGATGTTGCCTGTTTCTATATGGCCAACGGTGGGTACAGTGTGTTTTCCGGATTTTTTCCATGCAGGCAGACCTTCAACGTATACGCGTGGGCTTTTGTGACCCAATTTAACCGCCAGACCGGCGGATTTAGGACTCATGGTTCAGGTGGGGCCCCCGCAATAGAAGACCAGTTGTTTATCTTTGTATTTATCCAGGAGTTGAGAGCCGTCATCTCCCATTTTAGTAATTTTTGAAAATGGAATGGAAACAGCCGATGCGATATGACCTTCCCCGTATCTTGCAGCAGGCCTTGCATCGACGATGACGAGATCTTTATTGCTTTCAATAAGTTGAGCCAGCTCATCCGTCTTGACTTCTGTAACTCCTTTAGGGAGTTTGACTATGGCTTTTTGAAGAGAACTTGCAATATTTTCACCATCAACAGTGGTGAAATCCACCATTATAGCTTCACCGACTTTAAATTCTTTGGTGGACTTCACTCCGTTTAAAGTGGTGTCATCGTTAAATTTAAGTAAGAAAAAACTATTGTCTTTTTGGGCCAACGCAATGGTTTTTGCTTTTTGAGATATGTTGGTGATTTTTCCCTTAACCTTATGCATTTCTACTTGAGCTTTTTGCGTTTCTGCCGCAAAGACTAAACCTTCTGTGGGGGGCAGTATGTTGCCTACCAGAAGAAGATTTGCAGCGAGCAAACTAGCTAAGCCCACTTTGAGTACACTTTTTTTCATCGTACACCTCATTGTTGAAGAAACATTTGCTGGAAATACAGCCAGCTGACATGGCGATTTTTCATGCATGGGTTAATCCCCCAGAATGCATGAAGATTAAAAATCTATTCAATTATCTGAAAAATGATAATATTTGTCCAATGGAATAACTGATATGTGTCTAATAAATATATCATTGTCGTGTTTGTGTAGAAAAATCAGTAGTTCTGTAGATTGTATTGAATTTAACTATTAAACGTAATGGTAATATTGCAAGGCTAAAAATGCAACAATTTTTGGTGTTTTGAGGTTGTAGATACAGGGGAGTGGAACAGAGGTGTGAGATCAAGATAGTAACTCCGGGCAACAGATATTGCCCGGGTTAATATGGTATATTATTCTGAGAAAGAATCCTTAAAGAGTTGTTCTATTGCTTCTCTTCCAGCTTCACTGAGATAGCGGGTTCCACTACCTACAAATGTCTCATATTCGATTTTGGGAGAATCTTCCTGCCAACCACTTTTCCAGGTGAACCACTGCTTTTGAGGTTGATCAAAAACATGAAGTGGACGGTTAAACATTTTGGCAAGCTCTACCGCCCAGCCAGTTCCACCTTTTACTGAACCGTCTTCCTGGATGGAGCCGATGACAAATACCTGGTGACCGCTGTTGACCATATGGAAAATAGTCTGCAGAACTTTGCGAATCTTTTCGGTTTCATAGTAGGTACGATTGAGCATGCGCGATGCCAGTTCCATACTGATATCACCTCTTTCAAGCTGCTCCTTGCCGAGGATTTCGACATGTTTTTCCCTGGCAAGTTTGTGGCCATCAAAAGAGTAGACAACTTCTTTAATGCCTGCTTTCTCTGCCTCATCACCAAATGTGGCTTCTGCGCCTTTGAGTCCGCTACTGTATAACGTGTATTTCGATAAATCCATGATGTCTCCTTAGGTCAGCAAATAAGAAAAAAAAGTTCTCTCGCAGTGTAACCACAGTTCCTCTGAAAGGCAATAGTGGGGATAGCATTGATCTCGCTTAAATCACTCTTTTTTATCACCTTTGAGGAAAATTCGACAGGGGGCTGGGTATCCTTCAACTGTCAACTGGGGATTGTTCTGGTCGATGAATTCGCTGTATGATTCAAATGTCATCCACTCCGTTTGGCGCTGTTCATCTGAAGACATAGGGTGAGAGCAGAAAAAATCTATGTTTTTGAAACCCGCTTTTTTCATCCAGTTGTATAAACATTGTCCTGTAGGAACAAAATAGGTTCCCGGCACCTTGGCGTACGTTTCATCTGGGAATAGGGCATAAGGCTCATCGCCTGGGATCCCCTGGGATTCGAGAATGAGTGAACCGCCCGGGGTGAGTGATGCCAAGATATCTCTTAGAGTATCGATAGGGGACGGACGATGGTAGATAATGCCCATTAAAAATACCACGTCAAAACAGTTGGCAAAGAGATGCAGATGTTCAATGCCAAGCAGATCAATATCAAGGTTTTTACAGCCAGCCATGGCATTGAGTGCTTTGAAACAGTAGTAGTGTTGAATGGATGGTTCGAATCCAAGCACCAGTTTAGGATGTTGATCTGCCATGCGAAACATGTAGTAGCCGTTGTTGCAGCCTATGTCCGCTATGATTTTATCCTTTAGATTCGGTAGAGCGGGTGCCACCCTCCGCCACTTTTTTTCACTTCGCCACTCTGCATCAATGGTGTTGCCAAAAACAGAAAATGGCCCTTTTCGCCAGGGTATGAAACTTTGTAAATGCTCACGGATTATAAGTTGTTCTTCTGACTTTAGCTGGTTTGTATCTCCAATGATGACTGTGTCGCCAGCGCAGTCGACAAAATCAGCAGGAAACTGACTCAATGCTTCGTATGGTGTTCTGTATCTCAGAAACCCTTTTTTATTCTGGTTGATCCATCTGTGAAGTTTTTCATGTTCAGAGACAATGGTGTCCATTTCCACGGACTGTGGAAGGTGATCAAAATAATTCATTGTTTGATTTGTAGTTAGGATGATTGGTTAGGCAGGTTTGAGAGCAATAAAAGACGCGAAGTTAAACCATTGGAAATAGGTCTCGACAGAATCAAAACCGCATTTTTTCAGCATTGCTCTATTTTCTGAAATAGAAAAAGGAATAAGGACATTTTCAAGAGCTTCTCTTTTTTTTGCAATCTCGAGTTCAGAGTAACCACGGGATTTTTTAAAACTGTGATAAATGTCGATATATTCCCTGTTAAGTCTGGGGTTGTGACTGAGGACTTTTTCACTGACGAGTAGAATTCCACCTGGGCGAAGAGTATCAAATAATTTCTTGATAAAATCCTCCCTTTGCATGGGGCGGATAAACTGCAAGGTATAGTTGAGAATAATTGCTCCGGCCCCATGATGGGAGAATTTCGTGATGTCTTCAAGTTTAAAAGAGACCACATCATTTTTTCCGTGCAATTCTGCCTTTAAGGTCGCCTTTTCAAGCATTGGAGCTGAGTTGTCAATACCCACAAACTGGAGTTGTTTGTCGCCTAGGATCCGGGCACACTCAAGTAGACTTGTACCGGTCGAACAACCAAGGTCATAGACAACATCCCCTTCCCTTGTCAGCCTGCTGAGTAGTTCTGCAGAGGATTCAATGACCTGACGGTAGTGCGGGATAGAGCGGTCAACCATGTCATCGAACACTTCAACCACTCTCTGGTTGAACTCAAAATCTTCCTGGACCGAGTCGACGTTGAAAATTGTATCTCTGGTTGAACCGCTCATGTAATTATTTTTTGAACCAGCTACCGTCATTTTTCTGAAACCATTGTCCGGCGTTACCATTTTTTACAATCATTTTTGCCCGTCTCTCTCCAACGAGAGCAGCGGTCGTTCCCTGTTGCTTGGCAATAGCCTTATAAACTGTGTCTCGGTCTGTGTTTTCATCCTGAACGAGTTTCTCACTTTTTTTAGCTGATCTGAATTCAAGATAACCTTTGTTGTTTTCCCCTACAATACCAGCATCCTTAAGCGCGTTGATAGCGGGAATTCGTCCAGCCATTCGATCTTTAATGGACGCTGAGTAGCTGGGTTGAACAAAGAAAAATAGGGTAATGAAGGTGATGAGAATAGAGAGTGAAAAAATATTGTTTCGCATGATTAGCCTCCTTATAGGGGTAAAATAGTTATTTTGCAGGTGCTTCGTCGAGATCTCCAAAGAAATCATCAAGTGCTCTGTCCACTTTCACATTGATATCAATGGTAATGTGGATGGGTTTGATTTCAACGGGGCCGATATCCACCTCGTGCTTAGTACAACCCGAAAAGATGAGGAGTGCTACTGCGCCGAGTAGAAGCAGGCAGTAATTCGTGGTTGAAGTCATATTACATTTTCTCCATTAAGGATTGAAGGCTTTTTCCGTATCGAAACAGACCCTGAAGGGGGAGCCGAAAGTTCATGTCAAGGCGTACCGGATGCTGCAGGCCTGGTCCATTTTCAGTAGCCACGATCTGACCATTTTTATAACCAAAAGGCAAGGCCTCGGCGGGTTTTCCGTCGAGCTGCATGGCAAGCAGCAGGTCATCTCCCTCTGTGTTAAAAGAGAGTTTCGTCCAGTTGTATGCAAAATTATTAAGGGCTTTGATGGTATAGTCAAGGGTTGCTGTCTGACCGATGTCTGGCATCCCCTGGCGCAACTGGTCTGTATTGTTGAAGCGGACTATACCACTATTGCCGGGGGTGGAAAATAGAAAACCATCATCAAAATGAATGCCTTTATCGTTTATTGCAATGGGTAATCGTCCGTTGAGTGAGCCCTGGCCTTCCGTATCTTCTATGCCAAACTGTTTCAGGAGTTCGGCAAAACCAAGTCTGTCGCAGTACAATGTTGCTTCTAAATCATGCATATCGGAGGCAATGTTAAGACTGCCCAGTTCTATCTTTCCACCGCACCAGTTGAGCCGGGCTTTCTCAAGAAACAGTTGCTTCTCATTTTCGATGCGAAAAAATACTTTTCCTTTTTGAAATTGTATCTTACCCGATTCGATGAGTTCAATTGTTGCGAGCTGGCCAGGTTCACTCTTGATGAGGGGGAGATCCGGGAAGCTGATTGTTGTATTTATTCCGTGAATTTTCGTCTCTCCACTGGAGAGTGACCCCTTTGTGAGATGAAGATTGAGCTGCCCTGTCTGTTTTTTGTCGATAATTTCAAAAGTTGCATCTGCTTCGATTTTTCCTGTAAATGTCATATCGTCTGGTGTTTGGATATAGTCCGGCATCAGATAGGTGTCGATTGCGGTCTCTGCAAGAGTACAGGCAGCAGTCGCATTTCCAGTAAAAAAAGCGGAACCAGCGCATTGTATTTGTCCTTCTATGCCCAGTTTACTGGTGAGGTTAGTTGTGTATTTGATACCATCAGTCGTCTGTTGCACACTTGCGCTAAGACTGGCGGTTTCCACATCTTTGTAAATCAATGATTCGATGTTGAATCGCCCTTTGTTTATAGGAGGTGTATCTTCAAGGGGATATTGCATGGGGATATCCCAGTTAATATTGCGTAATGCAATTTCCTGTGTTACGGCCTCAATGCTAGAGATATTTCCTGTAAGCTGGGTGTTGAGATGACCATCTGTGTAAGTGATATCACCATTAAGTTCAAGCGGTCCCATAGACGTGTCTTTATCTATCACGAATGTGCCACCTGTTAATTTCAGATTGGTGTGGATTTCTCCAGAGTTCTCACTTCCACTTATGTCGACTGTGAAAATATGGTTCAACTGCTTTGAGTAAGCAGTAGTAAGGCCCGTGAATTCACGGCTTGCAAGTTCTACTGTTCCAGAACCTTCAAAATCAATTCGTTCCGGTTCCTGAACAGAAAGATTTGAGAATGTGTAATTAAACCTATTGCGATCCCCTTCAAGCTGTAAATGTACAGGGCTATCTGGCAATGTTTGTGTGAAAAGGAGGGGGGCGATTGAACTCCTGAAGTTATCAATTTGAGCGTTTACCAGATAATGGGAAATCTCCATTTGAGTCCCAAGTGCAAACTGTCCACTAAGTGTAAGAGAGCCGGACTGTAGTAAATTATTCTGGATAGGTGTGAAATTGCGGGTATCCAAAAGATTCGGAATGTTGACCTCTGAGGAAAAAAGCATACCTTGTGGGGTGAAAACTCCCTGTGTTGATGCTTTAAGTGTGAGGTCTCCTTCCGTTGCGATTTCAGCCGAAAGGGTGTTGAGTTTGTACTTGTTCCTATTTTTTGTATCAAAGCCCAGACGAATTCGACCATCTACTATGAGATCTTTAATTCCAGTTTCCGTATGTAGTGCGACATGACTGTCTCTTATGATTATATTTTGAACCCAAAGAGGCAGATCAGGGGGGAAAGAACTGTTTGCAGGTTTTTCTGATTTCGCTTTTGCTGGTTGTCCAGAGACTGACAGCGTACCGTCGGTGTAGTTTAAATGGACCGTCGGTGCGTCCAGGAGAATTGTGTCAATTTTTCCTTTTAAAAGAGATGCGGGGTTATATTGAATTTCAAAACTCGGTATAGCAGCAACTAAAGACTCACCTTGACTCAGGCGAAGGGTTCCTCTGATTTTCCAAAGTGAAATCCTGGAAAGACTCAGTTCTTTGTGGCTAAAGGGGAGTTGCTCAATCAGGCGTGGAAGTAAGTATGTATCACAGAGAAATGGCAGAAAAATAAAAAAGAGAAGGGCTGCGACAAAACAAATAAACAGAGATCCTTTCAGGACGCGTATTTTGGCTTTCATTTTTATAACTTAAAAAGGTGAATCGGATCAGTGGTTTGTAGTGTTTATGGCGAAATGAAAAAAAAATATAACCTTGCTTTGATCCTTTTCTGCCAGTATAAACGTATTGCTCAGTAGTTGCATAATAAATTGGTGAAATAAATAGTTCAGACATTGCATGTCTGGATCGTATGAATAAAGGCCACCTCGAATTTGGATTAATTTTCTCATTTTTCAAGGTACCCCAAAGGAAAACAGGTTGTTAGTATGGCAAATGAAATAGACTTAGACGAATTGCTTAGTAAATATAAATCAGATCCCTATGATTATGTAGACATCTTTGCAGTCCATACAGGACGAGTATCTTTTAAGGTGATGGAAGGGGGGGAGGTGCAGGCCGCAAGTGGTCAGTGGCGTCAGATCCCGGGATCTGTCCTGTATGAAATTAACAGAGAGAGAAATCCAAAGGTAATGACTGCACAGACAAACGGAATAGTTGCTGATATTAATAGAGAAATCGATGGCCAGTTTGTTGAAGCTGGTGAGAAGTTGATGACGATCAAGCATCCGTTGAAGAAGAAGGAAATCATTGAGAATATACTCAAAGAAGTGCTCTCACTCTTTGTTGCTCCTGAGACTGCAAAGTATTTTTTTGCCATAGACATTCAATCTCGAATCGATAAGAAAGGTCCTGGCGCAGTGAAAATAAAATCCAGTGATGAGATCTTGACCATGTCGCTGATGAAAAGGGACACCCCTGTATACTATAAAGGTGAAGAGGGTGTTATCCATTCGATATACTTTAAACCTGGTGTCTCAGTTAAGCAGGGCGAACCTTTGCTCGGTATCTGTGCTTCTGATAAGCTACCAATAATTCAGAAGATTATCACCAAGGTGAAGGCTGATTGGGATACTGATCATTAGGAGGCATTCTCCTAGGTTGGTCTCTCTTAGGTAACATACTAATATATATGGTAAATAACAATCCCAGTCCTGAGATGGTGCTTCACTATCTCAGGGCTCAGCAGGTTCAGCATTCGTCCCAGTCCTCTCATAGCAGTACATCCCAAGAAATATTTAGATATGGCGCATTTATTGGCGCAAATATACAGACCCATTCAAGCCTGCCCCGAGCTATGGAGTATGGGCGTGGGTTGATCCTTGATCTTGCAAAAAAAAATCGTAGTATAGAAAGTGGTACCGTTATTTTAGCGGATTCAATGACCCACTCTAAAGGAAGATTCACCAGGAGTTGGCATGCTCCCCTGGGAGGTGTGTGGGGTTGTCTTATCCATGGCAATAATGTGTTGCCAGAATCCCGTCAGTTTATTCCCATGGCTGTGGGCCTCGCCTGTTGTGAAGCTGTACGCGAATATGTGGGAAAAGAGGCAACCTTACGTTGGGTCAATGATGTGTTGGTCAGAGGGAAAAAACTGGCTGGATTTTTAGTGGAGAGCTACACAGAGCCAGTCCATGGTGAAGAGTTTACCATGGTTGGGTTTGGCATAAATGTGAATAACTCTACTTTCCCACAAGAGTTGGAGGGGCTTGCGCTATCCCTTAGGCAGCATCTTGGTCACCCTGTTGATCTTGCAGATTTTACCGCAAGGTTTCTTGGAAAATTGGCCTGGAATTTTGGTCTGATATACAAAGAAGAGGCTGAAAGTCTTGCAGGTAAAGGCTTCTCGGGAACGGATGGTCTGCATTTAATATTGAGCAGATGGAAAGAACTGTCTGATACCATCGGCAAAGATGTTGTGTATGGTTTTGATGTGATGACTGCTCCGCAATACAATGGGCAGGTGGTGGGTGTTGATGAGACCGGTGGACTCATTATTCGGTTGGACGATGGATTTGAGAAAACAGAATATAGTGGAGAAGTCCGTTATAGAAAATAGGCTGGATGGAAAGTAGTTCCAATCCAGCCTTTTATGCGTCGTTAATTCTTACGGGTACTTTGAAAAATTAGGCGAGTGATTAATTTTTAGCCCGGATTTTTCACCAACAAAGTTTTTCGCAGGTCGAGACACAGGGCATGAAGCTGTAACAATCTACCGCAAATGCTCGGTAACGAAGCAGCTGCGGATAAATCTGTTGGCCCGAAGGGTGAACTTTTTGATTTGAAACGAAAAACACCCTGTTAATTAAGGAAGTCATTTTTAAACTATAAAAACAAACAATTGAGTTTCAAATCAAAAAGTCATGAGAAATTCGGGTTAGAGAGCAATTCGTACAGCCAGGCCGAGAAAAACAGTATCAGTGTCGATATCGGTATCTTCATTGTCGAAATCAGCGGTGTCGTTAAATCGGTAGGTGCCGTAGATGTCTCCATAGATTCCCGGCAGTAATTCTATATTGAATCCTGCTTTAAGTGCAAAGAACGGTTCATCGACGAAATCTCCGTCCGTGTATGTTGTTCCTATACCAATTCCACCGTATATACCTTTTCCAACAAGCAAATAGGCTTGGGGGGAGATAGCAGACTCATCGAAACGGTCTGGCTGAAATTCAACGTCAACTTCCAAGCCAAATAGGCCTGGCCAGTATTGGTAGGAACCAAAGAAAGAGAGACCATCGTCGTCAAGCTTATTATCTCCGACTTCGATGTCGTCGATGGCAACCCAATAATTAGCACCACCACCTATTCTATGGTCTCCAGCAAGTGCGCCTGTTGCTGTCATGGTTATAAGGCCAATAAAAAGCAATGTTTGAACTAGTTTTTGCATAATTTCCCCCTTTTGATAATAATTACAAATGAATCATAGTCTTTCAGGTGTCCGCAATGGTTATGGGGCACCTAATGAAACGGTGAATATGTACCGTATACTTTTTTCTGTTGGTTTAAGATTTGCCAAGAGACTATCTCTCTTTGAAAAATTTGTCTACCGAAATTATGTAGCAAATGGAGCGATTCTGACAGTATAGCGCCGGAAAACTTTAGTCGGTGTAGTCTTTCCAGAGGCTGGTCCTGGGAATTTTGAATGATCCTGATTGTTCCATAGGACAGAGGGCGGCCGGTTTTACCGTGCTGGTCGCAATTCGAACATATGAGTTGGCCACTTGCACTGTTAAAACGATATGTTTTGTCTGGTTGAACGTCTTCTCTGCAATTGGCGCACGTCCAAAAATCAGGTCTGTAGCCTATGTAATTGAAAAAATGGATAAGAAAAAGAACAAGTGTCTGCTGTGGACTCTCTTTGCTGTCGAGTCGTTGAAAGGCCCAGAGAGAGAGACGGAAGATGTTGCTGTCCGGCTCTCCATCTTTTATTCCCAATAAAAGAAATTCACGGATGATGGATGCGATGCCGTAGAGGTCAAGATGGTGGCGGATGTTCGGGAAACAGTTGTGGAGTTCTGCTTCACTTAAAAAAGCCAGGGTACGTTCATTTTTTTGTTGATAGTGTATTTGCAAGTAGGTGAAAATTTCAAGCTTGTTGACAAAGCGTTTTTTGCTTTTTTTTGCGCCTTTAGCAATAGCTGAAAGTCTTCCGGAGTCATGGGAGAACAGTGTCACGATAAGATCAGATTCGCCATGATCTGTTGTGTCCAGGACTATAGCATCAGATTGCATCGTAGACGCACATTTACTTATTCTTGAAGGTCATTGGGAATTGAGATTGTAAGTGTCGTGTTATCTGTTTTGGGGAGGTGGATGGTGGTTTTGTTCAGACTGAGTATTGTTGTTGTTTTTCCAGGAAGGGTGATGTTTATCTTTTCTTTTGCAGACCAGACCGCACTCTCTCCCTTTTTGTAGACACTGTCGTATACTGGTTTGCCATCAATTGCCAGTGTCACTTTCGTCGTCTCTTTAAACTGTGCTTTGACTATGTAGTTATCTGTCGCTACGACAGGAGATTTGACCTGTTGTTTAATTTCTGAAGCGTTAGACATGGATGGGATACTCAGCATGTTTTGCAACTCAAAGAATTCTTTCTCCGGGCTCTTGAGGGTTGTTTGCTCTTGCGTCGTGTCTTGATGGTTTCGTATTTGCTCGCTCAGGTAGGTTGCTGGATTCCATGAAAAATACCAACAGAGAAATGACCCAAAGACCAATAGGAGAAGGACAAGCAAACCTATATATGAAAAAGGTAACGAATTTGGGCGTTCTGCCATGACCTCATACTTCCGGCTATGGTTCGCAGACGGGTTGAGACTTCCTTTACCATTTTTTGAAAATGATTTTTCATTGTCATACTTTCTGAGAACTATCGACGGATCCAGGGAAAGTAAATTGGCATAGAGAGTGTAAAAACCTCGGCTAAAAACCTCGGCAGGTAAAGAATCGTAGTGGTTTTCCTCCATCGCCTTAATGTTTTTGATTGAAATCTTTGTCATTTCAACTACTTGTTCGAAATCGAGGCCTGCGGATGCTCTCGCATTACGGAGATAGTCCCCAAGGGATTCTACTGGGGTTTCATTTAACTGGGGTGACATAGTAAAAATTCTCTTGTTGTTTATGTTCAACCTAAATTTTGCAGTGATAAATCATTTTTCTGTACTTTGTGTACGCAAGATTTAGGTTCAACTCTTTGCTGGCTTACAGCTTTTGAATGTATGCACTTTCTTTAAGTTCTTTTACCCAGGCCAGATAGGCTTCTTGCATTTTTATTTCATAGAGTTTCTCACGTATCTCATCTTTGCTCGACTCAAGAGAAGATGTCACTACGATGGCCTCATCATCTCCTGAGAGAAGTTTGAAAAACTGATACCCTGACTGTATCTCTACAATTGCGCTGAGTTGACCAGGTTTTAAATCTTTAACGGCTGACTGCATGGCTGGAGCCATTTCATCAAGGGTAAAGACCCCGATATCACCGCCGTCACTTGCAGATGGAAGATCGGAAAATTTCTTGGCCAGTGCTTTAAAATCCTGTCCATCTTTAGTGAGTTTGAGGATGCGTTCTGCAAGTTTATGGGTCTTCTGTTTGCTGGCTTCTAGTCCGGTGGGGTTACTTTCGTCCCAGGAAAAACCCATTTGCAGTAAATAGTAGTCCCCTTCTTGAACGCGGGAGGTGTAGTGTTGATCATAATAATCAAGGACCATTTCGTCGGTGATTACAATTTTGGAGCGAACATCTACACTCAGTATTTTACTTTGAAGAATGTTGTCACGTAGTTTTCCTCGATACTGCTCTTCGCTTATTCCTGATTTTTCCAGTTTTTCTCTAAACTGCGTAGGATTAAGAGACATCTTACTTCGCATTCGCTCATAAGCGCCGTCGACTTCCTCGTCTGAAACTGATATATTAAATTGTTTAGCCTTCTGTTCCATTAAGGTTCGCTCAATCATTTTATTGAGTGCGAGGTCACGTGCCTCATCCATGGCTTCTAGTAGGTTTTCTTGGCTACTTTTTTGCGAAAGCGACTTGTATATATCGGTGGCTTCATCGTCAAGTTCACTGAGGGTGATAATATCATCATTGACCACCGCTACGACTTTATCTACCATTTCTGCTGTAGCATTTGTTGTAGTCTGTACCCAGAGAAATAAGGCAAGTGACAGATATTGAAGGTATAAATTAGTTTTTGACAGTTGCACTGGATGTTTCATACAGTTCCTAGATCTGAGAAGTAAAACTTTTGCAAAAAATCGCAAGTGGAGTTATGTGTATCGTGATAGAAAAAAATATCTGGCTCCCTTGCTTGCCGTGTCTTTGATGAGTATTTTCTAAGATGTTGTAATTTCAGTATATTGGCCATTTCGTGGGTTCGTCGGGTATTTGATACACAAGTATATCATAGAAAAATTAATATTGAAATCTCCTAAGGAGTTGATTTATGAGAAAACGGTCACGTTTTTCAGTAGCACTCATTTGTATAGTAGTACTGTTTTCTTGTTTTGTCGCCGTCGAAGTAATGGCCGCAACAAAAATGCCTTCGTTTTCATTGGAAAGCGTTCGGGATGGAAAAACGATTGAATCCAGTTCATTTAAGGGAAAAGTGTTACTTCTTACTTTTTTTGCAACATGGTGTCCTCCATGTGCTCAAGAAGTTCCCGTTCTTAACCAGTTGCATGAAGAATTTGGGAGTTCCGGTTTCTCTGTTGTGGGACTGTCGGTAGATCAGCAGGGGCCGTCTGTTGTCTCAAAATTTATGAAGAAGAAGGATATTAAGTATCCGGTGTTGATGGCAGAGTCAAAGACTACGGGCGATTTCGGTGGTGTTTACGGTATCCCTGTAGCATTTTTGGTAAATAAATCCGGCAATGTGGTAAAGAAATACACAGGGTATGTGCAGCATACTATTCTTGAAAAAGATGTGAAGAGCTTATTGAATTAACCCTGGTAAATGGGAAGGTAAGCCGGGACTCTTTTAATACTCGCTCGGAGTCTGTCGCTTACCTGGAGTCTATCGCTTACCTTTCGGGTACAGGTGCCTTACAAATTATTTTCTAGTTTTTATGAACGTACATAATCTGATAGGCACCCATTGAACGGTGTTGCATTTCATCTAAATTTAAAATAATATGGTTTCGTTCATATGTTTGTAGTAAAGTACGACTGGTAATGGGGGATGTTTTCCAACTAATTGGAATTTTAAGGAGAATTATAATGAACAGAAAAATCGCATGTTTCGCGCTGGCAATGGTTTTTGCTCTTGGTTCTGTAGGTACTTGTTTTGCTGCAAAGCTCAAGTGCACCGTTGATGCAGTTGAGGGAGAAAAGGTCACAATGACTTGTGAAAAAGCTGATAAACTCGCTCCTGGCGATGAAATCAAAGTGTCGCCTGCCAAGAAGAAGGGAACCGTTGAGGGTTGCTAATTGACAGAACAATACTTTTTAAGTATTGTCACGGGTCGGCTGATTTCTGATCAGCCGACCTTTTTTTTATCCAGAATTCCTTGTAGATGGAATTGCAGACTTTATTTTGTTTAATTGGGGCAAAAGTTGGAATTATTAAAAGCAATGATTCTTGGTATTGTACAAGGATTAACAGAGTTTCTACCTGTATCAAGCTCCGGCCATCTGGTGATAGGGTCAGAGCTACTTAACTTCCAGGAGCAGGGAGTTGTTTTTGATGTCTGTCTTCACCTGGGAACCCTTGTTTCTGTGATCGTTGTCTTTCGTACGGAAATATTGGCGATGATAAAGGCGCCTTTTCAATATTTTAGTGGCAACAGTGATAAAGAGGTTCGCCGCTTTTTTTTCTGGGATATTTATGTGATCCTTGCAACCTTACCCGCCGTTTTTGTCGGCCTGTTTTTTAAGAGCTATGTGGATGCTTTTTTTGGATCGACACTCATAGCGTACTACATGTTGATTGTTACCGGCAGTATCATGGTGCTCGCCCAGTATGTTCCGGAGCGTGACCAGGCTATGAACTGGTGGCGAAGTATACTTGTGGGGTGTGCCCAGGCTCTCGCTATTATGCCGGGCTTATCACGATCAGGGTCGACAATATTTGTCGGTATGTTGCTCGGAGTTCCACGAGAGACGATTGCCAGATTTTCTTTTATCATGTCCATACCTGCCATTGTTGGAGCCGCTGTTTTACAGATGGGTGATTTGTTTCACAACCCACCATCATCAGATATGGCCCTCAGCCTCGTTGTGGGTACGGTGATGTCTGCATGCGCAGGTTATTTTGCCATTAAACTACTTCTTGATATCATTCGAAAAAACAGACTGCAGTTGTTTGGTTATTACTGTTTGACCCTCGCGGGTTTTGGTCTTGTTTATCATTACTTTTTTGCCTCCTGATATCTCCTCTGTTAATAAATACTCACGGTCGTCAACTATGGATATTCGCACCCTCCCAGAGCATGAACGGGAAATATATAACCGCATTCGAGCAAAATACTCACTCACTTTTGACAGTCTGAAGGTGAGTGATAACACGATCCGTATTCTAAAAGTTGCTGATCTTGAGGAGTTTTTAGAGGGCAAAGATCCTCTTGCTGACGTCTCTGAGTTTCCATTCTGGATACGTCTCTGGGATGCGGCTATGATACTCTCATATGTGCTTGGTGCTCAAACTGAGACCAAAGGCAAAAGACTGCTTGAACTTGGCGCGGGCCTTGGAGCCCCAGGTCTTGCGGCTGCAGCTGCGGGTTTTGATGTGACGCTCAGTGACTATGAAGATATTATCATGGACTTTCAAAAGGTGAGTGCCGCAGCTTCTGGTTTAAACAATGTGGCGTTTCGTCATATTGACTGGTTAAATCCTCCCGAAATTGAACCATTTGATGTCTTAGCTGGTGCTGAAATCCTTTTTAGAGATGAATTTTTTGAACCCTTACTCAATATATTCAAGACCTGTTTAAAGCCCGATGGTATGATATATTTAGCCCATGATTCCAAAAGACAGAGTCTAGGCAAGTTTTTGAAAATTGCCCAGTCTGAGTTTGATATTGCCCTAAAAGAGCAGAGTTTTATACGTGATGGAAAAAAGATCACCATTATTGTAAACAGGCTTCGACATAAGCAGTAATTTATAATTGATTGTGGTTTTTTACGTTTTGGTTTGTACGCCTCAAAGTATAGTGAGTTAAGATAAAATGTCCCTCTACCCTATTAACCTCAAGATTGAAAATATCCTCTGTCTGGTTGTAGGCGGTGGTCTGGTCGCGCTTAGAAAGAGTCGTGGGCTCTTGCAGGCAGGTGCTAAGGTACGTGTGATAAGTCCTGATTTAGTGCCTGAATTACGCCGACTTGTTGAGACAGGCGACGTTGAGTGGTTTGAACGTCCTTTTGCTGAAGGGGATCTTGAGGGGGTGCGCCTCGTCTTTGCCGCGACAAATAATCGCAAGGTACAGATTCTTGTTGAAGAAGAGGCAAAAAAGCACAAGATTCTACTCAATAGTGCTGACGCTCCATTAGAGAGTGATTTTCATGTTCCTGCACATTTTAGACGCGGGCCAATGATTGTGACGGTTTCTACTGGTGGGGGCAGTCCGGCTCTTGCAAAAAAGTTGAGACAACAGCTGGAAGATAAAATAGTACCTGAATATCGGGCTGTGGTTGTATTAATGGGCCTTGTGCGTGAACGTGTGATTGCCATTAATGATAACCAGCAAGTCAATCACGATATCTTTCGTCGGCTTCTTGAAGGTGATCTTGTGACATATGTACTGGAAGAAAACTGGTTTGATCTGCAAATGCTGTTGTTACAAGAATTGCCAGCAGAGATTGATAGTGCGATATTGATGAAAACCTTTCTTGAAAGACAGGACCATAGTTGAGACATGAAGAAACGTGTAGCGTTGTGTAGTAAAGCCGTCAAAATTTTCCAGGAGCACGCATGGAAGAACTAAATTATCTCCTCTACATATCTGTACTGGGGGTGACTGCTGTCGCCATGGCTGCCTATCTTGCGTTTTTTGTAAGCCAGAATAAGGCCGTAAGAAAAGTTGCCAGGACGATCCTTGTGGTCTCTGGAGTATTACAGACGTTATATATTGTGTCTCGGTTTATTCTCACGGGCCATACCCCAATCACCTCTCAACATGAGGCTGTAATTTTCTTTGCCTGGGCGACCACCTGGGCCTATCTTTCTTTCAGATGGCGCTACACGGTAAAAAATTTTGGTACCTTTGTCTCAATTCTTATCTTTTGCCTGGTTGTCATCTCTTTCTTGTCAAGCCGGGACGTAACTGTTCTTGTGCCAGCACTACAAAGCGTATGGCTGCCCATTCACGCCGGTGTTTCTCTTGTGGCGTACGGGTTTCTCTCTTTAGCCTTTTGTGGCGGCTTAATGTATATGCTTCTGGAAAGAGAACTCAAGGCGAAGAAATTTGGATATTTCTTTGATCGTCTTCCTTCACTTGACGCTCTGGACCAGCTTAACAGTCATTGTATAACGGCAGGTTTCGTGTTCTTGACCCTTGGAATCGTCACCGGTTCTGTTTGGGCCCGGCAGGCCTGGGGAACTTATTGGCAGTGGGATCCAAAAGAAACATGGTCGCTCATTACCTGGTTTTTATATCTTGTTCAGATTCACCAGCGTTTCACCGTTGGCTGGAGAGGAAAGAGAGCCGCAGTAATGGCGGTAGTAGGTTTCTTCTCGGTTCTTTTCACTTTCTGGGGTGTAACATATTTTCTGGGAGGAGTGCATAGTTATGCCGGTTGAACGACTTCTGCTCCTTGGAGTAAATCATAAAACCACGCCAGTTGCCGTGCGTGAAAAGATAGCACTTTCTACGGGATATGATGACCCGTTGACATCACTGAAAGGCGTAAGAGGTCTTAAGGAATACTACCTGCTTTCAACCTGTAATCGTGTTGAGTTTTTGCTTGTTGAGAAACCGGGGCAGAATGTAGAAAAATCGATAATTGAGTTTCTATTCGGGAAAGAGGCCAAAGAACAGGATGTCAGAAAATATCTGTACATTTTTGAAGGCCAGGAGGCAGTAAAACATCTCTTCATGGTTGCAGCAAGCCTTGACTCCATGATTGTTGGCGAGGCTCAGATTCTTGGCCAGCTGAAAGTTGCCTATCGGCATGCCTCACAACTTGGCTGTACAGGGCCACTGCTGAATAAACTACTGCACAAATCTTTTTCGGTTGCCAAGAGGGTCCGAACAGAAACAGCAATAGGATCTTCTGCTGTGTCAATAAGTTTTGCCGCTGTGCAACTGGCTAAAAAGATATTTGGTAATCTTCAGGAAAAAAATGTGCTCTTAGTCGGTGCCGGTGAAATGGCCGAATTGGCTGCCGAGCATCTCGTAGGGCAAGGAGTGGGCTCTGTAGTTGTGGCGAACCGCACGCTTTCCCGTGCTGTAAGTCTCGCTCAGCGGTTTAACGGTAAAGCAGTTTCCATGGACGAGCTGGTTGGTCAGTTGGAATTTGTTGATATCATCATCTCTTCTACTGGGGCAACAGACATCATTTTACATAAAGATGATGTGAAATCTGTTATGCGTTCAAGAAGGAATAAACCTCTGTTTTTCATAGATATTGCTGTTCCTCGAGATCTTGATCCTGGGCTCAATGAGATCGAAAATGTCTATCTCTATGATATTGACGACCTCAGCAGTGTCGTTGAGATGAACCGGGCTGAACGTGATAAAGAGGCGGTAAAGGCTACGAGAATAGTCGACGAAGAAAGTTTGAAGTTTGAAAGGTACTATCAAGGCCTTGCTGTGACCCCAACGATTTTAGAATTACGGCATAAAGTTGAAGAGATTGGGACGTCAGAGCTGGAAAAAACTTTAGGAAAACTTAAAGATCTTTCGGAGTCTGACATTAAATGCCTTGAGAAAATGGTTTCGGCAATCAATGCTAAAGTTTTGCATAATCCCTTGATGTACCTTAAGGCGGATTCTTGCATGGGTCGTGACAACAGAGATAAAAAGGTTGCAACAATTCGGGAGCTCTTTGGTCTTGAAGATTGAGACAGTTACGGATGTGGAAGAGCTCATAGACAATGAGTGGTACATCGTCCGTTATTCCGGGGAAACTCCTGAAATAGCATATAATTCAGCCATATATTTTCTCACAAGGGCCGTAGATGGACCTGGGATCATACTCGAACCTGGTCAAGTTAGTCGTTTGAAACAGGCCGCTGTTGACAGGTACGAAGAGATTGTATTGCGTGATTTGTATCATGAGAACGTTGGCAAATCTATATATCGTGGGGTCGCCCGGTCAATATGCAATTTTCAGCGTTTGTCTCAATTTTCCATTAGACAGGACCTGAACAAGGAAGAGATAAAGGGCAGGGCGTCGACTCTGTTTGCCACATTTCTGGAAATTGAATTCGATAGAATTTCGCAACAAAAAGGTGGCACGATTATCAATTGTTCGTTTTCTGAGTTAGAGAGTTTTGCCGTGACTCTAGGAACCCCTTTTCTACCCGCTTACTCAATCTTTAAACCCCATTGCCCTGAAACGTCCCAATAGTTGATGGCGTCGTAAAAGGTCAGATCTCCTGCGTTACAGATTTTTATCAGTGGATCGACAATAGATGTGGTATGTCAAGCCGCTGATAAAAGCACTGCGCTTCGGAGTCTGCGTTACCTGTATGTAGAACCTTTGCCATAGCCATCTGAGAGCTTTTGGCCTACTTTTTACGAGTTTATCAATAGTTGACGGAAGCATTTAATCTGCAGGATATTTAATTGCATTTTTGACCATTTTCTTCCGGGCTGCTGTGAGCGGGTCTAGGTTATAGGTCGCAGCCAATGTGGTGAGATATATCATAATATCTCCGATCTCTTCTTCAAGGTGTGTAAGTGCTTCTCCTGTTAATTCACTGCTTTCTTCAGGTGTGAGCCACTGGAAAATTTCCACTAATTCTGATGTCTCAACACTGAGAGCCATTGCCAGGTTTTTTGGAGTGTGATACCCCTTCCAATCTCTTTTACGTACAAAATCATTGATTTCTTGTTGTAATTTTTCCATGGTTACCTAATTGTAATGGTATTTGTTTTTCTGTTCTGTTATCACTACCAGAGTCAGAATTGTACTGTTTATTTTCCCGTGTAACTCATTATTAATGACAATTATGAAAAATAAAAAGATCTTCTCTTTGTTGGGCCTTGTGGCTTTTCTGCTTCTCTCTTTTTCTCTCTCTACCGCTGCGGTAAATCCCAGCCAGGACATAGATCGCAAAAGAAACCGTCTTATCGGGTATATCCTGAGCAAGCAGCTGCCCCCACTTCACTTCAGCGATAAAGAGTTGGATGATGAATTATCGAAAGCTACATTTCACCTGTATATCAAACAGTTAGATTTTCAAAAACGTTTTCTTCTCAAAGAAGATGTGAATCAACTGGAGGCGTTTGCCCCATATATAGACAACAACCTTTCCGGTGGTCATATTTCACTGCCAGATACAGGGTTTGATATCCTCAACGAAAAAATAAATATTGTTCAGGATATCGCGGCTGAAATGCTAGTCGATGAGAATGTGAAAATCGGTACAAGTGCAGGAGAAGATACCGTAGTTGGCTCATTTAATGTTTCAGAAAAGGATACCTATGAAACAGATCCTGATAAAATAGACTTTGTTGAAAACATAGACGGATTACGTGATCGTTGGAGAAAAATTCTAAAAATGCAGCTGATTTCCCAGTATTTCGACCTAAAAGAAGAACAGGACAAGAAACTGGAAAAAAGTGCTGACCCCGTAGCAACAAAAAAAGAAATCAAAGATGACGCCGCTTTGTGGCAGGAATCACTGCTAAAAATTCGTAAGCGTAATAATAATTTTTTTCTACGTCTCCACCAAGAAACTCTGCAGGATCATTATGATAGATACTTTAACTGCATTACAAGGGCATTTGGTCCACATACAAATTATATTCCTCCCGCCAGTAAAGAACAGTTTGATATAAATATGCGAGGAAGTCTTGAAGGGATCGGTGCTCTCCTAAGAGAAGACGATGGTCTTATTAAAGTCGTGAGGATTATCCCTGGAAGTGCCTCGGCCATACAAGGAAGTCTCAAGGCTGAAGACGTGATCTATGAGGTGGCTCAAGAAGGTGAAGAGCCAGTGGATATCACAGATATGCGTCTGCGAGATGCTGTGCGCCTTATTCGTGGGCCAAAGGGTGAAGCCGTTACCTTAACAGTGAAAAAGTCTGATGGCTCAAAAGAAACCATCAAAATTATTCGTGATGTAGTGCAGATAGAAGAGACCTTTGTAAAAAGCACTGTCGTCGAATCAAAGGACGGGAGAAAAACGGGTTATATTTTTATTCCTAGTTTTTACAGGGATTTTGAGGGAAGCAGAAATGGCGGAAATGGACGTAATTCCACCGATGACACGAGAGTTGAACTTGATAAATTGAAAGATCTTGGCGTCGAGGGCCTCATACTCGATCTTCGGGATGACGGTGGTGGTGCGCTTGTTGATGCCGTTGATATAACGGGATTGTTTATCGAGTCCGGGCCAGTTGTGCAGGTGAAAAATAGCTTTGGTGACAGTCGTATTCTCAGGGACAACAATGATGGTGTTGAATTCGATGGACCGCTGGTTGTTCTTGTTAATCAGTTCTCAGCTTCTGCTTCAGAAATTGTAGCAGCTGCATTGCAAGATTACAAAAGGGCGGTCATTGTTGGCAGCAAGCACACCCATGGTAAAGGGACTGTACAGACGATCATTGATCTGAATGAAAATATTCCCCTGCTGCAATTAAAAAAGTATGACGATCTCGGCGCATTGAAAGTAATGATTCAGAAATTCTATAGAGTGACAGGTGGTTCTACACAGTACAAAGGTGTTGAGCCGGACATTGTGTTGCCTAACCTGTATGAACATATCAAATCAGGGGAGCGATATCTTGATTACTCACTGCCGTGGGATTCTATTGATCCTATTGATTACACACCGGCTAAGGGCCACTCACTTGATCTTGAACAATTAAAAGAAAGAAGTTTGGCACGCGCTGCAGCCGACGAGGGGTTCCAGGTTATTAAAGAAGAAGCGGAGAAAGCTTTAGCACGAAGTAAGGATACGATTCTGACTATCCAGTTTGATGATATGTTGCAAAAAAGGCTCGAAGCTGAGCAGGTAAGAGAAAAAGTAGGGGCCCATTATCAAAGGTTTCAGGACGCTGAAGAGGAAGAAAAAGATTTAGAAAATGGTATAACTGATAAAAAAGATATGAAAAAGAAGTGGTTGGAAGAGGTGAATAACGATCCCTACATAAGAGAAGCTGTCAATATTATTGCCGATATAATTAAATTATAAAAGTGTCGGGAAGGCCTAACTTTACAGAGAGTTAGGCGAGATGTGCACCAAGAATCTTCTTGAAAAAGAGGCGAAAAGGTGCTAGAAATGCCAACTTGTGAACCGTCATTCATTTGTAATGGTTTTTTTATGAATGGCTGTTATTGAAATAATATTGACTGAGAAGGTTGTATTCCCATGGATCTTGCCGAAGGTTTTAGAAATCACCGAGAAAAAATAGTGAATAAATGGGTGGAATATACTCTGTCTACTTATAAATCCTCAGGCTTTTTTATCAAAGAAAAAGATAAGTTTGCAAATCCTGTGGGGGGAAATGTTCGCGAAGCGTTAGGAAAGATGTTCCTGCTTCTCACCAAAGGGGCTGAAAGTACCGAGCATCAACTGTACCTCGATCAATTGATTAGTATTCGTTCCGTTCAGGAATTTACCCCGGCTCAAGCGCTTGCACCACTTAATGCAGTAAAGCATATCACTCGTGATGTCTTTCTCGCTGATAAAGAAAGAGCACATTTGGTGGCAGAGCTGTACGATTTTGAGTTTGCGGTTGACCTCGTTGTTCTCGCTGGATTCGATACCTATATGAAGTTTAGAGAACGAATTTACCAGGTTCGGATTGATGAAATAAAGTCAGGTAGTCATATACTTACAGACAGCAAGTGTCCATCGAAAATGCTGGCTGAAAACGATATTCAGGATTTAACAAAAGTAAACGGTAATTAACTGGTTGCTGTGCTTATGCGTTGTATGTTACGCGTCTGTGCGGTTTCCAAAACAGTTTAACTGAAGCGAGGTAAGAAATGAAGTACGCCTTCTCATTCCTTGCAGTCATAGCGTTGGTATTGATTGCTTGGCTCGGATCGCAGATACCGGGAATGCCCTACTTGTTTGGTGTGGCACTGCCGTATCTGGCCCTGATGATCTTTCTTGGTGGCTTTGTCTATAGAGTGGTACAATGGGGCAAGTCTCCTGTTCCATTTTCAATTCAGACAACGTGTGGCCAGGGAAAATCATTGGATTTTATCAAGCATAACAGGCTTGAAGCCCCTGATACAACAGCAGAGGTTGTTGCAAGAATGTTTCTTGAAATTGTGTGTTTTCGCTCACTTTTCAGAAACACAAAGTCGGAAATTCATGATGGTCCGAAAATCTCCTATGAGTCATCTAAGTGGCTTTGGCTCTTTTCTCTGATCTTTCACTATTCTTTTCTTGTGATTGTTGTCAGGCATCTCAGACTTTTTCTCGATCCGGTTCCTGCTTTTCTCGGCTGGCTCGAATTCGCCGATGGGTTTTTTCAGATCGGTGCACCTACCCTGTACCTGACTAGTATTGGACTCCTTGCAGGTTGTGCTTTACTGTTTGGACGCCGTCTGATTACCCGTCATGTGCGTTTCATCTCTCTTGTAAATGATTATTTTCCACTGGTTTTGATCTTTACCATTACCCTTACCGGTATCCTCATGCGTTATTTTCTGCGCACCGATATCGATATCGTTAATATTAAGCAGCTAACCGTTGGACTCGTAACCTTCTCTCCGGTAATCGGTGCTAAGATTGGTGCAATCTTTTACATCCATATTTTTCTTGTTTGTGTGCTTCTTGCTTATTTCCCATTTAGCAAGCTGATGCATATGGGTGGCGTTTTCATGAGCCCAACTCGTAACATGAAGAATAACAGCCGTGCTGTACGCCACGTAAATCCTTGGAATCCACGTATTCTGCCCCATTCTTATGCTGGTTACGAAGATGATTTCCGTGAGTACATGGTAGAGGCTGGTCTTCCTGTTGATAAGGAGTTGCCTCCTAAAAAGGATGAAGAGTAATAAGATTGACCCACAACTAGCTTAAGAGGATAAGATAACGATGGCCGTTCCAAAATTAGAACAATTATCGAAAAGCGTAGTGCAGGGACCATCCTTGGCAACAGGAGCGATACCTACCATGGATTGGATGGATATTCCGGTGGTATTCAAGCCAGGGAATTATGCCTACGTTGCAAAGAAGGAAAAGGTCGAATATCTCGACAGCCAAAAAGGATTAAGCTTTCCTAATGCCCGCGAGTGGAATCCAGAAGATGAAGACTGGAAGCTCCCCGTTGATTGGAAAGACATAATCATTAAAGGACTGGCCGAGCGACTTGATAAGTTCCGTTCCCTAAAAATCTTTATGGATTGCTGTGTACGTTGCGGCGCCTGTGCCGACAAATGCCACTTCTTTCTTGGTACCGGTGATCCAAAGAACATGCCGGTACTTCGTGCTGAGCTGCTCAGATCCGTATATAGAAATGATTTTACCCTGGCGGGTAAGATTCTCGGCAAAATGGCCGGTGCACGAGAGATGACCACAAGTGTACTCAAAGAGTGGTTTATGTACTCTTATCAGTGTACTGAATGTCGTCGCTGCTCAGTATTCTGCCCATACGGTATTGATACAGCAGAAGTTACCATGATGCTTCGTGAATTACTGCATCTCGTTGGTATTGGTATCAACTGGATTTTAGAGCCGGTCTCTAACTCCAACCGTACCGGTAACCATATGGGCCTCCAGCCTCATACTTTCAAAGACAACGTCGAATTTCTAGTAGACGATGTTGAGGGTCTGACTGGAGTTCGTCCAAATGTTACCTTTAATCGTAAGGGTGCAGAAATACTGTTTATTACGCCGTCAGCGGATGTCTTTGCTGAGCCTGGACTGTACACTGCGATGGGATATATGATCCTGTTTGATGCTATTGGCCTTGATTACACCTGGTCGACTTACGCATCTGAGGGTGGTAACTTTGGTCTGTTCACCAACAACGAAACCATGAAGAAACTGAATGCCAAAATGTACGCAGAAGCCGAGCGTCTTGGTGTTAAGTATATCATAGGTGGTGAATGTGGACACATGTGGCGTGTATTGCATCAGTATATGGACACCATGAATGGACCTGCAGATTTTCTTGAAGTGCCTGTTTCACCATTGACTGGAACAGTTTTTGAGAATGCAGCTTCTACTAAAATGGTCCATATCAGTGAATTTACAGCTGATTTGATCAAGCATGGTAAACTCAAATTTGATAAAAGCCGCAACAGTCATGTTAAAGCTACATGGCACGATTCCTGTAATACTGCGAGAGCTATGGGCCTTCTTGATGAGCCTCGTTACATTCTTGACCATGTTGTTGATTGGGTTGAAATGCCTGAGAATACAATTCGCGAACAGACTTTCTGTTGTGGATCTGGAACCGGGCTCAATACCGATGAGATTATGGAATTGAGAATGCGTGCAGGATTGCCTCGTGCAAACGCAGTCAAGTATGTCCAGGACAAACATCTTGTGAATATGCTTGCTTGTGTGTGTGCGATTGACAGGGCAACTCTAACGTCTCTCATGAACTACTGGAACCCTGGTGTTGATGTTTGCGGTCTCACCGAACTTGTTGCCAATGCAATTGTTCGAGAAGGTGTGGATAGACCGGAACTGCCAGAAGGTCTCCGTACCATGCTTTAATAAATCCTGAACAGAACATAGGAGTTAAGTAATGTACAACAAAGGAACAATAATACCGGGGCTGGCAATATTTGTCCTGATAGTGACGTCTCCGCTCTGGCTCAACGCGTTCATGACTGGAAGCACGGTACCGAAGGTAGAGTTGCCTCCGGGAGGAGAAACTAAGTGTGTCGCTTCTGCCACTGAAATGCGAGCTAGCCATATGCAGTTGCTGAACGAATGGCGTGATGATGTCCTTCGCGATTCAAATCGTGTTGCAGTTACTGTAGATGGCAAGGAATACCGTAAAGGTCTGCAGATGGCGTGTATGGAATGTCACACAAATAAAGAAAAATTCTGTGACGCATGCCACGAGTATGTATCTGTCAAACCGTATTGTTGGGACTGTCACCTCAGCCCGACAATGGCTGCGACAAAGAAGGAGACACACTAATGGATAAGCAAAGAAGAAAATTTCTGAAAGTTGCAGGAGCTACGGCTCTTGCAGGGATCAGTGCTCCTGCAGTTGTGAAGTTGACCGCAACTGATGCGGTTGCTTCATCAGGGGCTGCTGCTCCTGCAGCCGATGCCCACGGTGCAGCCAAAGGTCATGGAGAAGTCGATGCACCAAAAGGTGTGCGCTTAGGCCTCGTCATCGATATGCGAAAGCTCTACGGTAATCCTGAGCTTATGGATAAGGCAATTGCAGCATGCAATAAGGTCCATAATATCCCTCATTTTGACAATAAAAAAGATGAGATCAAATGGTTATGGAAGATGCCATTTGAAAATGTTTTTCCAGAGCATTCATCATACCATGAGTCTGATACGTCCAAAGATAACGATTATCTCCTCCTCTGTAATCACTGTGATGAGCCTCCATGCGTAAGGGTGTGTCCGACCAAGGCAACCTTTAAGATTGAAGCCACTGGTATTATTGCCATGGATTATCATCGTTGCATTGGCTGTCGTTTTTGTATGATGGGTTGCCCGTATGGTGCAAGGAGTTTCAACTGGTTTGATCCACGACCACATATTAAAGAATACAATGCAGAATTTCCTACTCGTATGCGTGGTGTTGTTGAGAAATGTAACTTCTGTGGAGAGCGTTTAGCGAAAGGTCTTGAGCCTGCGTGTGTCGAAGCTGTTAAGGATGTAGAAGCAATCATCTTTGGTGATCTCAATGATCCGGAGTCTGAGATCCGAAAGGTTCTTGCCGAGAATCATACAATCCAGCGGAAGCCATCTCTTGGAACTAAACCTTCAGTCTTTTATATAGTGTGAGGGAGTCATGATAGAAAAAGTATTAAAAGGTAACTCGAAATACTGGATGTGGCTCGCCTTTTTGAGTGCGTTCATTGCGGTTGGTGCGATCTGCTATATCAGGCAGTTCATATACGGAATGGGACTGACAGGGATGGGACGTGATCTGACCTGGGGGCTCTATATCTCCCAGTTCACCTTTCTGGTTGGTGTTGCGGCTGGAGGGCTGATGCTGGTTCTTCCATACTATATCCATGATTATAAAGAGTTTGGTAGAATAACCATATTGGGTGAGTTTCTGGCTATTGGAGCGCTGATTATCTGTCTGATGTTCATTTTGGCGGATATTGGTCAAGTTGCTCGTGGTCTGAATATGGTCTGGCACCCGACGCCAAACTCCATGCTTTTTTGGGATATGGTCGTTTTGTGGGGCTATCTTATTCTTAACGGACTCTGCGGCTGGGTTATTCTCACTGCTGAGCGTAAGCAGGTAAAACCACCTAAGTGGATTTATTTTTTCGTATATCTTTCCATTCCATTTGCAGTTTCAATCCATACTGTAACTGCTATGCTCTATTGTGGTCTGCCCGGACGTCACTTTTGGTTAAGTGCGATCACCGCTCCTCGTTTTCTTGCATCCGCATTTGCCGCAGGACCTGCGTTGATCATCATTGCTTGTCTTATTATGAAGCGTGTGGCCAATTTTGATGCAGGTAAAGTGGCAATCCAAAAGCTGACTACAATTATTATGTACGCGGCGATTATTAATGTATTTTTTGTCTGTCTTGAGTTCTTTGTTGGCTACTATTCAAACATCCCAGGACATATTCATTCCCTTCAGTACCTCTTTTTTGGTCTAGAGCACAATGGTCATATGTATAACAATCTAGTTCCGTTCATGTGGGCTTCAGCCTTCCTTTGCTTCGGCGGATTGGGACTTTTTGCCTACATGAAAATCACCAAGACCTATAATGAACTTCTGATTGGGCTTGGATGTGCTGGTATATTCATTGCTCTGTGGCTTGATAAGGGCCTTGGTTTTGTAATGGGTGGACTTGTTGTCAGTCCATTGAATGAGATAAATGAGTATATTCCAACTGCAAATGAGATCGGCGTCACCTTAGGTATTTGGGCGACTGGAATCTTAATTGTTACGCTCTTGTATAAAATTGCAATTGGTGTTGAACATGAAGTAGAAGCATAGTTTTTCTGTTGTTAAAAGAAGAAAAGAAAGCCTCCGACTTGTCGGAGGCTTTTTTTTTTGGTAAAAATAACAGTTTATATGAACTCTGTTGAGACGTGAGGGATAAATTGAAAAAGCGTGTACTGGTCGTTTACTATTCATTTACGCAGCAAACTCGTATTCTGTTGAAACAGTTTTGTGCGGGCCTCAAGGAAGAGGACGTTGATGTATACTGCGAGCGTATTGAACCCATAAATCCTTATGAATTCCCCTTTCAATCGAACCTGCGTCTGGTAAGTGTTATGGTCCGAACATTCTTTAGAGGTAGAAAAGAAGTCCGACCTGTTTCGGACAGGTGCTTTGAAGACTGGGATTATGTTGTACTGGCAGGGCCGACCTGGTCCTATCAGCCAAGCGGGCCGATGCTTGATTTTCTTGACAGGTATGGAGAGTCTGTCTTGAGAGGTAAAAAGGTGATTCCAATTATTTCCTGTAGGTCGTATTGGAAAATTCATCACATGAGTCTGCAACGTGTTTTTAAGAAAGTTGGGGCAGAGGCGCAGCCTCCTCTGGTGTTTGAACATCCCATGAAAGAGCCGTACAGGGTAATTGGCTTACTTCTTAAATTACGGGGTAAGATGATTCGACACGACTGGTTTCGTAAACACTATGAGATGTATGGTCATAACAAAGTACAGACTGAGCAGGCGTACCGGTACGGCGTAGAACTGGGGCAGAATATCAGTCAAGATTAAGGTCTGTTTTACCTGCTACATTCCTGATGGAATGTAGCAGGTGTCTTTTATTAGGGCCATTCTCCATTAAGATAGAGTTGAAAGAAATAGAGTATTTTCTCTGAGAAGAAAATGAATATAAGAGCCGCGATTGAGAGAAAGGGTCCAAAGGGGATCCTGGTACGACCACCTTTTTTTTGGTAGCCCATCGCAATGAGGCCGACTATAGTTCCTGACAGGGAGCTTGCAAAAATCACAAAAGGTAAAGACTGCCAACCTAGCCAGGCTCCTATCATGGCAAGGAGCTTAATGTCACCCCCGCCCATGCCGTCTATTTTACGAATAAGGAAATAGGCAAGAGCAATAGAGTACAGGACTCCACCGCCAATTGCGATTCCGATAAGAGAGGATTGCCAGGTTAGCGTTGTGCTGAAAAATGAAAAGATAAGGCCTGCTGCTATTCCGGGGAGACTGATTACATCAGGTATGATCTGATGGTGGATGTCAATGACGATAATAACGAGAAGTGCTGCGCAAAACACAAAAAGGCTGAAAAATTCGAAGCTGATGCCGTATCTGAACATCAAGGCTGCTGAGATTCCCGCCATAGTAAGTTCTACCAGAGGATACTGTATCGATATCCCTGTTTTACAATGTCCACACTTTCCAAAAAGAAAGATATAACTGAGAAGGGGGATGTTCTCGTACCAGTGAAGAGGGGTTTTGCATATTGGGCAATGAGAGGCAGGAAAGGCAATGGATTCACCTTCGTTTGGAAGCCTGAGAATAACCACATTCAAAAAACTTCCAACGACTGCTCCAAAGAGTGCTGCAAAAGTTACAACTAATGTTTGCGGTATCATAATAAAAGATATTAAAAGAATAAAACTGATTTCAGTTCATAAATAATTACATAAAGGTGTTTAGCTAACTATGTCACAATACCAGGAAAATGCAACTGTTACTCGTGTGGAACAGCTTTCATCAAAAAACTATAGACTGACATTTGATTCTCCGCTTATTGCCGGGGACTGTAAACCTGGTCAGTTTGTTATGATCAGAACAAGTATCGGTAAAGACCCTCTGCTCCGTCGGCCATTCTCTGTTCATCAGGTGTCGGGAAACGGTGAAATTCAAGTGTACTTTAAAGAGGTAGGTCGAGGTACGAGTATCCTTGCCCATGCAAAAATTGGGGATGTGTATTCCATTTTTGGCCCCCTGGGAAGAGGTTTTAAGATCAATACCGCCGGTCCTTCGATTCTGGTGGGAGGTGGGCTTGGAATTGCGCCATTACTTTTGCTTTTAAAAGAAACCTGCCGCTTAAAGACAAATTGTGAAAATGACCTTGTCATTCTTGGTGGCAGAAGTCGCGATGAAGTTGAACCGCTGTTGGATGATTTTAAACAATATGGCGTTACTGTGAGAGTCTCTACAGATGATGGATCTTTGGGCCATCATGGATATGTTACCGAAATTTTAAAATCTCTTGATATTGCTACTAGCAGCACAGTGTATGCCTGTGGGCCTGAACCTATGATGGCGAGCATTGCCGCGATATGCAGTGAAATTAGCGTCGCTTGCCAGGTCTCCGTTGAAAGTGTGATGGCCTGCGGAATGGGTGCATGCCTCGGCTGTTCAAGGCCTGATAAAAAAGGCTCCTACACCCACGTGTGCCTCAATGGCCCAGTATTTGATGCGGAGAAACTCGAATGGAATATATAAAGCCAAATGGTGATGGCTTCCCTGATATGAGTGTAAATATCGGAAGTCTTAAACTTGAAAACCCTGTGATGACCGCGTCTGGAACATTTGGCTATGCCAGAGAATTTGAGAATCTTATGAATCTGCATCGCCTTGGTGCTGTTATTGTCAAGGGGATCTCACTTAATCCAAGACCAGGAAATCCTCCACCACGAATTTTCGAAACTGCCTGTGGGATGCTTAATGCCATTGGTCTTCAAAACGTTGGGGTTGATCGGTTTATTACAGAAAAGATGAACTATCTGGCTGGGCTCAATGTGCCAGTTATTGTTAATATTCTTGGAGATTCAGTTGCTGAATATGAGGAAATTACCGCTAGATTACAGGGCGTTCCTGGAGTTGCAGGTATCGAAGTAAACATATCCTGTCCCAATGTTAAAAAAGGCGGCGTGGCTTTTGGTACTGATCCTAAAATGGCTGCTACAGTGACTGCTGCAGTCAAAGGGAAGTCTCGCGTTCCTGTCATGGTGAAATTATCTCCCAATGTCTCAGATATTGGTATGATTGCACTCGCCGTTGAAGAGGCTGGTGCCGATTCTGTCTCACTTATTAATACGCTTATTGGAATGGCTATAGACCTGAAGACCAAAAAACCAGCTCTTGCAAATGTTATTGGTGGCCTTTCTGGCCCCGCTATTAAGCCTGTTGCTCTTCGGATGGTCTACGAAGTCGCAAAGAAGGTATCAATTCCGGTCATTGGTATTGGAGGTATTGAAACCGCCGAAGATGCGCTTGAGTTCCTATTGGCAGGGGCGACAGCTGTACAAGTCGGCACTGCTAATTTTGTAAACCCCAGGGCCAGCGAGGATGTAGTAAACGGAATGATAGATTATGCAGCGAGAGAAAAACTACCTTCGATTCGGTCAATAATTGGACAGCTGGACCTTTCTTAGCCTAACTAGCTCAACCTTAAATATACGATAACCTGTGACGAGTACATTATTATGATTGAAATACAACCGCTGGACAATATAGATGTAACCCTTGAAGTTCCGGGGTCAAAAAGCCTTACCCAACGGGCACTGATTGCAGCGGCACTCGCTGAAGGCACCAGCCAGTTGATAGGTCCACTTGAAAGCGAGGATACAAAATACTCTTCAGAAGCCTTAGAGCAGATGGGAGTGGTCATTGAGCGAGGTAAGGATTGGATAATTAAAGGTAACGCTGGAGTTATAGCTCCCAGTGAAAAGCCGATTTTCCTCGGCAATAATGGAACGGCCACGCGGTTTTTAACATCTGTCACGGGGCTTGGACGTTCTCCGTATACGATCGATGGTGATAAAAGAATGTATGAGCGGCCTATTGGCCCACTTATGAGTGCGCTTAAAGGCTGGGGCGTCGATATCGACTCTGTTCATGGAACGGGCTGTCCTCCCCTTAGGATAAATGCCAAAGGTCTTGCTGGAGGAACTACTGTTCTGCCAGAAGGAAAAAGCAGTCAGTATCTTTCATCACTCCTACTTGTCGCACCATATGCTAAGAGTCCAGCAACCTTGAAGGTTGAGGGAAAGGTGTTTTCTAAACCCTATGTGGCAATGACCCTTGCTGTAATGGCGGATTTTGGCATTATTGTTGATTGTACGGAAGATTATAGCTCCTTTACCATTCCTCAAGGTTGCTATAAGGGGCGCGAGTATCGCGTCGAAGGCGATGCCTCAAATGCCTCTTACTTTTGGGCCGCAGCTGCAATTACCGGTGGAAGGGTTAGTATCAGTAATGTACCTGTTCCTTCTATCCAGGGGGACTCAATGCTTGTGCCTCTACTTGGTCGGATGGGGTGCGATATCAGTAAAAAGGGTGACGGGCTATTATTGCAGGGACCTAAAACTCTAACCGGGATTACGATAGATATGGGTGATATGCCCGATATTGTGCCAACCTTGGCTGTAGTCGCCGCATTTGCCGAAGGTAAAACGGTCATTAATAACATCGCTCACCTGAGAATAAAAGAGTGCGACCGGTTGTCAGCTGTTGTGACAGAGCTTGGTAAGCTTGGTGTGAAAATAGAAGAGCATGATGCGTCAATGGTTATCCATGGTGAAGGCGGTCGTGGCCTTTCTGGTGCAGAAATTGAAACCTATGAAGATCATAGAATGGCGATGAGTATGGCCGTTGCAGGTTTAAGAGTAGCTGGAGTGAAAATAACAGGAGAAGAGTGTGTTGCAAAGTCTTTTCCTGACTTCTGGCAGCGGTTTGACTTGCTTAAAGGCTAAGTGGTAGCAGGTTTATTTTGTATTACAAAATGGGGGGGGCACTTGGTCGCGTGTCCCCCTCATTTTTTATGTGGTTATTTCCCGTTTACCGGGGTTAGAAGTTACTGTACTCCAGTTTCCTTAAACCCTTTTTTAACGAGAAAGTAGAGTTTCCCTGGCTGTTTCATGTGGTTTGCGGCGGTCTCAGCATATATACCATTTCCCCAAAAGACATCGACCCGGCCTGTTCCTTTTATCGCAGACCCTGAATCTTGCGGGAGGACAAACCTGTTCATTGGCTGCCAGCTCTCAATCTTATTCGCTGAGTCAAGTCTTGGTTTTTGCGATATCAGGTAGGCTATCGCTCCGCCCGGTAGTGATTGATGGTCAATTGCAATGGAGCGCCCGGCTGTGAGAGGTTCGCCTGAGCTCCCTCTTGGTCCTTTGTCGTCCCTCCACTGGAAAAAGATATAGCGGGGATTTTGATGTAAAAGGGGGAGCAATTCACTTGGATGCCTTGTGAGATATTCGCGAATAGCGGGGATGTTAACCTCTTTTAGCTTCATTATTTTCTGGTCTACCAGATATTTCCCTATGCTTTTGTAGGTCATACCATTGGTCCCCGCGAAACCTATGGATTTTACCGATCCATCGGGGAGTGCTATCTTTCCCGATCCCTGTACATGGAGAAGATAGGCATCAAATGGGTCTTTAAGGTATACAAGTTCATTACCATCAAGATGATGCTCTGTTTCAATCTCTTGCCGCGTCCAAAATGTGGTGAATTTATGTTGTTTGTTATATCTACCAACCTGTTTTTTTCCATCAGCATCTGTCAGCTGCACAAGTGAGGATGGTGGACTGTACAGTGGGGTGAGGTAGGGAGCTTCTTTTGTTAAACTTCCCTGAAATAAAGGCTCGTAGTAGCCAGTTACAAGCATTTTCCTTCCCGATTTCTTTTTCCGGCCTCCCGCCTGAAAAAAGAGATAATTCGTCTGCAGGAATATACTAAGCTGTTCCTTGTCTGGTTGATTTCTCAGAAAATCAAGCAGTTCACTTACTGAATTGTGCAGCCAGTCGTTGGTAAACTGGTGGGAACCAACTGAAATTTCTTCATCTCTTGATTGGCGTGCAAGATAGTGCTTGTGGCTTTCTAGGACCTGTATAAGAGATTTGCGGTCAAGGTCATCTGTTAAGGACGTGAGTGGCTTTATGTCGTGGAGTGGTCTGTAGGGATCGTAGAGGTATAAAAAGATAGCTATACCTACTATAGCCAGAATAACAAGCAATACACTGGTAGTAATACGGCCTCGGTTAATCATTGGGGGGGGATTTATTTGGTAAAAGATTCAGCCATTTCACTCACCGCCATAGCATATTTGTTACTGTGGTTATATTCAGTGATGGCCTGAAAGTTAGGATAACCGGCCACGTATCGTATTGCTTCTCCCAGTTGAGGAGACTGTTCAAGACCAATTATTGAGAGTTGGCCTTTCCTAGGTGGGCGAGGGAGAGTGATATCCTGAGTTTTTGCAACATAACGCCAGTCTACTCGAGCTGTGCGACCTTTTGCGTGCGTCGCAATGAGTTGACTGGAACGAAGGGAGTTGCCTATTTCCACATATACGGGGGAATCCAGAGTCCAGCCAAAAGTTTTAAGATAGTTGGCGATGGAGGCAAATATGTCCGGCATGGAGGATATGAGATCCCGGCGGCTGTCTCCGTCAAAATCGACAGCGTAGGCATTGTAGCTTGACGGCATGAACTGTGCCTGACCAAAGGCGCCTGCATATGAGCCGTGTACTTCGAGAGGGTCAATGTCATTTGCTTTGCAGAGAAGAATAAAATGAATCAGTTCTTTACGAAAGAACTCGGACCTTCTGGGGTATGCCTCAAAGAGGGTGTTCAGGGTACGAAAAAGGTTAAAGCCACCCTGGTTAGATCCAAACCTTGATTCAATCGCCCAGATGGCAACGATTACTTCCCTGTTTACGCCGTAGACACCCTCTATATGATCAAAAAGTTCGTGATATCGTTTGAGGTATTTTTTTCCATCATTAATGACAGTTGGAGTGATAAAAAGTGGTCTATATTCGTAGTACGGTTTTCCCTCCCACTGTTTATCCATCAGTTGGAGTACTTTCTTGTCGATAGTAATACCCTGAAAAAGGGTGTTCAGTTCTTCCTGGGTGAATTCGTGTTTGTCAATCAGTTCTGAAAAAAACTTCTGATACTTTGAACTGTTGATATTAATTGGTTGTTTATCTGTGACGAGATCGGCGGCCTTTAGTTGTGTGTCTTTGGAGTAACTGGTGGTCGTTAAAACCAAAAAAATGAACCCCACGAACCAGAAAAAGATCCTGGGTTGTTGACTTTGCCGCATGTTGACTGAAAATGTTACCCTGTTGGACATAATATCAAGGAAATGTAGAGTGGAATGCTTTCAGAAATGCATTTAGTAATTCAGGTGGGAGGGCGTTGATTCCGGCAGCAGCTGCACGGCCTCCACCAGTGGGAAATGATTTGCATAGAGTATCTGCATCCCGTCTATCTGTTAGTGGGGCGCGGACACTGATCCTTAGAGTTGTATCGCTATTTTCTGTGATTATTGCGTGGGCAGAGTGTTGTTGTTCCCTGGCTTTGAGATTAGAAAACACACCAGAAACTCTACGCGCCCAAGGTTTATCTGGAAAGGTGTATACGCGGTTTTTACCGGGTGCGGAATGTGGCTTTTGCTCCATTGCTTGTGACATGTCGCTTGCATGGCCTTCCCTTAGTTGTCTTAATTGGGGACTGTTGTCTAAAAAATCAAAAGGATTGTCATAGGGTTGAATAGCAAGGTAGAGTTCTTCCGGTGCAAAGTGTAAATCGCTGAGATCCGCTCCATAACCATTGTAATTAAAAAGCTCGCCAAGTTCCATCAGAGCTTCACCCTGTTTTTCATTCAGGCCTGCAGTTTTCTGAAGTGTTAATGCACTTTTATGCAGATTGTCACCATATGCCCCGCAAATAGCCCAGAGGGGAAATTTTCCGTCGAGGAAATCGTTGACGATAATTGAGGTGCAGGTCTCTGCAGAGGGGTTAATATTTACGGTAAGAGAGGGTGATGTTGGAATATCTCCAGCATAGTGATGATCAAAATAGGTTATTGTATTACCGGAACCAAGCAAATTCTCAAGAGGGCTTCGATTAGTATCGAGAGAGACATCAAAAACAGTGATTATACTGTCTTTGATGTCCTCTATCTGCTGGAGTAATTTAATATCCCTTTTTACTCCAGTAATTCTTTTTGAATCGGGCTTTGGGTGAGCCAGACGATACTGATGCAGGGCAAATATCCCATCGGCATCACCATTAAAAATATCGTAGTGCATGGGACATCTCCGGAGGATCTCTGTTTGTTATAATATCTTGTGTCAGCTCAGATTAAAAATCTGCCCCTAGCGGCAACCCTATATTGGCAAGGTTGAACACCACAAGAAAGGACGTGTCAGTTGGCGTATATGTTGTTTGAAATTTAACAGACCAGCACAGTGCCTGGTAAGTGACTGAACCTTTGGCTTCATTTGTTTCGTCATCGGCTAGTGAATGTTCGATTTCTGCTTTCAGCAGCCAGCTGTTAAATACGGTCGTTCCAATAGAACCATTAATCTGGTCGATATCACTTGAGTTTTTAAAGGAATAATCAAGGGTGATAAAATCACCTCGGTTATTTTGGTAGCTTCCCTCTACTGTATGGGCGTTAAATTCTGAGTCATACACATCGTAATAGGCTTTATATGCAAAGGAGGTGAGTTTAATCGGATACCATTTAAATTTAGCGTAGATGTCTGAAAATGGTGTGTCTTCAGAGTCGTCATCATCTTCATCCTCGTCATAATCATCGTCCGCGGTTCCACTGAAGTCGTACGATTGTTCCAAGGTAAAACTTGCATAATCGGCGAGGGTATCCAAACCAGTTTTGCCGAAATTCACATGATTAAAGACATTATCCATACCGTAGGTAATCGTATTTTCTTCTTCTACCTCATCGACGCTATCAAAATATGGTATTTCATCCTGGTCTACATCAGGAAGATAGTTGTACTTCAGATATGGCCTGAACTGATGTCGTAGTGGTATTCCAGATTCACCACTAAAGTTAAAGTCTCTTTCCAAGGTCGTTGCAACCTCAGTTTCAAAATCTGCGTAGAAGCGGTTTTGGGTGTCATCGTACTCCCATTCTTCCGTCCCGTAGGTTTCGACCATATAGGAGGTGTTCCTCACTGAGATCTCAGCTCGGGATTCCAGATATTGACCGAGTGGAATTGGCGTTGAAAGAGAGGGGTGAATATCAAATCTATTGCCACCTATGCCGTCTTCTCGCCAGTAATTCACATAGTCAGCATCCCAGCCGAGAGTTATGTCAGAAACACCGGTCGCAACAGTTCCAGAGTAATCTGCACTTGGCAGAGTCCAGAGCGGTGTGTCTGTTTCACTGGCGTCAGTATCTGCTTCGTTGATTGCAATAACTTGACCGATAAAGGACTGACCACTCCAGCTCTTTAAAACTTTAAGTGAGTTTGTGCGTTCCGTCTCTGTATCATCGTCAAAACCACGACCGAAGACATCAATATAGCGACTTTCGGTGTCGTCAAAGCCAGTGTAACCGGAGTTGAATTCGCTCAAGTAGTCTTCATCCGATGCAATATCAATATCAAGCCTTGATTGCCATGCCCCAACGTTGTAGTCAGCTTTACCACGAAGCCAGTATCGGTCACTGTTATCATGGGTATAGCCTGTATCTTCGTAGTATTCAGTTTCTGAAGGATCTGAAAGTTGATCGTCAATGAAGGAGCCGGTAAATACCCCTTTACTGTTGTCGTTGGCAACATAACGAAACTCCGCTCCCGGCATAAATCCTCGATTGGAAAAATATGCTGGGAAAAAGGTCGCATCTGCCGATTCAGAAATGTTGAGAAAAAACGGCAGATTTACGCCGAAGCCACTGTTGCTGGAATATGAAAATTCCGGAAAAAGAAAGCCGGTTTGCCTGGTGTTTTTGATAGGTACGATAAGGTAAGGAGAGTAGAGTACAGGCACATCTTTGATTCTAAACATTGCGTGTTTTAAAACCGCATATCCACCAGGGCGAATGTCTGTGTTCGCACTGGAAAAACTCCATGGAGGGGTTTCTCCTTCTTCAATTTTGCAGGTAATGGCCCAGCCATCGACAATTTTGTAGGTGTCAAGGCCAGTTTTCTCAATACTTGCTCCCTCAAGATGAAGTGAATCCTCATCTCGTACAACAATGGCATCAGTAAATGTACCTGTTTCATTGACAAGATTAAGTGTACCTTCCTTTGCTGTAAGTCGGTCCTCGTCAGTGATAATTGTTACGTTACCTTTTGCCTTGATTGACTCCAAATCCATATCGTAAACCATCCAGTCAGAATTGATTGTGACTGTAGTTTCGTATTGTGGTGGGGCCTCTTTTTCAATATCATCAGCGGTGACTTCTTCTAGCTCACTATCTTCCCCAAGTAGGGCCGCCCATGAGGTTGTTGAAGAATCGACCTCTTTTTGATTTTTGGATACTTTTTCCTTTTTCTCCAGCACTACGTTACCTGTGGCAACAATACTGTTGGGTGATTCATAACGAACCACTTTGTCTGCTGATATATTCCATTCTTCTGTGGAAACATTGTCAGCAAATGATGTTCCAGCCGCGATGAGTGTGCAGCATGAAGCGACAGCACAACAGGTAACTGAATATCTCGCATATTTTCTTTGAGATGCAGGCACAGTGAACTCTTTTCTGAAGATTCTTCTAAAAGGCAATGTCGACATATTAATCAATGAAAAAAAAGGTTGATGTGAAAACATTATAAATTCAAATGCTTAGGCTAAGATAGAATGGCTTGTCCTATCACATATAGATAAAGAGGTCAAAGTTTACGGTTCTAAGGTGACACTGTCAAGATTAAAGTAGTTTCCTCAACTTAAGAAAAAGCTATTATTCTATTTATATGATTAAGGAAAAAATCACATACTTTGGGGTTGATGGAAGTTGTGAAACTCTTTACCAAGACGTGCTCTAACAACTTATTTGAGAATGAAAATTAAATAATATTTGTGTTTCATGTCAATTGACAGTACTAGTATCACTTAGTATACATTTAGTTTCTCATATTTATTTGAGAGAATGTATCGTGGTCTTGGTTTTGGGACATTGCCAAAACGAGACATTGGAAATTGAAGTGGAAGAACAATAGTTTCATTTTTCTGACAACAATAATCTTATATCTGACAGCTCTTGTACTTTGAAACGCTGTCATTGTCAGGAGAGGTCGTATTGTTTTTTTGCTGGTATGAAGAAAAGATGGGTAGCATTGTGCAACGAAGAATCAGAAACATTCGTGTTGCTATGATGACTAAACCTAAAAGATAGCCGGGTGTCTTGTAGATGTTGCAACACAGCTGGTAAGAAGGATAGAAGATGGTCGAAAGGAAAAAGATAGAAAAAGAAACAAAAAGTGTTCAAATAAAAGCAACAACCGGTGCATGGTGGAAAAGCAAACCATCGGAAGATACTGTAGAGGTACCCGCAACTCCTCATGAACAGGAAATAAAGGTAGCCACAAAAAAAGCACCGAGACCTAAAAAAGTAGCTCCCGCAACGAAAGCCAAAGCGCCTGCCGCAAAAGCTGAAAAAAAACCAACACGAGTTCCAAAACCGAGACGAGCTCCCGCAAACAAACAAGTTGAACCTGAAAAAACGACTGAAGTTGTACAAGTTGAAGGGCAGGAAGGTGTAACAGTTCCCACAACTCCGCCCGCTAAAAAGCCAGCCCCAAGAAAGAGGACGACTAAACCCAGGACACCTCGTGCGAAGGCTAAACCATCTGAAGAAGCTGTATTAGAAGGTGGGGTTGAAGATGCGCCCATCGCTCCAGAAGTTAAAGGGGAAGAAGTCGTTTTTGTAGAGGCTACTGAAGAAGTTGTTAGCAAGCCCAGGAGCCCAAAACCTCGCCGAGCGCGACGGCCTAAAGCTCCAGCAAAGCAAAAGGCTGTTGTAACAGATACTGATGAAAGTCCATCTGCGCCTATTGCTCCCGTAATTAATGGAGCAGAAGTTACTCCAGCAGAGGTTGTTGAAGAAGCTGTTAGTGCGGTTAAGAGCCCCAAACCTCGCCGAGGCCGGCGGCCTAAAGCTCCAGTACAGAAAAAGGCTATTGTTACAGATAATGATGAAAATCCATCTGTGAATGAGGCGGGTGACGAGGTCGTCGTAGCGTCAGATTCTGAAACCATAGTAGGTGAAGAATTTGAAAGCGCAGTTGCAAAGAAGCGCGCCGATAAACAGCCTGAAGGGAAAAGAGCTCACCCCCCAAAAGTTGAAGAAGAGGTTCAGGAAGAAGTCAAAAAACTCAGTAAACTTCTCATTAATGCGGAGGAGCCTGAAGAGTGCCGTCTCGCGCTTCTTGAAGATGGACGACTTGAGTCCATTAATGTTTCTACTATATCCCGTGCCCAGAGAAAAAATAATATCTATAAGGCGCGTATTGTAGCTATTGAGCCAAGCCTGCAGGCCGCGTTTGTAGAATATGGGACCGATAAAAATGGTTTTCTACCATTTAGTGAAATTCACCCCGAATATTTTAAGCAGGACTTGAGCAAAGAGCTGCAACACCTTGTCGATACACAACAGTGGAAAAAACTTAGTATCACTGATGTCGTGGAACGAGGTCAGGATATTTTGGCACAGGTTGTTAAAGAAGAGGTTGGTAAGAAAGGCGCAAATATGACCACCTTTCTCTCAATCCCAGGACGATGTGTCGTATTAATGCCCGGTTCTGATTCCTCTGGGATTTCCCGAAGGATATCTGGAGAACAACGGCGGTCACAACTCAGGGAAACCATGAAGTCAATGGATCTTCCTGAAGGTATTGGTTGGATTGTTCGGACTGCGAGTGTGGATATTACACAGGAAGCCCTTACCCGCGATGTTGGTTATTTATTGAAACTGTGGGAAGACATAAAAGGTAAAGGCCAGACCATTGAAGGGGTCGGTCTTGTTTATGAAGAGCAGCACAGTGTCCTGCGCTTTTTACGAGAACACTTTGATCCCTCGATCCAAGAGATCTTGGTTGATGATCGCACAGCACTTGAGCAGGTGAAGGAATTCGTCTTAATGCTTCCTAAGGATCAACAAGGTGTGACCGTGAGGTTGCATCAGGGAGCCCGGCCGATCTTTAACCAGTACAGTGTTGAGGATCAGATTGAGTCTATTTATCAACCCCAGGTGAGTCTTCCTTCGGGAGGGTCTATTGTTATTGATCCCACGGAAGCCCTGGTTGCAATTGATGTAAACTCGGGATCAACATCCAAAGGAAAGAACTTCGAAGCATCAATTTTTCAGGCCAACATGGAAGCGGCTGTTGAACTGGCCAGGCAATTGCGTCTTCGAGATTTAGGGGGCTTGATTGTTGTAGATTTTATTGATATGCGGAGCCGAAAAAATATTAGTGCTGTTGAAAAACAGGTCCGAGCCGCCATGAAAAAGGACAAGGCAAAGGTTGATTTCAGCAGAATCTCAAAATTTGGTTTAATGGAGATTTCAAGGCAAAAGCTTGGGGCCCCCATTGAAGCTGGTAATTATCGTAGGTGTGAGCATTGTAAAGGTCGTGGCACTGTTCGATCAGTCGAAACACTTTCCTTGTTTTATCTTAGAAGGATACAAACAGGGGCCAGCCGTAAGCCTGTTGAACGTATTGAATGTCATTTCCCACTTGATGTTTCAGCCTATCTTCTTAACAAGAAACGTACTGAAATAAGTGAGATGGAAAAGCGTTACAATGTTGAAATTACAATCAATGCTGATATGCATATGAAGCCCAGTGAAAATGAAATACTTTTCCATAAAGCAGAAAAAGAAACAAATAATGCAAAACTAGCTTGAGTTCATTTCCAATCTGGGGTATATAGCTACCTCCGATGCACCAGTAGCTCAGCTGGATAGAGTACCTGACTACGAATCAGGGGGTCGCAGGTTCGAATCCTGCCTGGTGTACCAAGAAATTTAAGGACTTACAGTTTAGGCTGTGAGTCCTATTTTTGTTTAGTTCTATGCGGGTTCTATGGCGAGGGAGTGTTAAGGGAATCAGGCTCTTACTCAGGGTTGCAAGTACAGTAGTCTTCTAATCCGTAGGTCGCTGGTTCGAATCCAGCCAGGCGTACCATATATAACAGCCACTTAGACACTTTGTCTGGGTGGCTGTTATTGTTTGGGCTAACTTGTAGCCAACCATGGTGTGTCGTTTTGTGTCCATTTAAGACTGTTTCTGTCGCTTTTTTCTTGTGTTTGAACAAAGTCAAAATAGCTATTTTCACTACCTGCTGTAGGTCTGGTATATAGATATCTTTACTATTCCGGTTCGTATCTTCAGTAGATATAGTAAGCTGATGTGCTGTTTGAACGCTAATAGCTTCGATCTAGCAATGTTAACAAGTTTTTATACTGGCTGGCATAGCTCCACAAACTCTTGCTATTTGATAGAACAAGCTAGTCGGGATGTGGTTGGCCGAGAGTTAACATATTTCCACTAAGGCAGGACAGGTCGATAGGAGCAATATGGACCCAGTGCATTTTCTTGCTGATATTCGGAACTGTGTTCGATGAGTTAAAAAAGGAGGCTATCTTTTTACCACACGATATAGAATCAAAAGGATGATAGCACCACCAACGGCAAGCAAGAGACTCCCAAGATTAAATCCTGTTACTGCACCTAGTCCTAAAAAGGATCCAATATACCCACCCACAAAAGCACCCGCTATTCCTATCAAGATGGTAACGATAAATCCACCAGGGTCATTGCCCGGCATGATAAATTTTGCGAGTACACCTACGATTAGCCCCATTACGATCCAAGATAGAATGCCCATTGTCATCCTCCTTTGTTAGATTTATTTTGATTTAAAGTTCACAAATTTCCACTCAATCTTTAGTCTAGGACTATACACAAGTCTAAATGAATGGCACCATGAAATTGGCGTATTAGCATACTCAAAGATGATCTTCACATATGTACTATTGTACCTGAGTCCTCCAAAAACGATGTTTCCTAAATTTCCAGCCACAATTGTGGTCCTCTACCCGTTTGCAGTTATAAACCCAGGCCCAAAGAAAAAAGGGAGGGGGAGGTGTACTTTAACAACCACCTTTTTATGCAGAGACTCGCCTTCTGAAATGTGTAAAGAAAAGTGTACAAAGTTGAACACTTTGCCACAGTTCAATTCTAGGCGTTTAAATTAGTCCTCACAGCACTTCTGAACACTATGTGTAGAATTAACCTTAGGAGTTTCTGAACACTCACAGAGGAGCATATAATGAGCAGTCAAAATGTAGCTTACTTGAGAGTATCGTGTGTTGATCAAAGTCTTGCCCGCCAGAAGGATGCAATTGAGGCTGTGGTTGTTGACAAGCTGTTCACAGAAAAAGCCAGTGCCAAAGACACTAGCCGATATGCGCAAAAGTTTGACTGGCGTGTCACTCAATCCTTCCTTACTACCGAAGACCGGATTTCTTGCACAACATTGTACTCAACAATCACTACCTGGAAATGGTGTGGCGTCTAGCTTGGAAAGCTGAAAAGATTTTCTGGAAGCATCTCCTACAGGTGGCAAATCATAATGTGTTAGGATTTCGGCCTAATTTATGATCCTAAATAACGGATGTTAAAAAATGCTATTTGTAGGAAGTAAGAGTGCGGCTTTTTATCGGTGTGGATGATGAGGTCTGTAGTAAGGGTAGACGTGACGGTGCGGATGATGAGGTCTATAATAAGGGTAGACGTGACGCAGAGGAGGACCATAAAAAGCTGGCCCACGACGGGGATAGTACCAGGGTGGAAATGAACTGTAGAACCTTACGCTAACGGGGGGGACGTAAACTCTCACACCTAGTGGCGGCGCGGGAGGAGGCATGTAGCACCCAACGAGATAGGTACTTGCAAAAATAACAATCAGTATTTTGTATACTATTGTTTTCCTATTCATGTATTAAAAATAATATCTCCTCACCAGAATGGCAAGATTCATATTAAAGTTGAACTTACGCAGCCATAAGTAAACTATCATTTTTGCTTATTAGTTTTCAACTAAAGTGGACCACTTGGTCAAGACAAAACTCCACTGAGTTTAAGCTACACATTTAACTTCAAACACAGCTGGTCGGCGCTGCCCCGGTTTAGCTTCTGCGCGTGGGTATTTGTCAACGATCAGTGAAGACTTGACCCTTCTCCTTCTCTATCGGCAATGAACTACAGGATATTATAAGGATTGGATTGTATGCTTAAGAGATGAAAAACTGTGGGCCAATGATGCTGTTGTTGGGTTGATATCCTCCCAAGCTCGGGAGACGAGGAAGATGTCACAAGGTGAAGTGATCTGAAAAGGTATCGGAAACACATTGATTAACTTCAGCCGTTTTGCTAAGTGTAATGTACACTTATTGTTGCATATCTTCTCTTTTGAGCATGTTTAATGCTCTTGTTTTAGAGTTTTTTCCACTCCTTTCTATTGGCAATAAAAATACATTGAACAAAACATCCGAAACCAATACTAAAAAGAAACGTGTCTCATCGGGTATACCTGAGCTGGACCGGCTCATGGGGGATCTGTATATCGGTGATAATGTTCTCTGGTATGAAGATGTCAGCAGCTTCTCATCTGCATTCTGCCTGAGCTTTATCAAAGAGACACTGGGCCGGAATAGGCCACTCATCTATGTGACGTTTGATCGTTCGCCTAAAAATGTGGTTTCTTTTCTCGGTTCGCAGGCGGAAAACCAGAACCTGATAATTCTTGATTGCTTTACTAACGGCAAGGGGGATGGCTCAGAGGTCTTCAATAAGTTCTATGAAAAAAATGGAGCCCTCTGGCCCTATAAAGTTATCAAAGTGAACGACCCGACGAGCCCGGCACATGTCGCCGAGGCCATATACGGTCTGCACAATACTCTCGCTGGTGATGTGCATTTTATCCTCGATAGTCTCACTGGTATGCAGTCACTTTGGGGTGGAGAAGATCAAGTTATTGAATTTTATGGCAAGACTTGTCCGCGACTCTACGAGCTGGATACTATTGCCTATTGGTTGATTGAGAAAGGTGCACACTCCAATAGGTTGAAAGCAAACATAAACAAGATAGCACAGGTTGCAATTGATCTTTCGGTGCGCCGGGGAAAATCGACGCTCAAGATTCTCAAGGCAGAAAAGCGGAGCTCCAAATTCCTCAATGAACATCATGAGTATCTCTGCGAGGGCTCAAATATAATTTTTGAAAGCCAGAGGCAACTCAAACCCAAATTTGACCTTGGGGCAAAAATAAAATCCACTCGACTTATGCGCGGTATTTCACAAAAGGAGCTTGCAGAACTTACGGGTGTGACTCCGAGTACAATCTCACAGGTGGAAAAAAATCATATCTATCCGTCGCTTCCTGCTCTGTTTCGCATTGCCGAGAGTCTTTCTGTAGAGGTAGCCACGTTATTCAAGGAACATGGGGCTCAACAAAACGTCTATGTGTACCCTGCAGACAGCCGATCAATTACCTCCTTGGCAAAAATTGTTAAAGACAATGCTGAAGCGGAATTGTTGCTGCCGCCAGACATCGATACACCGGCTGAAGCAACAATTATACGGATTCGGCCAGGTAAAAAATTGGCCGGCCATTTTGGGGCCCACAAAGGAAAAGAGTTAGGTTATCTCCTTTCTGGGCAATTGGAGATGACAGTCGAGAGTCAATCGTACAAGGTTAATTCGGGAGATACCATTTATTTGCCGAAAGATGTTCCTGGGGGCTGGAGCAATACATCTGACCAGGTTGCTGAACTTCTCTGGCTAAAGTTCAAAGAATAACAACCGCTAAAATTTCGCTTATAAATCAAGAGACAGGCACATCGAGCAGGTATCTCGATGTGCCTTGTAAAACATCTTAAGCTGGGATTATCTTTTGAGAATTGCCTCAGCCGATTCTTTTTGAGCTTCTGTCATGAACGGAATGCCGGTTTCCTTTTCTGTCTCACGGTTGGCACTAAACAATTCATTTCTTGTAATCTCTGATAAATTGAATTTCCGTACACCGGCCATCAACTGCTGTAAGCCGCAAGAGAGCTTATCAACATAGCCGGCTATAGCTATTGCACCGAAAGGTATATTCTTCATTTCATCAGCGCCAACTTTTTGTTTTACATCTTCCCAGGCTGAGAAGATCTCTTCTGGATACTTGCCAAAGCTTTTAACGGTTTGCGGCAGTTCGTCCCAATTTCCATTTACTTCCGTTCTTCTCTCAGGGTAAAAAGCCCCTTCAATGTTGCTCCCCAGGTATCCTGGAATCATAGGTGCACGGCCCATACAAACCATTTTTGTGTAAGGGGCACCGATAGCCAGAGCTTTAAAAATATGATCCTCGCGGGCAAAACCGCCGGCAAAAGAGATATCCGGAACCTTAATACCTTGATCATCAAGAATCTTACAGTAATCATAGGCTTTAGCATGCAGCGCCAGGGAGGGAACCCCCCAGTGTTCCATCATATTCCATGGACTCATACCAGTGCCGCCGCCTGCGCCGTCAATGGTAAGCAGGTCAAGTTTGGCATCTGCAGAATATCGAATAGCCATAGCAAGGGCCTCCATGCCGTAAGCTCCTGTTTTTAAGGATATTCTTTTGAAGCCAATACTTCTTAAATAATCAACTGACTTCATAAAGGATTCACGGACTTGGTCAACCGTATCCAAATCGGTAGCCCCAAGCCTGCTATGCCTGGCAAAAGATGTGATGGCACGACGCTCAAAAGCAGCCTGTACACTAGGGTCTGTAGGATCGGGATCGACAATATAACCGCGCTCTTTAAGAAACATAGCATAGTTAATCGATTTGACCTGGATTTCGCCACCGATAACCTTGGCCCCTTGTCCCCATTTGAGTTCGATAATTACATCATCTCCGTATTTGTCCATGACATATTCTGCTACCCCATTTCGGGTATCTTCAACGTTAAGTTGAACGAAAATGGCTGCATGCCCATCAGAATACCGCTGAAATATTTCGATACGTCTGTCCAGTTCGGGGGCCGAGGTTATTGTCCCGCTGCCTAATTTCGATTCCTTATCAACACCAACAACATTCTCACCAATAACAATGGGAAATCCACAAATAGCGGCACCTGTGGCAAATGAATTCCAATATTTTGTAGCGATAAAGGTTGACCCCAGGGCTCCAGTCATAATGGGTACACGGCATTTCACCTTGATCTCATTACCGAAGACCGTTTCGGTGCTGGCGTTAGGGAAAACACAGTCATCAGCATCCTTGGTCATCCCCTCACTTAACCCACTGGACCCATAAGCATATCCCTGTATTCTAAGGGCATGATACCCAAGGCCAAGAGAGGTTACATTGCTTGACCCAGCAGTAATTTTACCGAAATTTCTGGGATAGAGCATCTTGCGGCCCCTTAAAGAAGACATCCAGGTTTCACACTTACCTTTGCAATCAGAGCTGCAAAGAGTGCATAATCCGGATTCACAGGGATTGCCTCTGTTGGCGGTACCAAGAGCATCATTTTTTTTTGGCCATTGAATCATTTGGTCGTCTCCTTTTTTGGTTAAATAAACACAGAAATAGTTTTTTTATGAGTCAATCTAGGCATACTGGTGCGCTATAAATAGTCAAGACTCAACGGAATATCATCTGTAGGTATCCGTTTTCCTAGTACATCCTTGATTTATTCAAACGTATAGAAATCTCCTGTTGAAAGCGGTGATTTCCTGAGAGCAGAGGCCAATTGCGGAGTTGTGTGCGGGCAAAAAAAAAGGCATCTGTCCTCTGGGTAGAGGAATCAGACACCGTTGTCTCAATCATACGAATAAACTACACGCCTTTGTGTAGGGTATGGTAATATGTGAGCAATTAATGTAGCTGTACTTAATTATGTTGTCAAGAAAAATTCTGCTTGAGACAAGTCACTAGGCATATGTTGTGTCATGCCTTGGAAATGACAAAAAAGATGAGGGCACAGGCTAAAGCTCTTCCGACAAGATCAGAGCTTCAGCTATTTCCAGCATGGATTTACGGGTATCCATACTACGTTTCTGGATCCAGCGATATGCTTCTTCGCCGTTCATCCGGCGACGGTCCATAAGAATCTCTTTTCCCCGTTCAATCTGCTTTCTTGTCTTGAGTTCTTGTTCAATAACTCTGGTTTTTACAATAAGTTCGGTGTTGTGGATAGCGACTGCCGCCTGACTCGCGACTGCGCTGAGCATGTTGATATCTGTTTCAGAGAACTTGTGGGGCTGGCAGGTAAAGCAGTTAAGTACACCTATAACTTTGTCTTCCTTGCCCTGAAGAGGAATACTCACCATTGAGACCAGTCCCAGGCTGCTGGCCATCTCTTTTTCCTTGAATCTGTCATGATTTTTCACATCATCAATCACGTAGGGACGTTGGGTGGAAAGTACATATCCGACTACGCCCTCATGAAGTCGCAATGCCCTGTCTTTTACATATTCAGGCTCAAAGGACTGGGTAGCCTTTAACTTGATGAGGGGAGGATTCTCGTTATCATCTACAAGCCATAGAGAACATATCTCAACTCCTGTGACCTTGGCAGTTACCATTACAATCAGCTTAAACAAATCCTCTAAAAAAACATCAGAAGTGATTGCCTGACTGATATCCATCAGCGCCTTAACATAGTGATCATACGTGTGTTGAGTAGATGTGTTCATACAAGTCCATGTTCTAGAGAGATAGGCATGGACCGACAGTTTCTGTCGCGTATGCCTGTTTGTTGGTTGTAGTCATATGGTGAAAAAATGTGGAAGTAGTCAGTTATTGTTCTCCCAGATAGTTCAACCCTTTTCTGGTGATAAGGTTGTATTGCAACTCGGAGTCAGTTTGGATGATGCCCATACTGTCCATTGCTTTCAGAATCTGGTGGAGTTTCGAAAACTGTATGTCCATTTCCCTTGCAATAGAAGCAGTAGGAACAAGTTGGGGCTGTGGGGTGCGTAAATTATCCGAGAGAATGGCAAGAACTTGAAGCTTATGTTGGTACAGGGACATAGCGACCTCCTGCTGAGTGATAAATCGGAGCTAGCTTACTGTGGATGTTTATGCGTTATTAACTTTATGGAATTCTATAATAAAATACTGTCGGCCGCAATCATAAACTTAATTGTAAATTAATATATGAGGATTTATGTAGTGCAAGTAAACTTACTAAAGACACTTTTTACTATTAATCCGGCGGGCAATTAGGTCAGCGGCAGTCGTTTCTATCTGACCTATGTTGGTTAAATAAATACTGATTACAACTTGCAAGGTTAGGTTTTAATGCCCACTGGGTTAGCAGTGGTCTCACTTTTTAGATCACACCGCTTAGCGACTTGAGATCTTGTCTCGATACCTAAAGGGGCAAGACCTATGCCGGGAAAGTGCTATCTTCTTCATTAGGTTATCAATCACCACAGTCGACAGAGTAATATGTACATAAAAATAACAAGATAGATGGGGGGGCATTGTCGCACGCTGATCAACAACCGACTTTTATGGCCGACAGGCTCCGCTGGTGTAATGCGAGAATGGAGATGACACAGAATGTTACACACTACCTCCGGCAATTCGGACGAACCGTTTTAAATGTATAAATGATCAAACGAATTCATGATATTTTTATTCATACTCCGACGTATAACTGTGTATGAGATGGTCCAACAGATTTAACTGGTTATAAGCCAATCTTCCAAACTGAATACCGCTTCTTTTTTTCATCGCATCTGTTTCTGAAGGAGATTGATCGGGTATTTTCAACCCCGAAACAACTTTGCAGGGCACTTTATCCAAAAGAATGCCTTTATCGACGATATTAATTGACAATTCCTTTATGTCTATTTGATGGCCGTGCATTTCTTCGGACAAAATTGCAAGTCCGCCCCAGCTGATATCCACAACTTCATACTCCTCCACCGGATCAGACCAGGTAAAGGCAATGGCTTTTTCCTTAAGTTTGAATCGTTTGTTATGACGGCGTTCAAGTATTTTACGGTCAAGAATTTTCCTGATAATTTTGGAGAGGTCAATCATCGTGATAGGTTTTAAGATAAAAGCATTAATACCTATTTTCTTTGTTTTTTCTTCCGAAATATATTCGTTATATCCGCTGCAAAGAATAATGGGGATATCCGGCCTTATTTTTTTCAACCTTTCAGCCAGCTGATAACCTGTCATTTCAGGCATGGTCATATCGGTGATAATAAGGTCAAAGGAATCCTGCGCAGCAGAGAATAACTCAAGTGCTTTCAGGCTACTTGTTTGTGAGACTACCACGTAACCCAGCTGTTCCAGCATCTGACATTCCAGATTAACGACCTGCTTTTCATCATCAACCAGTAAAATCTTTTCTTTTCCTTTCGCCAATGTCTCAAAGGGGCTGGATCCTAATTTTTGAGCGGATTTCCGTTCAATTGCAGGAAGAAACACATCAAATGTGGTTCCCTTTCCAGGCTCACTGAATACTCCAATGGAACCATCATGATTCGTTATAATTCCGTGCACCAGGGCAAGCCCCATTCCGGTTCCTTTACCCTCTCGTTTTGTTGTGAAATAAGGGTCAAAGATTTTTCCCTTGATATCTGAAGACATCCCATGCCCGGAATCCTCCACTGACAAGCGGACGTACTTTCCCGGTACCAATCCGGGATGAACTGTGCATTGATTTTCGTTAACTTCAACATCCAACAGACTAATGCGGATAAACCCAGCTTTATCCTGTATGGCCTGTGCTGCGTTGGTACATAAATTATAAACTACCTGATAAATCTGGGTGGCATCGGCAATTATTTTTGTATCTGACCTTATATTGGAATATATTTTAATTGTAGACGGGAGAGATGCCCGCAACAACTTGATCGCTTCTTCAATTACCGAACTGATATCAATGGGTTTAAACGTCTGTGTGTTCTGGCGGCTGAAAGCAAGTATCTGCTGTACCAGATCCTTTGCACGGTTACACGCCTGATATATTTTTTCCAGATACTTCCGGGTTTCTGCGTTTTCTGTTATTTTCAACATAGCAAGATCGGTATATCCCATGATCACGAACAGGATGTTATTAAAATCGTGAGCGATACCTCCGGCCAAAGTACCAATGGATTCCATCTTATGCGATTGTCTGAGCTTATCCTCCATGTGCTTTTCTTCCGTAATATCACGGAAAACAAACACCGCACCGGATATATTACCAGTTGTATCCCATATGGGAGAGGCGCTGTCTGCAATGAACTTTTCACTGCTGTCTTTGGACACAAGGATCGAATTTTTACAGATATTGCCGGTTTTTCCAGATGTTATGATTTTTTCAACAAGGCCAGTTAACCGCACGCGTTTTTTTTCATCCATAATATGCAAAATTTCAGACAAAGGCTTACCAGTGGCTTGAGTGCGGGACCAACCCAATAGTTTTTCTGCCATAGGGTTTATCAGAGTAATATTGCCCTTAATGTCCGTTGCAATAACAGCATCCCCAATAGAGCTGAGCGTTACATTCAGCCATTCCTTTTCTTCTGTCAGCATTATGTTGATATTCTTAAGCTCCTGGGATCGTTCTTCAACTATGTGTTCAAGATGGTTCTTGTGTTGAAGCAGATCTCTTTCCAGGTAGATCCGTTCGGTCACATCCTCAATAGCCAGAAGTATAAAGAACGCATTGTCGGCTCTTCTGATAAGTCTGCGTGCATTGATATGCATGATCCGTTTGCCAATATGATTAAAATCACACTCAACTTCAAAATCTTTAAAGACCGTGCCATGAGCCAGGACATCATCTAACAGTGTACGCAATTGGGCACTATCCCATTGATGATTACCAAGATTAAATAAAAAATGACCTTCTGTTTCCTGCTGGCTGACTTGAAATGTTTTGTAAAATGACTGATTGGCAAAGACAATTTTTAAATCGGACTCCAGGACTAATACGGGATCACGAACGGTATCGACAATATCCTCTGCAAATAACTCAAGCTGATGAAGCCTGTTGTATTTTTTGTCCGTGTCTATTGAATCTTGTTTTTCTTCTTTATAATTTTTACTCATATACTCACACCCCTGATCTGTAACGGGTTTATATACCAGAAGCTGTTGTGACGTATCTAGACTAGATGTATTGCAATTATAATGGCATGTTGACGACATCTTGTATAAAAATTATTCTGATCAACAGGAATGTCAATATAAGAAAAATATTTGGATTGAAGGGGCATTATTGTACGCTGATCAACTGCAATAGGGATGTATTCGTTGAAAATCACGATAAATATCCAGAAAATAAATTATTCTTCTAAAATCGTTATCCCTGAAGCCTCTAGAAATGTCCTCGTCTTTCCGCAGATGGGGGCGGTGGTAACGAGTGCTACCTTGGTTGATGTTGCAGTCTCTTGGATGCACATGGCTTTCTCAACCAGTTTTCTACCATCGGCCATGATGATTCTACTTTTCCTTCTGACAATCAAACCGATGGTGTGTTCATCCAATTTTTCCAAATGAGTTCTTGCGGGTAATCCATACTTCTTTGGATCGAGCTTCATGCTTACCTATCCTTCATGGAAAATTCGTCTTTCGAGGTCCCGCAGACAGGGCATGTCCATGTGTCAGGCAGGTCTTCAAATGCTGTTCCTGGTTCGATATCCTCATCGGGATCACCAAGAGCGGGGTCGTAGACATAGCCGCAAAGTGCACATATATATTTTTTCATGACATTTTCCTGGGTTGAGGTTTTGAATTTTCTGTAACGTTTTTTTAAGTAAGAACAGGATAATTCATTTTTTCAGGAATCACTCCACGAACACCACCTCGTGGTGACGGAGTGTCTCCATCTCTTCTGGGGATTAAGTGAATATGGCAGTGGAAAATGGTTTGTCCTGCAGATTCACCACAATTTATTCCTATATTAAATCCTGTGACCGAAGGGTCGCGTTCTGTAATAGCTTTTTTGCATATATGTATCAATGTATCCGCGTGAAATTTTTCCTCGTTGGTGAGTAAAAAATAATCTTCCACGTGGCGGAGTGGCAATATGAGTAAGTGATCCTTGGTTACAGGGTTTTGATCTTTTATGGCGATCACTGACTTATATCTTTTCTCTATCTTCATTTTTGTAAGAGCAGAACAAAAAATACAGTCGTTACCGATTTTATGTGTTTTTACATTTTCCATAACAAACAATAATAGAAACTACATGATCTTGAAATGAAAAATTCAGTGCCTTATTCCAGAAAAGCTGTCATAAAAAACAAGATTCCCGTTTACCGGGGTTAATATCTTCCGACAGGCGCGAGATATACAGTAAATTCATTTTCCCCATCTACGCCAAGCAGTTTATCCATTGCTTCCTGATCGTAAGCCGCGATGGCGCAGGTTCCGATGCCGATGTTTTCACATGCCAGATACAGATTTTGACAGACGTGGCCCGCGTCGAGAAGAATTACGCGGTGGGCGGATTGGAGGTAGCGCCACTCCATGCGGTAGGGGATCGTGGTCCAGACAAATGTGACCGCACTATTCGCGACAAATTTTTGCCCAAAGGCGCTACGTGTGAGCTTCTCTTTTAGTGTTATGTCACTTTCGTAGAGTAAAACAAGTTCATGGGATAGGGGCAGATAGCGATAGAGTCCTGAAGGGATCATTTCAACGTGTTGGATGAACAGATAGGTCTCAAAACTATGTCTGGCTCCCGCTGAAGGTACTGTGCGAAACTGGGGAAGTTTTTTATCGGGATCTCTTATGCCTTGGGTTGCCCAAAGGAGGAAGCCGAGTTCGTCGGTTGTAAGTGATTCATCATTAAAGTTGCGTCTGCTCTTTCTGTCGGCGATTGCCTCCAGCAAGCTTATTTCTGAAAATTTGGTTTGCCAGTCCTGTTTACCAGGTAGAGCTATACGTACCTTGTCTTCAGAGGGAGCTTGCTCCAAAGGTGGTTGTGGTTTTCCCTGGTGTTGGTCACTTTTTCGAAAATCAATAGATTTTCTGAGGGTATCCTTGAGGAATTGGCGGTGCACTGTGTAGTCGCTCATAATCCTTCTCCTTTACGTTTCTCGTCTGAATATAGAAAAATGTCACCCGATTATTTATAATAACCGCCTTTTAATGGGGTGCACTGATAAATGAAATATTACCTAAATTTTGCAATTGACCAGTCCGCCGGAGATGCGAGGCAGCGAAGTTGAAGACGTATCAATATACTTCAATGCTTCGATAACAAAGCAGATTCGGTGGAATTGTTAATCCCGAAGGGTAGCAAATAACAGAAAAATTGGACTCATGCAAAGATGCATTTCTAAAGTAATTATATGAATGCAATATGTTGTTTTGCGATGATAAGTCATTTTTCTGTACTTTGTGTATGCAAGAGTTAGGTATTGTTGATTATAACATATAGTTGCAGGAGGTTTGCAAGGCGATAATAGCAGTAAAAAGGATTCGATTACCCAAGGAAATCATCTTCGTTTTCGTGTGAAAATGATGGTTTATGGAATTGACATCTTATTTTCAAAGCGTTAGGCTGCAGCCTTAATATTCATTCGGTACTTTTCCATACCTATTTCCATTGCCGATGGGCGGCAGTGAAATTTTTCCATTTTCACCATTTGGAGGGAAAATGATGTTTATCAAACGAGTCATACTAGCGGGTGCTGTGTTACTACTTTCAACGGCAGTAAATGCAGGTGCGGCTGACACTTGTGTTGATTGTCACACCAAGGTTTCGCCTGGCATGGTGATGGATTGGAATGCCTCTGAACATTCAAAAAATGATGTGACCTGTTCGACCTGTCATGGGGAGGAGCATAAGACGGCAGAAGATTATAAAATGGCAAAACTTCCGGATGAAGCGGTCTGTGCAGAATGCCATCAGGAGCAATTTGATTCCTTTAAAATGGGTAAACATAATTACGGTTGGGCTGTTTTAAATGCTATTCCTGCGACACACCTGGCTCCCGATGAGCTGATTGAAGGTGGACGCGGTTGTGGTGGTTGTCATAATATGGGCATCCGAACGGAAGAACAGAAAAAAGATCAGTTAGACAAAGGGTATCGTTATCAGGTGAATTCCTGTGATGAATGTCACACCCGCCATGCTTTTTCTGTAAAAGAAGCGAGAAATCCAAGAGCATGTCAACAGTGTCATATGGGTTATGATCATCCCCAGTGGGAGATGTGGTCAAGCTCTAAACACGGTACTCGCTATTTTGCTAAAAAAGATGGTGATCTTCCCGAAGGAGCGGCTGCACCTACCTGCCAAACCTGCCACCTCCCTGATGGAACCCATGAAAATCATACAGCATGGGGATTTCTTGGTGTTCGACTCCCCCTTCCTGAAGATAAACAAGAGGCGGCAGATCGGGTAACGATCCTAAAAGCTCTTGGTGTTCTTAATCCTGAAACAGGTGAGCCCACAGCTATACTGGATGCTGTAAAATCCGTTGATATGGTACGACTTGACCAGGTCTCCTGGGAGAAAGAGCGTAATAAAATGCTTGCTACCTGTACCCAGTGCCATTCTCAATCCTATGCCAAAGAGCAGCTCGACATGGGAGATGCCATTCTCGGAAAAGCGGATCGCCTGATGGCAGAAGCTATTGAGACTGTGGCGGCTCTTTATAAGGATGGGATAATCGAAAAGCCTGCGAGTTATCCGCACAATTATCCATTCCTGCTTACCATGATGCATACCAATGGTGCCAACTGGGATCAGGAGTTGGACAAGTTATCCTATATTGATCAAATTCTGGTCCGTATGTATATGAAACACCGTATGCGTGCTTATCAGGCCTTTTTCCATGTTAATCCTGACTACGCCTACTGGTATGGATGGAATATGATGACGGAAGATTTGGGAGAGGTTAAGGAACTTGCCAAAACCATGAGGGCAACACATAAGAAGTAGCAAGTAACTTCTTATTGCTTCGCAGTGCCGAAAGCCGTAATTTCCCGTTAAATTGGGATTTACGGCTTTTGTAATTTCATGATATCGTTTCTTGTAGTAATTGCTCCGCGATGGATGTGTCCATCGCGGAGCGAAGTATTTTTATCTTGAAAAAACACTTGATTAATAGTTAAATAAAATTGATATGAAAATTAACTGACTGTTATCGCGAGTTTCAGTTGGATTTCATATTGTTAGGTGCACCAGTTTTTATCATGTATTGCGCTACATTTTTGCTCTCCAGAAAGAAAGTGATTTGATATTATCATCTTACAGGAGGTTCAATGGACGCCGCTCAAGACACCACCACTTCCAGTCGAAATTCTCATGCGCTCATCTCTGAAATTGATCCGCCCAAAGGGGTGCTTCTCGATTCATTTCTTAACACCGCTTCGAAGATGCGGGGACGTGTTGACAATGTCCGTGTCACTGATTGTGAACATGCGATCATGCGGATGTCACCGATTGCCCCATGTCTTGCTCTACAAGAAAATGGGTATGAGCCGGAGATGGTTATTACTGGTCGGGATAGAAACAGGATCTCTTTTCAGGCAGATTTACTTTCTGCAGCCGCCCTTGGCATTAAAAATATCGTCATAAAAGAGGGTAATGACCCGGCAGAAGGGGACCAACCCGTTGTGCGCACAAGTGGAGATCTTGACCTTATCTCGATGCTTGAGTGTGTGACTGCGTTAAATAGTGGAAAAGATCTAGGGGGAGAAGATCTGGAAGGTGCGACAGAATTCACTGTAGGCGTTGCCATTGATCTTTCTGATGATGTGAATTTTAACAGGGAGCGGGCCGAATTTTTTAAGCGGCTTGAAGGGTACGGTATCCAATCTGTTACTCTGAGTCCAACCTACGACCTAAATATCGTAGAGCATTTTATCCCATTCGCCCAAGAGACTGGAATTAAACTACTTACTTCCGTGATGTTTTTAAAATCTGTCACGATGGTTCGCTATCTCAATAATCTGAAGGGAGTGCCCTCCATTCCCCAGGAATTTTTAAAGAAAATGATCGAAGCTCCAGTGAAAAAGGATGCTGGACTACAGGCAGCAGCTGAGCTTATTCGAGAGCTTGCGCCGATTGCGGATGGAACGGTTCTTCTTGCTATGGGATGGAAGGACAGGCTCCCTGAATTTCTCGACCTTATTGGCCGGTAAGCGACGTGAATAGTTCATTTGTTGTTTCGACAGCAAATAGGGACCCAAAGTCGTTGCAGGAAGAACTGGGACCCTATCATTATCTTCACACTATTTTAGAAGAAACTCCAAATGGTGTTGTGGTAGTCGGTCCAGACCATCATGTGATTCACGCAAATCCTGCAGCAAGTGGTTTCTTAGGAGTATCATACGGCGATTTGACTGGTCGGCCACTTGAGGAATTACTTGGGTCAGATCATGGAGATTTCTACCTTCTCATTCAGGATTACGCAAAACTTCAGGGTGAGAAAAGTGGATTGAAAATATCCCATGAACTGGAGTTCAATAGTGAGGGTGAGCGTTGCATTCTCAGCGCGGTGGCTGTGTTTCCTGAATCCTGTCTGGATTATTACCTCCTTTATTTAATCGATATAACGCAGCAAAAGACTTTGGAAGGAGAGCTCCGGCGGAGAAATAGTTTTTTCCAAAATCAGATAGACAGTTCGGTGGATGGAATCATCGCCTCAGACAGGCAGGGACAAATCATACTGTTCAACAAAGAGGCTCTTTCATTGTTGGGCTATGCCGATTCAGATATTAAAACCCTTCATGTAACAAAACTCTACAATGAAGGTGTTGCCTACGAGCTTAAAAAGAGGATGAGGAGTAACCATTTTGGTGGGCCGGGAAAATTGTTGCGCCATGAAATGATAGTAAAAAATAAAGATGGCCGGGATATTCCCGTAAGTTTTTCCGGGGGAATTATTTACGATCAGGGAGAGGAAATTGGAACCTTTGGCCTGTTTACTGACCTGCGTGCGATACAGCAGGTGGAGGAAGATCTGCAGCAAGCCCAGCGAATGTTGATGCAGTCCGAAAAGATGGCAGGTCTTGGTCGGTTGGCGGCGGGTGTTGCCCATGAGATCAATAACCCCATGTCCGGCATAATGCTCTATGCCAATTTGATTCAGGAAGATTTGGGAAAGGACCATAAACTCAGTTGTGATCTCGATACCATTATCCATGAAGCGGAGCGGTGTAAGGTTATTGTGGCCGATCTTCTGGAGTTCTCCCACCAGACGACCTATGAAATGGAACCCACGGATCTCAATGATGTGATCCGGAAAACTCTTACCATCCTGCAGCACCAGCCTTTGTTTCAAAATATCGATTTTGTAATGGATCTTGCGGAAGATCTTCCTCACGTTTACGGCAATTCATTCAGATTGAATCAGGTGGTTATGAACATCATTGTGAATGCGGCACAATCAATGGAAGGGAGTGGAAGTCTCAAAATTAAGAGCAGTGTCAGGGCCAACAACGATCTTGCAGAAATCACAATTCAAGACTCAGGGCATGGAATACCGCCTGAGTTACTTGAAAAAATATTTGATCCATTTTTTTCAACGAAGGCAACAGGTGAAGGATCAGGTCTCGGTCTGTCTGTTTCCTATGCCATTGTAAAGGAGCATAAAGGTTCTATTCGGGTGAAATCAACGCCGGAAACAGGCACAACATTTACCCTTAGATTTCCGGTTGTCATGGAAACTTTGATGGGAGAAAACCATGGATAAATCCTCAATTTCCCCAGATGAAGGAAATTTCAAGTTTTTACGTAAACTTCAGATAAGAAATGTTGACGTCCACGCCTGCTACCAGTGTGGCCGGTGTTCTGCGGGGTGCCCTATTGGCGACTATTTTGATTATAGTGTGATGCAGGCTGTGCGTCTGGCCGCATACGGCCAGGAAGAACGTCTGTTGGATAGTGAAACGATATGGTTGTGCGCGGCCTGTGAGACGTGCGCCACCAGATGTCCTAACAATATTGATATTACAGCTCTCATGGATGTCCTGCGAGAGCTTGCTCTTCGTAAGGGAGTGGAGCCTGCACAATCCAGAGTTCCCGCTTTTCATAAATCATTTCTTGGTTCTATCAATAGGTGGGGCCGGGCCTGGGAAGTAGGTATGATTGTCAATTACAAGCTCAGGTCAGGAGATTATATCGGTGATATGAGCCTTGGTATGCAAATGTTTTTAAAGGGAAAGTTAAAGCTGATTCCTCATTCCATAGAGGGGAAATCTGAAATTAAGGATATTTTTTCCGGAAAGGGCAAGGAGTATGACAGATGAAACTATCTTACTACCCTGGCTGTTCCCTTGAAGGAACAGCCCTCGACTACGACTATTCGGTGCGGGAAGTATGCAGTAGCTTGGGGGTTGAGCTTATCGATATCCCAGATTGGAACTGTTGTGGCGCTTCATCTGCCCATATGACAGACCATGAGGTGGGGATGCGACTGCCCATGCGGAACCTTCTTTTAGCACGAGATTTGGGGCATGATATCCTTGTTCCCTGTGCGGCATGTTTTCAGAGACTCAAGGTGGCCGACAGGGCGCTGAGAGAAAATTCTCTCAAGTGGGATATCACAGAGTATGCACCTACTTTTGAGATCATCCATATCAGTAGTTTTCTTGCACGACCAGACATCCTTACAACAATCAGTGAAAATATAAGCTGTGGGTTGGCTGACTTGGCTATCGGCTGTTATTACGGCTGCCTCTCTTTAAGAAATCCGCATATCACAGGCGCTCCCAGTTGGGAAACCCCACAGACCCTGGAGCAAATTATGGCTGCAATAGGTGCGCGTCCTGTCAGCTGGTCCCATCGAACAGAGTGTTGTTCAGGGAGCCTCACCATGGCCAGGCCGGATATAGCCGAAAAACTTGTGGGTGATATTGTATCTGCTGCCAAGAGAGCTGGTGCTGTGGCTCTGGTCACCGATTGTCCGATGTGCCAGGCCAACGTGGAAAGTCGTCAGATAGTAAGAGATGAAGGGGAGGCCAGGTTGCCTGTTTTCTTTGCAACCGAATTAATTGTTGCTGCACTCAACGGCAGTTACCCGGCGAGCCAACAGAAAATGCATCTGGTTTCCCCAGAAATTCTTTTAGGTGTCATGAAAGAAAGGGCGACTAAGACCGAGGAGGCATTATGACGGGAAACTCCAATAGAGTACTACGTTCAAGTTCTTCTCCCACCGGTGCTGTGATGGTGATTGGCGGTGGGATTAGCGGAATGCAGTCGGCACTTGATCTCGCCAATAGTGGAATCAAGGTATATCTTGTTGAACGCTCTCCTGCTATTGGAGGGAAAATGGCCCAGCTGGATAAAACATTTCCCACCAACGATTGTTCCATGTGTATCGTTTCGCCTAAGCTGGTCGAAGTCGGGCGCCATAGAGATATTGAACTTCTTACCCATAGTGAGGTTACAGGGCTTAGTGGTGAACCTGGCAACTTTACGGCAGCCATTACTCGCCACGCACGCTACGTGGATGTAGCGGCATGTACTGGATGTGGGCTATGTGAGTTAGTTTGTCCGGTTACCCAAATTTCTCAATTTCCTGAGCAGCCGGCAGAAGGTGAAAAAAAGAAAAAACTGCGTGCAAAGGTAAAAGAGACCATTAAAGGCGATGGCACTCCAACGCCTACGAGTCTACATAAATGGACCTTTAGCGTTGATGAAAAAGCATGTTCGATGTGTGGACTTTGCTTCTCTGCCTGTCTTCACGGGGCTATTACCTGGGAGAAAAAAAGTATCGCTGTGATTGATCAGGAAAAGTGTACCGGCTGTGGTGGTTGTTACGCTGCCTGCCCTGAAAAATTCAACGCTATAACAGTAGCAGATGCACCCGATTTTGAAAAAAGCGTAGGTGCTGCAGTCTATGCAAGGTCAGAGCTTCTCAAAAAAGAGTTTGAAGGCAAAGGTACCGCCGATTGTGTGCGCTGTGGCCTCTGTGTTATCACCTGTCAAAAGGTCATGGCGATTGGTGCTCTTAAGATGACTTTAGATGGAATTGAGGCGGGCCGCGATATCTGTCAGGTTTGTGGTGCCTGTGTCTCGGTTTGTCCTGTGGATTTTCTATCCATTGAAAAAGTATCCAATAAAGGGCCTCAGCTTCTTCTCAATGATTTCAATGAGGGCTTAAATGGACGAAAGCCCATCAATATTCTCTACCCACAGGCGGTACCAAGGGTTCCTGTAATAGATGAAAGAAGTTGTGTGCGTCTCAATACCGGGGCTTGCGGAACATGTGCATCAATTTGCGGAGTTGGTGCCATCCACTATGAGTCAAGGGAAGAAGAGCTTAAGATAGAGGTTGGTTCCGTCATTTTTTCACCGGGGATAGAAGTATTTGATGCTAAATTGCGAGGTGAATTTGGCTACGGTCTCTATAAAAATGTGGTTACCAGTATAGAATTTGAGCGGCTGCTTTCCGCTTCGGGGCCTACTTCTGGTACTGTTGCAAGGCCTGGTGACAATAAACATCCAAAAAAAATTGCCTGGATCCAGTGCGTTGGTTCAAGGGATCATTCCTGTGATCGGGATTATTGTTCCTCGGTCTGTTGTATGTATGCAACCAAAGAAGCCTTTATTGCAAGGGAACATGACTCGTCGATCGAGCCAACTATTTTTTACATCGATATGCGCTCCTTTGGGAAAAATTTCGATGACTACGTGGAGAGGGCCAAAGAAAATAAGGTGCGATTTGTCCGGGCAATGGTGAGCAGGATTTTTGAAGACCCGGTTACAGGAGATCTTGAGCTTCGTTATGTGGATGAGGCGGGACTTAGGAGAATTGAGAATTTTGATATGGTGGTACTCTCCGTAGGTGTTCAGGTTCCTGAGCAGGTAAAAGATCTCGCGAAGACACTGGATATTGAGCTTGATCGATACGGGTTTGCAGTCACCGATGGATATAAACCTCTTGCTACGTCGAGAGCTGGGGTCTTTGTGAGCGGCGCGGTGAATGGGCCTAAAGACATTCCGGAGACGGTATGTGAAGCATCTGGTGCTGCAGAAGCTGCCTCGGCTGCTATTGCAGAGTCCAGAGGACGGTTGATTACAGAAGAAAAGCTCCCTGACGAACTACAGTTCAGTGATGAAGATGAATTACGAATAGGTGTATTTATTTGTCATTGTGGGACCAACATCGCCTCGGTGGTGGATGTTGCTGCGGTAACCGAATACGCGAAAACCCTGCCTGGTGTGGTGTACGCAGAACATCCACTTTACACGTGCTCTCAGGATTCCCAAGAACGGATGCGGGATATTATTAAAGAGCACAGGCTGAATAGGGTAGTGACCTCTGCCTGTTCCCCCACCACCCATGAACCCCTTTTTCAATCGACTCTCAGGCAGGCGGGTCTTAATAAGTACTTTTTTGATATGGCAAATATCCGCGATCAATGCAGCTGGGTGCATCCGGATGATCCTGTTCTTGCCACAGAAAAATCAAAACGTTTAACAAGAATGGCTGTGGCCAATGCAACAGCCGGAGAAGCCCTTGAAGAACTCGAATTTGAGGTTGATTCCCGGTTACTGATTGTGGGTGGAGGTGTCGCAGGAATGACTGCTGCCGTGGAAGCTGCAAAACAGGGATTTGGCGTATATCTTGTGGAAAGGGAGCCGATATTGGGAGGGCACCTGCGCAATCTACACAGGAATGCAGAGGGGCAAAAGTTCAGTCCATTCATCGAGGATTTAGGGGAACAGGTTCTCCAGGATGATCGCATCAAGGTATTTACGAGTAGTGAAGTGGTAGAGCAGAGCGGATTTGTCGGCTCATTTGAAACTGATATTGTGATGCCCTCAGGTGCAACAAGGACACTCAAACATGGTGCAATTCTCATTGCTACGGGCGCAAAAGAACACAGGCCGGAAATACATGGATTGGGAAATCTTGCACAAGTAATGACCCAGACCGATTTTGAAGCTACGCTGGAGAGACAAGAAGAGGGCTGGCAACACGTTCGGGTAGCTATGTTGCAATGCGCAGGGTCCCGTGATCCCGATCTGTTGCCGTATTGCTCAAGGGTCTGTTGTAATCACGCGGTGAAAAATAGTTTGCGGTTGAAGGCAAAGTTCCCTGAAGCGCGCGTCGACGTACTTTACCGCGATATGCGCTGTTATGGACACGGAGAGATTGACTATCGCTCCGCTCGTCGGGCTGGAGTAAATTTCATCAGATTTGATCCGGAATTGAATCCTCCAAAGATTATAGCAGAGGAGACTGGAGTTGAAATTATAATCAGAGATCCATCCATAGATATGGATGTGCGGCTCTATCCGGATATTCTTGTCCTGTCAACGGGTATGGAGGCGCGTGATACGGAAGAACTAGCCTCTATGCTGAGAGTACCGCGACATGACACAGGGTTTTTTATTGAGGCCCATGCGAAATTGCGTCCGGTGGACTTGCCGAGCGAGGGCCTTTTCATGGCAGGAACCGCCCACGGCCCAAAGAGCAGCAGTGAATCAATAATTCAGGCCCAGGCGGCAGTGGCAAGAGCCGTCACACTGCTATCTAAAGACAAACTGCACATGTCCGGGGTGGTGTCGACGGTTGATCCAACCAACTGCGCTGTCTGTTTGACCTGTGTCCGTGCCTGTCCCTATGGGGTGCCGTTTATTAATGATCAACATACCGCAGAGATTAACCCTGCTCTTTGCCAGGGCTGCGGGATCTGTGTTGCTGAATGTCCGGCGAAGACAATCAGTCTTGGACGTTATGAAGACAGAAACCTGCGAGCGAAAATTGAATCGTACACTGAGGCGTAATTGGGAGTAGTTTCAGGTTTTAGGGGTTTGTAAAGGAGTTTTAGGTATGAACGACTTTTCACCAAATGTAATTGTTTTTGCCTGCCGCCATTGAGCGTATTCCGCAGCGGACCTGGCAGGTTCGGAAAGAAGATCCTATCCACCGGCAATCAGCATTGTCATGCTCCCTTGTACCGGACGGATTGATGAATCGCTGCTGCTTGCAGCCTTTGAAAATGGCGCCGACGGAGTGATGGTTATTGGCTGTCTGGAAGGGGACTGTCACTTTATTTCAGGCAATATTCGTGCGAGGGCCCGTGTTGAACGGGTGTATAAGATCCTTGAGAAAATCAAGATCGGCCCGGATAGAATACGCATGTATAATCTCAGTGCTGGAGAAGGAGAACGATTTGCATTTTTCGCCAATGAGTTTGTAGATACGGTGAAAAGTATTGGTCCAAGCCCTATTAATTTGATGCGTGCAGGCGTTGCTAAGCCGGCAACTGAAAGGGAGGCGACATGATTACAGGAACACCAAAACCCATCGAAGAGGTTCTGGAGATGCTGGAGCCGTACGATAATATCATTGTGGCCGGTTGCCATGGGTGTGTCACGGTCTGTAGAGTGGGCGGAGAAAAAGAGGTGCAGGTGCTATCCTCTACAATCCGCCTTGCGCGAGAAGCTGCCGGGAAGAAAATCACCATTAAGGAAGTAAGTATTGAGCGGCAGTGTGATCCTGAATATGTGGAAACCATGCGCCCTTACGTGGAAGATCATCAGGCGGTTCTTTCCATTGCCTGTGGTGCGGGGATTCAGTTTCTGGCAGAAAAATTTACGACCACCCCGCTTTTACCGGGGATAAACACAGGTTTTCTTGGTGTAACAGAAAGACAGGGTGAGTGGGCTGAGAGATGTCAGGGATGTGGGGATTGCGTATTACACCTCACTGGAGGCATCTGCCCCGTTACCCGGTGTGCGAAATCCCTCTTTCATGGACCTTGTGGCGGCTCTGTCAGAGGGATTTGTGAGGTGGATAAAGATATCCAATGTGGCTGGCAACTTATTATCGATAGACTGGTGGCTCTTGATCAGATGGAAAACTATGGAAAACTAAAACCGTATAAGGGCTGGAGTTCAGCCCGGGATGGCGGACCACGCCGCATAATTCGGGAGGACATGATCTGATGAAATCTGGAAGCAATCTAGAAAAAGTTCTGGAAGCAGGGCATTTTTCAGTTACTGCAGAATGTGGTCCACCCCGTGGCGCAGATCCCGATATCGTTCGCAAAAAAGCGGCCTTTGTAAGGGGACATGTTGATGCCTGTAATGTGACGGACAATCAGACCGCAATGGTCAGGATGAGTTCTCTTGCCGGTTGTATGCTTATTAAGGAAGAAGGTATAGAACCTCTCATCCAGATGGTGGTCCGGGATCGAAATCGTATTGCTCTACAGTCGGATCTGCTTGGAGCATCGGCTATGGGTGTGCGGAACCTACTCTGCCTCTCAGGAGATCACCAGAAATTCGGTGATGATCCCCAGGCAAAAAACGTCTTTGACATCGATTCAATGCAGCTCATTCATCTAGTGAAAACCATGCGCGATGAAGGGGTCTTTCCTTCCGGGGATAAGCTCCAAGGGGCTCCTCAATTTTATATTGGTTGTGCCGTTAATCCTTTCGCCGATCCTTTTGAAATCCGTGTGCCCAGGTTGAGATTAAAGATGGAAGCGGGAGCCGATTTTGTCCAGACTCAGTGTATCTACAATATGGATAAATTTAAAAAATACATGGAAGAGGCACGGGCAGAGGGACTGCATGAAAAGGTGAAAATCCTTGCCGGAGTAACCCCACTCAAATCGGCTGGCATGGCAAAATTTATGCGAAGGATGGTTGCAGGAATGGACATTCCTGATGCAGTCGTGGAACGCATTGCAGCGGAACCCAAAGAAAAGCAGGCCGCAAAGGGAATCGAGATGTGTATAGAACAGATCCAGGAATTAAAAGAGATCGAAGGTATAGCTGGAGTTCATGTCATGGCCATTGAATGGGAGGAAAAACTAGAAGAAATCATAGGTGGTGCAGGCCTCTTGCCTCGACCTGTGATGGAGTAAGAAGAGATACGCTATCAATTTTATGGAGGTACCTTATGTCTGATAAGAAAAAAGTCCTGTTAGTCGATGATGATCCTGATTTCGTTGAAGCTGTAAGAGTTATTGTTGAAAGTGGTGGCTACGAAGTGAGTGTCGCATATGATGGCAAGGAAGGGATTGCAGCAGTTGCTGCTAATCGACCCGATCTGATAATCCTCGATGTTATGATGCCTGTTCTTGATGGTCATAAGGCCTGTGCTGCACTGAAAGGAAATAAGGATACTGCTGATATCCCGATAATTCTCCTTACTGCTGTCGCGGACAGAGTCACGACAAGTACCTATACCCACCGGGACATGCTTGAAAGTGAGGCCCAGGATTATATGCCAAAGCCGGTTGAACCAAAAGAGTTGTTGGAGCTCATTAAGAGCTGGTTAAAATAGGGATAGTCTGGCTTTGTGTTTACTGGTGCTTGAAAAGGGAAGGTGGGTGGATTGTTATTCTCCATGCAATAAAGGAGATCCGGTATGGATGATGTTCGTATTTTAGTCATCGATGATGAACAGGTAATACGAGAAGGTGTGCAACGTGCTCTGGTCACCGAGGGGTATCAGATTTCCAAAGCTGAAGATGGCCTGGCAGGACTCGAAATGCTTAAAGAGCAGAGTTTTGATATTGTACTTACCGATCTTATGATGCCCGGGATGGATGGGTTTGCGGTTTTGGACTGGATACGAGAAAATCAGCCACATGTTCAGGTTATTGTCATTACCGGTTTTGCAACAGTGACCAAGGCCGTATCTGCCATGAAGCAGGGCGCTTTTGATTTTGTGGGTAAACCATTTACTCCGGATTATATACGAGTGGTGGTTAACCGGGCTGTGGACCGGTTAAAGATGCAGGCGGAGACAGACAGGCTCCGTGAAGAGAAAAAAAGAGGTCTGGAGGCCATCGATAAATCCGAGAGCCGTCTGAAAACAGTCTTTGGTTGTATGGCAGAAGCTGTGCTCATAACGGATGCGGATGGAATTGTGGTACTCCACAATCCCGCAGCGATTAAAAACCTGGAAATACAAACGGATCCATTTATTGGCAAACATCTCTCCGCATCAATCAGGGATAGGACAGCTGTTGCCATGGTGGAAGAGGTCGTGAAAAATTCTACTGCTGTTATACGGGAGTTTGATCCGGGTTCCATTTCCAGAAAATACCTGAGGGCATATTGTTCGCCTGTTATTACAGAGCAGGGTGCCGTCGTTGGCTCTGTGACCATATTTGAAGACATCACCACCCATAAAGAGATTGATCAGATGAAGTCGGACTTCGTGGCCATGGTCGCCCATGAACTGAAATCACCTCTCGCCTCAGTTGAACAGATGATCTACGCCGTACAGGTCGGTTGTGATCACGAACAGACCAGTTCCTGCAATAGCCTTCACTCGAGGATGACAGCCCGTACTAAAGATCTGCTGCGTCTCATCGATAACCTGTTGAATCTTTCAAAACTTGAAAGCGGTAACGTGGTTTTTAATCTCGAGCCTGTGAGAGGCAATGACATGGTCATGGACGTACTTGATATATCCAGACCCCAGGCAGAGGCAAAGAACATTACTCTGTGCTACGAGCCATGTGATGAAGACTGGTGGTTTAAGGTTGACTATGATCATATGCGAACAGCGTTTATGAATATTGTCTCCAACAGTATCAAATACACCCCAGATTCGGGCCATGTCACAGTCAAATCGTCGATTTCTTCAGGGCTCGTAAACTTTTCAGTGGAAGATTCTGGTATTGGAATCAGCGAGGAAGATCTTCCTCATATCTTTGATAGATTTTATAGGGTTCGAGGTAAGGCGACCCGTAATATCATAGGCTCAGGTTTGGGGCTCGCACTTGTCAAAGAGGTCGTTTCTGCCCATCAGGGCTATCTCGATGTGGAGTCAACGGTTGGTGTAGGGACGACGTTTACCCTGAGTTTTCCAGTTGTTCAGGAAAGTGGAACGGCAGTATCCAAAGAAGACCTTTCGTATTCGTGAGTCTGATCTGTTTTTCTGTGCTAAAAACTATTTCCTGGCAGGTTCTCTAACTTGACTATTGAACTCCTCCAAAAGTCCAAAGTGAAACCGAACAAAAAGTGACAACCGCTAAAAGAAAAGTGAAAATTGAAAAAAACCGGTTTGTCAGTGATATCCGACAAGAATGTTATTTGTATTGTAATACCGGAAATTATCGTTTTAGGGCTAAGTGTATGCAATAAAAATCGGTGTTTGAGGACTATCGGAGACGTTTTTCCAGAGGAAAAATTATGTGTTGCGCGGGTAGTGCTGCCGACGACTGTATCATCAATTCCTAACAATAAACTGAGAACGAAGCGTTTTGATTTTTTCTACCGAATATGATCTAATATTAGGAATGATATCTTTGTGGGGTGCACTTGTCTGTGTAGAGATGTTGTAATAGATAGTAGCTCAGTTATAGCCTCCCTAGCCCGAATTTCTCATGACTTTTTGATTTGAAACTCAATTGTTTGTTTTTTTAGTTTTAAAATGACTTTCTTAATTAACAGGGTGTTTTTCGTTTCAAATCAAAAAGTTCACCCTTCGGGCCAACAGATTTATCCGCAGATGCTTCGTTACCGAGCATTTGCAGTAGATTGTTACAGCTTCATGCCCGGTGTCTCGACCTGCGAAAAACTTTGTTGGTGAGAAACCCGGGCCGTCGACTGAGTGTTGATTGATGGTTTTCTAACTGCAGCTCAGCTGCCAATCAAAGGAGATGAAAATGGATTTTGATTACACTTATGCGGACTACCTCGGTGAAAAAGAAGTAAAGGCCATCGCGAAATTGGAAAAAAAGATAGGTAAAAGGCTTATGGCGTATTACAACCCTCCAGCCACATCGAATTTGGATGAAGATATGGTTAAGAAGATACAAGCACTGGAAAAACAACTTTGTGTCCGGATTGTTGCCTACGACCAACACTAACTCCCCTGAAGTTTGCCCCTTTATTTCTGAGGGGCAATAATAACACGGGTATGTACTCATCACATTAAACGCATTATTAGCACTGGCTTCTAGATTGCTAAATACGGATTAATGTTTCACGCTCAAAGCGTAGTACTATGCTTTGAGAATACTATTATGGTATTAAGTATTGGAATGCATTCTAGGAATGCAGTGGCCGTGACGGTTAAAAGCGTTTTTTGAGATTCTGCCAGGGAGAAGGTGTCAGGTGAGTCAAGAGGTTGAAAACTGAAGCAGTGTACCTGATGTTTTCACTCTTCCAAGGTGTTGATTGCAGTTTGCAACAGCGGTTGTACATATTCAGGAGAAGTTCTGTGCAGCAGAATTGTCGTACAGGTATTAAATTTCAGAAAGGATGTGAGTTCTTTGCACAGTGCAAGAATAAATTCATCAATTTTTGAGAGTCCGGGCTCCAGTACAAGATGATGGATATGCAGTAGAGATTTCTTTCTATCAGCTTTACAGTCCATGCGGGCAACAAGTTCCCCATCCCATAAAATGGGGAGGGAAAAATAGCCGTATTGCCGCTTTGGTTCAGGAACATAGCATTCCAGCAGATAGTCAAAATTGAACAATGTCTGTATGCGTTTTCGCTGGATAAGCAGATTGTCAAAGGGTGAGAGGATCTTGAGCTTACTGCGTCTCAATGGTTTGCTGAGCAGATCTAAAGATGATGGTAAGGTATAATACGTCATTTCACCAACGCTCACCTCTAGCAGCTCTCCACTTAACACCATTTCCAGTAAGGTCTTAGTAACAAGTTTTTTGGTGTTCTTTAGTAAATACGCTATCTCGCGAGATAATCCTATGCCATTTACCTCCAAATATCTGGTAGTCAAAAAACGGGCACATTCCACAGGACTTGGCAAGGTGGTGTCAGTATCTTCGGGCAATACCCGTTCGGTGAGATCGTAAACCTTGTGGAAATTAACCCGACAAGGAACCATGAGATCACCCTGCATAAAAAGATACTCCAAGGCTCGTTTGGCGGGTTTACTCTTCCACTCGCCGCTCTTTTTTCCGGTATGCTCAAAATCTTTGGCCATCAATGGGCCTTCAGTTGTAATGCGTCGCAGCACCAATTTCATCAGTTGTGCGTCGCGCTCATACCAGTGATTCTGATCACCACTGGCTATTGCCAGCTTGCGGGGCAAGTTGTAGCGATAGTCGCGCATCGGCAGGTAGGAGGCGGCGTGGGACCAGTACTCGAAGACCTGTTTGTCAGCAATCAGCTGGTCGAGATGGGAGGTTTTGTAGCGAGGGTTACGGTTCCACAGGGTATGATGATGGGCGCGCTGAATAGCAGAAATCGTATCGATCTGGATATATCCCAGGTGTTCAATTGCTGACAGTGTGGCTGCAATAGCCCCTCCGTTTGGTTTTGCAGGCGGAAGTCGCTGTGATAGTAGCACCAGCTTTCTGGCTTGTTGGATGGAAAGCGATTCAGTCATTTGAAAAGTAGATACCATTCAACGTATCAAAGAGGGGAAGTAAATTCACGTCGCGCTTGTTCTACTATTTCCCGGATAGCGCATCCTTCCATATGATCATTTACCAACCCCATTGCCTGCATGAAGGCGTATGCGGTCGTTGGCCCAAAAAACTTCCACCCGCGTTTTTTTAGATCTTTGCTGAGTAATTGTGATGTCTTTGTGATACTTGGAATCATGGCATTGTTGTCATTCTTTCCGATTCCTGGTTCTCGAGATTTGGGTTCCCATTTCCAAATATAACGAGCAAGACTGCCGAATTCATTAACGATCTCAAGAGCCCGACTGGCATTATTAATTGTCGCCTCAATTTTACCGCGATGGCGAATGATTCCTGTATTTTGGAGTAGGCAAGTAACATCTTCATCATCGAATGTAGCAATTTTATGAAAGTCAAAACCGGCGAACTCCTCTCGAAAATTCTCACGCTTTCGGAGTATGGTCAACCAAGAAAGGCCAGACTGGAAACCCTCTAAACAAATTTTCTCAAAAAGTCTAATGTCATCATCAACTGGGCGTCCCCACTCTTCATCATGATATTTACGATAAACAAGTGGTTCATGGCCCCACCAACATCGAGCGACTCCATCTTCAGCAGTAACTATGTATTTGTTGTCTAATTCGGTCATCGTTTCCTTATTTCCGTCTCTTTTGAATGGACAGTGACTCCGCTGCCCACTCGAACAATTTTTCAGGGCTTTCCAGGATATCTTCCGGTACCTCATAAAATGACAGTATTGTCATTCTATTAGGGTAGGGTCTTAACGGTTTATATCTCTTGATATAAACTGGCCTCTATTTGTGTCATCAACCTTTAAATAGACTACATTGTTAGCGACAAGTCCAAACATCTTGCCGTCACGATAGAGACCGGCACCGCCAAACATTTTTTTTACAGTAACCTCTCCCCATTTTGAGAGTTGATCAAGAATATATACAAGAAAATCGTTTGATACAGGCAAAATATTATGAGATTTTCCTCAACCTCTCGGTCGAATATAAGGTTTAGTATGTATTGCAGGTCATTATCTACGGCAAAAATTTCGTTTCATTTCCTTATTTCTTGCACACTTGAAGCTTACAATCTTTAGGGGTAACGTGTAGAAGAAAAAAACAAACAAGCGATGTCTGCATGTCAATTTCGATCGAGCTTACCAACACCAGGCTGCCTCATCTACGACCAGGAAAAGTCGTATGGTAGGGTAAGGCTTATGGCCTTTTAAACGGGGGGACGACATCATCGTTCCTTTTACGGATATCACATAGTTTGAGCAAGTCATTCTTCGCCGAACCGTTCGCACATTATACCAGATTTGGATTACTCATGGTTAGCCCGAATTTCTCATGACTTTTTGATTTGAAACTCAATTTTTTATTTTTATGGTTTTAAAATGACTTCCTTAATTAACAGGGTGTTTTTCGTTTCAAATCAAAAAGTTCACCCTTCGGGCCAACAGATTTATCCGCAGATGCTTCGTTACCGGGCATTTTCAGGTAGCGAAGACTCCGGTAGATTATTACAGCTTCATGCCCGGTGTCTCGACCTGCGAAAAACTTTGTTGGTGAGAAATCCGGGTTAGGTGAGAGTCAAACAGGAGTTTATAATATGAGCAAGCAAGAACGCATAGTTAATGACCCTATGTTCTTCAACCACATTAACAAAACAGTTGAACTCATTCCCAGTGCACTGGTCGGAAAAGAGCACCTGGCCCCGACATCAGTTCCGCCTCGTCCTGCCAAGGGCAAGGTCAATAATAAAGGCGCTCAGAAAAAAAACAAAAAGAAGGGCTATCCAGGCAGTGCACGTGGCATCGAAACGATGTTTCGAACTGCCTATCGGTCACAGCTTGACCTGACGGCGCTTGCTGCAACGAAGGCCAACATCATGATCTCGTTGAACGGGATTATACTGTCGGTTCTGACGCTCACCGGACCATTTGTGCTCGTTGCTGAACCTATGTTCTCAGCACCTATCGCTGTGTTTCTTGCCACATGCCTTTGTTCGATCATCTTTGCGGTGCTGGCGGCACAACCTTACTCCTTCAAGAGGAAGAGTAGTGTGGACGATTTCAGGGACAACAAAGCCAATATTCTGGTCTTTGAACATTTTGCCTCACTGGATAAAGACGAGCATTCAAAGCTCATGTCCGGTTTAATGAGCAACAACGAACGCATTTACCAGAACATGACCTGGCAACTTTATTTGCTTGGAATAGCTGCAAATCGTAAATTTCGCTTATTGAAAATATCCTATACTTCCTTTTTGGTTGGTTTAACCGTGAGCACTTTAATGCTACTTGTAGTGATTGTAATTTACCACACCATTGGCCTCACTGAATTAATGAGTTCCTTACAATCCAGAGCCATACCGCTCGAATTATCACAGTAGGAGTTTATGTATAGAGCATTTTTGTTGTCATTATCCAGAGCCTTAAGCCTCCGAAAAACCGGGATTCCCCTTGCTGCTTTATTGATTGTCGGCTTTTCGCCCTTTAGTTGCGCAGCTGCAGGAATTCCACTATCCAACAAGTTTAGTAAATTTGAACAAATCTACGAACCATCCGGTGTGCAGCAACTGCCTGACGGACGCCTTATTGTCGTTGAAGACGAGTCAGACCAACCGGTTGATGTCATAATGCTCCAGTCTGATGGTCGAGTCTCTGAGCAGGCCTTGTACAGTAATTCCCTCTTTAGCCTGATTTCCCCAAATCGGGCTCTCAGTACGCTTAAAGATCTGGAAGCGGTGGCGGTTGATGGTCAAAGCCGAATTTACGTCATCACCTCTCACTCACGCAAGAAAAACGGCAAACGCCCAGACAACCGTGAGCAGCTTGTGCGCTTTGCCTTGGAGGGAGAGAGGGCTGTTGATATTCAAGTCGTACGTGGCCTGCGCAAGAAAATCTTCCAACAACATACGTCCCTGGAGCACGCTTCCTATACCAGCGACGTAGAAGATGAAAGAGGATTTAATATTGAAGGCTTAAGTTTCGATGCCACTAAACAAAAACTGCTGATTGGATTGCGCAGCCCTTTGGCCGGTGACAATGCCATTATAGTTGTACTCGAGAATCCACTGGCAGTATTCGATCATAATGAGGCTCCCCGAATTTCAGAGGCACTTAAGGAGTTAGATCTGGGGGGAGGAGGAATTCGCGCTTTAAGCTACGACCAACATTTAGGTGGTTACCTGATTGTCAGCAGAAAATCAGGCAAGAAGTTCAAACTCTGGTTGTGGAGTGGAGATAACAATGAGTCGCCGCAACGTCTACAGGTGCCGGACGTGAAAAACCTGAGTCAGGCCGAGGGGGTTACACCGGTACGCCTGGACGACGGTCAAACCGGAATTCTGATTGTCAGTGATGATGGTAACGGAGTGAAAGGTAAACCAGGCCACTACTTGTTTCTGCACTACGAACAACTGCTCAGTAGATAACCCTTTGAATATGGGTGAGAGAAGGTAAGTACAGGACTATCAAAGATCGTAAACAAATACCGTTTCTGGATGGGCACTATCTCCCCCTATTGATAAATAGGGGGAGATAAAACAGCTTCAACTACTTACTTATTACCTTCCTGTCACTTTGCAGCTATTCAGATAAATAAGTATCGACAGCAGTTGCCCGCGCACTGGCATGTTCCTTTAGCTCATCAATCGCCTGGTAAAACTCGTAGGGATCACGCAGGAAGGAATAACCATCTCTTTCTGTCGTCGCATACTCCTCTACAAGAGTCGAATAGGTATCGTAGAGGGTCTGAATGGTATCGGTATTGAATGCATTTTCTATGACTTCTGCCACATATCCGTCATATTGTTTTTTATAGGTTGCGTCGGCATATATCTTCTCAATCAACGGCCAGCCGCCGGTTTCAATATTTGAAAAATCCAGTGCCAGCGCCCCTCCCATATTGCCTTCCTGTAGAACCTCATTGTGATCCCAGGGGATCCATGTGAGCGTGGAGGAATCAGGGTCATTGTACAGGTAGAAGTTGTGAGCCATTCTGCCGTAGGAATCCCAGTTTTGTATGATCCCATTTACCGCCAGATATTTCAGGAAGAGATCAACAGTAAAGACGGATTCCAGTTCTGTTCTCCAGCTTTCGGGGTCACTAAGGCGTGAGTCATCATGTAGGGCGCTAAAGAGAGCTTCGATATCAGACCAGTCTTCATCGTCTTCATTAGTTTTTTTCTCGAAATCCTCTTCACTAAATGTTCCTTCTACAAAATTGGCACTGCCTTCTTCAGGTTTATACAGGTTGCCGTCATTGCTTGAGAATTGAGTATCAATCACAGTGTCGTCAACTTCTTCAACCAGGGTATATAGACCGAAATACTCAGGGCCGTTTCCGTGATCAATGTAGAGTGCGTAGAAAGCGGTGTGGGAAACGGCAAGACCTGCACTTGCGAAAACGTCCGACGCGACCTTCTCCCGTAATTGTGATTTGTCTTCGTAATTGTTTTTCAGGCTGAATTTTTTAAATCCATAAAAACGCTGGTTGTCGATTTGAGGATACTCATCTTCGAACTCGTCAAAATCCAGCTTGAAAGGTAACTTCAAAATCCCCTGTTCCCAGCTGCTTTGCAGGGTAGAGTTTCCCTTAAAGCGGATTCCCACCCGATACCACTCTATACCGTTGTAGAAAACCTCGGCAGGAACAAAGATCGGATCGTCTACATCTTCGATTAAAATTTGTTCATCGTCGCCCAAAATTGGCTCATCTCCGGGAGGCATTGATCCGTCGTCGCCAGGAATTGGGCCATCTGGTATAGAGCTTTGACCAAACTCACCATAGAGGTATGTCATATCGTCCAGCATACTTAGCCAACGCTCAGAGGTGATGACAAAATCAATGCGTTTAACGACTGTGTCATCAAAGACTTCGTCAAAATCAGGATCGGCGCTTTTGCTGTGAGTTGCATCTGTCCAGTCGGCTGTTTCAAAGTCGGTATCAGTGTATTCCTCAGTTTCGCCTGCGGCAATAACTGGTACGATTACCAGATCAGATTCAATTCCTGTTAGTGAAGCCAGATAAGATTGACCTCTATTTTTCGCCTCCCCACCAGACTGTACTCTCGCTTGTGAACCTCGATATGCCGCTGTGACTTTGAAATAGGTATCTCCAATATTTTCATTATACAGTGTAACCTGGCTTGAAAAGATGTTGTCACCAGACAGAGAGTCACCATGTGTCTGATCATCGTAAAGCCTGCCAAGAGTTTGGGTCGGGTTGCCATTTGAGTCGCACTGGTATAAATAAACACTTTCGGTCATCAGCAAAGGGTTAGCAGCAATTTGCGCTGTAAACACAACCGATGTACTTACTGCAACAGTTATTTCAGATGGAGCGGATTCGACCCCATCAAAGGCCTGAGTTGCTTGGCCGTTTCTACTCGAAGAAGAGATCATCTCAGATGAAGTAGATTGTAACCGATTTGTTGCCTGACTTGCTCGGGCATCTTTACCCGAGAAGGACATAACTAATGCACAAATCAGAACCGCATGGATACCTAACGATATTCTTTTCTTTCTTACCATTTTCATTACTCCTTTTGGTATATGGTGAGATTCAATAGCCGTTGAATCGAAATTATTAGTCAAATTTTCCAATCCACATTACACGCTATTGCATGTACAGGTCGTACTGAGTGAAAACCTCAGGTTGCTCTGTTAAATGTTTCCTCCTTCCTGCCCAAACAAGTTTTGCTAGGCCAGCCCCGATAAAAAGTATCGCTGATGGATCAGGAATTGGTGCAGTGGAATCAAAGTCAGAGTCATCCATTATAAAAGCTCCATCCTGATGATCTGCAACACAAAGTGTTCTTACACCGGAGCAAAATTCCAGTGATATATTTTCTGGTATACCGAGGTAGTCACTGGTTGAATATGTGTCTGTACCGATAATCGTATTTGACGAATCATAAACTGCGAAATCTTCAAAATCGAATAAATCAGGAGCTGCGACCAGGTGTGAGGCGGCCGCAAGCGAGCCTATCATGATTAATGCCGATGTCACATGCCAAAATTTTTTCATCCCCCAGCTTCGTGAGTATCTATAAGCAGTCAATGGGTTGCCTAGCTGGTAAGTGCTGTTGTGTCGAAGTTATGTGTTACTATTGAAATGTGCATCAAATAAGGACGAAATGTAGAAAAAGAATATGGAAGGTAAGAAGGCGCGAATTATCACGTTCAATTATTTCAGGTCTAAATCGCAATTCGTAAAATTTCGTTAGGGAGAGTTTTACTGAAAGCCACATTTTCATGTTTGCTTACAATGATTTGGTTTAAATGTATTATTTCGATAGGTTGGTACCTTAACAAACCAAGATTAATGTATACTGTTAGACCGTTAAGTAAACAGATGCATATATATGTTATCTGAAGGGTTGTAGGTAACTATAAATTTAGGGGGCTCTATGAAAGGTATCGTTCGATTGGCTGTGTTATTTGTGGTTACTTTGTCGCTATGCACATCTGTGTGGGCGGATGACTATTCGGATACGAAGAAGATGTTTGAAGATGCAGGTATTAAGGATAAATTCCAAACTGCCTTTGGTTATGCCCTTTTCCCGACCATAGGGAAAGCTGGGTTTGTGGTCGGCGGGGCCTATGGTAAAGGTCGGGTATATATGCAGGGTGATCGCTATTACGGAGATACCGCAATGACCCAGGCAACGATAGGGTTTCAAATGGGAGGTGCAGGGTTTAGTCAAGTTGTTTTCTTTCAGGATAAAAATGCATTTGGTGCATTTGTACGGGGGAATTTTGAGTTTGGAGCTGATGTTAAAGCGGTGGCGTTGACCGCAGCAGCAGGGGCCCGTGCTAATACGGGCGGGAGCTCAGCTACGGCCAGTGGTGGGAAAAATAACGCAACCATCGGTGATAGTGGTTACACCCGGGGGATGGCAACCTACACCATTACAAAGGGTGGTTTAATGTATGAGGCTACTGTTGGTGGCCAAAAATTTAGTTTTACCAAGAGATAACTGTTGAAAAAAATTGGTAAAAATCATCTTAGGAGCCGTTCCGAGTAGTATTCTGAACATGTTACCATTCTACAATGGCTCGGCTGTTTGCAGGTCTGTTGTGATGACAGACTAGAAACAGCTATTATTTTTTAAGGCCTGAGAAAACTGTGTTTTTTTCAATAATGAAAAGTTTCATTACATGGGCAGTTTTAGGAGAAGTGGATGAGTGAACTGGTACAGTTACAAAAAAAGCAGAATAAGATCTTTATCCTTGTTTGTATTAATTTTCTGCTTTTTATGGTTCTGTTCGCGGGATTAGGATTTGTGACTTGGAAATCGGCCGCACTTGTGAGTCGACTTAACAAGGATCTTGAGAGAGCAGAGATAGCAATAGTCGAATTGCAAGGACGTTTTCAGAATATGGATACCGATGTGATTGTGGATCGACTGGTAAGTAACGCTTCGAAACAACTGGGGGAATCCATTCGTACAACCCTTAAAAATACTGATCTCGCCCAACCCATCGCCCAGATTTCTGAAAAAATGATTGTGACCCAGGAAATGATAGGAAAAAGTGGAGATGCTTTACAGGGGATTCAAGAAAAAATGAGTCATCTGGATAACGATGAAATTGCAAAACGGGTCTCTTATCATGTCATAAAGGGCTTGGGAGATGGACTTTTGCAGGCGGCGGAGGATCGTAAGCCCGCTACTCAACAAATGGTTGAAACGGAAAAAGATAATACCTAAATTTTGCAATTGACTACTCGGAGTCTACGCTTACCTGCCGGGAATGCGAGGCAGCGAAGCTGAAGACGTATAAATATACTTCAAAGCTTCGCTAACAAAGCAGATTCGGTGGAATTGTTAATCCCGAAGGGTAGCAAATAACAGAAAAATTGTACTTATGCAAAGATGAGTTTTTATAGTGATTATTATGAATGCAACATGTTGTTTTGCAATGATAAATAATTTTTCTGTACTTTGTGTATGCAAGATTTAGGTAACATTGTAGAGGACAAGTAAATGCAACAGCCTCAATTAGAAATAATTGGTACTACCCATGGTGATATTGTGCACCGCTCAGATGCTCCTAAGAACTATAGTGAATCTGAGCGTAAAGGGGTGTTGGAAATATACCCTCAATATGTTCAGGGTATGGAAGACATAAGGGCTGGTGAAACTGTTGTGGTGCTCTTTTGGTTTCATAAATCAGATAGAAATGTTTTGAAAGTGTATCCACGGGGGGACCGCTCAAAAGGATTGCGTGGGGTGTTTTCCACCCGTAGTCCGGCAAGGCCGAATCCAATTGCGATTTCAGAGTTGGAGGTTTATGAGGTTGAGGGGAATTGTTTGAAGGTTCGCGGCCTCGATGTGGTCGATGGAACACCAATTGTTGATATAAAGAAAAAAATCAGTTAACAAATCTAGAAATAACAATAGATTGCTCTGCTATTAGTCCTTCCTCAACGAAGTCTTCCTTTTAATTCCGTTGCAATCGCTGGCCACTATACAGTAATTTTGTCATCTTCTGTTGTCTCACAATGGGTACTGCAATGGTGTAATGCTCAAAAGGTTTAGCCTTTGGGGATTGTGACTTCCTTCTCTTTTTTCCTTAAAAGTGTCATGAAAATCAGATGCATCATCGTCGATGATGAACAACCAGCACGGGACGAATTACGTTATCTCTTGTCTTCTTTTGACGATGTCGAAATTATTGGCGATGTCGAATCAGTGGGTAAGGCCGTGGTGATGATCGAAAATTCAGATCCAGACCTTGTCTTTCTTGACATTCAAATGCCCGGGAGAACTGGTTTTGATCTCATCAAAACTCTGTCTGGCAAGGGGCACATTCCCCTCTTTGTGTTTGTAACTGCCTACGATAATTATGCGGTTAAGGCCTTTGAAAAAAGTGCTGTAGATTACCTCTTAAAACCACTTTCAGCCAAACGTCTGGCACTTACAATGGAAAGAGTACGCAGGTATGTAGGGGAAGAATCCAAGGGAAGCATTCAGGACCAATTACAGATGCTCCTGTTACAGATGGAAAACCCAAAGGATACTGTGAAGGTCTCTGTTGAAAACAACGGGCGAATGCAGCTCATCTCTCCTGTGGACATTGTGTATTGTTCCTATGAGTCAGGGCGCATTCTGGTTCATACAGCAGGGGATGGACTTCCGCTGCACGGCATAGCAACCATGGATAAATTAACGGATCATCTTGCCGGAGGTTCTTTTTTTAGGGCCCACAGGAGTCTGCTGGTGAATCTAGATCGTATACGTGAGTTTAGCCCGTGGTTTAATGGGAAGTACAACCTCATTATGGCAGATGCGAAAGGCACTGAACTTGTCGTGAGCCGGACGCGGGTGAAAGATTTTAAGAAACGACTGGGGATTTGACAGCATGACTATTACCGCTCTTATCACCGTTCTTCTAAAACATGTTGGTCTGTTAGTCGCCGGCGCCTTTGTACTCCTTACCATCTCACCGGTTCAGGATTTGAATTTCAAAAAGAACTCTATCTATAACACATTGTTTCTTATCGTTTTTTTTGGTCTCTTTGGCATTTTGGGGACCTACAGTGGCAATGCAATTTTTCATTCCATTGCAAACCTGCGTGCCATGGCAGTTATTACAGCGGGACTTTTTGGTGGACCAGTGGTGGGATTCGGCGCAGGGCTCATCGCAGGAGGGCATAGGTTTATTATTGACCCCTGGGGGTTTAGTGCTGTTGCCTGTTCTCTGGCCACAATAATCGAGGGACTTTTGGCCGGTTATATGCACCTGCGTTTTAAGGAGCGGAGTCTGGATTGGTCAATGGGAATGATGCTGGCCTTTATCGGTGAACTGCTACATATGAGTCTGGTACTGCTCTTCTCCAGACCCTTTGATCAGGCAGTTGAACTAGTACAGGTGATAGCTCTTCCAATGCTTATTGGTAACACACTGGGGGCAGGACTTTTTATTCACGTAATCAAATCTCTTCAGGAGTTCAGAGAAAAAAAGGATTCCACCCATACGCAAAAAATATTTGATATTGTTAGTAATACGGTGCGTTATCTTCGTGGGGGACTGAATATGGACACGGCCCTTGCCACTGCAAAGATTATCCACGATCGCCTGCCTCTGGCAGCCGTTGCCATAACCGACACGGCCCAGGTGTTGGCCCATGTCGGTGAGGGGCACGATCATCACCTTGCCGGCAAAGCCATCAGAACACAATCCACCCGCGATGTTATTGCCACTGGTAAACCAATTTTCCTACGACATCAGTCAAAGATTGGTTGTAATCACAGTGATTGCCCATTCTACTCTGCTATAATTGTTCCTCTTAAAAAAGGTAAAACCATTGTGGGGACGTTAAAATTCTATGGTTCTGCCACAATGGAGCTCAACCGGATCCAGTTTGAAATTGCAAAAGGATTGACTGATCTCTTTTCAATACAGCTTGAACTAGAAGATATTCAGGTAAAAGATAAGCTGCTGATCCATGCAGAAATTAAGCATCTTCAGGCACAGATTAATCCGCATTTCTTATTTAACTCTCTTAATACAATTGCCTCTTTTTGCAGGACCACACCGGATAAAGCAAGAGAATTGATCCTCGACCTTTCTTTGTATATGCGTAAAAATCTCGATTCCAGTCGTGGATATATCCCACTGTCCAGTGAGCTGGAGCAGATTAACTCATATCTCGCCATTGAAAAAGCGCGTTTTGGTGATCTGATTCAAACCAAAATTGATGTGGAACCGGGGTGTGAAGATTGGCCCATTCCTTCTTTGATTATCCAGCCACTGGTGGAAAATGCTATTAAGCACGGCATTAAGAGTCGCGAAGGTGGTGGCACCATAAGCCTTACAATCTATAGAAATATGGATAATTTGGAGGTCACCGTTGAAGATGATGGTCAGGGTATTGCAAAAGAAAAACTCGACACCCTGCTTATGAGAAAAGAGATGGGATCCCATACCGAAGGTGTTGGATTACGTAATTCAAATCAGCGTCTCGAGCAGATCTATGGACCTGAATTTGGTATGGAGATAACCAGTACTTTAGAAAAAGGTACCTCGATTTCTTTTCAAATCCCTCATGTACAGGAATTACTCTACGCAGTCTCTAATTAAATGAACGTATTTCAGATTTGACAAACTCGTAAAAAGGCAATTCGAAGTCTTTTGATGGCTATGAAAAAAGGCTGATATACTAGGCGTGGTGTTTGGGTCATACTCTCAATAATACATGTGGTATGTTGAGAGTACGATCCAAACCCACAACGACGTAGATCGGACTTTTTACGACGCCATCAGATTTACCCAGTGCACTTCAAGGGAGGTATCTGACACTCCAGCAGGATAAAACGACACCTCACCTCCAAAGAATTGATACATGTCAACCAGCGAGATACCCTCTGTGCTGAATATGCAAGCAACGAGCAGCATACAACATCAATTTAGCGTGGAGGGTCAAAATGTTATTTTTTCTTACCTGTGTGGGATTATTAATCCTTGGGTATTTTACCTACGGAGTTCTAGTCGAGAAGATCTTTGGTATCCAGCCGGAGCGGCAAACCCCTTGTATGACAAAGGAAGATGGCGTTGATTATATGGCCATGCCGACCTGGAAGGTGTTTTTTATTCAGCTGTTGGATATTGCAGGACTTGGGCCTATCTTTGGACCGATTCTAGGCGCTCTGTATGGCCCGTCCGCTCTTATATGGATTGTTATAGGTTGTATTTTTGGTGGTGCTGTACACGATTATTTCAGCGGGATGCTTTCTGTTCGTGGTGGTGGAAAATCTATTCCTGAGGTTGTGGGCGATATCATGGGAATGCCAGCAAGACAGGTCATGAGAGTTTTCTCCATAATACTTCTACTGCTTGTTGGTGTTGTCTTTATCCTCGGACCCGCAAAACTTCTCAGCAGTCTTACCGGTGTCAATGTTCAAATCCTGGTTGCATGTATCTTTCTGTACTACTTCCTGGCCACAATCTTACCAATAGACAAGGTGATTGGTCGTCTCTATCCACTCTTTGGTGCTCTTCTCATCTTTATGAGCGTTGGTATTATGGCTGGACTTGTCTACCACGGTTATGAAATACTACCCAACCTCGATTTTGCAACTAATACACATCCAGGTGACAAAGCTATCTGGCCTCTTCTGTTTATCACTCTTTCATGTGGGGCCATCAGTGGCTTTCATTCAACCCAGTCACCTCTGATGGCGCGTTGTATTAAAAATGAAAATAAAGGTCGTCAGGTATTTTATGGTTCCATGATTATGGAGGGCATTATCGCCCTTATCTGGACCACTGTTGGCCTGTCATTCTACACCGGACCCGAGGCTATGAATGCTGTTATTGCTTCAGGGTCACCTGCTGCTGTGGTAAATGAGGCCTGTAATACTCTTCTTGGTCCTGTTGGTGGATTTCTCGCGATTATTGGTGTGGTTATTTTGCCTATATCAAGTGGTGATACCGCTTTTCGCTCCACAAGGCTTATTATTGCAGAGACTTTTAAAATGGATCAATCCAAGACTGCAAAGCGGTTGATGATTGCCATTCCTCTTTTTGCCATAGCCTTTCTCATTACCCAGGTGGATTTTAAGATTATCTGGCGCTATTTTGGTTGGTCGAATCAGATGCTTTCCATGATGGTTCTCTGGTGTGCGGCTATTTATCTTGCAAAGAAAGGTAAGTTTCATTGGATCTGTTCACTACCAGCAACCTTTATGACGGCGGTGGATGTTGCCTTCATCCTCCAGGCAAAAATCGGTTTTAACCTGCCGGCGACACCTTCAAATATAGCAAGTGTGGCTGTTGCCATTGTGGTATTTGTGGTCTTTTTAATGAATGCGAAAACAGACGCCGCAACAATTGGTCAACTGGAAGCGGAACAACCGCTATAGCCTGACCTTGTTTTAAAGAAAAAGCCGCATGGGATGATGTCATCCTTTGCGGCATTTTTGTGTTTTAAAGAACAGAATTTGCGCAACTCCAATCTTTTAGTTAAAATATCGTAGAAATGACAAACTACTTTTTAAACTGGAGATAGGTCTATGTGGAGGTTTGCATTGTTGGTTTTGTGGTGCCTGTTTTCTTTTGTGATCACGGGTGAAGCAGCAGAATTAATGTTGCCCAAGGTTTATTCGAAGAGCACTAACATCTCCGGATGGCTGATGAGTGAAAAGTATGATGGGGTCCGTGGTTATTGGGATGGGAGCCAGCTCTTTTCGAAGAATGGGAAAAAAATGTTCCCTCCACAGGAATTTATTCGGAGCCTTCCTTCATTTCCTTTAGAAGGCGAGTTGTGGGGAGGTAGGGGAACTTTCGAGCAGACAGTCTCAATTGTAAATACCCAACATCCCCATGTTGGTTGGCTAAAGTTGCAATTTGCAATTTTTGATGTGCCACTTTCATCTCAGGGCTTTGTAGACCGGATTGAAAAAGCACGTGACTGGTTTATAGATCATCCATCACCATACGCTTTTGTTATTAAGCAGATTCCGGTTACAGGTGACGCCCATCTTCAACGAGAGTTAGATCGCATAGAGGGACTTGGAGGAGAAGGGCTGATTGTTCGTAAGCCTGACGCTTTGTACAAAGCGGGTCGGAGCATGGAAATCCTGAAAGTAAAAAACTATCAGGATGCCGAGGCAACAGTTGTTGCCCACTTGCCGGGTAAAGGTAAGAATGAAGGACGACTCGGTGCCCTTCTGGTGGAGATGGCTGATGGGACACAGTTCCGGATTGGCTCAGGTTTTAGTGATATCGACCGCGAAAATCCACCCCCTATTGGCACCGTGGTGACTTTTAAATTCTATGGTTTATACCAATCGGGGATACCAAAATTCCCTTCATATCTCCGTATTCGTAAAGATGCAAAACTCTAACCTCTTTATAAGGTCTTCGGGATTATTCTTCTCCAGGGTTTGTTTCAGACGTTCATCCCTCGGGAAGCGTTGTTGACCGTTTTTTTAGGTTCTGCATTGAAGGACACCCTGCTGAAAGCAGGGGTGGGAATGTCGGCTGGTTGTACGCCACCATGTCTTTCCTGACAAGTCTTGCCGCGGCACTACGTCAAGGAGATAAGTGATCAATTTTAAATTGGCTCTAACCTTTCCTTAAATTAGACCATCTTCAATCCATATTGAATAACCTATCTTGCAAGTTGCCGGACATGCCTTCTTTCTGTACAATATTACAAAATGCAGGGTAGTCAGTTGCTGTATAATCTCTTTTTATACATGAAATCTAAATTTTGCAAATGACTCGCCCGGAGTTTAAGCTTACTTGCCGGAAATGCGAGGTAGCGAAGCTGAAGACGCATAAATAGTTCAACACTTCAATAACAAAGCAGATTCGGTGGAATTGACAATCCTGAAGGGTAGCAAGTAACAGAAAAAATGCACTCATGCAAAAATGAATTTCTAAAATCATTTTCATGGATGCAACATTTTGTTTTACTGAGATAAATTATTTTTTCTGTACTTTGTGTATGTAAGACTTAAGTGAAATATGGAGGGCAATATGCAGCGAATTCTATTGGCGGGATCAACGGGTTATCTGGGAGGCTATATTGCAAAAGAACTTCAAAAAAGATCCTGCTTTTTTAGGGCGATTGCTAGAAACCCAGAAAAGCTTAAGCAAAACGATATTGAAGTCAACGAGGTACTCAAGGCGGAACTGACTGATCCAAATTCTATCCGCGATTGTTGCAAAGGTATCGACGTCGTTATTTCAACTGTTGGCATTACAATGCAAAAAGATGGCCTTACCTATCTGGATGTAGATTATCAAGCCAATATGAATTTGCTGAAAGAAGCTAAAAAAAGCGGTGTTAAGAAATTCATTTATGTTTCAGTGCTTAATGGTGAAAAACTGAGAAATCTGAAAATATGCGATGCAAAGGAGATGTTTGTTGAGCAATTGAGAAAGTCGGGAATAGATTATTGTATCATTCGCCCAAATGGTTTTTTCTCTGATATGTCAGAGTTTTTTAACATGGCGAGAAGAGGGAGAGTGTATCTTTTCGGAAATGGAGAGTTGAAAGCAAATCCAATTCATGGTGAAGACCTTGCGGTTGTTTGTGTAGAGGCAATAGACAAGACTGATCAAGAAGTTGAAATAGGAGGGCCCGAAACATTCACTCAACATGAGATTGCCTCGATAGCATTTGAGGTTTTGGGCACCAAACCGAAAATAACTCATATTCCTGAATGGGTGCGGAGTGCAAGCCTCAAACTGGCCCGGCTGCTTACTGGAATTAAGGTTTACGGACCAATTGAATTTTTTATGACGGTAATGGCAATGGATATGCTCGCCCCTGAAAAGGGTAAACATACGCTTAAAGAATATTTCACCAGTTTGAATAACACCAATACGTGATAATGAACTGCCAGGAGGCTGCATTAACCTTGCCGCCCCAATCTTAAAGATCCCGCTATGTACTTCAGCTAAATGAGGGATCCATAAAAATAATGTATTTCTGACATTTGGGTTAAATTACCAGAATGGAGACTTACATCCCCCCAAAACCTTTCGTGGATAACCCTCGATTTCAAACAGACAGGCAAACTGTTCTCAATAATCTTGATATTACCCTGGTTGATGAGCCCCTCATATATCTAATAAATGACCTTAATAATGTGCCATATTTATTTACTCTACAATGCTGCTATGGTCATTTCTTAACTACAGAGAGCAGGGAAATTTTGGATCTAGATCTGTTGGGCACTAGCGATCCAGTTGAGTACAGGTTGGCCTATATTGCTTTTTGCATTGAAAATAGCCCTCCAGGAAGACAGATTACACAACAATTGAAAAACATACCCCTGTCTGTGGGGCCGAGTCTCGTGCAGTTCTGCTCAGCACAATGGTTCTGGGACCAATGGGTAAATTCCTATGCTCTTCAGATAATGCCACAGAGATTCAAAGACAAGGATAGCACCATAATTGATTGTTATGAGGCAAGGAAAATAAAAGAGGTACGTGATATCTTTTTTATGTGTATGAAAGACCTTGCATCCACAATCCTTGAGCAAGCAAATGTGAGGTGATTTATTTCTCGCTTGCTGGGGATCAACGATGGGTCAACATGTTTATTCCCTGAAAAAAAACAAGAAATCCGAGATATGACTGATATAGCATATAAGAGTGCAACTATTTGTTTCTGGAGTGGGGCGGCAACTCTTGCCGAGTCTCTGATTGGTTAGGAATAATCGCTCGTAATCGAGGCTTAGAGACTCAAATCCTATCTTTAGATAGAGCAATATCACAAAATAACTTGCTGGCTGGGGAAGGAGATTTCATAGATATTGTCTTTCTCACCCACGGATTCACAGCACCCTGGCATGTGTTGAAATCTATTTGTACGTTACCTCAAGGCAATGCAACTCATGCTTTCTGTATTGCGACACGAGCTGTAGGCAGACAATATAGTTTGACCGGTTACAATAAAGTCTGACCAATTTGTATAACTGTTGCTGCTGGTATGAAAGTAGTATCAGTACAGAAGCAATTTGAAAATGGAGCAAATCTCTTGGCTGATGGTCTGGAAACATCTTGCACGAGTCCCACAGTGATTTTTGTTAGGCTTTAGTCCTGCTAAGACTGAAGAGATACAGGAATAAGGTCAAAATCAGGTAAAAATGGACTCGCAAGAGATTCATACTGGCAATATCAACGCTTGATACGAAAGTATCACTCATCTGATGCTGAAATAATGGAGTATTTACCTCAGTTGATGCTTTGGAATTATCTTATTTTTGAATTCCGCAATCATGTGACGAACAACACCTGGTCTACCATAGGTAGACCAGGAACAAGAAAGGCCTGGTGGGCACCTCCAAGAAAGAGGAAACCAAAATTTTTAAGTTCCCTTGGTTGCACCGATTTTTTTGTAATTCAAAAGTGATCGTGCGAATCACAGGGTGAAGCCTCATAAAAAAACAATGGAGCCTGAAAAAGATGCTTCAACTGAAGCATTTCTTTAGGTTCCTCACGTGCTGCCAGGAGCGGGCGTGGTTTTTTGTACAGTTTGAATCCCTTTAGAAAGATCTTTTTGTTCTTCTGTATATTTGTTTCTAAAAAGACTCATGGTCTTGAAAGCATTGACGGCCATGGCAATAGCAGCGACTTCTTCAAGCTCTTCCTTGGTCGCTTTGGCTTCCCTCGCAACTGCGAGGCCAAAGTCTGTTCAAGGGTCGCACCCTGCCGCCAAAGCTGCGGCTAATGCTACTAGTTGCTTGGTTTTGTGATCCAGAGCTTTCGGAGCTAAGGTGGCATCAAAAAACTCCTGAAATTTCTGCATGGGATCGTTCATTTTTTTATTCTCCTTGATATCTTCCAGTTCCCAATTCTCTGTAATGGCGGCTTTCCGTAGCGTAACCGCAAAAAGGTCTCTGGGTAAACTGCCCTCCTCTATGCGGTTAATTCCCAATATGTCATAACCCTTGGCTAATTTTTTGACCTTCTCTTCCGTGAAGAAATGAATGACAAAACCACCAATTTCGTAAATATCTTCACTAAGGTGGGTACCAGCTCTGTAATGCTTATCAAAATTGTTTCTTACCGAGTAAACTGCCACCCCTCCAGGTTTAAGAATTCGATGTGTCTCTCGCAAGACAAAGCTGATTTCGGCTGTTGAAAGCTCCATACACAACAACATATGAGAAAAACATACATCGAAAGACTCGTCAGGAAATGGCAAGGACTCTTTTACGTTGTATGTTTGAGGATGGACACGGGAAGCGAAATCGGTTGATTTGATCTTCTCTTTTATGGACAAAACCGCTGTTTCAGAGAAATCCAATGCGGTAACATCAAACCCATTTTGGGCAAAAAAGAAAGTATCGCGCCCTTGGCCACAGCCCAATTCCAAAATTGACTGCACATTTTCTTTCTGAAAATGTTCAAGCGAACACTGGGCAAACGTACTCGGTTTTTCTCCAAAAAAAGCTAAATTTTTGGCAAAAACCTCATCCCAATGTTTTTTCTGTTCAAAATTCAATTGTCTTTTCTCCTTTGAATTTAGTTTAGCGCTATCTAAATGTACCACATCTGACCGATTTCAACGAAATTTGTGTAATCAGAGTTTCAAAAATCCCTGTCATTAGACAAAAGAATTCCTTCTGCCTAATGTTTGATTGAGAGCCGAAACTAGGAAAAGAACTAACAACAACTGTCCATCATCGGAAGTCCAACAGCAAGAAAATCTTGGTGTATGCCACCTGCAAATAGAGAGTGAAAACATTTCACTGTATCCATTGCTAATCTGATCCATTTAAGCAAAACCGTAAATCCAGACTATTCCTGATCAGGTATTCTCAGCAACTGAGCATTGAATTTGACTTTGCCAATTCAAAGGTAAATCGTTTTGCCTTTCCTTAAAATATTAGGTGTTTCCTCTATCTTTTAAGTTGCTTATCAGTAAATCGCTCGACTCCCTCACGCACATTAACTGCAATGGAAACATCTTAAGGTAATGACAGGCCACATATTAAAGAGATTTCGTCTGATAATCTTGACCTTCTCTTCAGCTGTAGATCAACTTATGGTTTTCACATTAAGGGAATATTTATAGGCGGGGTAATTCCTTCTTTTTTGTAGGTCTTGTTCACTACACGGTGAACATCACCTAGACATCATTTTCCCGATGGGTTTTTAGTTGCACATTCACAGGCTCCTGCCTTTTTTTCAGCCTTAATGCGCTCTTCAATGGTAGATTTTCTGTTTTCAAGAATATCTGTTTCAATGTCTGATTTGGTATAGTTAAAACAGTAGCAGATATGGTCTTTCGACATTTTATGCACCTTCATATTATTTTGATATCGTATACCTGAATCCGTGACGCCAGAGCTCAATTCCTTTCAAGGTTAACGCAAGCCCATAGCTTGTGGCTCTGACACTGCTTATATTCCTAATAGCACAGTGTCAGAGTTCTTTTTCTCATTTTTTGGAGAAATCATCCCCTTAAATAACCATTTCTCCTGCACTAAGACACAGCTCTCTCTTTGTATCTCATACTTCATCTACTCAAGGACAGCTTTTGCTAAAAGCTAAGGAACAAGGCGCTGGTATAAAG
>JBLHNA010000002.1:0-378336 GCA_047619065.1 Desulforhopalus sp.
CAAGTGTCTGGAGTGCGACGTCAGGGCCTACTTCGGTCCTGAAACGATCCATCATATCGAATGCGGATTCACCACAATAGAAAAAGAGACTTTGAAAACGAGCGCCTCCGCCCGCTTCAATATTCGTTATTCCTGCGTCTACGGATGCCTTGACAGCGGGCATGAAGTCATCAGTTAAAACCCGGGCACCAAAAACAGACTGAAAACCGTCTCTAAAAGACGTGTCCATGAATTGAATAACTTTTTTACTCACCGTTCATCTCCTCGTATAAATTGTTTACTTAAACTAACAAGTTTGATCGATTAATTATTTTGTTATTTTCAATAGATTAGGCCTGTGCAAACCTTTCCACCTCATATGCAGCAACTGCCGCAGCTATCACAGCGATGTCTTCATCGGCATCTCCCGTGGTGGTTTCTTTGGCTTGTTTTCTTTTAAGTGCCTGGAGTTTCCTTTCTAATTCTATTTCACCGACTTCTCTTGCTGCTTCTGATTTGGTCAGAAACGCAACAAGGTTTATGAAAAGAATCATAAGGCAGAGAAACAGCATAACGGTTGTCATGCCAACAATCATAAGCTTAACACCTTCAAATAACATTTTGTTCTAACCTCACTACAGTTGAATTGTTAATTGGTATGTTAAAAGACGAAGGGCTTCAAGTTACCATGAAGTATGGGGTCAAATCAAAGCAGTAACGTAAATAGAAAATGCAAATCTTTCTGATTAAACGTGCTTTTTGGGGTGTGAGGTGTGCGGCCTAACACGCACAAGGCTGATTCGATTTCGTCTACATCGAGAAAGACTGTACCACACTGTTGTGGCGCGGTACAGTCTTTTTGAGGTGGGATTATACTTCGTATACAGCGTAGTCGGTCTCTAGTCCGAGAAGAAGGTCAATTTCGCTTTGAATAGTGGCTCTTTCCTCATTATTTAACCATGCATTCCAGTCTTCTAATGAACGCCATGTTGAGATAACCATACACTCATCGTCCCTATCCACTCGCTTTAAAGTTTCTCCAAAAATGTAGCCCGGTTGGTTTAACGTTAGACTGCGAAGTTTTTTGAGCAGTATGGTGAGAGCAAGTACATTTTCACTGGAAACAACCCTTTTGATCATAATTTTTACAGTCATAGGACACTCCTTTTAAATGATTTTAAAGGTGAAGGGCTACTCTATGTAGTTTTAATTATAGTATTCATAAATAAAATTGTAAAGAGACTGGTTTTCTTTTTCTTCTCTTAAAAATGTGACCTGTTAATTCGTCAATAATTGCGCCATCTCTACAAGTTTAACAAGCTCAGCACGTAATCCTTCATTGTCTTTACCACGACTCAGTTTCGCTGTTTTAATAAGTTTGGGGTAGTCAGCCGTAGTGACAAACTCAGATTTTTGTAGAAGCATTCCAAACCAGGCAACGGATGTTGCGAATCTGAAATCATCACTGGTGCTTGCAAAATCAGTATTGGATTCGACGAGTGTCTGGCTGATCTGACGGGAAGCGGATCCCTGTGGTTCCTGGTATCTTAGACTGACGGTAAGCAGTTCATCATCTTGATTTTCTACAGGTAGAGTTCTTTGGTATTTTCGGTCAGGAACAGAAGGCAGGTTTGGGCTACCCAGGGGGATCAGTTCGTAGAGAGCCGTTACTGTATGGCCTACTCCAATTTCACCTGCATCTTTTTTGTCATTTGTAAAGTCTTCATCTGCCAGCAATCTGTTCTCATAGCCGAGGAGTCGGTACGCTCCAACCTTTGCTGGATTAAACTCGATCTGGAGTTTGACATCTCTCGCAAGGGTGAAGAGGGTACTTGACCGTTCTTTCACCAGAACTTTTTTGGCTTCCAGTAAAGAGTCGATATAGGAGTAATTGCCATTGCCCTTATCTGCGAGCATCTCCATCGTGTCATCTTTATAGTTGCCGTTACCAAATCCGAGCACGGTAAGAAATACTCCCTTCTCCCTTTCGGTTTCAATCAGCTTAGTAAGTTCGCCACGGCTGGTAACACCTACGTTGAAATCCCCATCAGAGGCTAGAATTATGCGGTTGTTGCCTCCAGGAAAGAAATTTTGGTGGGCAAGTTTGTAGGCGCTGAGAATTCCAGCCGAGCCATGGGTGGCCCCCCCTGAATTGAGTTGGCCAATAGCCTGGTAGATGATGTCTTTTTGATCACCAGCGGTCGGAGGAAGGACGATGCGATTGTTGCCCGCATATACAACAATAGAGATTCGATCCTTGTCGGTGAGTTGTTTTGCGAGCATTTGTAATGACTTTTTTACAAGTGGTAATTTCTGGGCCTGATTCATAGACCCTGAGACGTCGATTAAAAAGACAAGGTTGGAGGGTGGAAGAAGGTTGGTTTCAATTTCTTTACCCTTTATTCCAATCCTTGCAATTTTGTGTTCGGGTTGCCAGGGACATGGGCCAACTTCTGTGGTAATCCCTATGGGTGTCGCAGTAGGTTCCGGGTAATTATAGCTAAAATAATTTAGCATCTCTTCAATACGAACGGCGCCTACAGGAACCTTGTGGCCGGCTATTAACATCCTGCGTATATTAGCGTATGATCCGGTGTCTACGTCTATGGAGAAGGTGGAAAGAGAGTCATTGAAAGTGGAAATAAAACTATTCTCATTCACAGCAGAGTAGGATTCCTGGGAATAGTATCTCTGTTGTGGATAGTATGACTCTTGAGCCATGATAGATCGAGGTGTGGCTCCGTAATTGAGTAATTTCTGAGGTGCGCTGAATCGCTCTCTTTCTACAATATTTGTGGATGCAATATCCATAGTTGCACCAGGAATCATTTGTGGTATGGACGATTGCCGTTTCTGCTTTTCTTCTTTGACAACATCCACCTCTATTTGGGGGCTTTTGAGTGTTTCTACTTCCTCTGTGGTCTGTTTTGTTGGACTGCATCCTTGCATTATGAACATGGTACTGAGTAAAATAGACAGGGTTTGACGGGGGTGAAGTCTGTACATGGTTGTCTCCTTAGTGTTGAAATGAAGGTTATCTTATTTCTGCGAGCACTTATTTAAGAAGACGGTCGGTGGTGTGGAATGTGTCAAAATTTTTTTTAAATAATGAAAAGTTGTCGGCTGTTACTATGATAAGTTCCCTGATTTTCAGGGTAAAATGAATTTTTTGGGGATGCCGTGACGGTTTGGAAAGAGCGGGTTTTTGAACACTGGGATCTCATTACTGCACTGAGTATGCGACGGTTTGGTGCGACAGCCCTTGCTGAAGAAGCGGTGACCGCAGCAATTGATGGCCTGAGTGAAAATGATTGGCAGCGCGTCAAGAGTTATCAGGGAAAAGCGACATTTAAAAGTTATCTCAGTGTTGTGGTGTTGAGGTTGTTTGAAGATTTTTCAAGAAAACGATCTGGACGTCTTCGTCCTCCCCTGTGGATACGTAAACTTGGAGGGATTTGGCCAAAGCTGTTTGTGGCTCTCTGCCTGGAACGTTTTGGTGTGGTCTCGGCGGTTGAACTCGTCCACCAGCAGCAGGGAAAAATATCTCAGGATACAATTGAAGATGCAGCGTATACCCTGCTTGGGAAAATTCCAAACTGTGGAAGTCAAAAAGGAGAAAAACCTTTAGATGAAACGACTGAGAGTGATTTCGTGGTCAATTCCGATGAGAGTTCCAGGGGCCGGTCCTATGAAACTATGGAGAATGTAGAGTTTTTTGAAAATTTGTTTCAGGCAATATGTGGAGAAAAGCACTGTGATTTTAAAAGAATTTCGTCTCAATATCAAAGTCTAAACATCTCTCTTCGCCCGGAAGAAAGACTACTATTAAAACTCCATTTCCAGGAAGGATATAATATTACAGAGGCAGGAAAGATGATCGACTTAACACGTTTTCAGGTGCATGGAAAGATGAAACGGTTGATGGCTCGGTTGAGAGATGAGTTTGAGCGTGTTGGACTGGCAGAAGAAATTCTAGTCATTCTTCGATGAGCAGATGCATGAAATAGCAAAAATTATTCGACAATTACCACAGGAAAGTCCGTCTTTTGAATAAGAACCTCAGGTACATGAATGCCGGAAAGAATAAACCATGAAGACAAGAAATAAAAAAGATACTCTAACAGGATTAGTTGCCCTGTCAGCAGACAAAGCTCCTTTAAAAAGAGAGTGTTTTTCGGCTGAAGAGTTTGCCGTGTTGATTGAAGGTAAAATATCCCCTGAGCAGCGGCAAGAACTAATGGAACATCTGGGCCACTGTGAAATATGTTATAATCAGTGGCTTGCCATAAAGAGCGAAACACAATCCACTGCTGCGTCCAAAATCTTTCCTATTCTGCCCAAAAAATTATATAAATATGTTGGTTCATCCCTTGCAATTGCTGCAAGTGTGGTGGTTTTCCTGAATGTGTATACGCCTCCTGTAAAAGAGGTGAGTCCGGTTTCTCAAGATTCTATCCTTTTAAAGGAAAGCAGTACGAGTTATTTAGATACCGCTACTGAACCGACAGATGAGAAAAAACGTGTTGATGAAGAGCAAGAAGAAGCGAAAAAAACGGCATCTCCTGTACCCTCAAAAAACATGCAGAAATCTTACTCTCGTGGTAAAGCAGAGCGCATAATGCAAAAGAGAGAGGCGGCATCACCCGCCAGGGAAAGTGAGGTTTCTGGATCTTTGGCACCTGTGATGAAGTCCTCTGCCCGGGGAAAAATGGTAGAACACGTTGGTTCTTCCACAAAAGATGAGTTCTACTCACTGGTTACAGAGGGTTGCGGTAAGAGCGAGTTTGATCAGAAATACTGGTTGGAGCTGGAAGCCAGAGGGATGGAGCTTGTTCACACTCAATCATTTACTACCCGGGCAGAAAAAGAAAAATTCGTCCGTTTAACAGCGCTCCTTGGTACTATGCAGAGGCAAACGTGGCGTAATCAGTGTGATGCAATTTCCCGCTTAGTTGCAGAAGATATAAAGAGCAGGTAATAGTAGTTGATGGCGTCGTAAAAAGTCCGATCTACGTCGTTGTGGGTTTGGATCGAACTCTCAACATACCACATGTATCGTTGAGAATACGATCCAAACACCACGCCTAGTATATCAGCCTTTTTTCATAGCCATCAAAAGACTTCGAATTAACTTTTTACGAGTTTGTCGTAGTTAACTTAGTAGAATATAATAGCAGGAAAAAAATGAGTGATATAATACCCTTAAATGAACGAATTATAGTGGCCCTTGATGTGACAGATAAAGAGCAGGCCAAGGCACTTGTGAAAAAATGTGAATCCCACACCTCATATTTTAAGGTGGGGCTACAGCTTTTTATGAGCAGCTGGTTTGAAACTGTGGACTGGATTGTTGACCGGGGTCATAAGGTGATGCTGGATCTGAAGTTCTTTGATATTCCTGAAACGGTAAAACTTGCGGTGGAGCAGGTAAATAATCGGGGTGTAAGTCTTGCAACTATCCATGGTAACGACCCGATTATTCGTGCGGCTGTGAGCGCGAGAGGCGATATGAAACTTCTGGCTGTGACCGTTCTTACAAGTTTTGGTGAGGAAGATCTGCGTGCCATGGGGATGACCCAGTCCATTGAAGATCTGGTGTATTTTCGCGCAAAACGAGCATTAGAGCTTGGTTGTGATGGAGTGGTTTCTTCCGGGCTTGAAGCAGAAAAAATGCGAAGTGATCTTGGTGAAAAGCTTCTCATCGTCACTCCGGGGATTCGGCCAGGTGCAAATGTGAGAGATGGTAGTGATGACCAGAAGCGGATTGTTACTGCTGGTATGGCCATTAAAAATGGGGCGAGCCATGTTGTGGTTGGGCGACCAATTACCAAGGCGGATGATCCCATCCGAATTATTGAGCAGATGCAACAAGAGATAGCTCGCGTCTCCTGAAAATGAATTTTTCTTCCATTGCTAACGTATTCGGGACCCTGCTTGTTGTGACTGGCAGCTCCATGCTATTGCCCGTACTTTGTTCCCTCTACTATGGGGAAGATGATCTTACCGCGCTTCTGATTTCAACGGTGGTCATTGTGAGTGCAGGGTTTCCATTGAAGTGGCTTTTTCGCAATGAAAACCAGCTTGGCATAAAAGATGGACTATTTTTGGCCTCCTTTGGCTGGGTGGTGATCTCGGCGGTATCGACCCTGCCATTTATTATCCATGGTACTATTCCGTCTTTTACAGATGCATTTTTTGAAATGATGTCGGGGTATACCACCACTGGAGCCACGATTTTATCTGATATTGAAGCCCTTCCCCACGGGCTCTTATTCTGGAGAAGTCAAACCCACCTCTTAGGAGGAATGGGTTTTCTCACCCTGACCCTGATATTTCTCCCCCATGGAATGGGTTCTGTGCGCGTGTTCCGGGCAGAATCCAGCCCGGGACAGGTTATTACCAAGGATAAATTTAAGGCCCGAAACAAGGACACCTTAATCTGGCTCTGGACCATCTATATTTTTCTCAATATTCTGCAGGCTTTTCTGCTGAGTATCCATGGGATGTCCATTTTTGATTCTTTGTGCCATGCCTTTGGTACAGTTTCCACATCTGGATATTCCACCATGAATGCTTCTGTTGGCGCCTATAACAGTGCCTATATTGATTGGGTGACAATAGTTTTCATGTGCCTTGGCGGAGTAACCTTTGTCCTGTTTTACCAGATTGTAAAAGGTGATTGGGAACAGGTTCGGCTCAATACAGAATTACGCTGGTACATAGGCTTTCTCCTGTTTTTCTGTGGAATTGTTTCTCTGATCCTCTATCAGAAGAATGTGTACGGAGATTTTTGGGACTGTCTTCGTTATGGTACTTTTCAGGTGGTGTCAATCCTTACAACCACCGGATTTACCACAGCCGATTATGAGTTATGGCCCCAGGCAGCCCAGATGTTTCTCTTTGTTGTCTGTTTTGTTGGAGCCTGTGCAGGGTCTACCACAAGTGGGATCAAGGTGGTTCACTACGTTGTTATTTTGAAATACATGTATTCTTCTGTTAAAAGGATCTTCCTCCAGCCGATGTCTGTTTCGGCACTGCGGATCAATGGCCGTCCAGTGGATGCATCTATTATTGATCTGTCAGTCTGCTATTTTATCGTGAATATCTTTTTAATTCTAATCGGGGCCTGTGTGATGGTCCTTCTTGAAGATATTGACTATATCACTTCCATGAGTGCAATTATTGCTACGCTCATGAACATTGGTCCTGGATTTGGTGACATCGGGCCCAGTGAAAATTTTAGTTTTTTTAGTGATACGAGCAAATGGTTTCTCTCATGGAATATGCTGGTGGGTAGACTGGAGATGTTTTCAGCTCTTGTTATATTTTTTCCTGCATTTTGGAAAAAATAATAGAGATCAAATCAAACACTCACATACAGAAAATAGATTCATTCTCACAGGGGAGGTTACCTAAGTTTTGCATGCCAAACATTCGAAAACACATTTTATGAGCAACTTCAATGTGTTCACGTGTGTGGTGCTATAATATTAATCACTTATTAATGACTCTAAAACAATGTGTTTTTATTATGTTTACCACCCTTCGGGATCACCAATTTTACTGAATCTGCTTCGTTAACAGCCACTTGAAGTACACAAGTACTCCTGCGTGTCTGTTGCCTGTCATCTTCAGTAAACTTGGCGATTGCAATATTTAGGTGTTATTTGTTTTCTTGGTGAAAATGGCGTAACATATTATTAACTGGAGGTATTTTAGGGCCTTTTCCTGTCTACCGGGGTTAGTGCTTTACTTCTTAAAGATTGTTGAAAAATAAGAGAATATTACTCCCTGAATGAAGATGTTTAGGAAGTGGGTCTCATGCCAATGCCTCCTATACCTCTAACCGGTTGGAGATTTATGACCCTGAAAAGTAAAGTCTTTATTCTTGATACAAACGTAATTCTTCACGACAGTTCTTGCCTCTACAATTTCCAGGAACACGACATAATTATCACCATAACCGTTCTTGAAGAGCTGGACAGTTTCCAAAAGGGCCAGCAGATTGATCATCCATATCTTGATAGCAATTCCAATGGACTCAGTAGTCTCATTTTTAAAATGCAGGGGCAGAAGCTTTGTGCGCATGTCGATCTGCAAAAAGGTGAACATTCTGAGCTCGCAGAACTGGCCAGTGACCTTTTGTAAGAACACAATCACATAACATAAAGATGCTGTTACATTAGGGCCCACGTTACAATACGTGGGCCCTTTTTTTGTAACCTATCCTTTTCTGACAATTGTTATGCGCTGCTGATCTCTATTTTAGGTATCAAAAATCGATACATAAATTTGGGCTGTGAGACATCTTGTGTTACAATTGATTAGAATTGAGCCGGCACAAGGTATATATATATATATATATTGATAACTATCTGAAGAAACAGGACAAAGATGAAGAATAATCTTTTTCGTAAACTATGTGTTTGTACAGTTATTGCTGCAGGATTTCCAATGTCCTGTGTTGGTGAGGGGCATGCCGAGAAGAATGAATTTATTGATATGGATATATCCCAGTTGATGAATGTCACCATCACCTCTGTGTCGAAAAAACCCCAGAGTCTGGCTGATGCTGCGGCGGCTGTCTATGTTATAAGTGCAGAAGATATTAAAACTTCAGGTGTGACAACAGTGGCCCATGCCCTGGCCATGGCACCTGGCCTGCAAGTGGCTCAGATAAGTTCATCCAAATGGTCAATTTCATCAAGGGGTTTTTCCGGGTACACCTCCAATAAGCTCCTGATCCTGGTGGATGGGCGTTCCGTTTATACACCAGTATATAGTGGTACGTTCTGGGATGAGCAAAATGTTATGCTTGAAGATGTTGCGCGTATAGAGGTGATCCGCGGCCCCGGTGGTACTCTTTGGGGCGCGAATGCGGTGAACGGTGTCATTAACATCATCACCAAAAAAGCAGAAGATACCCAGGGGGTAATGCTCACGGCCGGAGGTGGAAGCCAGGAGAGGGTCCTTGGCGGTGGCCGAGTTGGCGGAAAACTCGGAGAGTCAACCTATGGCCGCCTCTCTTTGTCATACAATGACCGAGAAGAAAACAGCCTCTATTACGGGGATACCGATGCGGGAGATGGCTGGGAGAGTAAGCGGGGAAGTGTTCGTATTGATGGAGAACAGTCCCAAAAAGCAAAATGGACCCTGCAGGGTGATCTCTATAAAAACGATGAAGATCAACTGGTGTCACCCTTCTGGACGACTGAACCGCCATACCTTTCTTCAAAAGAGGGCTCTGTTGAAGATGAAGGGGCTGATATTCTTGGCCGATATGAATACTCATTTAGCCCAGATAAGATATTTACGATTCAGACCTACTACGATTATTCAGACCGCACGGATGATTTTTATCAGCAGACCGTTACCGTCTATGACCTGGATCTGCAGTACCAGATGGAAGTAGGTAAGAGTAACAGTCTAAATATGGGTAGCGGTTTCAGGCAGACAAGGGCGGACTTTGCTGATACGAGTCAGATTTCTTTGACCGATAGTACAGATGACCTCTACAGTGCCTTTCTCCAGGATGAAATTACCCTTGTCCCGGAAATTCTCTGGTTTACTCTCGGCACAAAATGGGAACATAACGATTATACCGGTTCCGAGTGGCAGCCGAGCGCTCGAATTCTCTGGAAACCTGCAGTCAATCATTCTCTCTGGTCCTCAGTAGCTAGAGCTGTCCGTACGCCGTCAATGGTAGAAGATCAGAGCACGGTGCTTGTTGCCGTTATTCCAACAGATTTTGGTGTCATACAATCGAGTTTAGTGGGGAATGAAGACTTCAGCTCAGAAGAACTCATTGCTTACGAGGCCGGTTACAGGTGGCAGTCGAGCTTGAACGTCTCCCTCGATCTATCTGTTTTCTATAATGATTATGATGATATCTATACCGTTGCTTATGTGCCTCCAGCAACAGGATATGACCTGACCTTTGTAAACGGGGTTGAGGGTGATTCCCTTGGTCTTGAGGCGGTTGTAGACTGGACACCTGTGGACTGGGTTTTATTCCAATTTGTATATTCGTATATAGATATGTCCTTTCAGGTTAAAAATGAATTCAATTCAACATCATCTAATGTTGTCAGTGGTTACCTTGAAGATTCTAACCCTCAGCATCAGGCTTCACTGCGATCAACTTTTAAGGTCGGTAAAGATTGGAAATTGAATCTGTGGTTCCGTTATGTTGATGAGATTTTGGTGAGAAATAATGAAGATATTTTTGGTGGAGGGCTTGCAATAGATGACTATGTGATTTTCGACGCCAATGTCATCTGGTCGGTATCAGAAAATATCGAAATTATGTTGGCTGGTCAAAACCTGCTGGAGGAGCGTCAATTACAGTATGCGTCTGAATATACTACCGCTCCTACGGCAATAGAACGGGGCTTCTATGGAAAAGTGACCTGGAAATTTTAAAAACTATGGGTATTTGTTTTCGGAAATATACAGCCATATTAATATTTTTGAGCACTGTTGTTCTGTTGCCTTTCCCCAGAGCTTCACTTGCTGAGACGGCTATAGAGTCAAAAGTTAAGGCGGCATTTGTTGTCAACTTTGCCCGTTTTATCAGCTGGCCGGAAGCACTGTTTTCTGAGGCGACAGAACCCTTGGTGATCTGTACCGTAGGAATGGATCTGAAGGGAGCGGCCTTTGCCGGAATTGAAACAAAGAAAATAAAAGGCCGGTCTATTGTTCTTAAAAATTTCAGGTCCTTAGATGAAAATATGGAGACCTGTCATCTGCTCTATGTAAAAAGGGGCAGTAATGAAGATTTGCAGGCCTATCTGGAAAAAGATGGGACGTCCCCTGTGGTAAGTATAAGTGAATCAGATGGCTTTGTGGCCCTTGGTGGAACGATCGAGTTTGTTAAAGTTGCAGATCGACTGTCTTTTAAGATTAATAACACCAAGGCAAAAGAAAGACAGCTTCGGATAAACGCCTCTCTGTTGAATCTGGCCGTGGAGGTGTACTAATGGGAGGTTTTAAACGCTGGTTTACGTCCCTTGCGATCAGGCGAAAACTGTATGTGATTATTCTGCTCTCCTGTTCAATTGCCCTTGTTTTTGCGACTATTGTTTCCCTTGCCAGTCAGAGATATCTTTTCCGTCAGCAACTTACAAGTGAACTTAAAATTCTCTCCCAGGTTATAGGTGAAAACAGTCGCGCGGGGGTTATGTTTGGAGATACCAACGCTCTAAGCACAATTCTGGGATCACTGGCGGAAAAACCAAACGTAATTCATGCCTCCATTTCAGCGGCTGATGATTCGTTGCTGGCTACCTATCATAATAAGGTATTCAATTTGGGTGAAGTGAATCCTGACAGTTCTATTCCGGGTGTTCAGATTATGGGGGACCGGGCAACGGTATTGCAGGAACTTTTTCTTGATGGTGAGAAGATAGGAACGCTGAGATTTCTGGTAGGCCTGGAGGATTTTAGAAAGACCCAGGTTATAATCTCTCTGCTACTGGTGGCCGCTTTCGCCGTGGCATTGATCGTAGCAGTGTTATTTTCCAACAGACTGCTGGGCTATGTTATTGATCCCATTCTGAGCCTCTTTGGTACCATGCAGACTATCTCGGAGGAAAAGGAATATACCCTGCGTACAAAGGTGCACCACGATGATGAGTTAGGGCAGCTGGCCCGTGGATTTAACAATATGATCGGTGAGATTCAGGAGCGTGATGATTATCTGGAAGAAGAGGTCGAAAAGAGAACCGATGATCTGGTAAAGGCCAAAGAAAAAGCTGAGGCTGCAAGTCAGGCCAAGAGTGAATTCCTGGCTAATATGAGCCATGAAATAAGAACGCCAATGAATGCTATTATTGGTATGACACATCTCGCTCTTCAGACTAATCCGAGTCAGCAGCAGCAAAAATTCCTGCTGACGGTGAAACACTCGGCTGATAATCTATTGGGAATTTTAAATGATATTCTTGATTTTTCAAAAATTGAAGCGGGACAACTTCAGCTCAATCGTCAACCGTTTCTCCTCGGTCAGGTGATTAGTTCTGTTTTCTCGACAATGCAGATGCTGGCCCATGAAAAAGGTCTTGAATTAAAATACGTGGAAGGCCCCCATTTACGAAAGGCTTTTGTTGGAGATGATTTACGTCTTCGACAGGTTCTTTTTAATCTCGTTGGAAACGCCATTAAATTTACCCAAGTAGGCTCTGTTACAGTCTATCTCGAAAGTGGCAGTGAACTCAATGAACATGGGAAAATCGAGTTGCTTGTACGTGTTGAAGATAGCGGAATCGGGATTGAACCTCATAAACTGGAAAAAATATTTAACAGTTTTGAGCAGGCGGATAACAGTTACGCCAGGGAGTATGGTGGAACAGGGCTAGGGCTCGCAATAAGCAGGCAACTGACCTCTTTGATGGGTGGGAGCATGGGGGCTCGCAGTGAGTTTGGTGGAGGATCTGTTTTTTATTTTTCTGTATTTATGGAGCCGTGTGCACAAGATGATGTCGTGCAGACAAACCATTCCCGGGATGATCTTGGTATTAATATGAAAAAACTGCGGATTCTCATCGCAGATGATAACGAAGTGAATCGAGATCTTGCTCGTCTGGTGCTTGAGAAAAATCATGATATTGAGACTGTGATCAATGGGGTGCAGGTGTTTCAGGCCCTCTGTACATCTAGCTATGATGTCATCTTGATGGACGTACAAATGCCGGTAATGGATGGTTTGTCGGCTACTCGAATCATTCGTCGAATAGAAGAAGGTGAAAGAGTAGATGAACCAAGTCTTCAGGGTATTCTTCCTCGGCTTCAAGAAGAACTGGCAGGAAAACATCTGCCAGTCGTTGCAATGACAGCCCATGCCATGGCTGGAGATCAGGATCTTTGTCTGGCTGCTGGTATGGATGCTTACGTCACAAAGCCTTTTCAGGTTAATCAGCTTTATGCTGCTTTGCAGATGGTGGAAGGATTGAGAGGAGATGCATGGGGGCGTGACAAGCAGTCGGCCATAAATGACGAACAGGCTCCACGTACCGCCCCTCTTGTTGGTGGTTCTTCTGTAGAGACGATCATCGACTTTTTACAGTGTCAAATCGGGTTGAGTAAAGAGCAGGCAATTTCGAGTTGGGAAAAAGCACGGCAACATATTGGAGAGATCCTTGGGAAGATGATTACCGCATGGGAAATGAAGCAGTACGAAGAATTTCATGCTGATGCACATCTGGTGAAGGGGCTCTTTTTACAGTGTGGCCTCGTGGAGTGTGCGGATCTGGCGCAGGAGCTATACGATTGCGCCCTTGAAAATGCAGACAACCGTTTGGTCAGAGAAAATCTTGCCCGGATCAAAGAGGTGATGCAGGCATGTCCGCAAGGTTCTGTTCCTCAACCTGAGGAAGAGGAGAGTGTAGTAGTAAAGAAGAGGCAACAAATAGTTGCAGATAGCGCGAAACAAGTTCTTGTCCTGGAAGATAATCTTGTTATTCAGGAGGTTATAAGAGAGATGTGTACCATACTGGGGCTTGAAGTACAGGTGGCAACTGATGGCACCATGGCCTTTGATCTTTACAGGCAGAGATTGGCAGCAGGACAACCGTTTGAGTGGGTTTTGCTTGATCTGAATATACCCGGAGGGGTGGGGGGGCAGGAAACTGCACAGAACATTCTTGCAATCGATGACCAGGCGATTCTGGTGGTTTGCAGTGGTAACTCCGAAGACCCGGTTATGCGCTCATATGAAAAATATGGTTTTGCTATGAGTCTGAGCAAACCGTATTCTTTTAGTGATTTGAAAAAGATGGTTAGTTTGGTGAGCAAGGGTTAAGGCACTAAACGGCTGATGCTGGGTAGTCTAATGAACATTATAGTATTTCTCTGAAGGTAGTTATGAAATAAATAGTTTTCTCACATCTCTTAGTGCTTTTGAGGGACAAACGACAATAACGGGTTCATCCGGCTGAATATGTGTATCACCCACTGCGATCTCCCATTTTGAATCTCTGTAGATCGCACCTATGATCAGTTTGTCTTGATAAAATTTATCCAGTTTTGAGAGTGGTTTTCTGGTAATGGGTGATTTTTCCGAAGCGACGAGTTCAACCACCTCGGTGTCAAAACCGTGAAGGTGAGCCACAGAGAGAAATTCACTTCTGCGGATGAATTTTAAGATTTCATTTGCAGCCATTACCTTTTTATTCAGGGCGATGTCAGAACCAATTGTCGCAGCGAGTATGAGATAATCCTCCTTGTTCACGAGGGCTATTGTTCTGCATTTCTTCTCTTTTCCGTTACCTGTTTTTTTCTGGCATATGTGTTTCGCCAGTAGACTGGTCATGATGTTGGTTTCGTTTTCCCCGGTGGTTGTTACAAAGGTATCCATATCAAGGAGGCCCGCCTGGGTGAGAACGTCCGCATCGGAGCCATCTCCTCTCAGGACGTCTGTGTGCGCGAGGCTTAAGGAGAGTTCTTCGGCTCTTTTTTCATCCTTTTCGATGAGGCGTACAGCAACAGATTTTTCCAGTAGCTCGGCAACTCTAGAGCCAACAAGGCCGCCTCCAAGAAGCATGACTCGGTGCTGGCGCTTTTTTTTCGTTCCTGTCACTTCCATTAACCGGGGCAGGTGTTCGTGGGAGGCCATGATGAAGATGTGGTCTTCAGGGAGAATGACCTCTCTACCACGTGGGATGATTGTTGTAATTCCCCGGGCAATGGCAATCACCCTGAAAGGGAAATCACTGTAAAGACTGGCTATCTCCTGTAGGGTGCGGTTTGCCATTGGGGAAGATTTATCAACACCGGTTGCCAGAAGCTGAATATCACCTTGGGCGATATCTATTATCTCGTTACTTGAATTTTTCTGGATATGTCGAACCGTCTCCTGGGCAACGAGTTCTTCGGGGTGGATGAGGAGGTCAAGCTTGAGGTCTTTTGCTGTTAGCAGGGAGTCATCGTTACCAAATTCAAGGGAGCGTACTCTGGCAATTTTGGTTTCTATACCAAATTTGTCGGCTATCATGGCTGCCATCATGTTGACCGCATCATTGTTTGTAACCGCTATGAGGTAGTCCATATTGGCGGCACCCGCCTCTTTCCAGCAATCAATACTCATGGCATTGCCTTGGATGAGCCTTGCGTCGATCTGCCCATCAGCCTGCTGTATAAGCTTGGAATCTGCTTCTATTATTGTGACCGCGTACTCTTCATGGATAAGGCGTTTGGCAAGGTAAAGACCAACCCCTCCAAGGCCGAGTATGAGAATATTTTCAGGTGCTGCTATTTTTTTACCAAACATTATTACTCCATCTGTCTGTATTGTAAAACTCGAGGTGTTTTATCTGGTCTACCCACCTCACTTGCTGTGTGAATTGGGTGACATATATTCTGTTCTCAATAGATAAAAGCAAAATAATACACTGATTATCTATGAATTAACCACTGTTGATGAAGGTAGAGGTTTCGTGCCACAGATTGCCGGGTGGTAATGAACAAATACCCGCCGCATGTAATCAATATCTTCTATGAGTGTCTGTTCGACCCGTGTCGCTATCTCGTCGCCTTCAGCAACTGTAATATCTGGAGATACTCCTACTGTTATATTTACTACCATGTAGAGACCGAACCGGTGGCCAGAAACCTCCTCAATGTCTTTTACTTCAGGTATTTTCTTTATTGCTCTGTTGATCTCTTCAGTGAGTTCTTTTCCCGGCAGGGTGTTCATAAGATCTGCGGCAGAATCCTTGATGATTTCAACCCCGGTAAACAAGATGATGATGGAGACGATTCCACCAGCCATGGGATCGACCCAGAGATAGCCGATCTGGCTGAAGATAATTCCAATGGTGGCCGCGAGGGCCGAGAAGATATCATTGCGATGGTCTGCAGCCAGGGCCATGAGAACGTTATTTTTTGTCTCTGTGCCAATTTTTTTGGTCCATATGGCAAGCCATATTTTAAGTAGCACAGTGAAGAGGGCAATCCATAATGCAAGCTGTGATGCTCCTTCAAAATCACTGTTGTGATTCAGTAGTTCATAGACATTGTTAATTGATGCCCAGAAAATCGAAATAGCTGTTGTGATAACAAAGGCTCCTACCACCACAGCAGCAATGGATTCGAGTCTATCATGCCCATACGGGTGTTCTTCATCGGCGGGTTTTCCTGAGAGACGCATAAAGATGCTGACCACGATCCCATAGGCGACATCGGAGGTGGAGTTGATTCCGTCGGCTAAAAGCGCAGGACTGTTGCCGACTATTCCAACGCTTGTTTTGAGTATGGCGAGAAGTGTATTAGCACCAAGGCCGATGTTAACGGCAAGGATTCCTTTTTTCTGTCGTGTTTGTAGAGGCATTATAATTATTTTCAGGTATTCAGTCTTTGTTTTCCAGCCGCCAGGTATTTTGCAAAAACTCTATACCTGAGTGATTGGTGAGATCAAGTTGAATTGGTGTGATCGAGACGTTTCCGGAAGCAAAAACGTGAACGTCGGTGTCTTGCTGCGGGTCGGCAAGGGTCGTGCCGCCACCTATCCAGTAGCGTTTATTCCCCCATGGGTCTAAGGTTTCCTGGATGGAATCCTGCCAGAGCCTTCTTCCCTGTCTGGTAATCCTGATTTTGTTGTACGAGGCTCCACTTGGGACGTTGATGTTAAGCAGGGTTTTATCAGGAAGTTGGTTGGCCAGTACCTTTTTAGCCATACAGGCAGCGACCTGCATGGCACCACCAAAATTCAGAGGGAGCTTGCCGCCCACTGATATGGCAATCGAAGGGATACCATACATGGTTGCCTCAATGGCTGCGGAAACTGTTCCTGAATATGAAATATCATCGCCCAGGTTGGCACCTGCATTGATGCCTGAAACAAGAAGGTCCGGCTGTTGTGAGAGGATTTTTTTAAGGCCGATGGCCACACAGTCAGTTGGGGTTCCGTCGACGGAATACATCTGTTCATCAAGCTGCTGTACCTTTAAGGGGCGATGCATGGTAAGAGAATGCGATACCGCGGAGTTATCTCTTTCAGGTGCAATAACGATGGTAGTACCAAGCGGTTGTAGCGCCTCCTGTAAGGCCTCCAGGCCCGGGCTGTAAATACCGTCGTCGTTGGTGATCAGAATGGTTGTCATAGCCTATTTATGGGGTAAAGTTTCTCTTTCTACGATACTCCAGAAAGAGCGAACAAGATTATTTCTACGGCTTTGTGCCAGAGCACAGGCTCCAACCACAAATGGCTTGAGATTGGGATTTGTCTCTAGCACGGCGATTTCATCCTTGAGGCTGCTCTTCTCAAGTACTAGTTGTGGGACTATCCCGACTCCAGCTCCCATTGCAACCATGGCTATGATTGCTTCATTTCCGGCAATCTGGGAATATATATAGGGACGAATTCCTTTTTCAGCAAACCACCTTTCCAATCTTGTCCTACTCAGTCCTTTTGATGGAAAAATGAGGGGCGTCTTTTCCCAGTCTATGATGTTCTTCTTATAACATACTGTTTCCGGAAAGAATTTGGGATAGATAAAGAGCAGAGGCGTCTCTGTGAGTTCAAGAAATTCAATTTCAGGAAAATGCTGGTCCGGTAGAGCCGCTATGGCGATGTCAACCTTTCTGGTTCTGAGCATGTTGAGGGCATTGGCCGCATCTCCGGTCTGTACATGAAGCATTACGTGGGGGTGGGTGGTTCGATAATTTTTGAAGATCTTTGGTAGAATTGACAAGATCGCAGTAATCGAGCAGTAGAGCGTCAGCTCTCCCCGTAATACAGCATCGCTTTTAAGATGGTTTTGAAAGAGGTGGTAGCGGCTGATAGTCTCATCGCAATACTCTTTAAAAAGTGTTCCTGCGGGGGTGAGGGTGACGGAGCGGTTGTTACGAAAAAAAAGAGCTTCGCCTATTTCACCTTCCATACGTTGAATAGTTCTGGTGAGGCCGGATGGTGTGATATTGCATTCCAGGGCACTTTTCCCAAAGTGAAGGGATGAGGCCAGGTGTCTAAAGAGCTCGAGTTCTTTGATATTCATCGAAAAATAGTAGAATTTCGTCGCAGGTTATGTCTCTGTCCACGGATCTTCAGTGGTACGTAAGTAGAACTTACGTTTTTCTTTGAAGCGTGTCCTTGTCTCAGTGTTGCAAAATATGCAATACAATATCACGAATAAATCACTTGACGCAATAGACGTTTCCCAATATATCAAATGTGGACTTACCATCAATCAATATCGATTGCGAAAAATAATACAGATTCAGGGAGATAATAATGGGCACTAACTATTTTAACACCTTGCCATTGCGCAGGCAGATTGAACAACTTTCCAAATGTCGTTTCATGGATTCATCTGAGTTTGAAGGCGTTGACTACCTCAAGGGAAAAAAGATCGTTATTGTTGGCTGCGGTGCTCAAGGGTTTAATCAGGGCCTGAATCTTCGTGACAGCGGTCTTGACGTTTCCTATGCTCTCAGACAAGCAGCAATAGATGAAAAACGTCAATCATATAAAAACGCAGCTGAAAACGACTTTACCGTTGGCACCTATGAAGAGTTGATTCCAACCGCAGACCTCGTAATCAACCTGACACCAGATAAGCAGCATACAAATGTTGTTTCTACTGTTATGCCTCTTATGAAAAAAGACGCTTGTCTCTCCTATTCCCACGGCTTTAATATTGTGGAAGAGGGGATGCAGATTCGTGAAGATATTACTGTTGTAATGGTTGCACCAAAATCTCCTGGTACTGAAGTACGCGAAGAGTACAAGCGTGGCTTTGGTGTTCCAACACTCATTGCGGTTCATGTGGAAAATGATCCCAAAGGTGAAGGCTGGGATATTGCAAAAGCTTACTGTTGTGCCACTGGTGGCCATAAGGCGGGTGTGCTTGAATCATCCTTTGTTGCAGAAGTGAAATCTGACCTTATGGGTGAGCAGACTATTCTTTGTGGTATGCTGCAGACCGGTTCCTTGCTCTGCTTCGATAAGATGGTAGAAAAGGGTATAGACGCTGGATATGCCTCAAAACTTGTTCAGTATGGCTGGGAAGTTATCACCGAATCCCTGAAACTTGGTGGTATTACAGCCATGATGGATCGTCTTTCCAATCCAGCTAAAGTAAAAGCATTTATTCTTGCTGAAGAGTTGAAAACCATCTTGGCACCACTCTTTGAAAAGCACATGGATGATATTGCATCAGGTCATTTTTCTAAAACCATGATGGAAGATTGGGCAAATGATGATGTTAATCTTTTGAAATGGCGTAAAGAAACAGGCGAGAGCGCTTTTGAAAAGGCCGTTTCGGCTGATGTTGAGATCAGTGAGCAGGAATACTACGATAACGGTATCTTGATGATTGCAATGGTCAAAGCGGGTGTTGAGTTGGCTTTTGACACCATGGTAGATTGTGGAATCAAAGAAGAGTCTGCCTACTATGAGTCTCTCCATGAGGTCCCTCTGATTGCTAACACCGTTGCAAGAAAAAAACTATACGAGATGAACGTTGTTATCTCCGATACTGCAGAATATGGTAATTACCTTTTTGCCCATGCAGCGGTTCCTCTTCTCGCAGATTTCATGAAAACTGTTGATACCGATGTAATAGGTAAAGGTATTGAAGTGAAAGACAACGGCGTGGATAATCTTGACCTCATCCAGATCAATGAAGCGATTCGTTTTACTCTCATTGAAGAAGTTGGTGCGGAGCTTCGTACCTATATGAGTGCAATGAAGCCAATTATGTAAGATCCAGGCATTATTGAGTAGTACCGAGAGGGGAGATAAAGGCGTTTGCTTTTATCCCCCCTTTTTTAGTCGATGAGTGTAAACATAAGTTAGCGATAAGGATTGTTAGGTATTTTCGCGTTTCTTCTTGAAAAGTTAACGCATTAGTTTAATCTTAATAAACTGGGAATATGCAGTAGGAGATGTGTCGTATACTGTTATTATGACACATTATAAATGTTAAGATAGCGAATTCAAAAAGGAGTTTATTGTGAAAATGTTAAATTTCTGTATTGCACTTATTTTTTCTTTATCACTTTGTCTTTCTCTAGCGCCGATTGACAGTTACGCTAAATCCAGTGATACAACGTCCAAGAGTGCATCGATCACTGCAATTAAGGCTGTAAATGTTAATACTGCTGATAAGACTGAGCTTACCGAGATTCCAGGGGTGGGGTCAGCCACAGCCGATGCCATTGTCAAATACCGTAATGCCAATGGAAAATTCAAATCTGCAAATGATTTGTTGAATATTAAAGGCATCGGTGAGAAGACGCTAAAAAAAATGAAGCCGTTCTTGAAGTTTTAACTCGAATTTGAGTTGATCCGGCAATTGCGACCTGAAAAATCCCCAGATCTATTTTGAATGGATCTGGGGATTTTTTTATTGAATTATAATAATTTATGTTGATGTTATTTTTCTACTACCGGGTATTTGTTGCGTTGCCACTCTCTCCAGCCACCTTTGAGTGCGTAAACCTTTTCATACCCCTGATCAACCAGCTTTTGTGCCATCCTGGCACTTGTATATTCGTTAGGTCAGGCGCAGTAAAACACGAAGGTGTTATCTTTGGGGTATTTTTCAGCCACTGTAAGGTCTTTACCATCTACTCGGATGGCATCTTGCACCATAAACTCGCTACTACTCCAGTCTCTTCCTGTTCGTACATCAAGAATCACAAGATTATCGGATCCGAGCAGTGCTTTGAGCTCGTCTTTATCCATTATTTGTACAGACCCTGCCACAAGTGGCGAGGCCAAAAAAAGTGAGAATAAAAGAACCAGGGACAATAATTTTTTCATGGTAGGTCTCCTTGTTGAAATAGTTATGGGTGATATTTCTTGCCCATAAAGAAAAGAGCCGTTGTAATAATGGAACTGAGGCATAAGGCAAGAACGAGGAATATGACCAGAGGTAGAGGCTCCTCATGGGTCATAATCAGATAAAAAAAGGCGAAAAAAAACAGTCCAGGTACTGCATAATTGAGGGTCGTTTTCAGCAGCGAGGTTTTGGATAATTGCAGGACACTTGCTAGAATTTGGATTCCGCAACTGAGTAGCCAGAGCAGTAATGCTCCATAAATATAGAGTTCCAGATGGGGTTCACCAGCAAGTCCAGATCCCATGCACAGTGCAATAATGACCGCAAAAATGAGTGAAAGTAATCGTTTTATGCCTGGACTTTTTGTAGAATCTACCCCGGATAAACTCAGAATAGTTGTGCTGCCTATATTGGCGGCCATAGACATAAAATAGTTCACAGCACCACATGTACCGGAAATGATGGTGAGGCCGATTAATAATCTGCCGGTCTGTCCTAAAACTTCACGGGCAACGAAGATGTAAGGAATAGTAGATTCGGCAAGTTTTTCCTGTGGGACATGTTTTATGGCAACTATTTGCCATAAAATGAGTACTGCTGCTCCCCCAGATAAAAGATAAAGTAGTTGGCGAGAGTTGGGTTGTTTTTCTTGGCGTTGGTATGCACCCAGAAAGAAGAATAAGCTACCGCAGAACAGTGATATGTTCACAGTTTGAGCAGGAGTTATGAGTTGCCTGGAGGTTTCGCTAAGGTCGCTTTGGAGAAGGAGACCTGCGACAATAATTGTGCAAAGACTGAGAACGGCAAAAAAGCTAAAGATATGTTGAGCTCTTTTAACCGCTGTGTCTCCTAACATATGGATTGCTACAATGACAGTAAGAAGAGTCGCGCTGAATCCAAAATTAGGGAACCAGTAGACAAAGGTTTCGTTAAAGGTGAAACCGGCGGTCACCAGCATGCCTGTGGACATAAGAATTACCAGAGCAATTGAAGCTGCCAGGTCGGCACTTGTTCCCAGGAGGCGAACTCCTGCTTTCGATTGGGCTGCGGCAGGATGCGCGTTTGTAAGAATGGCCCCCCAAAATGAGAGAGCACAAGCGGCGATCAGAGCCAATGTGGCAAAATGAGCACCACTGCCGGCATGATTGGAGGCAAGAACCAGGGCTTCAGGGGAAAGTACCCAACCTAAATACATGGTTGCTGCAATGAAAAAATAGTGAGTCATAAACACCTGTATCCGTAATCAAGTCTATCTTCGGGCTCTTAGAGACTATACTAAGAGCAGAATTCAGAGTTTCAAGGGGTATAGGTGGAAGGACGAATTAAGCCATCCTTAAAATATCAGTTATATGCCTGTGGTAAAATTTGAGTGTGATTCGAACTTGAACAAACTTCCTAGCCCGGATTTTTCACCAACAAAGTTTTTCGCAGGTCGAGACACCGGGCATGAAGCTGTAATAATCTACCGGAGTCTTCGCTACCTGCAAATGCGCGGTAACGAAGCAGCTGCGGATAAATCTGTTGGCCCGAAGGGTGAATTTTTTGATTTGAAACGAAAAACACCCTGTTAATTAAGGAAGTCATTTTTAAAATATAAAAACAAACAATTGAGTTTCAAATCAAAAAGTCATGAGAAATTTGGGCTAGCTTTTAAGGGTACATGTTATGAGTGTTGGTGATCTATGAGAAATTGGAGGTAGGATTGATCTGTTCCGCAGCAACCACCGAGTAATTTCATTCCATATTTGTGATGGAGGATGAGCATGTTTTTTCCCCAATCTGGTAGTGGATCTTGCTGGAGTGTTGAGGCCCCGTCGAGCTGCTGATGGCTTTTAGATGAAGCATTTGCCTGGATGCCGATAAGACGCTGAAAAAGAGCAGGAGGTTGTTGCTCTGCATGGACAAATGTAGGGTAGACACAGTTAATCATGTAGCCAACAGGGGGCCTTACGGTTTCATTATCAATGATCTGAATGGCTTCCCATAGTGGTGTCCCATCAAGGATATTGCCATCACTGGCAATGACAAAACTGAGGATATATGGCGTTTGGCTTGTGGATAGAATATCGGCCATACCAAGAGTTTCTTGTACCGCGGGCATGGTCTGGGCGATGATCACAGAAACATCAGAGTCTAAGATTTGCTCGATCTGCCATGAATGAAACTGCGAGGACTCTTGTCGTATAAGACTTTTTCCTGGAGAATAGCAGTCATTTTTAGGAGCGAGAAGAGCTCCGGTGAATAAGGGAGATACGGGGTCCTGCCATCTTTCTTCGAGGGCTTTCATAAATGCGATGGCATCACCAACTATAGATGGGCTGGCGCCTGAAAGAAGTGTCTGTTGTCGGTCGATTCTCCAGGTTGGTGCACAAAGGAGGATTGGTATCTGAGCCTTTCTGGCAACTTCGCGGTAGCTTGAGTAAATGCTCTCTAAAGCTGTTCTACCTGCTGTGTCGTAGATTAGCGGGGTGTTAAAAAGTTGTGGATGCAGCTCTATGCCTGGTATTCGCCGGAGTCGTTCTGAGATTGCACACTCAGTTAGAATGAGCGGTGAAGTTGTCAATAGGTTTGTAAAAGACATGTCTATTTGTAGTAGTGATTCAATGGGGCTGAGACAGACCTTTGGGCTAAGTTTATTTCAATACAGTTCGTTCAGCAAATCACAGGTGATGCGAAAAAGTTACACAATGTTCACCAAAGGTCAGCCCAGGCGACGCCATCCGAAGTCTGCGCTTATCTGCTGCAGTGTTTTGGCAGCAAACATAGTTTACTATGGTCAACTGCCAAAAACTTTGAACCTGCCACCGTTTGAACTGACGAGAAATGCAGGCTAGAGAGTCATCACTGTAAAATGAAAAAGAACTGCACGCAATGTTTTCATGGTCTTAAGGAAAATCTGAAGTGTAAAAAGATAAAAAAAAATCGACATCACCTGTAGAGTCGGTGTAGCAGACTTTGCAAGTAATGCCGATTGAGGAGAGATTATATTGTACAGATAATTACAGCAGTTCCGGGTAGCCTAATTCTGAATATTCTGTGTTCTCTAGGAGGTCGTTTATTTCGACGATCTGTTTGTAGTTGGGCTTTATGAAAGCAACTCCTACAATCAGCTCAAATTTATCCATAACTTCATGGTCGCCACTTCTGATTTCCCAGATCTTTTCGACTTGAAGATCCTTTACATGGGCTCCCCTTGCATCGAGAATATCCATAGTCCACTGCTCTTGGAAGGTATGAGGGTAGAGGCAACCAAATGAGAGCCCCCTGTGGTTTATCTCAAAAATTTGACCTGTACCCCATTTAGTTACAGCAAGCAGATGGGCAATACGAAATCTTTCATAATGTCTCTGTTCTGGGATATATTGAGGGGATATCTGTCCTTGGACTGTTAAAGCATTCATGGTGTCTCCTAATGAGCTAGCAGGTTAGATCGGCAGTAGGTTGTTCATGTCGGTGATGCGCAAAATCTCCAACCTCAAAGGGACAATGGCGAGCAAATTCTCTGCCGAGGTCCATGGGATCAGGACTGCCGTAAAGTAGGAAAGTTTGTAGTATTTCAAAATCATCGTGATTCATCTGAGTGAATTGAAATCCTGTACCGCAATGGTCCTGCCTACTTACTCGCGCAGTAAAATCGAGAAATATCGGCTCGGTGTCCAACCAAGTGCCTTTTATCGTAAGATGACAAGGTTCCAAGGGGTTTGAATGAACTTTACCAATGATATATATCCCGGACAGACTGATGTCTTTCGTTCTCAGCCCCCCAATTTTCTTGTCACCAAGGAAAATATTAGCACTGGCGAAAAGGCGTACCCTCTCATATTGTCGTTTGTGCATATGAGTCATAATGCTGCCTCCTTTGTACTTAAGGTGTTTGTTTCCCCCCCCACCTCTATCTACAATGCGCCATATCTCTGTTGCTTTACTAGCAAAGAGGATGCCATTTGTTAAATTGGGCTATTTGGGGGGATAGCAGGAGGGCGTTTGATAAGAAGAATCAGAAAGGAAGCAATAAATTTCTCTTCCACAAGGGGGGAGTGCAAAAATTGCGCACATTATAGAGGGGGGGAATACAGAGGGGAGAGGCTAGATCACCCACGGGATAGTGAGTGATCTGCAGTATGGAAGGTAATATTATTCTATGGTTTCCATGTCTTTGCCGCAACAGAGAGGGACAGGGTCGTTTGCTTTTACTTTCATATATTTATTGCAGGTGTGGCAGAAGTACGTGTTGTCTTGGGGCGCTTTTAGTTCGTCAGAGTATATGGTAGCACCACCTTTAACGCCCTCAATGTTAAACCTTGCCAGTGAGTCTATTCCAGGAATAAACTGGCCCATGGGGACGAGTTTTTTATTGTTGCCGTAACAATCGATAACAATTTTCCATAACAGATCTAATGATGCGGTTTCTTGTTCTGATTCAGGCGTAATTTCAACCACATTTCTATCTACTGAGATTTTCATTTTACACTCCTGTACGTTATACAGCGTTTATAAAATCAGTAAAAACAAAAGATTGTAACAGTTAGTCAGCTTCCCAAAAGTCTTCTTTTTCGGCACCACATTTAGGGCAAACCCAGTCCGCTGGTACTTCTTCCCAAGGGGTACCTGGATCCACACCATTTTCGTAATCACCCTCGGCTGGGTCATAAATGTAGCCACATGGACATTCCCATTTTTGCATTGTATTCTCCTTAGTTGAATGAGTGATAGTAATCTAGCCCATATGTTAATGGGAATAATTACTGTTGTCAACAAGGGCTCACATTTTATTGACAACTATTGGAAACTATACGCCCATCCCTTAATACGTGGCACATAAGAAAGGGATCGCATAAAAGTTAAGCTAACGCCAGATCATTGGAAATCTTGGTTCTTCTGATCCCTCAGGCCGTCATCTTGAAGATTCTACTTAGGGATAATGGGGTTACAGTTTTTAATAGTCACTTTTCCCTGAAGCAGGTTGCCTTTAGAGTATTCACTAAAAATACATGAATTTGTTTCCGGATCATAGTTTTCAACCCAGAGATTATCATCTTTCCAGGTGGCCGCAATATGATACCGACCTGTAGGGACTTCGATCGCCATAACACCACCATACCGCTTTACAAAAACCTGTTGGAGTCGAAAATAGTAGGTGCTCCAACCGATTGCAAGAATGACAAGAGATGTGACAATTCCGGTCTTCCATTGGCTTGTCTTGGCGCAGACACCAAAAACGAGTCCCGCTGCGATGATAATTCCTGCCCAGTAGATATAGGTGATCATAGATTAATCCTCTGTTAATATTCTTCTAAACGGATCCAGAATGTGCCGATCTGTTTATCTTTATATGTTGCATAAATTGGATACCGGAGGCCTTCTTTGTTTTCAGAATATCTTTTCCACAGATCCTGCTCAGGGTAGACGGCAAAATTAATATCGTTGCCATCATTGTTTGACGTAGGTGGTGCGAATCCTTTGAGATTGACAAGGATTGAGCTGTCGAGACGTGGAATATTGCTCTGGACACCCTTTATTATAAGAGCCTTATGCCGTGGTACGATGATTTCCTGACCTTCTGCAATGGTCATGAGCTGTCCTTTCACGTTAATCTGTAGTTTTTCTACCCGCAGATCTTTAACAGCGAGTTTTTTTGGAGAGGGGGGAACCGTTTGAATCGCTGCAAGAGTTCTGGAATCTTCGACTGTTTTGATTTGTGAGTCTGCGGACTCTGCTTTGATTTTGATATTAACCCAGCCACATGTTTCTGCGTCTTTACGGATGAAGACTCTGGTTGACTGCGCGATTCTAAAAGGAAGGTTGGTGTCATTGTAGCTGCCCATATTCTCAAAATCTGCAGCAAGCCCCCTGTCAAAATTGGCGATGATATCTGTTATAACCACCTCGTCACCTGTGGAAATCGCAATTTCAGATCCGTTTGGTACAGCATAGGGTAGGTTGCCATTTACCTGTACAAGTACATAAGCAAGTTCCGTTTTTTCAAGCAGTAGTCCTGGGGTCTCTGGAATGATTCCAAACTCGGTCATAAAAGAATTAACTACGAGTTTCTGTAGATTGACCTTTTCTGTGTTAGATCTGATTGATTTCGACGTTTCAATTCCAAAGGCAGGGATATTGGCTTGGGTGAGTGCATAGTAGGACGCTGAATTGCGCTGTTCAAGGTGGAGGGATAGATCTGAGACGGTGTTGTGATTATTGGCCTTGAACTGGTATCTTGGATTCTCAATTTGTGGGTTGACCCGTTCAATGATGCGCAGTGCGAGTTCTTCAAGGTTAATTGTTTCTTCGTCCCCCCCTGTGAGATATGTATCCGCATCAAAAATGACTGACTGTCCAAATTTTTTTGGATTTTCATTTTCATCAACCCAGTCATGATTGTAAAAACCTGAACCTTCGTGCAGATTTAACAGACAATCTGATTCATCAATCAGGCCTTTTAGAATTGATACAATTTCCTGTTCGAGGTTTTTATGATCTTTATTCTTGTCCCCGAATTTCCGGTTCATGTCTCCTGTGAGTCCATTTCTTTGATTGAGGAGGATGGAATAGAAATTGGCTCTGGGAACGACAATCAAATTACCTTCTTTAAGGGTAATGTCGGCGTATAAATCGGCAGTGAGATAGCCCCCTGGCTCATCTCCCTGGATACCGCCTATTACCATAATTGTTTTCCCTTCCTTTTTACCATAAATGCGAAAAACATGAAGCTCGTGCTCGGTATTTGCGAGGTAGACATCGTGAAGACTCTGATGTACTGCACTGTATGCGGGATAGACTAAACAGAGGATAAAAGCGGAGATAAAAAAGAGAGAGAGTTGTACTAATTTATGTTTCTTCATAAAAATTACACATATCTGTATAAACTAACCCCGGGAAACGGGAAACAAGCCAGGATAAGTACCATGTTGGTTATGTTAACTAGTGTCTGTCCATAAATGGCCCTTTTTCCCTAACTCGTCGTTCCTCTCAGAATTTAATCCTCGGAATATCAACTATATGCCTGTGGTTAAATTCATCGAGCGCCTCGATTTAGAAAAAAATCTCTCATCTATGGACAGACACTAACTACTTAATTTCAATACAGTCTCCAGTTTTCTTGTTTTTTATGACAGGTTTTCTGGAGTAAGGTGCTAAAAATTAAATTAAAAGTTAATTCGAAGTCTTTTGATGGCTATGAAAAAAGCTGATATACTAGGCGTGGTGTTTGGATCGTATTCTCAACGATACATGTGGTATGTTGAGAATACGATCCAAACCCACAACGACGTAGATCGGACTTTTTACGACGCCATCACATATATTCTTTTTCAATCATCCATTTCCCATCATCCAACACCAGTTGGAGGTGTTTTGTCCCGCTGGTCTGATAGAGGTCAGACTGGTATGTTTGAAAAAAGGAAATTTTTGCTTTTTTGTTGGTTTTTTCAACCACGATGTTGTCGATGGTAACCTGTATAAAATCGTATTTCTGGTTGAGGTAGGTCTTCTTTTGTCGCCACCCCTTTTTCCCTAATCCGCTACTGTGGAAGTTGACGCTGTAACAATTCATGTAGGTTTCTATGTCTTTTCCGGTCCATGATTTTCTCCATTTTTCAACAAAATCAAGAATTTCTCCCCCCTTTGCAATGGAAAGAGGTTGTGGTTTGAATGGAATTATTTTCTCTTTAACTATGCTCTGGTTATTTTTCACTGGGTAAATAGCCAGGAGTGAAGGGATTTTATCCTGTTTATGAGTAGAAAACAAAGTCCTCCAGTTCTTGGAAGGGGATGGTTTGAGAAATACCTGTTTATCATACTTGTATTGCATGGAGTTCGCATCATATTCGTTGTACCTGATCCATGCGCGAGCCTGGGAGCCAACTTTGAAAAATTGGAGCTTTTCTATCTGCTCCGGTTTGATATCGTGGGTAGATAGATCAAGAGTTTCCAGTACTGATGTAAATTCCGGATCTCCGTAGGAAATAGCAAAGTTTTTATGAATAAGCTCTTCTTCCAGACTTTCCACCACAATGACAGGAATGGTTCTGACCGTGAGGTAGGGTGCCAGCTTTTCCAGGTCGTCATTGTCCAGGGTTATACAGCCGTTAGTGCTGTATGGTATCAGCTTTTTGTTGGTTCCATGGATGAAAATACCGTCTCCGTTATTTCCGTCATATTCGTCAAACACATTGGGGTAATCGAGGTGGAATGCACGGCTTCCAAAGACGGTGATCTCATTGTCTTGAAAGACTTCTGTTATGAAGTAGACACCTTCGGGTGTCTTCGCGTCTCCGCTGACTTCTTTTGTGCCAGGGTTTTCACCGGTGGCGCAGGTAAATGTTTTTATGAGTCTAAGAGCTTTACCTTGCTCAAAAAGCATGAGATTTTGAGTCTTTTTTTCAACAACAATAAAGGGCGTAGGAGATTCGTTTATGTAAAAGAAAAGCTCCATACCCGGTTTGTTGCTTGGAGGAAGAGCACTGTGGGCTTTAGTGGTGGGAAATGTGCAAGCAATTAAGGTAACAAATAAAATGTAGGTAAAACGTATACGCATAATTGGGAAAAACAGTCGTTAAGACTATCGTCTAAAATGAGGTAGGTGAGTAATAAACAAGTGTATCGGGTATCAATAATGTTTGTTTGTGGACAGAAGCGCTGCATTTCACCTGGACAACTTTTTGATTAAGCGGAAAAATTGAAGAAATCGCTTTCTCTTGCCTCTGGTAAATAATTAAACCCTTGTTTGACAAATTTTCATCGGAACTTCAATAGTTTTTTCGCTTTCAGGTAGCAACATGCACATTTTGTACTGGTAGCTGAAATGTTAGCCCGAATTTCTCATGACTTTTTGATTTGAAACTCAATTGTTTGTTTTTATAGTTTAAAAATGACTTCCTTAATTAACAGGGTGTTTTTCGTTTCAAATCAAAAAATTCACCCTTCGGGCCAAGAGATTTATCCGCAGCTGCTTCGTTACCGAGCATTTGCAGGTAGCGAAGACTCCGGTAGATTATTACAGCTTCATGCCCGGTGTCTCGACCTGCGAAAAACTTTGTTGGTGAGAAATCAGGGTTATGACCCAAGGGCGAGGTCTTCAGGTGCGTTTGTATATATCATTTCGATATGAGTAATACCGTCCTCATCATAGGGAGCAGAACAGACACGAAAACCGAGATCTGTATAAAAATTGACTAAGTGCTGCTGGGCTGAAATTTTTATAGGTTTCCCTGGGAAAAGCATGTTGCAGTGTGAGATACCTTTTTCTACCAGTTTTTTGCCTAGGCCCTTTCCACGAACTTTGGGGTGACAGACTACTCTGCCTATATGCGGTACATCTTCGGGGGCAAGTGGAATTATAATACGAAGATAGGCAGCGAGTTCCTCTACCGGGCTTTCTGTCAGCGAGCCTAAAAGATGATGGGCTCTCTGATCTTTATTGTCACAATCAAGGTAGGGGCAGTTCTGTTCTAGCACAAAAACACCCTGGCGTAATTGCAGGATTGTATAGAGTTCTATGGTGGATAGTTGCTCAAATGTTCTTAATTTCCAGTGCGTTGTCATCGTTTGTACAAAGTAGGTTGTTGTGTTGTTCTTGCCAGCGAACAGAAAATGCCAGCTATGCTGAGCACAGTGAAGATGATCATGGCGCTATGCATGGTTGTAATGAATCCCACTGCGGTTTCGTGACTGACTGGCAGGTCGCCGAGGTAGAATGAGAGCAGGGTCGTTATAAGTGTCATTGCAGTGAGCATGCCGCAGGTACGCATGGTGGCTATCATGCTTGAGGCCATACCATAGTCACGTTTCTCGATACTGGCCATTATAGCTGTGGAATTCGATGTTGAGAAAAAACCAAAACCAATTCCCATAATGATAAGTACAGATACTATATGAAAATAAGTTGAGTCCGCAGAGATGAAAATGCAAAGAGTCAATCCCAATGTACACATAGCCATGCCAAAGGTGGCGATGGGGGATGGGCTGTACTTATCTGCCATTCGGCCGGCTACAGGTGCACAGGCCGCCTGGAGTAGAGGTTGGATTACTAAAATGAAGCCCGTAGCTTTTGGAGAAATTCCCCGAATCACCTGGAGATAAATCGAAAAGAAGAACACGATACCAAATGAAGCTGCGTAGTTCAGCCAGGTAGCAAGATTACTCAGGGCAAAAACCTTGTTACGCATTATTTTTTTAAGAGGCAATATTGGATGGGTTACACTGTTTTCGTAATAGAAAAATGAGATCATCAGCAATAGTCCTGCACAACCCAACCATTTAGCCAGAGGGAGTTGTTGGGCTTCGAGAACGCCAATTATGATACAGAACAGTGCTATCATGTATAGAGCAGAACCGGTCCAGTCAAATGGTTCACCCGCAGAGTCTGCCCATTCGCCCTTGAGGCGGGTGACAGCAAAGATGAGGATAGCGAGTTCCACAGGAACTGCACTGAAAAATATCCATCGCCAACCGAGGTAGTCGATCATCAACCCAGCAAGCATAGGACCTGCTGAGATACCAAGATAAACACAACTGACCACAATACCCATGGCCTTGCCACGCTCAGTCGGAGGACAGACCGAGTTAAGAATTGCAAAACTCGTGGAGGTTATCATGGCGGCACCAATCCCCTGAGCAAAGCGGAATATGATGAGTAGGTTCACGGTTGGTGTAAGAGCAAGAGCTAAGGTTGCAATAGTCATTACTATTGTTCCGGAAAAGAAAATTTTCTTTCGTCCGTAAATATCTGCATATCGGCCTACAGGGAGCAGGAGTAGTGCCACACCGAGAATATATACCATCTCAATGAGACCCAGCTCTACGGCTCCTGAGGAAAACTCCTCGCCAATGGTTGGTAGGGCTACTCCAATTGCGGAAAACATGAAAGGGGTAAGAAACTGTACCGCCGCGATGACCCAGAGGGTTGCTGTGAATGGTGCTTGATCCTGTTTCGTGGTGGTAATCATCTTTTCCAGCTTGCGGTTCAATGAAATTTAACGTAAATGGTAGAATTGTAATAGAAAATCAACAAGGTAAATCCTACGAAAGTAATTATTATAAATTACTCCCCGTTTATCACAGGTCGGGTGAAAATACATCGATATTTTACCAGGCCTATGGCAAGTGGGCATTTAATGATCTAACCCCGGTAAACGGGAACTAAGCACAGACTTCGAAAAAATGTGTAAGATACTAAACAGAAAAGATAATAACCCATGATACGTATAATTGTAGCATTTTTAGCCAGTGTTTTGACCGGAATGCAGACCTATCTTATCTATACCGAAGGTAAGGCTTTCTGTTTTAACAGTGGTTGTGAGATAGTAGAAAGTTTGACTACGGTACCGCCTCTCTATTTTAACCTCGCGGGGTTCCTGTTCTTTCAGCTGATTTTTTGGTGTCTGTTATGGGGAAAAAACGGTTCTGAATATTGGAATAAATTCGCGCGGCTTATGTTGATGGCGGGACTTGTGGCGGAGGCTGTTCTGGTGTTTTTTCAGCACTCCATTGCCCAGGCTTTCTGTTCATACTGTTTGATCGTCTGTTCGTGTATCGTGTTGCTTAATGTTCTCTGTGGTCTGAGGCAGATCTTTCGTGGTTTTGTTCTTTTTGTTGCTGTTCTTGTTGCCTGTTTTAGCCTCCAATTTAGTTCTGGAGGAGGTGGAAGCAAATCACTTGAAGCAGGCTCTATCGCCTCTGTAGCTGGTGTGCCCGGCCGGCCGGAATTATATCTATTATTTTCAAGTACCTGTCCCCACTGTGAAGCTGTAATTGAAGCCCTGGATGGGGAAAATATTTGCGGGATACACTTTAACCCCATTGAAATATTAGATGGATTTACCTTTTCAGAGGCGGAACGTAACTCAGAATATGACCCATCCGTGAATCTTGGATTTTTGAAAAATCTGTCCCTTCAAGAAGTACCTGTTCTCGTTGCGGTTGTACAAGGGACAACTCAAGTAATAAGTGGTGAAAACAGAATTTTGGAATACCTCGGGGAACAGTGCAGACCAGATGTTAAAATTGACTATAGTAGCGGATATACCACCTCTTCAACCATCAATTATACAGAGCCTTCGAACTATTTGAAGCTTGAAGAAGATGGGTGCAGCGTTGAGGAGGATTGTGTGAAACCTGGGACGACTTCTCCACAGAAAAATTAGCTCGTATTTCTCACCAGTTGAAGTTGCAGGGTATCCTAGCCCGGATTTCTCACCAACAAAGTTTTTCGCAGGTCGAGACACCGGGCATGAAGCTGTAATAATCTACCGGAGTCTTCGCTACCTGCAAATGCTCGGTAACGAAGCAGCTGCGGATAAATCTGTTGGCCCGAAGGGTGAACATTTTGATTTGAAACGAAAAACACCCTGTTAATTAAGAAAGTCATTTTTAAACCATAAAAACAAACAATTGAGTTTCAAATCAAAAAGTCATGAGAAATGCGGGTTAGTCCCAATATTTCATGACCATTCCAAGCAAAGAGACCTTTCTTTTCGGTCGCCTTTGGTGGTAATTGCTCATGTGGGTGGAAGAGGAGCAGCCACAATCAGATATCTATGTCGGATTGTGAGCGTTACCTTCGTATGTCTTGTAAGATTTTTTTTGTAAAGAGAATTAGCTTAAAAGATCAGCTATCTCTTCCCTGGTTAAAATGGAGCAAGGGCGAGAGCTACGTCTATTACCAACAATTCTTTGCTCGCCATGCTTTCTGCGATCAACACCAAGTCTTGCGCGGGTGAGGGAGCGAACCCAACCATAAAAATTGCGATTAGGGTTTCTGGTTTGTCTGGAGTCGTAGCGCCGTTCAGTGTAACTGCGTCGATCTGCAGCCCTGCGACTACTTGCTGTTTGGCGGCGTTCTGTGCCATCCCATCCTGGGGTACTGAAGGTGTTCATAGTGTACGTTGCTAATAAATTGATAGTGTTTGTTGCTGGAACATCTAAAAAAAAATTAACTAATTCGACCGTTTCAATATACACAAGTAATCATTTTGTGTAAGAAGTAATATACCAAATAGGGCGGCAATACAGTGGATTACAGCTACTATATTTTGTTTTTATTTAAAAGTATTACTTCTTGTTCTCCACCTCCTGCTTAAATCTTTCAATCTGACTTTCTAGGCCAATGACCTGTTCCACCGGCAAGACAAAGGCAATACCTGTTCCAGGCTTGTTGAACTCGCCTACTCTTCCTATTATTTCAAGGACTTGATCGACCAATCGTTCCTCCAGGAGAAACATAATTATATCGGTTTGTGCCTCCAGGCTTAAGCCAAAAAAGGTTTTTGCCTCACGGATACCGGTTCCTCTGGCGTGTATGATGGTCGCTCCTGTCGCTCCGGTTGCTTTTGCCGCATCGACAACTTTGTCTGTAATATCACTCTTTACTGATGCCAATATGATTTTAAAGCGCATGTATGCTCTCCTTACGTGGTGCGTGATTGTTTTCTCGTTGCAAACCAATGGGCACACTGTGCATAGGTAAGCACGCTGATGATTGGAAACAAGCTGGCAAAGGCGATGAGACCAAAGCCGTCAAGGGCAGGATTTCGCCCAGGTACAGATGCAGACAGGCCGAGGCCGAGAGCTGCAACGATGGGTACAGTGACTGTAGAAGTGGTGACACCACCAGAATCGTAGGCAAGCGGAATAATAGATTTTGGTGAGAAAAATGTTTGTAGGCTGACGATGATATAGCCGGCAGTAATGAAATAGTGAAGTGGAGTTCCACTTATTATTCGGTAGCAACCAAGGGTAATTCCAATGGCTACTCCCACAGCCACTGTTATTCTGAGACCCCACTGACTGATGCTGCCACCGGAAACTTCACTTGCTTTATAAGCCACAGCCATAAGGGAGGGCTCAGCAATTGTTGTCGCAAACCCAATGGTTGCGGCAAAGAGATAAATCCAGCCATAGGATGCCCAATCGGTGAGATCAATGCTCTCTTTTGTCCCCTGAAGAAAGGTTGGATTGGTGAGTTGTTCTGCCATAATATTACCGACAGGAAAAAGAGCCTCTTCGAGGCCTGTAAGAAAAAGTGTCAACCCCAAAAGGACATACAAACTCCCCATCAGAATTCTTGCGAGATTAGCTATTGGCTGTTTGATTATGACAATTTGGAAAAATGCAAAAAGAATAGCAATAGGCAAGAGATCCCGCCCAGTGAGAAAAAGTGTGATTAAAAAATCATAAAGCATTTCCATAGATTGAACCTTTATTGAATCCCAAAAAAAACAATGCCGTAGCCCATGACAAAGATCATGGGAAGCAAAGAGGCAAAGGCGATAAGACCAAAACCGTCGAGAAGCGGGTTACGCCCTTTAATGATGGTTGCAAGGCCAACACCCAAGGCTGTAACGAGGGGAACGGTGATTGTAGAGGTTGTTACTCCTCCGGCGTCATAGGCGATGCCTATAATCTGCTCTGGAGCGATAGTAGTTATAAGTACCACAAGGATATAGCCACCAATAATGAGATAATGGATCGGCCAGTTGAGTAGTATTCGTAACACACCTAAAAGAATAGCAAATCCAACAGAAAAGGCGACCGTTAGTCTCAGCCCCAGGGCGTAGGAATTCATGGATTCGGGAGAAGAATCGAGTAAGCCTCCCTGGGCTGCAATTTCTGCGGCCTTTTTGCATATAGCAATAAGCGCTGGTTCAGCAACAGTTGTGGAAAATCCCAGGGCAAATGCAAAGCTGAGGAGCCAGAATAGGCTTCCCTTTCTGGTGAGCGATTGGGCCATGCTTTCGCCTAGAGGGAAAAGAGCCATCTCTAAGCCCTGAATGAACATGGAAAGTCCCAATACAACCATGAGGGTACCAAAGAGTATTTCACTGAGTTGTGGAAGTGGTTGGCGTATAATAAAGAGCTGGAAAACACCGATAACCAGCACAATGGGTAGGAGGTCCATTGCCGCCTGTTTCAGTTTGGTGACGATAAAACTAAATGTTTTGTTCCTAAATGGATTGACTCGTATCATGTTCTTATTTGTAACAGGAAACTTGGGTTTAGTACCAGTCTATTGTGTGGGGGCAAGCGGATTAAACAGGAGAGAATCGGTACGATTGAAAGCCACAAAATGAGGCCTCATTCATTAAATAACTTCAAGTGCCAGTAATTGTGGTATATATTGCCTGTTGAAAAAATAGGTTAATCTGTTAAATTCACGAGAGTTAATAATTGGCGGTGAGTAGAGGCGGTTGTATCCTCACGGTTTCTGTTGGGTTTGGATTATGTGATTGTGTCTAGAATAAGGTTTTACGTGAAACCTTATTCTAGACACATTGTCGGCAGAAGAATGAGTGATAAGAGAGTAATATATTGTACTTAAAAGAGAAATGAAATGACATTACCAATTAGTGAACAGAGTATCTCTCTCAAATCCATTGAGGAGATCAATACGCTCAGCGGTGAAAGTGTGAAAGTCTGTATGCAGTGCGCCACATGTACAGGGATGTGTCCCATGGTACAAGAGATGGATTTTAGTCCTCGCAAGGTTATGCATTTTGCTCAGTTTGGTCTGATTGACAGGTTGATGGACATTAACACTTTCTGGAAATGTGCCTCCTGTCATGCCTGTTCTGTGAAATGCCCAAGGGGGATAGATATTGCTAAGGTTATGGAAGCCCTGAGGCAGCAAACCCTTCGTAAAAGCAAGAACTACATTGAACCTTCTGCGATGCCAAAAGAAGCAATTGCTGAGATGCCACAGATTGCCTTAGTTGCTGGTTTTAGAAAATTTACGAGTTAAGGAGAGCAATGAAAATCAGTTATTATCCAGGTTGTACCTTAAAGACCAAAGCAAAAAATCTGGACATTGCCGCGGTTGCGTCCCTGGAAGCATTAGGAGTAGAGGTCGAAGAGATCGAACGATGGAATTGTTGTGGAGCGGTGCATTCACTCACCGCTGACGATTTGATCCATCAGGTAGGGCCTGTTCGTAATCTGGTTCGGGCAAAGGAGATGGGAGCGGACAAGTTAGTGACCCTTTGTTCCATGTGCTACAACAGTCTGGCCCGTGCCAATGAAATCATGAAAAATGATCCGGAAAAGCGGGATACAATTAATCGCTTTATGGACGAAGAAATTGATTACAACGGAGAAATTGAGGTTGTCCACTATTTGACTTTTTTGAAAGAATCCATTGGTTGGGAAAAGCTAAAAAGCCAGGTGAAGGTGCCGCTGACGAATTTAAAGGTCGGCTCGTATTATGGATGTACCCTCCAGCGTCCAGCTGAAGTCGGGATTGAGCCCTTTGGTCAGTTTGAGTTGATGAATGATATGTTTGCAAGCCTTGGTGCGCAAATAGTTGAGTTTTCGGCAGCGGATAAATGCTGCGGATCGTATCAGGTGCTGAGTAGTTTACCAGGAGAAAATAGTGCTGGTACCACTGTTATAAATACTGCGGCTAAAGAGGGTGTTGAAGCACTCGCTACCAGCTGCCCCCTGTGTGAATATAATCTGGGCAAGCAGCAACAGCAGATGCTTGATAAGGGTAATATCGAAAAAAATGTCCCTACCTATTATTTCACCCAGCTACTCGCTGTGGCCTTGGGCCTGGACCCCAGTTTGTGCCATTTTGAACTCAATGATAAGCAGAGTCTGGACTTATTGGAAGATAAAAAATATCTGGTTGCTGCATAGCACCGGAATCTGGATAATACGCGCGGAATGTACAGTGCATTATTGGAGATAGATCATGTGTGAAACCAAAGAAAAGAAACAAGCCACACCCAGAGTCGCAACTGGGGATCGGGCTATTTTGCCTGAGGGCGCAAAAACAATACCTGTCTATATTATGGGTAAGCAGTATATGGTCCCTGAGACCTTGACTATTATGAAGGCCATGGAGTTTGCAGGATTTCATTTTCTCCGGGGCGCCGGTTGTCGGGGTGGTATCTGTGGAGCCTGTCCCACTGTCTATCGTATGGCTGGGGACTACAAACTCCACTTTGGCCTCGCCTGCCAGACTGTTGTTGAAGCGGATATGTACCTTGCTCAATTACCATTTTTCCCCGCAAACAGAGCAGAGTACTCAATCGAAGAAATCGGTGGACTCCCCGAGGCTATCCATGCACTCTATCCGGAACTTTTTCGCTGTGTAGCATGTAATCAATGTACCAAGGCCTGCCCGATGGATGTTGATGTTTTGGGCTACATTTCAGCACTCAAGCAAGGAAATATTGAAAAGGCAGCCAGACTATCTTTTGACTGTATTCAGTGCGGACTATGCGCCAGTCGCTGCATGGGTGAGATTCCCCAATACCATGCGGCCCAGTTGGCTCGCAGGGTTTTCGGCAGATATATTCTTCCCAATGCCGAACACCTGAAAACCAGGGTTGAGGCCATTGAAGGCGGTCGTTATGACGAGATGCTGGATGAGTTGGAGAAGATGAGCAAAGAGGATCTGGAGAAAAAGTATGTGGAACGGGAACGTGAGCCGGACTTTGCAGAGCTAGGATCCTGGACACCTGAAGAGACTCGTTATTTATAATTACACATCGATTGATCCTCTTTAGGATTAAGGAGAGTACAATGGTTTACACACCTGAAATGAAGGAACTTATTAAAAAAGTTGAGGCTACCCGACCAGAGCGAATTGCGATGGCGAGGCGTAATGAAAATTACCCGGCCCTATCAATGGATGAGCGGGCTGACGTGCTGTCTAGATTCCATCCCGATTACCAGAGCACAGGTAAACGTACTGTTGCCGTAGGACCCAATAAAGGTGAAACCTTCCAGGACGGAGTTGCCGCCTTATTGGAATCAAAATCCATGGTTCGGCCTGACAAGGTAGATCTGAATAATGTGGACCATGAAACCGATGTTCTGGTTATAGGTGGCGGTGGTGCGGGAACCTCTGCTGCGATTATGGCGGCAGATGAAGGATGTAAGGTTATCATTGCAACCAAACTACGCCATGGTGATTCCAACACAATTATGGCGGAAGGTGGTATCCAGGCTGCAACCCATGAATGTGATTCACCATATTATCATTTCATGGATACCATTGGCGGTGGTCACTTTAGTAACCAGAGAGATCTGGTGGCAGCACTCTCAAAAGATGCCCCACTATCCATTGCCTGGCTCGAGAAGCTTGGTATGATTTTTAATAAATATGAGGACGGTCGTACTGTTGTTCGTCACTGTGGAGGTTCTTCGAGGAAAAGACTGCAATCTTCGGGTGATATGACAGGTGCTGAAATCATGCGGGTTGTACGAGATGAGGTGAGAAACAGAACTGACCAGATAACGGTGCTTGAGTTTAGTCCTGCCGTTGAGCTTCTGCTCGATGAAGACGGTAAGTGTGCAGGGGCCATTTTGCATAACATGGAAACCAAGGAATTTTCAATTGTTAAAGCGAAAACAGTTATCATCGGTACCGGTGGTTTTGGGCGTTTACATATCAAAGGTTTTGCCACGACGAATCACTATGGCGCAACCATGGATGGTGTGGTTATGGCGTATCGTGCAGGAGTTGGTAATAAGTCACTGCATTCAACCCAGTACCATCCTACCGGTGTAGCATATCCTGAGCAGAATGTTGGTTTGTTGATTACCGAGAAAGTTCGTGGCCTCGGAGCACACGTACTCAACATTGACGGAGAGCAGTTCTGTTTTCCTCTGGAACCCCGCGACGTAGAATCTGCAGAACTTATCTGTGAAGCAATGGAAAAAGGTAAGGGTATTATTACTCCCACAGGACGGGTTGGTCTCTGGCTTGATTCTCCAATGATTGAGGAACTCCATGGACCTGGGTCTGTGAAAAAAGAGTTGCCGGCGAAATTCATTCAGTTTGAGCGTCACGGTATTGATATCAGCAAGGAACCAATGTTGGTTTATCCTACTCTCCATTATCAGAACGGCGGTATTAACGTCAATGGAGATACGGAAACGGTTATCCCCGGTCTTTATGCTGCAGGCGAGGCGATCGGTGGAGTACATGGTGAGAACAGACTCATGGGAAATAGCCTGCAGGATATCATCACCTTTGGCCGCCGTGCAGGAATCAGTGCTGCACGCTATGTCAAGAGTGGTATTGAGCTTAAGGGGCTCAGCCTTGACCATGTGGTGAATTTTGAAAAAGAGCTAAAGGATGCCGGAATAGAAAGGCCAATGGTCGCTCCTATCTTATTACCAGATTATTCAACCGATGAGATGGTTGCACGCAGATGGCCTGAAGCGCGAACAAAAGATGAGGAGATGGCAGCGTAGGTCTTTTCTATTTTAGTAGAAAACTGAAGGTGTATTGATATACTCCGCCCCAGAGACCATTCTGTGGCGGAGTTTTTTTGTTTGAAGGGGATCCACCACTGGACCTTTTTCTGAATCCGCTGTGGAGGTGGCCTGGAAAATATGCTAAACTCAGGTCTACTTGATTATGATATCTTAACGCACAGGAGTATGTATTTCACATACAGGGAAAAGGTATGAAAAGTAACTATATTGCAACTGTTTACGGACCAGATTTTCCTGGGGTCATCCATTCCCTTGCAAAGCTCACCAGAAGCTACGGCGGTGAGTGGTTGACAAGCAAGGTAATAAAAACTGATGGTCAGTTTGCTGCTATAATGAGTGTTGTGATTCGTAGCACAAAGGAAGCAGATCTTAAGTCTTCATTGGAACAAAAATTTCCTTCACTCACTTTTGTTTATTCATCCGCGACTCGAATGGTGCAGAGGGTGACAAAAACAATCCACTTGGTCGTTGATTGTATAGATCGCCCTGGGCTTACCGGTGATCTGAGTAATATCCTGGCCAACTTCGACATCTGTGTTGAAAATATGGAATGTAAACGGTTTGTTATGGATGGTATAGGTGATGTGTTTTCAGCCCAGTTGGCACTCGTGGTGCCTGAGACGGCTAGAAGTGAGATTATTGCGGCTGAAATTGAGGCGCTATCAGAAGATGTTCAGGTGAATGTACTGGAGTAAAAAACACTTCTGTTTAGTACCTCACCAGCTGCTGTGGATCCATATCTTCAACAGCTGGCGGGCAATAGGAGACAATCGATTAGTCCTCATCTTCGCAGAGTGCCTTGTGCAAGGCGCGTTGGGCCAGGACAAAATGATCTCTGTCCACCGTAAATTGCATATTGGTCTGCCGTGAGGTTTGGGAGACGGTGAGAATGTTGATATGTGCATCAGCCAGCGCCCTGGTGGCCTTTGCCAGGATCCCTGGTTTAGCGATGTTAGAGCCGATGGCGCAGACAATGGCCATTTCCTGAACGGTGACTACCTCAAACTGATCTCTCAGGTCCTTTAGAAGTGGGTCCGTCAGATCTTTTTGGGCAATAATTATATCAATAGTGTTGGCGTTCGTGGCCTTGTTGATGTAACTGACGCCATGTTTTTCCAACACTTTCATGATGTTCAAGTCGAAACCGACCTCACCCACCATTTTGGTGTCATGGATTTCGATACAGGTAACAGAATCTGAACCGGTGACAACCTCTGTCCTCAAGTTGGGGCAGATATAGTCCTTGGTCATAAGAGTGCCGCTGTGACTGGGGTCAAAAGCATTCATTATTCTGATAGAGATACCAGCTTGTTCAAGGGGTTTAGATGCTTTTGGGTGGATTGCTTCCATACCAACATCTGCGAGCTGGTCAGCGACATCAAAGTTTGTGTTACAGATTGGATGGACGTTTTCCTCGCCGATTATCATCGGGTCTCCGGAGCAGAGATGGTATTCCTTATGAATGACAGCTTCCACAGCTCCAAGAATGACTGCAATCTTAGAAAATGTCACCTCAGAGTAGCCCCGGTCGAATTCGCGCATGATACCTTCCGTTCCTTTGGTGTAGCCGGTGGCAACGCAGATAGTTTTTGATGGATCAATGTTTTGAAAGGTGTAGCTGATTCTCTCATCAATGGTTCTTTCTTTTCTGTCACGCCAGCCGCTAAGATCAACAAAAGTAGCGTCATAACCCATGTTTTGCAGGATGTTAGCGCTATTAAATGCGCTGTGCATTTCTCCAAGTGAGGCAAGTAATTCTCTAGCTGCCAGGAGGAGTTCACGGCGCATGACGTAACCAGAGCCCATAACAGTATCCATGGATCTCAGGATATTTACAGAAAAAGCAATACGCTCACAGATAAAATCGTCTGCTTTTTTAGTGTTTAAGCCAATATTTGCGAATTCAGCATTAATAGCACAGAGCTTTTTCTGCAGGTTGAGCATTGCAGGCTCATAATTCTCATTGTGGGTAAAGGTCTGATAGATACCGGGGAGACCGGTTTTCTTGTGCTCGAGTAGTTCGTTGGTGATCCCTGAATAGGCAGAAACGACATAGATTCTGTTGTAGATATCAGATGTATCTTTGAGGATAACGTTTTCTAGAACCTCACTAAAACGGGACATTGTTGTTCCGCCTATTTTCTCAATACGCAGATTATTGCTGTTCATTGTTTTTCACCAAATAAGAAATGTGTTCATTAAGCTGGATAAATTCGGTCTGTATCCTATCGCAAAGTTATGTGGGTCGCAATAGATTTATGGAGAGTGAAAATGAGTATATATCGAGCTGCTAAGATAAAAAATATCCCATTAGGACAGGGATGCCTGCATCTGTTTACTTGCCTTGTCAATTTCACTTTCCAATTGTTTCAAAGTGTGGAGAAGAGCTGTTCTTTCGTGGGCTTTACATTGCCGTTCAAGTGTGAACGATGCCTGTTCGACTGTTTTAGCCTCAACGCTGGCAGCTGCACCTTTTAACTTATGGGCCAGGCGGCCCATGGCAGTCAGGTCGTCGTCTATCAAATGTTGTTTGAGCTGTGCGATATGCTGAGGGCCGTCAGTGACAAACATCTGTAAAATTGTAGAAATGAGTTGCTGATCTCCCATGAGACGTTGCAGGAGAGATTCATAATTAAAGGGCGTAGGTTCTTTGTTGAGCTCGTTATATTTTTGTTCGTCTGTTTCCACACCATAGTTGGAAAGTTGAGGATCATGTAGGACTTTGCCAAGAATCATAGCCAGATCGCCTGCGTTGATTGGTTTGGGGAGATAATCATCCATTCCTGCGTTCAAACATTTTTCTCGGTCTCCTTTTATGGCATGGGCTGTAAGGGCCACTATTGGAATATCAGGAGGATTGTGGCTGAATTGTGTTTTTCTAATAGTTTGTGTTGCTTGAAAACCATCCATAACAGGCATGGAAATATCCATGAGTACAAGGTCAAAGGGCCTTTTATGGAGGGATTTTATCGCATCTTTGCCATTACCTGTCACCTCAATATCTAAAAATCCCATAGTTTCAAGGATGCCAAGTACGACCTGTTGATTTATCGGGTTATCTTCTGCCAGGAGGATTGATTCACTTCGGTAAAAATGTTGTTTTTCTTTGGTTGTAATGTGATGGCTGGAGGATAGCCTTATAGGCTGTGGAGAGAGTGTTTCTTGTAGTGAATGTGCTAAATCCTTAAACTTTACAGGGTTGCTGAGAATGGAGTTGAAGTTGTGAGATGGATTGCCTGGATGAACATTGTTTCCTGTGGTGAGCACGATGACTTTATTTTTACCAGGTGAATCAGAGCAATTAGATATTTCCTCCATGTTGACGATACCAGCTCGTATTAAAGACTCCTCAATAATTATAATATCCTGGTCTTCAAAAGGTAGTTGCGTTGCATTGTTGCTGTTTTTGGTCTGACTAAATGTTCCAACATGGGTAACGGCACCTCCCCATTGGGCCAGCTGTTCTGCGAGTGCTTCCCTTCGGGTACTGTTTGTATCTAAAAGGAGGATGTTTTTTGTTGCAAGATCGGGCACCTGGAGGTACGTCTTTCGCGGGTTAGACTGCTTTACGAGTTGTGCGCTAAAACAAAATTCTGTTCCCTGTTTTTTTCCCGTTCGTACGGTAATGCAACCCCCCATCAATTCACAGAGTTGTTTAGAAATGGCGAGCCCAAGACCCGTGCCGCCAAATTTTCTGGTGGTAGATGAGTCCAGTTGCTCAAAACTTCTAAAAAGAATAGATTTTTTATCTTCAGGGATACCAATACCGGTATCCTGGATGAGGAATTGTAGAGATATCTGCTGGGCATCTTCACGAACTCTGGTTACCCGAACAACAACTTCCCCTTCGTTGGTGAACTTCAATCCGTTTGTTACAAGATTGAGAAGAATCTGTTGCAGTCTGTCCGGGTCACCGGTTAGCTGGGTAGGGACGTCCGGGGCTATCGTGCAGATAAAGTCAATGTTCTTGTCCTGTGCCTTAATGGACATGATATCAGAAACGCGATCGAGTAACTGATGGAGATCAAAATCGAGGGACTCAAGGTCCAGTTTGTTTGCTTCAATTTTAGAAAAATCAAGTACATCATTTATGATAGCCAGGAGAAATTCGCTGCTTTTCTGGAGCAGTTCCACATAGTGTCTCTGTGTTTCATCAAGCCTGGTGTTCTGCAAAAGTGAAGCCATTCCGATGACCCCGTTCATGGGGGTTCGAATCTCATGACTCATATTTGCAAGAAACGTTGATTTCGCACGGTTTGCCGCTTCTGAGCTTTCTATAAGCATTTCTCTCTCTTTTTCCGCTTGCTTACGGTGGGTGATATCGTGCCCCACACCAATGATTCCAGTTATTTTCCCATCTCCATCGTGCAAAGGGATTTTGGTGAGATGGAGCCAGCGCCAGTTTCCTTCGCTGTCGGGAAGATATTCCTCCTCGTCGAGCAATGAGGTTTCACCGCTAAATATCAATTGTTCTGCATGGGAGAGTTTTCTGGCAACCTCCTGGGGATAATAATACGAATCATTTTTATTTTGTACTTTGTTGAGAGAGTCTTCTCCTAAAAAATCAACACAGGTTTTGTTTGCTGTTATGTAGAGACTATTTGTGTCTTTAACAAAGATAATGGCAGGGATATTGTCAATGACTGTGCGGAGGAAGGTCCATTGCTCTTCCATAGCTATGTTAATTTTTTCCGTCTGTTCTTTTGCCTGTGTGAGTTCCAGGGTACGATCTCTAACCAGTTTTTCGAGCTGTGTCTGATACTTTTCCAGGGCCTGTTCCGTCTGTTTGCGTTTGCTGATATCCCGGACGATGGAAGAAAGATATTTCTGGTTCTGAAGAACGAAAACGGTGACGCTTATTTCAACCTCAACTATGTGCCCGTCTTTGGTTATATGGGTTGTTTCAATGACATTTTTTTCATGAATATTCTCAAGAAAGTCCTCGTAATTAAATGATTTTAAGACCTCGGGGCTGTCAAGCCCGAAAGGGGTTAGCTGTAAAATCTCTTCCTTGGTGTAACCGTAACGTTTGCAGGCTATGTTATTGACATCAACCAGGGTTACTTCAAGTTTGTTCTCATTAAAGGCGTGGAGGAAAATCGCATCGTTTGCCGAATTGAAGAGATGTCGATACCTGGCCTCACTTTCAGATAGGGCGATGTCTGCGAGAATTCGGCTGGTGATGTTTTCTGCCGTACAGATGATACCAATGACTTTTCCTCTCTCATCGTAGAGAGGTTGTTTATTCTGCTTATATATTGCCCTGTCTCTTTCCTGTCGAGGATCTTCATAGATAAAGTCACGTAGGGGGATTTCGGATTCCATAACTCCTTTTTCCAGCTCACCAATAAAGGAAATCTCGGTGCTGGAAAAGTTGAAATCCTTATCCGTTTTACCTATCATTTGTTTTGGGCTGTGTACGCTATTGGCCCTTGCAAACGCTTTATTGCAACCAAGGTATCGAGACTGGAGATCTTTCCAGAAGATCAGCTGAGCTACGTTGTCTATTACAGTTCGAAGTATCCTTTTGCTGGCAAATTTAGCAAGTTCTGCTCTCTTTTGTTCAGAAATGTCCAGGCAGATTCCGTGAATGTGTTGCACCTTGCCACGTGCGCTACGGATGACAAACAGGCGTGTGTCTATCCATGAAATACGACCATCTGCTTTAATGATTCTGCATTCCAGGCTTAGGTTTGTTTGCGCAGTTTTGATGCTGAAATAGATAATACTCCGCAATACTCGTGTTTTGTCCTCCGGGTGGACAAGGTCAATGAGATTTCGCTGATTTGAGTAGAAATCTTCGGGGCAAAAACCGGATTGAGATATGTTTTCAGAGATAAATTCAATAGGCTGGCTGGTATCAGTGTTCCATGAAAAGGCCACTGCCGGACTTTTGTTGATGATTCTCTTCAGCGTTTCGGCTTCCCTGCGTGTTTCTTGCAGTTCGTGTAACAATTGTTGATTCTGTGTTTTTAAATCAGTCATTGTTAGATGTTGTGGTTGTTTGGATAAGAAGTTTGTTGCAGGAGTCATTGTGTTGTCTCAATATAGAAGAAATTTGCTGTAAAATCATAACTTTTTATCTCTTGGCCCTCTGGGAGGCTATCTATTGCTCTGGTAACGAGTCTTTTTTCACGGTAAACAGGGAGTTGTAGAAGATTAGTGCCTTACCCCCAGAGAACCTGTCATAAAAATGAAGAAAGCTGGAGACTCTCTTGAAATGAGGTCGTTAACATAACCACCAGATAGCGATCGTAGAGAGACCTTCGTGGCATTTATACCCCTCAGGTAAGCGATAGACTCCGGGGGTACTGAACTGAGTCCCGGATTATTTCTCTTTTACCGGGGTTTGCTGTATGGAGCTAGCAATACAACCGCACCGGTTAACTCATGAATTATCCCAAGCTTAAAATCTCACTGTTTTTATTAATAGCCACCGTAGCTTTTGGCACGAGTGGCTATGTCCTATTTGAGGGAATGCCTGTTTTCGAGGCATTTTACATGACCCTTATCACTATAAGCACTGTTGGCTTTTCAGAGATCAGACCCCTTTCAGATGTGGGCCGTATAATTACGATCATAATCATTGTTCTTGGAATCAGTTTACTGACCTATACCCTTGGGCAGGTCGCAAGTATTGTTGTAGAATCCTTTATCTCTGTCGAGATGCAACCTCGGATGAAGCTCTTTTAGAGGCGGGTTTAGAAAGGGCTATTGGCCTTGTCACCGCTGTGAATTCTGATGCTAAAAATGTGTTTATTTCTCTCTCGGCAAAAGAGCTCAGGCCGGACATTTTTATCCTGGCCAGGGCTTCAGATGAAAGTAATGTGAGTAAACTGCGTCGGGCAGGCGCGACGAAGGTGGTTTGTCCGTATCAGATAGGTGGCAGGAGGATGGCCGAGATTATCCATAAGCCGACCGTGATGGATTTTCTCGAACAGGCAATGGTTAATGAGGAGCTTGACCTGCAGATTGAAGAAGCAGTAATCGGGGAAGGTTCCAGAATTGTGGGAACATCAGTGATGGGTAGTCGTCTGCGACAAACATATGGAGTTATCATTGTTGCCATAAAGAGAAAATGCGGCAAAATGGTTTTTAACCCTGGGCCTGAAGAAACCTTTCTTGAGGGGGATGTTCTTGTCGTGATAGGTAAAAAAACCGAATTGTTAAAGATGAATAAAGATATCGGATAGTTGGGATACATTTATTAATATCAAATATATACCTGTGATGAGAGGCCTTCACATGCCTTGGACTTTAGTGAATTTTCTCATTTTTCAAGGAAGCCTATATGTTGTTCTCCGCATCCATTTTGCATTGCTGTCAAGCAGTGTTCATAGTTTGGACTATTTCACCTAATGATTAATTTGATTTTGACATTTCAACCAAAAAAGAGCAAGATATCACCTTGGTTATTGGCATATGAACAATATAATACATTGTCGTAGTAAATTTTAGAGGATCGATATGGAACCGAAAAAAATTGTGGTAATCGGAGGTTCTGCAGCTGGTGCAAAGGCTGCAGCGAAGGCTCGTAGACTGGATCAAAAAGCGAAAATAACAATAATTCAGCAAGATCATGACCTTTCCATGGCATCTTGTGGATATCCCTATTACGTCGGCGGTGTGTTTGATAATAGAAATGCGCTTTTGGCAACACCCACGGGAGTTGTGCGGGGGCCGGAATTTTTCCAGAAAACCAAAAACATCAAAGCTTTAACAGAAACTGCAGCAGTTGAAATAGATAGAGAGAACAAACGTGTCCTCTGCAAAAGTGTAAAAACTGGAGAGTCATCAATTGTGGAATATGACAAACTGGTCTATTGCATTGGCGCAAGTGCCAAGGTGCCACCAGTGGTCGGTAATGATTTAAGTGGAGTGACCACCCTGGTTTCCATGGAAGATACTGATTTCCTCCATAAGGTGGTGGCGGATAAAATGGCCAGCCATGTTGTGGTTATCGGCGGTGGTCTTATTGGGGTTGAGGTGTGCGAAGCTCTGGTTAACTCTTCCATTGGCGTGACCCTTGTCGAGATGGCTTCCGATATTCTAGCATTTCTAGATCCACAAATGTCCAAGCTTGCAGCAAATCACATGAAGAGCAAGGGTGTGAAAATTCTCACAGAAACAGGACTGGAGTGTTTTGTGGGCGAGTCGGGCAAGCTTACCGGTGTTATGTTACGTGATGGCTCTGTGATCGATTGTCAGGTTGCGGTGGTCGCAACCGGTGTGCAGCCCAATGTGAAGTTGGCTGCAGATGCGGGACTCAAAATTGGTACGCTGGGCGGTGTTGTGGTTGATGAGTTCATGACGACATCCGACCCCGATATTTATGCAGCCGGTGACTGTGTTGAGGTGAAGAATTTGATTACTGGACAGCAGTCTCTTGCTCCAATGGGAGATCTTGCAAATCTTCAGGGCAGGGTTGCGGGTGAAAACATTGTTTTGGGAAATAGCGTCTCTTTTCCCGGTACAATCCACACCGCTATCTGCAAGATATTTGATTTTGCAGCTGGAACGACCGGGGTAAGTGAAGAAAACGCGAAAAAAAGTGGCCTGAACGCTGTTGAAACGGTCGTTAATGCAAGCCCGGATAAACCAGGCTTCATGGGCGCTAAGCTTCTGATATCTAAGATTGTAATAGATAAAAAGGCAAATAAGATCATCGGCTATCAGTGTGTTGGCAATGGGGATGTGAGCAGGCAGCTGGCCACAGCTGCAATGGCTATCCAGGGAGGGATGAGTTTGGACCAGCTTTGTTGTGCTGATCTGCCATACGCGCCACCTTTTTCTCTGGCTATTGACCATTTTATCGCCTCCGCCCATATCGTACAAAATAAAATAAAAGGCAGACTTAAGACTATCAGCGCTCAAGAAGTTATGGAACAAGTTTCTCATGGTGAAAAGGTATTTTATCTTGATGGACGTGGGTCTGACGAATTTGAAGTATTGCGTCTGGGAATAGGAGAGCACTATCTCCCACTCGGTGCCTTAAAGGGTCGATTGGATGAATTGCCACAGGACAAAGACAGTGCAATTGTTTGTTTTTGTAAGGTAAGTCTAAGGGGTTATGAAGCTGCTATTGTACTGGAAGACCTTGGTTATACAAACGTGAAGGTAATGGAAGGCGGTATTATGGCCTGGCCCTATAAGCGTGAGATGTAAGCAGTAATTGACATTGGCCGGGAAGGCGAAGGTAAGGTCGTCTTCCCGGTCTCTTGAACCATGTCTTATTCTATTCACCATGCATCATCTCCCTTGTTCATCCAGATCCCTTTTTCCCGCATCTACTCAAGAAAATATCGATTTGTTACGAATATGTAATGAATATACTGTGGACTCTTTGTTATTCCTATTGACAGGAGGAAATGTTTCTTTGTATTTTGCCAGGTTCGCTTAGTGCCTTACTCCTAAAAGCCTGTCATAAAAACAAGAACATGGAGAGTTTTTTAATATTAATAACTTGCAGTTAGCACCAAGGTACTTATCTTGGCTTATTTCCCGTTTACCGGGGTTAGCAATTAACTATCCATACATGGAGGAAGATATGTGGCAAAAAGTTGAGGCCGCTCCGGCTGATTCGATTCTGGGATTAACAGATGCGTTTAGAAAAGATTCCAACCCCAACAAGGTAAATCTAGGGGTTGGTGTATATAAAGACGAAAAGGGGACCACCCCCATTTTAGATTGTGTAAAAGCTGCAGAAAAGATCTTGCTGGGCGATGAGAGCACAAAGAGTTATCTGCCTATCCCTGGCGATCCTGTCTATGCCCGCGAGGTACAAAAGCTCCTTTTTGGTGCAGACAGTGAGGTGATAGTCAAAGGACGTGCGGTGACTGCACATGCTCCAGGAGGAACTGGGGCATTGCGGGTAGGTGCCGATTTGTTGAAAAAATTTAATCCGACCGCTAAGCTGTGGATTTCTAACCCCACCTGGGCCAATCATAAAGGGGTTTTTACAACTGCAGGGTTTGAGCTTGCCCAATATGACTACTATAATCCGACGACCAAAAGTATTGATTTCGAGGCGATGCTTGCAAGTCTTGAAACAGTGCCAGCAGGAGATATCGTACTCCTCCATGCCTGTTGTCATAACCCAAGTGGCGTTGATCTCGATGCAGAACAGTGGAAAAAAGTAGCCACTCTTGGAAAAGATAAGGGTTGGACTGCCTTTCTTGACTTTGCCTACCAGGGCTTTGGAGATAGTGTTGAAGAAGACAGGTGCGCAGTGGAAGAGTTTGCTGCAACCGGTGTGGATTTCTTTGTTGCCAGCTCATTTTCCAAAAACTTCGGTTTGTACAACGAACGGACTGGTGCCCTGACTGTTGTGAGCCCTAACGCTGAAGATGCGGCAGTAGCCATGAGCCACTTAAAAAGTACAATCAGGGTTATTTACTCCAACCCACCCGCCCACGGTGGTCTTGTTGTGGCAATCATTTTATCCAACGAAGAGCTACACCAGCAGTGGTTGGGTGAGCTTGCAGCAATGAGAGATAGAATTAAGGCAATGCGTGAAGCATTGGTCGCAGGGCTTGCCAAGCGTGGAGTGAAAGAAGACTTTTCTTATATTACTTCCCAGCGCGGCATGTTTTCCTTCAGTGGCCTTTCTGACAAAATTGTGAACTGGCTGAGGGATAATAAGGCAATCTATGTTGTTGGCGGCGGGAGAATCAATCTTGCGGGCCTCACAAGTTCTAATATCGACTATGTTTGTGATGCCATTGCCGAGGCGTTAAACGCCTAAGGCATTGATGTATTGTTGTTATTACAGCCGGTCCTCAATTGTGGGGATCGGCTGTTTTATTTATTAGTCATGCCATTTTCTGAGCTGTTCTCTCGTGTTGGTGTAAACACTAAGGCCTTGGTATTTCTGCTAGCTTGGTGCTGTTTCAAAGGATCCTGCAAGGTTTACTCGTCTCATGATATTTTAAAAGAGAGCAATCAACGTTTGAAATGAAGGATCGGTATTACTCTTTTACAACTCTTTCCTTATGTTCTCTATTATTTCCAAAAGGACATCATGATGTATGGAAATGGCTTCGAGTATCATATCAATCACGTAAAGACAAATATTTGCCTAGCCTCACCTTAAATGATACCGTTATAAGAAAATTCGCTTATATTCGGAGGTCGTGGCTGATGAGATTGAAAATCGTATTGATATTCCTGTTGATGATTGTCCTGGCTTCAACAGGGGTGGCCGAGGAAAACGTGAAGTTCGCGAGCCTCGAATGGGAACCGTATGTCGGCCCAGAAATGCGCAACAATGGCTATGTTGCAGAGATTGTTGTCGAGGCTTTCAGGAGGGTTGACTATAAAACCGAAATTATTTTCTTTCCCTGGGCCAGGGCTGTGAAAATGGCGGAATCGGGTGAATTAGATGGTGTCTTTCCCGAATATTACGATGAAAGCCGCAAGGAACAATTTGTGTTTTCTGATCCCTTTCCTGGTGGTCCTGTCGGGTTATACAAGAGAAAGGAAAGTGGTGTCGCATATTCGATTAACCCCCAGATTAATCAGACTGAAGCGTTCCGAGGATTACAGGATTCTATGTTCGGCGTTGTCCGCGGCTATATAAATACCGCAGAATTTGATGCAGCGGCGTTCTTGAAGAAAGAAGAGGTTATCAGTGATGAACTTAATCTTAAAAAACTCTACAACCGGCGAATAGATTACATTTTTATCGATAAATTTGTAGCTGAACACCTTATCAAACATAAATTCCCTTCTTATGAAGCTGATCTTGAATTTATGCACCCGGCTTTAGAAGTCAGGTTACTCTATATAGCGTTTTCAAAACAAGCTGAAGATTACCAGAACAAACTCAAGGCCTTCAATTCCGGCTTACAACAAATTACGCAAGACGGGACATTGGCTCGAATCATGAACCAGCATGGTATTGATGAAAACAGTAATTATGTTGAGGAATGATAAAAGGCCCTTGATACATAATGTTTAACACTGTCAAGGGAAAGGAGTGTAGCGGATTTCAGGATAAGATTGTATAAATCTTATCCTGAAAATGATGGGCCTTAGAATTTTAAAAATGGTTTGATCTTTTCAAGAAGAGACATGTCGATCCCTTCAACATTGAGAAGATCTTTTATCTGCGAAAAAGAGCCATTTGCATCACGGTAGGCAGCTATGGCATCACCAAGTTTTGGTCCTATTCCTGGGATGGAAGAGAGCATTTCCGGGGTAGCTTTGTTGATATCTATCATATCAGTCAGGGAACCTTTTTCTGCCATGGTGCTCGCTTGTTGCGCTGCATCAGTAAGAGCTGCCATGCCGCTTTTTTCTTCGCTAAAGGAATTTCCTGCGGTGAGAGAAAGCATGAGGGTAGTACCAATTGCAATACCTGCTAACATCTTACGTGATATCATTTTTAATCTCCTTTATTTATGTATATTGCGTTTAACAACTTGTTGGTGTTACGAAGGCAATGTAATACAATTTAATGATGAGTCAATCCTGTTGAAGTAAAGAGAGAGTAAGTGTTTGATATGTTGGCGTCATTTATGGGCTGAGTTATGAAGGTATGCCAAGGTTGATAATATTTTTTGAAAACGTTGATTTGGATATTCTGGAAAAAAACAAACTAACCTGTTTACACACCAAAAAGGGAGGATGAGTATGAAAATGCTGGTGCTATTAGGAAGTCCACGAAAGGGCGGAAACAGCGACACCCTTGCACGTCTTGTTGGTAAATCGATTGAGGATGGAGGAGCTACTGTCGATTATGTGTATCTCAATGATTTGAGTCTTCGCCCATGTCAGGGATGTGGAGGTTGTGAGAAAACTGGTATTTGCGTTGTTAAAGATGATATGGGATCCATTTTTGAAGCGGTAGACCAGGCGGATCGGATACTGCTCGTTAGTCCAGTCTATTTTTATGGACTGTCTGCTCAGTGTAAAATATTTGGTGACCGTATGCAGGCTCTCTGGGCGAGAAAATATTTACTTAAAGAACGTTTTCGTCAAGGGGAAGGCCGAAAGGGCTACCTTCTTTCAACTGCAGCCACAAAGGGGCAGAAGATCTTTGATTGCAGCATCTTGACCACAAAATATATCTTTGATGCTGTGGATGTAGAGTACGGTGGGGAGTTTGTGGTGAAAGGTGTGGATGATAGAAAAGCTGTACTCAAAAAAGAGAATGAAGTCGAACTGGCTGCACAATTTGGCAGGAATATTGTTGAAGGGCGAGTGTAGGGTGTTTGTCCAGGCGGTGTCATCTTCACCAGTGGGTTGGGAGTAAAGATAACTCACTCTGGTAACCTGGTTCGAAGTTAAAAGCTGACATCGCCTGAACTGTTGAGAAATATCGGCTATTCAACTGTATTGTGATATTGTTATTTATTTTCGATTTAATTTTTGATATGTACATTTAACCTATACGTCTTTTCAAGAGAATTCAATATTCCCACGGTGTTGAAAAAACACTATCTCCGTTTTTGATCTTGTTGAAATGTAAGAACATATCAGCGTTTCAAATTTCCTTTTAAGAAGAGAAAGACTCTATGATTGTGTTTGATGGCCATGTCCATATTTATGACTGTTATGATTTGGATAGGTTTTTTACTGCAGCCTTTAACAACTTCTCCAATGCGAGCGCACAACTGCAACGTGAGTCCTCAAACACTTATTTTATGCTGCTTGCTGAAGCAACAGGAGTGTCTTACTTCAAGAAATTACAGGAGCTTACACGGTATCCAGGAGGTACGCAATCAACGCTTTGGAGAGTGGAGGAAACAGGCGAGTCTTGTTCTCTCAGCCTATTCCATGACGATTTTCCTTCCATGCAAATTATCATTGCCGCTGGCCGTCAACTTATCACCAAAGAAAAATTAGAACTTCTGGCACTGTTGACGGACCAGGAGTTTGAAGATGGTATGACGCTGGAAAAAGGCGTTGATATAGTGATTAACGCAGGGGGAATTCCTGTGTGCCCATGGGGCGCCGGTAAATGGCTAGGGGGCCGTGGAAAAGTTCTCAACAACTATATGACTGAGAAAAAAGATCTGTTTTATCTTGGAGACAATGGTGGCAGACCGTCGATCTGGCCACGTCCTTCATTATTTAAAGGGGACTCAGTTGCAACGAGAATCCTGTCGGGAAGTGACCCTCTTCCCCTTGCCAGTGAAGAAAGCAAAGTTGGACAATTTGGCAGTTACATTGATTGTGACTGCACAAAAGAGAACCCTGTAGCATTTTTGAGGGAACAATTGAAACGGCCGGAGATTGTACTAACGGGATATGGCAGGGCAAGTTGTCCTCGGGACTTTATCAAAAATCAGGTGGCCCTCAGGTTGCGATAGTTGGGCATTGGATCAGCTGTGACGGACAGGTTAGTGAGCAAATATAAAAAATTAAAGAGGCGACAGGTTTTGCACCTTTTATATGGGTGAAGAATACGATAGAAAGATGTTTTCAGAAACAGTGGATATTACAACAGCAACGTCAGATTACGCTTCCAGGTTCACAGGAGCGATAGGTGAATATTTCCTTCAGAGGCAGACAGAGACGACTCTATCATTACTGAGTGATTTGCCTAAAGCAAAAGTTCTTGATGTGGGTGGAGGTCATGCTCAACTCGCCGAACCTCTTGTGAAGAATGGGTTTGATGTGACAGTTACAGGCAGTGATGACAGTTGTAAAAAAAGGTTAATCCAGCAAATCCCCCAAGTTGATTTTGAATATACGACGTGTGATTATTTACATCTGCCTTTTGTTGATCGCTCTTTTGATGTGGTCATAGCCTTTAGATTGTTGTCCCATGTGGAGAATTGGCCTCGGTTGATTGCCGAATTAACAAGGGTTGCAAAACACTGTGTTATTTTTGATTATACTGATAAGCGCTCTATGAATATTTTGTATAATCAGTTCTTTGAATTGAAGAAAAAAATGGAGGGTGAAACGACTCGACCTTTTAACATATATAACCGAGCTGAAATTAAAAGAGAACTGAAAGACAATGGTTTTCAGTCACCATCACTCAGGCCACAATATTTCTGCCCCATGGTTCTTCATCGTAGGCTCAACAACCCACGTTTGACGGCTGTAGCCGAAAGTGGTTTTCTTTATACAGGGCTCACTCGAGTTTTGGGGTCACCAATTATTGTAAGAAGTAATCGATTAGGGTAGTCTTTTGCGTTAACATGTGTATCTGAAATGTATCTATACCGTACGTGAAAATGTCATTTTTGAAAAGCGAGAGAATTAGATTATGAATTATTTAAGAGCCGTGATTATTGGTTGTGCTCTTTGTCTCATGACTGGGGCTTCTGTGGCCTCCGCTGGCCAGGGACAACTGGGTGTTGGCTATGGTAAGGAATTCCGAGGTAATACAGATATTGCCCAGATAGAACTCTTTTATCGGATGCCGCTTTCCTATCAAAAAGATCTCGGAGATGTCTGGAAGCTTTCAACTGCCCTTGAGTTTGCAGGGGCTGTTATCGATGATTCCGATTCAGAAACTTCATCAACGGGGAGACTGTCAGTTATGCCTCAGATGATGCTTAGCCCCAATGAGACAGTTCATTTCCTTGTTGGTCTTGGTGCAGGAGCCATGATGGGGGAGACAGAATTTGCTGGTCATAACCTCGGTGGCCCGGTTTTTTTATCCTCAAAGATAGGACTCCAACTTATTTTGGGTAAACATTTCGGGTTGGAATACAATTTTTACCACCAGTCAAATGCAGGTATTTATGACTATAACGCCAGTCTGAATATGAACTATATTGCCCTTTCCTATCAGTTTTAATGTAAAAGGCGAAGTAACTTATCTACCCCTCAATGCTGTCTTTGAGGGGTAGGTAAATGGTAAAGGTGGATCCTTGACCAGTTTGGCTGTCGAGTAGAAGTTTGCCATTATGCTTTTCTGTTACAATTGAATGGGCAATGGACAAACCCTGCCCCGTTCCCTTCCCCGGTTCTTTTGTAGTGAAAAATGGATCGAATATACGATCTTTCACTGTCTCTGGTATGCCACCCCCATTGTCTGATATGGCGATTTCCACAAAGTCGTTGTTTTGTCTGGTTGCAATGGAGATTTTTCCATTTATCCCATCGCCTTTGTGATGGCTTGCGATCGCGTGTGCTGCATTGACAATAATGTTAAGAAAAACCTGGTTAATTTCAGATCGGTGGCATGAAACCATAGGAAGTTGATTGTCGAGGTCAAAGGTCATTTCAGCACAGTATTTCCATTCATTGCGGCAGACCGTTGCTGTGTTTTGTAGAGCATCATTTATGTCCGTGTCTGTTTTGTTGTCTTCACCCGGATGGGCAAACTGTTTCATTGATCTCACGATATGTGAAATCTGCGTAACACCTTCGGAGGATTGTTGTACCGCAAGGGGAAGTTCTTCCAACAAATATTCTATATCATATTTATCATAAAGAGCCTGGATATTATCTTTACCCGCTATTTTCACAGTCTCTGTGATAAACGTGGTGAGGTCCGGCAGTGAGTCGTTAATGAAATCCAGATTTGTGGTGACAAACTGTGCTGGTGTATTGATCTCATGGGCGATACCGCCGGCAAGGGTTCCCATTGCTTCGAGTTTCTGTGCTTGCCTGAGGTTCTTTTCAAGTGCTGTTTGGTGAGTAATGTCCCTCTGGACGCCAATATAATTAATGAGATCCCCCTGCTGGTCCTGGATAGGGGAAATGGAAACTTCGGCAATGTAGTTTGTACCGTCTTTCTTCGTGTTAATAAATTGTCCTCTCCAGACTCTACCTTTGGTGATTGTATCCCAGAGAGTTGTATAAAATTCGGGCGGTTGTTTGCCGCTTTTAAGGATTCTGGGGTTGTGCCCTTTGACCTCGGCAAGGCTATATCCGGTTATAGTTTCAAAGGCTGGGTTAACGTATTCGATGTTGCCATCAATATCGGTGATGATGATGAGATCGTCAATTTGCTCTACAGCAGTTGTGAGACGGGTCTGTGCCTGTTCAATGGATTTTCGCTCTGAAATATCAGTTATTATTCCATCGATATAGAGGCATGTTCCTGAACCGTCATAGACGGGCAGTCCCTGTTCCCAAACCCATTTAACGGTATTGTCTTTACATATAATACGGTATTCGATGGTGAATTTTGTTTTGGATTGAACTGCCTCTGCAACAGTTTGTGTGACATTGGTTCTGTCTTTGGGATCTATAAGATCGCCATAGGTGGATAATTCTTTCTCAATCAGCTCTTCTGGCAGGTATTTTGTGAGATTCAAGCAGCCCTCACTCACATACATCATGGTCCAGGCTGCCTCATTTTTACAGCGATACACCATACCAGAAAGGTTGGAAAGCAGGTGCTGCATCTGTTCTTTACTGCTTTTCATCTCTGTGTTGGCATGAAAGAGTTCCTGGGTTCTTTCTTCAACACGCAAGGTAAGTTCTGAGGTGAGTTGACGAAGTCCAGCTTCAGCTTTTTTCTTCTTAACAATGTTTATCGAAAGTAGGATGGTCAGGCAAGTGAGGGTAAAAATAACAACTAGTGTCATCCATATGGCAACTCTGTTCTCCTTGTAAAAGTGAGGTCCAGGGTTGATGACAATGGTTTCTTGTGGGAATTTATTTTCTGGAATCCCAAATCTTTTCATCACAGAGTAGTCCGCAAAATACTGGTTGGGACTTTTCATGATCACCGGTAGTTCGTCTGCAGACGTTCCACTAAGAATATCGAGGACAAGTTTTGCTCCCATCTGCCCTTGAAGAGCGGCATTGGTGAGGTAGCCACCTACTATGCCGTGATTGAGGTAGAAATCGAAAAGCCCGTAGATAGGGACAGGTGAGCTTTTGCTGATAAGAGCAGCTGATTCGTAGTATTCAAATTGGCGACCCTTCGAATCACGAAAAAAGACTCCAAGTAGAACAAGGTCATCAGGTGTAAGTGATTGAAGTAATTCCTGAAGGTCTTTAGTGGAATAGTTGTTGGTATAGTACCAATCAATGCCCGGATAATGTCCCTGGGTCCTTTGTTTAAATGTTTGTTCTAAAATAGTTGCGGTGACGGAGTCGTCGTTTACGACCACAATTCTTTTAGTTTTCGGATGGATTGAAAGCATAAGATCAACAGTTTTCCGTACGCCGACATCCTCATTAATACCGGTAATGTTCTTCTGACCTTTGAGCATCTCTGGTTTAAAAGAATTGACACCACAAAAGACAATTGGCCTCTTTGGAAAAATATCAGAACGGAAATCCAGGGCAAAGTTGAGTGCATGGTTGTCGGATACGAGGACGACGTCAAACGTTGTAGCTTTGTATTTTTTTACGAGGGATTCTTTCTGCTCTGAAAGGTACTGGGGGGTAAAGTAACGTTTCGTATCGAGGTATTCGATACGGAGATCAATGTCTTTTCCGAACAATTCATTCTGAACTGATGAGGTAATATCATCAGTCCATTTATACCCTGCATGGTATGAATGGAGGAGTAATACTGTTTTAAGTTGCTCAGCTTGAACAGAAGAAGATAAAAAAATAACAGTAAATACTGTCAGGCAACAATACAAAAAGGTTCGTCTCATCATAAAGAAATCTTCATATAATAGGTTATTATTTCTTTATGATATCGTTTTTGGGGGAGATAGCAAAATTATCTTTGTGTTATTTCGAATCTCTATAAAGGTGCGAAGTTAACTTTTTGACTTCAGAATAGTTTCAAGGTCATTTCTGTCGAGTTGAACAGGATTATATTTATTACCTGTATCTGAGAGGATTTTCTCAAATTGCGCCTCAGTTATTTTGAAAATAGTGAGATCCGGAATACCAAGATGATTGCTTATTTCGGCGAGACTATCGATGAAATAGTCCTGGTACCAGGAATCACTTTTCTGCTTTTCACTACTAAATGTTCTCCCAAGTGTAGTATATTTATCTAGAGCGGGATTTTCTTTATCCGCTTTTCTCAGACGGCTCAGCGTCAGGCGGTTACAGGGTTCCATAAGAGTGCCGCAAACGATACCGTGGGCCGCTGGGATCACGCCACCAATTGCAGATGCGAATCCATGGACGGTGCCTAGACCCGCATTGGCGAGTACAACACCTGAAAGCATAGCAGCATAGGAAAGGTCATTGCGGGCATCAATATTGTTACCTTGCTGGAATACGCTTGTTAGGGATCGTGCAATTGCTTCAATACCCTGTAGAGCAAAGGTGTCGGTGAGAGCAGAGCTGTTGGTTGAGAGGTAGGCCTCTACAAGTTGGGTAAAACAATCCATCCCGCAGGCTGCGGTAAGTGCAGGTGGGCAGCTTAGAGTGAGCTCAGGATCGACTATGGCGATATTTGGAATATAGTTGTCATGGCGCAGAGATTTTTTAAACCCTTTCGGGCCAACGACACTCAGTACCGCATTACTGGTAGCTTCACTTCCGGTGCCTGAGGTGGTGGGAACTGCAATAAAAGGGAGTTTTTTTCCACTTGGTTCTTTATCGCCCACCCCTTCCAGAAATTGGGTAACAGATCCATTTTCCTGTAACATGGCAGAGATAGCCTTTCCCGCATCCAGAACGCTGCCGCCGCCAATGGCTACAACGGAGTCTATTTGCTCGTTTTTCGACCTTGCAACAATCTCATCAATTACTTCTGGAGATGGTTCATTAGAAATATGTTCTGTATGGTAATCTACCTTATGTCTTGCGAGTTGTTCCTGTAATTCTTGAAAGTGGTTAGAGTTAATAAATGATTTTCCACCAGTTACCAGAAGAGTTTTTCCACCATATGGAACCACCGACTGAGAAATTTGGGAACGAACACCTGATCCGAAGATGATTGCAGGCAAGGATTTGAATGAGAACGGTGAAATCACAGAGATACCTTTTTTATTATTGTTAATGGGAGATTATACAACAAAATAATAGACCATAACATCAAGTTCAGCAAATAAAATGAGGGAATGGTTCTTTGGTAGACCGAAAGTTCTTGACCCGAATTTGGAAATTTGTTATCAGCTTAAAGAAGAGTCGTTAAAATATAAAAAGACAAAGCAAAGAACCTTACAAAAATGCATTCACTCACTCTTTCAAATCTACTTCTCAGCGTCGCACTTGTCGTCAGTGTGCTAGTCGTGGTCCGAAAGGTTGAAGGCGGAGTGCCGTAAGGGGAAAAGATAAAATAAATCAAGTAGTTAAACCCCTGTTGGCACTCTGCCAGTGGGGGTTTTTTTATGCCTCCGCGATTGAGATTGTCAGCGCTTACGAATTTATATGGAGGATGAAATGAACACAATGAATGGCGCCCAGCTCATAATACAATTGCTGGAACGGCAGTCCATCGATACGATTGCCGGCATACCGGGTGGTGCGAACCTGCCGATGTATGACGCTCTCTGCCAGTCCACTGGGATAAAACATATCCTTTGCCGGCATGAGCAGGGCGCAGGCTTTGTGGCTCAAGGCATTGCACGGTCAACAGGCAAGGCCGCTGTCTGTTTTGCCACCTCAGGACCAGGTGCTACAAATGTGCTGACCGCCATTGCAGACGCCTACCTTGATTCCATTCCCGTTGTATGTATTACCGGCCAGGTTCCTTCGTCTCTTATTGGAACAGATGCATTTCAGGAGGTGGATACTTATGGGATGTCCATTCCCATCACCAAGCATAATTTTCTCGTTAGAACGGTTGAAGAACTACTGACTATCATTCCCAAAGCCTTTGAACTTGCACTTTCCGGTCGTCCTGGACCAGTTTTAGTCGATGTTCCCAAAGACGTGCAGGTGGCTGAAATATCCTTTGAAGAGTGGCCGGAGCCCGGCGCGCGAAAATCTGAAAAACCAACGGATATAGAATCCTTGAGGGCTGCCGCCGACATGATCAACCGGGCAAAACGGCCGATTCTCTGCCTGGGCGGAGGAATAATCCACGCAGGAGCTGCTGGTGTAGCACGGACTCTCGCGGAAAAAGCGGGCCTTCCATCAACCATGACGCTGATGGCCTTGGGTGCTTTACCTGCGGATCACGCACTTTCACTCGGGATGCTTGGTATGCATGCCGCACGATCTACTAACATGGCCCTGCAGGACTGCGATTTGTTTATTGCAGCGGGGGCAAGATTTGACGACCGTGCAACAGGAAAAATTGTTGAATTTTGTCCAGATGCCAGCATTATTCATATGGATATTGATCCAAGCGAGGTCTCCAAGCTGAAAACGGCACATATCGGCCTTGTGGGGGATGTTAAGGCTTCCCTTGAGGCTCTCATACCACTTCTGGGCGATAATAGCCGGACCATTTGGCGCAATCAGATTGAGGTGTTAAAGGAGATGTATCCGATGACCTCTCCTGAGGCGACTGTGCCTGAAAAACCCTATGGCCTGATTCTTAAGATATCTGAACTGCTGGAAAAGGGAAATTTTGTATCCACAGATGTTGGGAAACATCAGATGTGGGCAGCTCAAGTTTTCCCCTTCGAGAGACCACGGCAGTTACTTACCTCTGGTGGTCTTGGAACCATGGGATTTGGTCTGCCGGCCGCCATTGGAGCAGCCCTTGCTCACCCGGATAAGCAGGTGGTGTTGTTTACCGGAGACGGTAGCCTGCAAATGAATATTCAGGAGTTATCGACAGCGGTAGAGCAGCAGGTAAATGTGAAGATTATTGTTATGAACAACAACTCATTAGGTCTGGTTCGTCAGCAACAAAATCTATTTTATAACAAGCGAGTTTTTGCCTCAGATTTTCAGATTGATATTGATTTTGTGGCCATCGCCAAAGGTTTTGGCCTGAAGGCCATGAACGCTGAACCTGGTTGCGACTTGCCATCCCTGCTGGCGAGCATGCTCGCAGAACCTGGGCCATGTCTTATCAATGTGCCAATAGGCAAGGAAGAAGAAGTGTATCCGATGGTTCCCCCTGGAGCATCAAACAGCATAATGTTAGGAGGATGCAATGCAGATAAGTGTGAAGCATAAGGAGGAAGAAATGAAAGGTAATAAAGATACTCCAGCCATTGCTGTACTGGAACTCACTGTGAATAATCATCCAGGCGTCATGTCACACATCTGTGGGTTGTTTTCCCGCAGGGCATATAACGTAGAGGGAATAGTGTGTATTCCTGTGAATGGTGGGACAACCAGTAAGATGTGGCTTCAGGTTAATGAAGAACTAAAACTTGAGCAGATCATCAAGCAGGTAAATAAATTACCCGATGTACTCTGTGTTGCCAGGCATGATGAGGGTCATCGTATATTTGAAGGGGTAGGGGCCTTGGTGTAGAGTCACTTTTGGAGATAATGTAATGAAAATATAAAACATCAAATCGGTAATATTACCGATTTGATGTGACTCGTCTCAATAACCTCCTGGCCACCCTACGCGAGATCTGCTGCTAGGCCAGGGTGCCCGGATTGGAGAGGCTGCGACTGCAGTGGGAGATGAAAGTGCTGCCCCGTTCAGCCGAGAGTTTAAGAGATGTTTTGCTAGCAGCCCAAGTGAATAAGTGAAGAAAAACGTGCGGCTATCTTGAGTATAGCCCTGTAAACAGAGAATGATTTTGAATAGAACAATAGTTTCACGTTCAACATTAGGATATTTGGCTTGAAAAACTATCATTGATTAATGACAGCAGTTCGTGTATATAATCCACGCGATTGGCGGACGAGTGGCATCCCGCGTTATAAATTATCCCTCACTTAAACGAAATGTACAGAGTAACATTTTTTATGTTTGGTAAAAAATGGTACACGGTACGCATCCCCTTAATTTGGGGGCTGGTGGTTATATGATTTCCATAACTAAAGAGTTCACCTTTGATGCAGCTCACAGGCTCTATCTCATTGATCGTACTCCAGAAGAAAACCACGCGATTTTTGGCAAGTGCTGTAAAATCCATGGTCACACCTATCTCCTTCGTATCACTGTCACAGGTTCTGTTGATGACACCGGTATGATTATCCATTTTTCTCAGTTGAAAAGTATTGTCCGTGAACTGGTGATCGACAGGTACGATCACACCATGCTCAATGAGATAGATGAATTCAAAGACATTCCACCCACAGCAGAAGTAATGGCCGGTCATATTTTCACCCTTCTTGAAAATAGACTGGGGGCGCAAAGTATTGCCCTGAGCTCAGTGGTTCTGTACGAGACACCTACATCCTGGGCCACGGTCACCGGAGATGCTTGAGTTATCAGAACTCTTCTCCTCTTTACAGGGAGAAGGGCCTTTTGCCGGCAGACCTGCGGTGTTTGTTCGCTTGAGTCGCTGTATTGCCCCTCTCTGCCCCTGGTGTGACTCCTCTTTTGCCTGGTTACCTGGCAGCAAGGTAGAGGTGCACGATCTCGTTAAACTTATCCTCGCTTACAAATGCAACTTTGTGGTGATCACAGGGGGGGAGCCTTTTCTCCAATGGTCGTCAGGTTTGCAGGAGTTGGTGGAGGAGCTTGATCGCAGAGGTTGTACCGTCCAATATGAAACCAGCGGAAAGGTTATCATTCCAAGTAACGCTGTCGGATTTGTCGTCTGTTCCCCTAAGTATCTTAATAATTGCTGGCACTTTAAAGGGGGAAACTACGCAGAAGTTGACGCCTTCAAGTTTGTGGTAGAAGCTGAGTTTGAAACCATTGAAAGCTTTATACAGCAGTGGAAAATTCCGGCTTCAAAGGTGTGGATAATGGGACGGGGCACGACCCGCGAGGTCCAGTTGGAAAACGTTGAACGTATTTGGAACTATTGTGTGGAGAGGGGATACAATTATTCACCCAGACTGCATACCCTTGCATTTGATAACAGGAAAGGAGTGTAAAATGTTTGATTGTCTTGTGGTTCTTTCCGGAGGAATGGATTCCACGGTATTGCTCACCGATTGTGTGCAGAAGTACGATAGGGTTTCGGCAATAAGTTTTGACTACGGCTCGAAACATAACGGTCGTGAGCTTCCGCTCGCCCAGGCCATTTGTCAAAACCTTGGAGTGAGTCATAAAATTATCTCTCTTCCCTTTGTGGGTGATCTGTTTTCTTCAAGTCTACTTACTTCGGGCGATGAAATACCCGATGGTGCCTACGACGAACCAACGATGAAGAGTACTGTGGTACCCTTTAGAAACGGGATCATGCTTTCCATTGCCGCGGGTTACGCTGAGTCAATTGGAGCTGCCAAAATAGTCCTTGGTTCCCACGCCGGCGACCATTTTATCTACCCGGATTGCAGGCCTGAATTTAATGAAACATTTGCCAGGGCCGTTGCTATCGGAACGGATGGTAAGGTGACTATTGAATTTCCCTACGCCACGCTGGATAAAAGGGATATCGGGGATCTCGGCAGAACCTTGAGTGTAGACTTTCGTGCGACCTGGACCTGCTATAAGGGGGAAGATATCCACTGCGGAACCTGCGGTGCCTGTGATGAGAGAAAATACGCCCTCAGACAAGATGAAGGGCTGGATCCTACTACATACAGGGTGTAATAATGCACAGTAACATTCCACTGGGAAAAGAGGTGTCGTACATCTCAACCTATACTCCGGATCTTCTCTTTCCCGTGCCGAGAAAACTCAACCGGGAAGTTCTTGGATTTTGCGATGAACTCCCCTTTACCGGTATTGATATATGGAACGCCTATGAGATTTCATGGCTGGAGTCTGGTGGCAAGCCAAGGGTCGCCATCGCTGAGATTATTGTTTCAGCCGATTCGGTAAATATCATCGAATCAAAGTCCCTAAAACTCTATCTCAACTCCTTTAATCAGACGCATTTCAGCTCCCCGGCTGAAGTGGCACGAGTGATACGTGACGATCTGGAAAAAGTGGCTCAGGGTGAGGTCCAGATCACCTTTACCCTGCCGGATGCATTTCAAAACTACAGATTCTCTGAGCTGGAAGGCCTGTGTCTAGATGATCTCGAAATAGAAACGGACTGTTATACCATCAACGCAACCACCCTCGTTTGTGAAGATACCCGGATTCAGGAATGTGTTTACTCCAATCTTCTGCGCTCAAATTGTCCGGTGACAGGGCAACCTGATTGGGGTACAGTAATTGTTCATTATACAGGAAAAGCGATCAGTCATAAGGGGCTTTTGCGTTATATTATATCCTTTAGAGAGCACACCGGTTTTCATGAAAATTGTGTGGAACAGATCTTTGCTGATCTGATGGAACACTGCGCTCCCGACAACCTCTCTGTGTATGCGAGGTTTACCAGACGAGGAGGTCTTGATATTAACCCTTTTCGCGCAACCAAGGGAGCCATGTCTTCTCCTGCAAATTTGAGAACTGCCCGGCAGTAGGATGCGCCTATAGAACCATAAATGATAGTGGGGGAGAGGAATGTGCCGATTTGCAGCGTATTTGGGGCCTGAAATTTTCAGCTCGTCGCTTGTGACCGAACCCAAACACTCTATCATTCATCACAGCTATCACGCCAAAGAAAGGGTTGAGCCTCTCAATGGAGACGGGTTTGGTATAGGCTGGTACGCCAGACATTTTTGTGATACCCCTGCTGTGTTCAGAGAAGTTTCCTCCGCCTGGAATAATCAGAATCTAAAAAATATAGCCCGAGTAACCAAGAGTACATGCGTTTTTGCCCACGTTCGTGCGGCGACCGTAGGAGGGCAGGTCTCCCAGGCCAATTGTCATCCCTTTTCCTGGAAAGAATATCTGTTTATGCATAACGGAGATGTCTGTGATTTTGACAGAATTCAAACAGTCTCTATCTCTTTGTCAATTGCAAAATTTAGGTACAATCCAAATATAAGCTGCACTTTTTCCAGGTGGCCAAATCATTAAGGAGCAACTATGCAACAGGGATTTATGATTGTTTCAGCTGTTAGTATTGTCATTGTATTTATTATAGGTCTCATCTGGTCTCCTTTTCTATGGCTTCTTCTCCCTGTTCTTTTTCTGGTCACTGTAGGTTTTTATGATATGTGGCAGGTGAAACACACCATTTGGAGAAATTTCCCTGTGATTGGGCGAGGGCGAATGTTGATCGAGATACTGCGCCCTCCATTTCAGCAATATTTTGTCGAATCAGAGACCGATGGCAGGCCCGTTAGCCGGATGTTTCGGAGTCTGGTGTATCAACGGGCGAAGAACGCCCTTGATACCAACCCATTTGGTACCAAAGTAGATGTGTACCGCATAGGTTATGAGTGGATGGATCACTCCCTGGCCGCCATCTCCCATGATTCTGGAACACGTGATTTGCGGGTAATGGTGGGTGGCCCGGATTGCACAAAGCCGTACAATGCCAGTCTTCTTAATATTTCAGCCATGAGTTTTGGGGCACTGAGCAAAAATGCAATAATGGCTCTAAATGGCGGAGCCCAGTTAGGAGGTTTTGCCCATAATACGGGTGAGGGTGGCCTTAGTCCCTATCACCTGGAGAAAGGCGGAGATATCATATGGCAGATCGGGACCGGATATTTTGGCTGTCGGAATCCTGACGGGTCCTTTTCAGAAGAGCTTTTTGCTGAAAAAGCATGTCTTGACGTTGTTAAAATGATTGAGCTTAAACTATCTCAGGGGGCCAAACCCGGTCACGGAGGCATACTACCCGCGACAAAGAATACAGAGGAGATTGCAAAGATCAGAGGGGTAGAACCCGGCACTCAAATTGACTCGCCTCCAACCCATAAAAGCTTTTCAAATCCCATAGAACTGATGGAGTTTATAGGAACCTTGCGTAAACTCTCCGGTGGCAAACCCGTTGGCTTTAAACTTTGTGTCGGGAGGAAAAGTGAACTGGTGGCCCTGTGTAAGGCGATGATTTCAACAGGCATTAAACCGGATTTTATCACTGTTGATGGCGGAGAAGGTGGGACAGGGGCCGCGCCACTTGAATATTCAAATTCTGTCGGTATGCCACTGAGAGAGGCTCTTGCATTTGTAATAGACTGTCTCATGGGCTTTGATCTGAAAAAAGATATCAAGGTAGCAGCAAGCGGGATGATGTTCTCCGGTTTTCAGCTTGTCAAGAATCTGGCCCTGGGGGCGGACATGTGTAATTCGGCAAGAGGAATGATGCTGGCGCTTGGTTGCATCCAGGCACTGGAATGCAACAACAATAACTGCCCAACAGGGATTTCAACCCAAAATCCAAAATTTGTGAAGGGCCTCGTTGTGGATGATAAAATTCCACGTATTGCCAATTTTCATAGACAGTCGATTAAAAGTGTAGCAGAGCTGCTGGCTGCAGCAGGACTCGTGGGCACAGAAAAACTCAACCGATCCCATATTAACCGAAGGGTTAATGCTACCATGACCCAGCGATATGATGAAGTTTTCCCCTATATAGCGGTGGGCGACCTGCTGGCAGCACCGTATCCCGAAAGATTTTCTCATTTTATGAATGAAGCAACGGAGAGATGCTTTTCAGCTGACCATTGCATTGTCAGCTTTGGTGATTCGATGGGACTGGTTGAAAACTAAGAGACCTAAGGTCTCGACCGCCGTGTATAAGATTGAAGGGCATAACCCGGAGGGTGGTGATAGGTTCTGGGTGTGAAATCCAGTCTTTCGGGCGGTGTTGATACATCGAGGGAAGTAAAGGGATGTATAGAGTGGCACAGTTCTATGATTTAGGTAATTCTGAGAGACGCCGATCAAGATAGGTCTGTTTCTATTTCATCTAATTGTTTCTTATAACATTCAGGACAGATACCATGGCTGAATTCAGCACTTGAGTGTGAGCGGACATAGGATTCCAGCTGATTCCAAATGCCTTCGTCATCACGAATTTTTTTGCAATAGGCGCAAATTGGGATAATTCCTTTTAAGACTTCTATTTCATCCAGAGCTTTTTGCAGATTTTTGGTTTTACGAACGGTTTCATGGTGTCGCCTCATGGAGAAGATAAACAATAACAATATGAGTACAAATGACGTGGAGATTATTTCGTCAATTTCATACTGCTCATGGAGATTAGACCATGCGACTAATTTCTCCAGAACGTCAAACTCTCCAAAAAGAAAAAATGAGATGAGCAGGACCATAGCTCCAATAAACAGTTCGTTTTTGATGTTCATTCCACACTCTTTCTTTGCAGTTCGATTGTTTGCCGAAAAAGTCTTTACAGACGCAATAATATCTTTATGTAACCATTATATATATCACGATTATTCCTGTTTGAATATGAACTTCTTCCTTTGTTTTTAGGGTGTCTGGCGAATACTTGAGACTCTAGCCCGTATTTCTCATCACTAAAGTTTTCTGCTGATCAAGACACGGAGCACTCGACTGTACTTTTGTACCTCAAGTGCTCAGTAACGATGCAGCAGTGTAAAAATCTTGTGACCCGGAGGGTGAGTTTTTCGATATACAGCGAAATACACACTGTTTTTTGAGTCTATCGGAATTGTACTTTAAAGTTAGCGCTTTAGGATATTTACCGAAAAGTTCATGAGAAATGCGGTCTAGGATTTGATATCTGGTCGTAGGTATACGTGGGATATATTTATGGTATCAATTGTATCCCGCTTGCTTCTGATAAATCAGATAATTTTTTTAAATGGGCGCGTTGTACCTGGGCGACAATGGATTCTATTTCACTTGCAATAGTTCTGGATTCCAGGTCGAATTCGACACCACAACGATGGTCGGTTCCCTCTTTTCCCCTAACTTTTGAAATGTGTCGAATGTTGGTTGAGAGTTTTACCAGAGCATGATTGTTGAGCTCTATTTCAATAATTCTATCTTCAGACTCCGGCACGGAATGAAGGTTGTCTTTTGAGACTTTGAACGACATACCCCGGGCACTGATGTCTGTCACATCTGCAAGTAAAAGTTTTTGGCTCACTGGATCCTCTATTTTAGCAACTAGATCGAAATTATCCGGTACTTTGGCTCGAAATGCTCGTGCGCCTCGGACAATCCTGCCTATGACTGGATAGGAAAAACGCAGGCAGGGTTCGTGCCGAACCTCGGTGGGGTTAAGGAAGTAGGTACCAAGCTCCACCGCGTAAGATGATGTAAATAGTCTAAGCAAAACTTTTTTAGAGTGGCGGACGGTTAAATTTCCGATGCCGGGTTCCAGCGGCCAGGAGTTGATATAGTTCATCTCTTTGAGATAATCTGCGGGACTGTAATCTGGTTCGACATAGACAATTTCACCGTCTTGTTCTATGGGCTGCAGTGGCGGGAGATCATCGTAAAGCCGAGAAAAAAAGACTCTTGTGAGGTCGTCAATTTCAACTTCAAGGATTTGGTCATCTAACAGGGCGGATTGCAGGTAGGGTAAAATTTCCACAGGATTACAAAAGATCTCCTTGTTGTCAACCGCTTCTTGTAGTGCCTCGGTTGCGTAATGCTCTTGGGTGAAAAAATCTTTAAGATGATAGCGCACCTGCTTGAGTATATTGTCTGTCGAATTGTCATCCATTATGTCTATGTGTGATCCTTGTCCATGAGAGATATCAATTAAGTAGTACTACTAGCTAGTACTATCGCTATTAAACGAACAAAAATCAAATGAATACGTCTGGAACTGCTGGATTTATAAGTTGCTTGAAGTGTAATCAAAAAAGACAAATAGATTTCAAGGCATTTGGATGGTGGCTAAGGAATTGCGAGTAATACACTGGAAGCTTTTATGATGGCGGATACTTTTACGCCGGCCGCCAGGTCCAGATTACGAACACTTTCGCTGGTAAGTATTGAGGTGACCGTATTTCCACTTGCGATATCAATGGTAACTTCATCATTTACAGCACCTGATTCAATGCGATTGACGGTCCCCGCAAGGACATTTCGGGCGGAAATTTTACCCGGTTCGACATCGCAACTGAGCATAACAGAAGGGGCTTTAACTATGGCATACACTTCTTTTCCAGGCGTAAGCCCCAGACGTTGAACGGAATTGTCTGTGATAGTAGAGACGATGGTGTCTTTGCCTTTTAGGGCAATGGTGACAACACTGTTAACCACCCCTTTTTCAATCCGGGTTATGTTGCCGAGCCAGACGTTTCGGGCGCTGATTTTCATTTCCATTCCCTTGAGGGTTTTGAGCATGGCGTACGCTTCTTTGGGTGTGTCGTGGAAGAAATTTACAAGTTTTTGTAGTTCAAAACGAAAGAGTGTAGCCCGTTTTAAAAATGCCTGCCCGTCCTTGGTCAGCACGGTTCCTCCACCTCCACTACCACCAGTCTTTCGACTGATGAGTGGGGTTGGAGAAAGGTTGTTTATGGTTTCTATTCTTTCCCATGTGGCCTTGTAGCTTAGGCCTATTGATTTGGCCGCCTTATTAATGGAGCCGGTTTCGGCTACCGCCTGGAGAAGACTAATTATAGGGTCATCTTGTTTTTCCGGCTCAGTGTCCATTTGGCAGAGTAGGGCCGCAGCGGATATAGCCTGGGTGAATTTTTTCAATGGATAGTCGTCTCCGGGGTCTGCTTGTTGAGGTTCCCTGAAGTATTCTCCTTGGGAAGAGTCTTGTGGAGGATGATCGCCCCCAAAATACCAGATATGATGGAACCGAAAACAATACCGAATCGCTCATCAAAAACCAGTTGCTCCACAGTTTGATTAAAGGCGAGAGAGCCGATAAAGAGACTCATGGTAAATCCGATCCCGCAAAGAGCAGCCATTCCATAGAGCGATCCCCAACTCATTCCTTCAGGCATTTTTGAAATGCCGGTCTTAATTCCAATCCAGATAAAGCCGAACACCCCAATTTGTTTACCAAGAAAGAGGCCAAGGGTGATGCCGACTGGAACGCCGTGCAAAAAGAAGTCTGCACTGGCTCCGGACATGCTGATACCGCTATTGCAGAAAGCGAATATTGGAAGGACAAAAAAGGCTATTGCGGAATGGAGATCATGTTCAAGTTCCATTACTGGAGAGTGTTCGGGATCTTTTTTTGAGTACATGGGAATGAACATGGCCAGAATGACGCCTCCAAGGGTCGCGTGAATACCAGATTTTAAAAGTGCCACCCACATGATGGATCCGATAAAAAAGTACATACTTATCTTATCAACTCCCCGTCTGTTCATGACAAAAAGTATTGCTATACACAGTCCAGTCACTATGAGCGAGGCAACAGAAAGGCCCTCTGTATAAAATAGGGCGATAATGAGGATTGCCCCAATATCATCAAATATGGCAAGAGAGGTGAGAAGGATCTTGAGACTGATTGGGACGCGTGGGCCAAGAAGAGAGAGAATGCCAAGGGCAAAGGCAATATCAGTTGCGGCAGGAATAGCCCAGCCTTTCATTGCAACAGGATCATTTTTGTTGATCAGAATATAAATTAATGCGGGTATAAGCATACCTCCGAGTGCGCCCAGGGCTGGAAGGGTAATTTTACTTTTATCGGATAGTTCTCCTATTAAAAGTTCTCTTTTCAGTTCGAGGCCAACCAGAAAAAAGAAGCCGGCCATGAGGCCATCATTAACCCAGAGAAGCAGGGGCTTTGCAATTTCAAGGGGACCAATTTTTATATGTACCGGAGTAGTAATAAACATGTCATAAAACACGTTGAGTGGTGTATTGGCAATAATCATAGCGATGGCGGCAGTTGCCATCAGCAGGACACCACCCGCTGATGCAGATTGCATGAATTCATATATTCGAAGTTTCGTGCGTCTCATTGCAAATTCTCTTTTGGTTTATAGGTGAGTTGCTTTTGCTAGGCAAGGTCTCCAAGGAGATCGTCTCCTATGGTTTTTCTATAGTAACTCTATTATTAACGCGCGCTTGCGGATTATGCAAGTGAACCTACAATGTGATGCAGGTAGAGGACGTTGGGATTGAAAAGGAGCAGAGGTAAAAGGTAGGAGTTTATGACATTGTTCTGGTTTTGTTTTGTCTGGATAGCCTGGTGCTTTATGCACTCGTTGCTGATTGCGCCACCTGTCAGCGACTATGTTAAAAATCAAATGGGGACAAAGGCGAGATATTATAGACTCGTTTATAATGTGTTGTCGATTATCACGTTATTACCACTTCTTGTCTTTACATGGATTGACTCCGGTGAAATCGTCTTTTCCTGGTCTGGCTGGGCGGTGGTTGTTCGTATTATCCTTTTTGTGGGAGCCATGTCCTGTTTTATTGGTGGAGCAAAGGGCTACAATTTGCAACATTTTCTCGGTTTGCAACAGATTCGAGAGGGGAAGGATAGCTTGCTTTTAGGGGACGAACATTCTTTTTCTGAGGTCGGTATCTTTGGTCTTGTACGGCACCCCTGGTATGTGGGGTCTTTTTTGTTTGTCTGGTCGGTTTTTGCTGTCTACTACGAGAAAAATTTTGCAGTTGCTGTAATTCTCAGCATTTATCTCGTTGTCGGGACATTTCTTGAAGAAAGAAAAATTATTGCAGAACATGGGGAATTGTACCGTAGATACAGGGCTAGAGTTTCTATGTTTATTCCTGTGAAATGGTTGATTCGTAGATATTTCTGACCCTTGAATAGAGTGGGTACCTTAATCCCGAAAACCTATCATAGAAAAAACTTGAAAATTCTCTTGCAATTAATGGCTTAAGGCGACAGGCAAGGTGTTTATACCCCTCAGGTAAGCGATAGACTGCGAGGGGGACTGAACGGAGTCTCGACTTATTTCCCGTATATCGGGGTTATTTTTTATATTAAATGAGGTGGAACGGTGAGCCTGATTAATAATATTCTTTGCGTAGAGGAAAACCTTCCGTTACAATCAGAAACTTTCAATATATCAACGAGGTTTAAACGTGTTGGACTGAGTTATGTTTCCGTTCCTATGGTCCATATATTGTGCAATGTTCAAGTAAAATAATGGTTTAAATGTAATGGGTCATATTCTTATCCTAGTGTCTTCAGACAGTGGGACTCCACTGACAAAGGGACATCTTAACAGTGTCGGTCGTTTAGCCGATTCCGGTAATCTCCCATGGAACTGGTTGAAGGCGGGAAAGGCCGCTGAAATTGTAGTGGATAATCTGCCCCATGGATGGTCCAGGTCTAAGGTGGAAGCATTGCTTGCGACTGATCAGATAGATTTCTTTGTCATCCAAGATGACGGGTACAGGAAGAAGAAACTCCTTGTCTCTGACATGGATAACACCATGGTCGTCGGTGAAACACTGGATGATCTTGCAGCTGCATATGGATTAAAAGATGAAATTGCTGCCATTACAGAAAAGGCCATGTGTGGTCAGCTGGATTTTCCTGAAGCCTTGCGCACTCGGGTCATGATGCTAAAAGGGCTTTCCGAGACGGCTATAAGAGAGACTGCTGAGCAGATTGAATATATGCCGGGGGCAGAAACCCTGGTTAGAGTCATGAGGGAAAATGGAGCATACTGTGTACTCGTTTCAGGTGGGTTCACCTGTTTTACGAGGCCTGTAGCAGACCAACTTGGATTTAATGCTCATCATGGCAATATCGTGGAACTCAAGGATAATGCACTGACAGGTCGTGTTGTGGATCCGATTCTGGATCATCAGACGAAGCTTATGTTTTTGCAGCAATATGCCAAAGACCATCAGCTATCAGAAATCCATTGTCTTGCGGTAGGTGATGGAGCCAATGATCTGGCCATGATCAGTGCGGCTGGGCTGGGCATAGGTTACCACCCTAAAACTTACCTCAGAAAGAGGGCTGCGAATTCGGTTCTCTATGGGGACCTTACAACTCTTCTCTATGTTCAGGGATATAGCGATTTCTGATGGACTCGTAAAAAGATTAATTTACTATGCCTCGTACCCCAAGGACACTTCCTGCGTGGCGAATATCGAACTTTTGTCAGAGTCCATCTGTATGGGCAAGATGACTTTTTACGAGTTTATTATTTTTTGCCCAGAAATCTTGCTGTTCTCCCTACTTTCTTGCATCGTATTGAAAAAAAAGTGTTTTTTTTGCGTCGTAAATCATTTTTAAAATCATAGTACCACTATGTAATACATTGAAACTGTTCGATGTTCCATCCAAGTCCCTCGTCAGTCAATTGTTTCTCTCTGTGTTGCCATTCTTTTCTCTTTATATAATACGTTGAAATTGTGTATTATATGTACATAATAATCGTATAGTCTTTTTGAAAACACATAACTTTTGTCTAAGTTATTCACTTCTAAAAAGACGAAATCGGCACCTATATGTAGATAGGTGTATTGGCTAAGGGTAAAGTTCTTGTTTTAGTACCTTACAGATTGGTTTTTTGTCTTTTGGTCAGAAACCCATCTGTTGCAAGGTTCTTATCCAGGCTTTCTTCCCGTTTACCGGAGTTAGGTTTGGATATGTAGAGGAGTCTGATTGATGAATCGCGATTTTAATGATGCTATTTCCACCCCCGAAAAATTTGTAGTTACTCTTGAACTGGTGCCAGGCAGAGAGTCCAGTGGGCGTACGACAGACAGTATTAAAGATATTTCAAACCAGGCTTTTAAAGATGGCAGGATCAGTGCCGTTTCAATCACTGATAATCCCGGTGGAAACCCTGCATTGAGCCCTGATGTTCTTGGGCGCGATATCGTCGATCGTGGGATGGATGTTATTGTCCATTTCACCTGTCGGGATGCCAATCGAATGGGACTCGAAAGTCGTGCCTTGCAACTTGCCCATATGGGACTCAAGAACATCCTGGCACTGACAGGAGATTTTTCAGGTGAGGGTTTTGGTGGACGGGGCACACCAGTCTTTGATTTTGACTCGGTAATCCTCACATCCATGCTAAAAGATTTGAACCGGCGACTGATTAAGTCAGGTCATGATTCTATATTTATTACAGGATGTGCGGTCTCTCCGTTTAAGTACACAGAGGCAGAAAGTTGGATTCAGTATAAGAAACTGGAACGTAAAATTGAAGAGGGTGCCGCCTTTACAATCACCCAGCTCGGCTATGATATAGATAAGTATGAAGAACTCCTGTTTTTCATGAGAGACAAAGAGATGCAGATTCCGGCTCTTGCCTCCCTGTATCATTTGGGCAAAGGGGCTGCCCGGGTGATGAACGCAGGCAAGGTGCCAGGGGTTCACGTTTCAGAAGATCTGTTCCAAAAAATTGCGAAGCAGTGGGATGTCCCCGATGAAGGGCGTAGAGAAGCCATCGAAAGAACTGCACGACTTGGCGTTGTTTTAAAAGGAATAGGCTACAAAGGTATCCATATCGGCGGCATCCATGGAAGTTTTGCTGTGGTGGAGAGAATTCTCGATAGAATGGAGGCGATTGAACATAACTGGGAAGAGTATCGGTCGGAATTTACAGAGAATAAAAAGGACCGCTTTTATCTCTACCACAAAGTGATAGATCCCAAGAGTGAAATCCCAGCTGCCAATCCCATAGAACTTAAGCTGACAGAGAGTTGTCACTATCTCTTTTTGCGAGCTGCCCACGATCTGTTTTTTGATAAAAAGGCAAGTCTTGCTCCAGTCTATAAAAAATTATCATACAGCCTTGATAAGGCGAAGAGATCATGGGTTCTTAAACGATTTTTCGAAGACCCATTTAAAAAAATAATGCTTTCCTGTGAGGGGTGTGGGGATTGCGGTATTCAGCATGTAGGATTTCTCTGCCCTGAATCGGGGTGCCCAAAACACACACGAAATGGCGCCTGTGGCGGTAGCAAGGACGGTTATTGCGAGGTCAATGCCGACAAATTGTGTGTCTGGGTTCGCGCCTATAAGCGGATGAAGAAGTATGGTGAAACGGAGAAGCTGACGGCAGAGTATGTTCCACCTCGTCTGTGGGAATTAAAGGATACCTCTTCCTGGGTGAATTTTCATCTCAATCGGGATCATCAGAAGGATCCGACTTCGGGAAACCAGAAATAAGCAACTATAATAGAACCAGTTCCTTGCCAGAAAGCTGGTACAGAAAATACACCACAAAACCTGCCTTATGGCAGGTTTTGTAATTTTAACATCTGAGCACTGATGAGTTCCAGATCTTCGGGGCGGTCAACACCAAAGCCCTGGTAATCTGTCATAACTACGTACACTCCCATTCCGGCTTCAAGCAGTCGAAGTTGTTCCAGCTTTTCGATTTTTTCAAGAGGGCTCGGTGGCAGAGACGTGAATTTTTTTAGAGCCGAGAGTCTGTAGGCATAGAGTCCGATATGAAGCAGGTAGTCGGTGTCTTTTTCCTCTATATCTCTGATGTGGGGGATTTTGGACCTTGAAAAATAAAGAGCAAACCCTTTTTTAGACCGCACCACTTTAACGCGGTCCGGATTCTCCGCCTGTTTTGAATCGATGATGCGGGCAAGCGTTGTGACCTGGATATCTGGATTGCTAAAGGGTTCCACCAATTTCCGTGGCATGTTTAAATCCAGTGCCGGCTCGTCCCCCTGTATGTTGACAACTATTGCCTCATCTTCAAGACCAAGGATATCCGCCGCTTCCTTAATTCTGTCAGATCCACTTGGATGGTTTGGGTCAGTCATAACCACAGGTACATCAAGTTTTTTTGCAGCGTCAAATATTCTCTCATCGTCTGTGGCCAGGCAGACCTTCTTCATGAGTTGACACTGTGCGGCCCGTTCATAAACCCAATAGAACATGGGTTTGCCGAGGATGTCGGCAAGGGGCTTTCCTGGAAATCGACCAGACTTATATCTGGCAGGAATTATGGCGTAGCAAGGAGGTAAGCTGCTCATATTATAGATTATTTATAGCGTGAAGCTGTTTGGTTATCTTCTGACACGCAAAGCGCGTGCCGCCTTTTTTAGGTTCAAAATAGTGTTGAACCTGGTCTAGAATCGACTCTTTATCCACCGTCTGTTCTAATCTGTCGAGTAGTGCAGAGGTGAGTGCGGTCTCATTGGCCACTTCGGTAACCAGACCCGTTGTAATAATGTCACGACCAACCCAGCCAAAGTTCCTCCAGTAAGGGCCTATAACAGGTTGGAGACCAAATACTAACGGCTCAAGAAAATTCTGGCCACCCAAATTTACAAGAGAGCCTCCAACGAAGGTTGCGTGTGCAAGGTTGTATGAATCGGCCAGTTCTCCGAAAGTATCCCAAATAATAACGTTATTCGCAGGATGAGCATGGGAAATTTCAGAGCGTCTTGTGCTATTTATATTTTCTGTTGCAAGCCTGTTTTGCCAGATTTCCGCTCGGCTGATGTGTTTTGGGAAAATGCCTATAGTGACATCAGGCCTGGCTGCGAGCAGTTCTTTTATTGTGACAAGAATTTTGTCTTCTTCTTCTCTTCTGATAGATCCGAGTACAATAAACGGTTTTCCCTGGGGTAAGAGGGCAACTAATTTGGGGTTGGGTGCTTTGTCGCTTATAGGATTGACGCGATCAAATTTTATGTTGTGCATTAACTCAACCTTGCCGGACCCCATTACTTCTGAAAAACGACCTTGGTCAAGCTCTGATATTGCCCAGATCCTGTCCGGCCCATAGGTATGGAAAAAACGGCTGAAACGTTTGTAGGTCCCGGCACTTTTGTCTGACATCCGTCCATTAATGAGAAATACCGGGACCTTGTTTTTCTTGGCTACAATGAGAAAAGATGGCCACAGTTCTGTTTCTAAAATGACTGCAAGTCGAGGAGCAAAACGGGTAAATGCTTTTTCCATGAGAAAAGGAGCGTCAAAGGGAAAATAGGCAATGTGCAGATCAATCTGGCTATGAGAAAAATTTTCTTTTGCTTTTAGAAGGCTGTCGATCCCCTCCTTGGTTCCGGAAGTTATGAGTATCTTATACTTTGTTGTGCTCTCGATGGTATTGATAAGCTCTTCGATGACCATATTGGTCAACATGGATTCCCCACCAGATGCCGCCTGTATCCAGAGATCAAAAGGACCTGATGGCGACGTCTTCAGGACTCTTTCGTCCCAGCCAAAAGAAGTGCGACGGACCCTCTTTAAAATCGGGAGTGCGAGTCTCCAGGCGAGGCTATAGATGTGAAGGAAGAGAGTAATCAAAAGATAAGAGTATATGTTAAAGTTTAGATAGTTCTTCCTCAGCAAACGGGAGCTTCTAGGAGGTCGATCCTATCTTGTTTAACGATGTTTTTCAATGGTATTTACTAAGAACCAGGTGCGTTGCTCCGAATCTGTAGCATACAACAGCACTACGACACGTGACGCGGAAAATATTTTCTAAGGAAAGAGGTAAACAGTTTGGATGGACAAAGGACGTTGCGGGCAATGACCTGCCCGCAACGGGAAGTTTGCAATACGTTATGCTAGTCCAGCAAGGCGAGGAGGTCGGGGCCCAGATAGGTGCGCTCGTTTTCTCCTAAGATCCCCAATGAGAGACAGATAAGCGTCCAGAAGTGAACAACGCCGTAATCTCCACCATAGAAATGGCCAATATCTTCCATCTGTGAATGGCAGTTATGGCATGGGGTAAGTACGTAGGCAGCTTTTGTTGCTGCAATCTGATCAAACTTACGTTTACCATAGGCGCGTCTGTTGTCAGTCATACCTGCCTGGAGGAAACCACCGCCACCGCCGCAACAGTAGTTGGCACTGCGGTTTGGCTGCATGTCGATGAAGTTTTCTTCACCCACAAGTTTTTTCACCACATAGCGCATATCGTCGGCGATTGCATCACCGTAGGCCTTTCGCACTATCATGCATGGGTCCTGTACGGTGAACTTGACGTTGTTCACATTCCAGTCGGAGTTGACTGGCAGTTTGCCCTCACGAATCCATTGGGCGTAGTAGGTGACAAGACTTTCAAGTTTGAAGTTTGCATCCATACCGAATTTGTGGATTGCGTTCCACATGGTGTAGTAGCTGTGGCCACACTCTGTATTCAGCCACACCTCACATCCCAGGTCATTGACCGAATCTACCCGGGTTTTGATAACCTGGTACCAGGCCTCTTCATCCCCTGAGAACATACAGAAGTTTTCAGCAGCCCATCCTTTGGAGCCGTAGGTCCAGTCGGCTCCGACCATATCCAAAATCTTCCAGAGTGGAACCATTTCATCTGGCTCATTCATAGGCTCTCTGGAATTCTGGTTGACAAAGAAGTGTGCACCCTTTTTGTCCATTGGCGCCTCGAGCTTTTCACAGCCTTTCTGGGTCTCACGCACTTCCTGGAGTACATCATCCACCACAAAGATAAAATCTTCAGGTGGCAGCCCCATGGCACTTGTGGAGTCAGTGGCGCGAATCAACTCACAGGAGCGTGTTATTCCTGTAGGTTTTTTCTCATGTGGCCAGTTACCCCGTGCAACGAAGACAAGCTGAGAGATATCAATGTTCATGGGACAGACATGCTGACATCTCTTACATTGGGTACAGCACCATACCCATGGTGTTGTGGACAGTTCTTCATCCATGCCAAGCATGGCCATACGGATGAATTTTCTTGGGTCCATATTTTCAAGCCCTGAGGCCGGACAACCCGAAGAACAGAGGCCGCAGGTGAGACATGCCTCAAAGCTTGCTCCTTCGGGGAGCAGTTCCATGGCTTTTTCTTTAAAGTTTATTGTGGGTGTTTTTTGGTCCGACATGGTTGTTCACACTCCCTGTCGCTTATGCGTGTAAAAAATTATCGACAGCTTCTACTGCCTTATATGCTGTCGCTATAGCTATACCAGCGCCACTTCGACTACGAATCCAGTCCTGATGAGCGAGTATGATACCTGCACCAAAAAGACGCTCGTTATACGGTTTTCCATCTTCGCCTATTGGTCTAAAAGAGCTGTCTACTTCAATGCCAGCCTTGTGGATGGCGTGGCCACGGCTGTCGGTGTATTGCTCTAAATACCAGTCCTGCCGCTGCTTTGGTTGGGTTACCGGCAGGTTAAGTAGGGGTTCGTCTATACCTGTTATGTGAGCCTCGAGTCCGCCACTTAAAAAACGACCTGTTGCAAGGATTACTGCCTTGGCCTTAATGGTAATTGGTCCATAATTATCTTTTAAATTCAAAGTGGCACAATCGTCGCTAAACGTAAGTGATGTTACCTTTTGTTGCGGAATCAGGGTAATACCTTTTTGAGGAAAGACCTGCTCAAACATTTCTCGAAGACGAATACCTGGAACCGATGGTGGCATTGTTGGAATTTCAAATATTTCAAGTCCGGTCAGACGTTCAAGTTCCGCTTTTATAAAATCAGGGCTGTGCATGCCGAGCACTGCGGGAAGACCAATTACCTTGGCATCACCCGCCACAGATTTTAGCTCTTTGGCAAGCATTTCTCTCGTTTTTTCAACTTCAAGAGCACGGGCCATAACCTCAGGGTAGATTTCACCACTAGGCATTTCCGGAAAGTTGATTCGTTCCGTCTTAAGAGTTGGCCACTGGCCCGCCAGATTTGCGACCACCTGTCTTCCGCTAAATCCTTTTAGACCTTTGAAATCTACAATGACACATGGGGTCTTCGCTGCAAATGCTATGGGGCCTGCCGCCATAGTGGCAGGCACGCAGAGAGTTTTCTTCAGGGTGCCCGCCGGAGTGAGTGCCGTAATATTAGTTTCACAGGGACTGGAATAGGCAATGCCACACTCACCTAAAAAAGCGGTGAACTGATTAAAGGCCTCACAGGTGTCGGATTTTGAAATATCACTTAAGGGATGGTTGGGACAGGTATCTTTTAAGCTGGCAAGCCCTTCCCATGGATCGTCTAATGACCCTTTATTTCCTTCAAGTTTTCCAAGTAAGTCGAGGTAGCCGGTGGTATAGGCCACTGCACCGGTATTGCCAACCTGGGCAGTCGTGATTTTTCTATTGAGTGCAAATATTGACGCCGCAAAACCGGCAATACCTGAGCCAATCACCGCCAGTTCCGTTTCAAAATGACGAGCTTCTTCTGTCATGAACTTCTCCGCAAAAGTTGGGATCTAACCCCGGTAAACAAGGAGTACGCCGGGGTAAGTGCCGTGTGAATCATTGATGAATACTAATTTAATCCTGTTCATTTCGTTTTTTCACAGGATTGTTGGACTAAGACACTAATCGACATCCAAATTGTCAAGACCCAGCAGACCACAGTGGAGTGCTTCAGCGAGTTCCATCTGTGCCGCCTGTTGTCCCCAGATGACCGTTCTCATTCCCTTAAAACGTTCGTTGAAAAAATCCCTCATGTGAATCAGGCCGGTCTCATCATGATAATAACCGCGATCGTAGAGATAGGATGCTATGCGTATTCCGCAAAATGAACCCTGGCAGGGGCCCTTTCCTGCTCTTGATCGAAGAGCAATTGCCTCTAGGGTCATCTCTTCATCTGCACTTGGGGCGCATTTGACAATTTCATCAATGGCAGATTGAGGCACCATCTCACATTCACAGAGGATCATGTCTTCGGAGTTGTTTGCCTTATACCAGTAGCGAGGGGCCGCACCAGGTTCTGTCCAGCGACAGGCGTCGCCATCAGGAAGCGGAGCTGTATCTGTCTGGCAACCCACTGTATTCCCCATACGTTCTGCAACAAGATCAGAAGTCTTTTTCGCCATCATACGAAATGTGGTGAGTTTTCCGCCCGTGATGGTGCAGAAATTTTCAAGTCCCTGGGAGTTGTGTCCAAGAAGGGCAAATCCTCTGGTGGCCTCACGATCACTTCCGTCGCCTGACCCTTGCAGGAGTGGTCGAACTCTTGAGAAGGCTCTGATATATCGTGCGGTGGCAAGGGCAGGGATCATTGCAGCACCTTCAATGACGTTGCGGTCAACCTCCTCTACCGTTGGAATCACGCTGTCCAGTTCTTCAGTGCGTATGGAGGTGGTGCCAAGCACGGATACCGTGCCTCCGGGAACCAGGATATCTCCATCGGAGGGTGGTCTCAGTCTGTTGACAACATGGTCTGCCATCCGGTCATGGCTGATGAGAAGGGTTCCCTTGGAGTAGGAGAGGTGTACATCTGTGCAGCCGGCTAATTGGGCTATATTCATAGCCCAGGCACCACCTGCATTGATAAATTGCTTGGCCCTGATATGAACTGTGGCTCCGGTTCTGTTGTCCTGGCAGACAGCTTCCTGAATCACTCCGTTGTCAGTGATAAAGCCAACAATCTGGGTGTGAGGGCGATAGACGCTGTCATTAAATGCTCTTGCATGGGCAACGTTTTCAAGGGCAAGCCTGAATGGATCAATGGTGGCATCCGGTACCCGGTATGCTTTAACCAGTTCTTTTGAGAGAAAAGGTTCAAGGGCGAGAGCTTCCGCTGTGGTGAGTTCATCGACCTGGATTCCGGCTTTTTCACAAAATCCTGGGAATTTGTCCGCAAAACCCAAGTCATCGCCTTTTACAGCCACAAAAAGTCCCCCCGTATCTTCTACACATTGTGGGGCCAGTCTTTTCAGAATCTCATTTTCCATCCTGCACTCAATCGCTGCATGTAGATCGTTTGAGACATAGCGACCGCCGGAGTGGAGAAGGCCGTGATTACCACCGGAGGCTCCAGCGCAGAGATCTTGCTTATCTACGAGGAGGGTGTGGATTCCTCGTAAGGCGAGATCACGCATTATACCAGCGCCGGTTACACCGCCACCGATGATTAAGACTTCAGTCTCAAGGGTTTGTACACCTGCACCTGAAGACTCTAAAAAGACAGGGGAAACCATAATTATAAATCCTCTTTCTGGAAATGTTGTCGATAGGGTAGGTTCAATGAGCGCTACCGTGCGACAGTTTCGTGAAAATTGTACACTCTTTGTTCTAAACTTCTTTTGCAAATTGTTCAAGTGAAAACGAATCGATGTTCATGTGAAAGTGTGAGTGTCTTAAATCGAAAATCGAGTGATAGGGGATGATGGGGCCTTGTCATGTTCGTAACTATCCATTGGATCGCAATAAATCTAAGAAATAATCCTGTGTGGGTTTTGGATATTATCGTAGATTGAGGAGTATATATTTGGAAAGCAAAAATAATTTATTTCGGACTGTAAAAAAGAGCAAAAACTCGACATGTGACCTTCATATAAGTACACTTAAAAAAGTTAGTGGCTTACTATTAAAAGTCTGTCATATAAAACAAGAAACCGGAGCGTGGTTTTAAATTTAATAACTTGAAGTTAATACCAGATAGCGAACGAAGAGAAGATCTTCGAGCCACTTATACCCCCCAGGGGGGTACTGTACTGAGTCCCGGCTTATTTCCCGTTTACCGGGGGTATTGAAAATCATCGAGTTATTAAGATTATAGCCATCCCTAACTCGTCGTTGCTCTCAAAATTTAATCTTCCGGTAAGCGAGGCACGAGACTCCGAGATATCAACTATATGCCTGTGGTTAAATTCATCGAGCGCCTCGATTTAGAAAAAAATCTCTCATCTATGGACAGACATTAACTGGGTTGGTTTCGTTTAAAAAGTCGAACATAACTTTAGGAAATTTGGAATGATCTTTTACAAAAACATTATTTGTATTGCTGTTATAGCCCTAATAACATGTAGTTATGGAATTGGATTGGCTGAGGTAGAAACGGCTTCGATGGATGGTGTTACCAAGCCCGTAGCAGATATTGAACTTTCCTTTGTGCAACCCGGTAAAATCAAAAGCATTATCGTTGCTGAAGGAGATGCAGTTCAGGCAGATAGCGTGCTTGTGACCTTAGAAGATGATATTGAACTCATTCAGAAAAAAATCTTAACCGGTCGTCGTGACAATCATATGCCAATGGATTTGGCAGAAGTTGAGCTCATCCAAAAAAAGAAAAATCTGGAAAACCTCATGCGTGCACAGGTTAAGGGGGCGACGTCTCAGTGGGAAGTTGATCATGCCGCTCTTGCCGTGGATACGGCCTTACTCAATTTAAAAGTGCGTCAGTTTGAGCACACTCAGGACGTGCTGAAACTTGAAAGCCTCATGGGCCTGATTAAGAGATTAACCCTGAAGAGTCCTATTGAGGGGATTGTAGAGGAGGTTTTGGTTGAGCGCGGTGAAACTGTTCAGGCCATGGTTCCTGTGGTTCGACTTGTACAGATAGATCCACTGGTTATAGATTTACCGGTTCCGGTTGAACTGGCGGTTGAGTTGAAGGTAGGACAAATGGGCAAGGTGAAATTTCTCGACGCCACAGAGCTGGATGGGAGTATTACCCATATTGCATCCATTGCAGATGCCGCTGCGACAACTCTTGCAGTGACACTCCAGGTCGAAAATGGCAAACGCCGACCTGCTGGAGAGCGGGTGAGTGTTATTTTTGACTAACACGTTCCCGCTCGAGAACTGTTATTTGGCTCAATCTCAGCGTTGTGTCTCATATTTTTATCCTCGGAGGTAAGCATAGACTCCGATATCGAATATATGCCTGTGGTAAAAATTTGAGACGCGTCTCGATCTTGACCCAAAGCCCTACTTTCCGGATGGAAACTATTGTACCTTTCTGGCTGAGGAGTAGGAAAATACTAAACTATTTTCTGGATTTAGACGTTTAATGAAAAAAATTTTACACACATGGTTATTTTTAGGATCTATTTTCGCTTTTTTGCTGGTTCTGGGCGGTGTCGCAATGGCGCAAGAGGTTCAAGTGGAGGAAGACCTTTCCTATAAAATTTGGGAAAATGATTTTCTTTACCCATCATTATCCCACTACCTCAAAGCCGCTGAAGCCAGTTATGATACTGCTGACACGGCAAAGGAGGTAGGTGAAAAAGATAGTTTTCTGAAAGGGATACTTGAATCATACACAGATGATGCTCCTGCAGAACTCTCTCCGGAAATTGTTGAACTTAATTTACGTCAGGCAATGCAGGTTGCTCTTTCACAGAACAGGGAGGTGCAGCTTGCGCTTTTAGCTCCCGCTGTTGCCGAGTCTGAGCTGCAAATATCAAAAACAGTGTATGATCCAACTCTATTTAGTGATGCGAGATATTATGACTCGGAACGGCCGATTCAGTCACTGCTTGATACGGGAAGTGATGGTACAGATGGGGCTGACTCACTAAAGGAAGATGGGTGGTTCTCACAGACAGGGGTTCGCCAGCCCCTGCCTACGGGAGGAGATGCGACTTTTTCTTACGAGGCAGATAATCTGGAGAACAATAGTGAACTCACTATTCCAAATCCACAGTACACCTCAAGGTTTAAACTGGAGTTACGTCAATCATTACTGCAGGGGTTTGGAGATATACAGAACAAATCAGAAATAGACCTGGCCTCAATTGCAAGGGACCAGTCCCAGGCACAATATCGAAAAGATCTCGCTGATGTTCTACAAGATTTAACCGCGTATTACTGGAGATATAGCTATTATTACCAGTTGGAGCAAATCAGCAGAGTGGCGATTGCGGGGGCAGAAGAAGTACTGGGCCGGATTGAGACAAGAAATGAGCAGGGAATTGCCAATCTCCTAGACCTTGATCGCGCTCGCTCGTCCGTCGAAGACAGACGGTTGAAACATTTTGGTGATAAGAAACTGGTCCAAACAACCCTCGATCAACTTAAAGAACTTTTAGGTATTGCACCATTGTCCCCATATTATCACTCAACTTTGATACCAACCGAGCCGTTTCTTGATACCTTTACCCTGCCAGGAATCAAGCTGGTCCAGACAACAGCACTCACCAACCGTGAGGAGATTTCTATTGCCAGGCAGGAGTTACAAAGTGCTGCGACAAAACTGAAATTAGCCGAACATCTGGAACTGCCAACTCTTGATGCCAGGACATCCTACACCTTAAACGGCCTTGGTGAAGAATATGGTGATTCTGTTGATGGTAGCTTGACTGAAGGCCGGGACAGTTGGGACGCCGGGTTGTTTTTAGAGTGGCAGATCGGTGGACGCAAGAGTTCACTGGAGACGAAAAAAGCATTGCTTGGTGCGCAGAAGGCAAAAATTGCCTACAAAAGAAGTATTGAATCCATTATTTATGAGGTGAGATCAATTCACAATGAAGCCTCTCTTACAATGGGGGAGGTGCAAGCCGCTGAACGATCGAAACAGGCCTATGGTGCAGTTGTAAAGAGAGAAAGTGCTCTTTATGATATATCACGGATTGACAATCAGCGGCTTCTCGATTCTCAGGATGAGTATTTTGAAGCCGAAAGAGCGTATTTGAAGGCGGTACTCAACCTCAATCTTCTTGCTCTGAAGCTTCAATGGGTGCAGGGCGTCTTTCTTGAGACCTTTGGCATTGAATCATAGCTCGCGCGGGGTAGGTCGTTTTGTTTTTGAGTTGCGTTAGGCTATCAGTTTAGCCCGAATATATTCGTGTTTACTTAGCTGGGATGAGTTGTGTTATCTCGTCTATGGGAAGTGGACGGCTGAAATAAAACCCCTGGTAGATGTCACAATTCTGCGTTTTGATGTATTCGAGTTGTTTCTCGTTTTCAATTCCTTCAGCAACCGTTGATAACTTAAGGCTGTGAGCCATGTAAATTATGGAGGCGATGATTGCCCTGTTTTCTTCACTGGATTCGACATCTGTGATAAAAGATCTGTCGATTTTTAATTCATCTACTGGCAGTTTCCCCAGATAACTGAGTGAGGAGTAGCCTGTACCAAAATCATCAATACTTATTTTAACGCCAAGGGCTTTAAGCTCCTTTAACTTGGCTATTTTTTCTTCTACTTTTTTAAGAAACAAACCTTCGGTAATCTCAAGCTTAATGAGATGTGGGTCAACACCGGTCGCGGATAAAATCTTTCGTGTCATATCCACATAACTCGGATCTTCGATCTGCAAAGGAGAGACATTTACTGCCATTGAAATCGTTTTTTTCCCCTGTTGCTTCCACTGAACCAAGGTTTTACAGGCTTCAAGAAGTACCCATTCGCCGATGGGGATAATGAGTTTTGTCTCTTCTGCCAGTGGAATAAAATCTACAGGTGAGACAAGTCCCAGGGTATCATTCTGCCAGCGTATCAGTGCTTCAACCCCCTCAATCTCGCCAGTTTCAACATTAACCTTCGGTTGGAAAAACAGGAGAAGCTCGTCCCTGTCTATTGCTTTACGCAGGCGAAACTCCATCTTCAGTCGTTTTTCGTAAATAGAGTTGATGCTCTCTGAGGAAAAATGAAAGCTGTCACCGCCTTTGCTCTTACCATAATCTTTTGCACTGATCGCCAGTCGGTGGAGAGTGTCTGTATCGCTCCCCTCTTCTGGAAAAGAGGCTATGCCAATGGAGCACGTGATGACAATGTCGTGTCCATCCATGACGATGGGTTGACGAATTGTCTCCAGAATCCGGTTAGCTACCAGAGCTGAAGAATCGGTATTTTGGGGATGGTTAAGGAGAAGAGTGAAGCCGCTTCCTTCCGCCCTATATAGTCCAAAAATTCCATTGAGATCGTTTGCTTTAGAAGAAAGGACATCAATACTTCTAATAACATCTTTGAGTCTGCCTGCCAGCAGGACAAGGATATCGTTTGAGGCATTAATGCCTATGGTTGCGTTGATCCTGCTGAATTGATCAAGGTTTATGTGAAAGAGTGCAAGATTTTCGCCGTACCGCTTTGCCTTGTCCAGTGCCCAATCGAAGCGATCCTGAAACATACTGCTGTTGGGGAGCTTGGTTACTGAATCATAATAGGCAAGTTGATCGGTATACGCTTTTGCTGCAAGGGTATTTCTAATACGCAGGCCTAACTCACTCTGGTCAACTGGTTTTGAAAGAAAATCGGTGGCCCCAAGCTCTAGTGCTTCAAGTTTATCTTGAGCATCTGAAGAGGCTGTAAGTATAACAACAGGCAGACGAGATATTCTGGGGTGGTTCCTGATTTCCGCGAGAATATCCATGCCGGATTTTCCGGGCATGATGAGATCCAGCAGAAGTATATCCGGGAGCTCAGTTTCAAGAGCGTCCATAACCTTTAGAGAGTCATCGACCTGAATAAAATTGGTGTAACCGAACTCTTCTAAAAAAGTCTGGACAACAGCCATGGTGATTGGCTCGTCATCCACCATCATAATGGTGGCATTTTTTAAGTTTTGTGTGATCTCAAACATTTTTACTCTAATAAAGATTATGGCTTATTGATGAAGCTCTTTTAGAATGATACATTTCTTAAATTGGTTCTACAATGTTGCTGACCATATAATTTAATTCTTTCACCGATTTTTTACAGCTCGCAAGGTCCGATGCCTTGGCAAAATGCTCTAGTTTTTTTGCCGGTTCCGTGAAGGCATCATAGCCTACGGTGCCCGCGGCCCCTTTTAACCAATGAGCCAGATGAGCGAGTTGCTGGCAATCGCTAGCGGCAAGGGCTTGCTCCATTTTCAACATTTCATTTGGAACTTTTGTAGCAAAACTGAGAACTGTAGCTTTGAGTTTGGGATGACTGGCAAGCCGGGATACGATAGGTGTCGGTTCTTGAGGCTGAATGTGTTGGTCTGTTGCTCGTGACCGGATTGGGCCAGAGTCGACTGTTGTATCAGCCGGGGCCACAATGTTATTGCATAGAGTGTTGATCTGAGCCAGTAGGGCTGGGGTAACTGCTCTGTCTTCAGACTTGGCTGCAGCCTCAAGGAGTTCTGAGGGCTTTGTGAAGGCGTCGTAGCCCACTGTGCCAGCGGCACCTTTTAGCCAATGCGCCTGGGTGGCAACTGTTTCAAGGTCGCCAGCTGCGTGGGCCTGATTTAACGTATCAAGTTCGCCCACAAGCTTGTCGACAAATTGTTGTACAACTTTCTTCAATTTTGGATGATCCGCATATCTCGATAGAACCGGATTCTCAGGTTGTGGTTCCACATGAGCAGACTGCTTCTCTGGTTTGGGAATGGCAAGCTTGGCTGGTATGTCATCGTGTATCTGGTCGGCCTTTAGATATTTTGCAACAAGCTGCATGAGTTTATCGATGTCTATCGGCTTGGTTGCATAATCACTGTAACCATTATCCAGACATTGTTGCTCAAATCCCTGCATGGCATTAGCGGTGAGGGCGACAATCGGGAGGCTCAACCCTTTATTACGCATGGTTGTGGCAGCAGTAAAGCCGTCCATGACAGGCATTTGCACATCCATGAGGATAAGCTCGTACTGGTTACTTATGGCTTTTTCAACCCCAAGAGCACCATTTTCAGCCTCATCAACGGTGAGGCCTGCTTCTTCAAGTACTATTTTGACAAGCTCACGGTTCTCCTTGCCGTCGTCTACCACGAGTACTTTGCTGCCTTTGGCAAAATTCCACTTGCTGTCTTGTAAGGAGCTATAATCTTCGGAGAGTTGTACTAGAGACTGCGGTGATATGAGTTTATACTGGGAAGGTTCACCCGTCAGCATAGTGATAGAAAAGACGCTGCCTTCATTTTCTCTACTGGTTACGGTGATGTCACCGCCAAGGGCCTGTGCAAATTTACGACTGATAGAGAGTCCTAATCCTGTACCCCCAAAACGTCTGCTTACAGTTACATCCGCCTGGACAAAGGGATCAAATACATTTTGTTGAGCCGCAGGCGACATTCCAATACCACTGTCAATTATATTGATGTTAAGAAAGCTGTTTTGGGGATCGTTAATATAAGAACATTCCACCTCAACAGTGCCTTGGTCTGTAAATTTAATGGCATTACCGATGAGATTAAAAAGAATCTGCCGAAATCTGGCGGGGTCAGCGAGAATTGTGTCAGGGACGTTTTCTATGGCCTTCCATGAAAGGGAGATGTCCTTTGTTTCAGCAGATGGTCTGAGCATTTCGACCACCTCTGATATGGTGTTGTACGGTTGAAATAGTGTACGTTCAAATTCGAGTTTACCTGATTCGACTTTGGAGAGATCGAGGATGTCATTGATCAGCTCCAGCAGGCTTTTACCGCTGGAGTGGATGGTGTTGAGGTATTTAAGACTCTCATGCTCATTTTTTACATAGCCACGTTTCAGGATGTCCGTGAAGCCGAGAATCGCATTCATTGGAGTGCGTATCTCGTGGCTCATGTTCGCAAGGAAAGCGCTCTTGGCATTATTGGCTTCTTCAGCTTCTTCTTTGGATTTACGTAGCTCCGTCTCTTTTTTCTCAAGGAGGCTAATGTCATCAAAACCAACAAGAACACCGGCGTAATTTTTGTTTTCGCCAAGAACAGGAGAGCAATTCACCTTAAATGATTTTTGTACTCCTCCCTCAAGGTCAAGGGTAAGCATCTGATCTTTTTTTATCATTCCCTCCGCGAGTGCCTTGACCCATGGCCGGTCTTTTCGCTCAATTTTGAGACCCTCTTTAGTTTTCCAGAGAAGTTCAGAGGCCTTTAGACCAAGAAGATCATTTGGGTCTTTGTTCAAGATATCAGCAAAGGCCTTATTCGCCAGGACGATCTGTTCTTTTTTGTCGAGGATGAGTAAGCCTTCAGCCATGGTATCCAGTGCAGCCCTTACCCGGCCAGGGATGGCTTGGGAGGGGTCAAGTTGTCGTAGTACCCTGCCAAGGTAAAAGTAGAAGGTGGTAAAACAAAGAAAGGAGATAAAAAATACGATGCGGACAAGAGGGTTGTCAAAAATTCCCCAGAGGATATTTGAGGAGTGATCAACAAAACGCAGCTCAAGCTGGCCCCATTCATTTTTTCCGGTCCAGATAGGAACGCGAAGTTGAGGCCCAGATGAAAATCCAGCGGACATCTCTTGCCAGATATCTTTATGGTTTGGAGTTGCACTAAAGATTGTTTCATCTTTTTTTCGAAGGCCCACTGAGGACAGTTCCGAATTGCGTTCCACCAGAAGAGAGAAATCATTTTCAATTCTCTGAGGACTGGCTTTATCCACGAGACCAGAGCTGTAGATAGCGATGGTTTCAGCAAGGGCAGCCCGGCTGTTTCGCTTACTCTTGTCCAGATCAGGGATGATACCGATATAGCTTCCCACCATAATTATGGTGGTGATGATACCGACAAGACCTAGGGAGACTCTTGATTTAGCACTGAGTCCTCTCATCTTGACCACATCAGTACCTTACAGATGAGTTCCTTGTTTTTTTGCAAGAAACGCATCTGTTTCAAGGTTCTTATACCCCTCAGGTACGCGATAGACTCCAGGTAAGCGATAGACTCCGAGGGAGTACTGAACTGAGTCCCGGCTTTCTTCCCGTATACCGGGGTTAGTTCGTTAATCTGCAAGTTTATCCTGTTGAGATCGTTGTTGGTTTGTCTTGGCTGAGGGCTGTTTTGCACCTTTTTCGATAATTGACTCAATAGAGTCGTCTTCTTCATCTTCTCTTCTCTTAGCCCCGGCAAGAACAGCAAGGGGGTCGGCCAATTGCCAGGCCGGTAGAGATGAGAGGATAGAACTGAGAAGTGCACCGCTTCTTAAAAGCCATATCACATAACCTGCTGAGAGTCCAGTGGATGCCGCAATCGCCGATCCGACCACTGTTTTTTCTATGGATGCTTCCTGTTCGGTCTGCTCTCTAAAGCTCTCGAGAGATTTTCTTACGGACTGATACTCTTCAAAGGTGCGATCCCGGTATTCGAGATCGAGTAGATTATAGTCGGCGGATGAGAAAATAGTCATCGTATCAGAATCAGTTGTCTGCGCTCCTGAACCAGTCTTGATGTTTTGAGATAGGCCAGAAGAAAAGGAAAAGGAGCGAACCGTCGTATCTGCAAAGGAGATATCAAAAGATAGGTTCTCAAAAGCCGCTGAAATTGCAAGGCCCGAAGCTGCGTTGGTATTTGCCTTTGTTAGTGCATTAGCGTAAGACAGGGTGTCCTTTACATCCTCTTCCCCGCTGTCTGTCTCGCTCTTCTCAGTGGATTGCGTATCGATTTCTTCTGATGTGGACGAGTCACTTGGTTGTTCCAGTGACTCTCCATCGCTAATTACCTGTCCAGCTACGAGGTTTAGGGTCTCGTCAATACTGTTTATTTCTTCAACGATTTCAAGATCTTCTTCGATGGTTTTTCCACCATTGTCGGTAGGTCCTGAGGTATCTCCAGGAATGGTAATTTTACTGTTTGTGACTGTAATTGCAGATGTTGTAACTGTGCTCTCTGGGGCCACAGTAGTGCCATTATCCGAGCCAATAACCTTAAAACTGCCGTTACTGTCAGAAGTCAGAGTAAAGATGAGGCCTGCTGTTCCATCTGAGAGGGATATGAAATCATTTTCTGATACTGGAGTTAATAAACCGTCATTGAGATAGAGTTCACCGTCTGAAATTTCAGTTATCTGAAAATGGGTAATCTCTGCACCATCCGCATCACTTGCGGTAATATAGATGGGATCACTTGGTGTTGATGCAAGTGTACCCACAGTAGAAACTATTGGGGCGTCAGCCACAGCCTTACCGGCGAGACTGATTGTTCCGGTGAGTGGAGAGACCCCGTCTTCATTACCATCTTCAATCTGAACCGTAATACTTGTGTTGGCAAAACTGTCTGCTACAGGAGTAAAGGTAACAAGGGACAGGGCGTTGTTAACGGTTGCAGCAGAACCTGAAATTGACCAGACACCGGTTGCAGCATCAAAGTTCGCCCCCCCAGCTGTGGACAGGGATCCATGACCCGCAGCAGCGAGAGTCATCTGGGCCGATATGATTTCATCTGCATCCACGTCTGAGACGACAATATTCTGCAGGTCATAGGTAATATCCTCAGTGTAGGTTCCACTCTGGTTAAGCGGGCTGGCTATTGGAGCGTCATTGACTGCAATACCCTGCAATGTCTTGGTCTTGGCCGTAGCCGGGGTGATGCCATCTGTTGCTGTTATTGTAACGGTTAAATCAGCGTTATAGTTACTTGCCGGTGTAAAGATTGTCGTAGCAAGTACAGCATTGATATCATTAATATCAGTGCCAGAAACGCTGAGGGTTCCACCTGCAAATATACCTGTGGCAGTGCCAGTGTCGATGGCGCTCAGGGTTCCTGCAGAATCATCTGAGAGATCCAGGGATACCTGATAGGTCGTAGCGCCATCAATATCAGCGATGGAGATGTCTGAAAGTGACAGTGTGGTATCCTCGGTATACGATTCGCTTGTGGACAGGGTAGTAATGGTTGGGGCGTCATTTACAGCAATGGCGTTCAATGTCTTTATCTTGTCAGTTGCCGGGGTAATGCCATCTGTTGCGGATATTGTAATGGTGACATTGTCATTATAGTTGCCTGTCGGGGTAAACGTTGTTGCAGCAAGGATAGCGTTGACATCGTTTATGTCGGGTCCTGTTATTGTGAGCACACCTGCACTAAAGGAGCTGGAAGCGGTAGTGTTTGAACTTTCACTAAAGGATCCGGCCAGAAGGTCCGAAAGCTCCAGGGTTACCTCGTAGCTTGTACTTCCGTCGACATCTTCAATACTGATGCCGGAGAGTAGTTTGGCTGCATCCTCTTTGTATGAGTCGCTTGTCGCCAAATTTGTAATGGTTGGGGCGTCATTTTGAGGGTTAAAGGTGAAGTTTATCTGTGTTGCGACTGTGGTGTCAACGCCGTCGGATACTGTGACATCGCATTCTGGTATTGTCTCACTGCCGTCATGGATGACGAATATTTTTCCGGCTGCAAGGTCCGTATGACTGAAATCTTCAATGGGTGTAGTCATATTATCCTCATGGGCAAAAAAGCACGCCTGAGGATTGGAAATTTGATAGGTAAGATCTGACAGGCTATTATCCACATCAGTTGCGGTGAGCATCGTTGTATCAAGTTGAAGTGTCTGATCTTCTGTGATTGTGATATCGCTTGCCACCAACTCCGGAAGGTCATTTACCGGGATGACTGTTACAGTTCCATTTACAGCAGTTGTACTCTCGGCTGGAACTGCATCGTCTTCCACTGATATCAAATAGGTTGGGGTATTTTCACTGCCTTTGTGGACAAAGACAATTTCTTCTGCAAGGATTTGACCTTGAGTGAAGTTGTCTATAGCTGTATCAGGATCAGTAGCGTACGCAAAATGACCGATTGCATCATCAGTCGTCACCCTAAAACGCAGATTTGCTGCACTACTGTCAACGTCTGTTGCACTGATATGGCTTGATAGAATAGTTACCTGGCCACCTTCTGTTACAGTAAAACTATTGTTGGTTATCTCAGGAGCATCGTTGGTGTTTTCAAATGTGATAACCGGGTGTTGAGCAGCTGACTGGAGAGAATGGTCATCGGACACTGTAACGAGGTAATCAGGTTCGTTTTCACTGCCATCGTGAACGAATTCAATTTCGTTTGCATCAATCTGGGCTTTGGTGAATACATATGTTGGCGCGCCTGTAGCTTTGAGAGCGAAGTAACCTCCAACATTATCTGTAATGGTGAAGGTAAGTAATGAATCATCAGCAATATCAACATCGGTTGCCGAGAGTTGCGCATCACTGATATTGACTGTTCCGTTTTCATAGACGGTGAGGTTGTTGCTGGTAATAACAGGTGCGTCGTTTGTATTGGTGAAATGAATATTGTTGCTGCCTGGGCTTACGGTTGAGTATCCATCCGAGACGGTGGTGGTGTAACTTGGTGCATCTTCACCACCCAGGTGTACATACCTGACTTTTCCCTGGTTTATATTATCCTGGGTGAACGTGTTGGTGGGTGTGCCCACATTAGAATCGAGATCAAAATACCCAATACTGTTATCATTCACTACGGTGTAACTGAGATTCGTTACAGTACTATCCACATCCGTCGTGAGAAAATTACTGTCGGTTAGGGTGACAGTTTCTTGTTCATCCAGCGTGAGGACACTTGTGACAAATATAGGCGCCTCGTTGTTGTTAAAATGGATATTCGCAGCATGTATGCCGCTGCTGGCACCTTCATCATCTTTAACTTCCACATCAAATGCTGGCACGTTTGCACCATTAATGTCGTAAAATATGACGTCGCCTGAGTTAATTTCTGCTTGGGTGAATTGTGTTTTATTTAGACCTCCTACAGTGAAATAACCGTTGGATAAACCGGTGATGTAGTAGGTAAGATTTTCAGGGGTATCGAGGGGATCGGGGTCGGTCGCCAGGAGCTGGTTAGTTGTTATGGCAACAAATGAACCTTGATCTATTGTTAGCGTATTCTTCTGAAGGGTAGGGGCGTCGTTGATTTCTGTAAAAGTGATGTCAGCCACCGACTCCCCGATGAGAGTGATATCCTCGGTCAATTCCAGGGTATATGCCGGTTTTGTTTCACCCAAATGCTGAAACTTAATCTGGTTATCTATAATCTGTTGGTAGGTGAAGTCGGGTATTGCATCACCCGGGGCGGAGGCAAGTTCAAACTGACCTCCTGCAACGGTTGTTACTCTGAAAAAAAGTGTGCTTGGGTCAATATCCGGATCAGTGATTACCAGATCACTGCTGGTAACAGTAACCGACGCATCTTCCGATAGAGTTAAACTGTTCAAAGTGATCTCTGCCGGATCATTGGTAGGTTGAAAGTCAATGGTGGCGACAGAACTATCGGTTAAGGTTCCATCTGAGACTTCTATGATATATGAAGGGGCTGTTTCATCTCCATCATCGACAAAACTGATTTTTCCAGAGGCCAGGTCAGCCTGGATAAAGCTTGTCGTCACCCCTGTATCTGCATGTACAAACGAACCGCCGATATCAGTGCCCACCACGTTGAAAATAAGTTGGCTGTTGGGATCTTCTATATCTTCATCTGTTGCAGCAAGGTCTGATGGAGTGAGTACAACAGTGTTCCCCTCAGGCACCGTGAAGCTGTTTTCCACTAAGACAGGTGCTTCATTGATGTTGTTTACCATAATGGTAAGGGTTTCTTCCGCTGTTTGTCCTGAACCATCGGTGACGGTTATGGTCACGACGTATGAACTTTTAGTTTCATAGTCAAGTATTCCATCATCAAGGATCAACTCATTACCTACAATAGTAAAAAGATCCGCATCCCCGCCATCGATTTTGGTGTAGGTATGTGTGTCTCCACTATCCGCATCGGTTGTTGACAGAGTTCCAAGAATAATGCCCCCAGTCGTATCTGTATTTTCGTCAAGAGTTGTATTTGAGAGATTAACGCCCACCGGTCCTGTTGTTGTAATGATTTCCGTATTTAAACCATCTGTTGTGGCTGCTTCTCCTTCGCTGTTACTAGAGAACCCTGGAGTAATGACAAGGGTATCAGTGCCACCAGTTTCTGCATATCCTGGGGTAGAAGTGATCTCGTTGGTTTTATCACCGGTGAGGTTTATCACCATTGTGGTGGACGATGTGATAACAGTTGAAATATTGGTCAAATCAAAAGTGATATCCGAGGTGGCAGCTCCATCACCATTTATGTCCCAGACAATTTTTGACCAGTCGAGCTGGTCTTTAACGTTGGTGCCTATGTCGCCAATGTAATCTAGGTCTGTTCCTGTGAGGGTGATGGTCTTATCGCTTGAATTAAAGAATGCTCCTGTGAAGGTGGGCTCGGGAATGTCACCCTTAACTGTGAGGGTGAGAGCGTCAAATTCTTCCTCGTTTGAATCAAAACCAACATCTGAGCCATCAAAAAACATTGAAGCAGAGACTTCACCAAGGTCATATTCTGAGCCATCCAGGGATGATGTCTTTGTTACCTCAAGGGCAAAGATATCATTGTTATTCACAGCCAGTGCGGATGGCCAATCATTCACATTAATATCGTTGTCTACTGAGAGCAGGAGGGTGCCTTCTTGAAGCGTTGTGTTGCCTATGGTGACTGTTCGTTCTACAAGATCGAGACCGGTGATTTTTTCATTGATTTGAACCCCGGCATCATCACCTTCTAAAAGTATATTGGGAGTACTATAGGTAAATGCTGGTTGCCCATCTATGGTTATATCCGTTTTTACTAGGTGGTATATATCACTGTGTTCGTCTCCACCATCATGTGTTATGAGTATGTCGCCTGCATTAAGTGTTCTATCCCCCACGGTTACCTCCGACTCAACCAGAGTGAAACCATTAATTTTATCATCAGTTATTTCATTTAAGAAAAGAGTGAATGTTCCAGAGCTATAGTTGCCAACATCTGTAGGGCTGAAGTGAATAATATCCTTTTCTGAGTCAGCAACTCCATAAAAAGATGATAACTCTGGATGCTCTGGGGCATCAAGGTGAATGCCATCAGCTGAAAAGAGTAGGTCTCCAACGTTCAGTTCAAATCCACCAATGTCCATATTTGTCGTTACATAGTGGAGGCTGCGGATATCAGCGCCTTCGGCAAATGTCTCGGAGAACTCAGCAACCATAGAAAACTCACCTTCGGTGGTGTCACCAAGAGTGGGGGAGGGAGTATTGAGGAGGCCAATCAGGTCTCCCTCATTCCAATCCTCAATCCCGGTTTGTCCGCCGTTTATTACCTCTTTATCGGTGGAGAACAGTAAAGGGGTGGACCAGAAATCAGTCGTATAATCGATATGGAGATTATCTACCAAAAAGCCTCCATTGGATGTAGATGTACCTCCAACGTTCGCCCCTGTTGAGGAAAAGCGTATTTCTGTTGTGGCGGCGATATAATCAGAAATATCAAAGCGTATTTGTGTTGCAGTTGTCAATATTGTGAAGGAGTGTTCCTGCAGAGAGAACCAGTCGGCGCTACTGTCGGCCCTGATATCAATGGATATTGACCCCCCCCATTGATAATCAACTTCAAAGCTCAGAAAGGCTGAAGCGGCCTCACTTAAATCGGCCATCCGCGAGATTCCTCTTTCAGTTTCGTTGTCATTAGCTGTTGTAATATGGAGTCTGCCGTTTTCTATGAGGACGTTTCCATTGTCAGTCCCATCACTTTCACCAATCTCAACCCAATCACTCACCCAGTCAACTGTTCCGCTGCTCCCAGAATAATCGCCACTGTCAAAATTATCAGCAATGGTTTCTTCAGCGAGAATATGGACCCAGTTGGCTTGTAGCTCTTCACTCACGGGGATTATGGTTTCTATCTCTCCTGTTTCATACTCTAAAACCCAGTCGCCATTTTTGCTTACGTGGCCTGTGCTATCACTGCTTGCAGCAACATCAGCCCCTGTGAGTTCAGCAATTTCAGCAATGAGAGCCTCTCCGGCAGAGGATGCGGTAAGGTCGCAACCATAAAAGAGGATGTCTCCATCATCTGTCAGACTGTTGCCCCAGGACGCGACATAATCTTTATTTTCGTTAAGAGTTATGGTGTCAAGCCAGGATGAGCCAAGCTTAACAGAGCTGCTATTGGCATGGGTGAAAAAGTGTAAGGCATCTATGTTCTCTGCACCATTCAGGGCTGCGTTGATCTGAATGATGCCATCTTCACTGCTGTTCAGGATGAAGATATCTGTATTTTCTTTTTGTTCCAGATCAAGACTGAGTGCGTCAACACCTTCAATATCATCGTTGATAAAAATTATTTCACGAGCCTCTGCACTGTCTTCAGAAGTTTCAACAAGTGGAGTCTCTTGGTCGGCGGAGTTTGTCACAGCAGATTCTGTAGTGGATTCAGAGTCGTCTTGATTAGTATTTACGGCGTTATTGTCACTCTGAATTGTCTGGGACGTGTCCGAGAACTCAACAAGTGTATCATTGCTGATCTCCTGTTGAGCAAGGTCCGTTTGTTCGAGGAACTCTGGCGCTACAACTATATCGACATCCACTGGGAGGGGGATGAGGTCCGCAGAGAGAAGTATCCGTGGTTCTAACTGTTCAAAAATGGGCACTATATCAGTTCCGCGTAAAATATAAAATATTGAGGAAATACCCGCCGCCCCCACCGGATAGATCTGATTGTAAGAATTGTTCTTCGATTGTATCAAATAGAGTTCTAAAATGTGAAGGACTATTTCTGGAAATGAATAAAACTTATCAATTGTTTACCGGAAAAAAGAGTCTGGTGATTGCATGGCACCTAACCCGGATTTCTCACCAACAAAGTTTTTCGCAGGTCGAGACACCGGGCGTGAAGCTGTAACAATCTACTGCAATTGACTCGTCCGGAGTCTACGCTTACCTGCCGGAAATGCGAGGCAGCGGAGCTGAATACGTATAAATAGTTCAACATTTCAATAAGAATGCAGATTCAGTGCAATTGTTAATCCCGAAGGGAAGCAAATAACAGAAAAATTGTACTCATGCAAAAATGAGTTTGTAAAATTCTTTTTTATGAATGCAAGATATTGTTTTACATCGATAAGTTATATTTCCTGTACTTTGTGTATGCAAGATTTAGGTGGCAACCTTTTAGCCTCTGAATTTGGTGATAAACAGTTGTCTAACCCTTCGAATCCACCTGAAAAATAGAGGTTGGAAGCCATGGTGGTATTTAATGTATGCTCTGCTTTCCGGGAAAGAGTTTTTTAATGGGGTGTCGAGTTGGATATCGAGTTGGAACATTTTTTCTAAGGTGGTGCGTTGCTTGCTGTCCTCCGGGTTGAGGAGTATCTTTCCTCCTCCTGCAGTCCCTAGTGCCACGCTTGGTAGCAAGAATGTGGATTGAGGGTTTTCTGAAAGAATAGAACCACTAAATGTTTTTCCAGGTTCAGAGACAATTGAGATCTCAATGTCTGAGAGATCCTGCAGGATGGGATCGATATCTTCCTGGGAAATCAACGTTCTGATTGTTGAAGTACTATCCTGTATAAAGGCCAGTGTTTCTCCCTGCTTGAAGGATCTACCCGTTAACTCTTTATGGGAACGAATTATAAAGTTACCCGAATGAGGACTTATAATCGTAAGGTCGTTTTCCTGGTCCTTCTTATGGCTTAGGCGCTCAGAAAGATCTGTGAGCTTTTCCGTGATCATTTTGGCTTCAAAAGGATCACTGGCAAAGGCTGCTGATTCCTGTAGTTGCAGCTCTTTGAGCTGAGATTCTAATAACAGTATACTGTGGCTGAGTTGTGGATCTTCACATTCAAATAACAGATCCCCCTGGCTAACCCGTTCTCCAGGGATGGCAATGATAGATTCAATGATACCGGGCGATTTCATTTTGATCAGATTCTCATCTGGTTGCCATACGACTCCCTGGCTGATCGTTGTGTAGGGAAGTGGGATAAGACAGATGAAGAGGGTAACGGTAGTTACAAGTAGTGCCAGTGAAGACAGTATTTTTTTTCGTTTAGAGAGGTAGATGCCCGATCGTATGATGGGTTGTATCCTTTTGAAAAAAGGCAGAACTAGAATCTGGGCTATGGCAATAATCCCAATGATCGCCCCTATGGGACCAAGGTTACTGGCAAAAAGATAAAAAATCGATCCGTAGATAGTGAGTCTATAGAGAAAAGAGGCGACCCCATAGGTGGCAAACCATCTTTTTTCACTGGGTGTGACTTGCGCAGGTTTACCTATCTCAATACCGGTGAGAATACGTACACCATGGTACCAGATAAATGAGCTGCTTTTTGGGGCAAGGTTTGGGATCTCAATGAGGTCGCTGAGGATAAAATAGCCGTCAAAGCGGACCAGAGGGTTTCCGTTAAAAAACAGGGTTGAAAAACCGCAGATGAGAATAGTGTTAAAGCAGATGGTGCGAATAAGTCCTGGCTCCACTGAGGCAAAGAGTAGGAGGGCGATGGCCGCAAGGGTGAGTTCGGCGAGAATCCCGGCGCCTGCAACCGAAATACGTTGCCACTTATCTGAGAAACTGGCGGAGTCAGAGGCGTTAACGTATGGGACTGGGACAAAAAGCAAGAGCATGAGTCCCATTTCAGTCACTTCTCCACCAAAATGTTTGACCGTAAAGGCATGGGCAAATTCGTGAATTGTTTTAACGACAGGGTAGAGTACCCAGAGAATAATGAGATTGTGCTGGGTGAAAATCCTGTCTATTACATTGTTGGTCAGTTCTGGCCAGATGAGGATCAGTTGAAAAAAGGCTGTAGCAAACAGGAGAGCGAGAGTAATAAGAAAAAATGTACTGTAAAGAGGTCTGGAAGATGTGTGGAATCTGTCAAGAATCGGGCTTGGGTCAAAAAGGGGAGCCCGTAGAAAAAGCGGGCTTTTTTTTATCTGGCCCAGGATGCTGTTTTTCTGTCTTTGCGCTTTTGTATAGCCCTGTCCCAGCAGTTCTTCTGGAATGCTGTCCGCTAACGCCTCCATTTTTGCCAGTTGAACAATGATTTCCACAAAGATTTCTTTGGTGGCTGCCTCGTGTCCTTTATTGCTCTTAAGATATTCGTAGATTTCTTCGCAATTATATTGACCCGTCATACGACCCACCGCTTCATACGCAGACTTGGCAAAGCGGTAGCGCTGTCTGGTTATGGAATCCTCAAGTACATAGGTTATTATTCCCCTGTAGTGATGTCTGTGGACGGAGATATGAGGTTTGAGCCGGGGTGTGAGTTTTGCTACAAGATCCCACCTTTGGTCTGGGATTTTAGGCGCAATGTTGTAGCTCATGGTAATAGCGTCCAGACCAAATGACGAATTTTGGCGCGCAGGGTTCTCGTCCAGAGCCAGATCAGTGGTTTACGGCCCACTGTGATTTTACCATACCCCTTCATGCCGGGCCTTAATTTCTCTGAGATCTCTTGCAGGGATGCTTCAACTCTGAAACTATTGCTTCCATCCTTGGCTGTTGATACGGGGGTTATTTTAGAAAGGGAAAAATGGTGTTTTTCTTTGGGCAGGCTATTGAATATAAGGGTGCCGGCCTGTCCTTTTTCTATAAAACTGATATCTTTTTCATCGACTTGAGCAAGAACTTTAAAACCACTTTCAGGGATCATTTCAAATAGCAGTTTCCCCTTTTCAACTGGTCCGCCAACAGATTGTGACAGATCGCCCTCAACAATAATTCCGCTAAATGGAGCCTTGATTTCGGCCCGCTCTTTTTGCAGACCCAGCAGTGACAGTTGTATTTCCGCCTGCTTTTTTTGTTGGGCGATAATTTTGGCATGGGATGTTGAATTATTGGCAATGGCTTTTCTATACTCAAGATCCGCCTGGGTGTATTTGCTTCTCCAGGTAAGTTCTTCGAGGGTGAGATCACTGGTATCCAGTGATGCCAAGACTTCTCCTTGTTGCACGTGGTCGCCGGCACTCTTGTTCGCAGTTGCTACATAGCCAGGAAAAGGTGCAACAATTCCACGAACTATTGTTCCCGAAAGGGTTACATCGGCTTGGATACGGAAGTCACCTTTGAAAAAAAAGCAGAACATTGCAAACAAGATGATCGCCCCCGCCTTAAGCAGGGTATATCGTTTTTTTTCAGTTACGTTTTTGTATAACTGTCCAGTTTTGTATGAAATAATTGTAGCCAGACTCCTCTCAGAGCTAATTTTTATTGCCAGAATGGGACCGATGATCTTCGCCGCATTGTCACAAAATTGTAGCTTCGCTGGTTGCAATGGTGGAGAAGACGTTTTCTCAATTGTAAGGATGATATCTGCCATTTCACCTCCAGCTGTCACTGGTTGTGAGAAGGCAGTTGTCCCACCATGGGTCCTTGTCAAGGTTTGGTGTTGTCTGGTGATTGGGCCGACAGGCTGTGGTGGGGCCGGGTAGAGTATGGACGTTTGCTGGTCGTAACATTCCTCCATGGCATGTGTAATGTCACGGATCAGAGGGCTGGTTGTATCGATCTGTGACTGGGAAGATATAGCCATCACAGTAATCTGGTTCTTTTTATACAACCCAAGACTTACCCGTTGGCACGAAAGGAGCGTGGCCATATCGTCTGCGAGTAGCTGTAGAGCATCAGTGAAACTGGACTGATTTTGGACCTTGTTTTGAAGTTGTAAAAGTACATCCAGCTGTGAACTGTTTGCACCCTGTTCGGTATCACAGGTGAGTAAATCTTCTTTTAACCAATTGAGGCCCCACTCCAACCTTTGCATTGCCTGGTGGAGTTGAGATTGGTCTTTTGGCTGGAGTTCAAATGCACTCACCAATATTTGATTATCATTTAGGAATATGGGAAGGGCGATATGGATGCAATTGTTTGTCTCCTTCTTCTCTTTGCCCTTGTCTTGAAATGAGAGAATGACACCTTTTTTCTCTTTTTCAGCCCGTGTGCAGACCTGGTGGAAATGGCCTGGGTTGTCGTGCTTTTCAGGCCAGTAGTAGGTTGTCGTAGACGGTAGAATATAGAGGCACCCTCTGGTTGCTGAGCCAAGACATGCACCTTGTAATGCGAGCCAGCGGCTACTTTGTGACTCGGTTAAGGTATGGTTGGTAGTTGTACGATTGCTCATGGATAATTGCCTTGAAACTCGTTGCATAACGATCGATTAGTGCCTTACTCCTAACAGTCTGTCGTAAAAAACAAAATAACGAAGAGTGATTTTAACATTAATAACTTTAAGTTAACACCAAGGCACTTATCCCGGCTTATTTTCCATTTACCGGGGTTAGAAAACGATTGATCCATTATAGCGTCTTTTCTCTTAAGGAGCAAAAAACTGAACTATTTAAATATGGTCCCGAGAATTAATACAGATATGAACAGCGGAGAGAAGGAAGGCCGCAGCCATGGTGAGACCATGGCTGCAATACACTGCGTACTATTTTGTAAGGGTTCTTGAGACGGCATCTTTCCAACCGTCGTATTTTCTGGCGCGAATATCTTCATCAAGATCAGGAGTGAAACGTTTGTCTCGCTGCCAGTTGCCGAGCATCTCTTCAGGTGAGGGGCAGATCCCTACAAAAAGGCCGGCGAGATAGGCTGCCCCAAGTGCGGTGGTTTCAAGTACTTTTGGGCGGTCAACAGGCGCACTTAAGATGTCTGAGAGAAACTGCATGGTATAGTTTGAGGCAACCATACCGCCATCAACTCTAAGAACGGTCTCTCCCATATCAGTCCAGTCGCGTTTCATGGCATCAAGAAGGTCGCGGGTCTGATAGCAGACGGCCTCGAGTGCTGCTTTTGATAGTTCTGCAGGACCTGTTGCCCGGGTGATGCCAAAGATTGCGCCCCGGGCATCTCCATCCCAGTGGGGTGCGCCAAGGCCTGTGAATGCGGGTACAAGGTACACATCCTGATTAATATCAGCTTCTCTTGCGAGTTTGCCTGTCTCCGAAGCGGATTCAATGAGTCCCATGGCATCACGCATCCATTGCACTGCGGCCCCTGCAACAAAAATTGAGCCTTCAAGGGCGTAGGTCGTTTTGCCGTTAATGCGGTAACCAATGGTCGTGAGCAGTTTGTTGTTGGAGCGAACGGCCTTTTCCCCGGTATTTAAAACAATAAAACAGCCGGTTCCGTATGTAGATTTAATCATTCCGGGACGAAAACACGCCTGTCCGACAAGTGCTGCCTGTTGGTCTCCGGCAATCCCTCCGACCTGGATTGGCGCGCCGAGTATCTCAGTTGCAGTTTTGCCGAAATCGGCAGAGCAGTCAAGTACCTGTGGCAGAAGGTTTTCAGGTATGTCCAGTAATTCGAGGAGTTCTTTGTCCCAACAGTTATCGTGGATGTTAAACAGCATGGTCCTTGAGGCGTTCGTCGCATCTGTGGCATGGCTCGTTCCAGCCGTGAGGTGCCAGAGTATGAAGGTATCAACGGTGCCAAAGAGCAGTTCACCCGCTTCAGCTCTTGCTCGTGCACCTTCAACGTTATCAAGGAGCCATTTAATTTTGGTCCCGGAAAAGTAGGAGTCAAGAAGTAAACCAGTTTTGTCGGTGATCATTTGGTCATGTCCTGCTGCACTCAGTTCAGCACAGTAGGCGGTGGTTCTCCGATCCTGCCAGACGATGGCTTTGTGGATGGGAGCCCCACTCTGTTTGTCCCAGAGTATGGTTGTTTCTCTTTGGTTGGTGATACCAATACTTGCAATATCTGTCGCACTGAGACCAGATTTTTCAAGCGCTTTTTTGCAAGTGGAGAGCGTTGTGGCCCAGATTTCTTCTGGATCATGCTCAACCCAACCCGACTGGGGGAAAAACTGTTCGAACTCTTCCTGTGCAGAGGCAATTATCTCCAAGGAGGAATTAAAAACAATAGCCCTGCTGGAGGTGGTTCCTTGGTCGATTGCAAGAATATGCGATGCCATCGCTGATCTCCTCATGTAAGGATCCGGATAATACGGACAAAAATAATGTAATTGGTCAAAGAAAAACAGGTTGCGGCAAATTGCCAGCAACCTGTTTATTGCCTTAATCAGGCTGGTACTGCCGTCTCCACTGACCCATGTCAGAGGAGACGCAGAAACTGCGTATTACTTAGCGGCTGCCCAGCTTTTTACGAGTTCATCGTAATCAACGGTCATTCCTTGAGGCTTCTCATTAGCAAGTTTTGCCTTTGGAGAACCTGGCAAGTTGAGCCATATCGAAGGATCCTGTGGCTTGTTCAATTTAGGACCACATTCTCCCTGGATTCCAGCACGCTCAAGACGCTTGAGAACTTTATCCTGCTGGGTCGCAAGAGAGTCCAGTGCTTCCTGAGGAGTTTTGTCGCCGGTTACTGCATCGGCTACATTCTGCCACCAGAGTTGAGCAAGTTTTGGATAGTCAGGTACGTTGGTTCCGGTAGGAGTCCACTGAACACGGGCAGGAGATCTGTAGAATTCTACAAGACCACCAAGTTTAGGAGCACGCTCGGTGAAAGACGCATGGTTGATATCACTGGTACGGATAGGAGTGAGACCAACATGGGTTTTCTTTAGAGAAACGGTCTTGGAAACAACAAACTGGGCATAGAGCCAAGCAGCTTTACGACGGTCAACTGGAGTTGATTCCATAAGAGTCCAGGAACCGGCATCCTGATAACCAAGCTTCATGCCTTCTTCCCAGTAAGGGCCATGAGGAGATGGAGCCATACGCCATTTAGGATTGTCGTTTTCGTCAACAACAGGGGTGCCTGACTTGGCCATATCAGCGGTGAATGCTGTATACCAGAAGATCTGTTGAGCGATAGCACCTTGGGCGGGAACAGGACCTGCTTCAGAAAAGGTCATTCCGGAAGCTTCAGGTGGTGCATATTTTTTCAGCCAGTCGATGTACTTGGTAAGGGCATAAACAGCAGGAGGTGCGTTGGTAGCACCGCCACGGGCAACAGTAGAGCCAACAGGCTGACAGCCCTCAACACGGATACCCCATTCGTCTACGGGGAGACCGTTTGGAATACCTTTATCGCCACCACCTGCCATGGAGAACCATGCGTCGGTGAAACGCCATCCAAGAGATGGATCTTTTTTACCGTAGTCCATATGGCCATAAACACGCTTGCCGTCGATCTCTTTTACTTTCTCGCTAAAGAATTCTGCGATATCTTCATAGGCAGACCAGTTAACGGGTACACCAAGATCATATCCGTAAGCTTCTTTGAATTTAGCTTGAAGCTCTGGACGCTTGAACCAGTCATAGCGGAACCAGTAGAGGTTGGCGAACTGCTGATCTGGAAGCTGATAAAGATCTCCGTCGGGTCCAGTGGTAAAGGAAAGACCCATGAAGTCATCGAGATCGAGACCTGGGTTGGTCACGGCTTTACCTTCATTTCCCATCCAGTCCGTGAGGTTAACTGCTTGCTTATAACGGAAATGGGTTCCGATAAGATCGGAGTCGTTGATGTAGGCGTCGTAGATGTTTTTGTTAGACTGCATCTGGGTCTGCAGTTTTTCAATAACATCACCCTCACCAATGAGGTCATGTGTTATTTTGATACCGGTGATTTCTGTAAAAGCCTTTGCAAGGGTCTTGGATTCATACTCATGGGTTGCAATGGTTTCTGATACAACTTTGAGCTCCATTCCCTTGAATGGCTCAGCCGCCTTGATGAACCATTCCATCTCTTTGATCTGGTCTTCTTTGGAAAGAGTAGATGGTTGAAATTCGTTTTCTACCCACGTCTTTGCTTCGTCAATTCCGGCCTGAACTGCAGCGGGACCAGCCAGAAGAGCTGCCATGGCTGTTGCTGTTACGAGCTTTTTGATCATCGATTTTCTCCTCTATTGTTTTACGATTTTCCTGTCACTATTGAAGCAACAGAATGAAAAAACCAACCCCGTTGGATGAAAAATAAGCCGGGGTAAGTGCCTTTGTGAAATCAAATCATAAGAACAAAATATGAAATCCAAAGGCACTAAAAACAACTATTACACCCACTTGAATACACATACTCCGTATATCAAAGCGATTCCAAAGGCCCACCATAAAGTCAGAGTGCCAAAGAGTGCAATCCAGATAATGTGAATATACGCAGAACCTAAAAGGGTTACAAAGAGACGATCCCCCCTTGTGGTTTCGAAACGTAATACACCTACACGCGGATTACCACCGGGAGATTTAACTTCCCAGAGAGTCATAACTACAAGAATACAGAAAATAGTAATAAAAAATGTGGCGGTTGGTGTGGTCCAGGCCATCCAGCTGAGATTCATAATGCTCTCCTCTATACTCGTCCGAGGGCAAAACCCTTGGCAATATGATTACGGACAAACCAGATGACAAGAGCACCTGGAACGATGGTTAGAACACCGGCTGCAGCAAGAACACCCCAGTCAAGACCGGAGGCGGAGACAGTACGGGTCATGATGGCAGAAATCGGTTTCGCATTGACCGCGGTAAGAGTTCTTGCCAGCAACAGTTCAACCCATGAGAACATGAAACAGAAGAAGGCTGTGACTCCAATACCTGAGGCGATATTTGGAATAAAAATCTTCACAAAAAATCTTGGCCAGGAATAACCGTCAACAAAGGCCGTTTCATCGATCTCTTTAGGGATTCCGGACATAAATCCTTCAAGAATCCACACAGCCAGAGGCAGATTGAAGAGACAGTGGGCGATTGCCACTGCTATATGTGTGTCAAAGAGACCTATGGAGGAATAGAGCTGAAAGAATGGCAGTGCAAATACAGCGGGGGGTGCCATGCGGTTTGTCAGCAGCCAGAAAAAGAGATGCTTGTCCCCCACAAAGGTGTAGCGGGAAAATGCATAGGCCGCAGGCAGTGCAAAACATACAGAAATAACCACGTTTATAGAAACGTAGATCATTGAGTTGATGTATCCTGAATACCACGATGGATCAGTAAAAATGACCATGTAGTTATCAAAGGTGAGATTCTGTGGCCAGAGGCTGAAGACGGAAAGGATCTCTTCATTGGTTTTCAGGCTCATATTGATGAGCCAGTAAATTGGCAGCAGCAGAAAAATTATATAGATGGCAGGTATGGTCCATTTCCAGCGCATATCAGGCACCTCCGTTTGAACTTTCTTCTCCGATATTGCTCATTACAGTGTAGAAAACCCAACTGAGCAGGAGAATAACGAGAAAATAAAGAAGTGACATGGCTGCAGCGGGACCGAGGTCAAACTGTCCAATGGCCATCTTCACAAGATCGATAGACATAAAGGTTGTGGAGTTACCAGGACCACCACCGGTGATAACAAAAGGCTCGGTGTAGATCATGAAACTATCCATAAATCTGAGCAGAACCGCAATGAGCAGTACACGCTGCATTTTTGGCAACTGAATGTAACGAAACACTGCAATTTTAGAAGCGCCGTCGATTTTAGCAGCCTGATAATATGCATCAGGAATGGAGCTAAGACCTGCGTAAGAAAGCAGAACGACAAGGCTTGTCCAGTGCCATACATCCATTACTATAATAGTGATCCAGGCAGCAATCGGATCCTGGGTATAGTTGTAGTCGACGCCAAGAGATGCGAGGGTGTGGCCGAGTAGGCCGATGTCAACCCGGCCAAAAATCTGCCAGATGGTTCCAACCACGTTCCAGGGGATAAGAAGGGGGAGGGCCATGGAGATCAGGCAGACTGGAACTCCCCAGCCTTTTTTGGGCATGGCAAGAGCAATGGCAATTCCCAGTGGGATTTCAATTGCCAGAATGATGGCTGAAAATGAGATCTGCCTGAAAAATGCATCATGAAATCTTTCGGAGTGGATGATCTCGTCAAACCAGTCCAGGCCAACCCAGAAGAACGTGTTGTTGCCGAAGGTGTCCTGAAATGCGTAGTTTACTACCGTCATAAGTGGCATTATGGCACTAAAGGCTACCAGAAGAAAAACCGGCAGGACCATAAACCATGCTTTCTGATTTACTTGTTTTTCGATCATTTGGGCTCTCCTGATATGAGATGGTCATTCACATAAATATGAGTGTGGCTGATGTCAAAATGAAGGGTAGCTTTGTCACCGGTAACAGCTGACATCTCGCGCATGACAACGTTGAAATCTTTTTCTTTAAGCTTTACCCGCACAATTTTATACCGGCCGATGTCATCTACCTTTGTGATGGTCACTGGGAAACCGCCAGGAGTACCCTCTGCAGTTATATTCAAGTGCTCAGGTCGGATACCCATTTCGATCTTATCATCGCCCTTTTGGCCTGGGTAGGTTGATCCAAGCTCAATTTCATGTCCCTCCACAATAATCTTATCGCCTTTAAGTTCACAGGGGGCGATGTTCATTCCTGGAGAGCCGATAAAATAGCCGACAAAGGTGTGTTCCGGGCGCTCAAAAAGAGCTTCTGGAGTTCCAACCTGAACAATTTCACCTTCATAGAGGACGATTACTTCATCGGCAAAGGTGAGGGCCTCGGTCTGATCGTGTGTTACATAGATCATGGTGAAGCCGAACTGCTTGTGCAGGTATTTGAGCTGAGAGCGGATTTCCCACTTCAGTTGAGGGTCAATAACCGTCAGTGGTTCGTCAAAAAGTATGGCGTTAACCGATTGCCGAATAAGGCCGCGACCAAGGGAGATTTTCTGTTTGGCATCTGCTGTGAGATGTTGAGCTTTGGTGTGGAGGTTCTCACTCAAACCGAGCATTTCAGCGAGTTCAATGACTCGTGGCTCAATTTCTTCTATGGTGCGACCCCTGTTTTTTAAGGGGAAAGCGAGATTTTCAAACACCGTCATTGTGTCATAAATCACAGGAAATTGAAAAATCTGTGCGATGTTTCTGTGTTCGGTGGGAAGCCGTGTTACATCATCTTCATCGAAGCGAACTTCGCCCTTGGTTGGGATAAGGAGGCCTGATATAATGTTGAGCAGTGTCGTTTTTCCACAACCGGATGGTCCAAGAAGAGCGTATGCTCCTCCGTCGCGCCAGGTAAGGTTAAGCTTTTTTAGTGCGTAATCTTCGGGATTGTCAGATGCTCCAGTATAGGAGTGCGCGATATCTTTGAGTGTAATATTTGCCATTAAATTCTCCTTCTAGCCCCGCTGAACGGGATAAGTACCTTGGTTGGTCGCTTGGAGTAAAAAATCAATTGATTCTCCATCTTCTTAGTCCTTCTAGTGGCTTTATTGAAGTAAGGTACTAAACACCGGTCACAGTTTCCGGCGTTACAACTAGAGACTCGTTTCTGTCAAACACATAAAATGTATCTGGATCAAGAAAAATATCGATTGCTTCGTTAACGTCAAAATGGTGAATGCCTGGGGCGAGCAGTACCCATCTGACACCTGCTACATCAAGGTGAACATAGCTTTCTGAACCGGTAATTTCAGTAACCGCAACCTTTGCCTTAACACTAATGTCTGAATCTTTGGTTCGATTCAAATAGAGGTTGTGTGGGCGAAAACCAATGGTGTAGTTGTCATCTGGAAGTTGTGGTAGCTTTCCGATAACCGGCACTTCAACGTGACTCATGTAGAGCATGCGGCCATTGAGCTTTACTACCGGCAGGGTGTTGAGAGGTGGATCGGACAGGGTTTTTGCGGTAATGAGATTGTCAGGCCTTGTGAATATGTCAATGGTTGTACCAAATTGGGTAACCTTGCCTTCGTGCAGGGTTGCGGTGTTTCCACCGAGGAGCAAAGCCTCTGAAGGTTCAGTTGTCGCGTAGACGAAAATAGCTCCAGTTTCAGAAAAAATATGTGGAAGCTCTTCGCGTAATTCTTCGCGGAGTTTATAGTCAAGGTTTGCTAGAGGTTCATCGAGCAGTACAAGATCGGCACCTTTAACAAGTGCTCTTGCAAGGGCGGTACGCTGCTGTTGTCCGCCTGAAAGTTCATTTGGGCTACGGGTGAGCATGTTCTCTAATTTTAACAGAGAGGCCACCTTCGCTACTCTTTTCTTTATCTCTCCCGCATCCACCTTGGCGATACGCAGTGGTGAGGCGATGTTTTCAAATACAGAGAGATTGGGGTAATTGATGAACTGCTGGTAGACCATGGCCGCGTTACGTTTTTGCACTGCAACGCCGGTTACATCTTTACCGCCAAAATGAACGGTTCCTGCAGTTGGTTTGTCTAAACCGGCCATTAGGCGCATGAGTGAGGTCTTACCGGAAAGTGTAGGACCGAGAAGGATATTCAACGTTCCAGGCTCAAAGATGAGCGAAACGTCGGATATATGAAAATCCTTCCCAACTTTTTTACTTACATTACGTAGCTCAAGCTGCATTACTTCTCCTCGTCAGTGGCGGTCGTGGTATGGGGACACCCGCCGGTTGTTCTTTGATGTAGCTATGAAGTACATTACTCTCACTTTTTGCTAAGTTTGAACTTTGTTTGCTACCACAATACATCTGTACCACTATGTGAAAAAAAATACAGCAGTTGAGGGGGTTACCTCAAAACTGTAAAGGTTAGAATGTGAAAAAGAACGAATACCACTCTGTTTTGAGTTGGGATTACGGATTACAGAGAGTTTTCTTTTTGACTGCGTTTTCTTAACGCGTGCAAGGAACTGAGTGGTTTCACTGGTGGGGCTTTGGAAACGCTGGCAGGATTGCCTGCTTAAGTGTTGGGGGTGACAGGCAAATAGGTTTTTTTCTGTGGAGCGGGTATGGCCTGTCGTAATGCTGTTTGTGGTGGAAATTGCGGAGTTTTCCGGTCTTACAGCATATGGAAATATGTTGTAGCTATTGGTTTTCCAATCAGCTTTTTTTACATCGTAAACAGGTGTCATCATGGTTGGCACTCTGCTGAATTTAATAAATGTGCAAGGGAAAGGTTTCAGCTTATGCTGTACTTACTTTCAAACGCAAGGCTGTTTGATAATTAACCGAAATGAAATACAGAGGCAAGTGAAAACGCCTCAAAATTGTACATTCATGTAAAAATGTAACACTACTACAAACTGGTAGTTTACACCTAGGATTGGACAGTGATAATACCAATATTGTTTACTTTGCAGATATCATTCAGTTTACTAGGTAGCTTTGTGTCTGTTACCAGTGTAGTGACCTGTGACAGGTGTCCGATACGAATGGGAGCGTTTCTGCCAAATTTCATTGAGTCGGCCACAAGAATAATGTGTCGGGCGTTCTTAATAATTGCCTGGGCAACTCGTACTTCACGAAAATCATAGTCAAGGAGTGAACCATCTTCATCAATGGCTGATACTCCGATGACGGCGTAGTCGACTTTGAATTGATTTATAAAATCAACTGCAGCAACACCCACAATACCACCATCTGAACGTCGAACCTGGCCCCCGGCAATTATGAGCTCAATGTTTGGGAAATGCTTCATGATATCAACTGCATTGATGTTGTTTGTGATGACAAGGAGGCCCCTGTGGTTACTGAGAGCATGGGCGACTTGCTCAGTGGTCGTACCAATGTTAAGAAGCAATGAGCTGTTGTCGGGAATCAGTTCTGCTGCACGAATTCCAATGGCCTTTTTGCCTGATGGGGCGAGCATGCGCCTTGCCTCGTAGCTGACATTTTCAATGCCAGCTCCTACGATAGCACCTCCGTGAACCCTTTGGAGCAGCTGCTTGTCACACAACTCGTTGAGGTCTTTGCGTATTGTTTGTGGAGACACAGTGAAGCGTAGGGAGAGCTCCTCTACTTCGACTCGGCCATTTTCTCGGGCGAGTTCTAAAATCTTGTTTTGTCTTTCTGACAGAATCTCCATACAGGTTTCCCTCGCAATGTGATGTTTGATCGAAGTACGCGAATTTCGCACATTATTCAACGAAGGTTCGATAAAGTCAATTTGTATTTCAAATGAAAGTTATATAACAAATAAGCTTATGTAGATGAAAGACAGTCAATGACGCGTAGGTTGTTCTCTTTGTGTGGCCCCAAAGAGAAGGCGCTTGTAATATCAACTCTGATCAGTGTACTCTGGTCGAGCCCTTTTCAAGGGACTGGTTTTGTTCTATCAATAGAGTCGTGTTAATTATGAGGGTACATTTAACTGAGGGACTATGAATCGTTTACAGGCGAATTTGCTACTCACTGTGGCTGCCATGATCTGGGGATCAAGTTTTGTCGTGCAGCAGATTGGTACTGGGGAGCTGGGAACTATAACCTTTACCGGAGCTCGCTTTCTGGTTGGAGGGTTTGTTGTGTTGCCTTTTGCCCTGCGACAGTTCGCCCATGTTCACGCGAAAGATCGAGCATTTATGCCAAAAGATTGGGTTGGAATAGTGCTTACCGGTTGTGTTCTTTTTACAGCGGCGGCGTTGCAGCAGCATGGTATTCTTCGAACAACTGTCATTAATTCTGGATTTCTCACGGCTTTATACGTCCCCCTGGTTCCTGTGATAGGCTTGTTGTTTTTAAAGAGGAAGGTCCACTTCTCTATCTGGCCTGCGTCCATTTTTTGCTTTTTCGGCACCTTCATATTAAGTGGAGCAAAGGACATAGATCTTGCCATTGGTGATTTATGGGTGATCTCCAGTACAGTTTTCTGGGCAAGCCATGTGATCCTTGTGGGAATTATGGCCTCGAAAACAAGGGCGCCTCTGGTCGTTGCCTGCGGTCAATTCATGGTTTGTGGTTTTTTTGGATTATTGTTGGGCTTGATAGTTGAGTCTCCCTCCGTGAGTCAGATTATAGGGGCCGGTTGGGGGATCTGCTATATTGGCTTTTTTTCAGTAGGTATGGCGTTTACCATGCAGGTTGTTGGACAGCGGTATACGCCTGCAGCAGATGCGGCAATTATTCTAAGTTCCGAGACGGTGTTTGCAGCCATGGGCGGGATGGTATTTTTAGGAGAGCGTCTGAGTCTGTTCCAGCTTTCAGGGGCGGCAATGATTTTGGCAGCAATACTACTTGTTGAGTTACTGCCGCTGACCAGCCTTGGAAAACCTCGATCCCTAAATTGAAAAATGATGGACTCGTAAAAATCCGATTATTTAATGAAAAGAGACGGTTATGAAATTTGATGAAATCCGAGACCTTGTGGCGGGGGTCCCATATGTAATGGCTGATATGGCCTATGATCTTTATCATCACGTTCTTGTCAATAAGCCTGAACATTGTTTGGAGTTGGGGTTCGCCCACGGAGCCTCGAGTTGTTATATCGCAGCAGCTCTTGATGAGTTGGGTGAAGGTCATCTTACCTCTGTGGATCTTCTGGGGGCTAAGGATTGGCAGGATCCGACTATTGAACTACTCCTTGAAAAAACAGGTCTGGGAGAGTACGTAACAGTTGCCAGGGAGTGTACTGGTTATAACTGGTTTTTGAAAAAGATGATTGCATCTCGCACGGAAAATGGTAAATGCATGCCGGTATATGACTTTTGTTTTATTGATGGATCCAAAAATTGGACCATTGATGGCGCCGCCTTTTTCCTCGCCGATAAATTACTGAAAGAAAATGGCTGGATTGTTTTTGACGACCTGCAATGGACATACGAAAGTAAATTAAAAGAAGGCAAAAAAAAAACCGATGGAGTATCCATGCTTGAAATGGGTGAGGATGAACTTGTCCAGCCCCATGTTGAGCTTATATTTCAATTACTGGTAATGCAGCATCCTGACTATTCGAACTTCCTGGTTAAGGATAACTGGTGGGGCTGGGCTCAGAAGAGCTCTTCGGGGGGAAAAGAAGTGAAGATGGTTTTGAGTGATGCCTATAAAAAGCGCCTTTTCGCCTGGGAAGAAAAACATCAGAAGCGACAGCGTGCTCCCTTTGAACCCCATGCGTAAAAACCAGTCTCAATTCGTTATGTCGAGATCTGTTTTGATTTTTTCACAATATGAATTATAGTGTGGTATAAGTAGTTGACCATCCTACTCACAGGCGAGAGTTCTTCACCTTTGAGTAGGGTTTCCTGCTTCGATTTTAGAATCAGTACGTTTGTACAGCGATAAGGTACAATGTCTGGATGTTCAGACTTCAAGCTGAGGCATCAAGAGATGTTTCGGCACTATAACAAAATGGTTCCCAAGGGACCAAGTACAAGGGAGTATTACAAGATGGCCGAAGGTACAGTAAAGTGGTTCAACGACGCAAAGGGTTTTGGTTTTATTGAGCAGGACGGTGGTAAGGATGTATTTGTTCATCACTCAGCAATTCAATCAGACGGTTTCAAATCTCTTGAAGAAGGTGCAAGAGTGTCCTTCAATGTTGTTGATGGACCCAAAGGACCTGCTGCAGAGAATGTTGTCAAGCTGTAAAGCTCCTTTGTATCGAATGTAGCGAAGATCCAGCTGTACGCTGGATCTTTTTGATAAATTTGTAGTACTCATAAGGACAAATACTTGGCCAGAACAAACTATTCATTTGAAAAACGGCAGAAAGAATTGGCAAAGAAAAAAAAGAAAGAAGAAAAAAAACAGCTCAAGGAAGAGAAGCGTAAAATCACACCTGAGGAAGATGATAACCTTACTCCTCAAAAAGATTGATGGTCCTCAATGTTATTTTCCCTTTTGTCCAAAGGGAAGGTTAGCCGTCAACACTATTTAGCGGTCCAACTCTGTGTGCACGGCACGGGCAAGTTCTTCCATTGAGTATGGTTTCTGGATATAGGCACCCGCGCCCTTTTCTTGCATTCTTCGCACCTGATCCGATTTTGAGTAGCCACTAGAAACTATTGCCCTCTGCTCAGGGTACAATTGCAGGATTTCTTCGTATGTTTCAAGGCCATCCATTTGTCCTGGCATGATCATGTCGAGCATCACGAGGTCTACTGAAGACTGAGAGAGGAGGATGAGACCCTCGGTTCCGCTCTGAACTGTGATTGGAGTATAACCAAGCTTGTGCAGCATGTTCCCCGCAATTGTAAGTTGTTCCTTCAAGTCATCTACCACGAGTATCGTTTCGTTGCCGCTGTAGTGTGCAAGCGGGGTTTGTTCTCTGGTTTGCAAAGGTATCTGCTCACTGGTTGCGAGCAGGTAAAGGGTAATAGATGTACCCTGGCCCTGGCTGCTTGATATGTCAATATATCCGTTGTGATCCTTGATGGTTGCCCAGATAATAGTCACCCCAAGGCCGGTGCCTTTGTTGCGTGTGGGCTTTTTTGTATAAAACGGTATCAAAGATATGTGGGATATCAGAGGGTGTTATACCCATACCATTATCTTGAGGATGGATGCTACGCCTGGCAAGGGTGAGCAGGTCCTGCACAATTATTGCCGCTTTTGTCCCTGGTTTTTTGATGAGAGAAATCTTCTTGTACATCGGGTCACTTTCAGAAAGATCGGCCAGTATCATATCCGGATAAGATACTATTCCACTGAGAATGTTGTTGAGGTCGTGGGCAATACCTGCAGCAAGGTTACCCATGGCTTCCATCTTTTTTGCCTGGAGGAGCTGGTTTTCTATCTGCTTTCTTTTGGTAATATCTTTTACAATTCCCTGGGTTCCAATGAATGTATTGGGATCGGTCTGTTCGTCTTCGTAGAATCCTGCCGCCGAAACGTTGAAGTAGCGGACTTCGTTTGCCTGACTTGGGGAGCTGATGCTAAAACGGAGTTTCACTTCAAAATCTTGGGTCGCCCGCACGCCTGTTCTTCTTTCATTGAGCTTGAATCGTGCCTTCTCCAGATCTTCAGGGATAACGAGATCAAAGATGGACTTTCCGAGCAGAGGCGTTTGTGGCGATTCGTATTTTGTGACCGCTGAGCTGATAAAAATTATATTACTGTTCTTATCGAGCCTGAAAACAATATCCGGGATGGTGTTTGAAATGGACTGAAGGTTTGTCTGACTTGATTCCAGTAATTGCAATGCATTGCCGGCATCAGCAGCAGAGCGTTTTTGAAAATATTTATACTTGAGGGTGACCAGAAGGAAAAAATTCAGGAAAAGACAACCCCAGGCTAATAATGGTGAAAAGAGTAATCTCCAATGCCATGAGAGATACACCGAACTTACGCCTAAAAGAGAGAAGACAGATAAGAGGATGGTGCAGATCCATGGAGTTTTACACTGATATCCTGTGAACCTCTTTTTGGGACTATAGCAAGAATATCAGGAATGATCTTTTTTGATGTGGTCGTGAGTTCGTTAGAATCTTTTTGAAAATAGAGAACAAAAATGAATTGGTTGTTCAGGAAGGCTCTCAAGTGCTTCTGCAAAATCTTTTTGAATGGCCGCATCAGAAAGAATCTTTGGTGCTGATGGCGTTGATTGTCGCCCCTTGACCACTTGAACCAAGGGAAACCACGGTGTCATCTTCGAAAATAAGACCGGCGTTACTGCCTGGGCCGGTACGAATTGAATCGCCCTGATTGTGCTTCATGTTTGGGACAGCTCTGATATTCGACTTAGTATTTGCAAGATACACATCGCCTGAAATGGATTTGATTATTCCAATGGTTTCTAGCGCGCTGGCACCTGAGGGTATAATAAGCAGCAGTGTGGTAGTAAGGAGTAAAGGTAAAAGAGAGGTTTTAATAAAAAGGTCATCCAAATGGAGATTTATGAATCTGTACAATACCTGATACCATCACTGTATGTTCATGAAGTGAACTAAAAGAGAATCAAGGACTGATATTACTACATAATCGCGATCTTAAGCTGTATTACATACTGAATGTATATGTGGAAATGCAATAAAAAATAACAATCAATTGATTTTTACACTGTGCAATAAAGGGGTTTTAGTGCCTTACTCTTAAGGTTCTGTTATAAAAAAGAGCGCGGAGAGTGTTTTTAATATTAATAACTTGAAGTTAGGACCAGATAGCGATCGAAGAGAGACCTTCGAGGCATTATTCTGCCTTGCTTCCCGTTTACCGGACTTAGGAGAAAATACCTTGCTTTTTCTCCAATTTTTTTTAAAAGGAGGGAAGATGAGAAGATCTAATGTAAGCACAGAACTATCGGTGCTACTTGACAAGGCATTCGCTGGAATGGCGTGAATCTTTCCTGACATATAAGACAATTATCTGCAATACTAGAATTTTACGTTGGTCTGTTAACTTTTAATCCTCCCTGGGAGAATAATATGTCCGTCCATATAGCGGATCATCCGCTCATAAAGCATAAACTTGGTTTAATGCGTCAACACGATATCTCAACCAAAGATTTTAGAGATCTGTCCTCTGAAGTCGCGAGATTGTTGACATATGAGGCTGTAAAAGACCTCCCCACACAGAAGAAGATGATTCAGGGTTGGGCTGGTCCGGTTGAAGTGGATGAACTCAAAGGCAAGAAAATTACCATTGTGCCGATTTTACGTGCGGGGCTTGGCATGATGGACGGTGTTATAGATCTGATTCCCTCGGCTAAAGTCAGCGTCGTTGGGTACTATCGAAACGAAGAGACCCTGCAACCTGTAGAATACTATGTCAAGCTTGCCACCGGTATTGAGGAACGTGTTGCACTCATTCTTGACCCGATGCTTGCAACAGGTGGAACCTTGATGGCAACTATCGAAACACTTAAAAAAGCCGGGTGTAAGACAATCAAAGGACTTTTCCTTGTGGCAGCTCCTGAAGGGTTGAAGGTCATTACTGATGCCCATCCAGATGTAGAGATATACGTGGCTTCGGTGGATGAACGACTCAATGAAGTCGGTTATATTCTGCCGGGGCTTGGGGATGCCGGAGACAAAATCTTTGGCACCAAATGATGGTAAAGCCATTACAGTTTCTGTAATGGCTTTTTTTTTATGTTGATGGGCTCGTAGGAAGCTCGATCTACTTTGTTGTAGGTCTTAATTATTGAACTTTTGCCAGGGTCCATTTTGCAACATGTGGTGCCCTAGGTATTCATTGGTGGTCGACGCGTCTTTTCTTGTATTGATAAATGAATTTCGTGAAGGCACTTACTCCCTCAGGTAAGCAATAAGCTCCGAGGGGGATCGAACTGAGTTCCGGTTGATTTGTCGTCCGCCGGGTTAGAACAATTGCGTAAAGGAGAGCTGTGTAATGTCTGAAGTCCCTAATTCTGAGTATCATTTTCGTTTCAGAGACTGTTTACTTGGTGCCCAGATGTTGTTTGTCGCGTTTGGCGCCCTGGTTTTGGTCCCGATCTTAACAGGTCTGGATCCTAATGTAGCTCTTTTTACAGCGGGTATTGGTACCCTGGTGTTCCAGGTGATTACCAAGGGAAAAGTTCCTGTTTTTCTCGCATCTTCATTTGCTTTTATTGCTCCTATTATTTATGGCGTGCAAACCTGGGGAATCCCCGGCACCTTGTGCGGTCTGGCGGCTGCTGGACTTCTCTATATTGTTTTGAGTTTTGTTGTGAGAATATTCGGAGCAGGGGTTTTGCATAAATATCTGCCTCCTGTAGTGACAGGTCCCGTCATCATGGTGATTGGTCTCGTCCTTGCCCCTGTGGCTGTACACATGGCCATGGGTCGTACCGGGGATGGTTCAGCCTGGCTGGTTCCTGAGACAACAGCTATGATTGTTGCGGGTGTATCTCTTGTGACCACTGCTCTGGTTGCCTTGGTTGGTAAAGGCTGGATGAAGCTCGTGCCAATTCTTTCTGGGATTGTTGCAGGTTATATTACAGCTCTTGGTCTCGATGTTACCGGTTTTACCGCATCGGCTCAGGCTAGCTTTGACCCCGGCAGCCTGGGCAATTGGACCGGTCCTGCACTTATTTCTTTTTCTCCGATTGCCGATAAGGTGTGGCTCGCCATGCCGGCATTTGTATTGCCTGAGTGGAAGTGGGAAGCGATTCTGTTTATTGTTCCTGTGGCGATTGCTCCAGCAATTGAACATTTTGGAGATGTGCTTGCCGTGGGTTCTGTCACCGGAAAAGACTATGTAAAAGACCCCGGTATCGAAAACACTCTGTTGGGCGATGGCATTGCAACTTCAATTGCTTCAATGCTTGGCGGCCCACCTAATACCACATATTCTGAGGTGAGCGGAGCTGTTGCCTTGACCAAGGCCTTCAATCCAGCGATTATGACCTGGGCGGCTATTGTTGCGATTTTACTCTCTTTTGTTGGTAAAATTGGGGCACTACTTGCTACTATTCCTTCTCCTGTTATGGGAGGAATTATGATCCTGCTTTTTGGTATGATCACCGTTGTCGGTATCAATACTCTTGTGAAATCCGGACAGGACTTAACGACACCGCGAAATCTTATCATAGTCGCTGTAATTCTTGTCTGTGGTATCGGAGGGATGAAGTTTACTGCAGGATCTTTTGCCATTGAGAAGATAGGACTTGCTGGTGTCTTAGGGCTGCTGCTTAACGTTATTTTGCCAAAGGGTAAAGAGTCTTCCTCGGAAGGCTAAATTTTGCTGCTGAGCTAATGTGATTTTAAAATTAACTGTACCAAAAAAAATATAAGTTTTTACTCGGAGGTAAAAATGGAATTCCCTATAGATTTAACTGGTTATACGCCGCTTAAACTTGACCTTGCCCAAACTGAGTTAACAGGAGAGCAGCGCACAACGCTGAAGAAAAATATCGAAACCGTACGTGACAGTATCGTGTTTTTTACTGCCCTTGCCAATGTTAAAGGTTTAGGTGGTCATACCGGTGGTGCCTTTGATATCGTACCTGAACTACTTATTGTTGATGGTTTTATGAAAGGCTCTGACAGCATCCATCCTGTGTATTTTGATGAGGCGGGTCACAGAGTCGCTATTCAATATATGATGGCTGTGCTCAATGGATATCAGAAGGCAGAATCGCTGCTCCATTACCGCGAGTACGATAAAGGATACTACGGTCATCCTGAGCGCGATGATAAAAATGGAGTGTTCTTTTCATCCGGACGGCTAGGACATCTCTGGAGTTATGTTAACGGCGTTGCAGAAGCGGATAGAAACAAGACGGTTGTGATGTTTGGCAGTGATGGCTCTCAGATGGAAGGCGACAATGCAGAGGCTGCCAGATACGCTGTTGCCCGTAATCTCAAGGTAAAACTCTTTATCGATGACAATGATGTCACCATCGCAGGTCATCCAAGTGAGTATCTCAAGGGTTACGATGTAGAAAAGACCATGCAGGGGCATGGCCTTAAGGCAAATTCTGGTGATGGTGAAGATATCGATGCACTGTTTGCCAGAATCCAGCAAGCCATGGTCGCTGATGGTCCGGTAGCACTCGTTAACAAACGGCTTATGGCTGTAGGGGTCGCTGGTATTGAAGGGCTTCCAAAGGGCCACGATGTTATCGCTGTTGATCTGGCTGTGGATTATCTAAAAGCCAAGGGGCTAAATGCGGCCGCTGATCTTCTTCTCAATTTCACCGTAGAGAAAACAAAGACAAGCTATCTTGGTAGTACCCCTGAAATGGGTAAAGTCCGTGATGATTTTGGCAAGGTGGTTTGTGAGATCCTTGATGCAACGGAGAACGCCAAAGATAAGGTGCTGGTTGTCGATTCGGATCTTGAGGGTTCCTGTGGTATGCATCACATTCGGAAAAATCACCCCGAATTGTATGTCGCGGGTGGAATCATGGAACGTAATAATTACTCAGTCGCAGCAGGTTTTGGTTCTGAGCCGGGACGTCAGGGGATTTTCGGTACCTTTGCTGCATTTTTAGAAATGGTCGTTTCTGAAATCACCATGGCTCGTCTCAACGAGGCAAATGTACTGGCTCATTTTTCCCATTCCGGTATTGACGATATGGCGGATAATACCTGCCATTTCGGTATTAATAACTTCTTTGCAGATAATGCTATTGCAGAAGGTGATACGACTCGCCTATATTTTCCTGCCGATGTGCTCCAGTTGCGCGCAATGCTGAAAAAGGTGTTCACTGATGCTGGTTTACGTTTCCTCTTTTCAACCCGCTCAGCTACTCCGTGCCTGCTGAAAGAAGATGGCGCCAAGCTGTATGACGAAGGATATGAGTTTGTGCCGGGTAAGGACGAAGTGGTACGTGAAGGACGTGATGGCTACGTTGTGACCTATGGCGAGATGACCTATAGATGTCTTGACGCCGTTGAACAACTGAAAAATAAGGGGTTGAATATTGGTTTAATTAATAAGCCAACTCTGAATGTTATAGATGAAGAGATGATGGAAAAAGTTGGAAAGAGTCCATTTGTCCTTGTCGTCGAGAGTCAGAACAGCAAAACCGGCCTGGGTTCAAAATACGGTACCTGGCTGCTTGAGCGTGGTCTTACTCCTCTGTATGCCCTTTTAGGTACAAGTAAGATTGGTCATGGTGGCATTGCTGAACAATTGCCACATCAGGGATTAGGAGTCGATGATATCAAAAAGAAGATTCTCTCCATGAAAAAATAACAAATTTTTCATATGCTTAATATCTGGCCCGGTTGTTCTTTTTAAGAACTCGGGCCATTTTTTTGCAGGTGGTTAGTAAAGAACCGACCTACTTTATATAAAAAATTTGCATCTTATTGATGGTTTAATGTATCCTTACTCTGATTAAATTAGTCCTGACATTTTAATGGCGCTAGTCGATGGTGTGGTTTTCCGGGCGTGTTTTTATCCCCGCGGTAACTGCTGCTGGAAAAGAAATTATGGAGACGTGATGGAAGAAATAAATAGTGGAATTGAAGACGAAAAAATCGATGTTATCCAATCTGTCGGTCGTCGGAAAATTCAAGGCAAGCTGCTCTGGTCGTTTATGATACTTATTGCACTCACCCTTCTGGTGATTGCTATTACTCTGATTTCGCAAACATATGCTCAGCGGACTATCAATGAACTTGTTCAGGTTCATGGTAAGATTGCGCGTCTCAGTCTTGAAACAGAAAAGACGCTGCGAGTTATGGAGGGCTATGAAAAAGATCTGCTTCTCCAACACGAACGTATTGGTATTCGTGAGGCCAAAGAAAAATACCTCACCCCATTTATTGAGCAGGGTGGTGAAGCGTATAGAACATTATACGAAATCCAGAGTCTGTCTGTTTCTCCAGAGGATGTTCAGGCGGCTCAGTCAGCTATGGACACCATTAACGAATATTTGAGTGCCTTTGTCGGTACGGTTAATATTCTTGAACTCCGTGTTGATAAGGAGTTTGGAGAGCTGGTAAAACTCCAGGAAAGTAAGGCTGCTCTGGGGGAATTCATCGAGGAAATTGATATACAAAAATTAGAAATTCCCTACAATGATCTTAAAGAAGTGTTTCAGGAATATCTGTTGGTTTCCAACGATGAAAATATCTCGGAAGTGAATAAAGCAACGGAAGTACTGGCAGGGGTTCTTGAGCGAACGGTAATGGCCACGGATGCGAAGGTTGAACTGCAGAGGCTGTTGCCTGAGTTCCAAAAATGGTTTAATGAGGTTGCAAAAACCGATGCAACAATTGCTGATAATATTGTTAAATATCAGGATGCTGCAAAACGTGCGGAGCCTGTTATTCGTTCCTTTCTGGATGGTGCTGTCAAGAATGAATCCGCCGCGACAAAAGACATGAAAGACACCTCAGCAATGGTTCTCAAAATTGTGATTGGTGTTGGAGTCATGGCGGTTCTTTTTGCTGTCTTTATTGCCATCAAAATCTCCAGAGGTCTAACGAATCAGGTTAACCATATTATGGGCCTGCTCGAGCAGATGGAGGCTGAGAACTACGAGGCCAGAACTGAAGTGGTGAGTGATGATGAGCTTGGGGTCATGGCTGTAACATTGAACAGTATGCTTGATAACATCACAATTCTTATTCAGAGTCAGGATGAGCGTAATGCCATTCAGGAATCTATCATGAAACTGCTGGAAGAGATCAGTTTGCTCAGTGATGGTGATTTTACTGCTCGCGCTGAGGTGACTGAAGATTTAACAGGTGCCATTGCAGATTCATTTAACGCTATGGCGGATCAGTTCTCCGATATTATTTCAAAAGTTAAGATCGCCACTCAGGCCGTAGGTGTCACCTCTGAGGAGGTATCACGGCAGACAATGGAGCTCGCTGAGAAAAATATTGATCAGGTGAAAGGGGTTACGACAGCGGTTGAGGCTATTGATGAGATGGTTGGTTCAATCAAGATAGTTGCTGAAAACGCTCAGCGCTCAGCCACAGTTTCCAAGCAGTCGCGGGTAAATGCTCAGGAAGGAGCTGAGGCTGTACAGCAGACAAACAAAGCGATGTCAGAAATTCGTGAAGAGATTAACGAAACAGCCCGTTCCATTAAACGTCTTGGAGAAAGTTCTCTTGAGATTGGAAATATCGTTCAGATTATTGATGATATTGCTGATAGAACATCAATCCTTGCGCTTAACGCTTCCATTCAAGCTGCAATGGCAGGTGACGCGGGTCATGGTTTTGCGGTGGTTGCAGATGAGGTACAGCGACTCGCAGATAGTTCAAGTAACTCCACGAAGCAGATAGAAGTCCTGGTGAAAAGTATTCAGGCGGAGATCAAGGATCTTACGACAAGGATTGATGAGAGTATCAGTAAGGTTGTGGCAGGGTCACGACTGGCTGATGGGGCGCATGATAAGTTACAGGAAATCGAAAATGTTTCCAGACAACTGGGTGAGCTCATTGAGGCTATTACAGGTGCGACAAATAATCAGGTGAAAATGTCTGAGACTATTTCTAAGACCATGGAAGAGGTTGGTGCTGTAAGTAGAGAATCATCCCTGTCTACTCAGGATACTGCGTCGTCCATGAATATCCTTAGTAAGACAGCCCGAGATCTACGTTCAGCTGTTGACGTATTTAAAATTGGCGAGAGTGAGTCAGCGTAAAACAATAGAGTTAACGTACATTTTGTGGGAGCGATATTTTCTGTCAGCTCTCTTTGTACAGAGTGGAGATACGAATGAAAAAAACAATTGCTATAATTTTACTCACCCTTGTTATATTGGTCATGGAAACGCCGCTCGTTTTCGCAAATGACGGAGTCATACGACTCGGCTTTAATCTTCCATTTACAGGGAGGTTTGAGCTTGTAGGTAACCGTTCCAGAAATGCTGCTGAGCTGGTGCGAAAAGAGCTGGACGCGGCGGGCGGGATAACCGTTGGTGGGAAAAAATACACTGTAGAATTTGTCTATGGCGACAATAAATCAACACCAGCAGTGGCATCATCACTTACTGTCAGTCAGGTGACTAAGGAGAAAGTTCTAGCGATAATAGGACCTCTTAGTAGTAGTCAGGCGATTCCAGTGGCTCAAATGGCCCAGGCATTCTCAACCCCAATGCTCACTCCATGGTCAACGTCTCCACTCACCACCCAAAATCGCCCTTTTGTTTTTCGTAGCTGCTTTGTCTTTACCATTCAGGGCCCTGTGATAACAAAATTTGCGGCTACAGAATTTAAGGCAACCAAGGCCGCTGTCCTCTATGATGAGCTGAATGCCTATTCCAGAGGGATGGCCAGCGCCTTAAAAGAGGCGTTTGAAGCAAAGAACGGCGCTGGAGCTGTGGTGGCGTATGAGACATTTAGAACCGGCGATCAGGATTTTTCAAAGCAGTTACAACGTATTTCCGAGTCAGGAGCGCAGTTTATTTTCACACCTCAGCATTTTAATGAGGTTCCTCTCATCGTAAAGCAGGCAAAAAGCATGGGTGTTAATGTACCAATTATGGGCAGCAACTCCTGGGCTGGTGGCGATCTTGTTGGAGAGTGTGGTGCGGATTGTACTGGTCTCTTGTTCACTGGAAATTATGCTCCGGGTAATGCCAAGGGTATTAATGCTACATTTGTTGAGCAGTACAGAAAAGCATACGGTGAATATCCCGATGAGCCCTCAGCTCTCACCTGGGACTCCGTTCGTGTAATGATTCAGGCCATTAAGGATACCAATGGATTAAGTGGGAATCTCTTAAAAGACCGGATTATGGTCAAAGACTCACTGGTACAGATCAAGGGTTTTGAAGGTGCCACAGGAACTATGACGTTTAACGAAAGCGGTGACCCCGAGAAATGCGCAGTTGTGGTTAAAATCAGTGAAGAAGGAATTTTCACAGCACACGAGTTGGTTTGCCCGTAAGTTGTAATCCGACTCCGTTTGGTTCTCCAGATAGAACAATAATTTGGGTTATAAGTTCAAGGATTTAGCAATGAATGAATCACAGGACGATTGTAGGGAGACAGGTAAAGATATTCTTGAATATTTGAGTTCCCTGCGTCTTCTGGCAAGTGATCTTGATGTTGAAGTCAACACGGCCCGTTATGCCGGACTGCTTCAAGTAAGAGGAGGTACTGTTCGTACTGCCAGCCAGGGGAGTCTTAGTGGTAATGGTGCTCTCTTCACCTTGGTCACCCAGGGAGTAGCTGATATTCAGGCAGTAAAATCAGTAGAATCTGTAGTGGCCAATGTCACCGTTAGCCATGACCAGATGATTCATATTTGCAGTAAAATACCAGCAGCTGCCGGAGACAAAGCTACGTGCAACGAAGCGGCTCTTCTCGATGCTGCAGTGCATCTTTTTTTACAGTTTCGTAAAAAAGAGGCAGGGGCTAAGCTGGTTGAGATCCTGCGTTGTAATAGATTCTACTACCCTGCATGGCTCTGGCACTCCCGCTTGATGAGCCGTGTAGATTACCTCGGGAAAGCTCTTAACGAAATGAAAAAATGGGGAGGTCACGATTCTTTGGTGAAACGTGAACTGGCCAAAATTGAGCCTCAATTGTCCGGTAAGCAGGGGGGGGTTAAGCGATGTATCTTTTGTTGGGCAATCGTAGAAGCCGGTCAGGAGCACTGTAGTAACTGTAATTGCCTTCTCTCTATTTCCGCTAAAAGAGACAAGTCGCCTGATGGGCATAAAGAGCTTGAAGAATCTTTGGCTCGTTATGAACAAGAGTTTGTTGGCCATTCAAAGAATTCTCGCATCGCTTACTGTCTCTGTCTTGGCAAATTTTCTCTTGGTAAAACAGAGCAGGCTCAAGACTATTTAAATAAGGCTATTGAGATTTCTCCAGCCGAACAATTGTTTTTGAAAACGTCGAGGTTTTTGAAAAATCTTACTGTAGCGAAGTCCGTCCCACGAGAAGAGAAGAAACCTGAGGAGGTGAAGGCTGCTGTCCACACTGTAGCGAGCCCCGTCCCTGTAGAGGAGAAGAAACCTGAGGAGGTGAAGGCTGCTGTCCACACTGTAGCGAGCCCCGTCCCTGTAGAGGAGAAGAAACCTGAGGCGGTGAAGGCTGCTGTCCACACTGTAGCGAGCCCCGTCCCTGTAGAGGAGAAGAAACCTGAGGCGGTGAAGGCTGCTGTCCACACTGTAGCGAGCCCCGTCCCTGTAGAAGAGAAGAAACCTGTGGAGGTGAAGGTTGTTCCCCTTATTTCTTCTCACCCCGCGACAGAGGTCAAAGGAAAAACGATTCTGGTCATAGAAGACAGTAACACCTCGCGCAAGGTGATTTCCCTGGTACTCAACCGTCAGGGATACAACATAGTAGAGGCCACGACGGGTGGCGAAGGGTTAGGGCGTCTGGTGGACGTTGTTCCTGATCTGGTGCTGCTTGATGTTATGCTGCCCGATATGGATGGATATCAGGTGCTTGCTGAAATGCGGTCAAGCACGCGCTTAAAAGAAGTGCCCGTGGTCATGCTTACGGGCAAGAGAAGCAGTACAGACCGTATGAAGGGCCTTGCCAGTGGTGCAAACGAGTATTTAACTAAGCCTTTTGATCCTGCAAAGTTGCTCAATGTTCTCGGACGATTTCTTGGACCGAGTGGTAAAAAAACTGTGTCCGCACCGGTGAAAAAAATCCAGGGCGCTCGGGTGTCTCGTGTTGCAAAGAAACCTGTCCAGGCCAGTGTCGCGATGCCTGTAAAAACGCCCACTACAAAGCGGATTAAAACCGAAGTCCCATTTATTCTTATCGTAGAGGATAGTCCCACAACCAGAAAGGTAATTTCCCTGGTTTTGACGCGTAAAGGATATGCGTTTAAAGAAGCGACAACAGGAAAAGAAGCGTTGCAGGAGATAGAATCAAGAGTGCCTGATCTTATCCTGTTGGATGCGATGCTTCCAGACATGACGGGATATGATATTCTTGATCAACTGCAAAAAAACGAAATGGTTAAAAAAATCCCTGTGGTGATGTTGACTGCCAAGACCGGTGCAACAGATAGACACAAGGGGATGAAGGCGGGTGCCGTTGCCTATCTGACAAAGCCTTTTAACCCTGACAAATTACTCTCAACCGTGGCGCAACATATGCCTGCCGGTTCTTCAGCTACGAATCTAAAATGACAAACTTCCCACATTTAAAAGATCTTATTCATGGCATTGATAGCCAGATTGAGGCAGTAGAGGACTTCGTCGAAAGTAGTTCATTTGGTTCAGCCCCTGAGCCGATGGCAAAATATATTCTCGTTACGATTGGGTCACGTTCTCTTGCTATTGCGATTGACAGTCTTGCCGAAGTGGGGGCTGTGCCCAAAATCACCTTTTTGCCGAATCTTCCCGATTGGATACTCGGTATTATGAACATCCGCAGTGAAATTGTTTCAATGGTTGATTTCACTTCTTTTTTGAAAGAAGAACAGCTTCGTGTGCGGGGTGAAAAGAAGCTGGTAGTATTGCGAAATGGAAAAATGAAAGTTGGAATCGGTGTTGATAGTATTGTGGCAACGGTAACAAAAAAAATGAGCGAGATTCAGGCTTCTTCAGGAAGTACAGAAAGTCCGCTTGGTAAGGATTTGTTTCTGGAAAGTTTCCTGGTTGATGGGTTTTCATATTCTATTCTGGATGTGCAGAAATTTCTCACTCACCCAAGACTAGTGGATTATTCCAGTGAGAGGTTAGGTTAAGATGTGGTCTGCTATGTTTTGTTTAAGAAGGATCAATTGAAATGGTGAATTTTCCGAGAGCGGAGCTTCTTGAACTCTTTTTTCAGGAAGTGAAATCATACATTCCAGAAATGGAAAATGGTCTCAGTATGGTTGTAGCCTCAAGAGACATTCAGGCCGCGGGTGAACTGCATAGGCTTTTCCACAATGTCAAAGGAGCGGCGGCCCAGGTCCAACTTTCACATCTGAGCCGTGGGGCAAGGTTGGTTGAAGAATATCTTGCGGCTATTGTAGAGGACGACGCACCTATTTTAGACGGTGGTTTGGACTCCATTCAAAAAGCCATAGAACTTCTCGGAGTCTTTGTGGAGAGTGAATCATCTGATGTTGCGGTGGAGGAAAGACTTTGCCGGGCAATAGAAGGGTTGAATTGGCCACGTGAGGAGAAAGATGCTCCAGGTTCAAAGGGGGAAGCCCTCGGGACTATTCGCTCATTACTTCCATTGCTCAACGAACTGGCGAGTTGTCTTGGAGATGACCTGAACCACCGTGAGAAGAACAGACTGATCTACATTAAGCTCTCTTCTGCTTTTTCAACACTTGTTGAGCTGACCAAAACAGCTCGCTTGGAGAAACAAAGCGATTTGTTTGGTGATTTCTCTCGTCTACTCGGTTCTATGGCCGAAGGTGGCAATTCTCATCAAGATGAAATCTCTGACCTGGTAAAGGATTTTCTCGGTTTTGTGGAAGTTGCTTTTTCAGAAAATCGTGAGGATCGTTCAACTTCCCTTCAAAAAATCCATACTCAGTTGAAACAGGTTAGAGTTCTACTCTCTCATGGAGAGATGGTTCCTGCCGGTGAGATTCTAGACAGTGATGATAACTTTACAGAAGTTCTTTTTGGAGATTCTGAAAACTTTGATGATTCCATCAGTTTTCTTGATGAGCTCTCAGAAGTAGAGCTTCCTGTGGAAGTGGTTGATGTTCCTGCTGTTGAATCTGATGTGTTTGATTTTTTCCGCGACGATCAGGAAGATGTTGAAGCAGACGATTTTTTCACGGAAGATGTCTCTCAGGAGGTGAGTGCAGACGAAAAACGTACTGAGAACAGGGATGCAGGTAATGAAACGGCAGCTGAGGAAGATGCGGGTGAAGTGCTCTCGTATTCTGATACTGAGCAGGAGGCTCTTGCAGAAATATTTAAAGAGGAGTGTGAAGAGCATTTTATCACTATAAATGCATCTTTGAACAATCTTGAACAGCTTGTTGCACTTGATTCTTCTGACCGAACTAAACTTGTTGAGCCCCTGCGTGAAATACGTCGAGCTGTACATACCTTAAAAGGCGCGGCTGCCATTACCGGTGTTTCTACTCTTGCTGGTGGGGCACATACATTGGAAGATATGCTTGATTGGCTCTACGATCACAATGAGCCCATTGGTAGAGTAGAAATTCAGCTTATTGGTGAAAGTGTTGGTACCCTTGAAAGCCTTGCGGGAACGGCGGACTCAAGTAAAACCGAACAGTTACAGCAAAATATTGAGAACTATCTTCGTGCCAAGCAACAGACGATAGGTGACGCAGAAGAAAATGTTGTCAATGAAGATGTCATTGAACTGTTGCCAGAGGTTGAACATGGTGCTCAGAAACTCTCCCTTTTGCCAGAAGAGTCTGGAACTCTCAGGGTACGACTCGAAGATCTTGATGAACTTCTTTCTGTTGAGGGAGAGCTTGTTGTCGCACGTGGAGCAATCGAAAAGATTGTTGAGGAATTTTCCGCAACCTTGATAGACCTGGAAAATGTAAAAGATAATCTTCGAAGAAAAAGCCAGGAACTGGAATCCGGATTTGAAGTTCAGGCTCTTTATGGTGGGCAAGCATCATCTTCCAAAAGTGTTGCTCCGCTCATGCTTGTTGATGACCAGGGTGGTCAGGGTGGTCAGGAACTGGCTGAGTTTGATCCCATTGAGTTGGATCGTTATTCGGAGTTGAATCTTATTATCCGATCTCTCAACGAAATTTCTGTAGATGTCAGTTCGATTTATGCAACTTTTCAGTCCTTAACAAGTGATATAGCTGGCCAGGTATCTAAGCAGCAACTGACTATGCGTCAAATGCAGGATAAGTTGATGCGAATCCGTATGACGCCACTGTCTTCAATTTCAAGGGTACTCTACGGTACTGTCCGCAGTTCTGCTGCAAAACTCGGTAAAAATGTCGATCTAAACATTATTGGTGAAGATGTTTATATGGATAGATTTGTCTGGACAAAAGTGACGGATCCGTTGGTACATATACTCAGAAACAGTGTTGATCACGGTATTGAATCACCGGAAGAGCGACGGCTGGCGGGAAAAAAAGATAGAGGCAAGATTACCCTACGTGCAGAGCAGCGTAGTCGTTATGTGGTCCTTCATATTTCCGATGATGGAGGCGGTCTCAAGCCTCATCTGATAAGGGAAAAAATAGCTGCACTAAAAATAGTTGATAATCCTGAAGGATTGAGCGATTCAGAGATCCTCGAGTACATTTTTTATCCAAGTGTCAGTACTAAAAAGGATATAAGTGAGTTGTCTGGCAGGGGAGTTGGCCTTGATGTTGTAAAGAAAAATATACAAGACCTAAGAGGCTCAATCCATATTGATAATAGTCCGGGACAAGGGGTGCGTTTTGAAATACACATTCCTTACACTCTATCGGTGAACAGAGCGGTTCTGGTGAATGTCTCTGGTAGTCCTTTTGCAATTCCTCTCCAGGATATTGAAGAGATTAGACAGTTTAAGGCAGAAGATATCAGGGACGAAGATGGCGCTTTGAGCCTGATGATACAGGGTGAGTATGTTCCTTTTGCAAGTCTTGCATCATATGTTCAGCTTGAAGATTCACTCGCTTCAGCTACTGGTGGGGTGGCTCTTCTTTTTTCGACGACATCTAAAGGTGGTGAAGGCGCGAACCGCTTTGTCTTGTCTGTAACGGAAATTGTTGAGCAGCATGAAATTATAGTAAAAAGTTTAGGAAGCCATCTTACGCGTGTTCATGGAGTCGGTGGTGTTACCGTGAGCGGTTTTGGTGACCTCATTCCTATTCTCAATCTTAGAGAGCTGGTGGATGTGGCTCCGCAGGTAAAACAACTACCAATAGATTCTGAGAATATACTATCTAGCGCTGAACCGCTTAAGGTGCTGATTGTTGATGACTCCATCAGTGTACGTTACAGTGTTGCCCGTCTTGTGGAGTCCTGTGGTTGGGTGCAAAAACAGGCAGTTGATGGTTTAGAAGCTTTGGCACAACTTGAAAGCTATATGCCGGATGTGATTATTCTTGATATTGAGATGCCTAGGATGAATGGTTATGAGTTTAAATCGAATATCAACAATCGGGAAGCATACAAGGATATTCCTGTTGTAATGCTGACCTCACGAGCGTCTGAAAAACACCAGTTGAAGGCAAAAGAATTAGGCGTTTCTTATTATCTTACAAAACCATATGAGGAAGAAAACTTTGTGCGGATTTTGGAGACTATTGAAGCGGAACGTAATTAACAGGGCTTAGGGAAAAGATTATGGGAACAGATCTTGAGGTCGCGATATTTCAGTCGAGTTGTAGGACTGATGACAAGCAAGAGTTGTATTGGCTTTTTAGTCGCACTCAGCTGGAATTTATATTAAAAGAGCTCGAATTGTTAGAAGGGCCCGGAGCGCAAGTGGTTGCAAGATATCAGGAGATGATTCTTCCTGTACTGTCGTTAGAGGAGTATTTCGGTTTTTCCAAAGTTGTTCAGAGGGAGAATTTGAAATATCTGGTGCTTCGCGCAGTTGACGAGAAGGGGAATATGAGAAGGATAATCGTAGAAACTGAATATTCGCCAAAATTTTTCGATCTTACAAAATCATTTTCTTCTTTAGAAAGTTTTGTCTCGCCTCAAAAGAATACGCATATTTCTGGCGCATATTCTCTTGGCACAGGTAAAGTTGGAGTTGTCCCTGATGTTGCAAATATCTGTTTGGATCTTGTTTAGTGTCTCACTGAGGCAAGTCTGTCATAAAAACAAGAAAGCGGAGACTCTGACTGGAAATTGGGGGTTTAACATAAGCACCAGATAACGATCGCAGAGAGGCCTTCGTGGCCGTATACCCCTCAGCGGACTGTACTGAGTGCCGGTTTATATCCCCGGTCACTGGGGTTAGAAGGTCGGCCTTGGTTTATTGGGTTATTCGCCTGGCCAGTATGTTGTGTGATGTAGTATAATGGTAGTAAAAATTTTGTAATTCCTGCAAAACGTAACGGTTTTTGTAGATTTGAATATTTTTGAATAAAAAGGATGGATTAAAAATGGCAGCTAAATTGATTTTAATAGTGGAAGACAGTCCTACAGACAGAAAAATAGCGGAAGCTGTTTGTTTGGAACAGGGGTACAGGTCTATTGTGGTTACAGAAGGAGATAAAGTGTTGGCCACTGCAATTGAGCAAAAACCGGACCTGATTTTACTCGATGTTATTCTGCCAAACAAGAACGGTTTTCAGGTATGTCGTCAGCTGAAAAATGATGATGCCACAAAAGACGTAAACGTCGTTATTGTGAGCAGCAAGGACCAGGCAAGTGATAAGTTCTGGGGACTAAAGCAAGGTGCTGATGATTATCTGACCAAGCCGTATAAGGAAGAAGATCTGATTGCTATAATTAAAAAGAATATCAAATAATTCTGAATTGCGCCATGCAGCCGTTCGATACCCTATCTGTCTTTTTTGCAGCGTCCCTGTTGCTTGGATTAACTCCAGGGCCTGACAACCTCTTCGTCCTCGCGCAGGCAGCTCAACGGGGGCGAATTGCAGGTATTGTGGTGACGCTGGGTTTATGTACAGGGATCTTGTTTCATACTCTGGCCGTAGCTTTTGGGGCCGCTGTGCTGTTTAGTACATCGGCGCTGGCGTTTAATCTACTGAAATATCTGGGTGCGGCTTATCTCTTGTATCTTGCCTACCAGTCTCTGAGGGCTGCCGGTGGTGCAAGTCAGCAGGTAAGCGCATCTGTTTTGAGTTGGAAGAGATTATACGGTCGCGGGGTGTTAATGAATATCACCAATCCCAAGGTGTCTATTTTCTTTCTTGCCTTCCTGCCCCAGTTTACCGATCCTGCCTTTGGGCCTCTACTGCCTCAATTTCTCCTTTTAGGTTTACTGTTCGTATTGTCAACGCTTCTGGTGTTTGGGGCAGTAAGTTTTCTTGCTGGAGGGATAGGGGCGTGTCTGAGGTCATCTCAAAGACCCGAACGTATTTTAAACAGCGCTGCAGGTTTAGTGTTTCTCGCACTGGCAGTCAAACTTGCTTTAACCGAGCGCTGCTAATCTATTTCTAGCGTTTTGCTCCCTATTATTGAAAATTTCGTCCTAATCAACGTTAATGTCACATAAAAATAGAATTGTTAAACCGGCAAGGGTTAAAGGTACGGTGCTTGCTGAAGATGGAAGTGCTCTGAGCATTCCAGATGGCTGGGAACTGCTTGAACCTGGCGATGGACCGCTGACTAAAGTTGTCAAATCTAAAGGACCGAGTTGGCTTGTTCAGGTAAAAATGGGGCGACGCCTTATTTCAAAAGGGATCTGGACAGATAAGGAGCATATTATCGAGGGACGACGGGAAATTGATGCAAAACGTTCAACTGTCGATTATGCGAAAAAAAGGAAAACGGACCTTGCAAGAAAAGAAAGACTCCACAATGAGTATGTTGCAACATTTTCCCGTGAAGTCGCTACCTTTCTCTCATTTGCACCCCGTTATAAGGATCTTGAAGAAAAACTGGCTCTCGCAGTGACAATCCATGCAACCCCGGTGGGTTCTGGCACGGTTGCAAGGACAACACGAATCCCAGTAGAAGACAGGGCTGCAAAGGCCGTTGTTGCCTGGCTTAGACACCAGACTACGAGCTATGATCGCATGACAATAGCGAGGGTGAAGGGGAGACGGAGGGAGGTTCGTCGCGAACTTGCGGGACTTTCTATGACCCTCCTATCTCGCTATAGACAAGGAGAGGACGTGTCCGACTCATGTCCGCTCATGCGTGCCCTTACAACGTAGCCCGAAATTCTCATGATTTTTTTGATTTAAAGCTCAACCTTATGATATTACGCATAAAAGATAACTTGGTTGAAAAACAGGGTGTTTTTCATTTTAAATCAAAAAATTCACCCTGCGGGTCAAAAGAGTTTTCCGTAAAGTCTGTGTTACAAGCCACTTGCGGTAGTTTATTACAGCGGCGTGGCTTGTGTCTTGACCTACGAAAAACTTTATTGATGAGAAATTCGGGCTAGAGGCGATTAGGTTTTTCCTCGCTCTAGTTTTTTAAAACGGTAGTTGACCGTGTTGTGAACTCGTCAGGGGTAAAGCTGTACACTTGGGTACCGTTGCATTCTACGGCAAAGGATGCACAGGCACTGCCTAGGGCTGCGCTTTCTTCCATACTCATTTTTTGGAGCAGGCCGCTGATAAGGCCACCTCTAAAAGCGTCACCAGCACCTGTCGGATCCACAACCTGGGCTGCCGTGAAGGGTTTGATAGCAACTGTTTCAGAGCCTTCATATATCTCAGAGCCATTTTCCCCAAGGGTAATAATGGTGGTTTTAGCCAGCTTCAGGATCTCTTCTTTGGATCGTCCTGTTTTGTCCAGTATGAGATTGAATTCGTAGTCATTGACGATCAAAATTAAACAATCGGTAATTACTTCAATGAGGTCATCTCCCTGTAGTACGGGCAGCGCCTGGCCCGGATCGAAAATGTAATCGATGCCTTTGGCCTTACACTGTTTTGGGTATTCAATCATATCGTCAAGATTACCTGGAGAGACGAGGAGGAGGTCATCTTCGGGTGACAGGCTTGCGATGTCGAGCTCAGAAGAGTATTTCATCGCGCCCGGGTTAAATCCGGTAATCTGATTGTTACCCGAATCCGTTGTGATGTACGCACCTGCAGTGAGTTCTTCTTCTATTACCTTTATTCCTTTTGAAGAGATTCCGTTACCCTTCAGCCATTCAAAGTATTTATGATGATCACTGCCGATGGTAGCAGATAGTTGTGGCTTAACACCCATGAGGTTGAGGGCATATGCAATATTTCCAGCGGTTCCTCCGTAGTTTTCGGTGACGCCGTCAACCTGGAAACAGACGTTTAGAGTATGGATTTTATCAGGGAGTATGTGATTGGAGAATTTGTCTGAGAAATTCATAATACGGTCGTAGGCCAGAGAGCCTGAAATAATAACGTTTTTCATTGTGATGCCTTTTTGTGTGTCTCGTTCATGTTATGGGGATATAAGATGGGTCTCGCTACTCGCCACCTTAAGAAAATTGCTCATTCGCTCATTGTCAAGCTAGTCTCAAATCTTGCCACAATATAGTACACCCTTCTCGATAATCTACGATTAAATTATTACAAGACTATCTGGCAAGCATATTGCGGTATATGGCCGGTGGGCCACAGATGTGCCAATTAGGACATGATTATTACAAATCTGTTGTTTTATGTCTTTATGTTTGACGAATGCCTCTAGGTGGCACATTATTGCTCAAAAATGTAAGTTTGTTCTTGAGTTTTATGGCGTATTTTGTTACCCAAAAAGGGTCTTGGCTCATTGCGAGTCCAGTAATTGTAGCCTTTTCGGGTTTCAAATGAGAGAGGTGGTGGATAGTATTGTCCAATGCTCGGATTCAGAGTACGGTGTTATGGTATAGGGGGAGAGCCCCTTTTGATAAGAAAAAAGTAAAAAGGAGATGTAAATGAAGAAAATTGCCTTGCTGTTAGCCGCCATGTTGGCGGTAATTACCTTTTCCAGCGGAAATGTTTTTGCGACTGATACCTTGGCCGAAATCCAGAAACGAGGTGTACTTCGCGTCGGTATGGAACCGGGTTACATGCCTTTTGAACTGACGAATACAAAAGGTGAGATCATCGGTTTTGACGTAGATATGGCAAAGAGGATGGCCAAAGCCATGGGCGTGAAGCTTGAGTTGGTTTCCACTGCCTGGGATGGTATCATCCCCGCTCTGTTAACAGGTAAGTTTGATGTGCTCATGTCCGGTATGACGCTTACCCAAGAGAGAAACATGACGGTCAACTTCGCAACTCCGTATATCCTTATCGGACAATCCATTCTCCTTAAAAAAGAGTTGGCTGATACTGTAAAATCGTACAAAGATCTTAATGATGCCAAATACACCGTCGCTTCCAAGCTTGGTACCACCGGCGAACAGGCCACCAAGAGAATGATAGGTGACGCAAAATACATCTCCTATGAGACCGAGCAGGAAGGTGTTATGGAGCTCGTTAATGGTAAAATTGATGCATTCATTTATGACCTCCCTTTCAACTCAATTGCTGTAGGACAAAAAGGTGCTGGCAAAATTGTTCATCTTGATGAACCATTCACCAAAGAACCTCTCGCCTGGGCTATTAAACGAGGTGATGCCGACTTCCTTAATTGGTTAAACAACTTCATGGCCCAGGTCAAATATGATGGTGTTTATGACAGGATTTATAAGAAGTGGTTCCAGGATACTACCTGGATGAAAGAAATCCAGTAAAAATAAGGAATCACTATTTTGATAGCCACAAATAAAACGTGGCCCTGGAAACTGTTACTGGTAGCCATCCTTCTTGTGGTGTCTGCCGGTACCTGGGGTGCGGTTCAGAAGATTGACTACCAATGGCGTTGGTACAGAGTTCCCCAGTATTTTCTCTACCTCGCTGAAGATGCACAGAAAATTCCCTTTGATGGAATTGTTGAAACCATTAAAAAAACTGGAAAATCAACAGAAGTAATTCTTGTTTCTGAATCCTCCGAAAAGCTTACCATTTCTATTGAATCCGACACCTTGGGGGTATCTGAAGGCGAAGACCTTTTTGATGGTGATACCGTAGGCTTCACCAGGGAGTGGCGTTTAGGACCGCTCATGATGGGGTTGTGGACGACACTGTGGCTTTCTGCAATATCCAGCGTTTTTGCCCTTGTCTTAGGATTGCTCACAGGGCTTGCCAGGATTTCAGAAAACATCACCCTGCGTGGACTCGCGATGATCTACGTGGAGTGTATTCGAGGGACACCGCTGCTTGTCCAGATCTTCCTCGCCTATTTTTTCCTGGGCACCGTTTTTGATCTGAGTAGAAATGTCTGCGGCATTGGGGCGCTCGCGCTTTTTGCAGGTGCATATGTTGCCGAAATAGTTAGAGCCGGAATTCAGGCGATACCAAAAGGGCAGAGTGAAGCCGCAAGATCGCTTGGGATGAATGCCTTTCAGACCATGGTCGAGGTTATTCTACCCCAGGCCTTAAAGAAGATACTCCCACCTCTCTCTGGCCAATTTATTAGTCTTATAAAAGATTCTTCTCTGGTCTCTGTTATTGCCATCACAGATCTTACAAAATCCGGACGGGAAATTATCACTTCAACATTCGCAACGTTTGAGGTATGGCTGGTTGTTGCGGCAATGTACCTGCTGGTAACGTCTATATTGTCACAAATCGTCTATTATATGGAACGGAGGTTTGCCGTCAGTGATTAAAGCAGAGAATGTGGTCAAAATATTTAACAGCCGAGCCGGTGTTGTCAGGGCAGTAGATGGAGTCTCTACAGAGGTTGCACCTGGGGAGGTTGTGGTTGTCATTGGCCCCTCGGGCTCAGGAAAATCGACGTTCCTTCGTTGTATCAATGGCTTGGAAGCCTTTACCGAAGGCCATATCATTATAGATGGTGTTGATCTCGCCGATAAAAAGACAAATATCAATAAGGTCCGGGCAGAAGTTGGTATGGTTTTCCAACAATTCAACCTGTTTCCCCATAAGACGGTGGTAGAGAACCTGATCCTGGCTCAGGTCAAAGTGCGCAGGCGCAGTCGCAAGGTGGCTGAAGAAAAAGCATATGCCCTGTTGAAAAAGGTTGGGATTCATGATAAAGCCGGCGAGTATCCATCAAGATTGTCGGGAGGTCAGCAGCAACGTGTAGCTATAGCCCGAGCACTTGCCATGGATCCTAAAGTGATGTTGTTTGACGAACCCACATCAGCTCTAGATCCCGAGATGGTTGGAGAGGTTCTTGATGTTATGAAACAACTTGCAAGAGAAGGCATGACTATGATAGTCGTTACCCACGAAATGGGCTTTGCCCGTGAAGTGGCGGATCGTGTCATTTTTATGGATGAAGGAAAGGTGGTTGAAGTTGGAACGCCGGAGCACTTTTTTACCAATCCGCAGGAAGACCGAGCGAAACTTTTTTTAAAGCAAGTTCTGTAATAATCGACGTTTTAAACTATATGATATTTGTATGAATCCAGTTGAGGAGAATTGAGGATGAAAATGTTAAAAGCTGTGTTGCTTCTGGTGTTATCTCTTTTCTTATCTACGGCAAATGCCGCAGATAAAGAGATGACGGTCGGTTTTGTTTACGTTTCTCCCATCGGGGATGCTGGATACTCTTATGCCCACGATGTTGGTCGACAGGCCGTGGAGGCCATGGATGGAGTGACAACCTCCTATGTTGAGTCTGTACCTGAAGGACCTGACTCTGAGCGAGTTATTCGTCAAATGGCCAGAAAAGGATATGACGTGATTTTTGCTACCAGTTTTGGTTACATGGATCCTATGCTCAAAGTCGCCAAGCAGTTCCCGAAGGTCGCTTTCCTCCACTGTTCCGGATTTAAACAGTCTGAAAATATGGGTAACTATTTTGGACGTATTTATCAGGCAAGGTACCTATCGGGTATTGTTGCGGGTAAAATGACCAAATCCAATATCATTGGTTATGCGGCGGCATTTCCTATTCCTGAGGTTATCCGCGGTATTAATGCTTTCGCCCTTGGTGTACAGTCTGTAAATCCTGACGCAACAGTACGTGTTGTCTGGACGAAGACCTGGTATGATCCTGCCACAGAAAAAGAAGCGGCCAAATCCCTTCTTGATGTCGGTGCAGATATTATTGCTCAGCATCAGGATTCCCCCGGTCCACAGGAAGCTGCCGAAGAAAAGGGTGTATACTCCATCGGTTACAATTCCGACATGTCAACTTTTGCTCCTAAAGCTCACCTGACCGCTCCTGTTTGGAATTGGGGTCCTTACTACACTAAGATTGTGGATGAAGTGAGAAAAGGTACCTGGAAGGCGGAGTCTGCATGGCCGGGACTTGCTGAAGGCATAGTTGATCTGGCTCCCTTTGGCCCTATGGTTCCACAGGAAGTTCAAGATATGGTCAATGGCGTAAAAGCTGAGATTGCAGCTGGTAAGAAACAGGTTTTCGTAGGGCCAATAAAGGATCAGAAAGGTGCTGTTAAAATTGCAGACGGTGCGACGGCTCCTGATGGTGATCTTCTTGGTATGACCTGGTTTGTTGAAGGCGTTGTGGGAACCACAGAATAACACCTGTATCCTAAAACTACACTGGTTGAGCTGAGAAGTGGCTTGTCGTGATTTGACTTTAACCTGAGTCAGCTTAACTTGTGAGCTTGATGTATTTACAAATAGAACAACTATTCAGTGAAACGCTGGAAACTGCACAGAACCATTGAGCGTAACTATTTAACAGTGCCTTGCATGTCCATAAGCAACTCGACCAGCAGATAAGCGATAGACTTCGATACACCTGTATGCTTGGCTGGTTGATCGTGGGCAGGTGAGGTGTTGCTGAATAGTTACCAAATTAATTGATAATTTTGTATCCCTTTTAAAGGGTAATCGGATAGAAGCCTCATGCTTCAAATGCGTATTACAAAAAGACAGGAGCCTCTTGGTTTGGGAGGCTCCTGTCTTGTTTTATTCCTGGCACTGATACTTTCGCTTGTGTTGAGTGGAATTCTGCTGTTTTTAGGAGGTACTCCTCCTGTCAAAGGCATCGCTACTCTTTTCTACGGTGCTTTTGGTTCGCGCTGGGCCCTTGAGGATAGCGTACTCAAGGCTATTCCGATTTTTCTCTGCTCCCTTGGCGTGGCCGTCGCCTTCCGCCTCAAAATATGGAATATCGGCGCTGAAGGTCAGTTTGCCCTTGGGGCCATTGGTGCCACCTGGGTTGCTCTTTCTTTCCCCGACTGGCCATCATATGTTCTTTTGCCCGCAATGATTGCCATGGCAATGCTTGCGGGTGGTTTGTGGGGGTTGATTCCTGCCATCCTCAGGCAAAAGATGCGGACCAATGAGATCATTGTCACCCTGATGTTGAATTACATAGCTATACTCTTTCTCCAGTACCTTGTTTATGGGGTGTGGAAGGATCCTGCCAGTTTCGGATTCCCAATGACACCAGCTTTTTCAGACACTGCAATCGTTGGTAAAATTGGCAGCAGTTCCATTAATTGGGGGCTTTTACACTGCATTGCTCTCGGGACCCTCGTGTGGGGATTTTTTAAGTTTACCCGGTTGGGCTTTGAACTCAAAGCGAGTGGCGACAACGTTGCTGCTGCCAGGTATGCGGGACTGCCCTATGACAGGCTGGTCATTCTGGTGATGGTCATAAGTGGGGCACTTGCCGGATGGGCTGGATTTCTTGAGGCTTCTGCCACTGTAAACCGACTACAGCCGTCCATTATGGTGGGCTATGGCTACACCGCCATTGTTGTTGCATGGCTCGCTCGTCTTCATCCCTTGAGCATTGGTATCGCCTCTATCTTACTTGCGGGTTTGCGGGTTGGTGTGGAAGGTCTTCAGCTGGATCTCCAGGTTCCTGCAGCATTTGGTGGGATTCTTGAAGGGCTCATCTTGCTCACTGTACTTGCCGGTGGACTCTTTACTCACTATAAAATAGAACGCAGGAGAGTGGGATGACAGTTGATATTATAATTCCTCTTCTCGCAGCTGCGGTACAGTCTGGTACCCCGATTTTATATGCCACTCTTGGTGAAATATTTACCGAAAAATCCGGTGTTCTAAATCTTGGGGTAGAGGGTGCTATGATCCTCGGTGCTCTCGCTGGATTTTTGGTGTCAAAATTTACTGGAAGCCCTGTGATTGGTTTTCTCGCCGCAGGTATAGTTGGAAGCCTTGCGACCTCAATCCATGGTATTGTCTGTCTCTGGTTTCAAGGAAATCAGGTGGTCTCAGGTCTTGCTCTTACAATTCTTGGGGCGGGTCTTGCCAATTATCTCGGAACCCCCTACGTGGGAGTGTCTGCACCCGGATTTAGTCCGATTGCGGTTCCTGTATTATCTGATATTCCTGCTTTGGGCCAAATATTTTTCAACCACGATCCCCTTGTGTATCTCAGCTACTGTATTCCACCGTTGATGTGGGTGTTTTTCTCCAGAACCCGTTTGGGTCTCGGCCTGCGGGCTGTGGGAGAATATCCGGCCGCTGCAACTGCAGCTGGCCTCGATGTGCTTGCGTATCGCTGGTTTGGTATTTTAGTGGGAGGCTTTTTTATGGGCCTGGGAGGAGCGTATCTCTCCCTTGCTTATACCCATCTTTGGACAACTAATCTTACCGGAGGACGAGGTTGGATTGCTGTGGCCCTGGTGATTTTTGCATTTTGGAGACCAGGTCGTGCTGTCTTTGGAGCGTATCTCTTTGGAGGGGTCATGGCTTTGCAGCTTAGGTTGCAGGCATTAGGAACCGAACTTCCTTCATCGCTGCTGCTCATGTTGCCATACGCTCTGACTGTATTTGTCCTGGTTTTGTCGTCCTGGAAGAAAGGAAGTTCGGAAGAGCCTGGGGCGCTCGGTGTAAACATAGAACCGGTTGATTAGCCGTCCAATTTCATTGTTATGCTCAGAATTTTATCATTGGAGGTAAGTTTAGACTCCGATATCAAACATATGCCTGTGAAAAAATTCTTCGCATGCCTCGAACTTGAACGACTTTTCTGATTTTTCAAAGTACCTTTAAGGTAAATAATGTGATTGAGCCTGGAAAAGGCGCAGATATCAGTTCATTGGAGAGACTTATGTCCACAAACTCAACGTATAGAAAGACCTACCCCATATCCTGGGATCAGCTACATCGCGACTCGAAAGCTCTGTCCTGGCGACTCTTGGATATGGATTATTTCAAAGGTATTATCGCGATTACCCGTGGTGGTCTCGTGCCGGCTGCAATTATTGCCCGGGAGCTAGATATCCATCTGGTGGACACCATCTGCATTTCCAGCTACGACTGGAAGGACAAGAAAGGTGAGGCGGACATCCTGAAAACAGTTAAGGGAACAGGAGAGGGCTACCTCCTCATAGATGATCTTGTCGATACAGGCCGTACAGCCCAGCTGGTAAAAGAAGTTCTCCCCAAAGCGCATTTTGCAACAGTCTATGCAAAGCCTGCTGGACGTCCCCTTGTGGACACCTTTGTTACTGAAGTGAGCCAGGACACCTGGATACTGTTTCCCTGGGACACTGAGTCTCAATTCGTAACTCCCATTGCAGGGCGGGAGAAACCCTGAATATGTCAAAGATTGCCCCTCTCATACGGCTCTCAGGCATCTGTAAATCCTTTGGTGATGTTCATGCCAACCGTGATGTATCCCTCGAGATTGAAGAAGGGAAAATCCTCGCTCTTTTGGGGGAAAATGGTGCAGGGAAATCCACCTTGATGTCGATTCTGGCGGGGCAGTTACAGCCTGATCGGGGTTCTATCTATTTGAGAGGTGCAGAAGTCATTCTTGACACCACGGACAAAGCTATTAGTTGCGGCATTGGTATGGTGTACCAGCATTTTAAGCTGGTAAAGGAATTAACCGTTACTGAAAATATATTCCTTGGAACCAAAGGTGGCTTCTGGCTGAACTGGTCAAAGATGCAGGCTGAGGTAACCGTACTTGCAGGTCAATATGGAATGCAGATTGATCCTGCCGCCCGGATTCGAGATCTTTCCATGGGTGAGAGGCAGCAGGTTGAGATTTTAAAGCTTTTGCACCGGCAGTCGAATGTTCTTATTTTTGATGAACCAACTGCGGTTCTTACCCCTAAAGAAGCTGATAACCTTTTTGCTACCATGCGATTAATGATCAGTAAAGGAAAGGGGATTGTATTTATCAGTCATAAACTTGAAGAGGTTATGGCCATTGCAGACAATATTGCCATCCTGAGAAGAGGTGAGGTGGTTGATACTGTTGCAACAAGAGATGTAGCCTCAACTGGCGAGCTTGCCGGTCGCATGGTTGGTCGTGAGGTTCTGCTTGAAGTTAACAGGGTTCCGATGGAACCACGACAGGTGGTTTTAAATGTTGCGAATCTGAGCGATGAGTTGCTGGATAACGTTAATCTTGAGCTGAGACAGGGAGAGATTCTCGGCCTTGTTGGTGTTGCCGGAAATGGGCAGAAGAATCTTGTTGAAACTATTTGTGGTCTGCGCAAGCCAAAAGATGATTGTGTCAAAATTCTTGGCGCAGGTTGGAAGAAATTTTTCTCAAATATGCGTTGGGATAGTGCGCTTTCTTATATCCCGGAAGACAGGCAGGGGCTCGCTACCTGCCAGGGCTTGGATTTGCTCGATAATTTTCTGCTGACTACCCGTGGTGGTTTTACAAAAGGTCCCTGGCTCCTGCGTGATGAAGCACGGAAAAAAGCTAATTATCTCGTGGAAGAGTTTGATATACGCCCACCAAATCTTGCTGCCTTTGCCTGGCAGCTATCGGGGGGTAATCTTCAGAAAATGGTGTTGGCAAGAGAATTTTACCGGAGACCCCGGCTTATAGTGGCAGAGCAACCCACTCAGGGACTGGATATTGCTGCAGCTGAAGATATCTGGAATCTGCTCTTAAAGGCACGGGAGGAAGCTGGGATTCTTCTGGTTACGGGGGATCTCTCTGAGGCTCTTGCACTGTCTGATCGTATTGGAGTAATGTTTGATGGTAAATTGATCGATTGTTTCTCATCTGATGATGAAGAAAAAGTGGCCCAGATCCCTCAGATGATGGCAGGGCTTGTGGATCAAGCGCCAGCTCTCAGGAGATAGATGTCTTGTATGGGATTGATCAAATCGTTTGTCCGTGTTGTCCCCCTTGTTATTTCTCTGTTTCTTTTCTCTATTCCAAATGCACTACTTGCGGCAAATTGCAGTAAAAGTGAGAGAACCTGTACTGCTCGAATGGTTTGATGTTATGTTGTCTAATATTTCAAGATACCTTTATGATAAAAACTGATAAGTAAAACGTACATCAGTAACCTTAACCGTAAAAGGATCATAACGATGACACAATATGCCCCCCTTTGGAGTCCTAAACCTGAGACTTTTAGTGCAACCTGCACGGTAAAATTTATAAATCTGGTGAATGAACGATTCAACCTCAACCTTGAATCCTTTTTAGAGTTGTACGACTGGTCCATTGAATGCAGAGAAAGTTTTTGGGAGACGGTCTGGGATTTTTCTGGAGTTATAGGAATACGTGGAACTCAGACTCTGGTTCATGGCGAAAGTATGGAGCAGTCAATCTGGTTTGGCGATGCGACTCTTAATTTTGCAGAAAATCTATTGCGGCGGCGAGGCGATGATGTTGCCATTTACTTTCGAGCAGAAGATAAGGCCGAATACCAGTTAACATGGGATCAGCTCTATCAGCAGGTGGCCTCTCTTGCGGCCTGGCTCAAATCAGTAGGGGTTGGAGAAGGTGACAGGGTTGCTGGACTGTTACCCAATATGCCGGAGGCTGTGGTTGGTATGCTTGCTACCACAAGCCTTGGGGCGATCTGGACATCGACTTCTCCAGATTTTGGAACCCAAAGTGTTGTCGAGCGCTTTGGTCAGACTGAGCCAAAGGTATTAATCTGTTCCGATGGTTATTTTTATAATGGTAAAACCATCGACGTCAGACAAAAGGTGCTCGCGATCCAGGAAAAGCTTGAGACAATCGAGCAGACTCTGGTGGTTCGATTGGCCGGATTTGATTCCTTGCCCGGTCTTGATTGGCAAGCGGTTCTCAGTAAACATCAGTGCGAAGAGATGAGTTTCCAGCAGGTGGGATTCAACCATCCACTCTATATCCTCTACTCGTCTGGGACCACAGGCAAACCTAAATGTATAGCCCACAGGACAGGAGGCGTCCTTTTGCAGCATCTCAAAGAGTTGCAGCTCCACAGTGATGTCCGGCAAGGTGATACTGTCTTCTATTTTACCACCTGTGGCTGGATGATGTGGAACTGGTTGGCCTCAAGTCTTGCCTGCGGTGCGTCTATGGTGTTATACGACGGTTCTCCTTTTTATCCTGGACCAGATGTGCTTTGGGACTACGCTGAAGAGGTGGGTGTGACACTCTTTGGTACTTCGGCTAAATATATCGATGTACTAAAAAAGGAAAACTACTCCCCCAAGAAAAACCATACTTTTAAAAACCTGCGTACACTATGCTCCACCGGTTCTGTGCTGGTACCTGAAAGCTATGACTATGTTTATGAGAATGTGAAAGACGATATCTGCCTGTCTTCTATTTCGGGTGGCACTGATATTGTGTCCTGTTTTGTGCTTGGTTCGCCAATATTGCCGGTATATAGAGGTGAAAGCCAGTGCAGAGGGCTGGGGATGGCGGTGAATGTTTTTGATGCGTCTGGTCAACCAGTTATTGGTGAAAAAGGAGAGTTGGTGTGTTGCAGAAGTTTTCCTTCGCAACCTGCTTTTTTCTGGGGTGATGCTGACGGAAAAAAATACCATGAAGCGTATTTTAATAAGTACGAGAATATCTGGCACCACGGTGACTTCGTAAAACTCCTACCCCATGGTGGTGTCTCTATTTATGGTCGTTCTGATGCCACGCTGAATCCGGGTGGTGTTCGCATTGGAACCGCTGAAATATATCGATACGTCGAGCAGTTGCCTGAAGTACAGGAGTCCATTGCCATCGGTCAGGACTGGGATGAAGATGTCCGGGTCGTCCTTTTTGTCGTACTCATCGATAAGATTGTTCTCACAGATGCACTGCAGGCGGTTATTCGAAAAACAATTCGTGAGAACTGTAGCCCAAGGCATGTTCCTGCAAAAATTGTTCAGGTTAAGGAAATTCCACGGACAAAATCCGGAAAAATCGTAGAGCTTGCGGTGCGCGATGTGGTACATGGGAGAGCAGTTAAAAATATTGGCGCCCTAGCAAATCCTATGGCTCTTGACCATTTCAAAAATCTTGAAGTATTGGAGTAATATCCGTTACCGTAAAGATATGATGGGCTCGTAAAAAAATTACACGACACAGTATGCCGATTTTTTTTACGACGCCATCAAGATATAAAAGGTTCCCAGTAGGTTGATGGTTGAAATAAAAGAAAAAATATACGGCATTGTAGAGCGCGTGACTTATCATAATCCGGAAAATGGTTGGTCCGTATTGCGGGTTTCGCCCTTTAATAGTCCTTCATCTCTTGAGACTGTCACTGTCCATCAGACCAAGGTGTTTGCCGGTGCCACCATGGAGTTTTTTGGTGCCTGGACACACCATCCTCAATTTGGCCAGCAGTTTAAAGCAGAACGGGCCGTAGAAAAAAAACCGGCCACCGCCGCCGCTCTTGAAAAGTATCTGGGATCAGGCATGATTAAGGGGGTTGGACCGAAAACAGCACGAAAGATTGTTCATCATTTCAAAGAAAACACCCTGGAGTTGTTTGAGACTGATATCGGAAGACTGATAGAGGTAGAAGGTATTGCAAAGAAAAAACTTCTCATGATAGAGGAGGCCTGGCGGGAGCATCGAGCGATACGTGAGGTGATGATGTTTTTGCAGGGGCATGGTATCTCCACATTATTTGCCGTGCGTATCTATAAAAAATATGGTGAAGAGGCCATAGAGAAGGTTGTGGCAGATCCCTACAGGCTGGCTGGTGATTTTTATGGTATTGGTTTTTTTTCAGCAGACAAGGTCGCACTTTCCATAGGACTCGCCGAAGACAGTGAACAACGGATTGTCGCGGCCATCCGGCACGTTTTGGCAGCGTCAAGGGAAGAGGGACACTGCTTTTTGACCCGCGATCAGATTTTGGGTGGTATCGAAAAATTATTGAACCTGGAGCTTGGTGAGCGCCTCCAGGGGCTTTTGGATCGGATGGAGTCAGAAAATCAATTGAAGCTGAGACTTGTTGACTCTGGTGGTTTGTTAAAGCAATGTTATTACTCAAAGACATTGTATTTTGACGAGGCCTGTGTGGCAACGAAGTTGCGGGAACTGATCGCATCTCCGGACCGTGAAATTCTGCCTGGTGCAGATAAGTGGCTCGACAACTATTGTAGCGGGCAGGAGATACGTCTTAGCAACGAACAGATGAAGGCTGTGAAAACTGCGGTTGCAACAAGTTTTTCCGTGCTCACCGGTGGACCGGGATGTGGTAAAACAACCACAACCCTTGTTATCGTACGACTTCTCGAGTTTTTGGGTGTTCATGTCGTCCTTGCGGCACCTACAGGGCGTGCCGCCCAACGTATGGGTGAAGTGATTGGCAGGGAGGCAAAAACCCTGCATCGTCTACTTGAATGGAAACAGGGAGGATTTTTAAGAAATGAAGAGCAGCCCCTGAGGGCGGACTGTTTGATTGTCGATGAGTGCTCAATGCTTGATATCTCTCTTACGGCTTCACTTCTTAAGGCGATTCCACCCCATTGTCAGCTGCTTTTTATCGGTGATGCTGATCAATTACCGTCTGTTGGTGCGGGCAATGTGTTACGAGATATAATAGCCTCTGGTGTCGCTTCCGTATCCCGGCTGACCGAGATATTTCGTCAGGCAAAAGAATCCAAAATAATCAAATACGCCCATGATATAAATAGGGGCAGAACTCCACAGATAGAATCTCCCTTTAAAAAGCCTGATTTGTGGAAGAAAAAAGAAGATTGTCTGTTTTTTGATTCCGATGAAGCAACCCAGGAACAACTTACATTTATCTCCCGGGTGAAAAAACTAAGCGGGTTTGATCTTGAGGGAAGGGAAGAAATGACCGCAAGTGAAGAGCCTCTTTTGTTTGGAACCGCAGAACCACTTGTCTCTTCCTATGAACAGTCTTTTGTCGTTCCACAAAAATTCCAGCACGTGAATCTTGCGGAAGTGGCAAGAGCTGAAACAGAAATCAATGAATTGAAAGCCGTGGTGAAGAAGATTCACCCCTGGTCAACTTTGCACTTTGGTTTTTCTGCAGTGCAGTCTGTCATACGTCTCTACACGGAATGGATTCCCAAATATTATGGTGCAGATATTGAGATTCAGATTCTCTCACCCATGACCCGTGGGAGCCTGGGCACCGGTAACTTAAATAGAGTCATACAACATGCTGTGAACCCTGAGCAGACGGGAAAAGCACAGGTGGTGATCGGTGAGCGGATACTGCGCGCAGGAGACCGGGTCATCCATAGAAGAAATAATTATGATCTTAATGTTTTTAACGGCGATATCGGTAGAATAGTGACCATAGACACCGTTGATCTAGGTTGTGTGGTGAGTTTTTCACCTGATAACCGTGAGGTCGTCTATAAAAAAGATGACATGCTGGAACTTGATCTCGCCTATGCAATTACCATCCACAAGTCCCAGGGGAGCGAGTTTGAGGCTGTGATCATTCCCTTATTAACCCAGCATTTTAAAATGCTTTTCCGAAATCTCATCTATACAGGGCTTACCCGAGCCAGAAAACTTGCGGTGGGTATTGGGACGAGAAGGGCTCTGGCCATGGCCGTTAGACAGGAGGACAGTTGTAAGCGTCAGACGGCTTTACAGCAACTCCTTGTTCATGGTATGTAGCGCGCAGTAATTGGTTAGATAGAGGCAAGGTGTTCTAACCCTGATTTCTCACCAACAAAGTTTTTCGCAGGTCGAGACACCGGGCATGAAGCTGTAATAATCTACCGGAGTCTTCGCTACCTGCAAATGCTCGGTAACGAAGTATCTGCGGATAAATCTGTTGGCCCGAAGGGTGAACTTTTTGATTTGAAACGAAAAACACCCTGTTAATTAAGGAAGTCATTTTTAAACTATAAAAACAAACAATTGAGTTTCAAATCAAAAAGTCATGAGAAATTCGGGCTAACTTAAAACAAGGGCAAAAATTGTGATAGCCCCAAAGAGAGAAGATATGGAGAGTATGGGTAATGTAAAAACAATTTTTCGAGGGGTAGCCCTTTCTCTCATTTTTATTGCTCTGTATCATTTTCTGGTGACGAGCCTGGCGGTGGTCGATTTGCAGGTGGTGACAGATAACAGAACAAAGTTTAAAATCTATTATAGCGATTCCACCAAAAGTTGGTCTGAGCGACGGGTGGCTGAAATTCTCGTTAAACCTGGTCAAACCCATTACTCCATGCGGCTGGCCAATCTTAAAAAGATACAGGAAATACGAATTGATACCTCTGAGAAGATGGCCAAGGTGAAGGTGATATCCCTTGTTGTCTCTCAGCCAGGTTTTGCTCCTGTTCGTATTGATTCACCGGAACAGTTTGCACAGCTTGAGGTCGGCGGAGGGATAGATGATTTTTCGTACTCTGAAAAGGGGTTTCTGGTGAAACCTTCATCGCAGGATCCGAATCTATTCTACCATTTACCTCCTCTACAGGCCGAAAATATAGCCACCCAGCAGTTGGTACGGATCTTTGCTCTTGTACTCTTTGCCTTTGCACTCGTGCTGGCTTCACAAAAGATGTTTACCAACTGTCGTTTTGTGATACCCGCGGGTCTCGTGGTACTGACTCTTATTATGGTTATGGCAAGTCTCAGTAACTACAATACACACCCGGACGAAGGTGTACATGTGAGTGCTGCAAAGTACTATATGGATCATAATCTCCCCCCCCAAATCGGTGATCCCGAGGTGGCACATACCTATAGTGCATACGGAATGTCACGGCTAAATTCAGGAGAGATTTCCTATTTTTTCGCAGGCAAGTTTGCCAAACTTCTTGAGCAGCTGCACGTGCCAGAATATCGGGTTTTGCGCTATTTTAATGTGACACTCTTTGCTTTTCTTTTACTGTTTGCCGTATATAAAAAGCAGTTTAGGATCCTTTTCGTCCCGCTCCTGTTGTCACCTCAGATCTGGTACATTTTCAGTTATTTCAACTCAGAAGCCTTTGCTATGGTGGTGATTCTTCTCATCGCCTATCAGATGGTAGTGCCCGAATCCACCTGGAACAGGCTGCTTGCAAAAGATGGCGCTGACTGCAACTGGTGGAAATTACCAGGAGTTGTGATTCTTTTAGGGGTGCTGTTGCTGCTGAAAATAAATTTCTATTTTTTCGGTATTTACATGCTCTCCTATTTTCTTTGGAGGCTGTGGTATAAAAAGACCGCTTTCAACATATCGACCCTTACGCGTGTTGCTGTAGTTGCATTGGCCGGGATCTCCATTTTTGTGGGCGTTCGTGTTCTTGATAGTTCCATAAATGATTTTAAGAAGGCTGAAAAAATCATGGAAGCACGTGAAATGTATGCCGACACCATCTTCAAGCCAAGCACACCGCTTGATAAAAAATTTGTTTATCTGCAGATGAAAGACAGGGGAGTTACACTCAAGACGATATTCAAGGATCATCTGTGGGGGGAAAAAATATTCCGTTCATCGTTTGGGGAATATGGATATACTTCAGTTGCTGCCTCGTACGGATACTATGATTTTGTCCGTTATTTGTCCGTAGTTGTGTTTCTCCTGATCTCTTTTTTTACCATCAAAAATGGTGGTTGGGAGGGCTTTACACTTTTGTCTGTCACTGTGGGGAGTGCTCTTTTGTTGTTGGCAGCTGCGTGTTATTCAGCCTGGACAGCTGATTTTCAGGCCCAGGGTCGGTATCTCCTACCCATAGCTGCAATGCTGTCGATGTTCGCCTACCACATGAGGGAAAAACTGGCGAATCTGCCCTGCGTTTTTGTGCTTGGTGGTATGTTTATGGTCTCCCTGTACAGTTTTATCTTTGTCGGTCTGGCTGGTATTGCCAAGGCAACTGTTGCACTTGGTTAGTGCCTTACTCCAGAAAACATGTCATAAAAAACAAGTAAGCTGGAGACTCTTTTGAAATTACGTAGTTAACATAACCACCAGATAGCGATCGCAGAGAGACCTTCGGGGCACTTATCCTGGCTTATTTCCCGTTCACCAGGGTTAGATAGAGAGTCTTTCACTTCGTAATAGATGAGCAGTGGCAAGGCCCACTCCAAAGCCCCAAGACAGGCTTGTGGTGAGGGTTACCGCTAGGATAAGGACGATCACGAACATCTCCTTGCGTGTCACCATGTCCAAGATGGAGAGACTCAGCTGGCCACCGGCGAAAATCAGAAGGACACCAAGGATCGAGAAGGGTAAGAGGTGCATGAGAGAGAGGGCCTGGTGACCCAGAAAGAGCGCGAGTAAAAGAAAAATCATTCCAATTATGATGTTGGATCCTCCTGTCCGTGCTCCAAATTTATAGTGGGCAGCCAGTCCCCCAGCTCCGTGGCATAACGGGATCCCGCCTAAAAGAAAACAGACCCCATTTGCCCATGCCATACTGAGAGTCGTTGCCTTGTATGTGACCTTGTTTGATTTTTCTCCAAAATACTCTTTTGATAGATCTGCGTTGGCAATGATTGCATTTCCAATGGTCATGGGAAGTTGTGGAAGCACAAGAACAAAAATGGCGATGATGAGATCCGGTTGTGTTGGAAGGCCAAATGGGAGAATCTCTGGCAGGTGGAAGCCAAAGCTGATGTCAGTGACTGTACCGTTTTTCGCGAAAATAAGTCCCGTAATAAAACCCGTTGCTATAAGCACCAGAGCCGCCGGATATTTTTTATTCTGCATCAGAAAAAGCGTGATAAGTCCCCCCGTAACCCCAAAGCATATACCTATAGGAATTGGGCCGATACTTGCGATACGAAGAAAGGGTTCTGCCGATCCTACTGCAAGTTGCTGGGGTGATTGGCCGATGATGAGACGCATGCCCTGTATCATAAGAAGGGTTCCAGTTGAGAGTTGTATTCCCCTGATTACGGCCTTTGGAACAGCTCTTGCTATAAAATTGATACTTCCGGTAATGCCAATAATAAAAAGAAAGAGGCAGATGAGAGCTGCAGAACCGCTGATCTGTGAGGCCGATACTCCTGTGGCTATGGCGTAGCTGCTTATGGCCTTCATTGGTTGGACAGGAACAGGGACTCCAAAATAGAGACCGGCACAGATGTAAAAGAGGCCTATGGTGAAAAATGTTCCGGTGGCGGACATTCCGTTCACCATTATCATTGCCATGGCAAGTGGGAGGAGTGTCCCAAGGTCTCCGAGAGACCCGGAACATTCCATACGGTTGAATTTATATGGCATTGTCATGTTCTTTCGAGATTGAGTTTGGTGTAGTTTCTCTGCAATTCCCTTTGCTTTTATGAAATAGTACCCTAAAAGCGGAGCAAGCTAAAGGATGAAAATAATCAGTTGTCTTTCCAGCTCTATATTGGACTTTGATATGACTGATCTTGTAAACTGTAAGTGGTGCATTAACATGTGGACCAGATGATTTTGATGATATTCTTGGGAGAGATGAATGTATATATGTGTTGATTTTGATGGGACGCTTGTGGACCACAGGTATCCGGAGATTGGGGAACCGGTACCGGGCGCGATTACCTGGCTAAAGAAGCTGCAGAGATATGGTGCTAAGATAGTTCTCTTCACCATGCGTGGTGATGGAGGAGAAAATCGCAATTGTTTGCAAGAAGCTGTTGATTATGTTGAGAAAAACGGAATACAACTCTATGGGGTAAATAGGAATCCCGATCAGGATTCATGGACGAACAGCCCAAAAGCATACGGAGAGGTGTACGTTGATGACTCCGCTTTTGGTTGTCCACTTATTGAGGTTAAAGGGTTTCGTCGTCCCTGTGTTGATTGGAAAAAAGTGGGCCCCCATCTGGAACATATGTGTTTGAGTCAAAGATAGTCGTATTCTGTACAGGTTGTTGTAATTGTAAAAGATACACATCAAGGGAATTAACGAGTTCATTGGCGAGAGTGTAGTTCTGAGCTTTCACATTACTTGAAAGATCTGTAATAAGAGTTGCAAAACGTTTGAAACCAAACATACCGCAAACTCCGGTCAGGGCGTGGCCGGTGCTATAGATGACGGGGTAATCCTGGTCAGTTAGAGCCTTTCTTATAACCTGTAAGTCCGTTGCTATTGTCTGGAAAATCTGAGGCAATAGTTCTGTCAGGTTTTCCGGGATATCCTCTGTTTTTTCATTTTCCAGACAGTACCCAATAGCCTTATTCCCCATTTCACTCGGAGGTAGAACGACCGCATGTTTGCTGGTGTATTTGAATAGTGCCTGAATAAGATCACGTTTGAAAAAAGGTTTTGTGAGAACGCCATCGAATCCAAGTTTGAGGAATTTATTCTTCTGTTCCTGGAAGGCGTGGGCCGTGATTGCAAGGATGATTGCCGGGTCTCCCACTCCAATTTCCTTTTTCCGAATGGTCTTGGTTGCCGTAATTCCATCCATCACAGGCATCCGAATATCCATCAGTATTAAATCAAAAGTGGTTACTTCAAGAGTTTCAAGAGCTTCCTGCCCATTGTTTGCAGTGAAGATGTCTACCGGATAATCTTTGAGATAGACCTTGAGTACTTCGAGGTTTTCCTTAATGTCATCGACTGCCAGGACCTTCAACTCAGGGAAATTCTCTGGTGAAATCAACTGGGTATTAAGACGGAGTTTGGGCCTTTCTGAGGCTATGACCTGAGGGAGTGGTAAGCAACAGGTAAAGGTCGAACCGTGACCAAAACGTGAGTCGACAGTGAGATGGCCTCCCATTGCCTCTGTGAGTTTTTGGCTGATAGCAAGGCCCAGCCCTGCCCCTCTGTGCTGTTGTGAAAGAGATTCATTGGCCTGGGTGAATCGGTCAAAAATTATTTTTTGCTGATCTTTGGAAATGCCACTACCGGTGTCCTGGACGTGTAGCATGAGGTGGTCAGTTTGCTGATCATTTTCCCCAATAGAGAGCGTAATGGTTCCTGATTTCGTGAATTTAACAGCGTTATTGATCAGGTTAAGAAGGATTTGGAATATTTTTAATGGATCACCGACCCTTTCCATTACCAGTAATGGGTCATGTTGGACAACGAATTCGAGTCGTTTGGGAAGACAGAGCGGCAGGGCTGATGCCTCAATTTGGTTTATTATTTTTTGTAGGCTGAACGGCTCAGGTTCAAAGGTTATCTTCCCCGCTTCAATCCTGGAAAATTCGAGTATGTTGTTGAGAATCTCCATCAATTGCTTGCCTGTTACCCTTAGACTATTGAGATATTGATGCTGGGCACTGGTAAGAGGAGTTTCTGCAAGAAGGTGGGCCATGCCGAGAATAATGTTAAGAGGCGTCCTTATTTCGTGGCTCATATTTGCTAGGAAATCTGATTTGGAGAGATTCTCCAGTCGTTTTTGTTCATGAAAAAAACGGAGTTTATCGTTGGTCTCCTGCAGTAGTGCGGCGGTGGCTTTGGTGTGTTTTTGCAGAGAGTGGATCTGTTTTTCTGCAGACGCCAGCTCTTGTTGCATTTTCCCGCATTCTTTTTCGAGCTGGACTATTTTGTTTTGCATTTCTATGGGGTTGTTGTCGTTCAAAGTCGTGACCTTTGAGGAAGTAGTGAGCTTGAAGTTGGCCTGCGAAACGCTGTTTGCATATGTGCGCCTCGTTGCTGGAAAACCTGTACGACCCAAAAAAAATACCCAATATCATCGCAGTATAATCAGTTATAACCCAAAAAGACCCTAAGAAGAACAAATTCATGGAGAAATGTTTAGGGAATAATGCTACAATAGCCGCCGTAAGTCAGTAGCTTCGATCATACTGCAGCAAATATATATACCAGTCGAAAATGTTCACCGCAAACATACGTAACAGTCCACAGTTTGTTTTTAACACGTTTAAATATAAAGGAAAATATCATGGGTGTGACAGTCACACAACTGTATCGGAAAATTGATGAAAGCAGGGCCTACTGTTTCAACGTTGAGTCAAATCGAAATTTAACTCAGGATGAAATGACCTGCCTTCGTCTCATTTTGGCTGATGGTATGTTGGTTGAAACGGTGCAAGAAGCTCCTGTTTTAAAAGGAGATAGAGTTGTAGAAGTTGGGCCTCGGATGAATTTTGCTACGGCCTGGTCTTCCAATATGGTCTCCATCTGCAAGGCGACCGGTCTTGAAGTAATCACTCGTGTGGAACGATCCAGGCGCTACCTTGTCCCTGATGGTGAAGACATTGAACGATTCATAGCGGGTAATCACGATCGTATGACGGAATGTCACTATCCTGCACCCCTTACAACTTTTGATACGGGTATTGTGCCAGAAGCTGTGTATGAGGTGGATCTTAAGACGAAAGGGCCGGAAGGATTAAATGAGCTGCCCGGTATCTCAATGGATGAGCGGGATCGTAATTTGTATTACGACTATTTTGTGAAACAGCAAGGTCGAAACCCCACCATTGTTGAGATTATGGACCTCAATAATGCCAACTCTGAACACTCACGCCACGGTTTTTTTAAAGGAAAGCAGATCATTGACGGGCAGGAGATGGACGGGACATTGTTTGAGCTTGTCACTGAGACTCTTACTGCAAGCCCTAAGGGTTCACTGATAGCCTTTAAGGATAATTCCAGCGTTATTGATGGATATGAGATAGATACAATTATTCCTAAGGTACCTGGTAGCCCCTCTCCTTTTGTTCCAGTGAAGGTGACCTATAACCCACTTCTCACTGCTGAAACCCATAATTTCCCCACAGGCGTGGCACCGTTTCCGGGCGCTGAAACCGGCACAGGTGGTAGAATACGTGACGTACAGGGGACAGGAAGGGGCGGTTTCGTTATCGCCGGGACTGCAGGGTATTGTGTGGGTAACCTCAATATTCCGGGCTACGATCTGCCCTGGGAAAATAAATACCCAACTCCTGATAACCTTGCATCACCTCTCGAAATAGAGGTTGAAGCCAGTAATGGTGCCTCTGATTACGGCAATAAATTTGGCGAGCCACTGATTCAGGGTTTTACCCGATCCTTCGACATGCGTCTTGAAAATGGTGAGCGTTGGGGTTTTCTAAAACCAATTATGTTCACTGCGGGTGTGGGCCAGTTAGATGGCAGACATATCGAAAAAGCCGCTGAAGAAAAAGGAATGATCATCGTTCAGGTCGGTGGTCCCGCCTACCGGGTTGGTTTTGGAGGCGGTGCTGCTTCCTCAATGCTCCAGGGGGAAAATGAATCAACTCTGGACTTTAATGCGGTGCAGCGTGGCGATGCGGAGATGGAACAAAAGATGAACCGCGTTATCCGCGCCTGCAACGAGATGGGAGATAAATCACTTATCGATGTCATCCATGATCAAGGTGCTGGAGGTCCAGCTAATGTACTTAAGGAGCTGGTAGAAAAATCTGGTGGTTGGGTACAGATCCGTAATATCAATGTGGGTGACCCGACAATGTCGGTGCTGGAAATTTACGTTGCCGAATTCCAGGAGAGGACCGGTTTTCTGATTCGACCTGAAAATATTGAGAGGTTCCAGGCCATCTGCAAACGGGAAAAGGTTGGTTGTGAAATCTTAGGCGAGGTGACCGGAGATCTCCGTTTTGTGGTTCGGGATTCAAACGATAATAGTACGCCTGTTGATATCGACCTTCCTGTCCTCTTAGGAGAAATTCCTCAAAAAACCTTTGAAGATACCAGGCGTCCCCTCGGTGGAAAACCTCTGGATATTCCTGCAGATCTGACAGTGATGTCAGCCCTGCACGATGTTCTGCGACTTGTCTCTGTTGGTTCTAAGAGATTTCTGACCAACAAGGTGGACCGTGCCGTTACCGGACTGATTGTTCAGCAGCAGTGTTGTGGACCGCTTCAACTTACCGTGGGCAACGTTGCAGTTGTTGCCCAGAGTCACTTTGGCAAAACCGGTATTGCAACGGCCATTGGGGAACAATCCATAAAAATGTTGGTGGACCCCGCAGCAGGAGCCCGGATGGCGGTGGGTGAGTGTCTTACCAATCTGGTCTGGTCAAAAATAGAAGATGTAGATCAGGTGAAATGTTCGGCGAACTGGATGTGGGCACCAAAGCTTTCCGGTGAAGGTGCGGCTCTATATGATGCTGCCGCTGCCATGCGTGACGTAATGATTGAGGTGGGCATGGCTGTGGATGGCGGAAAAGACAGTCTTTCCATGGCAACCATGGTTGGTGATGAAATGGTTAAATCCCCGCGGGAGCTTGTAGTCTCAGCCTATGCGGCCACACCCGATATTGAAAAGGTAGTGAATCCGGATATTAAAAACGTAGGAGCACCACTTCTGTTTATCGATCTTAGTGGAGACAAAAACCGTCTTGGTGGTACAGCTCTTGGTCATGTACTGCAGCAGATAGGTGACGAAAGCCCTAATGTGGATGACCCAAAGATGTTGAGAAACGGTTTTCTTGCTGTTCAGGAACTTATTGGCAAGTCGCTCATACGTGCAGGGCATGACCGCAGTGATGGTGGCCTTATAACCACACTGTTAGAGATGGCATTTAGTGGTAATTGTGGCCTTGATATCACCCTTGAAGATGACTGCTCCGTATTTGAAAAGCTCTTTTCAGAAGAACTTGGATTGGTGGTTGAGTGTGACGGCGACAACGTCGCAGAGGTAACAGACATTCTTGGCCGTCATGGCGTGAGCGTGGTAGAGATCGGAAATTCAAGTGCTACAGGACAGGTTACGATCCGCTATAACGGTGAAAAGGTAGTGGATGAAAAAATGGTGGTTCTCAGAAGCTGGTGGGAGGAAACTTCCTACCAACTGGAAAAACGCCAGGTGAATCCCGTCTGTGCAGATGAAGAAAAAGCTGCAATCTATGCGAGAAAGGGGCCGAGTTATAATCTTACTTTTACGCCTGAACCAGCACCTGCCGAGCTTCTTGCAAAAACGAATAAACCCAAGGTTGCCATCCTTCGCGACGAGGGTTCAAACTCAGATCGTGAGATGACTTCGGCTTTTTATTCTGCCGGATTTGAGCCCTGGGATATCTGCATGAATGATCTTCTTGAGGGAACTGTTACTCTTGATGGCTTCAGAGGACTTGCTGCAGTTGGTGGCTTTTCCTATGCCGATGTGCCGGAATCAGCCAAAGGTTGGGCAGCCACAATCCTGTTTAATCCAAGATTGAAAAAGATGTTCACAGATTTTTATGAGCGACCAGATACCTTCACCCTAGGTATCTGTAATGGTTGTCAACTTTTTGGACTCCTTGGATGGATTCCTGAAGCTGGGATTGCCCCTGAAAAGCAACCTCGGTTTGTCAGGAATGTCTCTGGCAGGTTTGAGTCGAGATGGTCCACGGTAAGGGTTCAAAAGAGCAATGCGATGATGCTTCAGGGGATGGAAGATCTTGTCTTTGGTATCCATGTTGACCATGGTGAAGGTCGTCTGCATTTCCCCGATGATACGGTGAGGCAAACGGTTACAAAGGGTGGTATGACTCCCATGGTCTACGTGGATGATGATGGCCAGGCCACTGAACAATATCCGTTTAATCCCAATGGTTCCGTTGGCGGTCTGGCGGGACTCTGTTCAAGTGACGGCAGACACCTCGCCCTGATGCCGCACCCTGAGAGGGTGTTTCTCCCATGGCAGGCGCATTATCTGCCTGAAGAGATGAAGAATCTTCAAGTCTCTCCCTGGATGCAGATGTTTAGAAACGCCTATGACTGGTGTGAAAATAATTCGTAGTATGTGAATTCCAGGCAACATCCCAGGTGTGGGGTGTTGCCTGATTTGTGGTTACTGCTCCGCTTTTTTGTCTCTTGTCATCTGTTTTTCCAGCATAATCTTCAAGATAGTTTTATCCGTCTGCACCATACCGTCGTGGCTGAGTTCACCCATGTTTTGAATGGTCTTTCTCGTCGAGTCTCCAATGATTCCATCGGTATCCTTGACGTTTACTCCATGCAGGGAAAAGAGTGCAGCCTGTACAGCAGCGCCGGCTGCAGTGTTGAGTTTAATTGCGCATCCGGCTTTTGCTCCGTCACAGATAACTCCAGCCAGATCTTCCAAAATATTTTTGATAGCCCCTTCCATGTGGTGCACGTCGCCCCCAACCAGATAGGTTATGCCGGCAGTGGCACCGGCTCCCGCTGCAACGGAACAACCGCACACAGCAGAGAGTCTTCCCGTATGCGCCTTGACGTAGGCTGTGACTATATGACTGAGACCGATGGCCCTTAAGAGAGTGTCCCGATCATGGTCGATATAGTCCTTAATGGCCCAGATGGGGAGGATGGCTGTCAGTCCGTGGTTCCCGCTCCCACCTGAACTCATGGCAGGAAGCATTGCACCACCCATGCGGGCATCGGCGGCGGCTGACGTGAGCCTGCGGGCAGAACTGTTCATATCTTTGACCATGAGCTTTTGTTTGATCAACCTGTCTATTGCCTTTCCTATCCCGAGGCCGCTGCCGTGTTTCAAACCGTACTCTGCAAGGGCAAGGTTATGATTGACACCCACTTCGAGAAAATTGAGATCATCTTCGTCGAGCTTGCTCGTGAGTTCCAGGATCTGTTCTAAGGTGAGTTCTCTGAGCCATTCTTCGAGCTCGGCCAGGGTTCGTTTCCCACCCTTTCCCTTAACAGAGGCAAGTAAAGGAGAGTCGGTCACTTCAACACTGTTGAGTTTCAGGCTCACGATGTTATTATGCAGATCGACAATGAGTGACTCGGCAACATTGGGGCCAGCAATGATCTTAGTGCGTACATGTAAGCCCACCTCTTCCCGGAGATGGACGATGACCCGTTTGGCTGCCAGCAGTTTTTGTGTTTTTGCAACGATCCTTTCGTCCACACTTTCAAGAACTTCAAGGTCTCGGGTAGGGTCTCCTCCATAAGCTCCAAGAGCCGCTGCTGTATCAAGTCCCTTTAAACCACCCGTTCCAGGAATGGTGACAGCCATACCATTCTTATAGATATTGGGATCAATCCAGATTTCAATGGAGTCGAATTCTTTTTCTGGAAGTAGAGTGGCCGCGGCGGCACCACCGAGTGCAATTGCCACCGGTTCCGTACAGCCGAGGGCGAGGGTGACTTCCATTTCGAGGATGTCTTTGACCGTAAAACGCATAAAAATCTCCTGGAGCGAGGGATTGTTTCTTCAAGAAACGTATCCCGACTCATTTCCCGCTAATCGAGGTTAGGTTGCAAGAATAAATTCAACTTCAATATTAGAGCCGAGTGGCAGTGCTGCAACCTGAACGGTTGATCGTGCAGGGGGAGCCTCTGTAAAGTGTTTGGCATAGGCTTCGTTAACCTCTTTGAAATCACCGAGGTCAGTAAGAAATATTGTCGTTTTCACAACATTTTCTAGTGTGGTGCCGGCAGCAGCTGCAATAGCGCCAGCATTTTTCACAATCTGGTCGGTTTTATCTCCGATATTGCCTTCCAGCATTTTTCCTGTTTCGGGATTAATGGGGAGTTGTCCTGAGATAAAGAGCATACCGTTGGCGGATACTGCCTGGGAGTAGGGACCAATTGCTGAAGGTGCGTTGTCTGTAGAGATTACTGTTCTGTGCATTATAGAGCCTCGGTTTTTTAGAGCCTTACTCCAGAAATCCTGCCATAAAAACAAGAAAACTGGAGGCTCTTTTGACATTAATTATTTAACATAACCACCAGATAGCGACCGCAGAGAGACCTTCGGGGCACTTATACCCCTCAGGTAAGCGATAGACTCCGAGGGGGTACTGAACTGAGTCCCGGCTTATTTTCCGTTTACCGGGGTTAGGTTAATTCGTGATTTCGGACCTTTTTAAGATAATTGTACACTGTAAATTTTGTAACACCCATCAGGTGTGCGACTTCTTCAACGGAGCCTTTAAGTTGGAACATTCCGTTTTCTTCAAGGTATGCGATGAGTTGTGTCTTCTCATCCACACTCATTGTTGTCGGATGTTTGCCAACCTCTGCCACGGCTCGAGCGAAAATTGCTTCAACGGTTTCACCCATGGAGTGGCTTAAGGTCTCGTGACTGTCAAATTGATCGTGGTCGTCAAGGTTGAGTAGTGGCATAAGTGCTCTCGTTGCGTTGTAAAATTCTGTCGTGTCAAAATTGATACAGAAGGCAGCAACCGGCAACCCACTACTGTCTTTGATAAATGTTGTTGATGATTTCAGTGACCTGCCATCGTTTGTCGTTGTTTTGTAATTGTGCATATCCTCTGGACTGGAACCATCTTGTTGTAGTTTTCTGACAAGTAAATCCGTTGCAGGAGCGCCCGGTTTTCTCCCTGTTACATCTCCGGATATGTGTACCAGCGAGTTCTGCAGCGAGGTGAGGTCGTGGATACAGGCCTCACAGTTTTTACCAAAAAGAGCAACGACGGAGTCCGCAACTTTTTCAAGGTTTTTAAATATTGATTCGAGTTCCGTCATGTCCTGTGGTGTGTCTGAAATTGATAGTTATGTGAATATGCACTATTGATAATAGCAACTGTATCATCTCTTGTCAGTAAAAAAATTGAAGCCTTACAAAAAATTTAAATAAGAGAATCCTTAAATTGTTTCAAGGGTACGGATAATCACAACTATTATTGTTCCCGTACAAGACGGATATGGCCACGTTTTTGTGGATAGTATGTTCGTGATGGTCCGCATTGATCACCAATTTCCCAGCTGCCAGTAACGGGTTTGCCTGTATCGTCGACGAGCCAGTAGGACCCTTTAAGATCCATGGAGATCAAAAATTTCATAGAGTTGATGGAGTTCATCCTTGGTGGGGAGTCGCCAGCCGGAAATCTCGTGGGTTGACACGTAGCGCTGCATAGCAGGAAAATTATCAATTTTCTTGCTTCGGGCGTCTTGCCAGACGAGACCGGAGCTTGTAATGAGGAGGGTCTTGTCCGGGAATTCAACAAGGGGGCCTTGTTTCGTGTTGGCGAGGGCGAGGTAGGAAGTAGTGGAAAAGAATTAGAGAAAAATAATGATGGTCAGAAGTGGTTGGGAAAGGGTGCTTGTTGTTTTCAATGTATCTTCTAATAGGAACAGATGTATCGGGACGCTCAATTCTGTGCACACATTAAGGAGCCAAATTGCTTTCGACAAGATAGCATGATGTCTGTGTGGCTAATAAAAAGCGAACAGTAAAAAATGGTTATTGGTGGGTCATCTATCGTTTCGTAATTAATAGGAATCTAATTTACTACTAATATTTTCTTACCCTGCTTGCGACCTTGGAGCATTTTCAATTTATACATCAGACTCCATCGGGAGAATACGCTCTGGGCCTCATACTATTTAGTCTAGGGAGCTTTGCTCTGCCGGCATCTCCTATGAAGGTGAGTGAGCATATTCACCCGTTTTTATCCATACCAAATGTGTATGTAGTAGGAGGCCTCTGTTGTCACAGGTCAGACGGCACCTACGATGTTATCGGTGGAGAAGAGAGGTCGTATATTGGAGCTTCTCTTTCCTTTAATACAGGCGCTTGTATGGTTACACCCATCAAAGTTCTTTCGTAATCTCTCCTTGCTGTTTGCCTTTATCCCAGATATATTGGCGTTCTCGTATTCGTTCTGCTATGAATAAACCATACATTATCAGCCACATAACCACGACAAAGTAGGATGTTCTTTGATTAATTATAAGCGTATTTATGCATTTTTATATGGAGTTGTCTTGTTCAGCTCTTTTTTTCCACATTATGTGGTGGCGGAAGAGGCTGAGGTGAGCTTTGTTGAAGCATGGTCTTTTGTTGCCGCAGAAAACGATACCCTCCAGGCTGCAAGGGCCGATGTGGAGAGTGCAGATCATAAAAAAGATGCGGCGAAAGATCTCTATCTTCCAGAAATATCGCTTTCTGCAAGTTACATTTATCTCGATGATGATATTACACTCTCACCGTCGGATGTATTGGATAGTATGGCAGGAGGGGATCAATTAACTTCTGTCATGTCAGGATTAGCGTCCAGTTATGGCATGTCATTTGCCCAACTCGAAAGTGCGTTGACCTCCACCATAACTGATCGTGAGACGGTAATAAGTTCAATTTCGGCCAAATGGCCCCTCTATACCGGAGGGCGCATCACTGCGGCCCAGGATATTGCCGCGGGTAAATATAAAGAGGCCGCTCATAACCTCCAATTACAATCACTTACTCAGTTTGAGACCCTGACCCGCTATTATTTTGGCGCTGTTCTCGCCAATAAAGTCTATGAGACCCGAAAAGAAGTGGAAGCGGGACTGAAACAGCATCTTGACCATGCAGTTCTCCTGGAACAACAGGGACAGATTGCAAAGGTCGAACGGATGCAATCCCAGGCCTCCCACGATAAAGCTGTGGTGGAACGTAAAAAAGCCGGAAGGGATTTAGAAATTGCCAGACTTGCTCTTACCAGAATGCTGAAAAAAACAGATACCGTGATTCCAACCGACGCCCTTTTTGCTGAAGAGAGTCTTCCCGCAATGAAAGAACTGCTGGAAAGAACTCTTAATGTGTATCCGGGACTACAGCTGCTTGACTCTAAAAAAGATCAGGTGGCAGGACTAGTGGCTGTGGAAAAGGGTAAATATTATCCAACCGTTGGGCTTTTTGGCAACTATAGCCTCTATGAAGAAGAGAGTCTTGCCACAGAGCTTGCTCCCGACTGGGTTGTAGGCGTTGGTGTGAGTATAGCGCTTATGGAACGGGATGGGCGCTCAGGAAATATGAAAGCGGCGCAGTCCACCTTAAAGAAAATAGATTTTCTTAAAAATCAGGCTCGCAGTGATTTGGCGGTCCTGCTCGAGAAAACCTACCGGCAGGCTGAACAGGCACTAGAAGAGTATAGAGGACTGGGTTCAAGTGAGAGCCTCGCTGAAGAGACTGTGAATCTGAGGATCAAGGCTTTTAGCCAAGGTCTTTCTACGTCCCTTGACGTGGTTGATGCGGAGCTGTTTTTGGCTGGTGTTAAGTCCCAACGGGCGTTTGCTCTTTATAATCATGTGGTAGCTCTCGCAAAATTGGTCGCAATGAGCGGAGATCTCCCAAGCTTTTTTCAATATCAAATTTCCCCAGAGATTGAGGTACGCTAATGCGTATATTTCGAACGGCAGTTATTTTTACTATTTTTGCAGCAATTGTTGCCTGGCTTTCCTATACATTCTGGCTTGCATATCAACCTAAACCTGTACGGATGCAGGGGCAGATTGAAGCACAACAGTATAATATCAGCTCTAAAATTCCAGGTCGTATCGATCAGGTTAAAGTCAGAAAGGGTGATATCGTAGAGAAGGGACAATTGATTTTTACCATTCTCAGTCCTGAAATAGATGCAAAGCTTGTGCAGGCCCAAGCGGGGCAGGATGCGGCAGATGCCGTGGCCGAACAGGTGTATACCGGTGCCAGAAAAGAACAGATTGAAGCTGCCAGAGATAAATGGCGGCAGGCTAAGGCGGCTGCCGACCTGATGGAAAAAACCTTTGAGCGAATAGACAATCTCTATGTTGCAGGGGTGGTTGCTGAGCAAAAACGCGATGAGGTTGAAACCAAATTAATAGGTGCACGGTTTGCAGAAAATGGGGCGCTGCAGATGTATAAGATGGCCCAGGACGGTGCCCGGGAAGAGGACAAAAAGGCAGCAACCGGTAAGGCGAGAATGGCTGCAGGAGCAGTTACGGAAGTCGAAGTATATGCCGCTGATATGAGGATCGAAAGCTGGCACAATGGAGAGGTTGCGCAGATACTGTTACAGAGCGGCGAGCTCGCGCCACAAGGTTTTCCAGTGGTGACAGTTATTGATATGAGTGATGCCTGGGCGGTTTTTCACGTGCGCGAAGACCGGCTTGCCGATTTTACAAAAGGGAGTGAGTTTACGGCCGCTATCCCCGCTCTTGGTGATGCTTCTTACACATTTAAAGTGGATCATGTCGCTGTGATGGGGGATTTTGCAACCTGGAGGGCAACTGATGGTGATAAAGGCTTTGATATGAGGACTTTTGAAGTTGAGGCAAGACCTGTTGAAGCCATTGATGGTTTGCGGGCGGGAATGAGTGTAATCATTGGCCAATGAGTTCTCCTTCTTTTTCAAATATGCTCAGACGTGAGTGGCGGCTTCTGTTTACCGACCCCTGGCTCTGTTCTCTTATAACCTGGATCCCACTTTTCCTGGCCGTGTTGCTCTGGTCCGTTTTTGCAAAAGGGATAGCCCGGGAAATGCCGGTTGGGGTGGTCGATCTTGATAGAAGTCAGGTCTCCCGGTCTATTTTGCGAAACTTTGATGCGAGCCCCGCCTTGCATCTAGTTGCGAGCTATCCAAATGTTTCAGAAGGGGCCGTGGCTCTTCGGGCCGGAGATATTTACGCCCTGTTGGTGATCCCTGAAGACCTTGAAAAAAAAACGATACTTGGGGTTGCACCTGAGGTCACCGCTTTTGTAAACAGTCAGTTTCTTCTCATCGGAAAAGTTATAAACTCTGCTCTTATTCAGGCACAATCGACGTTTACAACAAAAATTGAGGTGAAAAAAAATCTGGTTATGGGACAACCGGTCGTTTCCGCGGCGCTCTCTTCCTCGCTTCCCATAGGGACTCAGGCAACTGCGCTATTTAATATAAACACCAATTACGCTCAGTTTCTTATTTCAGCTATACTGCCGGCCCTGTGGCAAATCCTCATGGTTGCGGTCACAGTACTCTCTTTTGCCGCTGAAACAAGGCGGGATGGTTTGCAGACGTGGCTTGCGGATGGCCCAATTAAAGTCACTATCGCAAAGTGTATTCCTCTTATTGCCATCTTCTGGTTCCATGGACTCCTCTTTTTATGGGGAATGTACATAGCACTTGGTTGGCCCATGCACGGAAATTGGTCTGTACTTGTCGTGGCTCTTTTGCTCACATCTATTGCAAGCGTTGCAACCGCCTCTCTTCTCTTCCTCCTTACCCGTGATGCTGCAAGGGGATTAAGTTTTGCCGCAGCCTACGCCGCACCGGGCCTTGCCTTTATGGGGGTGACATTTCCTGTAAGTGATATGACCCTGCCTGCTAAAATATGGCGAAGTTTGATACCTATCAGCCACTATATTGAGATTCAGTTCAGCCAGGTCAACTATGGTGCCTCACTTATTTCGGTGATTCCCCAGTTTAAGGCGCTCGCCTGTTTTGGAGTGTTTTTCTTCGTCGTATTTCTGCTTGCCCGAGTTATCTCTAGTGGTGGCAAGGTGAAGGAGGAGGTCGCATGAGCTGGTGGGAAATCTGCAAGAAAGAGTGTGCTGCAATTTTTAAAAACCCGGCAATACTTTTGACTGTTTTCGGGGGAGTCGTTTTCTATTCATTTCTCTATCCGCTGCCCTATGCTCAGCAGGTCCCTAGAGAACTAAAAGTCGTCGTGGTGAATCTGGACAACAGCCAGATGAGCAGACGCCTTGAGAGGATGGTGGATGCCAGTCCACAGGTGCAGCTCAGTGGAAGGGCACACAGTCTGGTTGAGGCCCAGAGGATGTTTGTGGAAAACAGACTGGCCGGGGTTATGGTCATTCCAGAGAACTTTTACCGCGATCTTCTACAGAATAAACGTCCTACTCTCTCCTTTGCTGGAGATGCCAGTTATTTCCTTGTTTATGGAACTGTTATCGAGGGTATGGCAGGCGCAGGTCAGACCTTGGCAGCACAGGTCAAGGTGACCAGGATGGTGATGTCCGGCCAGTCAATGGCCCTTGCCTCGGAGCAATATAGTGCCATAAAGCTCAATATCTTTTCCGCCTTCAATGAGACCCTTGGCTATGTAAACTATGTGATACCCGCAATCTTTATACTTATCCTCCATCACACTCTTTTGATGGGTGCCGGGATATTGGGTGGTGGTCAAAATGAAGATTTACGGGCAGGCAAAGGTGATGATTACTGGCTCAAGGCGTCGCCCTGGAAATTGTTGCTGGTTCGATCAACCCTGTTTGTGACTATGTACTGGTTTCTCTGTATGTATTATTTCGGATTTACCTTTTCATTTTATGGCATTCCACATATTGCGGATTTTTCAGAGCTGAACCTCTTTATTTTGCCATTTTTATTGAGTGCGAGTTTTTTAGGAATAGTACTTGGCTTGATTTTACCACGCAGAGAGCTTGCAACCTTACTTGTTTTACTCTCTTCCATGCCTCTTATTTTTGCTTCTGGTTTCGTCTGGCCAACATCGGCAGTACCAGACGGAATTATCAAAGTTATTCAATATATACCGGTCATCCCCGCAATGAATGGCTTTCTGCGTCTTAATCAGATGGGGGCTGATTTTATGGATGTGTTCACCCAATGGCGTCAGCTTTGGATATGTACCGGTTTTTATGGTGTTCTCTGCTTGGTTCTACTCTGGAGGAAAAGACGCATCGTCTCCCCGAAAACTTCCTGAATACTGCTATCAAAGAGATTTAGCCCAAATTTCTCATGACTTTTTGATTTGAAACTCAATTGTTTGATTTTACAGTTTAAAAATGACTTTCTCAATTAACAGGGTGTTTTTCGTTTCAAATCAAAAAGTTCACCCTTCGGGCCAACAGATTTATCCGCAGCTGATTCGTTACCGTGCATTTGCAGTAGATTACTACAGCTTCATGCCCGGTGTCTCGACCTGCGAAAAACTTTGTTGGTGAGAAATCTGGGTTAGGCGTAGCTGTATTCTATGATTTCTTTGTATGCCTGATTTCCGACCCTTGACAACTTGAGATTATACCTTTAGTGTGCGAGCGAATACTCACTCGCACAAAGAGGGCACTATGAATTTAAATGTTGCAGAATGGACAGAAAAGAAAATCAAGATAGTTGAAACAACCATTGAACGTGTTGCCGCAGAGGGATTTGAAAACGTCACTACGGCTAAAATTGCGCGTAAAGCACGTGTGGGCGAGGGGACCATATACAGACATTTTAAGTCAAAAGATGAATTGACAGATGTGGCGGCTGAATATGCAGCAACCGGAATTACAAAAAACATAATGAAGAACTACTCACCCGAATTACCTGCCAAAAAGCAATTTATGACTTTTTGTCATGATTTTTTGGGGAGTGCTCAGGATAACCAATCTTCCCATGAATATCTGTTTCAATATTTGAAGTCCCCCCAGGGGCTCGCCTATCGGAAAGCTCAGTTTGGAGAGATCGATAAGGATCCAGCGCTTGCTCGGCCACTTTTATATCCGATGAACCTTATTTTACTAAGGGCCCAGGAGGAGTTACTTGTCAAAGATATGCCTCTTCAGGTACTTGCTCTGCTTACCATAAGCTCGTTATTTTTTGTGGTAAGTGATGCCGCGGCAGGACTTTTAAAATTGGATCAAAAGTTGATAAATTCAATCACAGTAGCCTGTTGGGATACTGTACGAAAGTGAAACCTTTCCAACTAGTTTCCATCATAAAACTAGGTGTTTTTGTTGAGATCGAGGCATGCGAAAAATTTTACCACAGGCATATAATTGATATTCCGAGGATAAAATTTTGAGCATAACGAAGATATCAGTAAAAAGGGCAGTTTTAGGGCGGGAACTAACTCATTGGACTATCAAATAGAAATAGATGAGCTAACTATGAAAAGACGACTCCTTCTCTTTACGACCATCTTTTTGGTCGTAATCTTCGTAAAGCATGTGCGCGCTGAATCTCTCACGCTCACCCTGGACGAGGTGACCCGTGCTGCCCTTGAAAATAACCTTGGCTTGCAGCTTGAGCGACTCAATCCCAAGATCCAACAGGAAAACCTGATAGCGAGTGAGGCCGAGTATGATACCAGCTTTAGTCTTGAAGGCACCTCTGGCAAGACAAACACCGATGAAACCTTTTCTGATAAAGAGACGATTGATTATGGGGCTTCCACTGGACTTTCCAAGAAATTTTTATTTGGAACAGATGTCTCTGCTACATTTGATTGGACAGATAAAGAAATTGAGCAGGGCCCGAATGTTGCAGATGGTGACACTGCCACCGCAACTCTTGTAGTCTCGCAACCGCTATTGAAAAATAGAGGTACCGAAGTGAACAGACGATTAATTAGTCTTGCGGAAAACGATCTTTCAGTGGCGGATCTCAGTTTAAAACAGACTCTAATCGATACAGTGGCAGAGGCAAAAAATCTCTACTGGAATTATTACTATGCCCTTGCTTTTTTTGAAGTCCAAAAAAGCTCACTGGCCCTGGCAGAAAGCTCTTTAGATGAAATAACCGAAAGAATTCGTCTCGGTAGTTCACCAAAACTCGATCTATTGCAGGCAAAGGCAGAAGTTGCAGCAAGAGAAGAAGGTGTGATTTCTTCTGAAAATAGTCTTTTTAACGCACAGGACCAGCTGCTTAACTACATTTATGGCTCAATTACTACAGCAGATAGGGTAGAGCCGGGAGATCCTCCAGCCCTTCACGTGGTAGACAAAGATGAAAATGAACTACTTGAGCAGGCCTACTCTCTAAGAACCGAACTTTTGGTTGCAAAACTCCAACTCGCATCCGCCGAGACGGATATAACCTACTTTGATAACCAGAGATTACCGCAACTGGATCTGAGCGCCACTATCATGGCAAATGATGGTGATGCGGGCACGACCATTGACTCGACGGATTTTGCAGCGGACAATTTTGAAGATTATCAGTATGCGGGTGTGGGGCTTTCCCTTGAGTTACCCATTGGCCGACGCCTGGGAAACGCCAATCATGCCGCTGCTCTTCTGAAAAAGAGACAGAATGTCATTGATCAGCAGAACATACGTTCAATGATAAAGGTGGAGGTTCGCGCGGCGCTGCGCACAATGAAAGCCTCTTATAAGCGGTATAAGGCGGCAGCCCTTTCAAAGGAATATGCAGTAGAGTCCCTTGCTACGGAAGAGGAAAAATATCGTTCCGGTTTATCAACCAGCTATCAGGTAATGCTGTTTCAGCGTGATCTGACCGATGCCAGGGCATCAGAAATAGATGCCGTAGCCGATTATCAGATGGCAATTATTGCCTTGTATAAGGCTGTGGGCATAACGTTAGAACAAAATAATATTCGGTTTGACGAGGTTGTTCAATGAAGGTCATCAAGCGTTTTGTCTTCTTTATCCCTGTCGTCCTGGGGCTGATTTTTGTGGTTACAATGGTGAAGAATAAGCCGGAACCGAGTCGCCCTGAGGCAAAAGAACGCAGTCGGGCCGTGTCGGCCATTACCGTGGAGCCTATGACCGTAATTCCCCGTGTCATCGGTTATGGTTACGTCGAACCAACGGACTCCTGGTCGGCAATCCCGGAAGTGAGCGGTAAGGTTGTTGAGGTACATCCTGAACTCAAAAGAGGAGCTTTTTTCTCAAAAGGAGACCTGCTTTTACGTCTCGATCCCGTGAGTTACGGCCTTGCCCAGACAAGAGGGGTTGCCTCGGTGATGAGTGTTGAGGCCCAGCTTATCGAACTCAATCAACAAAAAGAAAATACCAGACGACTGATTGCCATTGAAAAAGAGGCACTCGTTCTCACAGAAAAAGAGCTGGAACGAAAAAGAAAGTTAATGGAGAAAGGCTATATTTCACAATCTGACCTGGAACAGGAGGAAAAAAATCTTCTTACCCAGCAGACAAGCGTCAAAAATCTTCAAAATAGTCTGGCTCTCATTCCTTCTCAGGAAAAAGCACTTTTGGCCCAAAAAGATTCGGATGAGTCTAGTCTGAGTGAAATGAAACTTGATATCGAAAGGACCGTAATCAGGGCTCCTTTTGACTGTCGAATCTCTGAGGTGAACATCGAGTTGGGTGAATTGGCGCAACTGGGGACAACTCTTGTCAAGGCGATAAGCATAGCCGAAGTTGAGATCCCCGTTCAGCTCTCGCCCAACCAGTTTATAAACCTTCTTTCCACCCCCTTTGATCCAGTAGAGATACTTTCCGGTGGCTTCGATATGGATAAAATCCGCCAGATGATAGGGGTGAAAGCTGAGGTGCGCTTGCCAATGTTCCACCGCGAGGCTATTTGGGAGGGTGCATTTAGAAGAACCGGTGAATCGGTAGATCTTGATACTGGTGCTTTGACCATCTATGTAGCTGTTAAGAATCCCTATGAGAATATGAAGCCCGGTGTTCGTCCTCCCCTCGTTCCCAATTTATACTGTGAGGTTGAGTTGCAGGGAGCACCACGGGAGGAAAAATATGTTGTGCCCATACGTGCAGTTCATAGTGGAGTCGTCTATCTGGTAAATGGTGAGGGGCGTCTTGAGACCCGTGAGGTTGTGGTGGAGATGGTGATGGGGGATTTTGCTGTTCTTGGTTCTGGGGTATCTGCTGGCGACACGCTTATTCTCACTGATCTGGTGCCGGCAATAGAGGGGATGCTTGTTCGTCCCTTACTGGATCTTGAGTTAATGGATCGTGCTAAGAATTATGCCGACGGCAGCTAGGAGATATTTCGATGAATATTAAGAACTCTCTTATAGCAACCCTTGCGGATCATCCCACTGCGGCCAATCTGATGATGGTCCTGTTTCTGCTCCTGGGCTTTGCCACGATGGGTGATATCCGGCGGGAAACCTTTCCGGATTTTGCTTCAACAGAAGTCTCTGTTAGTGCAGTGTACCCAGGTGCTACTGCTGAAACGGTGGAGTCGTCAGTCAGTGAACGCATAGAAGAGGCCGTCGATGGTGTGTCAAGCCTTGTAAAAATAACATCGAAATCAGTGGAGGGAATGTCCACTGTCACCCTTGAGATGGCAGAAAGCGCCGATGCAACCGAGTTTCTCAATGACATTAAAACGGAAGTCGATGCGATCAGTGATTTCCCAGATCAGGTGGAAGATGTCATTGTAAAAAGACTCAATAAAACAGATCAGGTCTTGTCTATTGCAGTCACAGGCCCCATGAGTGAGGCCCATCTAAAACTGTATTGTGAGCAATTAAAAGACAGTATTAAGCAGCTTTCACTGGTCTCACAGGTTGATCTTCTTGGCTTTTCAGATCATCAGATACTCGTCGAAATTCCATACTACAATGTTCAGCGACTGGGCCTTTCCATAGGTGACATCCAGTCAGTGATTGGGAACCAGTCTCTTGATATGCCCGTTGGAACCATAGAAACTGGAGACACTGATTATCTGATCCGTTTTGCAGAAGAAAGAAGAACTGTCCAGGAAATTGGTGCCCTGACAGTTGCTGCAAGTGTCGGGGGCAGTGAGGTCAAACTTCGGGATATAGCAAGAATTACAGATCGTTTTGAAGATAAAGAAGACTCTATCTATATCAATGGCAAGCGCGCAGGCCTTCTTCAAATCAATAAGAATAAATCCGAAGATGCTCTTGATATAATGGATCAGATCAATGAGTTTGTGGAGCATGAAAGGGCTGTGTCACCGCCGGAGGTCGAGTTTGTTCTCACGCAGAATGTCTCAAAAATTGTACGGGACAGGCTCGATATGCTCACCTTAAATGGGCTCGAAGGATTGCTGCTCGTGTTTTTAACCCTGTGGTTGTTTTTTAGTTTTCGCATGTCTTTTTGGGTGGCAATGGGCTTGCCTGTTTCGTTTTGTATGACCTTTTTCTTTATGAACCAGTTTGGTCTCTCTTTTAACATGCTCTCCATGGTTGGTTTACTGATTGCGGTTGGTATTCTCATGGATGACGCAATCGTCATCGTGGAAAATGTGGCCTCGGAGCTTGAAAAAGGCAAAAGTACACTCCAGGCAACCATTGATGGTGTTGCCGGAGTGGCAGGAGGCGTCTTCTCATCATTTCTTACCACTCTTTTTATCTTTGGTGCCCTTGCCCTGAGTATGGAGGGTGATATTGGTAAGGTACTCTATGTAATCCCCGTTGTACTTATCATGACGATAAGTGTGAGTATGGTAGAGGCCTTTGGCATACTCCCTAACCATTTGTCTCACTCGCTCGGGAATTACAGGAAGAAAAGACAGGCGGGATTTCGTAAAATATTTGAAGAAAAACTCGGCTGGGTGAGAGAGAATATCTTAGGCAGGGCGGTGGATTTAGCCGTTGCGCAGAGATATCTCTTTCTTGGACTTGTGGTCTGTGCTTTTTTTGTATCCATTGGCATGATTGCAGGTGGTGTATTGAAGGTATCTCCTTTTCCTGATACCGAAGGAGACGTGCTTCAGGCCCGTATTTTGCTGCCACAGGGCACTTCTTTTGCGAGAACTGAGAAGATTGTAACAAAGATTGTAGATGCCGTGCAGCGTGTAAATAAAGAATTCAGTCCCTTACAGGAGGGTGGTGCTGCGCTTGTTACAAACTGTTCCGTTCTCTATAATACCAATCAGGATGCGGGTGAGTCCGGTCCCCACGTGGCAACGGTCTCCCTCGATCTCTTAAGCGCGGAAGAACGTTCGACGTCAATGGATGAAATAATTCGTAGCTGGCGAAGCTATGTTGGAGTTATTCCGGATGTTATTAATATTGCCTATAAAGAGCCAAGCATCGGCCCAGGTGGTCTTGCCATAGAGATGCAGCTGCAGGGCCAGGATTTGGCCCAGTTGAAAAAGGCCTCTACAAGCCTCATAGAATGGTTGCGTGGCTACGAAGGGGTGTTTGATCTTGATGATAATCTTCGCCCAGGAAAACCGGAGTTTCGCATTAAACTCAATGAAGGTGCTCTCTCCATGGGCTTCACCTCTCAAATTATTGCCTCCCAGCTGCGGGCCGCATTTTATGGAGCTGAGGCGAGTGAGTTTCAATATAAGGGTGAGTCCTATGAGGTGATGGTCCGTCTGGCTGAAGAGGACAGACGTTTTGTTACTGCACTCTCCGGTTTTTATGTGATGAGTCCTGCCGGAAAACGAGTCCCGTTGCAATCAATTGTCTCAATCGAGCAGGGAAGAGGCTTTGCTGCAATTGAGAGGATAAATTCCCTTAGAACTGTCACGGTGACAGGGGATATTGACACCACTCTTGCAAATGCTGCGGAGGTTGTGGCTGACACCAAGGCGAAGTTTTTCCCAAAACTACTCGAACAATTTCCCACTGTCAGTCTGGTCCTTGAAGGCCAGGATAAAGAGACCAAAACCTCCATGATTGGGATGGTTAAAGCTTTTATGCTCGGAATATTTGGTGTGTTTATTATTCTGAGTTTGCAGTTCAGGAGCTATATAGAACCATTAGCCGTGATGATCATTATTCCCCTTGCGCTGATTGGGGTTATCTGGGGCCATATCCTGATGGGGCTCACGCTGACCATGCCGTCGATTATGGGATATGTCTCTCTTGCCGGGATTGTGGTTAACGACTCTATTTTACTTGTGAGTTTTATCCGTCTCAATATTGATCAGGGAGTGTCTGTGCAGGAGGCAGCAAAAAAGGCCAGCCGCGAGAGATTCAGAGCGGTGCTTCTCACCTCGATGACAACCGTAATGGGGCTGTTGCCTCTTATGGCAGAACGTTCCATGCAGGCTCAGATCATGATTCCTCTTGCCTGCTCAATCGTTTTTGGTCTCTTGGTGTCCACTATTCTGGTCTTGCTGGTGATTCCCGCTCTCTATTCAATTCTTGGAGATATGAATTTAACCAGAAAGAGATAGTATCAGAATAGTACGAAACGGTTATTGGGGAGATTTGAAAAATTGTTGGATACTTGCCTTTCTTGGAAAATTTCCACATTTGCTCTATCTTTCGTACATAATTTGAGGATATCTTAGAATCATAGTGGGGACTTCAATTGAGGTCTTTGTAGTTACTCTGACTGTCAATAAAAATTTTTAATGCGTAGTTTATTGCCCCGAAGAACGAGTAATGTTTTCTGTCACTTACGGTGTTTGCCTGTGCTCAGGCAATCTCCGGTAATGTATGAATGGATCAATTGTAGGAATGAACCTATATGGTGAGGAGCATTCCTAACCCGAATTTCTCATGACTTTTTGATTTGAAACTCAATTGTTTGTTTTTATAGTTTTATAATGACTTCCTTTACTAACAGGGTATTTTTCGTTTCAAATCAAAAAGTTCACCCTTCGGGCCAACAGATTTATCCGCAGCTGCTTCGTTACCGAGCATTTGCAGTAGATTATTACAGCTTCATGCCCGGTGTCTCGACCTGCGAAAAACTTTGTTGGTGAGAAATCCGGGCTAACTGGTAGTAAAAAACTAACTGATAAATAACAATGAACATATTTGTACTTTCAACTGGCCGCTGTGGCAGTGTGACATTCAATGAAGCTTGTGGGCATATTGACAATTTTTCTTCTGCGCATGAGTCACAGGCAAGGATTTTGGGGGATGACCATTTTTCCTACCCTAAAAACCACATTGAGATCGATAATAGACTCTCTTGGTTTCTTGGAAGAATCGATAAGAAGTATGGAACAGAAGCCTATTATGTTCACCTCCAGCGTGATGAAACGAAGACCGCTGCGAGTTATGCAAAACGTTTTGGTTCAGGCATTATCCGAGGTTACGCTAAAGGAATGATGATGGGTAAGCACCCCAAATCCGAAGCGATGGAAGTGTGTTTAGACTATTGCAAAACAGTCAACTCTAACATAGAGCTCTTCTTAAAAGACAAACCTCACAAGATGACAATTCACCTCGAAACTGCAAAAGTACAATTTGTTGATTTTTGGGACTGGATAGGTGCAGAGGGTAATATTGAACAAGCCCTGGCAGAATGGGATACTGATCACAATAGAACTCATGAGCGATTTGAAAATGTTAAAAAATTATTTAAAACTCCTTGATAGCTGAATCTAAATTGGGAAAAGCAATACATGCCTCCCAAGATACATTGTGAAATGTTATTCATAAACATGATTGTAAAGCATCATATAGTAGATAAGCTGCAAACCTTGAACAGCAATGAAAACTGAGGGTGATTTCAAATCACCCTCCCCAAGCTTCACCATTGGCCTATGCATATTATAGGTCTTGGTCGACCCATGAAGACCTACCTGAACGCGGTTCTGTTATTGCTTCTACTTCTGTTTGAACTGTTACCCCAGTGGAGACCTGGGTGTAGGCGGTGATTTTATCTGTACCGGCCCCAGTAGTAATTGTTGGGGCTGAAGCATTTCCTGTTCCCAGTTCAATATAGGTGGTGGTCAAATATTTAACTTCTCCATCCACTACTTCGGTACTGGTTCCAAGGATGGGAGAGTCAGGATATCCAGTCCCCGTCTTGTAGTAGAGGCCGTAGAGGCGGCTGGCCCCCTCTCCTTCACAAGGGTCTTCACTGGGTTGGAATACTGTTGATAAGAGTACAGAGCTATACAGAGTCGAACGGGTAAGGTTTCTGGTGGAAGGAACAAAGCCATCCTCACCACTTATTGGTGGCAGATCAAGATACCAGCCTGCGGCGTTATCTGAGTCAATCTCTTCTTCTATTTCGTCAAATGTAGTCAGGTCACTGCCATCCATGGCTGGAATCTCGGCTTGCAGGGTGCCGTCTGTGTACACTGCAGCATCGCTTACATCAAGAAGATCACTGTTGAGAATAGGGTAAGCTCCATCTTCGTAATCCTTTACACCAAATATGGACTGGGTCTCGGTACTGGTTTTGTCCGCTGTGGCCAGATATCTTCCTGATCCAACAAAGATCCAATGGTTGTCAATATCGTCTAATGAAGGGAGTGCCATGGGATATATTGAAATTGGGCGGTCTGCATTAAAAAATGTGACAAGTGAATCCCAGCTATCATAGTCAGCCTTATTATTAAAGCCCAGACGGAGAATCCGGCCACTGTCATTGTCCGTGTCGGCATCAAAATCTGTGCTGTCTGCATCCCGGACAAGCCCAAAATAGAGGGAGTCAGCCTTGAAATCGAGATCCCAGTCTACGACGACAGGGGTACCAACGTAGCTGTCATCTATTTCGGTATTGCAGGAGATGATGTTGTACTCATCTGTCAACGAATTGATTTCACAGTTATCCTGGGTCATATCACCCGTGGGTGACGGAGTCCCTGAGACCAGCTGTTTCAGATCAAAGAGGTAGAGGTTAGCGGTTTGCCCACTTTCGACCGTGGTTATATTATCGGGGCCGTTGCCAAAGATCAGATACCAGCTGTTGCAGCTTTCATCATCATCTCCACAAGAGGTGGTGTCCCCTGTATCTTTAAATGCAGCAACCGCAGGATATACCGTGGTAAAACTTTCTACAGGCGGCTTCAGTTCTCCGAGAAGTACCGGTTCTATTTCTGGATTGGTTATATCCATGATGATATAGGCGGAGCGGGCAACATACTCCTGCAGCTCGGTACTGGCATCGTTGTCGTGGTCAACATCGATGGTCATGGCTCCCCCGCCAAGGTTCATACCTGCAACCAGTAATGTGCCCCAGCCGTTTGGGTGGTCTGTATCCTCATCAAAGATCTTTGCATCAAAGATCTTTGGTTTACTGTCCATAAAGCTGATGTGTGTCTCATCGTAATTTGCATCCTTGAGCCACTGGAGATGTGATAGCAGATTCATAGGGGCATAGGCCCAGAGCTCACTGCCGAGGGGATGTGCCAAGGCGTCACTGCCATCGTGCTTTGTTCCGGAAGTTGTATACTCTACGGTCTCTTCACCATCGTCGTCCGTGATCTCGTTATAGAACCCACCGTTGAAGGCGTGCAGCATCCCATCGTTTGCTCCAACATATACCACAACACGGCGGTCGATATATTGTTGCTTGAATGTACTGTATGATGAATCTTCATAGAGAAGATCATAAGAATCCTGAGGATAGGAAACAGTGGTCGGCGTTGAGTTTACAATGTCTCCTAGGCGCATCACGTTTTCACTACTGTCATTAGTTGAGTACTTTATTGTCCGGTTACGGCTGTCGTCTTTTTCCACACCTCTTATGTATTCCACGAGTTCTTCAGCCGTAGATTTGTCTGCTACATCTAGAAAGGTAAAACTCACAGGATAGGTTGAATGGCTAAACATTGCGGCCTCAAACTCCCTGTATTCATCTTCGTCGACAATACTATCCAGATCATCATCCACCCAGGTTGTAATAAAGCGCCCTGAATCAGCGGTTTCCGAAGTGTAGTCACGATTTACCGCTATTTCAGCATCACTGAGATCCGAGAGGTAGAGTTCTTCCCGTGCGTTCCACAGATAACTGACATCGTCAAGATTAACGCTACTAGAACTGTAACTCGCCACTTGAACCCTGTCTCCTGTTGTTATCCAGTCTTCTGTGGGAGAGACTGTGAAGGTGATAGTACCGTTGTTTGCAAGGGCAATGGTGGAACTACTTGTGCCGTCTGTTTCATCATTGTCAAAGTTTGATACCTCCCAACTTGAATACTCGGCCCCTTCAGTTCCTGTCATGTCGTAGGTATAAAAGATTGCACGTGTGCAGTCGGAGAAATCCCCTTCAGAGGTAGAGATTTCTGTGGCTGTGGTTTCGTCATTGCTGAGTTCTTCACTCCCGGATGAGACAGACCCTGTTGCATCAGTTCCTGCCAGGCATATTATGGTCCAGTCCTCGAAGGTCTCACCACTGTCTCCCACCATGTTTTTGGTCTGCAGAGTCAAGGTGTCACCCGTTGAAAGCCAGCTGTCTGAAGACGAGAGGGTAAAGTATACGGTGCCTGAAGACATAGTGATGGAACTGGTGCTGTAACCCACAATCCCACTGCTGTCTGAGGTGACCGTCCAAAGAGAAAATGTTTCAGCTGTGGGGCCACTCCAGGAATCATCTGCAACGGTCATAGTCACTTCCCCGGTTGTGCTGTCAAACGAGGTTACGGTCCCGTAGAGTTCATATGGGGTGATTGTGAGTGTTGTGTCGGTGTAATCTGTTGTCCCCTCCATGGAGTTGGGTGCCATGGTGACGAAACCAGCGTCATAGGCTGTTACAACACCCTGCATGGAGTAAGAACTGAAACTTTCTGGAGAGCTGCTTTGATAAATGTGCATGTAGGTGGCACTATCGCCTTCGTCATAATAGGAGGCTACAACCTGGTCGACACAGTAGTTGTCTAGCTGTCCGTTAGGCACGCATTCAGTCAGTTCCTCACAGGAGCCATCATCGGCAATGGCGTCGTTATCTGGTGGTGTGCAGTCCTGCCTGCTGTAGCCATAGCTGTCGAGCCATAGGGCTGTGAGCGTTCCCATCCAGGTTGCCTCAATAGAGCTGTCATCAGCGCTGGTTCTTGAGGGTTCGTAGTAGGCCGAGTAGACTGCACCTTCGCCATCAACGTTGCTGGATACTACTGCAGCTGATGTTCCGGATGAGGTTCGATTGAGGATGGCGTCCAAAACCCTTGTAAGGGCCGCCTCAAGTTCTTCCGGGTCAGTTGCGTAGAAGTAATTATCGGGGATACCATCTGAGCCCGATTCTCCGGTGCTATTGACCTCACTATCCCATTCGTCTTGATCATCTGGTCGGTTGTTATCGTCTGCGTCGGAGAATCCTCCGTATTTAGCCGCATACCAAAGGGGATCTTCCAGAAGGCTGGCGTCCGAATTTCCAAGGGAATAATTTTTACTCGATGCAGCGTCTGTGGGGTAGCAACCATTATCATCAGAGCAATCAGGGCTACCAGTGTTTACCGCAATGTCTTCTGTCCACTTAAATCCCTCGATACCAGAGTGGGCATGGAATCCATCTTCATTATTTGTGGTACCACTGATAACATAGCCAAACCCCATTTTTCCTGATGTGGATTCTCTATGGACCTGGGTCGTAATGGTCAGGGTGCGATCTGCTGAAAGCTCATAGTCTAGTGTTCCCCACATATCCTGATCATGGTCTCCACCCATTTCACCATCTTCCCAGTTCACATAGAATTTACCTGATGCTGTATTGTTTGTTTTGCTCACTTCCTGGGATACAATCTTGAAGTTAACCAAAGCACAGTTTCCGTTTGGGTCATTCTTCTGGTTACGGCAAGCCGGTAGTATGGTGACAAGAGAGTCTCCAGTAGGATCCTCAGGGTCAGGAATTTCAATGACCGGATTACCTGCTGCTAAAGCAACAGAGTAGGTATCTATGACCTGAGTTCCCTCCAGAGCCCGCGAACCCCCATCTTCTGGACGGATATCTTTGGTATGGGCATAGTAGGCGAGCCCTGCGATTCTATATGAACCTTGCAGCCTGGGTTCTTCGGGGCACATTCCGGCAACAGACCCAAAGCTGGTAACCGTTTTGGCCGTACACAGACCATCTTCTCCGGAGTTAATACTGCTTTCCCCAACAAAATATGAGTTTCCTGTTATCCCTTCAGCATCACCCACATCGTCTGTCATTCCTACAGTTGAACCATCACTAGGTAAATCGGCAGAGCTCCAGATTGTTGAAGGTTGATACGCAGTATCATCGAGGTCGTCTGAATCAAATGAGGTTGTACTGGTGTTCAGGTTGATGATATAGAGATTGGCACAATAATTATCGTCATCCAAAGGATCTTCATAGTCGTCAGGGTCGGTGAGAAAGGTAAGGCCTGGAATTTTTGTACCATCATCTTGCGTATTCTCATAATAGTCAGATATTAGGCCGTTTCCTGCAAAATAGTTCACGGCCTGGTAGTATATTTCAGAAAAAGGGTTTACCCAATTTTGACAATGGTCTGTACCGGTGAGTAGATCAAACTCAGTTTCCTGATATTTACAGTTGTCACCAGCAGCATCATTATAATAACCTACCGTGCCATTATAGCCGGTGAGGCGAAAGAGGCTCCAGGCGTTAATAATTCCAGTGGCATCGTTATTATCAACACCGTTATCCTGGGCAAAGGTGGCAACCTTGGAGAAAGTCCCATAGGTGTCAACATTCACCTCTTCACTTAAGGGGCCGATGTTGGCTATAAGCCCACCACCTGAGGCATGGTCGGCATAGGAGCCGGCAACCATACCAAATTCCATTTCATCATCATCGCCGTAGCTCTGCAAAATACCGATTGGTTTGTACACATCATCGCTATCGTCAACAGCGTCACCTCCTGGATAGAGCTTGCAGTTTTCATCCCCAATAAGTCCATCTACACAGGCTTCAATTCGTGCGACATAATTGCCCTCCCCTAGACTGTCGGAAAAAGCTGGGCTACTGGACGCCGCGTATATGCCTGACTCGCTGGAATCATTTGCATTGGTTGCTGAATGATTCTCTGAAGAAACAGGTCCGTCTGAGGCCCAGGTACACTGCCAACGTTCGTTGCTGGCCCATAAAGAATAATTACCTTTTACTGCTTTGATGAGTGGTGAGGCTTCGTAAACCTCGGAGTATTTTCCAGTATGGTCACTATCATTCATGTTCACATCGGTGGTATTACAAAAAGTGACTCCCATCTTACTTTTGTCCCCTCCACAGTCAGAGGCAAGATTATCCTCGTCACAGTCATAGTCATTTCTTGTAAAAGGGGTAAGTTCTGGTAAGTCCTCTCCACTATAATATTTGGCCCAGCTATGTGCATCATGGGGTAAAAAAGATCGTTCGAGGATTGTGCTTGTCTCGGTATCCGTACGGCGGTGGCCCCCAAAGAGAATTTTTCGGATGGTGTCAATTCGGGACATGGATACCCAGTTGAGAAAATTGCCGCTCCACTGATCGGAATTACTGCCTGCATTACAATATTTGTCAGTGGTTATTTCTTTGGGCTGAAAGCGTTCCAGGCTATCATCATATTCGTAACATTTATAAGAGTCAAAATAGCCATAATAATCAATTGCATGTTTGTAGGTGGTATCAGGGCTGCCATCATCATCAAGATCAGTATAATCGTTGTAGGCAGCATAGAAGAGCTGGTGATCATTGGAGGTGGCAATCATTACCTTTGGGGTCACACCTTCAGTAACGATATTGATTGGCATGTTTTGAAAATCTTTCATGCTGTAGTCTGTACTAGCCCAAAGACTACTGTTACTGCAGCAGGTTAAAAGAAAAAGTGCACAAAATAGTACTACTTTATAGGGTACAGCATCTTTATGTTTAAAAGTTTGTGACATAATCGGTATCCGTTTTAATATTCACAATCAAATGCCGAGGCACTTGCCAGCACTGAATTGTTTATTTGCCATTGGACCTGGAGGATGGATTCGCTATTCACATGACCAAGGTGCTGTGAGGCTATGGTAAAACTTTTACTCGTACCACCAACAGAACTCACGTCACTGCCATCATATCCGGAAACCATGGCTAAACTACTGCCTGGATTTACTATAACTTTGGAGGTGTTGAGTACATTTGTGTGCCGCGTTGTGTCATCCTGGACGTTGTCGGGATAAAAGACAACGGTTCTCGCTGTATCTGATATAGTGGTATAGAGGCCGGCGGTCTCTTTATTGGATGAAAAAGAGGTGTCTGTGAAAAAAATATTCGCACCGATGGAGCTGGTGGAAAAACCGCCAGAAGTTGTTTCACAGATGGCATTATGGTACATGAGATGTTGGGCGAGCTCCGTGGCACCGTCTGCCTGGTAGAACGTCTGTTTGTGCACCTTGTTGTTACCGCTGATGCTAAGTTCTGTGATGGTGGAATTTGTGGCGAGGGCACCTATGATAGAAAGCACTAGCAGCATCATTAGGGCAACCACAAGGACAAAACCCTCTTCGTTTTGTTTGGGTATAGGTACCGTGAACATGAGTAACCTTTAGATTGATTTTTCTTTGATATATTGATAGGTGACAGCGTTTTTCATATGCTGGTTGTTGTCCTGGATATGGATCCTTACTGTCTTGCAGCCTTCGATGGGATAGTCTTCAGCCACGTTAACGTTTAAGGTGTACTGATCATCATCACTGGTGGTCTGGACATCGGGGCTTGTGAGTTCGTCGAGGCCGGGAGTACCGTCGTCGTTGATGTCATTGAGATCCGTGTAATCTGTTTCAATTATCTCTTCGATAAGGTCCATACCCGAGTTAGAGGCAGTTGTGATAATGGAAGCCTTGATGTTGCTCATAGTCGAAACGGTCTGCATGGAAAAGAGAGAGAAAATCCCTATTGTCAGAACGGCCATTGCGATTATCACTTCAATAAGGGTGAAACCGCTATCGTTATGTAGTGTAGATGGAAAATGTCTCATAATCCGATGTTTCTCAGTTTCACATTGGTTGTCAGCAGCATGCGCCTGTAGTTGTCGTCGTATGGTCCCCAGACCTGGCCCGATGCTGCCACATAGGTTTCGTTGTTGTCGTATTTACTGTCGGGATTAGCGGTACGGATCAGGATGGAGATTGTGATGGCCCGTATGTCTTCCAATTCTGGAGTGCTGGGTGTAAGGGTTGTGGTCGGGTCGTACTGATCGTTGTCGCTGCTATCTTCAAGAACGTATAAAAACTCGACCGCAACAATGTTGTCTGCAAGGGACTCAAAACCTAATTCTGTGCTGTCCACGTTGGCCCTCCTTCGACAAAAAGACGCTGCTCCAATGTCTGCCTGGCCGTCATCGTTGTTGTCGTCAGCAAAAGGGAAGCCATATTCGATATCTTCATTGGCACCTGTACTCAGTCCATCGTCATCAACATCTAATGTGAAGCGGAAGCCACCCTGACTAGCCTGAGAGATGCCGACATTGTCGTCTTCTTGGGGGTCAAGTCCGGTAAGGCGTATCTCCGAAGAAATAAAGGTTATCAGTGATCTGAGCTGTTGCTGCATTCCTATCCTTTGGGAAAGAATTGTCTGACTCCTTTGCTGGGTTTGGTATGCTGTAGAAATTGCAGCGAGGACTATTGAGGAGAGCAGTAGGGTAATCATTAACTCTACAAGGGTAAAACCCTTTGTCTCTATGAGGGTGATTTTGGGAGCGAGTTTTTTCATCGAATATCTATTCTACAAAAGTCACATTTCCGGTGAGATTTACGTCCATCGCACCCTGGCGCAAGTTAGTGTTTACAACGCAGATTCCTTCAGCAGAAACAAGATCAGGTAGTCCGGTTGATTTAAATACGAGCTCATCGGTAAATGTAACATCAGCGCAATTACAGAGTGTTGCTTTGGCAGGCATATCGACCGTTTTTATTGTGTCTTCACCACCGGCATCATTTTCAGCGAATATGGTATAACTACCACTTGACCCAGGGAAGGCGGCTGTTGATGCTGGACATGCACCTGTGTCCGTAAAGCGAACATGGACTATTGTATTTCGCTTCATGGCTATCATCTTCGCAAGGTTCATGTTCAGCTGAAGGTTCTGAGACGCGTCGCGAAAATGCAGGTTTGGCAACCACATCATAATTGCAGGAACAGCAATTGCGCTCATAATTGCTATGATAGCCACGACAACCATCAGCTCAACCATGGTAAAACCGAGTCTGTTTGGGGTGCTGCGAAAAATATTATAATTCTGCATTGAGACGAAAATGTTGACCCCGTAGTGTATAGTTTTATTTTTCGTAAACTCTGCTTGCGTGTTATTTCCAATATTCCTGATACTTCTGAAGTCTCATTGGCGTCAAACATGTTCTTCTACTAAATGTGCATGATGTTGTTATGAATATCAGGCAATTGTGAAGGAATTGTGGAAGAAAAGTGAAAATAATCTGTTTGACGGTGAAGAGTATCTGATAGGATGAATGATGTATCTTTGGTGATACACGCGAGAAGGACAAATAGGAGATAACAGGTAGAAGAGGTGTCGTAAGTCTTTATAGTTTGTGGTGGAGACCTTTGATTTGATTTGTGGTGTATCTGGCTTTCCATATACAAATACGGTACGGTATGGTCTCGATTTGTATGATTTTAAATGCATAGTTACGTAACTGGACTGCTGTGTACACGGAGAAGCATCGAGTGATTAACGAATATCTCATTTATGTAACCTTGGCCGTAACCATTGTTGCCATCCCAGGGCCAGCTGTGATCTTGACGGTTAAAAACAGCATCAAATATGGATTTAAAATATCTGTCGCGGGAATTTTAGGCAATTTCGTCGCCATGATTGTAATGGCCACGATCTCGGCTTTCGGGTTGGGTGCGATCATCACGGCATCTGCAAGCTTGTTTTCCGTTCTGAAAGTTATGGGATGTCTATATCTTGTCTATCTTGGGATTGAGGCTTGGAGAACACCACTTCAGAAAAGTGATTCACAAACAGAGCCGAATTGTGGCAACAATAAAGAGTTTTTCACTGTATTTAAGCAGGGTGTATGGGTCGGAATAAGCAACCCCAAGGCGATTGCATTTTTTGTAGCACTCTTTCCTCAGTTTATAGACCCTGCCAGATCATATCTCCCGCAATTTTTGACCCTTATCCTTACGATTGAAGGAATTTCATGTTGTATCTTGTCTCTCTATGCACTCTTATCTTCAAGGGCTGCACATCTTTTATACGAAAAGAATTCAATGCATATTTTCCATAAGCTTACCGGGGGAGCCTTTATTGGGTTTGGTTTTGCACTGCTCTATGAAAAATAAATCGATACCGGGTTAACCCGAATTTCTCATGACTTTTTGATTTGAAACTTAATCGTTTGTTTTTATAGTTTAAAAATGACTTCCTTAATTAACAGGGTGTTTTTGGTTTCAAATCAAAAAGTTCACCCTTCGGGCCAACATATTTATCCGCAGCTGCTTCGTTACCGAGCATTTGCAGGTAGCGAAGACTCCGGTAGATTATTACGGCTTCATGCCCGGTGTCTCGACCTGCGAAAAACTTTGTTGGTGAGAAATCCGGGTTAATCCTTTTTGTCAGAGGTTCTTTTAGCCTCATTAATGTGTCGAACCAGAAGTTTTTCAAGTCCTGGGAGTATTCCAAGCCCGCTATCTATGACCTCCACATCCATGTTCAATTCTGTTAAACGTGAAAGCCACGACTCTTTGTCCTCAGCTATAATGTCACGCCTGTAGTGCATCCCGGCAATGAGAAAAAAAGGTATGATGGTAACTTTGTCATAGTCAGTTGACGCAATTTTTTCCGCAAGCTTTGATGAATCCGGAAATTGTTCGACGACGCCTACATGGATTCTATCTCCAAAATGTTCACGTAATATTTTTTCAAGGCTGTAATAACCTGTCCAACTTGGGTGTGCGGTGCCGTGCCCGAGTATGAGAATTGCTCTGTCAGGTCTACTTGTGATGAGAGGTGCGAGAAGGTCTGCCATTTCCCGGTAGTCATCTGGACTGGTCAGGAGCGGCAGGCCGGGGTGGCACTGTAATGAACTGGGAGGCTTTATGGTGAGCAGACCATGAAATTCTGTTCCTGGAAACAGATGGAGTGATTGGAGGATGACCTCTGTATGACCTTTCTGTGCAAGTGCTGTTAAAACATCTGTGGGGCTTTGTACCGTTTCATCGCTGGCTTGAAGGCTCTTGGTAATTATTTTTGATGAGTAAGCCCAGAAAATCTCCCTTTCCGGGAGCAGTTTTTTAATTTTGGTATGCAGGTGGCGATAGGTTGCCTGAGCTTTTGTCGTGGTTCCAAAGGCAATGATAACTATAGCAGGGTTCATGGTGTGTAGGATAGTAGAGTAAACAAGTTTATGGGAGTTTTAACCACTCCTGACGAGAAAGCCCCCCATGATACACCTTGGTTAATGGAAAATCTACCACCTAAATCTTGCATACACAAAGTACAGAAAAATGATTTGTCGCTGCAAAACAGCATGTTGCATCCATAGTAGTCACTTTATAAACACATCTTTGCATGAGTACAATTTTTCTGTTATTTGCTACCCTTCGGGATTGGCAATTCCACCGAATCTGCCTTGTTATCGAAGCCTTGGAGTATATTTATCCGTCTTCAGCTTCGCCGTCTCATATTTCCGGCAGGTAAGCGTAGACTCCGGGCTCATCAATTGAAGAATTTAGCTACCAGGCAAAATGTAGAAAAAATGAGAAAAATGCTCCATTTAGTTGTGATTTTTGGCTAAATTTTGATACACTATTGACTATAAAGAGACAAATGTAGTACTAATGCAATTAGTTAAATTCTTTAATAGGTGGGGTTGACGTTGTAAGTAGTCGAGCCTGGGGGAAGTTGAAAATAATTTTGGGAGGAAAATTATGATGAAGAGAATTTCAGTGCTGGCACTTGCGGGGATGCTGGCACTACCCGCTGTAGCTTTATCAGCAGATAGCGGAACGAGTAGTCCTATGGACATGGAAAAAAAGATTGAGGAGTTAAGTCGGCAGCTCGATGAACTGCGTGCGGCGATGGCATCTCAAGCAGAATCGAATAAGGCCCTTACAGAGACTGTAGAGGCCCTTGATGAAGACGTTATGAGTCTTGATGATCGTTCAGAAGACTGGGATTTGGCATCTCGTTTTAAGTTGTATGGTGATTTTCGCGCTCGTGGTGATTTTTATAATGCGGAGTCGGTGTTTGGTCGAAATATAGACAATGACACTCTCCTCACCAACAGATTGCGCGTAAATATGAGAGTGAAGGCGACCGAAAATGTTGAGTTTAAAGGTCGTCTCGCCATGTACAAAACCTGGGGGAATCAATCCGCCTTTACCGATGACAGTGGTGCTATGTGGCCTGTTTTTGATGGTAATGTGACGAGGACTCCTGTTGGAAGCAGTGCGCTATATGTGGATCGTGCTTTCGTAAACTGGAATAATATTGGTGGCTTGCCTTTGTGGTTTTCTGTAGGTCGTAGACCAACCACCGATGGACCTCCTGCCCAAATTCGAATGGGTGAAGACGAACGTCTGGCCACACCAATGGCTTTTATGGATTGGCCGTTTGATGGTCTTTCGCTTGGGTATGCATGGAATTGGGGTGTTGATCCTCTCGGAGCCAGTCGTGTGCGTTTTTGCTATGGTAGAGGTTTTGAAGCGGGCCTTCAGGATGATACGACGAGTTCCTTGAATGATATGGATTTTGCAGGTCTGAGCTGGGATATTATGAAAAAAGGTGACAGATTTGCCTACGTCCAAAGTTTTATGGCCTTTGATGTTATCAATTATCCCAATTTCCAGGATCCAATTATCAACTCCGCGTTTGGTGACATGAGTGGAATGGGAGATAGGGACAACCTGGGTGATATCTGGCATAATGCTGCCGTCTATCAAGATAAGATTGCTGGCCTGAATTATTTTGTCTCCGGTGGATATTCTCAGACCCAGCCTGACAGTTCTGGAATGTTTAATGATCCATTCTCAATGACAGGGGCAAATACCGATAAAGAAAATGGTTATTCACTCTATCTTGGTGTTCGTTATGACGTGAAGCCTGCTCGATTGAAGTTTGGGGCTGAATTTAACTACGGATCTCAGTACTGGCTTGCTATGGCACCGGGGCATGATGAAATTTATCAGTCCAAGCTCGCCACAAGAGGTCAGGTTTATGAGATTTATACCATATGGGATCTTCCGACTGGAGAGGCCGTATCTAAGTATGCAAAGACCTTTATGCGTTTAGGTTATCAGCATTATGAGTATGACTATGCTGGCTCTGGAGACTGGAATCTTGCAGCCTATGATCTAAGTGACGCTTCTGATACTGCGAAGCTACAGATGATGGGGATGGATCCGGTAGAAAGTGCCGATCAAATCTATCTCACCTTTGAGGCGTATTTTTAAAGAAATACGTTGTAGTAATTGTTAAGTTAAAAAACGGGTTTGGCCGCATTTGTGGTCAAACCCGTTTTTTATTGCCCCAGGTGAGTTCCTGTTTTACTGTGAGTCCTGATTGTTCAGCATTCGAAAATTTAGTTTTAGTTTAACCCGGTGATGCCTGATGTTTACGAGTTCCAAGCAAGATTTTGTGATGGGCAACTTCCCACAGTTGAGTGGCAGTGGTGAAGTGTGTTGTCGTTATGGCTTTTTTAGTCGGCATGGTGGAAAGAGTGCGGGAAATTATAACTCTTTGAATGTTGGTCTTCATGTTGGTGATGATGAGAGTGTCGTTCATGTTAACCGGGAAATTGTAAAAAAGAAAATCGGAGCATTGTCTCTCCTGTCAGCCCTGCAGGTCCATGGTACTAAAGTTCATGTGCAGAATGAACTACTGGCAAAGGACGTGGAAGTTGATGGCTATGACGCGCTTGTCACAAACCAACAGGGCGTGGCATTGATGGTTCAGCACGCGGACTGTCAGGCTGTACTATTATACGATGCTGTTGCTGGAGTCATCGCAGGGGTACACAATGGATGGCGGGGCAGCGTACAGAATATTCTGGCGAAGGTTGTGGCTGTTATGTCCCGTGATTATTTCTCAAATCCTGGCGATATTCAAGCCGTTGTTGGACCATCACTAGGCCCTTGTTGTGCCGAATTTCGTAACTATCAAAGCGAGTTGCCGGAGGAGTTTCTTCAGTTTAAGGGGCATGACAGCCATTTTGACTTTTGGTCTCTTACTAAAAAACAACTTTTCCAAGAGGGTCTACAAGAGGAAAATATTACCATTTCAGGGCAGTGTACGCGCTGCTCCACAGATTATTTTTCCTATAGAAAGGCTGTGCAAACCGGAACTGGAATAACAGGTCGAAACGGTTCTGTTATAGTTATGAGAGAACGTTAACGTATTTAAGTACAGGCTATTATGCGTATTTTACTTATTGAAGATGATGTGAAAATCGCCTCATTTATTGAGCGCGGTTTTAAAGAAGCGGGATTTGCGGTGGATAAATGTCACGATGGACAGGAGGGTCTCGATAGGGGACTGGATTCGGCCTATGATGCGGCTATCGTGGATCTTATGTTGCCTGGTCTTGATGGACTATCTGTTATCGAGAGAATGCGCCTTGAGGGTGTGAATACTCCGGTACTTATCTTGAGTGCTAAGCAGTCTGTGGATGATAGAATCCAGGGGCTGCAGAGGGGGGGGGACGATTATATGGTCAAACCCTTTTCCTTTAGTGAACTTCTTGCCCGTATTCATGCACTTATTCGCCGCGATAAGAAAAATACTCAACCCATGGTATTGCGTGTCGGTGAGTTGCAAATGGACCTTCTCAAACACGAGGTGTACAGGGGGGGGACCAAGGTGGAACTTCCGGTAAAAGAGTATTCATTATTGGAATACATGATGCGAAACCCGGGAATAGTTGTTTCAAAAACCTCGATACTTGAAAGGGTGTATGATTATTCCTTCGACCCGCAGACCAATGTGGTGGATGTGTTGGTTTGCAGGTTGCGAAATAAAATCGATAAGGATTTTGAAGACAAAATGATCCATACCGTACGGGGCGTGGGCTATGTCCTTAAAGATGAGTAGGATCGATCTTTCCTGGTCCCGTTCAAAAAAGGCCTTTCCTGTCTTTTTGTTGCTTTGGGCTGGAGGGCTTTTGCTTGCTTTGACCTATCTCTTGAGTGCCCGCTCCCATCTGCAGTCCATTGAGCGGATTCAAGCGGATCAACTTCTTAACACATATCTCAACATTCGCAGCAATGCGAATCGAATTATCGGACGCCTGCCCCTCCAGCATGATCAACTTCCTGACGGTGTTATTTTTGCCCGTATTGTCTTTCAGGGAGAACAGCTTTTGGTGGTTAGCGACAAGATAGATGGATTGAATTTTAAAACTCTGGTTGATTTGTCTCCGGAGGCAACAGGGGTCTGGTTGAAACTAGAAGAGGGGAATGGTGGGGGGCAAGATGTGCTCACTGTTGTCTCAAAAAGGTTTGATAAGGGTTCCCTCGTGCAGGTCGGAAAAGATGGGAGTGGAAGTTATCTGCTTTTTCATCAGATGCTCAGGTCCACTGTTTTTATCTTTTTGACGAGTGCTATTTTGCTGTGGCCCCTGTCCCTTTATTTTATCAAACTAAGCCTCTCACCTCTGATCGCAACGAGAGAGAAGGTCGCTGAGCTTTCTGGAGATTCAAAAACAGAGCTGTTGCCAGAAAAAGGCAGTGGTCCTGAACTGGATAATCTCTACCAGCAGATAAATAGCCTGCTGCAGCAAAATCGCCATCTTGTCTCCGAGATGCAGCAATCCCTTGATAATGTGGCCCACGATCTGCGTACCCCTATGACGAGACTGAGGTCAGTGGCGGAATATGGCCTGCAGGCAAATGGAGATACAGAGCGATTGCAGGATGCTTTGTCTGATTGCCTGGAAGAGTCTGAGCGGGTGCTGGCGATGCTTAAAATTATGATGAGTGTCGCTGAAGCCGAGTCCGGAACCATGCGGCTTGAACGCACACAATGTGATCTCATGGAAAGCCTCTCCCAGATTGTAACGTTATATGAATATGTTGCAGAAGAACGAAATGTTGAGGTGACAATAGAAGAATTTTCTCCTGTTGTTCTACATGTTGATAGCACCCGTATTGCCCAGGTATGGGCAAACCTTCTTGATAATGGAATTAAGTATGGCCGAGATGGGGGCTGGGTGAAGATTTCAGTAGCCGCGGGTGTTGGCATGGTCACGATCAGCTTTGAAGATAACGGAATGGGGATATCGGCTTCCGAGCAGAATAAAATATGGGAACGTTTGTATAGGGGTGATAGGAGCAGGTCACAAAAAGGGCTGGGGCTTGGTTTAAATTATGTGCAGGCAGTGGTGGTGGCCCACGGCGGTGAGGTTTCTGTAAGCAGTACGCTTAACGAGGGAAGTCGTTTTCAGGTGGTGTTGCCTCTGGATCAGGTGTGTACGCAGGAAAAATCACAGACCAGTGGTGAATGATCCGAGAGTCGCACGTCTGGAATGTAGAAATTATCTATGCGAATCCCTGAGCTGTGGAGGATGAAATCGATCTGTCTGCTGGGGGCATGGCTTGGGTGGGACGGTGCGTTGCCGAGGTTGGCATTTTGCAGTCCTGTTGCGGCAAGAAAAAGATTAAGTTCCCTGCTGCCCCAGAATGTGTTGAAGTCCCCGGCAATTATTACCTCTTTATCTGTTTCCTGGGTCAGGGTGTGGAGCTGCTCCAGTTGATTCTGGCGATGCCGGTATTTAAGGGAGAGGTGGACTATAAAAACAGCGACGGCTTTCAGGTCGGTTTGTATCACCAGTTTCTTCATCCCTTCTTCAAAATAGTGGAAGTGATAATGTTCCACTGATTGCTTGGTAAGGATGGCATTGCCTTGCTGTTTGAGAACCGGAACTTTTCTGGCAAGTGAGTTGTTTTTGTATTTTGGCTCCACAACAAGGTTGTAACCTAAGGTGTCTGCAACTGTCTGCGCCTGGCAGAAGTGTCCGGTGCGGTATGAACCGGTATCCACCTCGACCAGGGCCACAATATCCGGGTTTACTGAGCCTATGAAGTTTAAAATCCGATTGAAATTTACGGTGCTATTTTTAAAAAAACCGGAAAATGGCAGGGGTAAATGGTAACCGTTCTGGTGTCCTGTCCCGTAACGTATGTTGTAGAGAAGTAATCGCATATGAACATGATACATTTTTGTGTTCTCAGAGGCAACGGTTGGCGATAAGAAAGAAGGAAAAGTTGTGTTTTGATCTGTCTGCTGAGTATGGTATTCTGACACTTCTCAAGGCCCGTTATGATACAATAATAATCGCAATGCACTGATTGATGATCGTTTCATTGCTCTAATGTACTGGAATAAAATGATAACTATTGGAACAAGAAAAAGTAAACTTGCAATGTGGCAGGCGGAAACTGTCGCCCGGTTTTTAAATGAAGTAGGGCTCGAGACCAAAATAAACTCCATGGAGACCATTGGAGACAAGGTGCTTGACAGGTCTATTGCAAAAATAGGAAGTAAAGGGGTTTTCACCGTTGAACTCGAAGAGCAACTGGCTGCTGGTCTAACTGACATTGCTGTCCATAGTGCCAAGGATATGCAGTCTATCTTGCCAGAAGGGTTTGAATTGATAGCTTTTACTGAGCGGGAAAAGGTTAACGATGTGCTGGTGAGCAGTAATAAGGATGTTGATATCAAGGACGCGAGTAAGCCCATCGTTATTGGGACATCATCTGTGCGCAGGCGTGCTTTTCTCAGTAATTATTATCCCCATGTGAAGATTGTTGAGATGAGAGGAAATTTACAGACACGTATTCGTAAAATGGAAGACGGGGATTGTGATGCATTAATGCTTGCCTATGCCGGAGTAAAGCGCATGGGATATGAGGATATGATTGTTTGTGATTTTGATGCAGCGGAGTTTACCCCGCCTGTTGGGCAGGGGTGTATTGCCATAGAGGCAGCATCATCTCTTGATCCTGTAAAGTTACAGCAGGTACGTGACTGTTTGAACAACAAGGAGAGCGAGGCCTGCTTACTTGCTGAACGCGCTTTCCTGAAAAAGTTAGAAGGTGGCTGCAGTATTCCTGCCTTTGGCTATGCCACTTTGAGTGAAGATGGTGCCGAAGTGACCCTTACAGCAGGACTTGCAAGTCTTGATGGGATAACAATTCTCCGTAAAACTGAGACCGGTAGGGCTGATGATCCGGAAGCACTTGGTGCAAGCGTGGGAGAGTATATTTTGAGTAACAACGGTAAAGAGATGCTTCTGGAAATACGACGGACACAGGCCGAGTCCTAACCCGGATTTCTCACCAACAAAGTTTTTCGCAGGTCGAGACACCGGGCATGAAGCAGGTAAGCGAAGACTCCGGTAATAATCTACCGGAGTCTTCGCTACCTGCAAATGCTCGGTAACGAAGCATCTGCGGATAAATCTGTTGGCCCGAAGGGTGAACTTTTTGATTTGAAACGAAAACAACCAGTTAATTAAGGACGTCATTTTTAAACTATAAAAACAAACAATTGAGTTTCAAATCAAAAAGTCATGAGAAATTCGGGCTAAAGAAAACATAACATTCCTATGGATGAGATGCTTGACGAAGCTGGGGTAAAAGTATACTCTTGAATTAATCAAGGTGTCAGTACGACGCTAAAAGGGAATCTGGTGAAAATCCAGAACGGGCCCGCCGCTGTGACCGAGGACGAAAATCGCCTATACCACTGAACGAGGAGTTTTCCGTTTGGGAAGGTGCGACGAGTAGAATGATTCGGAAGTCAGAATACCTACCTTGATCTAATGCTTCGCTCTCCGAGGATCAGGGAGCAATGTGAATATCTGTGGTGAAATCAGGGCCCCCAGATCAATTTTTTTTGATCCGGGGGCTTTTTTGTTTCCGGGTTGAAATAATCTCTTACCTGGAGAAAATGAAAATGGACAAAAAAGAACTGGCCTATGCAAAGCAGACAGTCACAGCCGTAAAAGATTGGGACGCCTATCAGGCAGTTATCAGGAGTATTACACGATTAATGAGAGCGCTCGACTCTCCGCAGAAATAGAGCAAAGAAAACGTATTCGATGTAGTAAAAAAATCCCGTCTGTCATTATGGAATGACAAGCGGGATTTTTTTAGGAAAGATAGGCGTATGTAAATGAAACATTGAGTGAGATAGTACCGTCAGAAAAATAAGATACTTTTGTGTGTGGTTGGAATGGTTATAAAGATTAATTAGAACGGCACGATAGAGTTAGGCTTTGGTGGCGGATTTAGGGGTGAAATAGTTGTTGTATTGGCGAATTCCCTTGAATTTAGCGGTAAGCTGATATAAACATTATAGATAGGTAATAGAAAAAGGCCGGGTAGTTGGGCATAGCTCGAAATTAAAAAATAGAGAGGAATAAAATGAAGAAGACCTTATTGAAGACAATTGCATTAACTGCCGCACTATCTCTTGCTGTTGTGAATGTTGGTTTTGCAGCTGGTGGAAGCATTGGACATGGTGATATCTCGGTTTTTAAGGATGGTCAGTTGACTGCTAAGTTGACAGGCCAAAACCCCGTTGAAGATGGTGCGATGCTGGTTTGTGATGGCAAGTGTATGCTGAAGTCTGAAGGTATTTCAATAATTGCCACAGATAAATCACAGGTTGCTGTTACTAATTTAGAAGACACCTTTAAGCTCTATGTAAAAGAAGGTAAGGTTGACTATATAATAAACAGCAATGCCAGAAAAATTGCTTTTTATACTCCACAGGGTAGCTACACAGTGGCTGAAGTTGTGTTTAATGCAAGTAGCAGCTCGGTAGTAAAAGGATCTGTGACAGTTGGTGCTGATGGCAGTACTGAAATCAGTGTTACTGAAGGTAAAATGGTTTTTGCAACAGCTGAAGGTATGAAGACTGTTGATGCAAATAATAAAATAGTTCTTGCTGTAGCTCCTGCAGCTGCTGGTGCTGCTGGTGCTACTGGTGCTGCTGATGTTGTCATTGGTGCTGTAGCAGCTGGTGCTGTTGTTGTGGGAGGAGTAGCTGCATCTGTGAGTACCAGTAATGATGACACTCCTGCCGCCACCACATCGACTTCAACTCCGACTGCTAGTCCAAGCAATTAAAGTATTTAAATATGCTGTCTTTAGGGGGTTGCCGTTTTGAAGCAACCCCTTTTTCTGTACTCTAGATTTAATGTCATGAGAATTGATGGTGGTTGTGTAATGCATCGTTTCCTTAGTGTGAGTTTCCTCTTCTTTGTTGTCATGTCCATGTCAGGATGTGGTAGTGATCCACGTTTTAAAGAAACCGTTTCTCTTGACGATTTCAGAAAGGAAGCTGTTGAACTATCTTCAGAGTCACATGACAATGATATTCTCGTAATGCCACTCATGCCGGAGCAGGACAATCCAGCTGGAGATTATTTGCTCGGAGCAGGTGACCTACTCTCCATAATTGTCTTTGAAACGGAGGATTTGAATTCTGAAGTGAGGGTTTCTTCCACTGGGATTATTAATGTCGCTCTACTCGGTGATGTCAATGTCCTAAACCTTTCTGCTGCAGAGGCTGAACAGAAAATTGAAGATCTGTATGCAAAAGACTACCTTCACAATCCGCACGTTTCTGTGCATATTAAAGAACATGTCAGCAAGCAGATTACACTGCTTGGCGCTGTAAAGACTCCTGGAACATTTAACTACGTTTCGAGGAGACGCCTCTTGGATATTCTTGCAATGGGTAATGGCTTGACTGAAGAAGCGGGGTCTTTTGGTTATATTACGCGTCATGATTCCAAAAGTGGTAGTCGTGTGAGTTATATGGTTGACCTTGATGAGTTAATGAAAAAAGGTGATATGGCGAGCAACCATGCAATTCTTGGTGGGGATGTCATATATATTCCGGAGTCGGGTCAGTGTTTCGTCGATGGTGCTGTAAGACAACCTGGCACATATCCGATCAGCAATAACATGTCTGTTTCCGAAGCTATTGCTTTGGCGGGAGGACTTGCCAGTTATGCAGATGATGATAGTATTAAGCTGGTTCGTTATATGGGAAGAGGCAGAGAAAGAAAGGTGGTCAGTCTAAGCTATAGCCAGCTCCAAGCTGGTGTGGGAGATACTCTTATTTTACAGGACCAGGATATTATCTTTGCTGAATCCAGTGCTACGGGTAAACTAATGGCCGGTTCTGGATTGACAATAGGTTTTATGGGGACAGGAGTGTCATTTAGCGACCCAGAAGCACGTCGTGGGCGATAGGCGATTTTAAGCATGCCTACGGGATCCCAGATATATCTTCAAAAAAGTGCTCAGTGGCTCGTGTTGGGCATTGTTGCTACTGTTCCGATGATTTTTGGAGCTGTGCACCCCTTGCTGATTGGTTTCTATACCTTCGTCATGCTTGTGGGATTTGGAGGGTGGTTATTATTGAACCCTTCACAGGATTCGAGTCAACATGTCTCTTTATGGGCTCTCTTACCTCTATTCTTACTACTATACGTTGTTGCACAGTCTATTCCTTTACCTCTTGAGATTGTTGAAATTCTCTCCCCATATCGCGCTGAACGTGTGGGTATGGTAAACTTGCTTGTCGGCACTGATCAAAAAAGTATAACTTTGAGTGAAGTGGGGACAGTAGGGGTCTATAAGGCAGTTTTTCTGTTTTCTCTTCTTTTGTACTATCACAGTCTCAAACAACTTCTGGCTCAGGATCAGAGCTTTCTTAATATTATTGTCATGGTGCTTGTCGCAATAGGGGCATTTGAGGCACTTTATGGGCTTATCCAGTTTGTCAGCCCTCAGGTAGGTATCCTCTGGTTATCGCTCAAGGGACGAGCTGCACATGGAACCATCATTTATAAAAATCAATACGCCTCTTTGGTCAATATGATATGGCCACTGGCTTTGGCAAGTGGCCTGTGTTTTTTTCTCAAAAAGAAGAAAAAGACGAATCATAAAAAAACGGAGAACAAATTACCGACAACCATGGCTGAACTCGCTGACACTAAGGTTCGGGCGATCTTATATGTGTTTGCAGCTATTATGATGTGTCTGGCGGTATTGTTTTCCCTTTCTCGAGGAGGGATATTGGCAATGGCCCTGGTTGCCATTAGTTTCACTTTTCTGCTGCCTTTTTCTAAAACAAAGAAGCTTGTCAGTTTATTGGCTTTTATCGTCTTCGTATGTAGCTATGGTGCGATACTGGGCTTGGATACTATTATTTCAAGGTTTAATTCCATGGGGGGCTCGGGCGCGGTTCGATTCGATATTTATCTATCCTCATTGCCTATGCTCATGGATCATTGGCTTACAGGGATTGGCATGGGTGCATATACGCTGCTATCGCCTGTTTATCTTAAAGGTTTTGCAGCCAATATACATTTCGACAGGGTACATAATGAGTATCTGGAGTTGGTAATTGAACTTGGTATTCCTGTAGCTGCTATGCTTTTTATCTGGATGGTTTCAGGGATGGGGAAGATCTTCTACAGTATAGTGAAAAATGTTAACCGAAGACAGGTTGAAATGAATCGTTTTCTCCTCGGCATTGCTGCCTTCTGTGGTTTGTTCGGTTTCTTGACCCATGGTGTTGTGGATTTCGGTTGGCGATTACCTGCAAATCTTGTGTACGCTATAACCTTGCTTGCAATTACCGTGCATTGCTTAGATGAAGGACCTGGACCACAATGTAAAGGTAGTGCCCCAACTGATACTCTTTCACGGCCGAGCCATTGATTCATTATAATGACTGAAATTAAAAACTTTATAGATATCCACACTCACATATTGCATGGTCTGGATGATGGCCCCAAAAACCTTCAGGAAAGCCTTGCACTTGCACGCTGTTATGAGATTTCGGGGGTTAAGAGAGTCATAGCAACTCCCCATTTTTTACCTGGCACAGCCTGGGCCCCGACAAAAGAGAAAGTACTGTATTCGGTACAAAATCTTCAAGAACATCTCGATAAAGAAGGTATTGTACTGAAAATTGAGGCAGGGATGGAAATAGCGTACCATGGTAAAATGGCAGATCGAATTTTGGCAGGAGATCTCTTGTCCCTTGGTAACAGCGGATACTATCTGATTGAACCTTCTTTTCATGGGGAGCAAGACAATTTGATTGCAACGGTCGGTCTTCTGTTGTCACAAGGGATAAAGATTATCCTTGCTCACCCGGAGAGGATTGGGCGGTTTCAGGATCACACTGAACTACTTGAAAGATTAGTGGTGCAGGGAACACTACTTCAAATTAATGCTGGAAGTTTACTTGGTTGTTTTGGAAAGAAAAGTAAAGTGATGGCAGAATCTCTTGCCAATAAACAGCTTTTTCATTTTATTGCATCAGATGCACACAATCATGATAAAAGAGCACCTATAACTGAGCAGGAGTGGCGTGCTCTCGCCTCCTGCTCCGTGGTCGCTAACGTGTGCACCACCTGTTTGCAAAATATAGATAGGATTTTCAGTAAGTAGTGTAATTATAAAGTCACATAGTCCGAGAAAAAATTTAAAATATAGATTGGAATTATGAATCAAAATAAAGACATATATCCAGATATGGATAATAAACTCGTCGTTCAGGACCAGAGACAACAGTATTTGCCGAGTACTGAGGTTCGAGAACTGGCTCCTGAGTTTAAGGACGAAATTGATTTAAGAGATCTGCTGGATACTCTCATACGCCGAAAAGCGGTAGTTTTGATATGTCTACTTTGTTGTTTCTCTGCTGTTGCTTTGTATACCTTTACTGTGACTCCCCAGTTTAAAGCAAAGGCTATAGTCCGGGTTTCCGCTCAATCAGATAGGCTGACTCAGTTTGAAGGTATTGAATCTACTGCTGTGAAGACGATGGAGTTCCAACAAACCCAGGTGCGATTGCTCCAAAGTGAGCAACTTGCCTCAAGGGTGATTGAGCGGATGGATTTGATGAATAATAAGCATTTTAACAGTAAGGCGAATTCAGGCTCTGGTGAGGCTCAGGCGTCTGGGTTTGTTGATACCTTGATGTCATTTGTCAGGCCTGATGAAAATCAGGATACATTAAATCTTTTAAATGAAGAAAATCAAAATCTGATTGCAGTTGATCAGTCATTGTTGCAATTTCATGAATTATTTCAGGTTAGTCCTATACGTAATAGCGAGCTTATTGAAGTGTCATTTAGTTCAACGTCTCCGGCCTTGGCAGCAGAAGTCACCAACACCTCTGCGGATGAATTTATCAATATGCATATGGATAGTAAGCTCAAGGCTTCCCATGATGCGAGTAGGTTCCTGGCGAAACAGATTGAGGGGGCCCAGATTAAGTTAGAAAAATCTGAAATAGAATTGCAGGCATTTGCGCGAAAGATTGGCATTGTGTCACTTGACCCAAAATCAAACCTCGTTATGAGGCAACTTGAAGAACTCAATGATGCTTTGGCAAAAGCGCGTTCCCACCGGGTATTGCAGGAGGCCAGGTATCAACAGAGTTTGAATGGAGATTTTAGCAATCATTTTCGGATGATTGATAACGAGTTGGTTCAAAACCTTAAGAATAAACACGCCTCATTACTCGCAGAGTATAAGCAACTGAGCGCAACCTTTAAGCCCATGTATCCGAAAATGGTACAACTCAAGGCTCAGATGGATGATATTGACGCGAGTATTGATGCAGAAAAGCGTGCAATTATTGATTCCATAAAAAATGACTATGATACAGCAGTTAAAACGGAAGATTACTTGTTGCAGAAGGCGGAAGAGCAGAAACAACGCGCCATGAATTTGGAAGAGAAAGCGACTCAGTACAAAATTTATAGGCGAGGTGTTGAGAGTAATAAATCCATCTATCAGAGTCTTCTGCAGCGATCTAAAGAAATTGAGGCGACCGTTGGGGCTTCTGTTACAAATATCGAGATAATCGATGCTGCGCGTCCTCCATTATTCCCATTTAAGCCAAGGGTACCACTGAATCTTGCTCTCGGTTTTACTTTAGGTTTGATAACTGGTGTTGGAGCCGCTTTTCTTCTTGAATATTTTGATAACACAATAAAAAATCCGGATGAAATGACCGATCGTTTCGGTATCCCTGTGCTTGGTCTCATTCCCTTTGATAAAGAGTCAATAGACAACCGGAGCCTTATGGCATTGAAGTTTTTTAATGACCCCAGATCTCCTGTTGCAGAGGCCTTTCGTACTACGATGACCTCTGTCAGGCTTTCTGTTGCGGATGCTCCACCAAAGACAATCCTTGTGACGAGCATTCTTCCCGGTGCCGGTAAAAGTTCATTGTCCAGTAATGCCTGTTTGTCATATCTTGCAGAGGATGAACGATGTCTGCTTATTGATGTTGATTTACGAAAACCAAGTCTTCACAATGTGTTTAAAGATGGTATTCGGGGTAAGGGGCTTTCTTCCGTTTTAAGCGGTATGAGCAAGTTATCTGAGGTTATAGGTTCAACAGAGTATCCAGGGCTAGATTTTATCAGTAGTGGTCCTCTACCTCCCAACCCTGCGGAACTTCTCTCCTCAAAGCGCATGCGGCAGCTCCTACAGCTTGTTTCAAGAAACTATGATCGGGTTATTCTTGACGGCCCTCCGTATCAGGGCTTTGCTGAAATACTCGTTTTGTCAAATATGGTTGATGGCGTAATTTTGGTTGCAGTTGAAGGCGATACGCCACGTGAAGGGGTGAAGCATTTCAAGCGGGCTGTAACGAATGTTGGTGGGCGGATACTTGGAGCTATTATTAATAAGGCCGGACAAAAGAGCGGGTATAGCTCATATAGTGGCTATAAGTATTATTCGTATAATTATCAGTATGGTCAGGATTCTGAAAGCTAATCACAATTATGCACTGGTCTTTTCTATATAATAAGATTTTTAGAATCTGTTGTTTTGCATTGCTTCTTATTTGTGGTGGGCTGCAGATGAGATACGCCATTCAAGAACAGCAAGTTTATGGCGGTCGGATAGAAAAAATCAAGATTGATCAAGTGCATGATGCTGGGCTTCTAACCAAGATAGCTAAGAAAAAGTATGTCTTTGAAGCGGATGTCGACTCTGCTACTGCATTATTACGGCAGGCCCTGATCAGTGCCCCTTATTCAATACCGGCATGGTTGAGTCTGGCTGAGTTATATAATGATCAGGGGAAGAAAAAACAAGCATTTCAAGTGTTGGAATATGCCGATCAATTAACCTCAGAAATAAAACGTTGGCGTTGGGATAAAACACTGGTGGACTACCAGGTTGGCAGAACCGATGTGTTGTCAAAAGAATTGAGTTACATAATAAGTGAGATTCCCGGAAAACCGCGAGCAGATGCTTTGCAGCTTGCTTTTACGCTATGGGAGGACCCTGATGAACTACTGGACAATGTTGGTCGTTCTAATCTTGAACACTTCTTGGATTACACAATTAGAAAAAGGCTCCCGCATAAAGGTCTTTTCTTTTGGCGAGTCAGCCAAAAGGATGGCATATTTTTGAGCGAGAAAAAAATGCTATCGTTCATAGATATGCTTATCAACAGTGGTGAGCTTGTAGCGGCAAGCGCTATTTGGAGAACTCATTTTAATATAGAGTCTGTACTATTTAATGGAGATTTTCAGCGTAAATTTTTGCAACATGCATTTGGCTGGAGGCAATCAAAAAACAAGGCTTTTACATTACGCCATGAGCGTAAGGATGATAGAGAATTCCCTGGAATACTTCATTACAATTTCAAAGGATGGGATAATGTGAATTTCCGCCATCTGTATCAGATTGTGCCTGTCGATGGCGGTCAACATTATGCAATTACAGGTGAAATTAAGTCAAAGCGTCTTTCCACAGATCAAAGACCATTTATTGAGATATATGGGTATAAATGCAAAACCCCCTATGCAAAGTCGGAAATGGTTGAGGCTGATCAGGATTGGGCACGGTTTGAGGTTGTTTTTGGTGTGTCTGAAGAATGCGACGCCGTAGTGGTAAGATTGCGTAGGAGGGAGAGTAATCAGATAGACAATAAATTGAAGGGTCAGATGTGGTTGAGGAATTTTGAAATGTTACAAACCGGTGATATTTTCACTGTGTTTGATGAGCGACCAGAATGAACTCTAAGCAAAAGCTTCTGATCCAGAAGCTCATGAAAACATTTGCTGCGTCCCCAGGAACGGAAGCGGCGATTTCATTTGTTGCAAGTAAAAACGGTTTGCTTTTAGCATGTCAGGAATTGCTAAAAGACCTGGAGCGAAAGGACAGAATAAGCGTGGAATGGGTGAGAGCTGAATGTGAAAAACACTCTATGACCAGAGATTCTTTTTCCCAGCAGCTATCTCAAATTGTAGCCTTGTTTAATCCTACAGAGAACATAACCGATTACTTTTTGATTCTCGGTTTGGAGGTTGGTGCGGGCCAGGAAGAAATAAAAAAGCAGTACCGTAAACTTAGCCTACGCTATCACCCAGATACGGCGACTGGAGATGATCCTGATGCATCTGAAAGATTTATGCAAATCACCCGGGCCTATCATGCTCTGACAGGTCGAGGTGATGGTCCTAATCTTCATGTTGCACAATCTCCAGCAAGTAAGTGGGGGCCCAAACAACAGAAAACACCTCAAGTAGGACGACAGAAAAAAGTGTTTCTATGGGCCTTCTTACTTGTGATTCTATTACTCATTTTTACAACGGTTGCTTCCAATATTTATAAAAAAAAGGCTATGCTTGCCGGATTGCAAGAAAGTAGTGGGGCGTTTGTCCCACCCTCAACAAAGCATGCTAATGATTTCGATACAGGGAGTGAGAAGAAGATAACTCTCCAGCCCAACACAGTAAAAGCTGAAATTATAGAGAATCAACTGGGAGCGAGTAAAGGTATTGCCTCCCCTAGCGATAAAAAAATAGAATCAGAAACGAATGATACGTTGGTAAATAAAACAAATGATCTGGTGGTCGATTCTGAACTCAGTGACCTTTCGAACACTCTTTCTGCAATTACAAAGAAAGGAGGACGCCCCGATCAGTTTTTGAAAAAAGAGATAGTGCTGCTCGCAAGGGTTGCAGAAAAAAAGAGTCATAATGTGCTGAAAAAGAAACAGTCTTCAAAGCGTATTGACGAAAAAGAAATCAAGAATACTTCGCTGAAAGTTGAGGCTGTTGATTCAAAGAGCAGTGGCGATGGACTGACTCAAAAAGAAGATCCGCCTGTTGACCAAGGTGTTATCACAACTCAAAAGACCAGGAAAAGTACAGACCCTAAAATGCAAACGATTACATCGACTGTGGATCCTCAAGTCAAAACGGATAATGACAATCAATTGATAATTGTGGAGGCGGCAAAGGAGAAAGAAGCCTCTGTTAGTGCGCCTCAAATGGTCGTTAGAAGCAATAGCGACGAGCCTCCAGAGGAAGTCGATCTTCAAGAGAAAATTGATACATTTTTAAATAATTACATACGTGCCTATGAACAACGCAACCTCATTCTTTTCTCCAGATTTTTTGAGGTCGATGCTGTTGAGAACGGGAAATTTTTTACCACAATGCTTCCCACCTACATGGACCTATTTGCAACGACATCGAATCTTAAAATGGATTTAACCGTATTGGCATGGACAGAGGTTGATAGTGGGGTTTCGATAGATGGTCGGTTTAAAGTGGGCCTATTGTATACTGACAAGAGGGAAATACATGGTTCTGGAGCAATACACTTTATATTACTAGATAATAATGGTGAGTTTAGGATTAAAAGTATGGAATATGAATTTGATCGCTGACGTATCTATGCTAGCCTCATATGAGGTGTGACCTCTTTCAATTGATACTGTCGTGAAAGAAAGATTTTATTGGTTAAAAAAATATGCTACTAGGATTACGCACCACACTACTACTACAACTTGCGATCGCAAAAAGCATAAGCAGTAATCCTAAATTTTGGATAATTATAGCGGTAGATATTGTTCTTCTTATTCTATCTCTTTATTGTGCTTATTCTCTTCGTTTTGAGGGCAATATTGTAGCAATTGAGCAGTTTTCTCAGTTTCTAGGGATTTTGCCGATTATGATTTTTGTGAAAATCCCAATATTTTATTTTGGGGGTCTTTACAGAGGGATGTGGCGATACACCAGTACAGAAGATTTGTTGAATATTCTAAAGGCTACGCTTATTTCTTCCGTCGTGCTGGTGGCGATTTTTCTATTTATCAATCGTTTTTCTGGCTTATCCCGGTCAGTTTTTATCCTCGATACTATTTTCACCTTTTTGCTGATTTGTGGCCATCGAATCAGTATCCGTTTCTTTTTCAATTCATCAAATATTTCAAACCGGTTCAAGTCCGAGAGACATCAGCATATTAAAAAAAGATTGCTTCTCATTGGTGCCGGAGATGCCGCGGAAAAAATACTTCGCGAGTTAATGACCAATCAAAACCTTCCTTACACTCCCATTGCCTTATTGGATGATGATCCTCAAAAAACTGGTTTGAAAATTCATGGTATACCAGTTATTGGTTTAATTGAGGACTTGAAAGAACACGTGCTGTTCTCTAGAGCTGAAGAAATCCTTATTTCTATAGCTTTAGTCGATGGAAAAGAAATGAAACGGCTTGTCAAACTATGCCAGGCAGTAAAAATTCCTTTTAAAGTCATTCCCGGATATGGCGAAATACTGAATGGAAATATTTCTGTTAAATCGATACGAGATATTTCATATAACGATCTTTTAGGAAGAGAAGAAGTTGATCTCGAACAGGAAAAAATTGGTGATTATCTCACTGGTAAAACAGTCCTGATCACCGGAGCCGGAGGGTCCATTGGCTCTGAATTATGTCGTCAGATTTTACGTTTTTCTCCAGGCCGACTTATTCTTTTTGATAGCAGCGAAGAAAATCTCTATAACATAGAGATGGAACTGCTACATGATTATGGAATCAATAATACGGTTACTTTCCTTGGTAAAGTACAGGATATAAGCCTGCTGGACATGCTTTTTAAGCAATACCGGCCCTCAGTAGTATTCCATGCGGCTGCCTATAAACATGTGCCATTAGTGGAGCGAAATCCGTGGCAAGCAGTGGAAAATAATGTTTTTGGTACACAATTACTGATAGAAGCATCAATTATATATCAGGTTCAACGATTTGTTCTGGTCTCGACTGATAAAGCGGTTCGTCCTACTAATGTGATGGGTGCTTCAAAACGTCTTACTGAGTTGCTTGTTCAGACTTATGATTCACGGACTTGGGATAAATCGTTGAGTCCTGCATGGCAAAGAGTGCTTCCGCCAGAAGAATTTTCTACAATGTTTAAGAACGATTTTCCTGTTCACAATACCATGTTTATGGCTGTACGCTTTGGAAATGTAATTGGTTCTTCCGGTTCAGTGATTCCGTTATTTAAGCGACAGATAGAGAAGGGTGGGCCTGTAACTGTTACCCACCCTGAGATGACTCGATATTTTATGTCTATTGATGAAGCGGCACAGCTTATTCTTCAGGCGGGATCAATGGGGCAAGGAAGAGAAATTTTCATCTTAAAAATGGGTAAACCTGTAAAAATAGATTTGATGGCTAGAGAACTCATTAGGCTTGCTGGTAAAGAACCTGAAAGTGAAATTGAAGTCATTTATACAGGTCTTAGAGAGGGGGAAAAACTCTACGAAGAACTGATTACTGTAGGTGAGGGAATTGTTAATACCAGCCATGATAAAATTATGGTATTGCGTGGAAATAATCTAATTACATGCGCATGTTTGCATGAACATTTAGAAAAACTCAGAAATGGCGCACGATTATACAGTGGTCAAATTATTAAAGAAGCTTTGCAGGACATTATTCCCGAATATCAGCCGGATGGAAATTCTCGATCCGTTGCTAAAAATTGGAAAAATCGAGATGTTGAAACTGCCGTGGAGTGAGCCACGTGCCGTTCATTGGAAACAATTTGAAAAAGGGTTGAAATGTATAAAAATATAGTTGGAAGAAAAATACGAATTGCAATCGTTGGTTGTGGACGGATAGCCAAAAATCATTTTGCTGCCATAGAGAAACATATCGAGAATTTAGAGCTTGTTGGACTTTGCGATAGTGATTCCGAGGTGCTAAAAACAATGGCTGAACGGTATGACGTTCCAGGATTTAAACATCTAGAAGATATGCTGAAAGAAGTTGATATTGATCTGATCTCAATTTGTACGCCCAGCGGTATTCACCCTATGCAAACAGCTATGGCTGCCCATTATGATGTCAATGTTATGACAGAAAAGCCAATGGCTACAAGGTGGAAGGATGGCGTTGATATGGTGCATGCGTGTGATGTAGCAGGAGTACGATTATTCGTCATAAAGCAAAATAGACGCAATGCGACTCTTCAACTGTTAAAAAGAGCGGTGTCAGAAAAACGCTTTGGTCGCATATATATGGTAAATCTCAACGTTTTCTGGACCCGGCCTCAGGAATATTACGATAGTGCTGCATGGCGGGGTACATGGGAGCTGGATGGTGGTGCTTTCATGAACCAGGCCAGCCACTATGTCGATTTACTTGAATGGTTGATTGGACCGGTAGCAGATATCCAGGCGATGACAGGCACCCTTCGTCGAGATATAGAAGTTGAGGACACTGGTGTGATGAATATCCGGTGGAGAAATGGAGCTATGGGATCTATGAATGTTACTATGCTTACATACCCAAAGAATTTAGAAGGATCTATCACCATAATTGGTGAAAAAGGTACCGTCAAGGTTGGTGGTGTTGCTGTAAATGATATCCAGCACTGGGAATTTGAAGAGCCTAAAGAATATGATAAGGATGTAACAAACGCGAGTTATCAAACAACATCAGTTTATGGATTTGGCCATCCACTCTATTTTGAAAATGTCATTAACGTATTGCGGGGTGAAGCTCAACCAGAAACTGATGGCCGAGAAGGACTGAAATCGCTGGAAGTACTTATTGCTACTTACCTATCAGCTAGGGATAATAAAACAGTTTCTCTTCCACTTGAATACTAACATGAGTAAAACGATTCATGAAACTGCAATCGTCGATGCAGGTGCTACGATTGGCAATAATACAAGAGTCTGGCATTGGGTTCATATTTCTTCCGGGGCTGTGATCGGTGACAGTTGTTCCCTTGGACAAAATGTTTTTATAGGCAATAAAGTGACCATTGGAAATAATGTAAAAATTCAAAATAACGTATCAATCTACGACAATGTTGTGCTGGAAGATGATGTGTTTTGTGGACCGAGCATGGTGTTCACCAACGTTTATAACCCGCGTTCTGCAATATCAAGAAAAGATGAATACCGTAAAACCCATGTTGATAGAGGGGTTACGCTAGGGGCTAATTGTACAATAATTTGTGGTGTTACTCTTGGTGCACACGCTTTTGTTGGTGCAGGAGCTGTTATTACTAGAGATGTGAAGCCTTTTGCATTAATGGTTGGTAATCCGGCACGACAAATTGGTTGGATGAGTCGATTTGGAGTGCGCCTTGATTTGCCTATAATCGGAGATGGACGGTTTGTTTGTCCACATACTGGTGATATTTATTTGCTTAGTAAAAGCTTGGTCAAAATAGTTGGCGATGAATAAAGGAAGGCTATTAAAATCACGGCAAAAGTGGTGCTGCTAGTGCAGAAATTGCGGAAAGTTGTTGCTTTATTTGGAAAAGGCTTTGTGCAATCAGTAAGTGTGCTAGCTGGTGGATCACTAATCGGGCAAGTGGTTATGCTTGTAGCTTTACCCTTTTTGACCCGAATCTATTTACCGGAAGATTTTAGTCTTTTTGCTGTGTATACAGCTTTACTTGGGCTTGTTTCTCTGGTCTCGTGTTTGAGATTTGATATTGCCATTCCAATTCCAGAAAAAGAAACTGACGCGATAAATATAGCTTTTCTAGCTATATTTAGCCTTATATCCGTCGTTATATTGATTAGTCTTTTGATATTCTTGCTTGGTGAATATCTAGCAAATGCTCTAAATCAAATTCGGATATTGCCATATTTATGGTTGCTACCGCTGAGTATCTTTTCGGCCGGTATCTTCAATACACTACAGAGTTGGGCAACTAGACAAAAATATTTTCCTATCATTGCACGCACGGGGATAGAAAGAACGATAGTGGGAACATTAACCCAACTAATTCTTGGGTGGGCGGGGAAAATTGAAAGTGGTCTCATTTTTGGAATGATTGCTAATAGTATCTTTGGTGTAGCAAGGTTCGCCTTTCAAATATTTAAATTGGATGGAAGGCTTTTAAAATCAATTAGCTTTTCTGAAATGAAGCGGATGGCCAAAGAGTATAATCGTTTTCCAAAGTATTCGACCTTTGAATCTCTTTTTAATAGTACAGCAGTACAATTGCCATTGCTTTTAATAGCATCTGCTACTTTTGGTGCAGAATTAGGCTATTTGATGTTAGCGATAAAGGTTATTCAGTTGCCCTTAGGGACACTTGGAGCTGCTGTTGGGCAAGTTTATCTTTCTGAAGCTCCCAGTGAATGGAGTTATGGTAATTTAGGTGAGTTTACCGCTAAAATCGTAGGAATCCTTGCTAGGGTATGTGCAGCTGTGTTGGTATTCGTATGTGTAGTTGTCCCTGACAATTTTACACGTATTTTTGGATCTGATTGGAGCCGAGCTGAGGATTTAGTGTTCTGGGTCCTTCCATGGGCAGTGATGCAGTTTCTTGTATCGCCAGTGTCCATGGCACTACATATTACTAATCATCAGCGCAGAGCATTAATTTTACAATCAGTTGGCTTGGTTATTAGATGTGGAGTTGTCCTTGTCTGTGGATTTACAGCTCCAAAGTATGCCTCGGAAGCGTATGCAATTTCGGGGTTTGTTTTTTATTTCATATATTTGTTAGTGGTTGTAATAACGGTTGAAATGAAACCAAACGACTTATTATGTTATAAAAGACAATTTGTGATAATAGCTATGGGCTCTTTTTTTATAAGTCTTTGTGTAAGGGCAGTGTTGGGCTATTTTTAGAAAATGTTGGTCGTTGAAAAAGAGTAATTATACTTTCAACGTTATTTAGCTGTTAAAAATGCATAACTCAAAGAAAAATGAATATCTTAATTTTGACTGATTATTTTTTTCCGTCTGAAGCTGTTGCGGTGAGAAGATTTCTCGCTTGGGTCAAATATTGGAGAATGTCTGGCGCGCAAATAAGTGTTGTCAGTTCGCAGGGGGTTATAGAATTACCTGATACAATAGATCAAAGTGGTGTTCTTCTTTATTGCCTCGATAAAACAAATACTCGTTCTTCAGTTGATAGGAATGTCTTGAAAACCCACAGATTTTTAAAAAGAAATCTGTTTGGTTCATTACTGGAACCGAGAGTGTTAAAAACAAAATCTTTCTATAATTTAGCCATTCAGGCATTAAAAGATCGAGCCATTGATGTAGTGGTTAGCTCATATCCGTCGTTTGTTCCGCACCTAGTTGCGCACAATTTAAAAAAAATATTTCCTAATATACTATGGTTTGCTGATTTTCGAGATATTTGGGCAAGGAGTCCGGTCAACCCCGGTTCTTTGATATCTCAGTTTGTCGAGTTACAAGTTGAAAAACGTATACTTAATGATGCTGATGCTATTGTGACTGTTAGTCAGCCACTTATGGATTATTTGAAGAGTATTCATAAGCAAAAAGTATTTTTATATTCCAATGGGATTGATCCTGATGAGTTTATGTTAAGAAAAATGACAGTTGTCGGGAAAGAACAGATACGTAGCAACCGAATTATATTTACAGGAACAATAGCAAAAGGGGTTTATGATCTACAGCCCTTGTTCGACGCAGTTAAGGAAATGTTTAATTTAGGTTTGATAGTCTCTGAGAAAGATATAACTATTGCTTTTTATGGTGATCACGAGGCAATAGATAAGAAAAGATTGACGAGAGACGGGATTGTTGGTTTTTTTGAGTTTATTGATAGGGTGCCCAGAGAGGAGATACTGAAGGCTCAAGAGCAAGCTTTAGGATTATTATTTTTCGGTTCATGTGCCAATAGGGGAGTTGTTCCTGAAGGTATTTTAACTGGAAAATTGTTTGAATATTTAAGTTCAGGTACAAAAATTATTGCTATTAACACAACTCCAAACGATCCAGTTGGTAAATTGTTAGTGAAAACGAGGACCGGGATTTGTGTTGGCTCGGATGTTGAAAAAATTGTAGATGTAATTCAAAATTTAATAAATGATTCAAAGTATGTCCTCGATATTCAGGAAGAACAACTTGACTCCCTGATGACCGATAGAATTTCACAGTTATATTTCAAGAAAATGCAATTGTTTGTGGAGCACCGAGATGTTAAATAATTATCGAGTTCTTTATCGGAGGATTTAGTGATTTCTTCTCTTTTATATCCAAAAAATCAGTGGATAATTCTTGCATTTTCTATTTTTATTTTTTACTCAGTTATTCCTTATTGTGTATCATTTTATTCACAAGGGGAAGAGTTTGAGAAATTAGCTCTGTTGGGTTTCTGTTCATCGGTTACCTTGTTTCTTGTGAGTCTAATATTTATTAATCTAAAAAAAAATAATATTAGAACTCCAGTATATAACTCTCTTATGATATATGGCGTTCTGTTTTTATTTTTATTACACTTTTTAGTCACAGTTGCAACAGCCCCTTCTGTTCCTTTGCTTGATGCACTTAGAGGGGGGAGCAGAGAAAGTATGGCGATTGCTCGAGAATCTTTTTTGAAAGATAGATCTGGAGTATTGTCATCTTTAGTTTATTTAAATGCTATTCTAACTAGTACATTTTTACCATATATATTAATTCTCAGTTTCAATATCAACTCTAAGGTGCGCTGGATAATATTAAACATCTTTTTTGTGTTCTCATTATCATTTTTATCAAAAGTGTTTTTTTTAAAATGGGCTGCACCATTAGCCGCTTATTTTTTAGGGAAAGAGGGGAAAACTCTTATTGGTAAAGTTAAGTTTATGTCAGTTATAATTTTTTCAGTTGTGTTGATATCGTTCAATATCATCATCTCTAAGTTTGGGACGTTGGAAAATTTAAGTATTTCTAGTGATGTTAATCCGAGTGTATACTTCAGCTCTTCATATTCTAAGCATTTGCAGGATGGAAGTGCTTTTGACTTCTTCTTATGGCGATTGGTATCGGTGCCAATATTCACTGCTAGCGATTCTTTGGTTGTTTTTAATGATTATTATAATAATCAGTATTTATATGGTTCTACAAATGGAACAGTTGCATCAGTTTTTAACATTGAACGTATTCGGTTTGAGCGGATATTGTTTTCTTACCAGTGGCGATCAGGTATTGATGCAGGAACAAAATCATCGAATGCTGTATATTTTATTGAGTCATATATTAATTTTGGTTATATCGGTGTTCTGATTTTTAGTGTTATTTCTTCGTGGCTATTAGTTGCTTTTGGTTATTCTTCAAATGTTGCTGTGAGCTGTCTCGCTCCACTTTTAACTCTAGGTCTTTTTACAGGTGGTTTGTTGGGTTTACTTTTTGGAAATGGGTTTCTTTTATTCTTTTTTGTTTATTATATCTTTTCAAGAAAAGCTCAATTTGCTGTTAATGAAATTCCTCGTTGATATTAGGGTGTAGAAACGATATTCAGACCTAATCTATGTTAGGTATTAATCAATCATATATTAAATATTAAAATGAAAAAGACTATTCTCGTTTTGGCACCTCACACGGATGATGGTGAATTCGGATGTGGAGGGGCTATTGCTAAAAATATTTCAGAAGGGCACAATGTAATATACGTTGCTTTTTCTGCTGCTGAACAATCCGTATTACCGCATTTGCCGAAAGATATCCTACGAACGGAAGTTCGGGAAGCAACTTCCAAACTTGGGATTGATGATCAAAATTGTATTGTTCTCGATTTTGAGGTAAGAAGATTTCCAGAAGTAAGACAAAGTATTTTGGATAAGATGATTGAATTAAATAAGGAATTCTGTCCTGATTTGATATTTTTACCAAGCACTAATGATACGCATCAAGATCATCAGACGATTGCACAGGAGGGTTTTAGAGCTTTCAAAAGATCGTCAATGCTGGGTTATGAGGTTCCATGGAATAACTTAGACTTCAGGACCAGTTGTTTCATTGAGTTAAAAACTGAATATCTATATAAAAAGACAGAGGCACTAGCGATGTACAAATCGCAAAGGCATAGGGATTATGCTTCCAAAAAATTTATTGAAAGTCTAGCTATAACTCGTGGCGTACAAATCGGCAAAAAGTATGCAGAATCCTTTGAGGTTGTGAGATGGGTAATCAATTAAATAAAGCCGTTCGTGTAAGCGAGCTGGCTGCAGGCATTGGGCTTGATTATTCAGGGCCTGATGATGTTTTCTTTCAAGTTAATCCGTTAAGTTCTGTTGTGAAAGGAGGACTCTGTTTTTCAAAAGTATCTCTGACATCTTTAGAGGTCGATGGAGCTGTCATCATTGCACCGAGAGATACTATTTTAGTAAATTGTAGTGTTCTATTTGCCGATAGTCCAAGGTTAGCATTTGCAAAAGCATTAATTTGGATTGAAAATAATATTGGATTTATCAGAGGGGTAGAAACTCAATGTATACACCCTACAGCGACCATTAGTCCTAGTGCGTACATTGGACAAGGAGTAACGATTGATGCTGGTTCAGTCATTGGTCATTGTGTAGTAATCAATGATGGTGTGCGGATAGGTAGTAATTGTATTATCAAGTCCGGCTCAATCATAGGTGAAGATGGCTTTGGGTTTGAGCGTGATATGGATGGCCTACCGATCCGACTTGTTCATTTGGGCAGTGTCTATATTGGTAATTTTGTCGAAATTGGTAGCTTAAGTACAGTTTGTAAAGGAACCCTTGAGGATACTGTCGTTCAGGATTATGTGAAAATTGATGACCATGTTCATGTTGCCCATAATTGTTTAATAAAAAAAGGTGCCATTTTAATAGCTTTTGCGGAGATTAGTGGGGGCGTTGAAATAGGTGAATTCGCTTGGATTGGGCCCAGCGTCTCAATTATTCAAAAATTAAAAATCGGAGATCATGCATTTGTTGGGATCGGGGCAAATGTCCTCCGAAATGTTGAATCTGGGGTCACTGTGATTGGGAACCCTGCTAAAACATATGTACCTAAAAGTAAGAAATAATTCGGTGTTTAATTAGTAATTTAGATTTGTGAATAGGAAATATCTAGAATGGCGACAATTAAAGTGGCTGTGCTATTGGCGGCTTTTAATGGAAAGCGTTGGTTGCCAGAACAGGTTAGTACAATTCTTCAACAAAAGGATGTTGATGTTACTATATTTGTCAGCGTAGATAAATCATCAGATGGTACAGAGAGTTGGTTTGATTATTTAGCTGAACGCGAGAGTAGAATAATGCTTTTGTCGCATGGGCAATGTTTTGGTTCTGCTGCCGCCAATTTTCTACGTTTAATTAGTGAAGTTGATTTTTCTTATTTTGACTATGTAAGTTTTGCTGATCAAGACGATATGTGGAATTCAGATAAATTATTTCAAGGTACCGAGATACTTAGGCAACAGAAAGCCGATGCATATTCAAGCAATGTAATTGCTTGTTGGCCGGATGGGCGTAAAGTTTTGGTGGACAAAGCACAGCCTCAAGTTGACTGGGACTTTTTATTCGAATCAGCAGGTCCAGGATGCACATACATAATAAATAAAAAACTTGCAGTGGATTTTCAAGGATTTGTACGTTATCGCTACGATGAGATGTCTTCGGTTTGGCTGCATGATTGGTTAATTTATGCTTTTGCTCGATCTCGCGGATACAAATGGGTTATCGATAAAAATCCATCTATGCTTTATCGTCAACATGTAGATAATTCGGTTGGTGTTAACAAGGGTTTGGTAGCTTTGCTCCATCGTATGCATTTTGTGTTAAGTGGGAGAGCAATAGAACAAACACTTCTTTTGGTGAGGCTTTGTGGGCTTGAAAATTCTCAATTTGTTTGTGATTTTAGCAAAAAATCTAGGTTACGTGGAATGTACCTTGCGATGAATGCGTCGAAATGTCGTCGTAAGGGCGTTGATAGAATATATTTTGTTTTGTCTGGAATATTACTAACTATAGTAGGAAGTCAAAAATAATGCAAAAAGTGCTAGTGACAGGAGCAAATGGTTTTATTGGGAAAGCACTATGCTCTCAACTAGAAGTTTTTAAATATCAATGTGTATATGTCGTAAGGTCGCCAATAACTGGAGAGGTGGAAGGGGGGAGAAGCGTCGCAGTTATTGATATTAAGTCCAATACAAAGTGGAAGAATGTTTTGTCAGGAGTTGATGTTGTTATCCATCTTGCAGGTCTTGCACATGTGCGAAAAAAATATGATAAAGACCTTAAGGAATACCGAGAAGTTAATACCTTTGGAACTCTTAATTTGGCCAGGCAAGCAATTAAGGCTAAGGTAAAAAGGTTAATTTATGTAAGTTCAATCGGAGTAAATGGTGATTGGAGTAGCGAACCATTTACTGAAAAAGACAAAGTAAATCCAAATACGCCTTATACTATTTCAAAAAATGAAGCAGAACAAGGTTTAAGAGATCTTGCAAAACATTCTGACATTGAAATAGTTATTATAAGACCCCCCTTAGTTTATGGCCCAAATGCTCCAGGGAATTTTAAAAAATTGCTATCAGTAATTAAAAAAGGTGTTCCACTTCCTTTGTCTGGTATCAAGAATAAACGTAGTTTTATTTCTCTCGGTAATCTGGTAAATTTTATTATAATCTGTATTCAACATTCTGCAGCATCCAATGAAACGTTTGTGATTGGGGATGGTGAGGATGTGTCGACCCCTATGCTAGTGCATCGTTTAGGACTTGCAATAGGGAAACCTGTAACGCTATTCTTTTCGCCCCGCTGGTTGCTTAATTTATTAGGGGTATTAATTGGTAAGGCTGGTGTTGTAAATAAGCTAAGCGATTCTTTACAAGTAGATGCCTCAAAAGCTCATGATTTGCTAGGTTGGACACCGGTTGAAACAATGGATGATGGTTTGAGAATAATTGCAAATTGGTCTACCAAGCATTCCGAGAAATGAAAAGATATTTTGATATTATAATCGCTTTGATTGTTCTTTTTCTCTTGAGTATCCCTATGCTTGTTATATCAATACTTATTAAAATAACATCTAAAGGGCCAGTTATATACTGGTCACATCGTGTTGGCCGTAATAATGTAATATTCCATATGCCAAAGTATCGAACTATGGTAGTTAATACTCCTGTTGTGGCGACACATCTTTTGAAAGATTCAAGTCTATTTGTGACACCTCTAGGGAGAGTACTTCGCAAAACAAGTATTGACGAAATACCACAATTAATTAGCATTCTAAGGGGACAAATGAGCTTTGTTGGACCTCGTCCAGCTTTATATAATCAAGACGATTTAATTTCTCTTAGGACAGAAAAAGGGGTTCATGTCATGCCGCCTGGTCTTACAGGATTGGCTCAAATTAACGGCAGAGATTCATTGCCAGTAGCTAAGAAAGTTGAATACGATGTTTATTATCTTCAACATAAGTCCATGTTGATGGATGTTAAGATAATTGGTTTGACTTTTCTAAGAATCTTTCACAATGAGGACATCCATCATTAACTGCTAAAAGTAATGATGGATGTTTAACCATGTTGATTATTGATCCACTCGATCAACGTAAGCATAATTTAATGAACAGTTTACACTACCCTCATTGATCCTTAGGCCCACCTTCTTCTCCATTGTCATAGCAGTCAATAACATTGCATATTTTCTATTGAAACTGGTGTCGTTAGGCAGCATAACTATATACACATCTGCTGGTGAAGTACAATTTAACGCAGTTTCATCACCATCGGTGGCTATGTATAGCGTGCCAGCTTCATTAACATACAATCTTTCGATTAGTCCATAGCATTGTGTGGTATTGCAATCTGCTAAAGCGGTCGTATAAAATATGGTAACAAAGCAAAATAGTGTCGCTGTAGTTAAAAATCTACCAAGTTTCATCGTGATCTCCTTGTTATTGTTGTAATTGTTTTTCAATATCTTCCCAGCTTTTATCTGTTTGAGGATCGATTAAATGCTTTTGGTTCCCACTTCGAGTAGTTGAAAAATTGTTATTTAATTCATGTATTCCATTATTAGTGCTAAGAGGGTTTTTCCTTGTTACTGCAATGTTTGGACTAGTTTTATTAATTAGAGGTTGACTTATTATATTATCTTGCCTCTCTTCTTGGCTTTTCGCTTTCTTCCTTTTGGGGGGTGTACGAATTGGAGTATTATTTTGGGAGGTGGCTGTTTTAACTATTATAGTCTTATTGTCTGCAGAAATAACAAAGAATGAATTACTCCCCTTTAGTGCCCGTTGTAAGAATGTTTCTAATTTGATTGAGTTGTAATGACCAGAAACTAAAATGTTATCAAGGCTTTCATCAAGTTCAACAGTGTAACCTGTTTGTTTTGATATAATCTCTACGATATTCTTCATAGATGCTTGGTCTAGCTCTAGTGAAATTATCAGGTTTTCATTTGCGTTATCTTTACAATAGGATTTTGAAGGCAAAGCTAAAGTAAATAATAAAACGCAAAAAAGACAGATAAAAAAAGAGGAGAACTGTCCAGGGGGATGGTTTTGTAAATTTAGAGTTTTCATAATATTTCTATTTATAGGGTGGTCTTGTCATATTGGTCAATTATTCTCAAAAAAGCAGAACACTTATGGCAGGTAATATAGATGGAATAGCTTTATAGTTGGTACCATTTGGAGCATTAATGATTGTTGGGTTATACATATATTCCTGAGGATCTCTTTCATTCCGGTTCAAATATTCCTGATAGTCACTGTAACCATCTTTATCATAGTCTCCAGTTGCAGTGAAATAATCGAGGATATCTTCTGCGTTAGCTGCAACTCCGAAAGGGAGGTAAGCGATCTCCCAGTTATCATCAATTAAGTCGCCGTCATCATCGATAAACTCGGCGCTAACAGTTACCACGCAATCATTAATTGTATTGACGGTGTGAGTTGGGTACGTATCTCCATCAATGCCGACAAAAAATGGTATATTATTATCAACATCGTCTGGATCGGCAGTATACCCGGCACTTGTATTCGTAATGACAGATTGGGTTACAGAAATAGGATAGACTCCAGAGCTTCCTGTTGCCTGAAAGGTGAGCGTAAAAAGAAGTGCATCTTCTCCCGATCCATTATCAATTCGTACTGCTGCAAGCATGCTTCCTGTGGAAATCGGGTTTACAACTTGCGGGCTGTAATACTTAACAGAATCTACAGTAATATATCCTACGGTTCCATCTTCTTCAGGAGTGTCAATAACCTGGGCATCAAAAGTTCCAAAGTATGTACTCGTTACCTCATTTGAGGACAAGTTTGTTGTATCATAGGTGACTGTAAAAGCCGCTCCGGCAATAACCGATGCATTGTCAACCTTGATTTGAACAGTAAAAATATCTCCTTCAACAACATTTATTGTATTGAGGTCTGTTGCAGATACAACGGAAATGACTTTTTCTGCTGCATTTGTAAATGTCGATAACAAGAACATGCTGCCCAATGCCGAAAGTAATATTTTTCTCACTCTTGATTGAATCATAAATTGTTCGTTTAAATCCTCACTAGTTTATACACTTAAAATGCAGTGTATGACAAAAAAGATAGAAAATAAACAATTTTTCTTTAGCACTTTAGCAAGGAAGTTGTCTGGGAGGTGGCACATCTGGCGGGAAGGTATCTGAAATACAATGGAAATATTTAATTGGTGATCTTTTGACAATGAAGAAAGAAATTGCAATAACTGGATCTGAGGACAGGAAATGAGGAATTTTGAAGAATGTAATCTGAGTTGTTTTATTGGAATGGTCTGCATTTTTTTCTATTGTGCCAAGGCGAGCAGTCGCGTGTAAAATGCGAATTAACTCAAGTGATGGAGTGTTCATTGCACTATCTTGCGAAGAGTTTGGGTCACTTTGGGATTGTCACCTGTTGTGGTAGTGATAAGTATCTCGGCCGCGTCAGTTCTTCGAGCTGCCTGCAATGAGCAGAAAACAACGAGTGCGATTGTAAGAAATCTCAGTTTGACAGAAGTCATGGTTTTATGTGATAGATAGGGTGGATGTGATTTTCAAGACATCGGCCTTGGTGTATTTGGTGTGAACGTATTTTTACGGGGGATAAAAGTATGCTTATAAGGTTGCTCTCTGTTCTGCTTTTCCTGTTGCCTGCATTGGCTTTAGCAAAAGATCCAGTGGTAGGTATGTACGGTGTTTCAATGCCCCCTGGAATTGAGAGCGGTGGCAGGGCGGCAAATTTGAAAAATGATGGGGTGAATGCGGTTTTTGTCCCACCTGATAGAAAAATAATTGAGTATTTCACAGCTCAACATTTCAAAGTATACCTCACCTTAAATGTATTCGGTGGACGCGAGCCATGGAAGGAATTTCCTGATTCGATACCTGTTACTGCCGATGGAACGAAGCTTGTCGATAGTTATGGTGGCATCTGCCCCACCCACCCTGAGTGGCGAAAAAGCAGGTTGCAGTTGCTGAATCAATGGCTTGTTGAATTGGGCGGAGATAAAGGGATCTCTGGTATATGGCTCGATTTTATCAGATATCCAGGTCGGTGGGAGCATGCAGACCCGTCGTTGCCAGACAGTTGCTATTGCCCAAGGTGCCTGACTCTCTTTCAGGCTGAAAATGGAGTACAACTCCCCAGTGGATTATCAACAGCTGAATCCGCTGCGTGGATCAAGACCAATGCTCATATCAAATGGGACGATTGGAAAAAGGAACAGATTGTTTCTTTTGTAAGAGATGCACGGAGGCTGGTGGATCAATATTCAAAAGATAGGGAGCTGTTGCTGGGTGCCTTTTTGGTACCGTGGAAAAAATCGGACCAAAATGGTGCTGTGTCCTTTCGTTTAGCTCAAGATTCTCAGCTTCTCGCTCCATATCTGGATGTACTGTCCCCCATGGTTTATCACAAAATGGTCGGGGAATCTGTTTCGTGGATTGGGGCGACGACTGATTATTTTGTCGAGACAGGAGTATCTGTTTGGCCAATTATACAGGCTGAGGACGTGGGAAAGGGTGAATTAAGGCAAGTTATTCAGGGCTTGAATGAATCAAATTCTGATGGGATGCTCATATATACCTTCCGTCATATGACTGATGATCAATGGCCATTGTTGAAAGACTATACGTCCAAGGAAAATCATATTCCCAATCCTCAACTGGAAAGTGATAAAAGCGGGGGAGGTATATCAAGTGCGAATAGCGCAGAGAATCCTCGAGATTGGTTTCGTCCATCATTCTCCTCGATTGAAGATAGCACCTTCTGGTTTGACAAGCTGGACAGTAAAAATAATAGTGCGATTGGGCTGACTGCCGGTCAAGATAGGCAGGCAAACTGGACGACCGGGTTGCAGAGTTGTGTACCGGGTGAGGAGTATCAATTCTCGGCAGATTTTTACAGGCGGGATCGCAGTGATGCGCCGGCATATCCGGAAATATCAGTATGGGGTCAGGAGTATCGTCTTAATACCCACAGAGTCGTCAATAATTGGCAAAAGCTTAAAGCGAGGGTTGTCTGTCCTGATATAATTCCTGAAAAAAATATGTTTCAGTTTGAAAACAGTTATCCGGGGACGACCTTCTGGATGCGGTCTCCTCAGTTGATTTTGGCAAGACTATCTGATCGCGGTCTTCCTAGAGAACCTGTTAAAACCAACTTTTTCCCTATTGGTGCCTATGGGGCAAATGAAAAAAATCTCAAAGAGTTAAAAGAAGTAGGGCTTAATACCGCAGTAGTGGCAATGACCCAGGAAAATATTGAGCAGTGCCTGGAACTCAACATGCGCTGTACCCTTTCTGTCCCGCGTAGTCCCGAGAAGCTTTTTATTGCGTTGGAAAAATATAGTCCTTTGATTGAACTCGGTAATTTTGCTTACTATGTCAATGACGAGCCGGGGATTCATTCCTTTTCTGAGTCTACAGCCAGAGATATTTACGACATTATTAAACAGCGCCTCCCAAATGCCGTCACCAATATGGCAATAGTTCGTCCCCAGGCAATACCCTACTATGAACAAGGGGCGGACTTTTTTATGCTGGATCAATATCCGGTGCCCAGCATGCCAATGACATGGTTATCTGACTCTATGGATGAGGCCGCTAAATATGTTGGTAGAAACAGATTGCAGTCAATTATTCAGGCATTTGGTGGGGGGCAGTTTGCTTCAAGCGGCTGGCCGAGGCTTCCAACTTTTGAGGAAATGAACTGTCTTGCCTATTTGTCAGTGATTCATGGAAGCAGGGGGATTTATTTTTACACCTACCCGAGCATAACTTCAACAGAGCAGGGGAAAGAGGATTTCACCCGTTTGATTCGTCGACTCAATAGTGTTCGCTCCTGGTTGCAGGTAGTAAATGATGAGGAGCCGGTGAAACTCAAAATGACCTCAAAATACTCGGTTGATCCTAAGGGTAATGCTGCTGTTCATTGCGTGCGAAAAGAACAGCTTTCTACCCAAATGCTGATTTGTGTAAACACGATTAACACCTATACAGAGGCGGAGGTAGCAGTTTCAAAAGATCGATCACCTGCTTGGGTGGGATACTATTCGGGAACTGCACATCGGGTTGTTGATGGAACAATCCTTTCTCGATTCAATCCCTACGAAGTAAAAGTACTACTTGAGGAAAAATAAAGGTATGTGCTGGTGAGGAGGGGTCATGCAGGTTTCATACTTGATTAAAAAGACTTTAATGGCTAATATGTTAGCTATTGAAGTCGAATTGCTAATCTAAGAGATAATATGTTGGATATAGGGTTTTCCACATGCGAAGAGGTATGTAAGGAACTAGGTGCTCGCTTGAAAGCCCAGCGCTTGGTGCAGATGCTCACCCAAGAGGAGCTTGCAGCACGTGCTGGTTTGTCTATAGGAACCGTCAAGAATATCGAAAATAAAGGTCAGTCATCTATAGAATCAGTCGTTCGGCTTGCTTTGGCGCTAGGCTTGGCTGACCACTTTCAGGAATTATTCAACGTACAGGTGAAGTCCATCGCCCAGATGGATCAAGTTGAACAATCCAAACGAATTCGTGCACCTCGAAGGGTTATCAAATGAAGAAGCTCTTTGTCTACTATAACGGATGGGGCGAACACTGGCTTCTTGGCACTTTGGCCGATAACGGCGACGAATTACTGTTTGAATCTTGGGACCGTGTTACGATTTGACCTTTTTCGAGGGCCCTGGCGGCGAGCATCAAATGGACGTGTGCGGAGAGGGTGGTAACATCACGCACGCAAAAATGCTTGAACTTGCCAAACAAGGTGGCCTTGATATGGCTTGGGCCGAGAATGTTATCGCCCGCATTACTGAGCAGACCAGGCAGTTCCGGCAACTGGCTTTAACCAGGAATATTCGCCACGTTATCATCAAGCTTATCGAATCGGCTGTCGAGGCAAATGTTACCTGTTCCTTGTTTTTCAAACTTCTTGACATTGTGTAGTCGATCGGATACATAAGTGTAATATGGTTACAGTTAAAACGCTTCCAGAGTTTGATACTTGGCTTGATGGCCTAAAAGACCGCACGACCCGCCTCCGGTTGAGCCGCCGCCTTGATAAGGCCCAGCGTGGTAATATTGGCGACGTTAAGCCGGTTGGTGATGGCATCTTTGAGATGAGGGAATACTTTGGCCCTGGCTGGAGAATGTATTACGCCAAGCGTGGAGACACCATAATCGTGATGCTTGGAGGCGGAGATAAGGGCTCTCAAGTAGCCGATATTGCCAAAGCTAAAAAACGCGAAACCATGCTGGAGGATTGAACTATGACCCGGAAAATACGTATTGCTGATCTGCCTGATTTTGATATGGCCAAACAACTGAATAGCGAAGAAGACATCGCCGCCTATGTGACTATGGTTATTGAGGATGGAGATGCTGCCGAGCTTGCTCATGCACTGGGCGTTGCCGCCAAAGCACGCGGAATGAGCGAAATTGCGCAAGCCTCAGGTATCACCAGAGAGGCGTTGTATAAGGCACTCAAACCGAATGCCAAGCCGCGTTTTGACACTATAAATCGTGTGTGCGCCGCCCTTGGTGTTCGTTTGGTGGCCCAACCCGTTCACTCATCTTAATTTCTTACTTAATTCGCCCGTTGTTAAAGGTTTAGTCCCCCGCCTTTAGGTGGGTAACTTTAAAACGTGGTCTGTCCCCCTTGCTCCCGCACTACTTTGATTGTACAGCCGATAATTGCTGTACAGGAAGTTTCATTTGGCTGGTATGAATCCAGGTCGTCCATTTGGTAGCCCACCGGCCAACGAGTTGGAAGGGGCTGGGTAATGCCCCCACGAATCTCCTTGGCCTCCAGTGATAGGGGGATTATTTTCGGCATGGAGCTATTATGGCGTAAAAGTATGGGTTGCGCCGTATAAAACTATTTTTATGGCGCAATGTCGTGACGAACGAGGGGTATTTTCAGGCCCACCGAAATCAGGAGGAATGGGAAATTATTTAAGTACTCCTAGGGTGAGTTTCTCTACTCTTTTCAACTGATCTCTGACATATTCAATGGTCACCTCAGAGTTTGGTGGGCATAAGGATACACGGTTTCTGAGATCTGCAGCCCCTGCAATCGGGGCCCCATTTATTGTTATAATGAGATCCCCTTTTTGAAAGCCTGCACGTTCTGCAGGAGAATCCTTTTTTACACCAACAATTCTCGCAGCCTGATTGCTTGTAAGGTTTAGGCTGGGAGTATCAACAGTGCCATCTTTTAAGGCTACACCAAGCCATGCCCGTATCACCTTTCCATGGTCTATGAGTTGTTCCGTCACCTTCCTTACCATATTAATAGGTATGGCAAAACCAATCCCCATGTACCCACCTGTTTGGGTAAGAAATGCTGTGTTCATCCCTATGACTTCACCTTCAATGTTTACTAATGGGCCTCCTGAGTTGCCAGGGTTTATGGCGGCGTCAGTCTGGATAAAACTCTCATAGTCACTGATGCCCAGCGCGTTCCTTCCTGTAGCGCTTATGATGCCCGCAGTGACGGTTTGGATATATTCATATGGTGAACCTATGGCCAGGACCCAGTGGCCACTTTTGAGAAGATCCGAATTACCCAGGCTGATTGAAGGAATATCCTTTGCTTCGATTTTAATTAGCCCTATATCGGTTTTTGGATCGATGCCAATGACTTTTGCTGAAAACTGTCTCTTGTCCGTAAGGGTCACGGTTACCTTAGTCGCATCTTTTATAACGTGACTGTTGGTTATAATGAAGCCATCTGAGTTGTAGATGAATCCAGATCCGTAACTATAGGTGGGTTGGTCATCAAAAAAGTTGTCATCTGCCCCCTTCTTCTTTTTCCCGAAAAATTCTTCTAGCTCTGGGCTGAACTTTTCCATTGCAGAATTGTTTGTAGAAACCTTTTTAGTGACTTGAATATAAACAACAGCAGGTTTTGTTTTCTCGATTATTTCAGAAAAGAGTTGGGCTGTGCGCATGAGGTAGTCTTTAGTTGGCTTCAGTTCATCTGCGAATGAAGGGGCGGCTGTTGAGACAAATAGTAATAAGACAATAAGAAGAGTTCGATTAAAAATATTCATTTGTATCCGGATGGTTAGAGGGTTGGTGAGGCTTCATTTCTGCGACCCGAAGCTCCCTCAACTCTAGCGATTGCACTGTGAAAAAGCAATCTCTCTTTTGGGCGGTCCTTTGGTATCATTAATCACCAATTTGCCAGTAGAGTATATAACCGGCGAATTGGTTTGTATTTTTTAAAAATGGAGAAGTATGGCGTTTGTACTTCAGTGTTTTTGATACAATAAATAAGTATTACAGAAGGTTGTAGGGGTTCAAGTAACCTGAATGAAAAAATAATTTCATTTTTTTTAAAACTAAGTCCCTACAATGATTTGGATTACTGGCAGACCTACGGTTATGAGAGGGAAATGGCCTGGAAATCTATCATAAATGGTAGAAATAACGAGACGACTTGGGTATACTCGCATCTTTTTTGATACCTGAGTTGACAAGTGCAATAGCACATATTGTATACTCTATAAATCGACGTTGAAGTTCTTTGGAAGGGGATTCCTTCTTTCTATGCTGGAGTTTTAAAAAGAGAAGATCATGGCTAACAAATTGTATGTTGCGGGAACTGAGACCCGTACTGGTAAATCGGCGATCATCCTGGGCTTAATGGAGTTATTGACCAGAAATATAAAGAAAGTGGCTTTTTTCCGGCCATTGATTGATATGGATGATAAGCATTCGGTGATGGATAATACCATCAGTCTCATCAAGCATCACTTCCATCTTTGTTACGACTATGATGAGATGTATGCCTACACGGTAAACGAGGCCAACCATCTGATTTCCATGGGAAGAACCGAAGAGCTTCATGAAGGTATCCTTACAAAATTCAACAGTTTGGCAGCAAAAGCGGATTTTGTCCTCTGCGAGGGCATTGAGCTTGAAGGATCAAGTGCTTCTTTTGATTTTGATATAAATGTCGAGATCAGTAATAACCTCGGTTGCCCGGTGATACTGGTTGCCGGTGGTCGAATGAAGTCTACAGACGAGATGGTTCGTTCGATTAAGGTTTATTACGAATCTCTCCTGGAGCGGAGTTGTGATGTTGTTGGTACCATCATCAATCGTGTTGATCCTTTGATGGTGCAGACAGTTGAGAAAAAGCTGGCTGAGGAAAAAATTGGCCAGGGAGAGCAGCATTTCTATGTTATTCCGAACAATGAAAACCTTGGAAACCCCTCGGTTGGCGAAGTTGCAAGATTACTCAACGCTGAAATATTGTATGGTGAAGAGAACCTGACCCGTCATGTTCGTGGGTTTACTATTGCAGCCATGCAACTGCGCAACCTGCTCGCCCGGATTGAATATGGAGCTCTTGTCATTACACCTGGCGATCGTTCGGACGTTATTTTGGCCTGTCTGGCTGCAGTTGAATCGGCAACCATGCCTAATATCTCAGGCATCATGCTGACTGGTGGTCTTGTACCAGAAGCACCCATACAAAGAGTGATTGAAGGGTTTAAGAACACGATACCCATCATTGCAGTTAATGAAAATACCTTTCAGGCAGCAATTCGTGTCGAGAATATTCATGCCGCAATCACCCCAGACAATACCCGGAAAATTACCCAGGCACTGGCAGTGTTTGAGCGTCATGTTGACATGGAAGCGCTCAGTGAAAAAATTATTAAGACGAAGACCACCATTGTTACCCCTAAGATGTTTGAGTCCAAGCTGATTCAGCGCGCGCAAAGTAATAAGCAACACATTGTTCTTCCTGAGGGAGAAACTGACAGGGTACTCAAAGCTGCTGAAATTCTTCTTCGCCGTGGGGTTGTTGATCTGACTCTTTTAGGGCGTGAAGATAAGATAAATGAGAGGGTGAAAAGCCTTGGTCTGCATCTGGAAAAGGCAACTTTTATAGATCCAAGATCTGCCGATTATTTTGATGATTACGTGGAAACCTATTATGAACTTCGAAAATCTAAAGGAATAACCAAGGATATTGCTGCAGATATTATGGCTGACTTGAACTTCTTTGGTACCATGATGATTTATAAGGGGCATGCCGATGGTATGGTTTCAGGTGCCGTTCATACTACCGCAGACACCATACGACCTGCTTTTCAGTTCATTAAAACCAAACCTGGCTGTTCTATTGTTTCCTCTGTTTTTCTCATGTGTCTCAATGATCGTGTTCTTGCCTATGGCGATTGTGCCGTGAACCCCGATCCTACAGCCGAGCAGCTCGCGGAGATTGCCATTAGTTCAGCCCAGACTGCAGCGCTTTTTGGCATTAACCCTCTTGTTGCCATGCTTTCCTATTCTTCTGGAACTTCAGGAAAAGGTCTGCAGGTTGAAAAGGTAAGAGCTGCAACGGAGATGGCCAAAGAAAGAGCGAAGACGTACTTTCCAGGCCTGGAAATAGAAGGTCCAATCCAATACGATGCAGCTGTTGACCCAGGTGTTGCCCGGACAAAAATGCCAAACAGCAAGGTTGCAGGTAAGGCCACGGTTTTTGTTTTCCCGGATCTGAATACCGGCAATAATACCTATAAAGCTGTACAGCGATCAGCTGGAGCAATTGCAGTGGGGCCCATTTTGCAGGGATTGAGAAAGCCTGTGAATGATCTCAGCCGTGGTTGTCTGGTCACTGATATTGTAAATACAGTGGCAATGACCGCAGTGCAGGCCCAGGCTGAAGCAGAATAACGTTTTCGGTAAAGAAAGGCAGTAAAGCAAAAAATGGCGGGTGATCTCTACAGATCATCCGCCATTTATTTTGCCTCTTCGCTTGCTATATGTTTTTTTGCGCCTTCATGGCAGCGACGAGCTCTCGTAGATAGTCAAGCCACTTGTCCATGCCTTCACCCGTGGGGGAAGCGAGTTCCATCGTACGAAGGTTGGGGTTGAGGCGTAAAGCATCACCCCTTGCATCTTCAACAGGGAAGTCAAAATAGGGCAGCAGGTCCGTCTTTGTGATCACAAAGGTCTGTGAAGTGGTAAAGGCTTTGGGGTATTTAGAAGGCTTGTCCGGCCCCTCTGGAACTGAGACGAAAACCACCCGCTCATGCTCTCCCAAATCAAAAGTGGCTGGACAGACCAGATTGCCCACGTTTTCAATAAAGAGAAGATCAATCTTATCTCCACCCGGCTCTTTTTGCAGTCTGTGAAAGCCTTTGTGGGTCATGGCCGCGTCGAGGTGACAGGCACCACCGGTGGTGAGTTGAATGACCGGAACTCCCTTTGCACGAATGCGCTCTGCATCCCGCTCGGTTTCAATATCGCCCTCAATGACGCCAATATTGATTTCACCTTTTAACGCTTCAATGGTGTGTTCGAGAAGGGTTGTCTTGCCAGATCCCGGGCTGCTGATGAGATTCAGGGTAACAGCTCCAATTTCATTGAAATGTTCTCTGTTGGCCCTGGCTAAAGCATCGTTTGCCGCAAACAGGCTGGCATGTACGTCTACAGTCTTAGGGTGACTGTGGTCGTGGGGATGATCATGGGAATGGTCGGAAGGGCTTGGACAGCCGCATGTGTCACACATTGTATCACCTCATTATTATAAAAATCGAAAAATTAAATATATTTTTGAAAAAACTAAACCTTGTTTATATAATCACTATTATTCCATTTCAACCTGGAGCAGCATCAGATCTTCACCACCAGAAGGGATGAGAAGCAGATCACCACATTTTGGGCATTCTTCTGGTCGTGGCCCTGCTATAACTTCAATGTGTCCACATTCAGTACATCTGTAGTTCACCTCAGGAATTGTGACTATCAGTTTGGCTCCACGAAACATTTCGTCATCGGCTGAAAGGATATCAAAACCAAACTGAAAAGAATCGAGAACAACTCCACACAATGGACCAATTTCCATAGTGACATTTATAATCTTAGTGGCCTTATTTTCAGCTGCGAGGTCTTTTAACTGCTGAAACAACCCCTGTACGAGTGATATTTCGTGCATGATTTTACCAAGTAAATGCGACTACTGTTTTTGTAACTATTCAGCTGCACCTCACCTGCCCACGATCAACCCGCCAAGCATACAGGTGTATAACTTGTCGAGTTGCTTATGAACATGTAAGGCACGGCTAAACAGTTACGCTCAGTGGTTTTGGGCAATTTCTAGTGTTTCGCTAGGTAGTTACCTGTTTTTTAGTGTAGCTAACGCCAAGATCAGTCAGTCGTCCAAGAATCATTTCTGCCACTTCGACCTTGCGCTGGGCGATTTCTTCCGAGAGTTCAATGCCTTCCTCGAGAACCTTAGGAATTACCGTGTAAAACTCAACCACACCGGGCGAATTACCCCGGAGTTTGGACACTTCAAGTATCTCAAGCAGTCCCAACTGATGGGGGGACATGCGAAGTTGAAAATTACCGGCTTTTACGTCATCGAGAGTGAAGTGGTGAAAGGATCCTGGTTCGCCCTCCATATCGACAACATCGATTGCAAATACGGGGTCACACTCTTCCAGGAAGGGGGCCATGTAGATGCCTGCGGTACCTACATCCTGGATATCAACATTATCAGGGAAATCGAAATTTTCCTGAAGGTAGTGGACGACATGTACTCCGAAACCTTCATCGGCAAGAATGTAGTTACCGATGCCGGCAATGCCGATTTTCTTTTTTTCTATCATGGTGTTTGTTTAACCGTCTGTTAACAGATTCGTGGCAGTGGCATTCCATGTAAGGGTGTGACCACCCTGGCGCCTCCAACCGGTGTATTGATTACTACCCTGCCAGCTTTTCCAGCAACAAGTTTACCAATTATGGCTGCTTCTTTACCTTCAGGCGTACCCTGCATTATTCTTAGAGCTTTTTCAGCCTTATCGCCACTAACAATGACCAGACATTTTCCCTCATTGGCCAGGTACAGAGGTTCAAGCCCCAGCAATTCACAGGCCGCATTTACCTGTGGTCGAACGGGCAGGGCCTCAGCGCTGAGCTCTATGGAAAGACCACTGTTTTCTGCAATTTCGTTTAAGGTCGAGGCCACGCCACCTCGGGTTGGATCTCTTAGGGTGTGGATGTCACCAGGGAGTTCTTTTAAGAGAGTCGCCACCAGTCTGTGCAGGGCCATGGTGTCACTTCTAAGATCCCCCTGGACTGCAATACCTGCTCTTCTGGTCATGATGGTAATGCCATGATCCCCCATGGTGCCGGAGAGAATAACAGCGTCACCTTCCCTGGCGTATTTAGAGGAGATATCAATGCCATCTGCCACAAAACCAATACCAGAAGTGTTAATGAAGATTTTGTCTCCCTTACCCTTAGGGACAACCTTGGTGTCTCCCGTTACAATGTATACCCCGGCTTCTTTGCAGGCCTCAGCGATGGAGATGATAACCCTTTCAAGTTCGTCAAAAAGTAACCCCTCTTCCAGAATTAATCCTAAAGAGAGAGCGTGGGGTGTGGCGCCTCGCATTGCCAGATCGTTAATGGTGCCGTGGACCGCAAGTTTGCCGATATCACCACCTGGGAAAAATATCGGGTCGACCACATAACTATCGGTTGTAAAGGCGAGTCTTCCACCAAGGTTTTCGAGTATGGCGCTGTCTTCAAGACTATTGAGTATCGGATTATCAAGATGTTTGAGGAACACATCACTGATGAGTTCCGAGCTCGCAATACCTCCGCTGCCGTGATCAAGCAATATCATTTTTTCTGACATGTGGGGGAAAACCTCTGTGGTAGATCGATTAAGTTATAGAAAGTAATTTGCAATGATGCAGGTTCTTACAGGTCTCGGCCATACTTATGGTACGCAGCACAGGTTCCTTCACTGGAAACCATACATGGGCCAATTGGAGTTGCGGGTGAGCACCGACTGTCAAAGAGTGGACATTCATTGGGTGTCTGTTTGCCCTTTAATATCTCACCACAGAGACAACCTTTGGGTTCTTTTGATTCAGGCAGGGTGATATCAAGGCGAACCTCCGCATCAAAGTCGCTGTACCTATCCCGTATTTTGAGTCCGCTTTGGGGGATGGGGCCGAGCCCTCTCCAATCCATGTCAGCCGGCTTGAAGATCTCCTCAACCATCTTGGCTGCTCGTAGGTTCGGTTCCCAGGAAACGGCTCTGGGATACATGTTTTCTACTTTGATATCTCCACGGCCAACCTGTCTTGCCAAAAGAATAAGTGCTTTGAGGAGGTCGGCAGTTTCAAAGCCGCCAACAACGCAGGCAAGATTATACTTTTCTGCCATGGGCAGCCAAGCCCCTGCTCCAATAATAGATGAGACATGGCCAGGACAGAGAAGACCGTCAATTTTAAGACTTGGGTCGTTCAGCAACGCCTCCATGGGAGCGGGCATGGTCTTCTGGGTAGAGAAAACGCAGAAATTAGTAACCTTCTGGTTTTTTGCCGCAAGGATTGTGGCCGCTATGCCCGGAGTTGTTGTTTCAAAACCGACACCAAGGAAAACAATGAGTTCATCTGGATTGTTTTTGGCAATGTCAAGAGCGTCCATGGGCGAGTAGACAATATCAACCTTGGCACCCCGTGAACTGGCTTCAGCAAGTGAACCGGAAGAACCCGGGACCCTGAAGAGGTCTCCGAAAATCGTCACATGAACTCCTGGTATGTCCGCCATGGAAATAAAGGCGTCCATATGAGACGCCGATGTAACGCAGACGGGGCAACCAGGGCCTGAGACAAGTTTCATCCCTTCTGGAAGGATAGAGCGCAGCCCATTACGAAATATCGCCATGGTGTGGGAGCCGCACACCTCCATTACGGTAAGAGGTTTTGTTACAGTTTTTTTGAGTTCTTCTACCAGCGGTAATGCCAGGCTACTGTCACGGTACTCGTCCAGATGTTTCATGGCTTACCCTTTTATGAAAGCAGTTCTTCAGGTGTATTTTCAGCAAGTTCTTGGAGAAGGGCGATGTTTTTCAGTGCCTCTTCTTCAACAAGCGAGTGGATAGCGAATCCGGCGTGGATTATGACATAGTCGCCAACTGAGGGCCAGTAATCGATAATATCAAGCCGGACATCACGACTAATGCCGTCAGCATCGACTGTGGCAACCTGGTTTGTGGTAAAGTCGTCGGGATCACCCTGAACGGCTGTCACTTTCATTGGAATTGCAAGACACATGGCGCAGACCTCCTATTATTGCTTGACCTATGGAAATGGCACCATCATTTATGGGCAGCGCATTACCTGTGAAAACCTGTAGGCCTTTTGATTTGAGTAGAGAAAAAAATCCTTCCAGCAGCAAACTGTTTTGCATACAGCCGCCAGAAAGCACAACTTGTTGAATTCCTGTTTCTTTTGCTACATTTTCAACAAGTTGACTCACGCTCTGTATGAGCATGAGGTGAAAATCGAGTGCAACCTGAGAGTGATTCCGCCCTTTTTGTACACCATCGACAACCATTTTAACAAATTCTGTGGAACTAATCTCCCATTTTCCATCGTCGTAGTGCAGAGAGTTGTGGTACTTAGTATGCGAATTGTGCGTTATTTCTTCGGACCACCGGTGGGGTTTCGCAACTTTAGCCAATGCTTCCAGCTCCATAGCGGCCTGTCCTTCATAGCTGATTGTCTGACGGAGGCCAAGTAGGCTGGCAATTGCGTCAAATAATCTTCCACAGCTGGAGGTGGGAGGTGAGTTAAAGGAGTTCTCAAGCATTGAGCTGATAACCCTTACCTTGCCTTCCTCAAGATGCTTGAGGGGGGACGGGAGGTTGGCTGATGTGAGACCGTCCTGGCCAAAGCTGGCAAAGAGAGCGGAAAGACCCATCCGCCAGGGTTCGGTTGCGGCGGCGTCTCCTCCAGGGAGAGGCAGATGGCTCAAGTGACCCAGGCGCTGGAAATCGGTGAGGCTGGTTTGCAGTATCTCACCTCCCCAAAGGGTGCCGTCATCACCAAGACCCACTCCATCGAGGACAATAGCAAGCACCGGTTCGGTGAGTCCATGTTCTGCCATGACGGCGACAGCATGGGCGTGGTGGTGCTGGACTTTATAGACCGGCAGCCCCAGATGCATGCCATACCTGGTTGAAGGATAATCCGGGTGAAGATCACAGGCCACGGCCTCGGGTTCGATCTGATACAGATCTTTGAGGTGTTGCACAGATTCCTGGTAAAAATCTTCTGTTTCCAGATTGTCAAGATCACCTATGTGCTGGCTGGGGTAGACGTTATGGCCCTTCGCAAGACTAAAGGTGTTTTTGAGACCTGCTCCACAGCCCAGTATTTGGGGAAGCTTCTGCTTTATCCGTAACTTGGCCGGAGCATAACCCCTTGCTCTACGAAGTATGAGAGGCCTATTTGCAACAGTTTTTACCACCGAGTCATCTACCCTGGTTAGTATCTCTCGATTGTGGAGGAGAAAGTAGTCTGCAAGGTGGCCAAGGCGTCTTATGGCGTCCTCGTTTATGGTGCAGATGGGCGAGCCACTCATATTACCAGAGGTCATAACAAGGGCATCGGGGCAATTATTCTGCGCAAACAAGAGGTGATGGAGTGGTGTGTAGGGGAGCATGACCCCAAGCTCTTCAATCCCTGGGGCGATATTTTCTGCAAGACCACCCTGGCGTTTTCGCCTGAGAAGTACGATGGGATGTTCAAATGACTGGAGAAGCCGCTCCTGGCTTGCATCGATGTGGCAGAGTGTTTTTGCCGAGTCAAGATTTGCCACCATAATGGCCAGCGGTTTGTCCGGTCTGTTTTTACGCTTTCTCAGTTTTTCAACGGCCTTAAATGAACAACCATTTGTACTGAGATGAAATCCACCAAGGCCGCGGATAGCGACTATGGAATCATCGGCTAAGGCATTTACTGTTGAAACTATCGGTAGCTCAGTATCTGCGACGGTTCCTTGCCGGTCATGGAAACTGATCTGGGGACCACAGATAGGGCAGGCGTTTGGCTGGGCGTGGAATCTTCTGTTTGTAGGATCGTTATACTCATTGCTACAGGCCTCACACATTGGGAAAACCTTCATTGAGGTCTTGGGCCTGTCGTAGGGGATGCTTTCAATTATCGTGTATCGGGGACCACAGTTGGTGCAGTTGATAAACGGATAATGGTATCTGCGATTCGTTGGGTCGAGTAATTCTCTCAGGCAATCGCTGCAAAGATTGATGTCTGGCGGGATGGCTGTATTGGCAATGTTCTGGCTATTGCTGCTGAGGATGCTGAATTCACAGAATTCGTGGTGTTTGGGATCATCTGGAAGGTTCTGTAAATCGATTGAATCAATTACAGCAAGTGGTGGAGCTTCTTTTTGTATGGATTCTGCGAAAAACTTGAGGAGTTCGTCTTCGCCCTGGGCGTGGATGATAACGCCTGCACCGGTATTGATGACACTGCCAAATATCTTGAGGCGAGTGGCTAAGTTGTAGATAAAAGGTCGAAATCCTACGCCCTGGACAGTGCCCTGGACGAGGATTTCGACTCTACATTGCTTATGATTTATGGGTAAATTTGACACCGGTAAATATAGAGGAGATGATTCCCTCTGGCTCTTTGGCGTCATTCCATATGCATAGATAGACATGGATGACGGCAAATATCATAAACCACCACATAAGTAAGTGATGCAGAAAACGAGCAGACTGCTGACTGCCAAAGAGCGTCAGTCCCCACCCCTGCCAGAAAGATACTTCCGGGAAAAGCATAAAAAAACCACTGATGATCATCGTAACAGCTACAAAAAAAGTGAACAGGTAGGTCAAGCCAGCCAGGATGTTATGGCCGAGACGATTATCGTGTTCATCACTTATATAGCTGTATTGGAGCAGGGTCATTTTCAGGTTGTTCAGGTTTCTCTTCGTAAATGGAAGGATATCCCATACTCTTTCCTGGGCATTACCAAAAAAGTAGAGAAAAAGCCTGATCAGTACTGCGCCTGAGAATGTGTACGCCGCAATAAAGTGGATGTAGCGCATCATCGCCATTGGGAAGCTCGCACTTCCTTCAATCATGGTGTTGGTCCACGGATTATTGATGTAGAACCCCGTCGTTACCAGAAAAACGATAGACAGGGCAAACATCCAGTGGAACAGCCGGAGTAGTACACTCCAGCACTGTTGTTTTTCAAATGTTGCCATTCTAGTTACCTCCTACGGTATGAACCGGAAAGAAAAGTTGTTGTTATTGTAAGCAGGTTATTACATCGCCTTTACTTTAACTACCTCTTTACCTTCTGGATCGATCATATGGACGGCACAAGCAATACATGGATCAAAAGAGTGAATGGTACGCAGTACCTCAAGAGGTCTTTCTACGTCAGCCACAGGATTGCCCATAAGGGAAGCTTCGTAAGGCCCGAGTTGTCCTTCTGCATCACGGGGACCAGCATTCCAGGTTGAAGGAACTACGCACTGGTAGTTCTTGATCTTGCCATCCTGGATAACGATCCAATGGGAAAGAAGACCACGAGGAGCCTCATGAACACCAACACCGCGTTGCTCGCCTTTTGGAAATACTGGTGGATTGAAAATCTCGTAATCGCCGGTTGCAATGTTATTGACCAGAAGGTCCCAATGCTTGAGGGCGAGATCCGCCATCATCCCAGCACGAACAGCACGGGCCGCATGACGACCAATGGTTCCGTGGAGGATTTCAGGTCCAACTTTGACGCCGGCAACAGCGCTAATGCGACCAAGGAAATCGTCTACACTTTTAACGGTCAGCTCATGGCCCTGGGCATAACCAACTACCATCTGGGCAAGAGGACCAACCTGCATTGGTTTGCCCTGGAAGCGAGGAGCCTTCAGCCAGGTGTAGCGTCCTTCGTCTTCAAATTCGGTGTACTTAGGATCAGTTGTAGATTCCCAAGGGTGCTTTGACCAGTCACCATCGTACCAGGCACGGGCGATGGATTCTTCAACATTGTCTTTAAAGTATGGATCAGCGTGAACGTCGATTTTCTTGATGGTGCTAAGGTCGCCGCCCATGACAGTTCCACCAGGAAGATCGGCCTTGGTGGCAGCTGCATCAAGGAACATATCAGGTGCAGCTAGATAGTTAGTGACACCGGCGCCGTATGGAATCCAGTCAGCGTAAAGTGCGCCTACAGCAACAACATCTGTCATGTAGACCATCTTAACGAAGTCACGTACTTCTTCGATGAGTTGCTTGACCCAGTAGAGACGTTCCATGGTTACTGCGGTCTGATTATCAGGATTCAGGTTGGTGGTCACACCACCAACAGAGAGATTCTGTACATGGGGGTTTTTGCCGCCGATGATAGCAAGGGCCTGGGTGGCCTTACGCTGATAATCAAGTGCTTCAAGGTAATGAGATACCGCCATGAGATTAGCCTCAGGTGGCAGTTTCATGGCTGAGTGGCCCCAGTATGCATTGGTGAAAGGACCAAGTTGGCCGCTTGCAACCAGATTCTTGACCTTATCTTTAACCGCAGCAAAACGTTTAGGGCTGTTGCCGGACCAGTCAGAGAGGCTGTCGGCAAGTTTAGCGGTGGCCACGGGGTCTGCATCAAGTGCTGAAACAACATCAACCCAGTCCAGTGCTGACAGCGCATAAAAGTGAACAATATGATCCTGCAGGCAGTGGATGGACTGAACCATGTTACGAACGAGCTGGGCATTCAGTGGAATCTGAAGACCAAGTGCATTTTCAACTGCGCGAACAGAGGCGAGGGCATGAACGGTGGTGCAAACACCACATATACGCTGGACAAAAAGCCATGCATCCCGTGGATCACGGCCTTTTAAGATGTTTTCCAAACCGCGGTACATCTGACCTGATGACCATGCCTTGGTGATCTTGCCATCATCTACTTCTACATCTACTCTGAGGTGACCCTCGATCCTGGTGATCGGATCAATGGTAATTCTTTGAGCCATTTGTGGAACCTCCATAAAAAATTAGACTACCGAGTGTCTGTATGAGAAAAATCAGCCCTCGGTAAAAATGTTACAAATGATAATTAACTTACCTGGAAAAAACCGGGTTACGCTTCAGTATCCTGTTTTTTACCTTTGATTAAGCTTTTTCCAATGCCTACTGCAGCGTGGATTCCAACACCGACAGCTGTGGCAGCCAGGATCGTTTTTCCAACTTTATCTGCATTTTCAACAATGCCTGTGGCAGGGATTTTTACCATTGGCAGTCTCTCATAAAATGGAGTCATTGTGTCCCAGAAATTAGGTTCGGTACAGCCAATACAGCCATGTCCGACACTTACTGGCCAAACGTCAACATCGTTGAAACGGACGGCGGGACAGTTGGAAAAAGTCTCTGGGCCTTTGCAGCCAACCTTGTAGAGACAGTATCCAAGCTTATGGAATTCGTCACCGAACTGTTCAACAAATCGCCCTTCATCAAAGTGGGCACGTCGCTCACAATGGTCGTGGATCCTGCGACCATATGCAAAGAGTGGACGGTTGAGATTATCAAGAGCAGGTAGTCTCCCAAAGGTCAGATAGTGAAGGATGGTTCCTAGAAATGAAACTGGGTTTGGTGGACAGCCAGGGATGTTAACGATCGGCTTGTCGCTTACGAGATCCATGACACCCACTGCACCCGTTGGGTTTGGAGCCGCGGCCTGGACACCACCAAAGGTAGCACAGGTACCGATTGCGATGATAGCTGAAGCCTTAGGGGCGACTTCTGCGAGGATATCCATGGCGGTTCTACCCGCAATTTTACAGTAGATACCATTGTCTTTCGTTGGGATTGCGCCTTCCACAACAAGAATGAATGGGTGGTTGTCTACTGTGTCATGCAAGTTGTGCTCGGCCTGATGACCGGCAGCTGCCATGATTGTTTCGTGGTAATCGAGGGAGATTACGTCGAGTATTAACCTGGCAAGGTCTGGATGAGAAGAACGGAGCAGGCTTTCTGTACAGCCGGTGCATTCTTGAAAATGGAGCCAGATAACCCTTGGGCGTTCTGCAGTTGCAGCTGCCTCAACCAGTTTGGGAATCATTGCATCGGATAATCCCAAAGCGGCTGCAGCCATCGTGCATCCTTTGAGGAATCCGCGCCGATCAAGCTGCGGGTCCAGATTATCTTTAATTGTGTCTGCCATATCAACCTCCTATTGCTGTGTGACAACAATTGTGCGCCAGTGCGCGTTTGGTTCGACGTGCAAGTAGTCGAATAAGGAAAAAAACTAAACTGCCTATAAAGTTTGAAGCCCGTGGGCTAGCGTGAATAGAGTTATGCGGTGTAGAGAGAAGACCAAATGGTATCTTCTTTAGTTCTTGTGAGAGCAGCGTGTGAAAATTTGAAAATGTTACATTATTTAAAGATGTTCGGCTCGTTTTCGCATTATCATTAGATGTTTTTATTAGGGGGGGGCGTATCGATTGGTATGAAGGTTCTACCAAAGTGTGTTGTGCGAATTCTTTACTGACAAGAAGGGGGTGGAAATAGAGACAACCCATGAATTGAGCGGGTTGTTGGTAATGGAGTTTTTCAGCCATTGTGCAAAAAGTGCGTCAATCTAAAGTAGGGAGTGTGGCTTTGCATGTGCAAAAACAATCGCTAGTATCGAAATTGCCCGAAAACTAACATCATGCACAGCCTAAAGCAAGAATATTTTAATTATCCAGACTATCAAGCTATCTGTAGCTGGTGGATCGGTCTTGCTTTGCACAGTTGGCACATTGCAGGGTTGATATAGAGGATGGTGTTGTGCGAGAGACGCACAGACTGTTGTTTTGGGTTATCTGTGGTTATTTAGGCGAACATTTAATCTACTGCAAATGCTCGGTAACGAAGCAGCTGCGGATAAATCTGTTGGCCCGAAGGGTGAACTTTTTGATTTGAAACGAAAAACACCCTGTTAATTAAGGAAGTCATTTTTAAACTATAGAAACAAACAATTGAGTTTCAAATCAAAAAGTCATGAGAAGTCCGGGTTAGGCGAAAATTTAAAGGACGTTTTGGAGAAATTGGCGGCTTCGCTTAAGCGCTTCGTTGTGCATTGTATGTTGTCCTTGGAATATCAGCGAACTATCCTTGGCGTTGTTTTGGACGCCAGGGAGTTGAATGATTTCTCGAGGTACTCTTAAATGACTAACGCTTAAAACCAAAAATACCACCTTTTGTGTGCTTTGCGGTGACCGGTTTGTTCTGCTTTTCTTCAGAACTCTGCTCTGGTGCGCTGTCTTGAGTTTGTCGTGGCTGTCTATGTGGTGTGATGGGTGGGGTGTCTTTAGTTTGTTGTGGTGGTCCGTGAGAGATATGTTCGAGTTCTATGGGGCTATTGGTGACCGCCGCCTGATAGCAGTGATAGAAGAGCTCGGTGCGTTTGAAGTAGCTCTTTCTCTTTAGCCATTTGGGCCAATCGTCTTGTTGCTTATTGTGGATGAGTTGTGCGAGGTTGAGCAGAAGGCTGACAACTTCCTGGCGCAAGGATTTCCGCAGGTTGAGATGTGTCCCAAGGTCCTGATCGAGTTCGGCTCGGATCTGCTTGCCGAGGTGAAACAGATGGGCACCTTTTCTGTATTTTGTATAGAGTTGGTGTCTTGCCTCAACAGCAGGAGTGAGTAAGAGTGCCAGGAGGAAGAAGTCTTTCTGTCGGTGGATATTATTGTTTTGACAGAGCATGTTGAGACTGTCTATGGAGCCAAATAAATTTCTCAGTAGCTCTTCGTACTGTAAGCCATTCTCCGTTTCCTTGTTGAGGATTTTCCTGTAAAAAGGAAAAAGAGAGTAAAATAAACCTGAATCAAGGGCCAGTGCAAACCAGGGGGCAGAGGCTTCACTGTAGAGGTCTTTGATGACTTCGTCTCGCAGCCTTGATGGGGGGCAGAGTGTAAGCTGAGGAGCGTTCTTGCAGATCGCCTTCCAACTGACAGGTTCAATGGAAAATCCGTTTCGGGCTGCATGGCGGATAGCACGCATCATCCTCACGGGGTCTCTCGTGAGTCGTTTTTCAGGGTCGCCAACTATTCGAATAATAGAGAGATTGAGATCTTCGCTACCTTTGACGTAATCAATGATGGTCTGGTTCTTAATTTCATAGAAAAGGGAGTTAATGGTGAGATCCCTTCTCTGTGCATCTTCATGTAGGGTGCCGAAGGTGTTGTTGGGTGCTAGAACGGCCTGAGGGCCATCCAAGTCGTACTCAGAAAGAGATCTGAGGGTGCTGACTTCGATGGCTTTACCGCCTCTGAAAAATACCTGGACGAGCCGAAACCTTCTGCCGATTGTGTTGCTGTGTGGGAAAAGCTTCCTGAGTTGGCCAGGTCTTGCATCTGTACTGATGTCAAAATCTTTAGGTTTCTTGCCAAGATATAAATCCCGTACGCCGCCACCAACCAAGTAACCGCAGAAGCCAGCGTTCTGGAGCTTTGTGAGGACATAGAGGGCATCCTTGTCGATCATATCGTTAGTGATCGGATGCTGGTCAGGTGGGATTGTCACCCCAACGCAGGGCGGATGAGAATTGGCCTGCGTTGTTTTCTGTGTGTGTTTTTTAGTCATTATGAGGGTGTTTAGACGACTGGATTAAAGCCCTTACCCTCTTGGTATACGGATTCAGCCTGTTCTTTGAAACGTTTAAATATCTCAGAAACAGAGAGGATTGAGTCCATCTTAAAGGTGTTTTCACCAGAGAAGATAAGTCCGTCTCTAACGTTGCCCTCTTTTGCAATCATGAGTCGTTCATTTATGCAGTAGTGGTGATTGCATTTTTTAAGACAGAGGTGTGGACATTTTTTAGTACTGACGTCCTCTCCTGCATTCATCCCCCTGACAAAAGGGTTGTTGATGGCACGACCTGGCATGCCGACGGGTGATGAGGTAAGTACTATGTCCTCTTTGCCCGCATTAAGAAATGCCTGTTTGTATGCATCAGAGACGTCACATTCCTTACTGAGTACAAATCGTGAAGCAATCTGCACGCCGTCTGCACCAAACTTGTCCATCATTTCAGCCATTTCAAAGCCGTTGGTGATTCCACCTGCAGCAATGAGGGGGATTTTTTTTATGGCTTTTCGGATAGCGGGGAAAATTTCTCTCAGGGGTTTGTCGGTGCCGAGGTGGCCTCCGGCTTCTTTTGCCTCAACGATTATGGCGGCTGCACCAAGTTTTTCGGCCATTTTAGCAAGAGCAGGTGAGCTTACAATCATAACGATGGGCGTGTTGTGCTCTTTGCCGATCTTAAAGATGTCACGGGAAAATCCAGCACCGGTAACGATCATATCCACACCGGCGTCAATTGAAGTCATGACGAGGTTGTAGAAATCTTTCATGGCATACATGATATTTACAGCAATGATACCATCCGTTGCTGCTTTGGCCTTTGTTATATCTTCGTGTAGCTCTTCGAGTGGCAGGCCAGAACCGCCTATAATTCCTATTCCGCCGCAATTGGCGACGGGAATAGCGAGTTTAGATGTAGACACGCGTATTGACATTCCACCCTGAAGAAGGGGGAAAGATGCTTTTAAATTAGCAATGTTAAGCGATGGTAACTTCATATAAATGAAACTCCTGTGAAAGTAATAAAAGCTATAATCTCCTTGATAATGCATCTCTTCATCCGGTTTGTCAAGAAAAGGTTAAATCCTCCAAGATGGCGTGATTTATGGGGTTTTGCCTTGGAACATCCTGTAATAACGTTGTAAAATGCAGGTTGGGCTGTGTCGAAATGGGCTCTCGCTTGACAAAATCATAAAATTGCGGTTAAATTCGGGGTTTTTGATATAAAAATATAATCTTTTTTGACTTATCATTAACTTGGAGAACAGTTTTGAAGATCAAGGCCCTGAAAGGGTTTAAGGACATTGTACCTGGAGAGGTGGAATTGTGGCAGTATCTTGAGAAGAAGGCACGTGGAGTCTTTGAAAGGTTTAATTTTGCTGAAATTCGTTTACCAATTTTGGAAGAAACCCAGCTTTTTGCACGGTCTATCGGGGAAGCAACAGACATTGTAGAAAAGGAGATGTACACCTTCGTCGATAAACAGGTCACCATGCGTCCTGAGGCGACTGCTTCTCTGTTACGGGCATATATTGAGCACGGTTTGTATGTTCAAAAACCTGTGCAGCGTCTTTTTACCATTGGTCCGATGTTTCGTCATGAACGCCCACAAAAAGGGAGATTGCGTCAGTTCCATCAACTCGATGTTGAGGTATTGGGTTCACAAAATCCAAGGGTTGATTCCGAACTCATGGCCATGGGTTCCCTCTTATTTACCGAGCTGGGCATTGATGTTAGCCTTGAAATTAATTCTCTCGGCTGTCCAGTTTGTAGACCAGGGTACAGGGATGTTCTTGTTGCCTATATAAAGGAACGGATAGACGCCCTTTGCAGCGATTGTAAACGCAGGAGCGAAACGAATCCTTTACGTGTTCTTGATTGTAAAGTACCAAGTTGTCGCGAACAGATTATTGATGCCCCTTCGATTTTAGAACATCTTTGTGGTGACTGCAGGGACCACTTTGGCAAGGTACAGGATGGCTTGAATCAACTGGGTATTGAATATAAACTGAATAAATTCATGGTTCGTGGTCTCGATTACTATTGTAGAACCACCTTTGAATTTATTACAGCAGATCTTGGTGCCCAGGCAGCTGTAGCGGCTGGTGGTAGATACGACGGTCTTATTGAAATTCTTGGCGGGCCAAAGGATAGTCATGGTATCGGCTTTGCCATGGGGATGGAGAGACTGGTTCTGTTGCTCCAGCAACAGGAAACTGTTTTGAAACCTTCTGAGGTCGATCTCTTTATAGCAGGGATTGGTGAAGAGGGTGCCAGGGTCGGTTACGGCCTCGCCCATGGACTGAGAGCGCAAGGTGTTTCTATTGCCATGGACCATGAAGGACGAAGTCTTAAGGCCCAGATGAAACAGGCCAACAAGGCCTCTGCAAGGTTTGCCCTCATCATCGGGGACTCTGAACTTGAATCAGGGCGAGGAGTCCTGAGAGATATGCACGACCGTGAAGCGGAACAGCAGGATGTCAAACTCGTCGTTGAGGCGATAGCAGCCGCAATCGGTTAAAACAATACTACTTATTCTCTATTTTTTGGCGTCTGCCCGCTAGAGTGGGCTGATACTTGTCAATGGTTGGTAGAGGGAAAAAATTCAACATACGTAAACATCATGGAATCAATGGGAAGTTTAAGCCGGACTCATTACTGTAATGATCTTGGCACAGAAAATATCGGGGAACAGGTTACCCTGATGGGGTGGGTCCTTCGCAGACGTGATCACGGCGGCGTAATTTTTATCGATCTCAGAGATCGCGATGGTATTACACAGATTGTGTTCAATCCTGAAATTAACCCGGAAGTCCATGAAAAGGCACACCAGATTCGAAGCGAATGGGTTCTAGCTGTAAGTGGCACTGTTGTAGCCCGGCCTGGCGATATGGCAAATCCTAAATTGTCCACTGGTGGAATCGAAGTGTTGATTGATGATCTTCGTATCCTTAACTCCAGTGAAACACCACCATTCCCCTTAGATGAAGATACTGAAATATCTGACAATCTCAGATTACAGTACCGCTATCTTGATCTGCGTAGACCAGAGATGGCCGCAAATCTTGTAATGCGTCACAAGGCGGTGATGACGGTTCGGAACTTTCTTAATGATGAAGGTTTTCTTGATATTGAGACACCGATGCTCACAAGATCTACTCCTGAAGGAGCCCGTGATTATCTGGTTCCCAGCCGTGTGAACGCCGGTAAATTCTTTGCCCTTCCTCAATCTCCCCAGTTGTTTAAGCAGCTCCTGATGATTGCTGGTATGGATAAGTACTATCAGATTGTTAAGTGCTTTCGTGATGAGGATCTTAGAGCCGATAGACAGCCTGAATTTACCCAGATAGATATGGAACTCAGTTTTGTCGATGAAGAGCGGATCATGGCTCTGAACGAAAGAATGATTGCTCGTTTATTTAAAGACACATTGGACGTGGATCTTACTCCTCCGTTTCAACGTATCACCTTTGATGAATCAATGAGCAGGTTTGGTACAGATCGTCCTGATGTTCGATTTGGTATGGAACTTGTTGACTTGACCGCAATTGCTGCAAATTGCGGGTTTAAAGTGTTCCGTTCTATTGCCGATCAGGGTGGTTCTGTCCGGGCTATTAATGCGAAAGGCTGTGCCACCTTCACCCGTAAAGAGCTCGATGGTTTGACCGACTGGGTAACCCAGTTCGGTGCCAAAGGCCTTGCCTGGGTGAAGATGAAGGCGGATGGCGAATGGCAGTCTCCTATCGCTAAGTTTTTCACCGATGAAGAGCGTGCTACAATAGCTAAAGAGGTTGATGCTGAGGAAGGTGACTTACTCTTTTTCGGCGCAGATAATTCAAAGATCGTATTTCAGGTTCTCTCTGAGCTGCGGGTGGAACTTGCCAAGCGTCTTAATCTCTTGAAAAAAGATGATTTCTCTTTTACCTGGGTCACCGACTTCCCGCTTATGGAATACGATGAGAAGGAAAAACGTTATCAGGCACTGCATCATCCATTCACCGCTCCAAAAGAAGAAGATATTGATAAACTTGATACTGATCCTTCGAAGGTGTACTCCCGTGCCTACGATCTCGTCTTAAATGGTACAGAGATTGGTGGTGGGTCCATACGTATACATCAGAAGGATCTGCAGGCCAAGGTACTTGAGGTGCTTGGAATTGGTGCGGAAGAAGCCGATGAAAAATTTGGTTTTCTGCTTCGCGCTCTGGAGCTTGGTGCTCCTCCCCATGGTGGTTTAGCCTTCGGTCTTGATCGTTTGCTGATGATCATCACCGGTAGCGATTCTATCCGTAACGTTATCGCTTTTCCAAAGACTGCCAAGGCAACCTGCCCACTGACTGAAGCACCTGCGTCTGTTGCCCGTAAGCAGCTTACTGAGTTGCATATCAGGCCCGATTGGAAAGAGTAAAATCCGGCTGAATTGATTGTGCTCACATTCCCCGCATATCTTTATGGTGTGCGGGGAATTTTGTTTTGAAGGGGGAAACTATTCCTGATTTCTCAGCAGTTCAGGTGACGTCGGCTTCAAAGTTATTAATAATCGAGCAGGTGATCATTCATTACAGTTGTTTAAAAGAAATTTGACAAAATGTTCATGAGGAATTCGGACTATGGAGTTTGCGAGTTTATCACTGGAAGTGTTGGCCTTTTTATTTGCGGCGGCCTTAGTTGCAGGCTTTTTGGATACCCTGGCGGGTGGTGGTGGCCTCATTGTCCTTCCAGCACTTATCATGAGTGGTATACCTCCTCTTTTGGCCCTGGGCACAAATAAGCTTCAGGGAACCATGGGAACAGCTACTGCGTCTCTTATGATGTTTAGAAGCAGAAGGGTAGGATGGCAGGAGATACGAAAACCGATGGCTTTCGCCTTTATCGGTTCGGTACTGGGTACCATCTCCGTGCAGTTTGTGGATACCGAGGTCCTTGTTTTTATCATTCCGGCAGTGTTACTGGTGATTGTGATATATTTCATGGTTTCACCTCTGATCAAGGATGATCATGTTGGTGCAAGAGTCTCAAAAGAGAAATATCAAAGGTTTGTTGTTCCAGCCATTGGCTGGTATGACGGGATGTTTGGCCCCGGTACCGGATCTTTTTTTGCTCTGGCAGGGGTCTCTCTGAGGGGAAAAAATATTATAGATGCAACCGCTGTAGCAAAAACCTTCAACTTCGCCACCAACATTGCATCCCTTTGTGTGTTTCTCATAGCGGGTAAGGTGATGTGGAGTGCTGGTCTTATTATGATGGTGGGTCAGGTGGCAGGGGCCTGGGCTGGTTCGAAATGTTTGCTCACTATCAGTCCAAATGTACTGCGGGCTCTGGTGGTGGTGATGTGTCTTGCCATGTTGGGCAAATATGTATCGAGTATGGGTTGGATGTAGAGAGGGAATATAGATTATGGCAATTTAAACCGGTTATTCCGGATAATGAAAGGATAGAGCGTGAGTGTAGAACAAGTACTAATTGAAAGAAGTGGAAGCAGCTGTGAACTCTGTGCAAGTAAAGACGATCTTGCTGTCTATGGTGTTGGGCCGGATTCAGACGGAACTGGTGAGCAGTCTGTTTTTCTTTGCCCGGTCTGTAGAGGGCAAATAGATGATGCTGGGACCACAGATGAAAATCACTGGCGTTGCCTCAACGACAGCATGTGGAGTCAGATACCGGCCGTTCAGGTTCTCGCCTGGAGGATGCTGACGCGTCTCGCAGCAAAAGGGTGGCCTCAGGATCTTCTGGATATGCTTTATCTTGAAGATGATGTTCTGGCTTGGGCCAAAGCGGGTGTTGAAGAGACTGGCGGGGATTTGGTTATCCATCGTGATTCCAATGGAACCGAGCTTGGCGCCGGTGATTCTGTAACCCTTATCAAAGACCTTAACGTCAAAGGGGGTGGCTTTACAGCCAAAAGAGGAACACTGGTACGTTCCATCTCTCTTGTGGCTGATAACGCGGAACATATAGAAGGGAAGGTGAGTGGTCAGCAGATTGTGATTTTGACAAAATATGTGAAGAAATCGAGTTGATTATCTCTGTTGTGATGCAGTTCAGAAGGGATGTACCGATGATATCGGTTCATCCCTTTTTCTTTTTGACCATGAAGGTGGTCATCAGAATTCCACTGAAAATAAGAACAATAGCCTGGATGTGATTTGTGGTGAGGGTTTCTCCCAAAAAAATTACGGCAAGGATAGTGCTGAAAACCGGCATAAGATGAATAAATGGTCCTGCGATGTTGGCTCCGAGCATGGTTACGGCCCGGTTCCAGAAAATAAAGGCCAGCACTGAGGCAAAGAGGGCGACGTAACCGATTGTAATAAGGGCATTGCTGGAGAAAACCATAGTTTTCCCCATGGACATCTCAAGGAGGTAGAGAGGTGTAATGAGCGATAGCCCCACTATTACAATAGCGGTCTGGTAGGCAAATGGATGGAGGCCTTTCGGGTACTTTTTGATGTTCGCAGAGTAGAGTGCCCAGAGAATAGCAGCGATAAAAACAAGGATATCCCCCCTGTTAAACTGGAGGTGGAGCAGTGTTGAAAGATTTCCCTGGGAGATGATGAGCAGTACACCGCTCAGAGAAATACACACCCCAAGAGACTGTCTTAGACTGAGCCTGTCCTTGTACATTATCCATGAAACCACAGCAATAATGACAGGGATGCAGGAGTTAACGAGGACTGCGTTGATAGCTGTTGTCGTCTGGATGGCCATATAGATAAGGCTGTTGAAGCCCGCGACTCCAAGAATCCCCTGCATGATGATAAACTTCTTATGTTCCATTACGAGGGCGCGTTGGGCAATAAGATGCCGAAGCCCAAAACAGCAGAGAATAAGAAGCGCAACAGCCCAGCGCCAGAAAGATAGAGACATGGGTGGAATTGCTGCATGCATACCACGACTGAGGACAAAATTTCCTGACCAGAACAGGGTGGTAAGTATGAGAAGAATGTATGGCATGATCGGTAGTTGTTAGAATATGGATTGCGGATTGGCAGTTATTGTTCTGCCTCGGGGGGACTTGGTGCTTCATTTTTGGGGCGAATTGAGCGAACCATTGGCAGGTACTCGCTGAAGGTATCGCCGTAGATTTCCCATATTGTGATGAAAAGAGCAGCAACAATTGGTCCAATGATAATTCCTAAAAGACCAAACATGGAGAGGCCGCCTAAGGTCCCAAAGAGTACAAAGAGATCGTGCATCTCGGTGTCTTTACCGACGAGTCTTGGGCGAACAATGTTATCGAGATTTCCTGCAACGGCTCCACAGAGGATGGCCAAAATGATAACGCCTGAAAAATTGCCCAGCAGCGCCAGAATACAGAGGGCCGGGAACCAGATGATAGCAGTCCCAAAGGCCGGGATGATAGACATGACAGCCATTAAAGACCCCCAGAAGACGGGGCCTTCAATACCTGCAAAGGCAAATGCAACTCCGCAAATTGAGCCTTGCATAAGCCCTATTATAAGTGTGCCTTTGAGGGTGGCTCTGGTCACTGAGGTGAATCTATTGAGCAGTCGTATCTCATTGTGATCGTCTAAGGGAAGGAAGTAGAGGATTTTTTTGAGAAGGACGTCTCCCATGCTAAGAAAGTAGAACATTACATAAAGCATTATTATTGATGAAAAAATAGCATCAATTGTAAGCTTTGTAAAGCCGGAGAGGGACTCTATCAAAAAAGAAGACAGGGTTCCAACCAACTCTCCCGCTTTTTGGATAATCACATCGCGGTAGGGAAGAATTTCCTGGTAGTAGGGGATTTTTTCCAGATAGGCAGTGGCAATAGTCGGTTCGTGGATAAAAGTCTGCACCCAGGGGGTAACCGATTGTCCGATAGAAATGGCCTGGGTGATTACAAGGGTAAAAAGGATTGAGAGTGGGGAGAGAACCAGGGCTATAATCGCACAAACTGTGATAATTGAGGCGACATTATTCCTTCCTTTCAAGGCATGGCTCAGTTTTGTGTGCAATGGTTTTACTATTGCCGAAAAGAGGGCTGCCATGAAGATTGCCATCAAAAATTGATGGATCATAGTCAAAAACACACTAGAGATCAGAACAACCAGAGTGACCAGTGTTATTTTGCTGAGGTTTTCTTTTATCATACGTCTCAGATAAGCCTTATTTGAACTGATGTTATCATATTGCACCCCCTGACCACAGGGTGCAATGTAGTTTTTCTTACTTTCCAAGACACGGATACCCGACAGGTAAGCGATAGACTCCGAGCGAGTACTGAAAAGAGTTCTGCTTTTTTCACTTTTTCAAAGGTTAGTGTTTCTCAGCTGGTTCTGCATGTTCTGTTGCTATTACTTCCGTAGTTTCGGGCGCTTCATTTCCTGTTACCTCTGTTGTAGCTGTATCTTCTAAAGATTCATCAGATACAACTTCTTCTATTGGCACAGGCTCAGGGACAATTTCTGCCTCTTTTAGGAGGATGATATGCACCTCCTTAGGACCATGGGCACCGTGGACCAGATGGGCTTCAATGTCGGCTGTCTTTGACGGTCCGGAGATGAAAACAAAGCTTTCCTTGGGAGCGAGGTCTTCCAAGAGGGCATATGCCTCTTCGAGACTCGCCACCAGGTTTTCGCTTCTGATAAGTGCTATGTGGATCGATGGGACAAGGGAGGTCGATCGTGGGCATCCAGGTTCGGTAAGTTGTACGAGGGTTGCAGATTCAGCTATGGTGATTGAAGGAGCGGTTATCCCAATGTAGGAGGCAATGGTTTTTTCAATAGTCTCGCTATCGCCAGGATAGGTTGTGTGAATAGTAACGGACTCCCGGTTGAAACGTTTCCATAATTTCATCGCTGCAATGTCGGGATGATTATGCTGGATGATATGTCTGTTGTAGGAAAACTCAGGATCCTTGGTGCGGATAATTTCTACTGCGACATCTTCAGCTTCAGTTTCATTGTCAACGACATGGAGTGTGATTCCAAGGGGGGTACAATTTTCACTGAGTTCATCAATGAGTTGTTCTTTTTCTGTAAAGCTTCTCTTGGCAATGTTTTCAAGGATATTGCTCTTGTCCTTTTTTGCAAAGAGTGTTGGGAACATATTTTTGGTTCGTTCTGCTCCCTTTGGTATGTTGAGGGCCTCACGGACATTTTTTAAAAAAGGAAATTCACTAGTCATCGTTTTTCTCCTCCTTTATTTCCTTGACCTGTTGCTGAGGTTTTGCATATTTTTCATCCCATATTTCAGAAAAAGTCTTTTTGGCAATGGGTGGAAGATCTCTGTCATCTGTCCAGCCGGCAGCAAGGCCAGTCATTCTCCGGATCATATTGTCTTTACCGATAAAGGGTTTTTGCAGCAGACGGACGGTTTTGATCATGCGCTTGTATGCAGAACTGTGTGAAATGGCCTTTTGCCATGCCGCATACACATAGGATTCGGCGACATTGTGTTGTCGCACATTCCAGTGGTTGTCGCCGTAGGCAAGCTTGTATCTCAGAACACTGAGCATCCTGGGGAGATCATTTTTCACAGGGCAGACATCAAGACAGGCGCCGCAGAGTGTCTCACCCTTGCAGAGATCCGCATGTTTATTTACTCCGTCAAGTAACGGCGTGATAACTGCTCCAATAGGCCCACAGTACGGTGAATTGTAGGCATGGCCGCCAATCTTTCCGTATACCGGGCAGATGTTCAGGCATGCTCCGCAGCGAATACAGGCAAGAGATTCTCGAAAGTCTTCGTCTCCCAGAATTTTAGAGCGACCGTTGTCGATGATAACGAGATGGAATTCCTCCGGACCATCGGGGTCATCTGCCGCTTTGGGGCCACCGGTAAAGCTTACGTAAGTGGAAAGTTTTTGCAGGGCGGCTCCCTGGGTGAGGAGTTGGATGGTTTCTCTATGTTCATCCATGGTGGCTGTGACCCTTTCCATCCCCATGAGTGCCACATGGACCCTTGGCAAGGTGGTGGTCATACGAATATTGCCTTCATTGGAAATAAGGCTGATCTGGCCGGTTTCTGCGCAGGCAAGGTTGCAGCCTGTGATTCCCATGTCGGCGGTCAACAGTTCATCACGCAGAGCCTTGCGAGCTGCCATTGTGAGTTCTGGTGGGTCGGTTGTTGGTTCAATACCAAGTTTTTCTGTGAAGAGTTTGCCAATGTCATTGCGATCCAAATGTATACAGGGGGCAATGATGTGGGATGGGCGATCGCCCGCTAACTGGATGATATACTCTCCAAGGTCGGTTTCTATGACCTCGATACCATCAGCTGCAAGGGCCGGATCAATATCAATTTCCATGGAGGTCATTGATTTCCCCTTAACCACCTTTTTTACTTCGTTATCACGGGCAACTGTCAGGGTATAGTCAATGGCATCCTGGGCGTCTTTTGCAAAATAAACTTTACCGCCCCGTTTACGTACGTTTTTAGACAGCTCGGCAAGCACGATGTCAAGGTGAGCGAGGGTACGCATTCGTGACTCTTTAACCCTGTCGCGCATTCCCTGATCTTCCATTTCATCCCACAGCTGCATGGCTCCCTTACCAAAGCGATCCTGCAAGTTAGTAAGACTTTTTTGGAGAGTGGGAGAGGCAATCGCCTTTTTGGACGCTTCAGTATAGGCGGATTCTTTTTTCTGACTCATGACTGACCTCCGGCTGTGCTGGCAAGGAGTTCTGTGATATGCATTACTTTGACATCTTCACCACGTCTGGAAAGGCGTCCCTTGATATTCATCAGACAGCTGATGTCACAGCCGGTGACGATTTCAGCACCCGAGGCCAGAATGTTTTCAATCTTTTCGTCTACCATTGCAGTTGAAATATCCGGGTAGTTCATGGCAAAGGTGCCTCCAAAACCACAACAGGTGTCGCTGTCTTTCATCTCAATAAATTCAAGACCCTTGATGTGGTGGAGCAGTGTGCGTGGCTGGGAGTTGATGTTAAGGCCACGTGTCAGGTGACAGGAGTCGTGATAGGTGACTGAGCCGTTAAACTCAGATCCGATATTGGACAGATGCAGTTCGTCCACAAGATATTGAGTGAACTCGAAGGTCTTCTTGCCAACAGCCTTTGAGCGGGCGAGCATCTCGGGGTCGTCTTTGAAGAGTTCCGGGTAATGGTGACGCACCATATGCACGCAGGAGCCGGAAGGGCAGACGATCACCTCTTCATTTTCAAATATTTCAACAAATCGCCTCGCAGCAACTTCAGCGTCTCTACGATAGCCGCTGTTAAAAGCTGGTTGGCCGCAACACGTCTGCTGGGTTGGGTAGTCAAAAGGGATCTCCAGTCTTTGAAAAACAGCGACCATTGCCTCGGCTGCTTCCGGGAACATAGAGTCGACTAAACATTGTATAAAAAGGGAAACTTTTTCTCCTGCCATCGGTGCTCCTTGATGTGTCGGTATGTGTGTCACGTCTCGCATCTGCAACAGTCTTTGCAGGTGAGAAATATGGGTTAGACTGAAAAATTCACGAGTTGAGGTACACTTTTGAACGAGGAGCCTTGTGAAAAACTATACTGTAGTATGTGACTTCACAATAGGGGCACTGTTCAGCTGTAGACATCGACTCGCCTTTGGTGAACATTTTTCCATTCAAAATATGCAAATCGTTTTTGTAGAACTGTACTTCTTAAATCCACTGTGTTTTCTTTGTTTTCCTTTCAGCAGTCCCAAGTGATAGGTATCTTCGATTAAAATGTTCATGAATGGGCTAAGTGCTGTTGCCTTTCAGGCTGCAAGTATGGAATGTACACCATACCAGACGTTGTTGGGGGATTTTTGTAGACCAGTTTTGCAAAAAGAGTTTCAGTGTATCGTTTATGTCGCCAAGAGGGTAGTAAATTTTTATATAGCTTGAATCAATTCGCATAATCTTCTAGAAATATCAATAGGAATGTATCTCAACCATAAAAACAATAAATCTGGATGATTAAGGAGAAGATGTGAGAAAAATATTACCATGTTTACTGATCTGTGCCTTGCTCGGAATGGCAACATTTGCAGGTGCTGAAACTCCGCGAATTTCTGTGAGTCAATTTGTGGAGCACCCTGCATTAAATGCGGTTCTGGAAGGATTCAAGGATGATCTCAAGGAAAATGGAGTGGAGGTGGACTATAAAGAATACAACGCCCACGGTAATATGGGGACCGCAGGCCAGATTGCAACGCAGGTTGCCTCAGATGCGCCGAGCATGATACTTGCTATTGCTACTCCAAGTGCACAGGCCTGTGCCAATGTGTACGACAAGGCTCCTCAGCTTGCTGAGACTCCAATGCTATTTACCGCAATAACCGATCCGCTCGCAGCGGGTCTTATAAAAGATTATGACAAGCCGGAAGGTAATATCACAGGGGTCTCGAACCAGATGCCCATGGATAAGCACCTTGATATGATCAGGCGCTTTTTGCCGGAACTTAAACGATTAGGCGTTATGTATAATGCGGGGGAAGTGAATTCTGTTTCCAATGTAAAACGAATAAAAGCCGCTGCCGTCGAACGTGGAATTACAATTGTGGACGGACCGGTAACTAATTCGGCCGATGTGTATCAGGCGGCCCAGAGCCTTGTTGGTAAGGTCGATGCCGTATATGTACCCACAGACAACACGGTTGTGTCTGCCCTTGAGGGAGTGGTGAAAATCTGTGAGCGCACGCAACTGCCACTTTTTAGCGCAGATACAGATTCGGTTAAACGGGGGGCAATTGCGGCTCTAGGTTTTGACTATTATCTCCATGGCAAACAGACAGGCGCCATGGCCAGGAAAATACTTGCAGGGGCAAAGCCTTCTGAGTTGCCTGTTGAATTTCAAAAAGATCTTTCCTTCCATGTGAACCCCAAAGCCGCTGAGCGTATGGGGCTCGCGGTCGATCAAAGTATTCTTGACTCAGCGGATACCTTGCATGACTAGCCCGAATTTCTCATGACTTTTTGATTTGAAACTCAATTGTTTGTTTTTATAGCTTAAAAATGACTTCCTTAATTAACAGGGTGTTTTTCGTTTCAAATCAAAAAGTTCACCCTTCGGGTCAACAGATTTATCCGCAGCTGCTTCATACAGTTGTACTGTAAAAGTGGAAGTGGGTTATCTGGAAGGATATGCCTGCTTCCACTTTTCTGTTTGGAGTTTGTTGTAGCTTGCAAGGGCCTTATAGAACGCACCAACAGCGAGTTCGGCACAATGGAAGTGGTCCTCAGGAAGGGTTTCCAGATAGTTCACAACATTTTCAGGGGAGAGTTCCCAGCCATCCTGAACAGGTCTTCCTTCCATGAGATAGGAAACCGTATTGCCACAGGCAACGGTGTTGCTGCAGCCATTGACGGTAAAGGTGACCATCTGGATCTGATTGCCACGAACAGAGAGGTACATGTCGATTGTATCCCCACACTCCCCGGTTCGACTGCCAAAGCCGTCGGGATTTTCCAGTTGGCCGTACCTTTCGGTGCGGCTTGCCATCATTTGATACTTATCTGATATTTCTTGCATTGTAATACCTTTGCTGCCTCTTGAGTTATGCACAAGAGGCAGTAGTGATTTTGTAGTTATCTTTCTGTGAGCGGTACAAATTTACGGGTTGTTTCGCCTGTGTAGATCTGGCGTGGCCTGGAGATTCTCTGGTTATGGTCATGGAGCTCTTTCCAGTTGGCAATCCAGCCGGGCATTCTGCCTATGGCAAACATTACAGTGTACATATTCAGGGGAATACCAATGGCCCTTAGCAGAAGACCTGAGTAGAAATCAACATTAGGATAGAGGTTTCTGGAAACAAAGTAGTCATCTTTTAAGGTAAATTCCTCCAGCTCAAGTGCAACATCCAAGAGACCATCCTGTATGTTCAGCGCTTTGAGTACCTCATGGACCTGGTTTTTTAGTATGAGTGAGCGTGGATCAAAGTTTTTGTAAACACGGTGACCAAAGCCCATCAGTTTAAATGGATCATCCTTGTCTTTTGCCTTGTCCAGATAGTGGGTCAGTGGACGGCCTGATTCTTTGATGTCGACCAGCATTTTAATAACTGCCGCATTGGCTCCACCATGGAGAGGGCCCCAAAGGGCACAGACGCCTGCGGCGACAGAACTGAACAGGTTCGCTCTTGAGCTGCCCACAACCCGCACTGTGGAGGTGGAACAATTCTGCTCATGGTCGGCGTGAAGAATCAGAAACAGGTTGAGGGCCTTATCGACAACAGGATTGACCTCGTATTCTTGATATGGATCCGAGAACATCATATGGAGAAAATTACCACAGTAGGAGAGGTGGGGATTCGGATGATTAATTTGTTTCCCCGCTGCCATACGATATGCAAATGCCGCTATTGTTCTCACCTTTGATAGCAGTAGTGATGCCGTCCTGTCAAACTCTTCCCCGGTGGTGGGTACCTCAAGTACCTCAGGGTGAAAACAGGAGACGAGGTTGAGCATGGCTGAAAGAATTGCCATGGGAGGTGCTTCTTTAGGAAAACCTGAAAAATGATGTTCAAGGTTTGTGTTAAGCGGGGCGTGTTCTTTCAGGCGTGATGAAAACGCCCGTAGCTCTTGGGGGGTTGGTAGTTCACCGTACAGTATGAGGTAGGCGGTTTCAGTAAAAGATGATTTTTGGGCAACTTCTTCAATGGGATAGCCTCTATATTTTAAGATCCCTTTGGCTCCATCCACATAAGTAATAGACGAGTAGCAGGAGCCGGTATTGCCAAAGCCGGGGTCCATGGTGATAATACCGCTTTCCTTTCGCAGCTTTTGGATATCAATGCATGTTTCGTTTTCTGAGCCGGTTATAACATCAAATTCGTAACTTTTTCCGCCAACATTGAGTGTTGCTTTTTCGCTCATAAGGACTCCTCGCAGATTGTGTAAACTACGTTGTGTGAAAAATATCTCACGGGCAACGAGCTGATAGTTATATTTACTTCAAAAAAATGAGAACTAAGTAATAATAGTAATCATTTATCTGTATGCAACGAACAAATTATATGAAGTGAAAACGTTTAAAACAAGCAACTTGAAACAACAAGGTTCCTAACCCCGGTAAACGGGAAATAAGCCGGGACTCAGTTCAGTACCCCCCTGAGGGGTATAAGTGCCTTGGGGGAAACTTCTAGTAATTGATATTAAAAGTACTCCCAGTTTTCTTGTTTTTTATGACGGGTTTTCTGGAGTAAGGCACTAAACAAGAAAACTCGGATAATATTATTTTCATACCGTCCGAGTGAGCTGTTGTTACATTGAAAAAAGAATATCCTTGTCCACAGAACTCGCTGATTGTGTTCCCGTAAGTACCATAGTCTGCTGTAGTTCAGCCATAATAGTATCGATGTATTTCTCAACACCCTCTTGCTGGCCACCAATAGCCGCCACAGAAAATGGCCTGCCGATCATCACTGCATCGGCACCAAGTGCGAGCAGCTTGAGTACATCTCCTCCACTTCTCACTCCACCATCTGCCAGAATTGTGATTTTTCCTTTGACGGTGTCCGCAATATCCTGGAGTACATCGGCACTTCCAGGAGCATGGTCCAGTACCCTGCCTCCATGGTTGGATACGACAATAGCATCGGCACCACTGTTTACAGCGAGTTGGGCGTCATCTGGGGTCATGATCCCCTTAATGATGAATTTCATGCCACTTTTTTTAACAATTTCAGTGAGTTTTTGAAGGGGTTTTGGTGAAACTGGTCTTCCCATTTTTCTGAGAGTGATAAGACCGGCAGCATCAATGTCCATCCCCATGATATCTGTTCCGATGGCCTGTGCCTTTTCTATCTTTGCATAGAGCTCATCATCTTCCCATGGTTTGATGAAAGGAATTCCATGGCCATCGGCATTTTTAATCGCGTCAAAACCAGCCTGGTGGATAAAATCAGGAACACCGTCACCTGTGCAGCCAATAATAGATTTTGCCTTGCAGCCGTTGATGATGGCGGCAGCATATTCATCTTCGGTGACCTTACCTCCCATATTAAAGGAAATACCACCAATCGGGGCAGCGAGAACAGGAAGTGCCAGCTTTTTTCCTAGAATATTTACGCTGGTATCCGGTTCGGTAACGTTGTGGATTAAACGCATGTTGAACTTATATTTAGCAAGAGCTTCCAGGTTGTTTCCAAACGATGAACCGCTCCCGAGGCCACCCATTCCGGGAACCTGTCCAGAACAAACCTTGCCGTTACAAATGGGACATACTCGACAGTGAGGTTCCATCAGTTTTCTTGCATTATCTCGAATCTCTTGCATTCTAGTCTCCCAGTATTAAAAGGTCTTAAGAGCAGTTTTAAATTGCTCTTTCGTGCAATTTTCAAAATACCCTTGAGCTATTTGGTTAAAATCGGTGCGTTATCCTATAAGTACATCTTCTAATATGAAGTTGTAAAATAAAAAGATGACTCTACTATCGGGGGTATTAATATTTTCTGGAGCGAGTGACTATTCTTTTGTTGCTCGTGCAACGAGCGATGTGAGGTCCTCTTTTGTGAATTCGTAACTATGACGGCAGAACTCGCAACATACTTCGGCCCGTTCTTCTGTTTCCAGTAGTTGCTTCAGGTCCTCTCTTCCCAGGGATATCAAGGCTCCTTCCATCTTTTCATGTGAACAACTGCATGAGTAGCTCAGTGGTTTCGAATGGATTTTTTTATGGGGAACATTCTTAAATAATAGTGATAGAATGTCCGATGGTGACTTTCCTGAGATGAACAGTTCTGACAGTGGAGGCAGGTTGTGTATCTCTTTTTCTATATTGGTAAGAGAATTTTCGTCAGCAGGTGGCAGGGATTGGATGAGAAAGCCACCCGCTGCGGCTACTGTTCCGTCCGGCTTAAGGTGAACTGTGAGTCCTAAGGTCGATGGCGTCTGTTCTGATTGGGCAAGATAGTAGGCGAGGTCATCGCCAACTTCACTGGTGTAAAGGGGAATGGTTCCCGGGTATTTTTGATTTATACTGATGTTTTTGACCACCGTGAGTAGACCTGCCTTACCTATTCCTCCCGCAACATCGATTTGGCCCTCTTTTAGTGGAAGCTCAGCGTGGGGTTCTTTAACATAACCCCTTGTCCAGCCATTGTAACCCGCTTCTGTAATGATTTTCTTTAAAGGACCGTTGCCTTCAAATTTTAAAAGGACACTCTGGTCATCTTTTAAGAGAGCAGCTAAAAGAGCATTGCCGGTAAGTGCTCTGCCCAGGGCTGCTGCGGCAAGTGGGCCAACGTCGTGGCGCCGACAGGCTTCTGAGACCAGATCGGTGGTGTTGCAGGCAACGCCAAAAAAATCTCCTGATTTGGAGATGACTCTTTCTATGATATCTGCCATATTTGTTGTGCTAATCTCTGTGGATGTTAATGTTGCCTGCATAAAAATATTTGTAGCCATATTATAGTCGTAAAATCGGTTGGAGCAACCTTCAATTGACGGCAAGGCACTTTACGTTTACGTACTAGATAAAACATTGTAGGGTAGATTGAGTTTTTTTTATTTCATAGACCATAAAATCAGGAGAGGGAGGATGTTATGAGATTTCTTTTCATCGCTGTTTTGTTGCTTACCGTAGGTCCTTTGCAGGCAACAGAAATTGCCGGCGTGATGGTTCAGGAAGTTGTGAAGACGGATACGGGTGCAGAACTCACCCTGAATGGTGCCGGGATACGATCAAAGTTTTTCTTGGATATCTATATAGCTGAACTCTACATGGAACATCCTTCAGAAGTCGTTGAAGAAATCCTTGCAGCAAAAGGGGGACGCCGGATGGTCATGCATTTTCTCTATAAAGAAGTAACCAAAGATAAGTTGGTTGATGGCTGGATTGAAGGGTTTGCCGTAAACAGTGATCCAAAAGATGTAGAAACTTTGCAGTCAAGAATCGACAGCTTTAACGCAATGTTTGTGGATGTAAAAAAAGGTGATCGGATCGTTCTTGATTTTGTACCTGAAAAAGGAACCACAGTGACCGTAGCTGGTGAGGAAAAAGGCATTGTCGAAGGAAAAGATTTTAACGATGCCTTACTGCTTGTCTGGCTCGGCGATAAGCCTGTGAATAAAAAACTTAAAAAACAACTGTTGAGCTACTCGAAATAAAGAATCTGAGGACAGCTGTAGAGATACAAAAAGGCCATCACTATAGCGAGTGATGGCCTTTTTTGTACGTTACTACTACCCCTGAAATTTCATGAACCTTTTTCATTCAAAAAAATTACGTTAATCTTTGATTAAAAGGTTCATGAAATATTTGGGTTAAGCAGCAAGATGCTTGAGGGGGATGCTGTCCTGAACTATGTTACGATTTTCAAAGAAATCCTGTACATAGAGGAGATGTCTGTGCATCGCGTCGTAAGCCTTTTGTGGTTCACGGGTTTTGATGTGTTCAAACACTTCTCTGTGGTGGGCTAAGACCTCTTCGTAGGCGAGCTCTACAGATTCCATGTGGGAAAGATTCTTTTTTATTCCAACAAATAAGAAATCATAAAAGTTCCTGGTAAGGTGGATGAGAACGGGATTCTTTGTGGCAAAGGTTATGGCCATGTGAAAAGCGGTATCGGCTGAGGTGGATATTGTGCCGTTATCCGCCAGATCAGCTTCCATCTCATTGAGGCTTTTTTTGATTGCCCGGATGTCGCTATCTGTGGCTCTTAGGGCCGCAAGTTGCGAGGCATTACACTCAAGGCCCATGCGGACTTCAAGGAGGTCAAAAAAAGTGGCTTCATCAGTGCTCATTGCAGCTGAGAGGGGATTACCTTCTCGCTGTTCTGGAGAACTCACAAAGGTACCCTGACCCTGAACCTGCTTAAGTAGACCAAGGTTAACCAGTTTTTCGATGGCATTTCTCACAGAAGTTCTACTCACTTGCATGGAAGCTGCCAATTCGCGTTCTGGTGGTATTTGTTGGCCTGGTTTAAAGTCCCCCTTGTAGATGAGTTCTCTGATTTGTTCAAATACCTGGCTGGAAATACGTCTTGGTTTAATTGGTCTAATTTTCATGATCTGTACCTTTAGAGCTGTTGAGTGTTGATTTGTATCAGGGTTGATTTTTCTTTTTATCAATTGCTTCTGCGAGCAATTCTATAGTGTGTACGCAGCGAATACTTTCATCGGCTTTTCCTACTGCACCTTTGAGCATGATCATGCAGCCTGGGCAGTCCATGGCCACCGTCTTAACCTTGGTGTTTTCAATGGCACTAACCTTATCTGCGGTGATCTGCTTTGAAATCTGCGGTTGGCCGAGAAAAGAATATGTTCCCCCAAAGCCGCAGCAACGATCAGAGTTTTTCATCTCGACCACCTCATGGCCGGTACTGCTGAGCAGTGCACGAGGTTCTTTGAATACGTCAGAACCGCGCTTGAGATGACAGGAGTCATGGTAGGTCACAGATTCACCCGTGGATGGGTTGCCAAGTTTTTTGGAGGCACCCAGAACGTTTTCTAGAAATGCTGAAGCATCCATGGTTTTTTCAGATAGTGCTCTGGCCTTCGCCGCCCACTGTGGATGATCAGCAAGCCTGTCTACAAAATCCCTTTTCACGCCCATGGTGCAGGTAGGACAAATACAGAGAACATAGTCAAGTTCCGCATCACTAAAAGCCTCGACACTCTGTTTGGCCAGCTCAATACCGGTAGCTGTATCACCAGAGTATAAAGCAGGGATACCGCAGCAGCTTTGACCTTTGGGGAAGACAACTTCCACATTTAGTGAATTAAGGACCTTAATGAGGCTGACTCCAACTTCAGGGTAGACAAAGTCTCCACCGCAACCGACAAAAAATCCTACACGGTAGTCTGGATTAAATAAGGTTTGAGGAATACTGTCAAACTGGTCTCTAAAAGAATTTGGTGCAATGGACGGAAGGTCACGCCATTCGGTAAAGTCTTTTTCCATAAAGTGAAGCGGCAGATGACGGATTATGCGTTGTTGGCCAGGTACTCTGTTTTTGTGAGTGACCGGACGCTGTAATTTGGAGGCAGCTTTTACCATAGTGTGGAAGAGGCCACGGTTTTTCATGATGGCCTTGAATGCGACATTTTTAATAACGCCCATGCCGTACTCTTTGGTCACCTCGGTTTTAAGATGTAGAATAATCTCTTCAAGATCTATCTTGGAAGGACATACAGCAACGCAGGAACGGCAGCCAATACAGGCTCGCGTTATATCTTTAGCCTTGTCCAGTCCCTCATAAAATGCTGTGAGGATGATACCGATTGCAGAAATGTAGATAGAGCCAAAAACGTGTCCACCAACGGTCTGATATACTGGACAGACATTTGCACAGGCGCCGCACTGTATACATTTGAGTGCATCTTGGCAGGCCTTGGATTCATAAAGTGCCTCCCGGCCACCATCGATAAGGATAATGTGCTGTTCCTTTTGTTCTCCATCGCATGGTACGGCGCCTTTAATCCAGGTTACGTAGGAGGTGAGCAGCTGGCCTGTGGCATTACGAGGCAGAAGACGGGTAATCTTAATGGCGTCTTCCATGTTGCGCACAAGTTTATGCGTTGCGGCAAAGACAACATGCACCTTAGGTATGGTGGCGCAGAGTCTTGCGTTTCCTTCATTGGTGACAAGACCAATGCCGCCTGTGTTGGCCACAAGAAAGTTTGCTCCAGTAAGACCGATATCCGCATCAAAATACTCTTTTCTAAGACGGGTTCTTGCATGATCAACAAGGGTCTTGATTTCTGGAGTGATAGTTTTTCCAGCATCCTTACTAAAGAGTTCTGCTACTTCTTCTTTAAACATATGGATGGCCGGCATTACCATGTGGCTTGGCCGTTGTCCTGCGAGCTGGATAATAAATTCTCCAAGATCGGTCTCGGCCGCCCTTATCCCAGCGGACTCCATGGCCTTGTTGAAATGTGCCTCTTCTGATACCATGGATTTAGACTTTGCGATAAGCTTGGCGTTTTTACTTTTGGCAAGTTTGACAACATAATCGTTCGCTTCCTTGGTGTCTTTTGCAAGAAAGACCTTGGAGCCTGCAGCTTCTGCATTTTTAATAAATTCAGCAAGAAGCGCTTTGCGGTTAATTCGGACCTCATCTTTGATATCGGAGAGCTCGGTTCGCATGGCTTCAAAATCGAGGCCCTTGTATGCATTTTCACGGGCTATGAGATATGCATCACCAAAGAGATGAAGAGCTTCGCTGAGTTTAGGGTTCGCTATGGCCTCTTCTACGGTCTTTTTATAGTTTGTTGGGGTGTTCATGTTATTCTCCGTTAATTTTCCATCAGATCGGTGGAAATGTTATTGACCAGGAGAATATGTAACTCTCTGGGACCATGGCAGCCTATGGTAAGTACTCTTTCTACGTCGGCAGTACGGCTCGGGCCGGTAATGTAGGCCACAAATCGTGGCTCGGATCCTTCGTGCATTGCAGTCATAGCTGGTACAGCTGCAAGATTATCTTCAAGGATCTTTTCAGGGTCAACGATGACGAAATGGGTCTCTGGCAGAGTGGTTGCCAGACGAATATTTTCGTCGGTTGATTCGAGTACTACGGTACCGCTGTCCGCCATGCAGAAGTTGCAGAAGGTAACGCCTCCTTCTGGCATGTGGCCGGCTTTTCGAAAATCACCAATGAAGACATCAATACCTTCAGCGGTGAGAAGGGACCGGAGGCTGTGTTTTGTGGCAAGCGGAGTCTCCGGTACCAGGGTGGTGCCTTTTGAGATGTTGCTTATATATTTTGCAGCAGCCTGGAGGTTTTCAACCTGTGTCACTTCAGCGCCGACTCGTTTTGCTATTTCAATAAATAGTTCTTGGTACTTCACAGTCATTTCGATCTTTCCTCTATAGGTAAAACTCGGTTGTATTCTTGGTGTTATCAATCGGCGAGGGGCAATGTGATTGCCCCTGCGGGTCATATCATCAGCCGCCAAAGAAAAGGTTCGGCAGAAAAGTCACAATGATTGGGAAGAATCCCAGGATAATAAGCCCTAAGATCTGCAAGCCTACAAAGGGCATGATCCCCCTGTAGATATGTCCCATGGTGTATCCTTCCGGTGCCACTCCCTTGAAGTAAAAGAGTGCATAACCAAAAGGAGGTGTGAGAAACGAGGTCTGCAGATTCACACAGAGGAGAATAGAGAACCAGAGCGGATCAAAACCAATCTCAGTAGCAATAGGCATGAAGATAGGAACAGTAACGAGCAGGATAGCAGCCCAGTCAATGAACATTCCCATGATAAATACGATGCCCATCATGATGAAAAGAACCATCCATTTGGAAAGACCTGAACCAACCAGAACATCAGCTACAACATCGCCGCCGCCCATGGAAAGGAAAACGGTAGAGAAGAATTTACCACCGATAAAAAGCATCATAACCATGGAGGTTGTAGACATGGTGGCGTGAGCGGATTCTTTCAATACGGTCCAGCTGAATTTTCCGTTGGCGATAGCCAAAATAAGGGCGCCAAGCGCACCAAGAGCTGCAGCCTCAGTCGGTGTAGCAACACCTGCGAGGATGGTTCCCATAACGGCGAGGATAAGAGCCATTGGTGGGATCAGAGATTTCAGGGTGAGTATAATCTTCTTAGATACAGTCCACTTGGACGCCTCTTCCTTTGAGATAGGAGGCCCGAGCGATGGGTTGATGTTACAGCGAATCAGGATGTAGATAAAGTACAGTGACGCGAGAAGAAGACCTGGTAAAATTGAACCGGCAAAGAGGTTACCTACTGAGGTCTCTTTCATACCTGTCAAGCCACCGTAGACAACCATCATGATAGACGGTGGAATAAGAATACCGAGGGTGCCTGCGGCACAGATGATACCGGCAGACATCTCTTTTTGGTATCCCTTTTTCATGAGCGCTGGAGTGGCAAGTAAGCCCATGGCAACAACGGAGGCTCCGATGATACCGGTGGTTGCCGCAAAAACGGTACAGACCACAACAACGGCCAGGCCAAGTCCACCTTTAAGTCCACCAAGGACCACAAATAGCGTCTCAAATAGCTCGTCGGCAACTTTTGATCTGTCAAGAAGCTGAGCCATAAGAATAAAGAGAGGAATGGCGACCAGAACATAGTTGTTCATGAGGCCCCAGGTGTTGTTGGCAAACATGTCAAAGAGGCCAACAATGTCCCCGCCGTTGTCAATAAGACCAAAGAGGGTTGCAACTGCAGCAAGGGTATAGGCCAGTGGATGGCCCAGGGTAATAGCAAGAATAAGTGTGCCAAACATGGCCACTGTAAGCATTTCAGTACTCATTGTTAACCTCTATTTATCGTTGTTAAAAAGAACCTGCAGGTCTTTTATGAGATTAGAAATACCCTGCAACAGTAACATCGCGAAACAGAGGGCCATAATAATCTTAAAGGGGTAGATAATAGGAGCCCAGCTTGTGGAGTTCCTTTCCAGCCCTTCAACGGAGCTGATGGCAAACTTACTGGCAGAAATGGTCATAGCGATCATAACTGGCAGAAATAAAACGAGTGTGGTGAGTGCGGCAAGGGCTGCCTGAACTTTTTTTGGTGCGAGTGAAGAGAAGATATCAACCTGTACGTGCGCTTTTTTGACGTCTGTATAGGAAATACCAAACATATAGTGCATGCCATACAAAAAGGCGGTGGCCTCAAACCCCCAAGTAGTCGGGGCGTTGAAACCGTAACGCATAATAACTTCGTATATGACAACACCCAGTAGGGGGAATATAAGCATTGAAGTTATTTCACCCTGTTTCGTGGTGAAAGTGTCAATGCCTTTAGCTAGTTTTGAGAACATCACAGAATCCTTGTAGTCACATGATTTAACGAACCCGGTAATCGGGAAGTTATCCAGGGTAAGTAGCTTCACAAAATTCACTCATGAAAAGAACTGTACGACTCAACGTCGAATGAATTTAGTGAAGGTACTAATAGGGCCTAGTCTAGCAGCCCTCTCTGGTGTTATAGAGAGGGCATTGTCTAACGTTTGTTGAAACAAAAAAGAGACTACGACTTACTCAGTGGTCTTACCTGAAATATAAGTCTCATATGGCCATGGGGTTGCGCCACTTCTTGCTTCACGCCATACGGAAAACTCTTCACGTAAAGCTTCCTGGCTGTCGAGAATTTTCTTCACATCTGGGTACTTAACCTTCATTTCCTCGGTGTACGCTTTTGCAACTTTGGCGAATTCAACACGAGTCTCTGGGGTCATATGAACGAATTCAACCTTTTCTTTGAACTTATTGATAGCTTCGGCATTGAGAGCGTTGATCCAGTTAAGAGACCAGAGCTGTGTTTCTTTGGCGGCCATCTTCACGATCCATTTGAGGTCTTCAGGCAGGCTGTCCCAGGCCTCTTTGTTAAAGAAAACGGTACACTGGCTCGCAAGTTGGTGAACACCAGGCTCAATAACGTATTTGGTGATTTCATCGAATCCCATTGGATAGTTCATGGCAGGAGCTGAGAACTCAGCAGCATCGATTACGCCACGCTCAAGAGCGAGGTACACTTCGCCGCCTGGCAGTGGAGAAACTGCAGCGCCAAGATTGTTCATAATATCCATGTACCAACCAACAGTACGGAGACGTAATCCTTTGAAGTCAGCCATTGTGGTGGCTTTCTTGTTAGAGAAAAGTCCCATGTCTTGGCCGGTCTGTCCACAAGGGAAAGGAACCAGATCAAACTGACCATAGATGTCCTGCATCATGCCCAGGCCACCTCTTTCATAGAGCCAAATGTTATAACCTTCAGGATCAAGACCAAAAGGAACATCCGCGAGTGGAACGAATGCCTCATTCTTGCCTTTCCAGTAACCGGGCCAGTCATGACCAACCTGTGCGGAACCCTTTCTTACGGCATCAAAGGTCTGCATGGCTGGAACAAGTTCGCCTGCAGAAAATGGTTTGATATCAAGGCGCCCAGCAGAGGCAAGACGAACAGTATCTGTAAAGTGGACAGCTACATCATAAAAAAGTAATCCTTTGGACCATGGCATAACCATCTTCCATTTTATATTTTCTGTAGATGGCTTAAACTTTACTCTTTTTGCTTCAGCATGACGGGGGTCAGTGCCAAACTTCTCACGTTTTGCAGCATTAGCAGTACTCAGAGTGAGTCCTGTGGTGAGCAACACTGTGAGACAAATTCCAAAAATTTTCTTCATCCATAACTCCTCAATAAAAAATGATCCGTGTAGCGCTCAGGTAGACACGCTGTTCCTAACTTAGGGATCTCAGAAACATGAGATCTCCTCCCACTCACCTACAAAGCAACTCCCATGCCGTTAGTTGTCATGTTTTGTAAAACAGCGCAATAACAAGGTCTTGAGTCTTGTGTTTTTGGTTCAGGTTGAGAGTGGAATAGGGGGAGTCTGAAAAAAAGGACAGAAGATGGATGTGGCTTGAGTTGTTGAAAAACAGTCGATTGGAGGACATCGGCGGGTTAGCGGAGATAGGTATTGGGAAAAACACCATAAAAGGTTGTTGTTAAAGTTGTCTTAAAAAACAGACCTTAATTTAAGGATTGGTTACTGGTAGGACCATTTGATGGGATTTGGTGGTGTAACTATTAGAATAAATGGGGCTTTTTTCTAGTCCTGGAAAACAGACTGTCGCCTTGGTGCCGTCGTTTTGTGTCGTCGGTAGTAAGGCGATCAGGTCGTAGGTTATACCGAATCTATAGGGAAAGATTGTATTTTTTCAGTAAGGAATAGAAATGGGATCTCGAAAGACCTGAGATTAACATTATCTTTTGTATGTTGCCGTCGCACTGTCTGATGAGCTCACTGAGGTATGTTTTTTCCGCTGCACCTTTGAATTCCTTGAGTTGTGGCAGAGGTCTGTCGAAAATATCCTCAAAGATTTGGTGGCTGATATTCTGGGCAAGTGGAGTGGATTCTTCATGGATCTGGTCGGTTTCTTTTGAGCCTTCGTAGCTGGAGATCTGTTTTTTGGCCACCTCAATTCGTAGACTTCGCGGTAGGTGCACTGCGTAAAGGGTGTTTTCGTTTCCTGCATCAATGATCGATCTTTCAAGGATATTGAAGAGCTCTCGAACGTTTCCGGGCCAACTGTAATTGTTTAAATTAGCGATGAAATCATCGTTAAACTCTTTTGGAGCCAAGCCAAACTCCTGGCAGAGATAGTTGCTCCTGAATGTGATCAGTTCCATGATATCCCCGGCCCTCTGTTTGAGTGATGGGAGGTGGATGCGCATTGTCTTAATCCGGAAAAGAAGATCACGGCGGAACAGTCCTTCTTCTGCCATTTGGTCTAAGTCCCGGTTGGTAGCCGCTATCAGTCTGAAATTACTGGTTTGTTCTTTGGTCGCACCAATGGGTCTGAACTGTCTTTCCTGGAGGACCCGTAGGAAAACCTTCTGGATAGAGAGTGGCATTTCCCCGACCTCATCAAGGAAAAGAGTACCGCCGTCGGCGGCTTTTACCAGTCCAATTTTGTCGCCTTGGGCGCCGGTAAATGAGCCCTTAGTGTGCCCAAAGAGTGTCGATTCCACAAGGGATTCAGTAAGGCCCGTGCAGTCCACAACAGTAAAGTTAGCAGGACCTCTCCTGCTGTTTTTATGAATGATTGAGGCAAAGAGTTCTTTACCGGTTCCTGTCTGGCCGGTGATAAGGACGTTGCAGTCGGACCCGGCGGCCTTGTTGGCAAGTTTAAGGCTCGCACGTATTCCAGGGCTTATGCCAATAACACCTTCGAGGGGAGCGTCTGATTGTGACGGATCACCCTTTTTTTCCTTACGGTATTTGAGTGCCCTATTAAGACTCAGGGTAATATCTTTAATAGAGGTTGGTTTGAGCAGGTAGTCCCATACTCCACCCTTAATTGCCAGTTCAGCTCCATCGGGATTACCTTTACCTGTGAGAATGATAACTTCAGGAGGATTTGGGATAGCCATAAGTTCCGGCAGGATGTCCAGGCCATTGCCGTCGGGTAGAAAGACATCCAGGAAAACAAGATCATATTCCATGCTTTGGGCAAGGGTGAGTCCTGTGCTTAGAGTGTGAGCTTTATCGGCCTTGTATGCGAGTCGGGTGATAAGGCTGACCATTGTTTCACAGGCTTCGATGTCGTCGTCTATAACTAGTATGTTTGCCATGTCTTTTACTTGTTTTCCCAGATCTCGTTTAAACTCTGTATAAGATCTTTTTTATGATAAGGTTTGATGATTACCTGGAAGATATTTGGACAATCCCGAGCTGCAAATCGTGCATCAGCTCGTCCCGATACTAAAATGACAGGGAGGTCTGGCAGACTCTTAGCAAGTTCTGCTCCACTCATTGTGGGCATGTCGAAATCGCTTATGAGTATATCAAAATGTTGAGTTCCCGACGATGCGAGTGTGAGAGCTTCCACGGGGTCCTGGATAGCTGTAACTAAAAATCCCATCTCTTCCAGTAGGCGCGGGGTGGTTTGTAATTGATCAAGGTCGTCCTCCACAAAGAGTATATGCCCCTCTCTACCAGTACTGTCTTGATGGTTAAGCAATGTCGCTGTTCGTTTTGGTTTCCCTGCCGGGAGAAGGATCTTGAAAGTGGTTCCTTTTGTCTCTGTTGATTCTACCTTGATGGTTCCTTGGTGACTCTGGATGATTCCATGGACAACAGCAAGGCCAAGGCCGGTCCCCTCAGCTTTGGATTTTGTAGAGAAGAAGGGGTCAAAAATTTTGTGAATAATTTCTTCAGGAATTCCGGGTCCGTTGTCATTGACAGTGAGTTGTATGAACTCCTTTGTGCTAATTTGACCATCTTCTGTTTCTGCACGCCAGCTTTCAATTCTTGTGAGTTCAATTTGCAGGTCCCCCCCTCTTTTTTTAAGGGCATGGTAGGCATTGGTTGCCAGATTAAGGATTGCCTGGTGCATTTGAGTAGGATCGGCATGGACAAAGAAGTTTTGACCCGCCTCTATGTGAGCGATAACCTGGATGTTGGCAGGGGTTGAGGCCTCCATGAGATGGACAACCTCTTGTATTATTTCGGCAAGGTCTGTGGTATGGAAACCTTCTTTAGATGGCCTGCTGAAAGATAGAATCTGTTGTACTACCTGGCCGCCCCGGTGTGCAGCCTTGAGTACTCGTCTGAGGTCGGCTGCAGTTTGAGTATCCGGGTCGATGTCTCCGATGGCAAGCTCTGTGGAGTTGATAATTGAGGTTAGAATATTGTTGAAATCGTGAGAGATCCCACCCGCCAGCGTTCCGATGGCTTCCAGTTTCTGTGACTGAAGAAGTTGCCGCTCAAGGTTTTGTTCTTTTGTTATGTTTTCGGCGGTGGATAAAACGCCAAGCACCTTGTCTCCCTGCCCCTTGAGTGGGACCTTGTTCACCTCAAGCCAGCCCTCATTGTTGTTCTGGTCGACGACTTTGCGCCTTAACTTTCGAAAAGATTTCTGACTTTCTATTACTGCAAGATCAACTGAAGTGGACCACTGAACGTAAGGGTGGTCTTTAATAAAGTCGTTTGCGCAGAGGCCTTCAACGTGCTCAGCATCTTTGAGGCCAAAAAAGTCTGTGAAAGCGCGATTGGCACCAAGATATCTCCCATCAGTATCCTTCCATGATACGAGTTGGGGGATCGTATCCATGAGGGTTTCCTGGAAGTTGAGCTGGTCTTTAATCTTAACTTCGACCTTTCGTCTTTCTAGCATTGCAATCACCATTGAGATGAGTGCGATCAGTAGGAGAAAGAGACTGACCATAATAGTCCAGAAAAGGTCCTTGGAGATGGCGTAAATCGCTGCAGGTTCGTTGATGATTTTACGGTTGGGAGGAAGCAGTTCCTGGATGATATTTAATTTTTTCATTACCGCATAGTCAAAAAGGTAGATCCCTCCTGGCTCATTAACGATGGGAATGTCGTCTGCTGGAGTTTCGTTAAGGATTTGCAAAGCCATTCTGCCGGCAGTCTTTCCCTGTTCGAATCCGGAGAGGACTCGTCCACCAACGGCTCCATAACCGACCATAAACTCCCAGGCTGTGTATATTGGTACTGTACTATGCTGGTAAATAGCCTCACTCACCTCTTCGGAAGTGTAAAAATCGCCATCTGATGTGGTTTGATAGTATGGAGCTATGAAAAGCATAGTGTCGTCAGGAAGACTCGCAACTCGTCTTTGGGCTTCAGGAAGGCTGAGTTGTATCCAGTATTCGACTTCAATGCCGGTACTGTTTTGGGTCGATATCTTTTCAATCTGTTTGCGTATGGCGGTGCCCGCTGTCGAGTCATCAATGAGTACGATGATGCGCTTCCTTTCAGGGTGGATTTTCTTTGCGACTTCAAGTGTTGCTGTAAAGTCAAACACTTCCACTACTCCAGTAATGTTGTCAGAGGAAATGTCAGAATATTTAAGGTCATTTATTCCGCAAAATACAATAGGGATCCCTGGGAAAAGATCTTTTCTGTGTTCGTTGACAAAGTTGAGTGCATCATTGTCTGAGACCACTATGATATCAAAGGATTCATCTTTGAATTTCTTTTTATAGAGAGCGAACAGGTTCTGCGATAGATCTGCGTAGGTAAATTTTTTTGCATCCATGTATTCAATCTGGAGGTCTATCTTATGTTGGCTTTCGCTAAGTACCGAGCGAACACCTTTTAGGAGGCCGTCTGACCAGTGGTAGCCGTTGTGATAAGAGTTCAGAAAAAGTACATTTTTTTTCTCATTGAGCGCGTGAGCTTGTGCCACAGCAAAGATGTTGAGTATAACTGTAAATAGGAGTAGCTGTGGAAAGGCTTTTGAGCGAAGGAAGGTGTGTGCTAACGCAAGTTTCATGTATATCTGGTTGGTGTCCAATGTTTAATGTACAGTTGGTAGTGAGACAATAATATCAGAAAATAAGGCGAAAAAGCAAAATGCTCTATTGTAATTTAGGATCCGTTACGAAATAACTTGGTCATTGATATCAATTTCGTTACGGATCCTTATGTCGTTCCGAGTGTTACTCTGGTTATATTATTTTTTTACAATGGCTTATCAGGTGGGGAGATTCTCTGAAGAAGGCTAGCTGGGGGTTTTGTAGTAATTTTGACCGTATCACCCTATGTATAATAGGGCAATGCGGTCAACGTTTACTTTATATTTCATCAACTCCAGATGGAATCATGCAAATGAAGACGAAGTCTTCGCCACCACCATTCATGAACTGGTGTTCTTCGTTAGCTGGGATGAACACGGCAGTGCCACTTGTAACCTCACGCCATTCACCATCCTGGAATACCTTGCCTATTCCCGAGTGAACAAATACTTCGTGTTCCCATTCGTGGGAATGTCTTGGGGTAAAGCCGCCAGGTTCCACGGTAAAAGCGCGCATGCAAAAGTTGTCCGCCTTATCATTTTTTCCTATAAGAACCCGGCCTGTAACACCTTGTGCTGCCTCATTGTTAAACTCGTGGGCTGTCGCATCTTTATAGTCTGTTATCTTCATGATTATCCTGTTGTGCAATATTTATATGGGTTGTGTGTTGTTCTTGTCACTTGGCCTTTTGTGTCTAAGCCTGCTAGTCCTTTTACAGTAATCACGGATAGGGTCGTTTTGCCAGTTAAAAATTATGAATCAGGTGAGTTGGAGTGCACTTTAGTCGCGGGTGCTATTTTTCCTGTGACTCCCATGTAGATGGCAATGAGTGTGATAATTACCCCCAGCCAGTTAACAAGGTCAGTAGGGCGGCTGAAGATTATAACATCCCAGACAAATGAGAGTGTCGGTTGGAGGAGCAGGGCAAGACCGGTGAGCGATGCCGGTATTTTGGGCATTGCAGTAGCGATGAGTATCCAACCGATTGTTTGACTAAAGAGGCCGAGTCCGAGGAGGGCGAGAAGACTTTGGTTGTCGGGGATAGCGAATGTGTCCCCGGTATAAAGCATTTTGAGACCGAGGTAGATAGCCGTTGCTAGAGATACAAACATGAGAAGCAGAAAGAACGACTGGCCGCGGTCTTGCTGGATTTTTCGTAATGTCAGCAGGAAGATGGTGTAGCAGAGAGCCGTGAGGAGGGCAAAATAAATGCCTGTTCTATAGCTTGTGTCAAGCTCAGCCCAGTTGCCACCCACGATAAGAAAAAGCCCCCCAATGGCAAGTGGTATGGAGATGATGAATCGTAGTTTTGATTTTTCACCCAGAAAAAGGATGCCAATGCCTGCGAGCAAGAAGACCTGGAAGTTGCCTATAAGGGTGGCAAGCCCTGGTCCGATATACATGATGGACTCATGCCAGAAGAAAAGATCAAGGGCAAAGGTCATACCACAAAACGCAACAAGGAGAAGTTGGTTGATGGTCGGTATCTTAAGTTCTCGTTTTAATAGCACTCCCGCAAGTAGAAAAATAGTTCCAAATCCAACACGATAAAAACCAGAAGCAGTTGGCGAGACATGAGCGAATTTTACTAAAATTCCAGAAAAACTGATAAGAAAAGCACCAAGCAGAACATAAAAAACAGGTGAGTATTGGTTTGTTGTAGATGCCATAGAAAAGTTTGCACAAAAGAAAGGGTGAATGAGCTTCAATTTAAATGAATTGATATATCGTATCTGCACAACGCTTGCACTCTAATCTTTGAGATTGCGTAATTTAATCTGAAAAGAAGGGTCGTTAGCGTATTGGTTTTACTCGTCTGTTGTATATGTGAAGTGACTGGTGAGTCCTTGGTGAAATGCATGTAGAAATCTGTAATTTTTCGAAAAATACGGTTGTGCATTGAGTTGTGCGAGAGTTGCGGTGATGGCTATTTGCCCGTGAAGTAGTGTGTGGAGTGGTGTAGTAATCGGAGACATGTTTGTCATCGTGAGATAGGTATGACCAATATGCACATTGAAACAGGGCGATAAGGGTACCGATATAAACCTGATTGGCTTGTAAAAAAAATAAGACACTAATAATCAGTAATTAGCTGAGTTTTTGAATATGGGACGGAAAAATGTAGTTGATTTTCTACGAAAACCTATTAGAAACCTCATGATGTTATGGATCTATATGTCAATGTGCATCTTTTGCCAGATGCATATCTGACAAAAAACGTTTGCCTGCGAGTGATGAGTTATCTGAAATCAGGCAGGGGAAATTTATTCAATGGAGAACAAACCGGACGATATGAAAGATCTTTCAACGACGTACCTTGGGCTGGATCTGAAGAATCCCTTGATTGTAGGAAGTTGCGGTTTTACAAATTCAGTTGATAAAATAGGTGAGTTAGCTGAGAACGGAGCAGGAGCTGTTGTCCTTAAGTCTCTGTTTGAGGAACAGATCCTCGCCGATCTATCAGCGAATCTTGAAAACTATTCAACTGATTACCCCGGAGCAACAGACTATGTTCGTGAGTACACGAGGGGAAATGAGGTTGAAACGTATCTCAATCTGATTGCTGGAGCAAAAAAGAAAGTAGATGTTCCTGTTATTGCCAGTATCAACTGTGTTTCTGCGAAAGAGTGGACATCTTTTGCAAAATCAGTTGAAAGTGAAGGTGCAGATGCGATTGAACTCAACGTTTCACTGCTTCCTTCAAACCCTAAGCTCACCAGTGAACAGAATGAACGTCAGTATATAGACATTGTCAGTTCAGTAAGTGAAATGGTCTCCATCCCTGTGGCTCTAAAGATGAGTCACTACTCCGCCTCACTTGCAAATCTGATTCAAAAGCTCAGTTGGACTGATAAAATTGCTGGTTTTGTCCTTTTTAACCGCTACTACACACCAGATATTGATGTTGAGAAGATGGTGGTGAAGTCTTCAGAACTGCTCAGTAGCCCTGCTGAAGGATCCTTTCCGCTCCGCTGGATTGCATTGCTTTCGAGCATTGTGGAAAAAGATCTGGTTGCTTCTACTGGTGTCCATGATAGCGAAGGTGTTGTCAAACAGTTACTGGCAGGTGCCACTGCAGTGCAGATCGTTTCCACCATCTACAAAAATGGTATGGGGCAGATTGGTACTATTCTGGAAGGCCTTGAAAGCTGGATGGATCAGAAATCCTACGAGAAATTGTCGGATTTCAGAGGCAAGCTGAGTTATGACAATGTGTCTGATCCCGCAGTTTTCGAACGGACACAGTTTATGAAGTACTATGGCGGATTGTCTTAACAGGCACTCCACACGGGAATCGAATATCGATATGGCCTCCTGTTGTCTGGCTGTATCCAATTAACTTTAGAATTAATTGTTTATGAAACCGTTGCTTACTTTTGCAAAAGGCGGAGTGCATCCGCCCGAATCTAAGGCGCAGACTGAGGGGCTTGCTATTGAAGTGATGCCTGTCCCTAAAGAGCTGGAACTTATTCTTGGTCAGCATATCGGCGCACCCTGTGCCCCGACAGTAGCCAAACGGGATGAGATAACAGAGGGGGCCATGATTGGTGAAGTTACCAAGGGTCTCGGTGTTCCTCTGCATTCCCCCGTTGCTGGAAAGATCAAGAATATCGGATCCTCTACACATCCAATGCGGATGAGTGTTCCCTCGATTACCATTGCTGTGGCTGAAGACGCAACTGCGCCTCAGTATGAGAAACAGGATTGGCATAATCTGGATGGGGCAGAATTACTCGGGAAAGTTCATGCTGGAGGTGTTATTGGTGTCGGTGGGGCAGGATTTCCCACCCACGTCAAACTGAATCCACCGTCTTCTTCTCCCGTTGACACTCTACTTTTAAACGGCGCGGAGTGTGAACCTTACATCACGGCCGATCACCGTCAGATGCTTGAGAATGCGGGTGATATCATTGAGGGTGCCAAGATCATTTTGAAGATTCTGGGCATCAGCAAGTGTGTCATCGGAATTGAGAGCAATAAGCCTGATGCGATAGAAGTGATGTCCCAGGCCGCTCAGTCTGGATCTGAGACTGGTTACTCCATTGAGGTGCAGCCACTACAGGTGAAATACCCTCAAGGTTCTGAGAAACAACTTATCGAGGCGATTACCGGAAGAAAGGTGCCTGCAATGGCCCTGCCTTCAGCCGTCGGTGTTGTGGTGCAGAATGTTGCTACTGCCAAGGCGGTTTATGACGCCGCCGTTTATGGGAAGCCTCTCTATGAAAAAGTCGTAACCGTAGCTGGTAAAGGCATAACGCGGCCAGCTAATCTGCTCGTGAAAGTTGGTACCAAGATCAGCGATATAGTTGACTATCTTGGTGGATTACAGCCCGGCTTGAGCAAAGTTATTATGGGCGGACCGATGATGGGTTTTGCCATATCAAGTCTTGACATACCTATCACCAAAACGACATCAGCTCTTTTATTTCTGGCTGAAGACGAGATCGATACCAAACCGCATTCCCAGTGTATCCGTTGCGGTTGGTGTCTTGACGCCTGTCCGATGGGGCTGGAACCAAAAGAGATTGGTATCTATGTCGAGGCTAACAAGGCTGCAGAGACCGAGCCTTTCGGTGTCTTTGACTGTTTTGAATGTGGTTCATGTGCCTATGTCTGCCCCGCAAAACGACCTCTGGTTCAGTTTGTGCGAATGGCAAAAATGAAGGCAAAACGGCCACAATAGAAAACGTGTATAGGACCTGTTTGTCTCAAGGTACTAATAGAATTGCCCTTTTAAAGGGCTATGTAAGTTAACTTGGAGGTTTGAGGAGAGTCGTGATCAAACAGCAAGCGTCAGAAGATCAGACTGCAGTTGCGCAGAGCATGTGGAAAGTATCGATTTCCCCCCATGTGAAAAGCAGTGAGTCAGTCGAAAAAATTATGTGGACCGTGGTGGCATGTCTGGTACCGCCACTGATTCTATCAGTGTTCGTATTTGGCATCCAGGTTTTGTTTATTACAGCTGTGTCTGTAATAAGTTGTGTTGTGGTTGAGGCCTTAAGCCAAAAGGCATTGAAACGACCAGTAACAATTAAAGATGGTAGTGCTGTACTCACCGGACTGTTGATGGCCTTTGTTATTCCACCGGGAGTCTCTCCACTGTTACCTATTTTGGCCGCTGTCTTTGCCATCTACATAGGTAAGCATTTACTCGGTGGAATTGGTTATAACTTTTTTAACCCAGCTCTTTTGGGTCGAGCCTTCCTCCTGGCATCTTTTCCAGTAGCGATGACTTCAGCATGGCTTGCGCCTGTGGATGGCTTTGCGATCTTCTCATATCTGGGAACGTCCATAGATGCTGTTTCCACAGCAACACCTCTCGCGGTGATGAAAGAGCAAGGGATGGTCGCCTTTACCGAAATGTTTGGTTCAGGTTTCAGCCTTTACGGAAGCTTCTTTATGGGCTTTCGACCAGGATGTATCGGAGAGACTTCGTCCTTTCTTTTAGTGCTTGGTGGACTCTATCTTATGTATCGTGGATACATCACCTGGCATATTCCAGTGTCTGTTCTTGGTTCCATTGCAGTGCTCAGCTGGATTTTTGGTGGGGAGACATATTTCTCAGGAGATCCACTGCTCGCTATTTTGTCTGGTGGTGCAATTCTCGGTGCCTTCTTTATGGCCACCGACTATGTGACCAGTCCCGCGAATAAGACATCAAAGATTGTATTTGGTATCGGCATTGGAGCACTTACCGTTCTCATCCGCCTCAAAGGTGGATACCCGGAAGGTATCTGTTACGCAATTTTACTCATGAATCCAATTAGTACTGTACTTGACGGTTGGTTTAAACCGAAACGTTTTGCACCGCCTGCAGGAGGTGTGAAATGAAAGAAATAATTACAATCGTAGTGCGCCTTACTGTTTCCTGTCTGCTTGCCGCGACCGTAATGGGCTTGTGCTTTATCTTCACCAGCAATGCCAAGAAACATAACGAGCATGTTAAAGAACAGAAGGTAATGTTTGAGCTGCTCGGCTACAAAGGTGATGTAAAAGTTCCTGATACCGTAGCCATACACGAAGTGTATCGTTATGTGATCAGCGGTAATGATAAGCAGTCCATCGGTTATCTTTTGCCTGAGGGACTTGGCGAAAAAGGCGGTCACGTTTTTGTAAATGTAGATCTTGACGGCAAAATGATTGAGAGTAAGCCTGTTGATATCGCAGAAAAAGACGTACTAGAACCTGAGCTGCGTGATAAGGTCGTTCAGGCGACTGTAGGTGCTGGTTACTCAGTTGTGTTTGCTGATCAGACCATGGTCGTTACAGATAATGGTGCAAGAATAGCCTATCTACTAAGCGGCAAGTTCCAGGGTTTTAAAACCTTTATTAATGTGATGCTGGCGGTTGATCCAAATTTTGCTATGGTTGGTTTTGAAGTTCTTGAGCATGAAGAGGATCCAGGCCTTGGCGCTGAGATTGAGCAGGACTACTTCAAAAATCAGCTCAAAGGTAAGCCCTTTGAGGCAATGAAGACAATAGATGTTGTAAAAGCACCTATTCCTTCTGATTACTTGAAGGCTCTCAACGGTAAGCTTACTGAAGAAGAGACTCTTGCTTTCAGAGAGCAGTACAAAAGTAAAGATGTTTACGCTCTTACCGGTGCAACTATTTCTTCCAAGGCAGTAACGAATGGCTTGAAAGGTATTGTTACCAAGTTTGCCTACCGGATTAACGTATTGGATAAGGTTCTACAAGAACAGCAACTGGCTGTTTCGTTTTAATTCTTGTGAGAGGAAGTCGACGTGGCAAATGACAAATCAAGCATGCAGTTGATCAGCCGGGGTATTCTTAGCGAAAATCCGATCTTTAAGCTGGCGCTCTCCATGTGTCCTGCCGTTGGTATTTCTACCACGGTGATGAATGGTGTCATGCTGGGTATAGCTGTACTTTTTGTACAGGTGTTTTCCAGTGTGACGATTTCAATTTTTAAAAATTTAATTCACCCAAGGATTCGTATACCTACCTATACGCTGACCATTGCGACCTGGGTTACGGTTATTGATCTGGTGCTGGCAGCGTATATGCCGGAAGCCTATGCGAAGATGGGTATCTTCGTAAAACTCATTGTTGCCTTTGCTATTATCACCATGCGTCTGGAGATGTTTGCCTGTAAGGAATCAGTCAGTGATTCTTTCTGGGATGGTCTTGGCATGGGCCTCGGTTTTATGGTTGGTATGATGGTTATTGGAGCGTTTCGTGAACTGCTTGGTTCCGGAATGATCCTTGGTTACGATGTCTTAGGATTTAAACCACTGTTGTTTTTTATCCTTCCTAGTGCCGGTTTCTTCGTCGTTGGTGTGATGATGGCGTTTTTTAACTGGATTGAAATTTTCTACAAGCGTACTAAAGGGTTAAAATGATGACTCTTACAAAGACAAAAATAACGATATTGGCCCTGCTGGCTCTCTTTCTTGCACCGTTTCATGTGCAGGCGGAAGGGTTGATCGCTGAGCAGACATTTAAAGGTGACAATAAAATTGTTGTGACCTTCGCACAGGAAGTGGACAAGGCGGTAGCAGAAGATGTGACGAATTACACTGTCTTTGAAGAGCCTGATCCGGATATTCGACTGGTCCTGGAAACTGCGACTCTGTCAGAAGATGGAAAAGTAGCCTCTCTCATGTTCCAGGATGCTCTGAATACTACCCAGACCCATGTGGTTAGTATAAAAGGACTCGCAGGAATTGAAAAGACTACCTTTAAGGTAAGTAAATCATACCTTGGCTATCTCTTTAGTATTCTGATTTCAGCCCTTTTGATCAATAACTTTGTATTTACTAAATATCTTGGTCTCTGTGTTTTCTTTGGAACATCGAAGAAAAAAGAGACAGCCAAAGGTATGGGTGTTGTTTTCACCCTGGTTATGGTGGTTTCTGCGATTATGGGTTGGTTCTTCTACCAGTTTATTCTCATTCCATACAACCTTAATTTTCTCCAGATTGTTATTTTTATTGGTCTGGTATCGCTCACCGTACAGGCTGTGGATACAATACTGAGAAAGGTTAATCCGGTATTGTTCAACTCGTTTGGTGTGTTTCTGGTTCTGGTCATAGCCAACTGTGTAATTATCGCAGTTCCCTTGATCGTTGCCAATAACAATTACAATATATACGAAACATTTATGCTCGCACTCGGTGCGGGTGGTGGCTTTCTGCTGGCTCTTTATCTCATGAGTTCGGTGAGTGAGCGTATGCAGCTTGCAAATATTCCTGAAACGTATAGAGGGCTTCCTATTGCCTTTATTGTTGCTGGGCAATTTGCCATGGCATTCCTCGGTTTTTCTGGTCTGCAGTTGTTTTAGGACTGATTTTGAGGATATTTCCATTAGATTTCATTAGAGAGTAATAAGATATGGATCCGGCATTAATTAAATTAGCTTTAGGTGGTCTGGTACTGCTCGGGTGTATTGGCCTTTTCTTTGGTATTGGTCTGGCCCTTGCAGCCCATAAGTTTGCAGTAGAGGTTAACCCTCTCATTGAGGAGGTTGTTGAGTCTTTACCAATGGCCCAGTGTGGTGGTTGTGGCTATGCTGGCTGTGAAGGCTATGCAATCGCTGTTGTTAACGACCCAGATGTTCCACCAAATCTTTGCTTTCCCGGTAAAGAGGCTGTTGCAAATAGAGTGGCTGAGTTGACTGGCAAGAAGATGGCCGCAGTTGAAGACCAGATTGCACTTATACGTTGTTCCCGTGTTGAAGGAAAGGTTAGCCATAAACACGAATACTATGGCTTTGCCTCCTGTACTGCTGCAAACCTCAGTTTTGGTGGACCTTCAGCCTGTGAGTATGCATGTATCGGTCTTGGAGAGTGTGCAGATGTCTGTCCGTTTGGGGCAATCGACATGGTAGAAAATTTTCCGATTGTCAATCCTGACAAGTGCGTGAGTTGTGGTCAGTGCGTAAAAGCCTGCCCTAAGGCAATAATTGAGTTGCAAACACTCAAAGCTCGCGTATACGTCCCTTGTATGACGAAAGGTCTTGGTAAAAATGTTAAGGCCGTCTGTGAGGTGGGTTGTATTGGATGTAAGATGTGTGTCAAAGCATGTCCTGCAGACGCCGTAACCTACGAAGGTAATATAATTAAAATTGATCATAAGGCATGTATTGAGTACGGACCGAGTTGCGAAACGGCCTGTGTCACTAAATGCCCACGTGATATATTCAGACCCTATGAGGGACGACTGGCTATTAAAAGAAATAGTGCTGACGGCCTGAAAATGGCTGGTTAATTACTTTGATGTAGATTGCTTGATTAAGAGAAACGGCCTGTGTCACTAAATGCCCACGTGATATATTCAGACCCTATGAGGGACGACTGGCTATTAAAAGAAATAGTGCTGACGGCCTGAAAATGGCTGGTTAATTACTTTGATGTAGATTGCTTGATTAAGAGAAACGGCCCATCAGATGATATCTGATGGGCCGTTTTCGTTTTTTCGCTGGATAATATAGTAAAGGTGTTTTTGATAAACTCAAAAAAAGGCATTTTGGCCGTAGAGATGGACTCAGGCAAAAGTTCGATATGCGCCCCGCAGGAAGTGCCCTTGGGGTGCGAGGCGTAGTGTCTTAATCGATGACTTGACAATACGGTCTGGTATGGCCAGTCGTGGTTTAAGGCCGACAACGAAGTAGATCGAACTTTTTACGAGTCCATCATTTTTTAAATTCAGATGCGTCCAGTTCGTACTTCTTCGATTTATACTGGATGGCTCGACGACTAATACCGAGGAGTTCGGCCGCATCTTTTTTCACGCCTTTGGTTTGTTTAAGCGCCCTGATAATTGCTTCTTTTTCACTTTCCTCTATTGAAAAACTATCCTCAGCACGCTTGTAGCTGGTGTGAGGTGTTTCTTCGAGTTGGAGGTCACCGGGAAGAATGATGTTGTTTTTACACAGGATGCATCCGGTTTCAAGGCTGTTTTTTAGTTCACGAACGTTACCGGGCCAGTCGAGGGATTGTAGCCATTTAATTGTTTCGTCAGGAAGCTCAATGGACGGTAAATTGTTAGTGGATGTATAGTTGTTCACAAAGTGTCGAGCAAGATCGGGAATATCGTCAACCCTATTTCTTAAGGGCGGAAGAAGCATAGTGACAACTTTGAGTCTGTAGTATAAATCCTGACGAAAATTTCCGTCTTCAACATCCTGCCTGAGATCCGAGTTGGTGGCCGCTATGACACGGCAATCAACAGTTTTTTCTTTAACTGCACCAACCTGCCTGATTGTCCTTTCTTCCAAAAAACGAAGGAGCCTGCTCTGCATCTCTGCTGAGATATTTCCAACCTCATCAAGAAAGAGTGTACCCCCGTCTGCTGATTCGATAAGACCCTTTTTATCATTTATTGCGTGTGTAAATGATCCTTTAAGATGGCCAAAAAGTTCGCTCTCAAGTATGCCTGGTGGAGTAGAGCCGCAATCTACTACCATATACGGACCATTGATACGGGTACTGAAGTTGTGAAGGAGTTTTGCGATGCATTCCTTCCCTACACCACTCTCGCCCAGGATGAGTACATTGGCATTACTGCCAGCGACTTTTTTTAGTAACTCCTTAACACCCTCCATTTCCTTGCTGACACCCCAGATAAATCCAGTTGAATCGATCTGTTCCTTATCGATTATGGCAGGCTTCCCGAGAATGTTGTGGATCATTTTAATGAGGTCTTTTCCCTCAAACGGTTTCGTCAAATAGTCGAGGGCTCCAGCTTTTACGGCATCAACGGCACCAGAAATGGTTCCGTGGGCTGTGAGAAATATAACAGGGAGGTAGGGGTAGATGGCCCGTACTTTATCCAATAGCTCCATTCCACTCATCTCAGGCATTTTTATATCAGAGATCAGCAGGTCGATTGGATGTTTTTGCAGGATGGTGAGTGCAGTTTTACCGTTGGAGGCTTTATCTACTCTAAAGCCTGCGGCAGTGAGTCTTGCATGAACCACTTCGAGTAGCGTGAGATCGTCATCGACAATCAGGATATGTTTAGGCTCGTTCATAAAGGTTTTCTTTTTTCCTGGTATGTTTCGTCAATTTCTTCGAGCTCTTTCAGTTGATTTTGTAAATTATGAAGAGTCGTTGACATCTGAGATATTTTTTTCTTCTGGTAGGCTATAACGTTATTTTTTCTATTTTCCCGGGCGTCCAGAGCAACATGCTTTTGCTGTATTAAGTAACTCTGCTGTCTAAGGGCCAAGGTGAGTAGGTGTCTATTCTCGGTAAAAGGAGCTGATCCTTTATTGGCATCCCACCTCAGGAGGTTATCTATGGCTTCGATCAGTTGCAGATCACTGTTTGCAAGCATCATCTGGGTACAGGCCAAACCGTAAAGAGCGGCGTTCCTGTCTTCGTGGGAGAGCGCCGTTTCATAGATTTGTTCAAATTCGAGAAGGGCATTCTCAAAATCACCATTGATAAAGAGGGTGTCTGCTCCCGCCTGAGTTGTGATTTCCTGTTCTTGCGGTGGTGGTGTTTTGAAGCTTTCAATGAGTGCAGTGCAGGAAGATGTGGAAAGGGTTAATACCACAATAGTCAAAAAAAGAAAGGGGCGGTATCTGGTTGATAAAATTCTCATGTAACTTGTTATCCCTGTAATACCTTCTAAGGTCGATTTATTTGCAAGATGGGAGGGTGAAGGAAAAAGTACAACCTCCGGTCTGGTTATTCTTTACATTAATCTCTCCGCCGTAACTCGTCACAATTTTTTTTGATATAGCAAGGCCAAGGCCTACCCCATCAAGATGGCCTCGGACCGCTTTTGCTCGGTAATATCTAGTAAAAACAAGGGAAATCTCCTGGTCGTTGATGCCCGGACCAAGATCGGTGACATGAAATAAAATAAAACCCTCTGTCTTAATTTCCCAGGTTACGAAAACTGTTTTTCCTTCGGGCGAAAACTTGATTGCGTTACCTATTATATTAATAAAGACCTGTTGTAGTTCTTCGCGAACCCCATAGAGGTAGGGCGATTTCTCTGGAGTGTACACCTTAAGGGAAACTGATTTTTTTTGCGCAAAAGAAGCGAACATTTCAGTGGAATGGTGTACCAGGTTAGCTGGCTTAACTTTTGAAGCCGTCTTCTTTCGCACTCCTGATTCCAGGACGGAGACATTAAGCAGGTAGTTAAGAAGTTTGTTGATCCGCTGGATTTCGACGCTGGCAATTTTTAAAAACTTTGACTGGTTGCTGTTCACTGGGCCAAAGACCTCTTCCACAATCATATTTACAGATTCACGGATAGAAGAAAGTGGTGTTCTTATCTCATGGCTGAGTGTGGCAATGAATTCGTTTCGGATGTTATCTTCTTCTGTGAGTTGGTGGCTCATCTCATTGTAGGCCGTTGCAAGCTCATTAAATTCATGACCACCCCTGAGGGTAATTGGTTTGTGTAATTTATTTTGGGAGATTCTTCGCAGGCCGGTTGTGAGGGTTTTTAAAGGAGAAAAAATAGAACGTGAAAGGTACCACAGCCCAAAGAGGCCCACAATAACGGAGAGACAGAAACCGTATAGTCCGTTTCTTACACTGATGAGACTTTTGACGTTGAGTTCATGAAGGGCGGATTCTATCTCTTCCTGATTTTGAGTTTTGGCTAGATTGATGTTATTTTGCCAGATGGAGACAACCTTATCAGAGATCCAGAGTTTACCTATTTCGGGCACAACTCCTGTACTCCACAGTCCTTCTCTATGTCGATAATAACTGAATTCAAGATCATGCCAGGTCTCACCACTGCCATCGGTCTTTGCAAGTTCTACAACATTTGTGAGCGCTGTTTCGAAATCATTTTTTGCCTGGGAAAAATACTCAGAATACCGTGGTTTTTTTAAAATGATCAGTTTTTTGTGATTTGTTTCCATGTCGAAGAGGCTGCTGAGCAATGCATCTGCGAGTTTATCTATCTTGTTATTGTTCGTCACGATATATTCCGTGGTTTGAACCATGCTTTGAACATTAAAAAGAAGAACGCCCACAGTTCCAGTGAAAATAAGAAAGAAAAGAAAGAAGATAAGAGAAAGCTTCTGTTTTATGCCCGCTTTGTATGTCATCGGTATTCCGTGTGCTCCATATAATAAAATTGTATCCGCTAGATTGTAGCAAAGCGCATACCAACTGTCATCATTTGTCTAAAAAAATGAGAACGATGCAAGGGGTTGAAGTAGCTCTTTTTATCCCATTGAAAATTTCTGTAAAATAGGATAGTTGTGTGGGTCGCGTTCGATCGTATTTTTGCGTGTGCATATTTTGCGCACTACTACAGCTATTAAGGGTATTATTTGTAGTTATAAGGTCTTGCATAGAGGATTAACCCCCGGTAATAAATCAATTCTAACCCCGGTAAAAGGAAAGTAATCCGGGATAAGTACCTAAAGACAAAATGTTTTCTTGGGAAAACAAGAAAACATTTAATAAGGCACCAAAAGGAAAAGATTGCTGGCATATGCCTTGCTTGTGGAGTGGAAGATTACTGAATCACAATTACATCATAAGGTTGTATTTGAAAAAATGGAGGATCAATGAAACATATAGTCACCTGTCTGTTACTTGCCAGTTTTGGTGCCATGGGAATGGTTGCAGTGGCTGCAAAATCAGATGGTGTCTCATCAAACAACTATGGAGAACCTCTCAGTAAACTAATAATGCAACAGGAGGCCATCTTCTCAGGTCTTGTGTTTGAAGGCGAGCACGGAATCGCAATAACCACCAATCGTGGAACCTTCCTTCTTAAAGGAGAAGGCATTGAGCCGTTGGTAGGGAAAAAAATCCGAGTCAAAGGAGTGATTCAAGGCGAGTCTCTTCTTGCCGTACAGGTTGCAGTTAAGTCCTAACCCGAATTTCTCATGAACATTGAGTCGGATTTATAAATTATTTCTTAATATCAGTTGATTGAGTGAATGTTTCTTTGTTTTTGAAATGTACATAATATTCATGCGAAATCCGGGCTAAGGCATAAAGAAAATAAAAGGGCGTCATCTTTTACATACTATTGTAGAAGGTGGCGTTTTTTTTATTTAGTATCCGAAAACCGCCAATTTTCCCAATTTCTTCGTTGGACTCAAATTTTAATCCTCAAAATACGTTATGTATTCCTCCGGTTAAAATTATCGCCCGCCTCGAACTTGAAAAAAATTGCAGGTTTTCCTTAAGGCACTATTTAGCCCAAGCTGAATCTGACCGCCATATCCGCATGGATTGCCGTTGTATCAAATAGTGGTATGTCTGTATGTTTTTCATTTACGAGCATTGCAATTTCAGTACACCCCAGCAGTATAGCTTCAGCTCCCTGAGATTGCAGTTCTTCCATGATACGAATATATTCATTGCGGGAGTCGGTTGTAACCGTACCCATGCAAAGTTCTTTGAAGATGATTCTATCTACTATCTGTCGGTCTTCGGCCGGTGGGGTAAAAACGCGAAGACTGAATTTTTCTGCCAGTCGCAGTCTGTAAAAATCCTCTTCCATGGTAAAGCGTGTTCCCAGAAGACCAATGGCGGATACGCCCTTTTGCCGTAGAGCTTCTCCTGCCGCATCAGCGATGTGAAGAAGTGGAATTTGAATTGCCTTTTCCACCTCAGGAGCGACTTTATGCAGGGTGTTGGTGCAGATAAGCAGACACTCAGCACCTGTTTTTTCAACTTTGCGAGCGGCTGCGACCAGAGTTTCCGCACAGGCTGCCCAGTTCCCCTGGCTCATGTTTTCTTCAAGGTAGGCAAAGTCTACACTGATCATGCTAATCTGTGCCGAATGAAAGCCTCCTAGTTGCCTGCTGATCCCCTGATTAATGAGTTTGTAGTAATCGAGAGTAGATTCCCAGCTCATTCCTCCAAGTAAGCCTATGACCTTCATTGTATTCTCCATAAAACGTTTTACAAGCCTGTGGTTGGTAGCTCTCTTAGGCTTTTAGTACCTTGCCCTGGAAAGCCTGTCATAAATATCAAGAAACGTGGAGACATCTTTGAAATTAAGAAGGTAACGTAACCACTAGGGTACTTATACACGACAGGTAAGCGAAAGACTCCAGATAAGCGATAGACTCCAGGTAAGCGATAGACTCCAGGTAAGCGATAGACTCCAGGTAAGCGATAGACTCCAGGTAAGCGATAGACTCCAGGTAAGCGATAGACTCCAGGTAAGCGATAGACTCCGGGTGAGTACTGAATAGAGTCCCGCTTATTTCCCGTTCACCGGGGTTTGGTTTTGTGCAATAAACGCCGCGAGGCCTGAGTTTTCCGAAATGGCATCATTTTTTGCACAACTTTGCCCAAGTGATTTGAAAAGTTCTAATAGAACGACAGTCTTGGGTGAGGGCGAGAGAAGATGTAATTCAATCACCTTGAGGTCAAACACCGTCTGTTCGGTGGCACTGTATTCTTGAACATGTTTTGCACTTTCACTTTTAATGCCCTGTGTGACTTGTGCAATGATCTCTCTATCACTATCAATGACAACGGGGCCTGGACTGAGTTTGTAGGCATCGCTTTGGTTAGTCGGTTTGGTTGGTGTTATTCCAAGTGAGAGGAGTCCTTCATCCGTAATACTGATCGCCCCGGCAAGGGTTTTGAGTTCGATATAGCCTTGGACCATGAGGTCTTCTGCAATCCTTCCTGCATCCGCTTTTTCCATACCTATCGCTGCACCAACATCGTGCATAGAGATCTGGGTCTCGGTGTCGCCCTGGGTGGTGTTATAGAGTTCCTGCAGATATGTAGTGGACATCATTTCATCATTGTTCATATCAGAAAATTTCCTATGGATGATGTGATAGTTAGACTCGGCCTATTGCAACTTTCACCAGTTACGTTACCACTATACGTTGTACGCGTCGAGTTTGATTTTCTGGGTAAAAAATGGCCTGTACTCATCTGTTCTGTGGCTGACAAAGAGAATGGTTGAAAGCTTATCAGATGCGATACGATCGAGTAGGTTCAGTAGCTTATGTCTGTTTTTGTCATCAAGGCCCTGTGTGGCTTCATCAAATACGAGGAGGCGTGGCTTTTTTATAAGTGCGCGTCCGATGAGGATCAGCCGTTGCTCCGAAAATTCAAGACGGCGAAAAGGTGTATCGGCTGCATGGCTGAGCTCCAACCAGGAAAGCCAGCGTCTTGCCTGCTTGATCTGCACCGTGCTTACTTTTTCGTACAGCCCAATGGAGTCAAAGAGTCCGGAGAGGGTAACGTGCAGAGCCGTGCCCGGAACGCGGTGATCTCTGTGGAGGGAAGGAGAAACGATACCCATCTTATGTTTCAGCTCCCAGATTGATTCCCCCCCACCTCTTCTTTTCCCAAACATTCTCAGGTCATTGGCGTAACACTTGGTGTTATCACCAGTGATCATGTCAAGAAGGGTCGATTTCCCACAACCGTTGGGCCCGTAAATAAGAGTGTGATCACCTTCGAAGACATCGAGGTTCAGCCCCTCAAATAAGGTGGTTCCCCCGTAACCTGCAAAACCATTTTTTAACCTGATGAGCTCATTTTCCGGGTCAGTTGGCAGGATAAAATCGGTTGGCTCCTTTTGCGTGATTGGTGCCTCTGTCGGTGGTAAGGGGGAGGCTGTTGTCTTGAGGTGTGTTAGAACCGTGGCTCTTGGGCCAGAATGGGTAAGGTGAGGCCCTGAAAATATTCCAATGTGAGAACACCAGGCAGGAATGTCACTTGTGTTACTCAGCAGGATGATGATTGTAATTTCCTGATCCGCCAATTGGCTAAGGGCATGATTGAGTTCAGAACAACTCCCCGCATCGAGGCCGTCATAGGGGTTTTGCAGGATGATGACACGGGTTCCCCGGAGAACCTCGCGGAGCATAATAAGCTTTCTGCATTGTCCTGAGCTTAATTGCCTAAATCCGGTGTTCAGGCATGGCTCCAGGTTGAATGCTTTAATGAGAGAACCCGCTTTTTCAGGTGATCCTAAAAATGCGGCAGCCGTCGTTCCGGGGTCCATGCGATCCATGAAGTCGCTATCGTCGTTTCGCAGTTCTTCCTCAAAGATTTCCTGTTGCAGGCGAAAAGATAGTAGTCCGGGGTTTGCTGGGATTTCTATGGTTGTTGCGGAAAAATCTGTTAACCTGCCCTCAAGAAGCTGTAAAAATCTGTCAATACCACTGCCGTTTTCACCATAAAAACACCAGGACTGTTTGTCTTCGGTCTTGAGGTGATCGATCGTGAGCTGGGGGTGTTCTAAATGTACTATATGCATGACGGTATTGGTGGTGTTGCAAGAGATAAAGGTGGCTTTGCAGTGGTTTTGTAATGAATAAATCCGGGTTAGAGTAGCCGCACTGGCAAATATTTAATTTGGCAGTGTCGTTATAAACCTGTCCAGCCGTTCATATATATCAAAGAGAGATGAAATAACAAGGTGTTCATCTTCGGTATGTTGGGACATCTCACCGTCGGCTCCCCAGATTACCCCTGGAATACCTCTGCTGGCGAGAAATCTCGCATCTGACGCCCCGTGTTCACGGCCCACCTTGGTGCCGTTTGAACTTGCAATCAAATGGTCGAGATAAGGAGATTTGCCACTGGAAAAGACAGGCTCTATAGCCTTGATTTGTACATCGGAACTGGTAACGTCGCTGATGGTTCTGAAGATCTCGTCAGGGTCATCCTGTTCCGTATAGCGTATATCCAGCAGTGCGCGGGCTGATCCCAGAACCATGTTCGTTGAGCCGTTTCCGGCCGTGCATTGGGTCAGTGAGGCCGTTTTATTCCAGTGATCCTTAGTCTGTATTTTAAAAAGTTCCTGGATACGTAAATAATCGCTTACAAGGATATCAAAGGCGTTTTCCCCAAGCCATGGTCTGGCCGCATGGGCGGATTTTCCGTTGGCCGTTAACTCAAGAAGAAGGATGCCTTTTTCCTTTGTCACTATGAGATCCGGGTTTCCACCGTCAATGGTAATAAAAAAATCTGTGGAAAATTGTTCTATGGCCTTTGCTGTACCATTTGCTCCGCCAATCTCTTCATCCCCTGTAAGAAGCAGACCAAAGGGCATGTCTTCCTGGCCCAGGCCATGCTTTGCAAGGCGATCAAGATGCTGTTTGAAAAGAGTCAAGGAGAGGGCCACTCCGTATTTGTCATCAATAGCACCCCGTCCGTACAGTTTACCATTCTGTTCCCTGGGGGAAAAGAGGTCTCCGGTGTCCGCCTCGACGACATCAAAATGACTCATCAGAAGTATGGGAGAATAATCTTTTTTCGGGAGCACGAGAAGAGAAGGGACATTGTTATGTTCTACCGCTGTGAAATGGATGTCTTGACTGTGAAGCCAAGTTTGTATCCAGCGGTCACATTCATGGATTTTATCGGGTCGGGAATGGGTAGAGGGAATTTTGATGAGTTCTTTGGTGAGGCTGAGGAGGTCTTGCTGTTTTTCCGGGGTTTTCACTATATCCTTTGAGTATAAATGGGTTGAAGTTGGCGTGAAATATTCTCTTTTGCTCCGTGAATATTTATGAATCACCAGTATAGTTTAAAAAAAATCCAAACCATACTGCTAAAATAAAATTAGCGAAAAAAAACAAAAATAAATGCTATTGTTAGTACCTGAAATATTTTTTAAGTAAATCATTATAAATGAGGCTGTAGAGATGAACCTCTTATTGCAAATCGTAGCGTTTCTAGCCCTTGGGTATTTCGGAATTGTAGGGTGTATGTATTGGTATCAGGAGTCCTTTCTTTTCTATCCCACAGCAGCCATCCATGAAGATACCTCTCTTGATCATGTTCAGACCTACTCTCTCACCAGAAATGGAGTGACGGTACGCGGGTGGTTAGTAAACCCACAATATGCACGACACAAACTCGTCATCTATTATGGTGGAAACGGTGAAGATGTATATCTCAACGTTGATGAATTTGAAGCCCTCCAGTGCGCTACACTTTTTGTCGCGTATCGTGGTTACGGGCCAAGTGAAGGGGAGCCCGGGGAGGAGGAGATCTTTGGGGATGCTCTTGGTGTCTTTGATGATATGAAAACTCGCTATCCCTCATCAGATATTTTTCTCATGGGGAGGAGCCTTGGGTCAGGTGTGGCCTGTTACGTGGCATCAAAGCGCAAGGTCATAGGATCTATTCTGATTACCCCGTACGACAGCCTGGTGGCCGTTGCCCAATCTGTCTATCCATGGTTGCCGGTTTCAAAGTTGCTGCGGCACCGCTTTGAATCGGTAAACTATGTAGCTGATGTGCAATCTCCGTTTTTGGTTTTTTATGGTGGCGAAGACAGGGTTGTACCACCCGCAAGAACAGAGAAGCTTCTCAAATACATTAACAGCCTGACAAAGGTTGTGCATATTGAAAGGGCGGATCACGGAACCATTGGCATGTTTCCTGAATATTGGCCGGCGGTAATTGAATTTCTTGATCGCAGTAGTATTGAACCTGAGGGTTAGCCCGAATTTCTCATGACTTTTTGATTTGAAACTCAATTGTTTGTTTTTATAGTTTTAAAATGACTTCCTTAATTAACAGGTTGTTTTTCCTTTCAAATCAGAAAGTTCACCCTTCGGGCCAACAGATTTATCCGCAGCTGCTTCGTTACCGAGCATTTGCAGGTAGCGAAGACTCCGGTACATTATTACAGCTTCATGCCCGGTGTCTCGACCTGCGAAAAACTTTGTTGGTGAGAAATCCGGGTTGAGTCTTTCACCATTTTTTTACCTTCTGGGTAAACCAGCCAAACACGCGAAATATAGAGGGTAAAACTCTGACCATTCTCCCCATTTTGCATATTCTCCCAATTTTCCCCATAGGAACAGTTGACACCTCTCTTCGTTCTGGTTATTTGCTTATAGCTAAATTTTGCAATTGACTACTCGGAGTCTACGCTTACCTGCCGGAAATGCGAGGCATCGAAGTTGAAGACGTATAAATATACTTCAAATCTTCGATAACAAAGCAGATTCGGTGGAATTGTTAATCCCGAAGGGTAGCAAAGAACAGAAAAACTGTACTCATGGAAAGATGAGTTTCTAAAGTGATTATTATGAACACAACATGTTGTTTTGCAATGATAAATCATTTTTCTGTACTTTGTGTATGCAAGATTTAGGTTATACTATTTTTACTGAACGTACCGGTAAGCCCAGGTAGTATTATAATGTAGGCTACTTCGAAAAAGAGGTTAATTCGCCAACTGCATTGTGGTGTCAAAAAAATATCATTGAATATCAGGCGTATAATACAACAAATGGGCGCTCCTGCTGGGCGCCTTGGGTAAGATTATACTCACACCTTGAATTTGCACGAATTCCCCAATTTTATAAAGCAACCTGTAGAGGATTGATAGATGTATCGAGGAAATTATTTCATGTTTTTTAGACGGTTAGTTGCAATTCCCATAGCTCTTTTCATTTGCGTAGCACTCTCTGGTTGCGGCCCAGTGGAAAACGATATCCGGGGTGAGACCATGGGGACGACATATAGCATTAAGATTATGACAGGTCGGTTTGACCGACCAGATCACCTCTCCGATCTGGTGGACGCTCGGTTGCAAGAGATTAATGCCAGCATGTCTACTTACATTGCGGACAGTGAAATTAGCACATTCAATGACAGTACTGAAAAGTTGCCGTTTACTCCTTCTGCCGATTTTTTAAAGGTAATGCGGGTGGCAATGGATATTCATAAGCGGTCGGGAGGTGCCTGGGATGGAAGTCTGGATCCTCTTGTAACCCTATGGGGTTTTGGAAGAGATGGGCAAAAAGAGCAGCCTCCAACGCAGGAAGAGATAGAAGCCAGCCTTTCTCTGGTGGATTTTAACAGAGTATCAATCTCCTCAGACGGGAAGTTTCTAAAAGATGACCCCCGGTTAAGCATCGATTTAGGCTCCATTGCAAAGGGCTATGGAGTGGATGCCATTGCAGCTCTTTTAAAGGCCGAGGGGTATGAGGATTTTCTGGTCGAGGTTGGAGGAGAAATCTTTGCTTCAGGTAAAAGGGATAAAAACAATTCATGGCGCGTTGGGATTAACACTCCTTCGAGATCAGCTGGTTTTGGACAGGTCTATAAGGTCCTCTCTGTAGAGGGAAAAGGTCTTGCCACCAGCGGTGATTACAGGAATTTCTTCGTCTATGAGGGGCGTATGTATTCTCATATCTTAGATCCACGTACCGGATACCCTGTAACAAATGGTGTTGTCAGTGCATCGGTTATCGCAAAGACATGCACTCTTGCAGATGGTCTTGCAACCGCACTTATGGTGATGGGACCTGATTCGGGGATAGAGTTGGTGGAGCAAATGGCAGATGTTGAAGCCCTCATTATTGTTCGTAATCAGGATGGGGATTTTGAGGAATATCCTTCCTCAAAGTTTACAGAATATGAGTTATGACAATTACCGGTAGAAGCTCTTCTGAGACTGGTCGGCCTCTTTATACCTGGAGATTAGGGGATTTGCTGTCGGCTATTCTGATAGTCGGTTTCGGATTATATTTTTTGTGGGCGCAAAACAGTGTAAACAAAAACGCCACAAAGGCATTGGTCAGCAAAGGCGGAGTTCAGATTTCTTCCTTTTTTCTGGATGAAGACAGCATTGTCGATCTTAAAGAATTTGGGGTTAATATGGTTTTAGAGGTCAGAGATGGACGGGTTCGGGTGGCCTCCTCGGATTGTAAACAACAGCTTTGTGTCCGCCATGGCTGGATAGACCGACCAAGGGAGGCTCTTTTGTGCCTGCCAAATCACATCACAGTCGAATTGATTGGAGAGGACGCTGGATATGACGCAATCAGCCGTTGACACGAATATTTCTCCAGAACGGCTGTCCATTCTCATAGCCACTGCTGCAGTACTCCAGCTCTCTGAGTCAATGTTGCCGTACCCCATTCCAGGGCTTCGCCTGGGATTGGCAAACATTATCTCTCTTATCGTTTTGTTTCAGTTCGGCTATAAATCTGCATTGGTGGTGACACTGCTGCGAACCGTGGTGAGCTCTTTTATTATCGGTTCTTTTTTATCTCCAGGGTTTGTTTTGAGTTTTACCGCGGGACTGGCGAGTATTTCGGTGGCTGCTTTTTGTCTCAGGATCTCAGCACATATTCCCTTTCTGCAATTAAGTCCTCTGGGTGTTGGTATTATTGGGGCCTTTGTCCATAATATGATTCAACTATTGCTGGCCTATGTGATGTTTTTTAATCATCCTGGGATCTTTGTTTTGGTACCATGGCTCACATTGGGTTCTGTTATCCTGGGAGGGCTTTCCGGCAGCCTGGCAACAGCTGTATTGAATCGTTTATCAAAGGAAGGTGGTCAGCTTTCTAATATTCCATTTTCAGCACCATCATTGGAGAATCGAACGCATCAGCCGGGGAAATCCATTATACATCGCTGCCCAGTTGTGGTTAAGATCGGTTTTGTTTTGATTGCAACGCTGTTGACAGTATTTTATGAGAATCTTTTCTTTTACATCTGTTTCTTATTTGTCATTGCTGCTCTTATCTTCCTTTCAACTCTTAGTTATCGCCAGGTTTTCTCCGTACTAAAAAAACTCTGGTCGATTATTCTGGGTGCTTTTCTGTTACCGCTTTATTTTAATCATGGCAGTCAGGAACTGATAAGCACTCCGTTTGGCACACTTCATCTTGAGGCGTTTTTAAGCAGTGTTATATTCAGCATGAGGATTATTCTTCTCGCTCTTTTATCAAACCTGTTGGCGCGAACAACCTCTGTGGAATCCTTTACCAATGGTATTCGAATATATCTTAAGCCGTTTGATCTGATAGGGGTAAACAGTAGTAATGTTGCCGAAAACATCTCAAACTCCTTGTCGGCACTTCCCAGGGTCTGGATAGAAATGAGATCTTTACTGAGCTTTTTTCTGGCAGGAAAACCTAGAAACCTTAAAACCATTAGAGATGCTGCAATCCATCTTTTTATGCATCTGTTTACGTCAACCAAACACATTTCGTCAAATAACTAACCCTGGAGTTGGCTATATACACTGAATTAACTTAATCGCATTTTGCTATACTTAGGAACCGTTACGAAATAACTTGCTCATTTATATCCATTTCTTTACGGATCCTTATGCCGTTCCGAGTAGTACTCTGGCCATGTTAATTTTTTACAATGGCTTAAGGTGTTCCTGATAGTTTGAGCTCAATCATGCTTTTTAAAATTCACAGGAAATGGAACATCTTGAAACGCTGGATGACTTCAGGGTGTTCAACGACAAGTCAAAATCTATAGGAGGTTTCTTTACTTGGTGTACGCCGTAACAAAAGGCGAGCGTTAACCAGTCCAGCCCGCGGTGCTTGGGGGAGATTTTCAATTACCTTGTTAGATTTTTTCGATAAATACATGATCTAAATTATCCATATCAAGTAATACCGATTTTTTATCTAGAACAACAGTAGCTGATCCATAACCATACCACTTCACTGGAATTTCTTTTTCACGAGCAGTATACAACCTATCTATTATCGTTCGATGGTAAGCCGGTTTAGTATCAAGGTTGTCAGGAATTTGAACCGCCATATAAAAATCTAACTCATAGTCACTGTCATCTTCAGTATATTCAGTGATTTGATCAGACAGTATGTAAATGGAGTTATTATTAATTTTTACCGTTCCCTTGCCACTCCATATTTTATTGTACCGACTAAAATATTTTGTTCCTTGAAATGCAACTTGGTAATTTGTTCGGAAACCATCTAATTCTATTGGTGCCTGAGATAAAGCATCTTTAAATAGTGCCTTTCTTTCGTCATTGGATAGTTTTTCATCCTTTGCAAATTTGTACACCATTGAGATTATTGCTTTTTTAGAGGAGGCAAACGACCTTATTATTGCAGATGTATATTTTGCACTCCCAACCTCTTTACCAATTTTTTCTCTTCTTCCTGTAACTTTTTCTGGGGTGTCAGCTTTTATAATGTCACTCAGATCATTAATATATTTATCTTGCGCAGGCTTACTTCTTGAAACTAGTTTTTCAGGAAATGAAAATTCTTCTTTACCTATTTTTATTTTATTGAATTTCTTCGCGCCTATTACGGATTTACCTTCGACTAAAGGGTATCCATCGCATCCATTAATGTGTGGTTTCTTAGGGAAATGAGAGAAATGAGGTGATTTCCCTTGAGGGCCATCAATGTATATAGCTCTTGCTACAAGTCCTATATAGCAAAAGGGGCAAATGAATTTGTCATGCTTTATTCCGTGAAGAATATAGTCATCATGAAATTCAGAAGCTGTTTTTCGCTCTCCACAACCGTTCACTGCTAAGTCAGACATTTAGCCTCCGTAAATCTTTGAACTAACCGGCAGCGTGGACAGCCACGCTATCAGAGTTTAGTGACTTGTTAAATATAATTAAATTATAGATACATAAGCATAAGTTCATCGGATTTTTTTCTAAGAATTTTTGGCATGTTTGATATTAGTTTTTCATTCCCTGAGTAATATTTTCCCTTCTAAATCATCTTAACGTTTTTCTTACAATAGATGGTAATTTGTCTACATTTTTTGAATGAGTTTCCGGCTTCCGCTGGAACGATTTGTTTAATAGATTTTCCTCAATTTAATTTGTTGAAATAGACTCTGTGAAATCTGAAAATGTAATCTCTTCTTGTTCATAGGTTTCTGCATACCAAATAAGATTTACATTTGCAGGTGGTCTGTTATCAAACGCTTTTTTGATAGAATCCAGTATGATGCCTTGGTTCATTAATGCTGGATCGTTTGACTCTATAAGCAAAATTGTCGTAAATCCTTGTTTTTGATATGGCTGAAGTTTTTCCGCTTTTCTTGTCAGTTGTTTGAAGATTCTCGATATAAAAGTTTCATCGGTTGGAGAAAACCGTGAAAAAAACACGCCCGGAATTCTGGTCTGACTTTTATCAATATGAATGCTGAATGGTATGCCAGAAATGTCGTGTAAAGTCAGATTACCATCGGGCAGGGAGTGTGCAGAATTCATAATCCACGCTTTTAAGTTCTCTTTGATTTTATTCCAATCTTCTCCGATCTTAATTCCAGAGTATGGGAGTGTGATACCAATGTGATAATCAATCATTTTGCTCAGCTCATCTTCAAGTGAACCTATGACTTGTAAATATTGGCTAGAGTCTTTTCTTTGGTTTTGTATCGCGTCTATGCTGGTATGTTCTATTGCATATTTCCCAGCTATTGCATCTATATCTGGAGTACTTCGATTTTTTTCGTCAGGAATTGAGTCAATCTCTATAGTTAGGCTATTAACTTTACCAAAATAAGATACAAAACATTCTACAACCTTATTATCACTAAGCTGGCTATTCATTTTGGCTCACATTTATACATTTAACAAGTTAATATAGGGGTCTGCGTAACTCCGAAAACCCTCACCGTAAATGAGTATTGTGACTTGTGGTGTTATTTTCTAACTGTATCTCCACCTAAATTGTAATAATAAAGAGACCTCGGTAACACACCAGGGAAACGCTACCGGCTCGTCAGGGCAGTGTTACAAACATTTACAGAAAACCATGTTGACTCTCTGACAAATATTTCCACTACATCATAACTGGAGGGGATTTCCAGGGACAGTACATTTAACTATTTATCGAATAGAACCTTTTAGGTATTGCTCCTAGGTCTTGATGGAGGCCGTTAACCTATATATCTGCTCACTTTATTGATTCATTAAGACTTTTTAATAGGCTGTTTATCAGCCTTCTTTTTGTTTTTTTGGCTCTGCTTTTGGTTGGTTTGTTTCTGGCTTTTTTCCTTATCCTTTTTTCCGCCTTTGTCTCCCATAATACTTTTCCTGTTCTGTTTTCAAAAAATAGATTTTTATACTTCCGAAAGGAGGCTTTGCTTGACGTATATTGCCTGAAAACGCCAGTATTGTCGCTGTTGCCAAAGTCCACTCATTTCCACTACCTCTGAACCAGAGGTCATCCATCATTTACAAGTAATAAACCAATTGCTAGATGTCATATCGTGACAATATTGTAGTACTTTACTACGCCCTGGCACCAGCATCCTATGTGGTTACTGATTGTTATACTGTTACCACCGATTGTCGGTTGTTACAATTGGTTATTCGCGTAAGATCAGTGGTTTGCCTGGAACGGCGGTTGTGGACTGTTTTACCAAGGATCGGCTATGACAAGAGAAATTGAGTTAAGAGAACCTACCAGCGCTGGATGCCACAAGTGAAAGATTTGGTTGTATAACACGTCGAAAGGGAACCAAGTTCTTTATCGTGGATCAATAAACCGATCGAAATGATACCATTCAAAAGGATGTTGCTTACCAAGGATCGGCTATGACAAGAGAAATTGAGTTAAGAGAACCTACCAGCGCTGGATGCCACAAGTGAAAGATTTGGTTGTATAACACGTCGAAAGGGAACCAAGTTCTTTATCGTGGATCAATAAACCGATCGAAATGATACCATTCAAAAGGATGTTGCCGCAGTGATTGTTCCAAGAGATCAGCATATTGCTGGGCTGCTTGCGCTATCGAGATCCCTCTCCTAATATTTTATGAACATTTATTTCAATGAGACGTAGCCTTTGGACCTCTATGAATACTAAAAGAAAATACAAAGGATTTCAGAGATACAGTATGGGCAAAAACGATTTGCATAATGCTATTGTCGGTGAACAATAACGTTTGTCCATTTTGATTTTCATTCATCTGTAACAAGAGAAAATGCTATCCTACAAATAATTTTGACTGAAGTGGAGTAAATTCATCCTCGATAATCTTGAAAAAACTCCTATTTGTTACCGATTCCTTCGTTTATATTTCCATTAAAAGTATGTTGGTTTTGGACCCCGTTCAGGAGAGTCAAGTGCGGACGGGCCACTGTCTTGCCCCCTTCCCTTTATGGTTATACTGCAAGGGCTGACGGTGTTTTCGGCTTGTTGGATGAAGCCCAAGCAGTAGTTCCTGGGGGTGAAGATTACCAATAGATTCTTCATGTTTCCCAAAAAAAACGTGAATGATCACAGACAATGAGGCGAGGAGATTGAAATAATATCTAAGCTAGGGAAAGATTCTTTTTCAAATAGGTTTTTTATGCAAGACATTCCAGGCAGGTATGATGATATCAAAGGTATGGCGCAGTGGCTTATTGTTGTTGTGCTGATTGCACTTCTTTCAATCTTTGGCCGTGATATTCAGTTGCTGCTCATTACCAGAATAGATTCAATGTATATTGCCGTGAGCGTGTTTATAGTTTTATTTGGTCTTCTTTTGACCCTATGGAAGAAGAGAGGAAAGTATCGTATTCAAAAGAGAACTTTTCTTGCGGCAACAGCACTTTTATTGGGTGGCATTGCTGCGGTGCAATTACGATATCTGATGCCGGCCGAGGCTGTTCATTTTCTCGTTTTTTCCTGGCTTGGATGGGTTGCTACAACGGTCTTCGGGCCATTGTATGCTGTTGTAGCTGTCGTCTCGGTGGCACTTGGAGACGAAGTTTTACAACATTATTTGCCAAGTAGAGTCGGTGACATACAGGATGTCATAATTAATCTCTGCTCTGGCTTTGCAGGTATTATTCTTAAATTCCGATGTTAAAAAAAATACTTCTCTTCATCGCAGTTTTTACAGTCATTGCCAGCAACAGTGCACAAGCGAAAATGCGTTGTGTTGTCTTGGATGTAGGGGAAGGACAAGCTGTTTTATTGCAGAGAGACGAGTACGCTGTACTCATTGATACCGGTCATTTCGGTAAAAGTTATCCCCTTCTTTCTGCTTTAGAGAAATATGGTGTTAAAACCCTTGAGAAGGTGATGTTGACCCATCTGCACCCAGATCATGCCAGTGGCATATTTACAGTAATGTATCATTTTCCTGATACGAAGATATATGAGTCTGGGCATAGAGTAGATCTACAACCTTCAACTGATAGTATCCGCTGGGTTGCTGAGCAATTAGATACAGGGCAATGGGATGTTAAAAAGGTTATTCAAGGCAGTTTCCTGGAATGGCGCGGAGTCAAGATTGATGTCCTTTGGCCGCAAATTATAGCGGGCGATTCTCTTAATCGGATGTCGCTTGTTATCAACATTAACTATGGTTTGAAAAATATTTTGCTGATGAGCGATGCGGATACGTATGTTGAAGAGCAGCTCATGAAAAACAATTCCCTGCCCGGAAATATAGAACTGCTGGTTGTCGGTCACCATGGAGCCATAGATGCGACAAGTGAGAAATTTCTTGATGAGTTGTCACCTCAAGCTGCTGTTATATCTGTAAACAAAGAAAACATACGGGGGTATCCTCACAGGACAGTCGTTGAAAGAATTAATTCTCGAAAAATACCGTTGCATATAACGGCCAGAGACGGCGACTTTGCGATAGTGTTAGAATAGTGGTTTAAATATCGTCTTTCTTTCTCTAACGGCCGATCAAATGGGTCAAACGATATTGCCCACTGACAGCTACCAGCCTGTAAGGCGGGGCCTTTAACTGTCTACAAGGACAATAACCGATCAAAATGATACCATTCAAATGGATGTTGACGCAGTGATTGTTCCAAGTCAAGGGGCATCAAAGGGTCGCAAAGACTTGGCCCCTCTCTCGCTGGTGCTCATCAGAGCCCTTCGGCATCTTTTTTCTCTCGAATAATGAACCACCTACAGTCAACGTCTTTCCACTACATATTGAATTTGACTACTGAATCAGAGTCCAATAGATGTGTCTCCACAATGTTGTATTACGCATGAGGGTTAAACTTGTAAATGCAGCGGAACAGTACCAATAACATGTTATGATTACAAAAGATTTCTAGCTGAAAAGTTCAGTTCTCAAGAGTGTATTCATATGAAGAATTGAAAGATCTGCTAAGGACATCAATACAAACAACTGTTCTATAACTTTTTGGGAAACGTCCTCAGGATAATATATTTATTCACTGCTCAATGTTTACTTAGAGGAGGCTATGGTGAAGGGGGGGCTCCAAAGTGAGGCAATTCATGAATCAAAAGCCGTTGTTTTGATTCAATTTCTCTGTACTGGACTCCTTAACATGTTACTTCATTTTGCAGAAAATGGTTGCAAGATACCACAACATTATACCTAACAATCTTGCACATGAACACTAATGTGAGTCAACCTTTATCGCCTGCTGAAAAGCGACAATAGTGAATTTGACAGGCACTAACGAACCCAATCTAAGAAACCTGCCAGCATTCAAGGTTCGCTGTTGTCTTGTCGCTGTATCACCAGTTTTTTTCCTTTGCTATCAACAGAAACATAGGTGAAGGCAGCTTTCGTGACCTGGAATTTTGCCATCGTTGATTCAGGCTGATTCATTGAAGGTTTAACCCAGACCTCCAGGTTGATGGTGACAGACGTTGTTCCTATACGAATTACATCACCATAGCAGCAAACCACATCCCCCACCCAAACCGGTTTTATAAAGGTTATCGATTCCACTGCTACCGTTACAATACGGGTACCTGTAACCTCCCTTGCCATTATACCTCCGGCAATATCCATCTGGGACATGATCCACCCTCCAAAAATATCTCCGGCGGGGTTTGTGTCTGCTGGCATCGCAAGAGTTCGCAGGATCAGTTGACCTTGAGGGGCTTTATTTCCTTCCATGGATAGTGTCCTTTTGGGCTAGAGTACAGGTTCGGTTTTTCATTTTGTATGTAAATGAAGATATTAAGGGGAGTCGTGTGGAATATCAAACGAAAATATGGTTATTGGATGTGTAATACATATAGACTGGCAGTTGGCCTTGAAATATTTAACGGCGACTTGAATTTTAACATCAGAACGATATAGTTAAAGAGTACATTTTTAATTCACGTGTCAAAGACTCCAATTCAAATGAAACGAAGCAGGTAGCGAGAGATTATATGACAGATGAAAAACGTAAATTCAGCCGGATAGTGTTTGATGTGGCCGCAAGATTGACTGTTGATGACGTTGTTTATAATCTTGAGCGGATAACAAATCTGAGCGTAGGTGGTTGTCTGCTTGGCGTCAATCAAGGCTTTGCTTCGGGGCAGGAGTGTACAGTTACAATTCTGCTTCATCGCATGGAGCCAGGCGTTATGGTGTACGGTAAGATGGTACGGGTTGCAGAGGGGGAGGTCAGTATTCAATTCACCTCTGTTACACCTGAAAACTTGTTGCATCTACAAAATATTATCCGCTATAACGCAGAAGATCCTGAGCTTATTGATGAAGAACTGCGCGTTCGTCGCGGCTTGCAATAATTGCTGTGATCTTCTTTTGGACAAAGGAAGGAGGAGCATCGCTCCTTTTTCCAGATCCTCGCCTTTGTGTTTTCTTTCAAAATTGACATTTCTTTAAAAGTTCCCATCATTGTAGTGAGAAGGCTATTACTTTGGAGAGAGCATGGATTTATGGAAAAAAACTACCGTAGTTATTATTTTTCTGCTGGCACTAGTTAGTGCCCTGAGTCTTCCCTATACCTACGAATCACAGACGTTGTGGTATAAGTTCGGTCTGGATAAAACGATTCTTCGTACAGGTCAGCTTGCAGGGATGCTTGCTCTTACTCTTCTGTTTACTCAGATTGTTCTCGCTGTTGGCGGCCCTTTTCTTGAAAAAGGTTTTGGCCTAAAAAATATTATGAGTTGGCACCGCACAAATGGTGTCTTGATCCTTTTCTTTGCACTAACGCATGTCTTTTTGATTCTGGTACCAGAAGGTCTGGCTAATTTACCCATAGGAAAAAAATTCTGGCCAGAAATGGTTGGTTCCCTGTTGTTGTGGATTCTTGTTGTGATGGTGATTTCTTCCCGTTACAGGGCAGGTTTGAAACTTGACTATAGACGCTGGCGGAGCATCCATAAGCCTTTGGGCTACCTTGCCATATTCCTCGTTGTGATACATGTTCTTTATGTGAGTGATTCTTTTGAACAGGTCGTACCCAGAAGGATTTTTCTTGGTACTGTTGTGGTGTTTCTATCCCGTGTTCTCTGGGTAAAGGTACATTCACAGATTGAAAAAAGAGGCCGCAGGTCAATAAAGTAAAAAATACAGAGTTGTTTGTGTCGATTTTTTAAAACATCCATGGAGGATATTATGAAATACGTTAAGATTTTTTTATTTTTACTGGTGTCGCTACTTATTGTGCCAGTAGCGCATAGTGCAAGTGACAGTTGGGAGCTCGACAAGGGACATTCCAATATCTACTTCAGTGTTGATCATATATTTTCAAAAGTGAATGGCCACTTTAATGATTTTACCGCTGAAGTTGTCTTTGATCCTGCCGATGCAAGCAAAAGTAGTTTCGTCTTTAGTATCGAAGTGGATTCCATCGATACCAATATTAGTAAGCGGGATAAGCATCTTACTTCTGCGGATTTTTTTGATGCGGGAAAATACTCAACAATGACCTTTACCTCCACGATCGTGACTGCGGGTGCGGATGGACTCTACAATGTTGCAGGAAAACTTACTGTAAAAGGTAAAACCTATGATTTAACTCTGCCTTTGGTTCTTGCGGGTGTGAAAGACCACCCGGCCGTGCCTGGAAAGGAAGTAGCTGGTTTTAACGGAAAAATTGTTATTGACCGTCTTGCCTATGGTGTTGGCGAAGGTAAATTCCATAAAATGGGTGTTGTTGGAAAAGATGTAGAAGTCTTTGTCAGTCTAGAAGTTACCAGGGATAAGTAGTAGGAGAGAAAGGCAACCCGGATTTCTCACCAACAAAGTTTTTCGCAGGTCGAGACACCGGGCATGAAGCTGTAATAATCTACTGCAAATGCTCGGTAACGAAGCAGCTGCGGATAAATCTGTTGGCCCGAAGGGTAAACTTTTTGATTTGAAACGAAAAACACCCTGTTAATTAAGGAAGTCATTTTTAAACTATAAAAACAAACAATTGAGTTTCAAATCAAAAAGTCATGAGAAATTCGGGCTAAGCTACGGAATAACAAAAAAGGCGTCCTGACCAAGAGAAGGTCAGGACGCCTTTTTTTATGGCTGGGCGAGCGTTACTTATCCATCTTATTTCGTTGATGCCGCTTTTACTATGCCGGCCAGTGCTTTTTCAATTTTTGACAGGACCTCGTCGCAACCTGTGATATTATGTCTTTTTTCTAAATATCTTGGGTCATTATAGGATATCCAAACCTGGTCACTGTTATCTTCCCATATTAATGCTTTTTGGGGTAAATCAATAGCAACACTTTGCTGACATTTCATAAGAGGGCTTCCCACCTTTGGATTGCCAAATATTATGAGTTCCGTATCTCGCAGTTCAATGCCGACGCTCTCCGCACCTTGAGAGTGTGATATCCTATTGAATATAGTCATACCTTTTGCATTCAGGATGCTCTCCATTCGGTCTGCGGTTTCTGCGACATTTTTTAAGGTGCTCTGGACAGAAATCATTCCATCTGTGGCGTGGGCGGGGATTGCCATAAAAAATACGAATAGTGCGGTGTAGAGTAATTGTTTCATTGTTTTCTCCTGTGGTTGATATGAGCGTTGAGGTAAGCGGCGAGTCTTCGAGTCCATACTTCGCTAGGAGGCATTCCTAGAATGCCCTTTTGCCCAAACTCGTCGTTATTTCAAAAAAACAATGCTCGCAATATCAAACCTACTGCAAATGCTCGGTAACGAAGCAGCTGCGGATAAATCTGTTGGCCCGAAGGGTAAACTTTTTGATTTGAAACGAAAAACACCCTGTTAATTAAGGAAGTCATTTTTAAACTATAAAAACAAACAATTGAGTTTCAAATCAAAAAGTCATGAGAAATTCGGGCTAAGCTACGGAATAACAAAAAAGGCGTCCTGACCAAGAGAAGGTCAGGACGCCTTTTTTTATGGCTGGGCGAGCGTTACTTATCCATCTTATTTCGTTGATGCCGCTTTTACTATGCCGGCCAGTGCTTTTTCAATTTTTGACAGGACCTCGTCGCAACCTGTGATATTATGTCTTTTTTCTAAATATCTTGGGTCATTATAGGATATCCAAACCTGGTCACTGTTATCTTCCCATATTAATGCTTTTTGGGGTAAATCAATAGCAACACTTTGCTGACATTTCATAAGAGGGCTTCCCACCTTTGGATTGCCAAATATTATGAGTTCCGTATCTCGCAGTTCAATGCCGACGCTCTCCGCACCTTGAGAGTGTGATATCCTATTGAATATAGTCATACCTTTTGCATTCAGGATGCTCTCCATTCGGTCTGCGGTTTCTGCGACATTTTTTAAGGTGCTCTGGACAGAAATCATTCCATCTGTGGCGTGGGCGGGGATTGCCATAAAAAATACGAATAGTGCGGTGTAGAGTAATTGTTTCATTGTTTTCTCCTGTGGTTGATATGAGCGTTGAGGTAAGCGGCGAGTCTTCGAGTCCATACTTCGCTAGGAGGCATTCCTAGAATGCCCTTTTGCCCAAACTCGTCGTTATTTCAAAAAAACAATGCTCGCAATATCAAACATATGGCTGTGCTTGTTTTTTCGGAAATGCCTTGATTTTGACCAAAATACCTATTCTCGGACAAGCTCCTAGGCGAAGGGTGTTAGGGGCCTTGTGTGCGCCCGGCATGGGCGGTCTATATGGTTAACGTCTCCTGTGTCTGGTTCTGTGGTACGTTATAGGCCTAACATGAAACACCAACGGATTGCAAGGGCGGTATCTCTTGCAGTGGTTCCCTTGCTGTTGGAATAATTTTCCCCATATAGACAGAGACCGTTATAACCGCCGGTACCTCTGATCCCATATCGATTTATTCAACTGACCAGAGAGGGTCAGATCTATGTGTTGGTACGGTTGTGCCGCTTAGCCTTCCATCTTAGGGCAATGCTATCATCCAGGAAAAAAGCTTTCCTGAGAGATTGTTGGCACCTCAAAATACCATTCCTGTTGCTCGTATTGTTTGTATCTGTTAGTAGGTATAGCTTCAGTGTTTTCAGTATACTATCAATGTTGAGCAGATATGACACAGGCAACCGGCAAAACAAATATATTCAGTGCGTTTCTTCTTCACTTGCATCCGCGAACTGTTCCCGCATCGACATTGAGGTTTGGCCTTAGCCTTGGGCTGGGTGGTATCGCCGCAATACTCCTCTGTGTAATGTTTGTCAGTGGATTACTGCAGCTTCTTTCCTATGTCCCCCAACCGGATTCTGCCTATTCTTCCATTCAGCAGTTGTATAATTTGGGAGAAGTCGGTGGCTTTGTCCGCAATGTCCATTTTTGGGGTGGCAATCTTCTCGTGATCATCACCTTTATGCACCTGTTGAGAGTGTTTTTTACCGGTGCTCTTGATCAAAAACGACGAATAAACTGGCTCGTTGGCCTTTGTCTGTTTCTCCTGGTTCTTTTTGCAAATTTTACAGGATATCTCCTCCCATGGGATCAGCTAGCCTATTGGGCTGTGACAATCTTTACCAATATGCTGTCGTATGTCCCGTTGGTTGGAGAGTCACTTGCTCTGACATTTAGAGGTGGTAATGAGGTTGGGCCGAGCACCCTGCACATTTTTTTCGGCATGCACGTTGGTTTAATTCCCCTCTCCGTTCTTTCTCTGTTGATACTGCACTTTTGGCAGGTGAGAAAGGCGGGAGGTTTGATCCGCAGGACAGAGGGACGGGAAGAACGGGTGCTGGTAGTTCCCCATCTTATCGTTCGAGAGATAGCAACGGCATGTGTTGTTCTCGCTCTTCTTTTTACCTTTGCCGCCATTGTAGATGCTCCGCTTGCAGAACCTGCAAATCCTGGGCAGAGTCCAAATCCGGCAAAAGCTGCCTGGTATTTTATGGGGCTGCAAGAGCTGCTTTTACATCTGCATCCCACGGTTGCCATCTGTCTGATTCCAACTCTTATGCTGGTTGCACTCGGTGCTATTCCTTTCATTAAAGGCAGCATCTTGCCAGGCGGCTATTGGTTTGGTGGCTGCAGAGGACGGCGACTCGCTTTAGTTGTTTTTTTATTGGCAAGTTGTATGACCTTTGTTGTGATCGCCCTGGATGAAAAACTGCTCCATGGGGCAGAAGCATTACAGGCTGCTGATCTCTGGCTTAATCGAGGTGTTTTACCGCTTGGAATGCTTTTCTTATTGCAGGTATCTCTTTACCTCGGATTGAAGAAACGCATGAAATATTCAAGGGCGGAGGCTGTGATGGCAATTTTTGTGACAAATATTGCGATAATTATCTCACTGACTGTCATCGGTATCTGGTTTCGTGGCAGTGGAATGATCCTTGTAAATCCTTTTTGATACGAGTTGGCGTTGATGAATATTGAAGAAACTCCAGTAGAAGACGAATCTTCTGGTTCAACTATACCAGCAGTAGGGCGCAGAACTCTCATGGGTTGGTTCTGGAAAGTGGTCGGAGCTCTTGCACTTATAGAAATGGGGTGGATTACCAGCTCTGTCTTGCGATCTGCCCGCCAATCCAAAAAGGATCTGGGCGAAAGGCTTGTTGATGTGGGAATGATAGAAGAGTTTGGTCCCGGTACTGTAACCCCAGTCCCCCAGGGACAGTTTCATCTCGCCTGTCTGTCTGACGGCAGTTTTCTCGCCCTGTCTAAATCATGCACTCATCTGGGGTGCTCGGTGCCGTGGGATGAGGAGCAGAAGAAATTTATCTGCCCCTGCCACGGTTCAACCTTTGATTTGCATGGAAGTGTGCTGACTCCACCGGCTCTTCGACCTCTTGATTATTTTCCGGTACTCATTGAAAATGGACTTGTTCGCGTTGATATCTCTAAACCAATGCGACGAGACGCCTTCATTCCTACTCAAACCTCAAGAGTATAACATGACAGACGGAGTAGGGGGGGGATCTGAGACTGCAGGTACCGAATCAAACATTAAGGGTTGGTTGTGGTGTGCACGTGTTGGGGCACTCCTTATCCTGTTGAGCCCTTTTATTTATTTACTACGTTCAGACCACACTATTACAGCAGGGGATGAGCAGCCGAACCGGTTTATTGGCAGTAAGGTGTGTGCGAGTTGTCATAAGGGTGTCTACGAGAAATGGCAAAACTCCCATCATGACCTGGCCATGGCTGTTGCTACAGAAGAAATAGTGCGAGGAGATTTTAACGACGCCCACTATTATGACAGATACAACGACGTTACAAGTCGGTTCTTTCGTGAGGACGCTAAGTACTTCGTTGAGACTGAGGGTGGCGATGGTGAACTGGAGCGGTTTGAAATAACCCATACCTTTGGGGTCTATCCGCTGCAGCAGTATCTTATTCCTTTTGAAGGTGGCAGGTTGCAGTGTTTGAATATCGCCTGGGATGATCAGAAAAAAGCCTGGTATCGTCTCCCTCCTTATGAGGTCGATGGACCCTCCGACTGGTTGCATTGGACCAAAGGCGGGCAGACCTGGAATGGGATGTGTGCGGAGTGCCATTCAACCACTCTGAAGAAAAATTACGATAAGGACACAAATAGTTACACCACCAACTGGTCGGAAATAAATGTTGGTTGCGAAGCGTGTCATGGTCCTGGATCAACGCATAGAGACTGGGCTGAAAAACCTGTCATGGGTAGGCCACCACTTGCAAATGCGGGTCTTGCCGTTGCCACCAGCAATGTCCCGGCTACGAGCCAGGTTACTCTTTGTGCGCCGTGCCATTCCAGGCGTTTTCAGTTGGGAGACAATGACCACAGTGAGGGGGAATTGCTGGATAAGCTGGTACCCAGCCTCCTCGATGAAGGGCTCTACTATCCGGATGGCCAGATCTTGGAAGAGGTCTACGTCTATGGCTCTTTTGCCCAGTCAAAAATGTTTGCAAAGGGTGTAAAGTGCAGTGATTGTCACGATCCGCATAGTCTGAAAATCCACGCCGAAAAAAATGCACTCTGTCTGCAGTGTCATCGTAAAGATGAGTATGACACCGAGACGCATCATTTTCATAAAAAAATCTACCAGGGTAAACCTAGTGATGGTTATCTCTGTGTGAAGTGTCATATGCCCGGCAGCTATTATATGGGCATTGATTATCGACCTGATCATAGTATCAGGGTTCCCCGCCCCGACCTGAGCCAGAGCCTTGGTACCCCCAACAGCTGCTCGACACAGGATTGCCACGGGGACAAACCTCTTGACTGGGTTGTGGATAATTATACCAAATGGTACGGAACCAAGCGCAAATCCCACTATGGGGAGATCTTTTTTAAGGCCCGCCAAGGATCTCTTGATAACAGTTCTGAACTGCAGGGGTTGGCAACGGATACCCTTTTACCCGACATCGTCAGGGCGACGGCTCTGTCTCTTCTTCGTAACTATCCCGGACCCGAAGCCCTTAAAGTTTTTACTAGCAGTCTGCAGGACGATAACGCCCTCATTCGCTACACGGTTCTTCGGAATTTGTCCCAGCTACCAAATGACAGGCTCGTTAAACTTGTTGCCCCAAAACTCTATGATAGTGTTAAGGCCGTCAGGATGGAGGCAGCCTCTGTTCTTGCCAGGGTTCCCATAGAAGAGTTACGACCAGCAGACAGAGAGCTGCAGAAAAAATCGGTTGAGGAATATCGTGCCTCAATGCTCTACAACAGCGATTTTGCTCCCCAACGCTATAATTTAGGAAATCTTGCCCAGTCAGAAGGTGATATTGATAGTGCAAAGGCTTATTACCGTGAAGCAATAACAATTGATAACCTCTTCTATCCTGCAAAGGTTAACCTGGCCATGCAGCTCAACCGCGAAGGGAAAAATAAAGAGGCTGAATTACTCTTGCAGGAGGTGGTTTCTGAGCATACGAATCTACATGAAGTCTCATATTCTTTAGGTCTTCTTCAGGCAGAGCTCGGCAATTTCCAAGGGGCGGCGATTAATTTGGGTAATGCTGCTGATGGGATGCCGCACTACTCAAGGGCAAGGTATAATCAGGCTCTGGCATATATGAAACTGCAAAACTGGTCTGCGGCAGAAAAAAGCCTCCTTCAGGCCCTGGAAATTGAACCCGGGAATCGACAGTATTTCATAACACTTACCAATTTCTATCTCAGAAATAACAGGCGTGATAAGGTCAAGGCTCTTGCTGAAGGTATTTTGTTACGTCACCCAGATCATCCTGAAGCAAATGAAATTATTAAGCTTTTGCAGAGGTGACTCTCGTTATCCCTTGTCATTTATAGTCAGTGTCAGAAAAAAGACCAATTCGGTTTGCCTTGATATTACTTCTGCATTATACTTCATGATACTGTTAGCTTATTGTGATTTCCAATCAATAGTTGGACGGTCCGTAGTGTACTCTTTTTGTATGTATTCTAAAATGTTACTAAGGGGGAGCTTATGCACCAAGTACCAAAGTGGTCAGTTAAGCGAATGCTTGCTGAAACAGTGTTCTGTCTGGGGCTTGTGGTTTTAGCCAACAGTCAGGCTCTTGCTGAAGAAAAACCAAATATTGTTGTTATCTGGGGTGATGATATAGGACAAACAAATATCTCTGCATACTCCAGGGGCATGATGGGGTATAAAACCCCAAACATAGATAGTATTGCAGATGAAGGGATGATGTTCACCGACTATTACGGGGAACAGAGCTGTACCGCTGGTCGTTCTTCATTTATCACAGGTCAGTCTGTTTTTCGAACAGGTTTGAGTAAGGTTGGGTTGCCTGGTGCCAAGGAAGGTTTAATGGCCGAGGACGCAACTATTGCAGAAATACTCAAGCCGCTTGGCTATGCTACAGGCCAGTTTGGTAAAAATCACCTTGGCGACCGGGATGAGCATCTCCCTACTGCACACGGGTTTGACGAATTCCTTGGAAATCTCTATCACCTCAATGCAGAAGAAGAGCCGGAAAACGAGGATTATCCGAAAGATCCCGAGTTCAGGAAAAAATTTGGCCCACGTGGTGTAATTGCATCCACAGCTGATGGTAAGATTGAAGATACTGGTCCTCTTACCAAAAAACGTATGGAGACCATCGATGATGAAACCGTAGCTGCTGCCCTTGATTTTATGGACCGCCAGGTTGCTGCTAAAAAACCATTTTTCCTTTGGTGGAATGGCACCCGCATGCATTTTAGAACCCACGTTAAGCCGGAACTGAAGGGTATCTCAGGACAGGATACCTACAGTGATGGTATGGTTGAACACGACATGCATGTTGGTGAGATTCTGAAAAAAATCGATGATCTTGGTATTACCGATAACACCATCGTCTTCTACTCTACAGATAATGGCCCACATTATAACACCTGGCCAGATGCCGCTTCTACACCGTTTCGCGGTGAAAAAAACACCAACTGGGAAGGTGGATGGCGTGTTCCTGCCATGGTTAAATGGCCAGGAAAAATTGAAGCTGGAACCGTATCTAACGAAATTATGCACCACATGGATTGGTTGCCCACCTTTGCAGCAATTGCTGGTGACGCAGATGTAAAAGAGAAACTGCTCACAGGTTATCAGGCTGGAGATAAGAATTTTAAGGTTCATCTCGATGGATATAACTTTTTACCATTTTTGACCGGTCAGGAAGAAAAGGGCCCTCGTAAAGAAATATTCTATTTCACAGATGATGGCGATTTGAGTGCACTTCGCTATCAGGATTGGAAACTGATCTTTCTTGAGCAACGGGTTGAGGCAACTCTGCGGGCATGGAGTGAACCTTTTATCGAGTTGCGAATTCCATTAATGTTCAATCTCCGTCGTGATCCGTACGAACGATCCCAAATAACGTCAAACACCTACTATGATTGGTTGCTCGATAGGGCATATCTGCTGGTGCCAGCCCAAGCATACGTTGGTACTTTTCTTGAAACATTCAAAGAGTATCCGCCCAGGCAAAAAGCAGCTTCCTTCAGCCTGGATCAGGTGATGGAGAAATTGCTAACTCCAGGTAGTCATTAATTCTTAAAAAGAATTATACTCCCGGTGGCGAAAAGCCATCGGGAGTTTTTATTAGAGGTCTTTTCAAATGAAACGATATTTCTATGTTGTAATCCTACTATTCTCATTTTTATTTCTCATTCCTGCTTCTGCCCTGGCCTCGAACTCTCAATCACCAAAAATGATTGTGCAGATTACCATTGATGGTTTGCGAGGGGACCTGCCATATAAGTATATGGATAGGTATGGCAGTGGCGGTTTTAAGTATTTCATGGATGAAGGAGTGGTCTATACTAACAGCCATTACCAATATTCAAACAATGAGACCATTGTAGGGCACACTACTCTGGCTACCGGTGCCCACCCCGCTGTCCACGGTATGATAGGTAATCTCTGGCTTGATCAATCCACAGGTGAATTGAGTTACAATATAGAAGATCCTGACTACGAAATTATTGGATCGGTCTCTTTTGTTGACAAAAAGACAGAGCTCGATCCAACCCAACGTGCAGCACGCACAGATGGCAGGTCGCCACGGGCAATACGCACATCGACCTTTAGCGATGAACTACTGCTAAGTTCAAACGGACAGGCAAAAATATTTGCTGTCTCTGTTAAAGATCGAGGGGCTGTTCCTCTTGCAGGACACGGTGGCAAGGCGTTCTGGTTTAACAAGCAGAGTGGAGAATTTATCAGCTCAACCTTTTACTATGATGAATATCCGGATTGGGTGGATGAATGGAGTGGGAAGAAACTTGCGGATAATTTTACAAACAAACATTGGGAGCTCTCCCATGATGCGGGGAGCTATGTGTTAAAAGACCGAGATGATCGGCCCTATGAAATTGATATGAGAGGCTATGGGCGCACCTTTCCCCATCCTTTTGGTGACAATCCTAAGCTGTTGTATACTCTCTTGACCTTGAGCCCTGTGGGGGATGAGCTGACTCTGGATTTTGCTAAAACTCTCATTAAAAATGAACAGCTGGGAACTGATGCTATAACAGACTACCTTGCTGTTAGTTTTTCCTCAACAGACTATGTGAATCATGTCTTTGGGCCCTCCAGTTTGGAGATGGAAGACAATTTACTGCGTTTGGATAGGACGTTGGCCGACTTAGTTGGTTATATCGATGAAAAAATTGGTCTGAAGAATGTTGTAATCGTCTTGTCCGCAGATCACGGGACCCCTGAAGCGCCTGAACAGATGGCTGAAATTGGCTTGGATGTGCACAGACTCTCACCTGAACGGGTTAAAAATGACAATGTAGAGGAGCGTCTGCAAAAACAGTTTGGCTTTGGCAAGGAACTCATTCAGATCTATTCTCATCCCTATATTTATCTTAATCGTTCAATGATTACCGAAAAAGGGCTGGATCAAATGGAAGTTGAACGGGCGGTTGCCGAAGAGGTTATGAAGATTCCCGGGATAGCTGCAGCTATATCGAGTAGGGAGCTGCAACAGAGTGACTATATCAACCCTATGTTCAGCACTCATGTGAAGAACAACTATCACCCTCTTCGTTCTGGAGATATCTACGTTATTCAGGAACCGTATAATCATCTGGTCTCTGATGAATCAACACCACTTGCCGCAATGCACGGCTCGCCCTGGGAGTATGACACTTTTGTGCCAATGATGTTTGCAGGGGCAGGTATCAAAGCGGGTTTTGTTGAGAGATCTGTTCATCCTATTGATATTGCAAAAACCCTGTCGGCCATTATGAAAATAAAAGCACCTTCTGGTGCTGTTGGAGATGTCCTGTTTGAAGTAACTGAGCAATAACAAAAGATAAGGAGATTGCATGACTTCCCATGAAGTGATTATGGATCTGCGACAGCGTATGGCTGGAGCCATTATTGGCCAGCAGGACATTGTGGATAAGCTTCTGCTGGCACTTTTATGTAATGGTAACGTACTTATAGAAGGTCTGCCTGGTCTGGCGAAGACCAGGGCGGTAAAGGGATTGGCCAAAAATCTCGATGCCCAGTTCAGCAGGATCCAGTTTACCCCAGATCTTCTGCCAGCTGATATAACGGGATCAGAGATGTATCTTGGAGAAGGTGCAGAGAACCGTTTTGAATTTCAACCCGGGCCGATTTTTGCCAATCTTGTTCTGGCAGATGAGGTCAACCGGGCTCCGGCAAAGGTGCAGGCGGCACTACTTGAAGCCATGGAGGAGCGGCAGATTACAGTTGCAAGTACTACCCATAATCTGCCCCCGCTCTTCATGGTAATGGCGACTCAAAATCCCATTGAACAGGAAGGGACCTATGCGCTGCCTGAGGCTCAGATGGATCGCTTTCTCATGCACCTCTATATATCCTACACAGATGATCTTTCAGAGCGCGAGATAATACGGCTGGTGCGTGGTGAAGAGCGTTTAGCCCAGAGTAAATCAGGATCAGAGGGAAAAGAGAAGGCTGCTGCAATTTCCCAAGATACGATCTTTGCGGCCAGAACCGAGATTGCTGAGGTCGTCATTTCTGAACCAATGGAAGATTACATTGTTAGTCTCGTGGCGGGCACCAGGAGACCGGAGGAACTCGGTGAAGATTTAGCCAAATATATCCAGGTTGGTGTCAGCCCCAGGGGCTCTATTGCCCTTGATAAATGCAGCCGTGCCCACGCCTGGTTCAATGGACGACGCAGTGTGACACCGGACGATATTCGAGCCGTGATTAACGATTGTCTGCGGCATCGTCTGGTTCTGAGTTACGAGGCCCAGGCTGATGGAGTGACCTGTGATGAACTCATCCATATGTTGGTTAAACTGGTTGCTGTAGCATAATTGTCTATGGACTGGTCAAAAATAAAAAGAAATAAGGTGGTTTCAAATAAGCCAAAGGGGCCATATACCAGTCTCGATGATCTTGTACGTCTGCAATTTAAGGTTCGGGACTTTTCGTTAAAACCAACCCAGCCGGTAACCTCTATTTTATCAGGCAGATACGGCTCGCGACTTAGAGGCCGTGGTCTCAATTTTGAGGAGCTTCGTCGTTATCTGAGTGGTGATGATATAAGGACCATCGACTGGAAGGTGACAGCACGGACCAGAGCGCCCCACGTTAGGGTGTACAGTGAAGAAAAGGATAGAAAGGTGCTGCTTCTTGTGGATCAGCGCATCAGCATGTTTTTTGGCACCAGGGAGAAATTTAAATCAGTTACAGCAGCAGAGGCAGCGGCCATTGCGGCCTGGCGTGCCATTGCTGTAGGAGATAGAGTAGGTGCACTGGTCTTCAATGATGACACTATCCTGGAGACAAGGCCGGGGCAAAGCAGTCGGGCCGTACTCTCTATTCTTGGCAATATTGTTGAGCTAAATCATCGGTTAAATAAAGATTGTACCAGCCAACCAAATGATGCCATGATGAATCGCTGCCTGGAGAGTGCTGACCGTTTAGCACCCCATGATGTCCTGGTAGTACTTATCACCGATGGTGCGGGGTTGGATGAAACCGGTCATCAGCTGATAAGCAAAATAGGCAGAAAAAACGATATAATTACTCTCTTGATACATGACCCCAGTCGCCTTGATCTACAGAGTCAGCCGCTTACCCTAAGTGATGGAAAAGCTCAGATGGAGGTAGATTTCAGGAGCGATAAGGTTAGAAATAGTCTCCTGCAACATTATGCAGAGGAGCAGGACCAGCTGAAACATTTTCTGAGAAAACTGACAGCACCCATGCTGTCCATAAGCAATCAGGGTGATGTGGGTGACCAACTACGAAGACTGCTGGGGGTGGCTCCCCGGAGGTAAGTTATCTCCAATTGCAGCTGCAAAAAAAGAGCAATATTAACAATGGAAAGTGCAAACGCATCTCTAACTGATTTAAGCGACATAGTACTCCCGGCCCCGATCGAATTTTGGCCTTTGGGGCAGGGCGCTTATCTGTTATTGATTGCGATATTGATAAGCGTGGGGCTTTTGGCCTATCTGTATGTGGGGCACCAGAGAGCCAATCGATATCGCAGAATTGGCCTAAAGTTGCTCGCTACGGCTCAAAGTGTATACGATGTATCTGTGGTTCTTAAACGAGTTGCCCTCGCGGCATTTCCACGGGAACGGGTAGCATCTCTTTACGGGGCGTCATGGGTGGAGTTCCTGAATCAGACCTGTGCTGATTGCAATCTGGAAAGCCTGGATCTAAACGGGGAAAACATGGCGGAGAAAGACCTCATTACTGCTGCTGGTTTCTGGATTCGTAACCATAACGTGTATCCAAAGGGATAGGGAGAACCATGTATATTCTAACCTACCCCTGGTTGCTCCTCCTGCTGTTTCTACCATTTCTGGTTCGTCTTTTGCTCCCTGGTTATACACACACGCAGCAGGCGATCAGAGTGCCACGGTTGGATGTCATTGGCAGGGTACTCGGGATGGAGCCCCAGGATGGGGTGACAGTATCTAAACAGAGTTATCTTTGGTTAGTATTGCACTGGATACTCTGGGCAATGCTTGTGGTGGCCCTTGCGAGACCACAGCTTATTGAGCCTCCTGTAGAACGTGTTTTGCCCACCCGTGATCTTCTGTTGCTTGTAGATCTTTCTGGTTCAATGGAGACCCGAGATTTTATCAATCAGCAAAAAGAACAAGTCAATCGCCTGGACGCGGTAAAAGAGGTTCTGGGAGATTTTTTGACAAGGCGAGATGGCGATCGGGTTGGCTTAATCGTCTTTGGAAACAGTGCCTTTGTACAGATTCCTTTCACACAGGATCTCGAGGCCTGTCGCACACTGTTATCTGAGTTGCAAGTACGGATGGCCGGGCCAAAAACAGCCTTTGGTGATGCCATTGGTCTCGGGATCACATTATTTGAAAACAGCGATGTCGAAGACCGACTGATGATCGCCCTGACCGATGGTAACGATACGGGCAGCCGGGTTCCTCCTGCAGAGGCCGCCAAAATAGCCAGTGATAATAATATTACTATCCATGTTATCGCAATGGGAGATCCCGCCGCAGTTGGAGAAGAGCAACTTGATGAAGCTACCTTAAAAGCTGTTGGAAAAGCTACTGGAGGAAAGTATTTCCATGCTGATGATCAGCTGCGGTTGGAAGAGATATACAAGGAGATCGATAAGCTGGAGGTGAGAGAGGTTCAAAAGGAAATATACTATCCCAAAACCGACCTGTATCATCTTCCACTTGGCCTCTTTCTACTCTGTAGTCTCCTCTTTTACAGCCTCCGTCTTGTAGGGCTTTCCCGTAATAGGGAGATATCATGACTGAGTTCCATTTACTCAGACCATACTGGCTGCTTGCCATAATACCGATTGTGTTGATCTGGTTTCAGTACAGGAAGCTACGTCTTGCTGAAACACGCTTTAGGAAATTGATTGATCCCCATTTGCTCGAACATCTTCTGGTTGGGGAGGTGGTGAAAAAACGGGTTACACCGCTTAATGTCCTGCTTGTTGTTCTTGTTTTTGCCGCTATAGCGCTTTCCGGCCCAACCTACAGGCAGGAAGCATCGCCCTTTGCTGGAGATGATGCGGGACTGATGGTTTTGATGAAATTAAGTAAGTCCATGTCCAGTAAGGACCTACAGCCATCAAGGCTTGAGCGTGCTAAGCAGAAGCTGTGGGACCTGCTTGAGCAACGCAGGGGGAAATCCACCGGATTAATCGTCTATAGTGGCTCCAGTCATCTGGTTATGCCGCTGACCAGTGATGCCAAGGTGATCACCACGATGATTGAGGATCTCACTCCAGAACTCATGCCCAAAGAGGGAGATGACCTGGCAGGGGCAATTACGCTGGGAGAGAGGATGATTGGTCAATCAGGAAAGCCTGGGTCGATCCTTATCATGGCTGACAGTGTGGCCTCAAGCCAGCTGTCCCTTCTTGAAAAAATGGAATCGGCGATTTCATTTCAGATTTTTTCTTTCAATCCGCCCAGCTCAGGGATAGATCCTGTTTTGTTAAAGAGCGCTGAAGTCTTGCGTAGTCGTCCTGTTGAAGTGAGTCTGGACTCTTCTGATGTTGAACTCCTGGCCAGAAGAGCAGGAAATTCGCTCACCCAGATCACAGACAGTGAAAAGAGTGAAAGGTGGCGGGATGATGGCTACTGGCTTTTGCCTCTCATTGCCTGTTGTTTTCTGTTGTGGTCAAGGAAAGGATGGGTCGTGCGATGAAAAATTATATGGGCAGAAGCAACAAATTGAGAAAACGTGCAGTGGTAGCAGGCTTTGTATGTAGTTTTTTCATGGTCGTGGTGTGTCTGGTCGACAACGAGTATAACCTCCTGACTGAAGATCAGAAGGGGTATCAATTGTTTCAAAAAGATCAATTTGATATGGCTGTACAGGAGTTTAACTCTTTATCATGGAAGGGAGTGGCACTGTACAGAAATGGGCAGTTTGAGGAGGCCGCCTCCGCTTTTTCAGGTATGGATAGTCCTGAAGGATGTCTCAATCATGGAAACAGCCTGGTGATGCTTGGAAAGTATGAAGACGCCATTGAGCGTTATGAGAGGGCGCTGACCCTTAAGCCGGCTTGGCCGCCGGCAATGACAAACCTTGCCCTTGCGAGAACCCGTGCGAAAGCGCTTGAAAAGAAGGGTGGTGAAATGACTGGGGGAAAACTGGGTGCAGATGAATACGTTTTCTCAAATAAGAGTTCAGAGGAGAAGGGGGAAGAAGAAATGGTCGCGGGGGGAGAGCCAAGCGAGGCAGAGCAGCGGGCAATATGGCTGAGACAAATTCAGACCAAACCTGCTGATTTTCTCAGGACGAAGTTTGCCTATCAGTATCAGATGGCAGAATCGTCCACCGCCCTATCAGATGGGAAAGGGGCAGAGCCAACATCGGAGCAGAAGTAGATTATGAAGATTCTACTACAAATCCTCCTGGTAAGCCTTGTGATGGGCTGTTCTGGTGTCGCCTCTTCAGCCGAGGATGTGATTGTCAGAACGAAGGCTGATCCATCATCTCCCCTGGTAGGGCAGAAGGTGACATTGACTGTTGATGTTCTTGCTCGGGAGGGCTGGGCGACAATTGGCACTTTTCCTCTCCTTGATATTTCCGGCGCATATTTGCACCGTTACGAAACCCAAGGTACACGATTAAATGAAAGTATTGTAGGCGTTAGTTATACCGGTCAGCGGTATGAAATGCTTCTTTTTGCCCATCAAGAAGGTGAGTTGACCATCGCTCCGTTCCCCGTGGAAGTGTCGGTAAAGACCTGGGGGGCCGATGCGACCAGCACATCCCACAAACTGTCTACAGAGACACTGGTACTATCAGTTTCAAATCCTGAAGGTGCCGCCCCCGGAGATTATTTACCAGTAACCAACAGGTTGGATGCAAAGCAGACCTGGTCATCTGAGAAAAAAGAGTATCAAACCGGTGATGCAATAGAAAGAACGGTGACGCGTATGGCGGAAGATGTTTCAGCCATGGTCTTTGCCCCGCTTAAGTTGCCTGAAATGGAAGGAATGAGCTGCTACCCTGGGAACCCTGAGGTAAATGATTCTTTTAACAGGGGTGTTCTGTCTGGAACCAGGATTGATACAATAAGCTGTATACTGGAGAGGCCTGGGGAATTCTCCTTTCCAGAAATAACGGTATCATATTGGAATATCGGTGGGGGAAAAGCGGATGGTGTTGTGCTGCCAGGAACTTCCTTTACCGTAGTTGTTGGTGGTCAGTATCAGAGAGCAGGTGGAGGAAAGCAAAAGGCGGGAGGCGATAATCGCATTTGGTTGTTTTTAATAGCTTTTGCACTGGTTGCAGGTGTTTTTCTGTATTTCTTTCGAGATAGGTTCCTCTTCCTTACCCAGAGTAAGCAAAAAACTATTTCAGAAAAAAATCTATTTAAGCAGGTTCAGAAAGCTCTGAACAGTGGTGATAAAAATAGAGCCTTAGCAGCAATCATGTGCTGGCTTGACCGGTTGCGGGGGATACAACAACCGGCACGCCTTGATGAATTTGCAAGAAAATTCGGGGATGAAGAACTGCTGGTAATACTTGCTGATTTAGACAAACAGCAGAACTGGACGATACAGCAATGTCATCGTTTCTATGGGGCTCTTCAAAGAGGACGAAAAAACTACATCAATCAAAAGGTGGAGTCAGCGGGCAATAACAAAGAATTACCATCGGTGGGGTTGCATTATTAAGAGTTGTGCTTGGCCTCCATCTCTCTACCATTTTTTCCGGATCTACAGATCAATAATATCTTTCGTTTGGGGGAGCTGATTGATTCGAAATCGGGCTTTACCATAGACAATCTAATCGTGAGGTCACTATGTGTTACATGAAAGCTGTAAAGAATTTTGCAATTATGGCGGCCATAAGTATGGGAATGATGCACCCACTCTACGCAGCGGATCCGCTCGGAAACGCGGTAGGTGCTGAAAATTTTGACAAAAAAGAGAGTGCTGAAGAACTTGCAAAGAAACTGGCCAATCCAGTAGCAGCGCTCATCAGTGTACCTTTTCAACTCAATTATGCATCGAATATCGGTTCTCAGGACGATGGAGACCGCTGGATATTGAATATGCAGCCGGTTATTCCGATCTCTCTAAGTGAAGAATGGAATATTATCTCCAGAACCATTGCTCCACTGGTCACCCAGAACGATATTTCCCCAGATTCCGGCAGTCAGACAGGACTTGGCGATATTGTGCAGAGTTTATGGCTTTCTCCCAAAAAAACCTACAGTAAGGGGTTGGATTTGGGGGGCTGGCCCGGTCTTTCTCCTTCCTAGTGGAACCGATGACCTGTTGAGCGCGAAAAAATGGGAAGCAGGGCCAACTGCTGTAGCACTCAAACAGATGGGGCCTTGGACCTATGGCGGTTTGACCAATCATATCTGGTCGTATGCAGGTGAGAATGATCGAGCAGATGTGAATACAACATTTATACAGCCATTTTTGACCTATACAACAAAGAGTGCGGTTTCCATTACAGCTATGACCGAATCCACCTATGACTGGGATGCTGAAGAGTGGTCCGTACCACTTTTTTTGATGGTCACCAAGGTAGCAAAAATAGGCAACCAGATGATAAGTTTTGGCGGCGGAGTAAATTACTGGGCAGATGGCCCGGATAGTGGTCCGGAAGGATTTGGCGGACGTTTGGTTTTTACTTTGTTGTTCCCAAAATAACATTGGTTACATCATATTTATCAATAAATATGATGTAACAGACACGCTTGTATCACCACACTCATAAAGGGTTTTATGCGCTCTTTATGATTTTTTGTAACCTTACTCCCTATTTGTCGAGCTTGAATTCCCTGCGTAGATCGATCACCATTGGGTGTTTACCGATGGATCTCTGTGGGCGAACAGCGGGAAGGAAGTTGATTTTTCTGCCAAAGGGTGAGGGGTTTTTCAAGGTAAACCAGATGAGTTTTGGACTGAGCAGGGAAGAGCCGTCAATATCCTCTACTTCATCGAAGCTAATGTCATGGGTCTTAAAATAATTAGATACAATCAGTACCCTTTTCTTTTTGTCCATAATGACGGTTTTAATAGATCCGGTGGCAAAAAAGATAAAAATTGCAATGACTGCCCAGGTTACTGCATATTGAGTCCATCTCAGATCGTATTCCACTGAAAAAAAGATTACTTCTCTTGCTCCAATTCCAAAGCCAACTACCCAGATAAGTATAAAAACGAATTTATAGAAGAACGTGTATTTTGATGAAAGGGTCTGCATTGTTAATCGTACCTTTTGTTTGCGTTGTTTTCTTTGGCTACCGTGGATATTCTAATTCTATCATCTGCATGGGGGGGAATGTCGAGGTGTGGCCCATTGACAAGCGGTGGAGTTTGGTTAATTTCTACTGTGGCACACTTACTATGATTCTGTACCATAAGTAATATTTGATGTAATCATTCTTTTTCATTCCATAGTAAGTGGTGCTCTACGATCTGTTGTTCATTTTTCTATCAATAAACATATAAGGGGGCTTATTATGGCTCATTCCTGTAAAAGTTGTGGTGCCGTGGCTGATGATCCAGGGCATCTCTGTGATCCTGTTGTGGACGAAATTAACTGTTCATTCTGTGGCCAAGAAAATGTGGGTGTATCCCACGTATGTAAAAAAAAGCTGGAAGCAATAAAATATTCTTGTGATTCCTGCGGTAGAGTTGCCGCCAAAGGTGGTGATCTTTGTAAGCCTGTTGAAATCACATAATTGATTCATTTATTTAGAACTCCAAAAGGGCCTGTCTCATTATCGAGACAGGCCCTTTTTGGTTTGCCCTCTTCACATTTCCCTTCATATCTTTGACCGTTTGTTTGAGTCTAATGTTTTTAAAACTTTGGGATATCATCAAAAAATGTTTTAATCTCAATATTGCATGGCAAACATTCGACAAACACATTTTGTATGTAATTTCAGCGTATTTGCATGTGGAATGGATCCGATACCAGAAAGGCTTTGTTTGACGTCATCTTACTTTTGAAAAATCTTCCCAAACAAGTTCGAACCTACCATACATAAAAATATGACTCCGGAAATACTTGTTGTTTTTTCAGTTCTTGCGGGTGCTGCAATACTGTTTAGTACCAATGTACTTCGCAGTGACTTAGTTGCTCTGCTTGTTCTACTTGCCTTACTCTTGACCAATACCCTCACTGTCTCAGAAGCTTTTGCGGGTTTTTCTGACCCGACTGTAATGATTGTCATTGCAATGTTTGTTGTTAGCGAAGCCATCGTTTTCACCGGCATTGCCGCCAGTCTCGGAGATGCTATTCTCAGGTATGGAGGTGCAAGTGAGATTCGGCTAATGATCATAATTATGTTTGTTGTTGCGGTCGTAGGGGCTTTCATGAGTTCCACTGCGACGGTCGCGATTTTTATTCCAATCACATTGGTGGTTGCAGAAAAGGCCAACCTTAATCACCGTAGATTATTAATGCCGCTCTCCATAGGGGCCCTTATTAGCGGTATGATGACTCTTATTGCAACAACCCCTAATCTGATCGTCAACAATGCCCTTGCTCAACAAGGATTAGCTGGTCTAAGCTTTTTTAGCTTTACGCCCTTTGGAATAGTAGTTCTGTTGGCTGCTATCCTGTTCATGGGAACTGTCGGGCGTGGATTGCTGAGTCGTGATCAAAAAGCCGTTCAGACGAACAAAAAACAGACGATACGCCAACTCCTTATCGGTTATGGGCTGCTTGAAAAAACCCATCGTATACGTATTGATCACGGCTCCCCATTAATCGACCGTGCTGTGGCAAGACTGAAGGTACGCGAATATTATGGCCTCCAATTAACAGCAATTGAGAGAAAAATTAACGGGGAGGATGTCATTTTTAAGACATCTCCAGGAACTGTTTTGGAGCAGGGAGATATTCTCCACCTTCTCGGTGAAAATGACAATTGTTGGGCAATGGCTAAAGATTTAAATGGGACACAGCTCTCAATCCATTTAAGAGAAAAAAAGAGAAAACAACTCCTGCAGGCAATGGGCACTGCAGAGGTTATGCTCACCCCAAACTCGAGTCTTCTTGGTAAGAGCCTTACAGATTTAAAATTTCAGTCTCGTTTCAACTGCCTTGTTATCGGGATTCGTAGACATGGAAATCCTCTGACTGAGGATCTGGCCTCCTTGCCCCTTACCTTTGGGGATGTTTTGCTTATCAGTTCGGACTGGGATGAAATTTTGAGGTTGAAAAAACATTCTAACGACTTTCTCGTTCTCACACTACCTGAAGATTACCGTGACGTGATACCGGGAAGAAGTCGGATTCCCTTGGTTCTTCTTCTTGTTTTGGGTATGGTCCTGGCAATAATGACTGGCCTGTTGCCAACGGTCACAGCAGCGGTGCTAACAGCTGTTCTCCTTATTCTCACCGGCTGCCTCCGTTTGGAGAGTATTTATCAGATAATCAGCTGGCAGGCAGTGGTGTTGATAGCTGGAATTCTTCCTCTGGCCACGGCGCTCAATAAAACGGGTGCGGCGTCCCTGCTCTCTGGAATGATGATTACTACAATGGGGAACATGGCTCCAGTGGTCATGCTTGGTTGTGTTTTTTTGATCACATCTCTCGTCGGCCTGTTTATTTCCAATACAGCAACAGCAGTGCTGATAGCGCCAATTGCGATAAATGTGGCAATCACACTGGGAATTCCACCCCAGGCATTTGCAATGACTGTGGCCATAGCCTGTTCCGCTGCCTATGTAACACCTATCTCATCTCCTGTGAATTTGCTGGTGCAGCACCCAGGAGGGTATTCATTTTTTGACTTTGTTCAGGTTGGCCTGCCTCTGCAGCTGATCACATTGCTCTGCACCGTTGGCATGGCCTGGGTTATTTACCTGTAGTTGACTGTATCATTTAGCCCGGATTTCTCACCAACAAAGTTTTTCGCAGGTCGAGACACCGGGTATGAAGCTGTAATAACCTACCGGAGTCTTCGCTACCTGCAAATGCTCGGTAACGAAGCAGCTGCGGATAAATCTGTTGGCCCGAAGGGTGAACTTTTTGATTTGAAACGAAAAACACTCTGTTAATTAAGGAAGTCATTTTTAAACTTAATTAGAATCAAATCAAAAAGTCATGAGAAATTCGGGTTAGAAATCTATTCCCGGCTGTGGCTCGATATCTTTACGGTAGGCGTGCTTGATTTCTTGTACTTCGCTTACTGTATCCGCAAGGGATATAAGATCAGGATGAGCATCCCTTCCTGTGAGGACAAGATGCATCTGGGTCGGACGCAGGTTTACAATCTCCATCACCTGCTCAAGATCAATGAGCTTTAGCTGCAGGGCGTTGTTTATTTCATCGAGTATCAATGTGTCTGGTGTCTCTTCCTTTATGATTTGTTTGATAAGGGTGAGTGCGTCCTGTGCATTTTTCCTATGTTCTGAATGAGGGAAAGGATTGCCCTCAATCCCGCAGAACCCTTTTCCCGTATGGTGTAAAGTGACAAGCGGTTCCAACTTTTTGACACCATCCCATTCCCCTGAATAGAGGTCACCTTTCATAAACTGGACGATAGTTGTTTTAAGGCCATGTCCACAACCCCGAAGGGCCATTCCCATAGCAGAAGTCGTCTTGCCCTTTCCGTTACCTGTAATAATAACAATGAGGCCCTGTTTTCGTTTGGGTTCAAAGCAGGTGATTGGTATTTGCTCTTGCATTATAGATCCTTTGCTTTCACACATAATTTAAGCTGTTTACTTGATGTGATTCTACACAACTTGTGACGCCTTAAGGCTAAGGTTTGATACACCATCATCACTTGCTTTGATAAAGTAAAGGCCAGGGCTGTTTTGATACTTCAGAAGAAAATGGTCGCTTTCCCTTGTAATGGTATGAGGTTTTGTGATTGAATTTTAATGATTATGTTTCATTTTGCCTGGATACTCTTATCTGAACACAAGGAGCTTGTTGGATGCCCGATTCAGTACTGCTACGACCTGCTGCTTTGCTTATTGAAAGTGACGATAAACAGCGTAACATCCTGAAAAAAGCAATAGAAGAACACTGTTTTTTTGTTCTGGTAACCGAAAATGGTCAGGTTGGTCTTGAACTATGGGCGGCCAATATCAAGGCCGTTCGTATTCCTGATGGCCTGTTAAATAAGCATAGGCGAGTCTCAGAGAAAGAGTATGATATCATAAAAGAGCATACCACGATTGGTGGCAATATCTTAAAAGAGATGTATCAGCAAACAGGCTCTGTTTCTCTGCTGCTTGGGCATGATATTGCCATAGGACACCATGAACACTGGGATGGTAGTGGCTCCTGATGGCTTGCAGGGTGAGGATATACCGCTTGCCGGGAGAATAATGGCCTTTGCGGATGTTTTTGATGCACTGTTATCACGAAGACCCTATAAAGATCCGTTTTGTCTCAGTTATGCGGAAGTGTATATCAGAGAAGAAAAGGCAAAACATTTTGACCCGATGGTTGTAGACAGTTATGAGCGGGTCAAGCATGAAATACTGGAGGTGCATAACTCGATTCAGGAGTTAAACGGGGATTGGTAGTAGTGACTTGGATGTGACACGCCACTACCTGGACTTATTTTTGTCGATATGTGACCACGGTGAACGGCTCTGAACCATCCGGGTAGGCGGTGCGACTTTCTTCAACAAACTTCTCGGTAGAAAAATCAGGGAAGGTCACGTCACCTTCAACATCTCTGTCGAGAAGAGTGAGGGCGATGGTTGTCGCAACGTCAAAGGCCTGGGTAAAGATCTGTGCGCCTCCAATGATAAAGATCTTTTCAGCTTCACCGCACATGCCTATGGCCTCAGAAAGTGATGCGGCGTATTCGCCACCCTTTGGCTGGTAGTTGATATTGCGGCTGAGCACGATGTGCTTTCTTCCAGGCAATGGGGCAGGAAAGGATTCAAAGGTTTTTCTGCCCATTATCATGGGGCATCCCATGGTTTTTTTCTTGAAAAGTTTGAGCTCTTCTGGGATGTGCCAAGGGAGTTTATTATTAATACCGATAATGCGATTTTGAGCCATAGCGGCTATTATGATGATTTCCATTGTTCTCTTTTGTTAGAAAAAATTGAAAAATATATTGTATTTGCACAAGCTTCTATTTAATAATACGAGAATTATGCTAATCATTCAATTCAATTAGTGCTACCCATGGGTTGGAAAAAGGATCTGAGTACTATATGTTTTTATAGGTTGAGTCAGGTAATTTTAAAAAGTATTTCATACCATTGGCCGTAAATTGGTATATTTTTAATGTCTTACTTTGAAATTAATTAAGCGAGTTAGTTGAAATAAACAGAGGAGCTGGAGGAGTTCGATGAAAATTCATTGTCCCCATTGCGGAGTGAAAGGTTCTGCAGATGATTCATATAGCGGACGAAAGATAAAATGTCCAAAATGTCAGGATATGTTTGATCTTTCGCCTGATATGGCCATTGATCAGGACGAATTTCCTACAGCTGACCTTGGAACCGAGTCCGCCGTGGAATCCATGGTGCAGGGATCGTTGCAGGATGAAGGTATTGCAGATGTGACTGCCGCTCTTGAAACAGCATTGCCCGAAAGTGAAGAAGAGAGAGCAGGTGAGCTACTTGATCTGGGTGAAGAACTTCAAGAGGACGAGGTTGGCTCAGAGGAGAGTGTAGCGGTAGAAGAACCTGAAGGGTTCGCCGACGAAAGTGAGGAATCTCTTGACTGGGACGACTTTGGCGCGGAACTCGACAAGGAAATTGCCGAAAGTGAACTTCGTGATGCTGCGAGAGATCTCCATGAGACGGAAGAGTTAGACGCAGGCGAAGGGCTCTTTGCTGAGTCTCTGGATCTGGAGGATCTACCCGAACTATCTGATTCCGATCTGAGCATTACTGAAGATGGCCAGGATAATGTTGAAGGAGATGACCTTGTCGCAGATCTTGGTGGCATTTTCAGTGGTGGTCGAGATGAAGTTGCGGCAGAGGTTGACGCTGAGTTGGATACAGATAACCTTGCGAGCCTTACTGCCCCTGAAGTTGTTATGCCACTCTTTGTAGATGAAGACGACAAGGAAGATGATCTTGAGCCAGACCTGACTGACTTTGTAGAGCCGGATGAAGTTATGGTTTTTGCCGATAGCGATCTTGCTGAAGATGATAGTGAAGAAGAACCAGACGTGATAATAGGCGATGAGGCCGATGACGAAGTGGTTGTCGAGAATGAACCTTACCTTATTGATAAGGAACAGTGCTGGCAGTGTGGCAAGAAAGATAGTGTTGGAGAGCCATTTATTGCTATTGATGGACGGCTCTACTGTACCGAGTGCTCGCCTGCAGATGATTCTGAAGAAGAAAGTGGTTTAAGCGCAGCAGAGCTTGCTGGTGCTGCCGGAGTTGCGGCAACCCTTGGCGCTGGCATTGCTGGTGATGAATATGATTTTGAGGAGCAGGAGCCTGAAAAAGTAGAAACAAGAGGTGGAAAAAGGACATTTACTGTGGGTGGAGTGATTCGTGAGGCCTGGGATAAGGTCAAAGGAATTAAGGCCTCAGTCTGGGCTGGATCTGCGGTTATGTATCTGGTGCTGCTTGTGATTGTTGCGGCCGGTGCATTCCTACTTCCTGATACTACCATAGAGGCTGAAGATGGCGCAGGACTTATCAGTTATCTACTTCCAGCCCTGTTTCAGGTCGTTATAGAAGTTGTTTCTATGCTCTTTCTTGCGGGTCTTCTGTTTATGGGGATTCGAAGGGTCGTAGGAGATACGGTCTCCTGGAAAATGATTTTCCATGGTTTTTCCTTTACCGGTAAAATCGTTGTGGTGAGCATCCTGCAATTTATATTTATAACAATTGGTTTTCTTTTGCTCATTCTTCCTGGTATTTACCTCACTGTAGGTTATGCAATGGCAATACCACTCATTGTGGATAAGAATTTATCGCCATGGCAAGCCTTGGAAACCTCAAGAAAAGCGGTACATAAGGTGTGGTGGAAGGTTGCTGCACTGTATCTTGTAATGTGTCTGATATTTTTGGTGGCCGTAATACCACTTGGTATTGGATTGATCTGGGTCTGGCCGATGACTATGGTCGCAGCTGGAGTTGTGTATCACCGTCTGTTTGGCAAGTAGAAAACTGTTGGCCTAAGGCTGTAACATGTGCATAATAAAAAAGAGGGCGGAGTGTATTCGCCCTCTTTTTTTTGTCTTTTCACTTTGGAGAAAGTATGTCTATGATCGATCCCGCTTTGTACTGGCTGATTATAGGGGTTATGCTGTTTTTTCTTGAGATGGCTCTCCCCGGTTTTGTTCTTTTTTTCTTTGGCCTTGCTGCTCTGATCACGGCACTTGTGGCCTGGTTGACGCCCATTGCTATTGCCTGGCAATTAGGGGTTTTTATTGTGACTTCTGTTGTCTCTCTTCTTACGCTTCGTGATGTTATGCAGAAGATTCTTTTTAAACCAAAAGACGCAGATACGAAAGAGGATCTCGATGAAGATGTGATGTTTGCAGTACCGGGAGATCGTGCAGTGGTGGGTGCGGCTATTACTCCTCCAGCAGAAGGACGTATACATTACTCGGGCACATCATGGAGGGCCACAGCGGATGAAAAAATAGAAGAAGGTGAGATTGTAGCCGTTGTCCGCCAGGATAATCTCGTCATCCATGTTGAGAAAATCTGATAACCGTAATCTGTAGAAACAAGCAGTAATCGACATTTATATATGAGGAGAATATCATGGAGCAAAATTTAATAGCGCTCAGTTTTGTTATACTATTTGTTGTTGTGGTTTTGTTTAAAACTGCTGTCGTTGTACCTCAGCGTTCTGAGTTTGTAGTTGAAAGACTCGGCAAGTACTTAACGACATTTGAGGCCGGATTTCATATCCTTCTCCCATTTATTGATAAAGTTGCCTACAAGAGGAGTTTGAAGGAAGAACCGACAGATATTCCTGCACAAACCTGTATCACAGCAGATAACGTCACCTTAGAAGTCGATGGTATTTTGTATCTTCAGGTTATGAATTCGAAAAAATCCGCGTATGGAATTGATGACTATCGATTTGCCGCATCGCAACTGGCCCAAACCAGCCTTCGTTCAGCCATTGGTAAAATCACCCTCGACAGTACCTTTGAAGCGAGAGAAACGCTGAATGGCCAGGTGGTTATGGCCCTGGACGAGGCGGCTGCAAACTGGGGCGTGAAAGTGCTCCGCTATGAAATTAAAGACATTCAACCTCCTAAGACTGTGCTTGAAGCAATGGAAAAACAGATGAAGGCAGAGCGGGAAAAGAGGGCGGAAATTGCCAGGTCTGAAGGGCAAAAGCAGGCGATTTTGAATAAGGCCGAAGGAGACCGAGGTGAGGCCATTTCCCTTTCAGAGGGTGAAAAAATAAAACGTATTAATGAGGCGGAAGGGCGCGCACTTGAAATCTTAAAAGTTGCTGAAGCGACCGCTGAAGGTATTGCAAAGGTTGCTGAAGCAATGTCTAGACCAAATGGTCATGAAGCTGCAAATCTTGAAGTTGCTAAAAGCTATATCGCTCAGTTTGGGAATCTGGCCAAAGTAAATAACACTATGATTATACCAAGCAACCTGACAGATGTGAGTGGCATGGTGGCAACTGCTATGGCAACCCTTGATCAGGTTAAAGGCAAAAAAGCCTGCAATGCTGATGCTCCAGATATTCACTACAAAAGTTGAAGTGGGCGTTGAACCGTCACACAATGTCAGAGAATAAACAGGTGGAATTGAAAAAAGAAGCCGGTGTATTTGAGCGCCTGCCTCTTTTGAAGATCCACCTTTTTATGCTCATATCAGCGATCCTTGTTTCCACCTCTTTTATTGTGGGTGCTGCGATCACCGAAGCACTTGATCCTGCTCTGCTCACACTTATACGTTTTATCATAGCTACTGTAATCTTTGGGCCGATTGTTCATCATCGCTATGGTCTGCATTTTTCTTTTTCGTTACTATGGCGGTGTGCTTTAATCAGCGGCTGTATGGTCAGTTTTTTCTGTGCTATGTTCTTGTCTCTCAGGTACACCAGTGCGTTAAACACAAGTGTGATCTTTGCCCTGGTGCCCTCTATCTCCTGTTTTTACGCATTCTTCCTTCTCAAAGAACGTTTAATGCGGGAACAGCTCATTGCTCTGTTTTGTGGTCTGTCTGGTGTTCTCTGGGTAGTTTTTGGGGGTGACATTGTCAGGTTGCTCACAATGCAGTGGAATTATGGTGATCTTATCTTCCTCGGAGGATGCTTTTTTATGGGCTTGTATGCCCCATTGGTGAAGATACTGCATCGAGGGGAATCCATGGCCGTAATGACGTTCTGGGTCCTGGTAACAGGGGCAATCTGGCTGTTTCTCTATACTGGTAAGGACATCTTGGTGGTCTCGTGGGGTGAGGTTCCACTCTTTGTCTGGGCAGGCATCAGCTATCTTGCGGTGTTCACCACCATCATCACCTTTTTTCTGACCCAGTATTCTGTACTTTTTCTCGGGCCCACTAAGGTGACAGCATATTCATACCTCTATCCAGGGCTTGTGCTGGTTCTTAATTTTTTCATAGGAAATGGACTGCCGGAAGGAAAAATAATACCAGGGGTGCTGGTCATTGTCGTGGCTATGTTTGTTTTGATGAATGCAAAAGAAAACGGTAAAGCGTGAGGCTGGCTATTTTTCCTTTTGTACCAGCTGGAGATAGAGGTCGCCACGACCCATTGAACCGGGCCTGCCTTTTCCTTTGAGCCGCAGTTTTTGTCCTTCATGGCTGCCGGGTGGAATGGAGACCTTGAGGGTCTGTTCACCCTGTTCACCATAAACAACAACCTGTATAACTTTACCGTGTTGCAGTTCTTCTTTTAAGAGAGGAGTGTGGTAGGTTATATCAAGATGTTCCTGATGAGGAGGTGGAGGGCTATTGTCTGCTGCTTCTTTTTTGCCGCCCAATAGACTTCCCATGGCATTTGATAATGATTTTAAAACAGACGAGTTGCCTGAAAGGCTCTTTTTTGCAGCACCGGTGATGAGGGGCTTTGCCACGGAGCCGATGAGAAACATTCCCCCCATGATGAAACCGCCTTTACCGCCGAAAAAACTCTTTTTTACAAACTGTGAACTGTGACGGAAACCGGATTTCTGAAATTCGCGGAGCAGTCCTGTAAACATCTGCTGAAACCTGGGATCTTTGAAGAGGTCTTTGAGGATATCCTCCTGGTTGTAGGAAAAACCATCATTGTTGTATGTTGTTCCCTTGGCTCTACAGCGGTTAAACTCCCGTCTCTTTACCGGATCGGTAAGTACACCATAGGCCTCTGCGACTTCCTTGAATTTTTCCTCAGCAGCAGGATCTTCGGGGTTGCGATCGGGGTGGTAGCGCATGGCAAGCTTACGATAATTCTTACGAATTTCGTCTTCCGTGCATTTAGGCGAAAGCTCCAGTATTTTATAGTAATCTTTCATTTAAACATCTGTTGTAAATGCTAGCCCGAATTTCTCATGACTTTTTGATTCGACACTCAATTGTTTGTTTTTATAGTTTTAAAATGACTTCCTTAATTAACAGGGCGTTTTTCGTTTCAAATCAAAAAGTTCACCCTTCGGGCCAACAGATTTATCCGCAGCTGCTTCGTTACCGAGCATTTGCAGGTAGCGAAGACTCCGGTAGATTATTACAGCTTCATGCCCGGTGTCTCGACCTGCGAAAAACTTTGTTGGTGAGAAATCCGGGCTAGTGGACAGGCATGTCGTGTCTTTCGTACGCCTGTTCAGAGGTTTGAGTCCTAGCCTAGGATCTAGGCGAAACCCTCTCCGTTTACTGTACAATAATAAATCTATTATTATGAAATAACAAATAATTCAAAATTAATCATGTTATAACGGTTGCTATTTCACTGTTTCTGAAGAGAAAGAGCTGCGATGGTATTACAAGGATCTTCCTTTTGCTGATAAAATATCCCTTTTACCTGGAAATACCATGAACCGGATTGATCCAAACCTCTGGGTAGATACCTACGGAGACAGTCTGTACAGCTATGCTCTGTTTAGGGTAGAAAATAAGCTGCAGGCCGAAGAACTGGTACAGGACACCTTTGTCGCAGCTCTTACCGCAAGGTCAACTTTTGCGGGAAAATCATCTGAAAAGACATGGTTTTTTTCCATCTTAAAAAATAAAATCTATGATTACCTCAGGCGAAAATACAAAGAAACATCCATGCCGGCAAATAAACTTGAGGCTGTGATAGAAGAAAACTACTTCAATGGCAAGAGCGGATGGAAGAAGAAGTCTGAACATTGGGCTGAAAATCCACAACGAAAATTTGAAGAAAAAGAATTTCTTACTGTTCTCAAAAGTTGTGTGGACAACCTTCCTGCCAAACAGGGCCATGCTTTTCTTATGCGCGAGCTGGATGAACTGGACAACGAAGAAATATGTAAGGTTCTTGGGGTGAGCTCGACTAACTACTGGGTACTGATGCATCGGGCACGTCTGAAAATACGAAAATGCCTTGAAAATCGCTGGTTTTGAAAAGCATAATAAGGGAGCTTCCTATGTGGATGTTACATTGTGATAAGGTTTCAAAATACGTATCGGAATCCATGGATCGGAACTTGTCTTTTGGGCAAAGATTGGGTGTGCGATTTCATCTGCTGATGTGCAGCCATTGTGCACGGTTTGCTAAACAACTCCACCTCATTCGTAGTCTGGTCAGGAGTGAGGGGCATAACTATCCGCAACACAGTCTGAGGGAAGATGTAAAAAACAATATAAAAAAGCGTTTGCAGGAAAAGAAAAACAGATAAAGGTAAACTTCATATTCAGAATAAAAATTATTTTTGTAAGGAATATGGCTTTTCTCCGACTATAGAAATAAACCCCTGATAACGATGGGGCATTCTTTCTAATGCCATAAGCATGACGGACCACCTCTCTGACCCCGGTAAACGGGAAATAAGCTAGGATAAGTGCCCCGAAGGTCTCTCTGGGATCGCTATCTGCTGATTACGTTAACTACTTAATTTGAAATGAGTCTCCAGCTTTCTTGTTTTTTTAGACAGGTTTTCTGGAATAAGTCACTAAAGGACAATGATATGAAAAAAATTGTAATCGTACTTCTTATAATAGCGGCAGTTGTTTCATTTTTTGTCTTTGATCTTGATACGGTGTTGACTCTTGAAAACATCAAGGCGAATCAGGCAGAGCTTATTGATCTTCGTGACAGCGCACCTTTTATGGTAAGTCTTGTGTTTTTCTCTCTTTACGTGCTGGTTACCGCCTTGTCGCTTCCCGGTGCTGTGATTATGACCCTAGCAGGTGGAGGCCTTTTCGGACTTGCATGGGGTTTTGTGCTCATTTCGTTTGCCTCTTCCATTGGGGCAACCCTTGCTTTTCTTGTATCACGTTATCTTTTAAGAGAGACTGTTCAAAACAGATTTGGAGATAAACTGGGTGCGATAAATAAGGGTGTTGAGCGCGAAGGTGCCTTTTACCTCTTTACCCTTCGGTTGGTACCCATTTTTCCTTTTTTCCTGATCAATATCTTAATGGGTTTGACGCCGATTAAAACCTGGAGTTTTTACTGGGTGAGCCAGGTCGGAATGTTGGCAGGGACGCTTGTATATATAAATGCGGGCACACAACTGGCTAAAATTGAGGGCCTGGGCGGGATTCTTTCCCCCGGCCTGTTACTTTCCTTTGCATTACTTGGGATATTTCCTTTGGTTGCAAAGAAAATCACCGACTCTTTGAAAAAGAAAAAGGTGTATGCCCAGTGGTCGAAACCTGCACGTTTTGATAGAAATCTTATTGTCATAGGCGCAGGAGCCGCAGGTCTGGTTTCCTCATATATTGGTGCCGCTGTAAAAGCCAAAGTGACACTTGTTGAGGCGGAAAAGATGGGAGGTGATTGTCTTAATTACGGTTGTGTTCCCAGCAAGGCCCTCATAAAAAGTGCGAAAATCAATCATTATATAAAAAACGGCTCGCACTATGGTTTAGAGGATGGTGCTCCTGTTTTTAGTTTTAAAAAGGTCATGCAGCGGGTCCATACAATTATTGCAAGCGTAGAGCCTCACGATAGTGTTGAGCGTTACTCTTCTCTTGGTGTTGATGTTATTAAAGGGTATGCGACGATTGTTGATCCCTGGACTGTTGAGATCGCTCTAAGTGATGGTGGCACCAAGCGCTTGACTACCCGTTCCATAATCATTGCAGCAGGTGCGCGTCCTTTTGTACCACCACTGCCTGGCATTGAAGAGTCAGGGTATCTCACCAGTGACACGCTTTGGGAGAAACTGGCAGAACGAGACACCGTACCAGAGAGGTTGGTTATCTTGGGAGGTGGCCCGATCGGTTGTGAACTGGCCCAGAGCTTTGCCCGCCTCGGAGCAGAGGTTGTACAGATAGAGCGTGGGGAGAAGATTATGGCCCGGGAAGATGAGGAAGTCTCAGCTTTTGCCAAAAAGTCTCTTGAAGCAGATGGAGTGAATGTACTTACGGCCCACAGTGCCCTCAGATGTGTGCAGGATGATCGTGGCAAAGCGGTTATTGTAGAGCATGGTGGTGAGGAAAAACGAATTGACTATGATGTACTTATCTGTGCAGTTGGTCGAAGCGCAAGGCTCTCAGGATACGGCCTGGAAAATCTGGGAATAAAAACGGACCGTACAGTTGTAACCAATGCGTATCTGGAGACTATATATCCAAATATTTTTGCAGCAGGGGATGTTGCAGGTCCATATCAGTTCACGCATGTTGCAGCGCATCAGGCGTGGTTTGCATCTGTAAATGCTCTTTTTGGAGAATGGAAAAAGTTCAAAGCTGATTACTCGGTGGTGCCCTGGACCACCTTTATAGATCCCGAAGTCGCAAGGGTAGGTCTTAATGAGCACGATGCAACAGAAAAGGGCATTGCCTATGAGGTGACACGTTTTGACCTTGATGACCTTGACCGGGCTATAGCAGATGGTTCTGCACAGGGATTTATTAAGGTACTGACCGTTCCGGGGAAGGATCGTATTCTAGGTGTTACCATAGTAGGAGCACATGGTGGAGATCTGCTCAGTGAATTTGTTCTCGCCATGAAGCATGGTCTTGGCCTCAATAAAATCCTTGGAACGATTCACACCTATCCTACTCTTGCGGAAGCCAACAAGTATGTAGCAGGCGAATGGAAAAGAGCCCATGCCCCTGAAAAACTGCTCGGCTGGGTAGAAAAATACCACACTTGGAAGAGGGGGAGTAAATAATGCGATTACTTCTAATCCTTACTCTTTTATTTAGCTTTTCCGCTTCTGCTTTTGGAGAAGGCTTTGACCATAATCCATGGAATAGTCTTCTGCAAACCCATGTGAAATTGGTAGATGGGGGCAAGACAACTGCAGTTGACTACAGCGGTATGCAACAGCAAAGAGAGTTACTCACGTCCTATTTGCAGGAGCTGTCTGACGTGGAGGGTAAAGAATTTTATCAGTGGTCTACATCCGATCAGCTTGCCTTCCTGATTAATGCGTACAATGGGTGGACAGTTGAACTGATCTTAACCCGTTATCCTGATCTAAAATCGATCAAGGATCTAGGGTCGTTTCTACAATCTCCCTGGAAGAAGAAATTTATACCTCTGCTAGGAGAAATCAGAAGCCTTGATGATATCGAGCATGGTCTTATTCGCGCAGAAGGGAGTTATAACGATCCCCGGATCCACTTTGCTGTCAATTGTGCAAGTATAGGTTGTCCGGCGCTACGTCCTGAGGCATATAGGGGTGATATCCTTGAGCAGCAATTGCAAGATGCAGAACTACTTTTTCTAAGCGATCCGTCGAGAAATAGGTTTGTAGACGGTGTTTTTGAAGTCTCCTCGATTTTTAAATGGTACGGAGATGATTTCCGAAAAGGGTGGCAGGGTATCGACTCTTTGGAAAATTATCTTCTATCACACTCAGAACTCTTTGGGTTTGATGCAAAAAAAGCAAACAAACCTGAAAACAAAGAGATCAAAATAAAATTTCTCAAGTATGACTGGGAGCTCAATAGTATGTAGTCCGGGCGGAGATTTTGTGCTGCTTTAATTAGAGATATGTTCCTGTCTTTTGAAGAAGGTTTGCGTGTCATTGTCGGCAAACAAAATTGATCCCGACAATCGGTCTTGAATCCGATGGACTGCTAGCCAATTGAAAAGTTGAACCATCCGGACAAGGCAAAATAGAGGAGTGGTAGAAAGATTGCAGGGATGAGATTGCCAACGCGGATTGTTGTTATCTTAAGCATATTGAAGCCAATGGCCATGATGAGCAGGCCGCCAACTGATGTCATCTGCTCTATTGTCGCAGGTACGAGCAGGTCTTTCATAAATGTGGCTGTAATGGTGATGAGTCCCTGGTACAAGAATACTGCCACAGCTGATAGCATGACGCCGAGGCCCATGGTAGAGGCAAAGATAATGGATGTTACACCATCAAGAATGGATTTAGCGAAGAGGGTTTGGTGGTTTCCGGTCAAGCCGCTTTCGAGTGAACCGATGATGGCCATTGAGCCTACGCAAAAAACAAGACTGGCAGTGACAAATCCCTTAGCAAAGGATCTGTTGTCGCTTGATTTTGCAGCCACTTTTTTCTCTAGAAAAACACCCAAAGCTTCAAGCTTGGCCTCAATTTTAAGAAATTCACCAAGGATTGCACCTATAATTACTGAAAATATAACGATCATCAGACTATCGGATACGAGAGCACTTTTGATTCCGATAAGAAGGACGGACAGTCCAACACCGCTTAAAATGATTTCTTTATAATCTTTTGAGATTCCTTTGCTGAAAAGCAGTCCTACCAGACTACCACCCACAATTGCGAGTGCATTGACTATTGTTCCGAGCATATTGTTTCACAGGGGTAATTTGAGAGGTGTAATAGAGGCCAGTGGAGCACCACTCGAAGCCTATAATGTATTGAAGTGGTTGTTGAACGAACCGCTTTGCGGCAGTAAAAGTAATACTTCGGATGTCTTTTCTGTAAGTGTCTAATTCCGGACACTTATAGAAAGGAGTATACCATGGAGCCCGCAGAAGTAAAACGATTTGGATTCCTCTGGCGACATGTGGAACAGCAGCTTACATCTTGTCGAGTCTGTACCTGAGTGTGGCTCTTGATAGCCCAAGCAGGCGTGCCGCTCTGGAAACATTGTTATTTACAGCAGTCATAGCATATTGAATATAATATTTTTCCAGGTCTTCAAGGCCAACTCGATGGTCACGCATAAGAAGCTCAACAATCTGGTTGAGATTAAGTTCACCCAATGGTTTTCCTTGGGACTCATGGAGGATGACATGCTGGGCGGTAATTTTATCACCTTTGGTGAGAATCATAGCCCTCTCGAGCACGTTTCGTAATTCTCTGATGTTTCCCTTCCAGGGGTGGTTGTAGAGCATTTCCATAACCTTGTCTGTCACGGTTGGTACACGTCTGCCGAAAGCTACGCTGAATTCACCTATGAAATGTTGCGACAGGAGAGGAATGTCGTCGCGTCGTTCCCTGAGAGGGGGGATGCGGATGGGAAATACGCTGATACGGTAATAGAGGTCTTCTCGAAAAGTTTTATCCTGGACCATCTTCTCGAGATCCTTGTTGGTTGCAGTAATGATTCGGACGTCTGCCTGGATGGTCTTGTTTCCACCAAGTCTTTCAAAACTTCTCGACTCGAGCACACGGAGAAATTTGGATTGAACGTCCAGCTCCATATCGCCAATTTCATCGAGGAAAAGAGTGCCTCCAGCCGCAAATTCAAATTTTCCTTTTTTTAACTGGTGTGCCCCGGTAAAGGCTCCTTTTTCATGGCCAAAGAGTTCGGCTTCAAGGAGGGCTGACGGGATTGCTGCACAGTTAACCGGTATAAACGGAAGTTTGGAACGAGGGCTGTTGAGATGGGTGGCCCTTGCGAGTAATTCTTTTCCCGTTCCACTTTCTCCGGTGATGAGAACAGTGGTATCTCTGAGGGAGACTTCTCCCGCCATGCGGAGGATTTCACATATCTCACTTGAGTCACCTACGATATTATTAAAGGTGTATTTACCTTCTATTTCCCGTCGAAGGTATTTTACCTCGGAGGTGAGCTTGCTGATTTGTTGTGCTTTTTTTACACAAGAACGTAGCTTTTCTTCAGTAAAAGGTTTGGTTACATAACCAAATGCGCCTTCGTGGATAGCTTCGACTGCGTTGTCAATGGAGCCAAACGCGGTGATGACAATGACGGGAATCTCCGGTTTTTCATTTTTGATATGCTTAAGGACCTCCATTCCTCCAATTTTAGGAAGTTTGAGGTCGGTGATGACCAAGTGAATAGTTTCGTTTGTGAAGGTGTTGATTGCCTCCTCACCGTCGCAGGCTTCAAAGATGTTGAGCTCCATGTCTGAGAGCAGCATCTTAATCACCTCTCTCATTCTTGCTTCATCTTCAACTAACAGTAGATTGGACATTGCCTGTATGCTCCTTGATTATGCATGGAAAGTAAAGCTGGAAGGTTGTGCCTTCACCGGGGCAACTTTCAACCTGGAGGTGGCCGCGGTGGAGTTTGACCAGTTGGGACACGATGGAAAGACCAAGTCCCACGCCGTTATCGTTGAATGATACGAAGGGGTCCATTATGTTTTCAAGCTGTTCTCTGGGCATACCGTGTCCTTCGTCCGTGATGGAGATAATCAGCCAGTCCCGGGCCACAGTAAATGGATTTCTTATTGAGATAAATCTTTTATTGCTTCCGGCAATGGAAGGTTCTGTTTCTGATCGCAGCTTGATCGTGAGAGTACCGCCATTAGGCATCGCTTTAAAAGCGTTAAGAAATATATTGAGAAATATCTGGTGTAGTTGAGCAGGGTCGGCTTCGATAAGAGGTACTGCTTGGGGGAAGTCCCTTAGGATCTGGTAGCCGTCATCCGCGTATCTCTCTTCTGTTGCTGATAAGGTTTCTTCAAACAGTTGTATAACATCAACTTCGCTAAATACAGGGGTGGCAGGTTTTGCAAAAGCGAGAAATGACTTCAGGGTTGTGTCCAGCCGAACAACCTCGTCCATGATAAAGCTTGCGGCTTTTTCTCGCATTTCCCATGGGCGCTTCTGATCTAATACGACCTGGGTGGCACCGAGAATGATGCCGAGAGGGTTTTTGATCTCATGGGCGATGCCGGCAGTCATCTTGCCTACCACTGCAAGTTTCTGTTTTTCCTGTAGTTCTGCATATGTTGATTTCACCTCAATAAGGCTTTTTCGAAGAGAGAGTGTCATGGTGTTAAAAGCACTTGCCAGGTCTCTTGCAATATCAGGACTATTGACCTGAACATGATATTCGAGATCTCCACTGGTGATACGTTCAATCCCCTGTTTGAGTTTGAGCAAAGGGCTGATGATATTTTTGGTAAGCAAGTAACTGAGAACGCATGAAAGCAGAATAGCGGCTATAACCAGACTTATTGTTGTCTTCTTGATAACCTGAATCTTTTGCAGATAGTTTGATGTGGAGACAGTGACGCCAATGGTCCAATCGTTGTCCGGATATGGAGTGTAGGAGGTGTAAAACTGCTCGTTGTTGAAATCGGTTTGTCCAAAGACCTTACCTTCAGAAACGAGCTGATGTTTGATGGTTCGCAGCAGGTCAAGTCTGTCATATTTGACTGGCTCATTTGTGAGCCAGGGATGGGCTATGATGTTGCCAGTCTTGTTTTCGAAAATATAGGTAATACTTTCGTTTCTTATGTCTATATCCTGTAGGAATTTGGAAAAGGCTATAAGATCAACATCAATACCACAGACACCTTGGAGTCGTTTCTCCGCATCAAAAAACGGTACCGATACCGTAATGCCGGGTTTCTGGTTTGAGGCAAAAATGTACACGTCCGTCCAGTGAGGGATTTTACTGTTTGCCGCTCCTTTGTACCATGGGCGGGTTCGCGGGTCGAAAGTATTCTTTATTTCGGGTTGTTGAGGGGGAACCATGGTGAATTCCCCGTTTTTATCTCCGTAGTAGATACTGACAAACTCCGGATGATCCTTTTTGAAAAGAGTAAGATACTGTAGTAATTTCGATCTGTTTGAGGGGGGAATGAGTTTATTCTCAAAGAGTGAGGCTAAAAGAGTCACATTGTTCGTGTGTCCAGCCAGAAAGGAGCTGACATGTTTTGCAATCTGTTGCCCTGTTCTGGCTGTGTACTGTTTCATCTGGCTCTCTTCAACCTTGAGTGCCTGCAGGTACCCGACATAACCGGTACCGGGAATAAAGATCAGAATAATCAGAACGAGTGCCAGAAAGATCCGTAACTGGAAAGATTGTCGGCACTTTTGATAGGTCTGTTTGAGGTTCTTCATTTATCTGCTACGTTTTCTGTCTGATTTTTTAACTGCAAAAAACAAGGAGTAACTTTGGCCATGGTGATAACTGTAAGGGAGCAATGGATAGTGTGTCGAGGGTCGTGGCCATTTTGATACAGTGATCGTCAAAAAAATAGTAGGTATCGTACCAACTCTTATCCTCGTATAGCCTATCGTTGGCACTCCTGCAATCTTTCTATTTTTCTTATTATGGAGCCAATAGATAAATAGAACATAATATCATTATAACTCTAATAGCTGGCTATAGATTTTCTTAGCCTTTTGATATATAATTGTTTTTTCGTAGCCCACTTGGCTTAATTGCTGTTAGCAATACAAAAATAGAGGTAATGTTGATTTTTGCTTTGTAGTGGAGAGTAAATTGCAATAAAATCAATGCCACAAATATAACGAATCCCATCTGCTGTTCAGGCTCGTTTTGGGGGCGGGGGATTGCACGGTGAAGTATCACGTCCGTAGGGGACATTCACTGTTAATCAGTATCTAGAGGAGAAACTGTATGAAGCTTATGAACAAACTGGCTGTAACCACTCTGTCCTGTTTTGCATTGGCACTTACCGCATTGCCGACATATTCTCAGGCCAATCAAACCTTCGTAACCATCGGAACTGGTGGAGTTACTGGTGTATACTATCCGACTGGGGGAGCAATTTGTCGTTTGGTAAACAAAGGCAAGAAAGAGCACGGTATCCGTTGTTCTGTTGAAAGTACCGGTGGCTCTGTCTACAACATCAATGCCATCGCAGGTGGTGAGCTTGATATGGGTGTTGCTCAGTCTGATGTACAGTTTCAAGCATATAATGGTACCGGAAAATTTGAGAAAGATGGTGCTCAAAGTGATCTCAGATCCGTCTTTGCTATCCATTCCGAACCGTTCACCGTTGTAGCCAGGACAGATTCAGGTATAAAAAACTTCTCTGATCTGAAAGGCAAGCGCGTTAATATCGGCAATCCTGGATCAGGCCAGCGCAACACAATGGAAGTTGTGATGGAGAAGTTTGGCTGGACCAAAGATGATTTTAAGCTTGCTTCAGAGCTTAAGGCTGCAGAGATGTCATCGGCTATGTGTGATAATAAAATTGATGCCTTTATCTATATGGTAGGGGTACCCAATGGTTCAATCAAAGAGGCAACTACTACCTGTGATGCCATTATAGCAAATGTTGATGGACCGATCATTGATAAACTCGTTGCTGATAATCCTTACTTTCGAAAGGCAGTGATTCCTGGTGGTGTCTACCGTGGAACTGATGAAGATGCACACTCCTTTGGTGTGGCTGCAACTTTTGTATCTTCCACCAGAGTTTCTGAAGACGTGATTTACCAAGTTGTTAAGGCTGTCTTTGAAAATTTTGATGAATTCAAAAAACTTCACCCTGCGTTTGCTGGCTTAAAGAAAGAAGAGATGATCAAAGAAGGTCTCTCTGCTCCTCTGCATGATGGCGCTATAAAGTATTATAAAGAAGCTGGTCTGATGAAGTAAGATTTTTTGGCGAGGTTCCGGGTTCTACCGGAACCTCGCTTGTTGTCTTCTGCCGTTCTCCCCTCTCCGTTTTTTGTCTCTGACTACTTCTCCCTTAACCCGGATTTCTCACCAACAAAGTTTTTCGCAGGTCGAGACACCGGGCATGAAGCTGTAATAATCTACTGCAAATGCTCGGTAACGAAGCAGCTGCGTATAAATCTGTTGGCCCGAAGGGTGAACTTATTGATTTGAAACGAAAAACACCCTGTTTATTAAGGAAGTCATTTTTAAACCATAAAAACAAACAATTGAGTTTCAAATCAAAAAGTCATGACAAATTCGGGTTAAAGCATGACTCTTTTTTTTTACTGTGTGTCCTTTTTTCTCTCTCAATCGGTTTTTCGAGATAATAGAAAATACCAAATTTTCTAGCTTACTTTCCGTTTACCGTGGTTAGCCCGCGGGTCACAAGATTTTTCCGCTGCTGCATCGTTACTGAGCACTTGAGGTACAAAAGTACAGTCGAGTGCTCCGTGTCTTGATCAGCAAAAAACTGTAGTGATGAGAAATTCGAGCTAGAATGCTAACTTTTGTTTGGCTGGCATGGAATGACACAGTCTTTTGTGAAAAGCAAAAAGAGTATATTGTAAGAGTATACAGACGCTACGAAACGGAAGTCAAACTGGAAGAATAGAACGAGTTGAAGGAGATATGATGGCAGGAATAGTTGAGGTCTTTACGTTTTTGTTATGTGGTGCAGTTTGTTTTATGGCGTGTGGACTGGCAGAAGCCTCTGTAACAAAATCTAATAAAACAGATATGCTGATACGAACCTTTGTTGATATTTATGAGCCTTCAGCGCTGGTGCCAATGCAAGGAGGTGTATTGATATTTGAAGATGAAGGCGATGAAATGGCCTCTATGTATCAAATTGGGGAAGACGGCTCCGGGCTGTTATTGAAAAAACAGTATTTGGGCCCAATTGATATAAACATCAACGATATAGAAGGTGGTGCAACATGTGACAGAGGTGAGGTCTTTGTAATTGGTTCGCATTCTCTGAATAAACACGGCGAGAGAAGCAAGAAAAGAGAGCAACTGTTATGGCTTCAGATAAATAGCAAGTCAAAGCTTTCGCTTGTAGGGAGTGTAGGACTTTGGGATGATCTTACTGCTGGGCTTCAGAAGATTGATCCTTCTATGGGGGGCCGAATAAAAGATCTTAATGTCGAAGGGTTATCTTGCACTGGTGATAGTGGCGCATTGTTGATCGGTTTGCGAAATCCATTATATGATGGCCAGGCGATACTGTTCATGCTGAAGAATCCATATGATATCTTCTCAAAAAAAACGAGTCCAAAATTTTCCACAAAACCGGTGCTGCTTGATTTAGGTGGAACTGGCGTACGATCAGTAACATATCATGAAGGCTCTGGACGCTTCTTCCTGGTGAGTGAGGTGAAGGGGAAAAAAGGGAAAATGAGACCGAGATTGTGGGCTTGGGATGGATCGAGAGATCATGCCCCCATTCGAATGAATTTTCCTGGATTAAAGAAGTTGGAAAATATTGAAGGAATGAATTTTTTGAAACACGAAGGAAAAGAGTACGTTATTTTTGTCTGTGATGATGGGAATAAAAAAAAGAAGCAGGGCGCGCATTACGCCATTGTGGAAACGAAATGGCTAAAAGAAAAAAGTAAATGAAAAATCTACCTGAAGCAGAAATTCTGTTTTTGAATTCTGGTCCAGGTAGATTTACAAGGAACCCTTATTTAATAAGATTCATTAAAGGATCAGTAATTCCAAATGAGTAGACAGCTACCATTCCGAGAGCTCCGGCAAAGAGGACGTAATAGAATGTAGGTATAATGGTCATGCGAAGTGTTTTCCCTTCCTGGCCAAGCAGGCCAACTGTTGCAGATGCGGCGACCACATTGTGGATTGCGATCATGTTTCCAGCTGCAGCGCCAATTGCCTGTAGTGCGACAAGGAGAGCTCCTGATACAGAGAGGGCACCCGCCACTTCAAACTGAAACTGGCTCAGCATCATGTTGCTCACTGTATTTGAGCCGGCAATGAATGCACCAAGAGCACCGATTGTTGGAGCAAAGAGTGGGTAGATTGAACCGAAAGTTTCAGCCACATAGCTCGCCATTGCAACAGGCATTGACGCGAGTTCCGCTCCATTTACTCCTGAATTGATCAGGATACGGACCATGGGAATGGTGAAAACCAGAACAAAGCCAGCACCCACAAGAGTCTTCCCTGCGTCGGCTGCTGCTGACACAAGCTGGGATGGTTTCATCCGGTGGAGGAAAAGGGTGAGTAGGCAAACGAAGAGTAAGATTCCGCCAGGGAGGTACAGTGGTTGTACCGCAGCATTAATTCCAGCCTCTCCCAGGATGTTTTTGAAGCCAAATGATACACTTTTTACAAATCCTTTGAGCTCTGGTGAAACGCGGGTTGCAACAAGGATACCAGCAACAAGAAGGTAAGGGATCCAAGCCATAACCATGGAGATCTTTTTTTCGTCAGCGGCGGGTTTCTTAGGCTCAATATTTCCAAGCCATCCCTTGGGCCACTGTTCACGTGGTTGGAAATCCCAGGTCTTTTTAGGAACAAGAAAACCAGCTTTTGCCGCAGGAACAACGATGGCAAGTCCTACGAGAGCACCAACTATAGAAGGAAATTCAGGGCCGAGAAAGACACCGGTTAGGGCATATGGGATGGTGAAAGCAAGTCCGGTAAATAGAGCAAACGGCAGCATTGCCAGACCCTCGGTCCAGCTCTTGTTCTTGCCAAAAAAACGGGTCAACATGATGACCATTAGAAGTGGCATGAAAGTTCCAACGATGGCGTGACCAATAGCCACCTCAGAGGTGATCAGGCGAATGAATGCCTCCCAGCTTGATCCGGTTGCAACGAGTTGGGTGCTTAGAGCCGCATGGTCAAGACCATTGGTGACGCCGATTAGAATTGGAGTTCCTACAGCACCAAAGGATACTGGAGTAGACTGAATCATCATACCGATCATAACAGCGCCAAGGGCTGGGAAACCGATTGCAACCAGCAATGGTGCAGCGATTGCCGCTGGAGTACCAAAGCCAGATGCACCTTCAATAAAACAACCAAACAGCCAGGCGATGATAAGTGCCTGGACTCTTCTGTCCGGGCTGATATTGGTAAAGCCGGCACGGATGGTAGAGATTGCACCTGAGTTCTGTAAGGTATTCAGGAGCATAATGGCTCCAAAAATAATCCAGAGAACGGATACGGTAACAACGATCCCTTGAAGAGATGAGGCCAGAACACGGGTGACGCTCATATCCCAGAAGGTGAGCGCGATTCCTGCTGCTGCAAGATACACAACAGGCATTGCACGCCTTGCTGGCCAGTGAAGGCCAAGGAGTAAAATTCCAGCAACGATAATTGGTGTTGCTGCCAGAAGAGCTTGGATCGATGTTGACATAGTGACCTCTTTTTCGAATTGTAGTGAATCTTTGTAACTGTGATTTTCGAATCATTTTGAAAAAAACAGAACCTAATCTCACCTGGCCGCAAAGGTAACACCTAGGTACCAATTGGTATTTTTGATGAGATGCGTTGACGATTGATTGGGATGGTATTCTATTGACGTGGGTGCTGTCAAGGGATTTTTATGGTATGTAAAAAGACTAACAGTCACTGTTCTCGGAGGTTGTGGCGGGTTTGGTTGCGTAAGGTCTTGCGATTGCTTTTGAAGTGCGCAAAATTGGTATTACCAATACTTATTCTAGGCGGTGATATTTTATGTTGTTTTAAAACCTGTAGAAAAGAAAAATCTGGAAAGAAGGGAGAGAGGAGGAATTGTAAACGACAAAGCTCATCGAGATATAAATCAAGATGAGCTTTGTGATAGAACGTTTATATTTCGGAATGTTATGGAAGTATTCTGATTGTTGGGTACATTCCCTCAAATGCACCAAATTGGAAGGGTTGAATAGTGTTAAGAGACAGTTTTTGGTTCCTCTGGGCATGTCCATCATTTTTGCCATTATCAAAGAAGGCGCCATTGACTTCGAGGATATGGTGTATCCGATCTTTGAACGCCTTAACGAGTAGTGAACCGTTTCCTTCAAAGTGCATTCTACCTTTGTTGAAACCTTCTCGCTGGCTACCTAGTTCCTCAATGGACACGCTGTTGATGGCAAGTTCCTCAGGGCTTCGTATGAGTCCCCATACAAAATGATCTGCGGGGATGTTGAGTGGTTTATCGCTGTCGATAATTGTATGCGGCATGATGATACTGTTTTCTCCCACTGTGATTCTTGCGTCTGCTCTTCCGAGAAGGAAACTATTGAAACCAGTAAATACCCCAGACTTCAGATCAGCTTCAAAAATCTTTGATCCATGGGCCGAGACATTGTACCCCTCTAAATTTGAGTTGATGATAAAACAGTTTTCCTGTGCATTGGCACCTTTTCCAAGACTTGAATTCTCAATGTATGCTCGTTGTGATACAAGAACATTTTCAGCTATCTTAAAGTTAGGAAGTACAACTGCATAGCGATCAAGGGAGGAAGTCTCTGGGATAGAGTCCATTTCTGCCAGGTTGGCAAAATCAAATACCCGTTGGAATTTGTCTTTTCTCTCTTCAATAAAATCAATGAGCTTTCCAAGGGGTACCTTGTCAGAGGATAATTTTATGTATTCCTCTAGTTGTTCTGGTGGAAATTTATACAGAAAATTAAAGTTTCCAGGGCTGTTGATCCAGATAGTTCCGGGGTCGATGTTGTAGTGAGAAATTTCACCCGCCTGGATATATGAGTATGCACCAATAGCGCAGTCTCGCATTGTGGTGAGGTCCACTGTAGCGAAAGGCCCAAGGAAGCAACCATCCGATGGTGCGCCGTGGATATTGGCGTAGTCCATGGACAGAGTGTCTTTTATTAAAAAGCGCTCGGGAGTTTCTGGGTCGTGGGAATAGTTGTGGACCAGTGTCTTGATGAGTGCACTGTCCTGGATATCAATAATTTCGTCTTTGCTGAGGGTGATCTCAAACCCATTAGATGTAAATACATTACCTTTACGCTTGAGTTCATCTCCCCGGATATCGCTTTTGTACAAGATTGAATTTTTGACCCTACATTTACCAAGGAAATAGCTTCCTGCAAGAGCCGTATGTTCAAAATGAAGATCGAGTGGGTGGTCAGTTGTGATGCCATAAAAGGCATAAAAGTTTTTCATCTGTTCGACTGCGATCAGATGTTGTGCATAGGGATTGATATCGAATTTTAACTCACGGAGATTGATGTTCACTCTCTGGACGATTCGTTGGTATAGTTTGATTAGCTCATTCATTTAGAACCTTTGCGATATTGGTTTATGGTACAAATATATCGTAGCCAGCTGCTAGGGGCGCTGTGTTGATATTCATTTCCTGTCCTTTAGTGCCTTATCCCTGAAAGTCTGTCATAAAAATAAGAAAACTTGAGACTCTCTTGAAATTAAGTAGCTAACGTAACCAGCAGATAGCGATCGCAGAGAGACCTTCGGGGTACTTATACCCGACGAGCGAGTACTGAAAAGAGTCCCGGCTTACTTTTTTGTTTACCGGGGCTAGATCTTAAGGGTGGTGATCTCTCCAAAGACCGCAGTAAAGACATCGGCAACTCTCAATATTCCGGTGATCTTGTCGCCGTTGGTTACGAGAAGGGAGAGGTATCTGCCGGAGACTAGTTTGTGGATTGCCTGGTCGAGACTACCGTCTTCGCTGATATACTCTCCCGGTGAATGAGCCTGCATAAACTCTTCAACTTTCTTGTTTGATGCCGCAGAAAGGGTTGTCTTGTTGATGATTTTTCCTTGTTCCCTGAGCGCTGTTCTCAACTCAACCAAATAATCTTCACTGAAATTGAACTTTTTGATTTCGGCAATGTCGTTAATGAAATCAAATTTTGGTTCAATAGCTTTCAAGGCACGCAGCTGGGTGATTTTACCAACGACGTTACCGCTTTTGTCCATTACAAGGACTGCGCGGTGCTGATACTTACTTTCGGTATACATTCCCTGTGCTTTTTCCAGGGTCTGCACTGCCTCAATAAGCGGGGTTCCTATTTCTACAGTTGCGTATTCGGAAATGGGAACCATGAGATCTTTTGCAAGAAAATTGCGCATGCTACCTCCTGTCTTCTAAAGTTATTAAAACAGTTAACTGTATAAAATTAATATATGAACTCATAATTTCTATTGCATCGGTGTGGGTTTGTCAAAGTATTCTGCAATAGCCTGGGCGGAAAAAGGTCAGTTATTTAGCGCCTTGCTCTTTTCTGTGGTTGTACGAAAAACCGATGGGACTGAGTTAGAAGCCAATCATTCGAAGTAGCACCGAAACAGTCGCACTGTTTGCAGGCTGCAGTTGGTGATGATTTCGGAGAGGGTGACTGGCGTCAGGTAGTAGGAGATATTTACTGCAGCCTGCCCGTATTTCTCACCAGTTGAAGTTGCAGGGTATCCTAGGATCGAAGCAATGGACCATAGTAAATTATGTACATTGCTTCAGCGACGACGGAGACACAGTGAGATCGGCTGGCCTTTGGTGAACATTGTGTGAATTTCAACTGTGATGGCGTCGTAAAAATTCCGATCTACGTCGTTGTGGGTTTGGATCGAACTCTCAACATACCACATGTATCGTTGATAATACGATCCAAACACCACGTCTAGTATATCAGCCTTTTTTCATAGCCATTAAAAGACTTCGAATTAACTTTTTACGAGTTTGTTAACTGTGAATAAAACGGAATATAGTGTGTTGGAATTCCCGATTATTTAAATAATTCACACAATGTTCATGAGAAATGCGGTCTAGATGCTAATCCGGCTGCAGCACCCGTGGGGCAAGGGGATGGAATGTTATTGAGGTGTTGTGAGAGTAATGGCGTAGGCGATCAGCATTGCCCAGCCAAGCATAAGGACAAATCCACCCAGTGGGGTAGTAAAACCAAAAGGTGCTATAGAAATACAACTTTTGAGTAGAACGGAACCTTGAAAAAGTACGGAACCCGAGATAAAGGCCCAACCTGCTCTTTGGAATTTCGCTTCAGGGAAAAGATGGCAGAGGATGGCGACAGCAATAAGTGCAAGTCCATGCAGGACGAGATAGTCTGAAGCGAGGTTAAAGTTGTCCAGCTTTCCACGTTCAAGCAAGAACGGTTTGATCGCGTGGGAACTGAGAGATCTTGAGAGGACACCAAGCAGTGCCGACAGGCCTCCCGCGGCGATAAATATACGAGTCATAATAGTACCTTTATAGGGTGAAAGATATGCTCCGCGCGGGTGTCAGCCAGTGCGGAGTGAAACCACATGACTATGCGTTTCAGTGCCTTACCCCCTCAGGTAAGCGATAGACTCCGAGGGGGTACTAAACTGAATCCCGGCTTATTTCTCATCAATCAAGATAAGTTATCTTTATAACTACAAAACTACAAGGTAAAGAATGCTCGCCTGTAAAACCCGTATAAAGAAAGGCCTGTTTACCCGGGTTAGATTGCGGCGTTTAGTAGAGCAGCATTCAAGGAAGACAATCCCGCAAGGGTGATAAGAGAATATTTGCCGTCCATGTCACTCTGGATTTCTCCGTCCTGATCCATGCGTAAAAGGAGTTGTCTTGTCTCCTTGAGGCCAAGATTTGTTGCTGCTGCAATAGTCTCAATGTCCACAACCTGAGGTTGTGGATTGGCGAGATTATTACTGAGGATACTGAGTATTCGTAGTTTGTCTTCTTTCATCATTTTCATGCTACACCTCATTGGTGTTAAGAGATAAAATTAGTACTTTACTCCAAAAAAACTTGTCATAAATAATAAGAAATATGGAGATATCTTTGAAATTAAAAACTTAAAAGTAATCACCAGATAGCGAGCGTAGCCTCGACCTTCGAGGTACTTATCCTGGCTTATTTCCCGTTTACCGGGGCTTGTAAAATCAGTTTTGTATAATTTTTAGTCGCCAATGGCCTCTGCGATAGCTTTTGGGGTATTAGCATCGACGCGTTTTTGGAAAGCCTCCCAGCTGGTACCGAATTTGTAGTACGCCATGGATGCCATTTTCTTACTCAGGATGGCGTTACGGTATGGGCGTAATTCAACACTGCTTAGATGCTCAATGATGTATTCGAGTCCGAGTTTTTTTGTAAGGACTGGAGGTATATAGTCCTCCAGGACACGGCGGATAATTTGTGGGTTGCCTGCCAGCTCGTCAATCTTTTCTTCAAGTTTGTCTTGAAGCGCAAATATTTGCTCACTGGTTTTTTCAGAGAGATCAAACAGAGGTATTTCAGGGTTGGCTTCGTGGAGTTGGATTAAGAGCTCCGTTTCCTGAATGGCATAACGGCTCACCAGCATCATGATGTCTTTGATAAGCGCCCACTGGGTGTCTTTGTCCTCCAGGAGCAGCTCTTCGTAGCTATCTCCTAATAAAAAGGCGGTGAGCACTTCGGCAATTGAGCTGCTGAAAACACCACCTTTGTTGGCACTACTGTCTTTTATCTGCTTAATGGTCGTGCTGGTCGCAATGTATCTTCTGGCGCTGTCATCAAAGAAGACATTTGCACCTTCAACGATGAATTTGAGTTCAGAAAAATTTGCTGTAAATGCTTTAACGTTGTTTCTGTTGATGGTATCTTTGAAGCCTCCACAGGGAATGAATGCCTGAATATTTGCCTTTTCGAGACAATCTCTGTTTTGAGGGTCTGTGAGAAAAGTTCGGTGGAAAAGAGCACAATCGTCAATGATACGGCCATCGGGCAGAGTTACGTCTTTTCCTGCAAGTGGCACCTGAAACCCGTTTTTGCCCAGTTTGGCAGCGGGATAACCTAAACTGTTGGCCCGTGGGTTGCCGTTTCGCATGAAGCTGATCTTGCGCAGCTCTTTTTTGTCGAGGCCCTCAGGGTCAAAAAGGATAGATCCTCCGTCTATGATCAGACAGATTTTGCCCTGATAACATTGTATTTCGTTGGCTCCAAGGTCACCATCGGGGCCCCCTGTTATCATAAGGTTTATGTTTTCTTCCTTTACCTTGTAATGATTGATCAGTGCCCTGAAAGAAGACATAATTGAGGTAGTCGTCATACCGCTGATCTTAATTTTGTCACCGATCTGCTCGTAAATCTCGTCCATATTCTGGGTTATAAGAGAAGGGCTATTTTCTATCTGTAGTTCAACGCCTTTAGCGCCGAGGCTATAGAGACCAAAGGCCTTGCCTGAATCTAAGAGTCCGTATGTGTCGTGGGGGATGCCAAAACTTTTCCCTGTAGTAAGGGTCCGCCAATGCTGGTAACCGCGCTCTTTTGATCGAAGGGCGACGCTATCCATCAGCGGGGCTGTACCTTCATCAGGACCAAAGAAAATCATCTCAGGTTTATCGTAATAATCGACCACGCAGGTATCAGGAAGGAGGATAAGGTCCATGATGCCATCGGTGTAATCGTAAAGGGCTTCTTTCGGATTTTTTGCAAAATATGGATGGGGAATAACAACCCCTTTAGATCCACTTTCACAGATATCCTTGTGTTTGATGCGCTGTGCTTTAGGCCCAAGGGCATAGTTAAGGAGTGCCGCACCATCAACTTCACTGTCATAATTAGATCTTGAAACACGAAGGAGTCGCAGGCCACCTCTAGCAATGTCGGCAGCTCTCATGTGGGTCCCTGAACCATAGTGACCGTTGACAAAGAAGACGCCGAAAACAAACTGGCTAAAGACGAGAGGGTCAAGGATGCTGTTGTCAAACCGAAAAGAAAAGGACCTTTTTTCTTCACAGTAAAAGTTTGTTTTTAACGTGCATGAGACAAGTTTGAACATGAAACGGAATATATCATAGCCGATTGGAAAATCGATAAATCTGCTGCAGATGGTTTTTTCAAAATGGATCCACCCCTGTTTGAGTTCTGCCTCGCTTAGGTGGGGTTTTCTTTTGGGATCAAACCGTTGTTCAAAAAGAGCATACATCTCTTTGATACAGTCCGGATTTTTGAGGACTGCCTGCTCTATTTTACCAGCCTCGTACGTTGATTTATTGGAATCCTGGATCCGTTTTGCAAATGCGTCTTGATGGTCTTTTTCTGTCAAGTGGGTCAGTATATCTCGGTCAGTTGCATTCTCACTCTCTTTGAAGATAAACAGATGGGTGAAGTCAATGGCATTTGCGCCAAAGAGCATCTCTTTGAACGTTAAAGTGTCTGCAAGGTATAGGGCCATTAATGGGCCTGTGGGACAGGAAAAAAAGTCTTTAAGGTCAGTGACTAGCGCGTTCTCGTCTCGTCTTGTAAGTTCACCACGGATATACAGAGAGCAGATGGAGGTGGGGAGTTCTGTCTCCGTGGCGTAGGGTTCCCAGTACGCACGTACAAGAATGTAGCCGCGATCATGCAATATTTTTCTGAGGATTGGCAGCTGTGGCGACTCAAAGTCAGATTTGAACATTAATCTGGTCTCACCGCTTTCAGGCAGGTTGTAAACCTGAATCAATGGTGTCGTTGCTTCTTCGGCCAAAGCCAGGATCTTTTCATATCGCTTTCTTGTTGGCTCAGGGGTGACACTGTAGTCACCAGCAAGAGCATAGAGAAAGGGTGATTTGCTGAAGTCTTCTTTTGGGAAATCGGCGACTGTCTCAGGGCGTATGAGATAGGTGTAATAACCATTTTCAGGACTGTAATAATATTCTCTTCTGTGTCCAGGGAGGAGTTCTTCTAAAATGGACTCCATGCTGTCACGGGTCTCTTCTGTGGCGATCCTCACTCGCTGTCCCTCAGCGCCGTAGCTAAGGTCAAAATCGATATGGGCTACCCGGCCAAAAAGTGCAGCTCGACCGTCAAGTACGCGAATGCTTGAGGCGATTGCCTGTAAAAGTTGGCTGAGAGATTGCTTTTGGATATGGGCAAAGAAGTAGGGAGGTAGACCAAGGTCCTGTAAAAGGATTCCAGCTGCAAGGTTAATACAGTTGGCTGTGATCAGTCCCTCGGATGAAAGATCAATGACAGCTTGATAGAGGATACGAAGGTCAATGCCGACCGCTTCAGCTTTACCTATAATATCTGCACTGTCTGCAGGTAGAGAGATGTTTGTGGAAGTGGGTGTAAGATCATGCTGAAGCGATGGGCTCATTATGTGTATCCTTATGGTTTAACGTCTTAGGGCGGGCTAGTTTTTTGCCTTGTCTTAGTTTGTGTGAAAAATGTAAAACGTTACCTCTGTCAGTTTGCATATTCTTCCTGTGTCAACTCCAGTACTGCTTTAGCGCGCACATCGGGGCTGAACCGCCTACCTGAAATCAATCGGCCATCGCAGGTTCTTGTTCATCTGCTATGTGTAGTTCTATTGCGAGATCTGGACATCTAATTTCACATAACTTGCAACATATACAATTTTCCGGGCGTACCATGAGGGCCTTTTCATCAGAGCCCAACTCTAGAACAGTTTTGGGGCAAAAACTGATACATATTCCACAGCCTTTGCACCACTCCTTGTTTATAAGAAATTCTTCGAGTTCTTTTTTTGCCATGCTTCTAACCCTTAATCTTTCCGCTTTGCCTGTTTGTCGCTGCTGCTCTGTGATTTTTCAGTTGTGTTACACGCGTGTTGAGTGAAGCAAAAACTGTACCTGTTGTGTGATGTGATGTGCTGCAGAGCTGGAGTTGTCTGTAACGCACTGAATACGCAGCTAAAAAAAAAGAGTTTTTGTGGTCTATCTAGAGGTCCGCAGGAACTATGTTGTAAAAGATGAAATATCACTTTGAGCATTTCCTCAAAGTATAAAATACAATCGTAATTGATGGGTCGTAAAACATCGTATAAATAGCTATATGGGTGCTGAGTTGAGCATTTCATCAAATTATTTCAATTAAGAAATTGGTGACAGGGGTTTTTGGTATATTTGTTTCAGTACTGAAGTTAACGTAAAAAATATGTTGTTTGTGCCGTTGCCTTCTTCTTCCGATCGCTACCGGATATATCCAAATATTAATTGTATTGTTTATGAGGGTAAACGTTCGATAATAATAGATATGTTATCTTTGATAAACGCTATCGAAGCTCTCGGGATAAGGGCGAGTTATGTTTTCTGCACTCAAGATTACCGAGAATAGAGATTGACTTAAACGTTAAGGTGAGGTATAGAGAAAAACATATGGTTTAATTTAACGTAAACGTTACGGTTGTAGAGAGTGTGAATAACATCTGGGGAGATCGTTCGTATGAACATAATGTCATATCAGTCCATCCCGGCAGTATTGAAAGAAAACGCACGAAAGTACAGTGATAAAACCGCAATTAGTTACAAGAAAAAAGGAGGCTTTCTTTCCCTGACCTATGCAGAGTTTTACGAGCGTGTATTGATGCTCGCAAGGGGATTACGCAAGTCGGGGATGCAATCCGGGGATAAGGTCGCTATTTTTTCTGAAAATCGCCTGGGTTGGGCTATTTCCGACTTTGGGATTCAGAGTGCAGGTGGAATTACAGTTCCAATTTATGCAACAAATACCGGTAAGCAGGCGGCCTACATCCTGAACCATTGTGGTGCGAGGATCGTTTTCTGTTCTACCAAAGGCCAGTATGAGAAGCTCCTCTCAATAAAAGACGATATTCCAAACGTTGATCTTGTCATTGCCTACGAAAGGTTCATGGGAGATCTCACCTTTCCGGTATATACCCAGTATCAACTGTCTGAGGCTGGTACTCCCCTGAGTGATGAAGATAAGGCTTTAATAGAAGCTCAAATTGATGAAATTAAACATGATGATATCATCACAATCATTTACACCTCTGGGACAACTGGGGTGCCAAAAGGAGTTCTTCTTAGCCAGGGCAATGTGATGATCAATGCAGATTATGGGGCAAGTCAGCTGGCTATTCCACAAGACAATATGACCACACTGAGTTTTCTCCCCCTGAGCCATGTGCTTGAGAGAACCGGTGGGTATTATTCGACACTGCTGCATGGCAATCACATTGCTTTTGCCGAAAATGTTGCTGCGGTAATGGAGAATATGATGGAGATACGGCCAACCTCAATGGTGAGTGTGCCCAGACTCTTTGAAAAAATTTACTCCCGAGTGTTTGAAAGTGTCCACCAGATGCCTCCACTGAGGAGGAAGCTTTTTCACAAAGCCATTGAGGTCGGTCGTGAGTATGTGCAAAAAAAGTACGTGAAACATGAGCCCCTTGGACTTTTGAGCCTTAAATACAAAATATATGACCGGCTTATTTTTAGAAAAATACGGGCTCGGTTTGGTGGGAAACTTGAGTTTTTCCTATGTGGTGGGGCACCACTTGATAAGACCATTAATGAGTTTATGTGGATTATTGGTATTCCGGTTTTTAACGGTTATGGACTGACAGAGACGAGTCCGGCTGTGACTATCGCAAGTGCTGGCGAAGTTCGTTTTGATTCTGTTGGTAAGTTCCTAAAAGATACAGAAGCCAAGCTTGCAGATGATGGTGAACTGCTCATCAAAGGTCCGCAGCTTATGCGCGGTTACTATGAAAACGAAGAAGCCACGAAAGATGCTATGGAAGATGGCTGGTTTAAAACAGGGGATATTGCCCGTATTGATGAAGAGGGTTTTGTGTATATCATCGATCGGAAAAAAGAACTGATTGTGACCGCTGGTGGTAAAAACATAGCCCCTCAGCCCATAGAAAATGAATTGAAGCTGGATAAATATATTTCCCAGGCAATGGTTTGTGGAGACCGAAAACCGTATATCGTAGCCCTGCTTACCCCCAATCTTGAGCGATTGATTGATTGGGCGAGAACTCAGGAAATACCATACATCGACATTGATGAGCTGGTGAATAACAGGAAGGTAAAAGAACTTTTTGCCGAGAGGATAAAGGAAATCAACGCACATTTTCCACCGTATAAAACCATTAAGTATTTTGCAATTGTTCCGAGGGAATTCTCAATTGAAGGGGGGGAACTCACGCCAACTCTTAAGATGAAGAGAAAGGTGATTTACCAGAAATACAAGGAGCTTGTAGACGAGTTGTATGAGGCGAAAGGGAGCGGCATTATTGCCCAGCCGAAAAAAATAATATTGGAGAATTAATATGAGGCAGATTAATCGAGTGGCCGTGCTTGGTGCTGGTGTAATGGGTGCGACAATTGCAGCTCATTTGGCCAACGCTGGCCTGGAAGTACTATTGTTGGATATCGTTCCAAGAGAGTTGGACAAAAAGGAAGAGGCTAAGGGGCTTACGCTGGAAAGTCCAATTGTTCGCAATCGAATTGCCCAAAACGGTCTTGCCGGCATGCTAAAAATGAAGCCTGCTCCTTTCTATTTGAAAGAATATGCTGGCCAGATTGCAGTCGGAAACCTTGAAGATGATTTGGGTAAACTGGCTGATTGCGACTGGATTATAGAGGTTGTGGTTGAGTATATGCCTATTAAACTCGATCTCTTACAAAAACTTGTTCCCTATCTTGCCAAAGATACGATTCTCACCACAAATACCAGTGGCCTGTCTGTTAATGAAATGGCTGCAGTGCTGCCGCCTGAAGTGAAGAAGAATTTTCTGGCCACCCATTTTTTCAACCCACCTCGTTACATGAGACTGATGGAAATCGTGCCTTGTGATGAAACAGATCCCGCTGTAGTTCAAGGCCTAAGCGACTTCATCGCGAAACGCCTCGGTAAAGGGATTGTTTTTGCAAAAGACACTACGAATTTCATCGCCAACAGAATCGGTACCTATGCAATATATAAAGGTATTGAGCATATGGTGGCTATGGGCATGACGGTTGAAGAGGTGGACTCGGTAGCAGGACCTGCCACAGCAAGGCCAAAGAGTGCCGCTTTCAGAACTGCAGATCTTGTTGGTTTAGATACTCTGGCCCACGTGGGAACCAACTCCCACGATCTGCTCCCAGATGATGAAGAACGTGCCGTGTTTAAGCTCCCCGGTTTTATGAAAAATATGATTGATGCAGGTCAATTGGGGAATAAGACGAAGCAGGGCTTTTATAAAAAAGAGATGGTTGATGGAAAACGCCAGATCTTCTATTACGACTACAATACAGGTGAGTATCAACCTCTGGCCAAGCCCAAGTTTGCCTCAGTTTTAAGTGTAAAACAAGTCGATGATCCTGCCCAAAAACTGAAGATGGTCGTGGCGGGTAGTGATAAGGCGGCAGAGTTTGCGTGGAAGTCCATCCGTGACACTCTCATTTATACCATCAACCGAATTCCTGAGATTGCAGATGACGTGGTAAACGTAGATAACGCCATGCGCTGGGGCTTTAACTGGGAAATTGGTCCATTTGAGATGTTTGATGCCATTGGTGTTTCTGCTTTTGTAAAGCGTGCGGAAAAAGATGGTGTGGCAGTACCTGAAGCCCTTAAAGGTATCGAATCTTTTTATCGCTTTAATGAAAATGGAGCAAAAGAGTACTACGATCTGGCTAAAAGAGAGTACCAGCCTGTACCGGTGAAAGACGGGCAGATTACCCTTGAGATCCTGAGAAAGGCTGGAAATGTTGTTGAGAAGAATGCGAATTGCTCCATTCTTGATCTTGGCGATGGTGTTTTCGGTTTTGAATTCCATTCAAAGATGAACGCTATCAGCGGAGATATCCTTTCATGGACCCATAAAGCCATTGCAAGGGCGGAATCTGAAGGTGTTGGTCTTGTCATTGCTAATCAGGGTGCTAACTTTTCTGTCGGCGCAAACCTGATGATGATGGCGGTTGCTCTGGCTGAAGGTGCCTTTGATGATATTAACATGGTGCTACGAGCTTTCCAGAAAGCCACCATGGCAGTAAAATATTCTAAAATCCCCGTAGTTTCGGCACCGTTTAATATGGCCCTAGGTGGTGGCGCTGAATACTGTCTGCATTCCGACGCAGTCAATGCATACGCCGAGACCTATATGGGTCTTGTCGAAATCGGTGTTGGCCTCTTGCCAGGTGGCGGTGGAACAAAGGAGATGTCCATACGGGCAATCCAACTGGCCCAGCAATATAATGCGGATGTTCAGCCGTTTATTATCAAGAACTTTGAACAGATCGCAATGGCCAAGGTCTCCATGGGAGCCGCTGAATTGTATGACATGGGTTATATGAGAAATGGGGATTCTATAAGTATGGATATCGATAGTCTCATAGGCGATGCCAAACAGAAGGTTCTTGGGCTTGCTGTCAACTATCGACCAAAGACACCTGCCATTAATCTTCCGGCCCCGGGTCGTGGGATTGCCGCAGCCATTAAGAGCCAGCTGTGGAATATGCAGATGGGTAATTTTATTAGCGAATACGAAGCAGAGATGGGAACAGTCATTGCGCAGGTTATGTGTGGTGGTGATGTGAATCCCGGAACCCTGATCACTGAAGACTATCTACTTCAGCTAGAGAGGGAAAACTTCTTGAAACTTATCGGTAACAAGAAAACAGTGGCACGAATTCAGCACATGTTGAAAACCGGCAAGCCTCTTCGTAACTAACTAATATTGAAAAGCAATAATTACCCCTAAGGGAGATATATTATGAAAAAAGCATACATACTGGCCAGCTACAGAACCCCAGGTTGCCGGGCCAACAAAGGAAAACTCAAAGATATGCGGCCAGACGATCTGGCAGCAGCGGCCATTAAAGGGCTGGTGGAAAGAACTGAAATCGATCCGAAGACCATAGATGACGTCTATCTGGGCTGCGCCTTTCCCGAGGCTGAGCAGGGCATGAACATTGGTCGTGTGGCAGCGATGAAGGCAGGGCTTCCAATTGAAGTGGCAGGGCAGACCATTAACCGCTTCTGTTCTTCAGGACTACAGACGATATCCCAGGCGGCAGAACGGGTGATGTGTGGATTTGCCGACTGTATTATCGCGGGTGGCGTAGAGTCCATGACCTGTGTACCTCTGGGTGGTTTGAAATATAGTGCGAATCCTTCGATGATGGTGGACTGGCCTGAGGCTTTTGCGTCAATGGGTGTTACTGCAGAGAATGTGGCAGAACAGTATGGGATTGACCGTCTGGCGATGGACACCTTTGCAGCTGCAAGTAACGCAAAAGCGGCTGCTGCAATAGAGTCAGGTAGATTTACTGATGAAATCATTCCCATTGAAGTTGAACATAATGTCCTTGTAAACGGGAAGATTAAACGGACCAAAGAAATGGTAATGGTGGACGATGGCGTTCGTTTAGGTACCACCGTTGAAAGCCTTGCTAAGGTACGATCCGCATTTAAAATCGGAGGACCGGTAACTGCAGGTAACTCCTCTCAGCTCACAGATGGTGCAGCTGTTGCTATGGTAGTATCTGAAGAGTATTTGAAAAAAATCAAAAAAGACCCTTTTGCACGATTTCTCGCATTTTCAGCAAGGGGTGTTGCTCCAGAAGTTATGGGTATCGGGCCTATCACAGCAATCCCAGATGCACTGAGACTTGCTGGGCTGAGCCTTGATCAGATAGATCAGATTGAGCTCAACGAAGCCTTTGCCGCGCAGGCATTGGCCGTCATTAAAACTCTAGGTCTTAACCCTGATATTATTAACTTGAATGGCGGGGCCATTGCCCTCGGTCATCCATTAGGCTGTACCGGTGCCAAACTGACCACGACCCTTCTACATGAGATGGGGCGCCGGAAGGCTAAGTATGGACTGGTTTCAATGTGTATTGGCGGTGGAATGGGCGCGGCCGGTGTTTTTGAAAAATATTAAACTTACGCGAGGTGACTATAATGGCTGCAAAAATACTTAAAGGCGGTGAATATCTCATTACTGAGACTTCCTGTGGAGATGTTTTTACACCGGAAGATTTCACAGATGAACAACGACAGATCGGAGAGACTACCACTCAGTTTGTCGAAAATGAAATAAATCCCCACATCGAAGAGATCGAAAATAAAAATTTCGACCTGGTTATCGAAGGGATGAAAAAATGTGGTGAACTCGGTCTTCTGATGATGGATGCGCCAGAGGAATTTGGCGGTTTAGAGCTGGATAAGGTCTCTTCCATGTTGGTGGCTGAAAAAATCTCCTACGCCGGCCCCTGGTCTGTCACCTATACAGCCCACACCGGGATTGGTATTCTTCCACTTATCTACTTTGGAACCAATGCGCAGAAAGAGCAGTACTTGGAAAAAGTCACCTCAGGTGAGTGGATTGCCGCCTACTGTTTGACTGAGCCCGGTTCTGGTAGTGATGCCCTGGGTGCCCAGGCCTCAGCCGTTCTTTCAGAAGATGGTACGCATTATGTGCTGAACGGAACCAAGCAGTTTATCACCAATGGTGGTTTTGCGGAGCTGTACACAGTTTTTGCCAAGATTGATAAAGAGCACTTCACGGCGTTTTTGGTGGAAAGAAGTTTTGAAGGACTTGTTGTCGGTCCAGAAGAGAAAAAGATGGGTATAAAAGGCTCCTCCACCACGCAGATCATTTTGGATAATTGCAAGGTGCCTGTTGAAAACCTACTTGGCGAGAAGGGCAAGGGTCATAAAATTGCCTTTAACGTTCTCAACGTCGGCCGCTTTAAGCTGGGTGCAGGTGTCACTGGTGCTGCCAAGATGGCATTGATAGATGGTATTAAATACGCAAACGAACGTAAGCAATTCAACACACCCATTGCCAAGTTTGGTGCAATCTCAGAAAAGATAGCTGATCTTACCGCAAAGATTTATGCATCGGAATCGCTTATCTACAGATTTGCCGGCATGCTCGACGATAAACTTGCCACTATTGATAAAGGTACCCCAAACTATTATGAAGAGTACCTCAAGGGTATCGAGGAGTATGCTCCTGAGTGCGGTATTGCCAAGGTTTTCTGTAGTGAAGTTCTTGCTGATACGGTGGATGAAGTTGTGCAGATCCATGGTGGATATGGTTTCTTGAGTGAGTATGCTGCGGAAGGATACTACCGTAATGAGCGGATAAATCGCATCTGGGAGGGAACAAACGAGATCAACAGGCTTCTTATCCCTGGTATGATTCTCAGAAAAGCGATGAAGGGCGAGATGCCGCTTCAGGCAGAAGCCATGAAGGCTTTCGAAGCCTTGATGACGCCAAGTTTTGAAGAGCTTGATGAATCTATTCCTTTTATTAAGGAAAAAGAACTCATCAAAAACCTGAAGACTCTCTTCTTGATTTTAGCGGGTGCAGGCGTCCAGAAGTTCATGGATAAGATTGCCAATGAGCAGGAGATTTTGATGGCGGCAGCAGATCTTGCCATTCAGATCTTTGCACTTGAGAGCGCCGTTCTTAGAACTGAGAAAATTATTGGCAATGAGAGCGAACGTAAGCAGGAACTCTTAAATGCTGTAGTTAAAGTATTTGCTTTTGAGGCAGCAGAAATAGCAGCGACTGCTGCCAGAAAAGGTGCGTTTTATATAGAAGAAGGTGACACCCTTACCATGATCCTATCAGGCGTGAGGCGGTTCACCAAGTATGATGCTTCGGGACTGTTGGCCGCTAAGAGAACACTTGCAGCTGCCGCCGCTGAGGAGGAGAAATATCTCTTCTGATCCTGAAGACTTTTTTTGTTCTTTTTGATAACGGATCAATATGGTTGATTTTACGCAGCACACAATTAAGACCCCTTATATGGTTGGCCCGGTGCACTGTTACACTGCAACGATTGCAGGAGAGCTTACGCTCTTTGATACCGGGCCACCAACCGAGGAGGGTTCTTCGTACCTTGAAGAACATATTGATCTGGATAATCTGCGGCACGTTATCGTCAGCCATTGTCACATTGACCATTATGGTCAGGCATTGTGGCTGGAGAAAAGATGTAATGCCACTATTTACCTGCCCTATAGAGATGGGCTCAAGACAAAGCTCCATGGCAAGCGGTTGATCGGAATGTACCGGATCTTAGAGGACTTGGGATTTAGTACAGAATATTTAGAAGAACTTGGAAAGATTTTTGATAAGGGGGCGATTTTGCCCCCATTCCCTGAGCATTATTTGGTCGCAGAACAGGATATCCCACCGCATCTCGGTATAGATGTTCTAGCCTGTCCCGGACATTCACAGAGTGATCTGGTCTATCTGGTTGAAGATTTCGTGATCTCTGGAGATACGCTGTTAAAGGGTATTTTTCAGTCACCTCTTCTCGATGTGGATCTGGAGACCGGAGAGCGGTTTGATAATTATGGTGCCTATTGTGAAACTATAGTCAAACTGTCTGCATTGGAGGGCAAGACGGTGTTACCCGGCCACCGAGAAAACATTCAGGGTATTAAAGAGACACAGAAATTTTACCTGACTAAGTTGCTTGTGAGAGTGCATCAGTTACACCAATATCTTGGTGAAAAAAATCTGATGCAGCTCATCGAAAAACTGCTTGACGGTCGGATGAAAGATATTTTTCATCTCTACCTCAAAGCATCTGAAATTGTTTTTATGATGGATTTATTAAAGGATCCTGAGCAGTTGAAAAACGCTCTTGAAAGATCCGGGTTATGGCCTGAAGTTGCTGAACTTTATAGGGCTGCAATGCTAAAGTAAGCGGACCCCCCTTTGCGGTGGCTCAGGTTTTGTGATTTATCTTGAAAGCTGGAGAAAAAGTGGAACTATTCAATCCGCAAAAATACACGCGTTTTCATGCCGATCCCAAATCAGAAGAGCTCGCTCGTAAAACTATAGAGTTTTTTGAAAAAAAGGGTCTAAAGCAGATCAAAGATGATGATCAGGCTGCGGTCTGGTATGAAGATTTCCTTGAGTTTGTAAAAAAAGAACAGATCTTTGCCCATTTTCTCACCCCTGCAAAATACAGCCACCTCGGCGGCCGTTGGGATATGTATCGGATCAGTGAGTTTAATGAGATTCTTGCCTTCTACGGGCTATGCTACTGGTATGCCTGGCAGGTGACTATTCTGGGTCTTGGTCCAATCTGGATGGGGGCAAATGAAGAGGTCAAAAAGAACACTGCAAGGTTGTTGGAGGCTGGTGGCGTGTTTGCCTTTGGGCTTTCGGAAAAGACCCATGGAGCCGATCTCTATTCTTCTGAGATGAAACTTGTGCCCGATGGTAAAGGCGCCTATCTTGCAAAAGGGTCAAAATATTATATAGGTAATGGTAATTGTGCGAGCCTGGTATCTACCTTTGCCAAGCTTGAACCAACGGGAGAGTACGTGTTTTTTGTGGTTGATCCGGAGCATGATAAATATGAGTGTGTAAAGAAAATTGAGACTTCAGGAGTGCGCCAGGCCTACGTTGCAGAATATGAACTCCACGATTATCCCATTGAAGACAAAGATATACTTTCCGTTGGAAGTCTTGCCTGGAATTCGTCTCTCAACACCATAAATGTTGGTAAGTTTGAGCTTGGTTGTGCCTCCATGGGTATTGCAACCCATTGTTTTTACGAAGCCCTTAACCATGCCGCAGGCCGGAATCTTTACGGCCGCTGGGTGACAGATTTTCCCCATGTGAAAAAGCTGTTCTGTGAAAGTTATTCCAGGCTGATTGCTGGGAAACTTTTTGCCTTTAGGGCAGCCGACTACATACGCGCAGCATCAGATGATGACAGACGATATCTGTTATTTAATCCGGTTGTGAAGATGAAAGTAACTGGGCAGGGAGAGCGGGTAGTGCATCTGCTCCACGAGGTCATTGCAGCAAAAGGGTATGAACAGGACACCTACTTTGAGATGGCTCTCCGCGATATAGGGATGTTGCCGAAACTTGAAGGTACAGAGCATGTAAATATGGCTCTTATTATTAAGTTTGTGAAAAACTACTTTTTTGCACCTGTTGTCTATCCGGAAGTGGGGCAGATGAATGAGGCGGGCGACGACGAATATTTATTCAGGCAAAAAACTGGAAAACTGGCAACTGTCTGCTTTCCTGAATACAGCCTGGCCTACGAAGGGCGTACCGGTCCGAATGTGCGGTTGTTTTTTGAACAGGTGGAATTGTTCAAAAGTCTCATGATTAACGCTCCTCCCAGTGAAGAACAGGCAAAAAATATTGATTATATGCTTGGTGCCGGAGAGTTGTTCACCCTCATCGTTTATGCTCAGTTAATACTTGAAAATTCAGATATTTATACAACGGATGAGGTTGTTATTGAACAGATTTTCAGTTTTCTTGTGAAAGACTATAGTCGATTCGCCCTTGATATGATTTTGGGCTATGACAACTTGCCTAAGCAGGAGGAGATTTTCAACAAAATGATCAAAAAACCTGTTAATGATGTTGAAGGTTTTGAGCGAGTCTGGCAGAAGGTGTATGCACATAGGGATCAATACACCATGAATATGTAGTGGAAAAGGAGTTGTGATGGGTCATCATCTTGATGGAAAAAGTAGTATCGTACCACTTATTGACAGGTTGAACAAATATCCAATTGGTCTGCCGGACAACGATCTCTTGCGGCAGATACTTGCAATTGTCTTCTCCGAAGATGAGGCCTATATTGCCTCTTGTTTTCCACTTACAGAATCGACTTTGAAAGAGCTTGTCCGGGCAACCGGCTGGGAGTCTGATACACTTGCTGCAAAGCTTGATGAAATGGCCAATAAGGGCCTTGTTTTTGAATCGAAGTATGGTGGAAAAACCTTCTACCTCTTAATGCCCGGCCTTATAGGATTTTTTGAGTTTACCTTTATGAAGCAACGTCAGGATCTTCCTGTTGCTGAACTGGCTCAGCTCATGGAGGAGTATCTTTTTGGTGATCCTGGTAAGACATTTGGTAAAGAGTTTTTCGGATCTAAAACCCCTCTCACAAGGACGCTGTCCTACGAAGAGCATATTCCCGTTTCTTCACAGATTGCCACCTATGAGAGTGCCCGGGAAATTATTAAAAAAGCAGGATATGGTGCCATTGGCATGTGTTATTGTCGCCATAAGAAAGAACATCTGGGCCAGACGTGTGACAAGGGTGCTCCCACAAAAGAAATTTGTATTTCTCTTGGAACTGCTGCAAAATTTATGGTGCGCAGGGGCTTTGCAGAAAAGAGAAGTAGTGAGGAGCTGCTAAAGATTCTTGAGGGGGCTCGGGACTTAAATCTCACCCATATCACTGACAATATTCGGTATAAGCCATCGTTTATCTGTAATTGTTGTTCTTGCTGCTGTGAGTTGCTTGGTGGTGTGCAACAGGGCTTTCCAATGGGAGTTGGTAAAACCAACTATACCCTCGCTATCAATGAGGAAACCTGTGTCGGCTGTGGTCTTTGTAAAAAGGCCTGTAACGTGACGGCGCTTGAACTCGTTGAGGTGGAGGGGAAAAAGGTCAAAAAGCAGATGCGGGTTATGGAGGATAACTGTTTAGGCTGCGGGGCCTGTGTCAGCGCCTGTCCGACACAATCCCTGTCCCTGATTCCTGCCATTCGCCCTGAGATTCCTGAGAAGAAAAAAGATCTGATGAAACAGATCTTGAAAGAAAAAAAGAGACTAACACCTTTTGTGGTAGAGACGGTGACAAAGAAAATCAAAAGGAAGTTTGGTTTAGGGTAGGTGAGAATTGAGGGGGCCTGCCTAGAAAGCGTTTCGAACCTTGCGACAGTTCGAAACGCTTTTTTTTGTCTGCAGTATAGGACCGGTATTTAAAACTTTTTTACTTCTTTGCGACTGAGGGTCGCCCAGGAGGTGCCGTTTGGCACTGCAAGTCGTGCTACAGGGATGACCTGTATGTGGTTATGAAGGATTGTTTTTATCTTCTCATCTGTGATTCGAATGGGACTCTCCGGGGCAAGCGATTGTCCATTCTCGTCTATGACGTCACTCACAGCATGGTGTTTGCACAGCTGGGCTGCTGTGGTTATCTCGCCGATCTCTCCCATGTTGAACCACCCTCTGAATCTGCCGTCGTTGCCCTGCAGGCGAAGACCAATTCCAGCAAGAGCTCCAATCACACCATCACCAGTACCCCCATGTTCGGAGAGGTGTACCTTTGTACTGTTTGCAAGGTTATAGGCCAGATCTTTATTTAATATCGTCGATTTTGCCTGCTGGCCAAACTGTATCAGTGCTTCTCTGTCGAGAGTGTCACTGTCTTCAGCAATACAGAGTCCCGGGTCTGACCCTTGGGCGGAATGGTCTTTTAGATAGAGGGATGAGAAGGCCACGAGGTCAGTGAGTGAAGCCGGGCTGATGCTCGCGGTAAAGCACATTGAGCTGTTGTGAGACGTGTATGGGATGTCATCATGGTAATAGAGTTGATGTCTTGTGATATTGGAGCAGTTTTTCACAAGGCCGCAATTGATAAGTTCTTCGGTAAGGTTTTCGGCTAGTTGCCCGGAGCCAATGCTTGTGAGGTTGTCGGTATCGTCTACGCTGAGGTATATCTGCATAATGTCTCCAGGATCTTAATCGTAATTGTTGGTCTAGTTTGAAAATGAGAATGCAATAAACATCTGAGCCCTTGTGGTGTCAATAAACCATGTGAAATATTGGTGTATCGGGCAAGGAATAACCTTAGATAACCATAGATGACTTTCACAGAAATAGTGTGGAGTCGGATTATTGCCCTTGCCAAGTGATTTAACAAAGCATAAACTAGTGCTATCAGGTAACTGACAAATCAACTAAATAAACATGCGCTTTATGGCGCATTCCCTATGTATGGAGGAATTAAGAGATGGCTGGAAAAATATTTTATAGAGAGCGTACAAAAGCTAAAGAGGGTTCGCGGACTCCCCGTTATCGAATTATCGCTGTGAGTGGCCTTGATTTGAAGGTGTATGGAGAACATTTGCGTAAAAAAGAGATTGAGCAAATTGGTGAAGAGATCGGGGCCGAGCTCGTTCTTTTAAAGCGAGATTCAAAATCTAAATCTGATAAAAAATAACAGCAACATTTTAGTTTGTAAAAGGGGAGTCTGAAAATGGCATTGGTGCGAGAAAAAGACGGCAAGCGATTGCATGTTAAAAGTACACTGATGGGTGAGAGTTTGGTGAGTAAGGATTTTATTGAAAAGCTGGACATTGCTCCCCAGGAGAGGCTTTATCCCGATGTGAAAATCATGAAAATTGGCGGACAGTCTATTTGTGATAGGGGTGTGAAGGCTTTGCCTGAGATCCTGCGTGAAATAGTTCGTAACCGCAAAGATCATAAAATGGTACTCACCACCGGTGGAGGTACTCGGAGCAGGCATATTTATACCCTTGGACTTGAAATGGGTATGCCTACCGGTGTCATCGCAAAATTTGGTAGTATGGTTTCCGAGCAAAATGCCCTGATGATAGCAACTTTGCTTTCTCCCTGGGGTGGGGTGCAGATCTCCCATGCAGATATTGTGAAGTTACCAACCTATTTTGCTGAAAATATTATCCCTGTTATGCATGGAATGCCACCGTATGACTATTTTGCCATCAAGCCTAAAGTTGGTCGAATTCCAATTCACCGCACCGATGTGGGGCTCGTGATCCTTGGCGATCTTATTGGCTCTAAAACAGTTCTCTTTATCAAAGACGAAAACGGCCTCTATTCTGATGACCCAAAGAAAAATCCGGATGCCAAGTTTATTGCCGAGATCGGAGCACAGGATCTGCTTGAAAGTGGTCAGGATGATCTGGTCATAGAACGACCTTGTCTGGAAATTATTCAGAACAGTGAAGTTATTGAGAAGATTCAGATTGTTAATGGATTGGTTCCGGGGAACATTACTAAGGCATTGAATGGGGAACATGTAGGGACATACATTTATAAACAGTAATTCGGCCAACTTCTTCGTTGCGATCAGAATTTTATCCTCGGAGGTAAGTGAAAACTCCGATATATCATTATATACCTGTGGTAAAATTCTTCTCACGCCTCGAATTTGTCCGAATTATCTAATTTTTCAAGCTATCCTACAGAAAAATTATATGTATGAAGGGCACAGCCTCTGTCGTAAGACAGAGGCTGTTTTGTTTGTTGCAGAAAGAGGTGACGCTAACCGCCATACTTTACTTGTGATTGCTGAGTAGTTCCGTAATGCGAACGCGGTAATCGACGATATCATTTCGAAGTGAAGAGAGGCTCGCGATCTTTTCATCGACCTTTGCGATGTGGTTGTCGAGGATCTCTATCAGTTTTGGTGTGATTTTGCCAAAGTCTTTCTCGTTAATGTCAAAAATATCAGATAGTTGCTGTATTTCTTTGAGGGCAATGCCCATGGTCTTGAGTTTGAGGATGAATTTAAGGCGGAGCACATCGTCTATGTTGTAGGAACGGGTAGCACCGTCCAGTCGTTCATTCCTTCCCATTAAACCAATTTCTTCATAATATCTGATTGTTCGAGTGGTGATGTTGAGATCTTTAGCTAACTCACCAATCTGAACAGGTTTTTCGTTTGATTTGCTCATGATTGCTTCCTTTTTGGAGGACGAACCTCACCTTTACGTAATCTGTTAGCGTAAAGTAGCATGTGGCCTCTCGGTGTGTCAATTGAAAAGTAACTTTTATATATAGTATGAGAGATTATCAAAGGAATTAGAAAAGTTGACGTTATTGTCTTGACCTTTACGTAAACATTCTTTATAAAAGAGGGAGAATGTAATTAGGCGTGATGTTTGGGTTGTAATCTCTCTTGAGGAGAATGAGTTATGATTTTTGAACACACTGAAGAACAGAGTCTCTTGCGTGAAATGGTGCGAGACTTTGCAGAATCAGAGATCCTGCCGTCAGCTAAGGAACGCGACGAGAATGAGCGTTTTGACCGGGCCTTGATGTTTGGCCGTCTTGCAGACCTTGGTCTGACGGGCATTGTCTTTCCAGAAGAATATGGCGGGGCTGGTGCCGATTATATCAGCTATGCCATAGCTGTAGAAGAATTATCCAGGGTGTGCGGTTCCACAGGTGTAACCCTATCCGCCCATCTTTCCCTTGGCTCAAATCCGATTTACCTTTTTGGCAGTGAACAGCAGAAAAAAGAGTTTCTTGTGCCGCTTGCAGAAGGGAAGAAAATGGGTGCCTTTGGTCTTACAGAAACATCTGCAGGGTCTGATGCGGGTGGTACGAGGACCACTGCTGTGAAAGACGGAGGTTCATGGATATTAAATGGATCAAAGATATTTATAACCAACGCAGGCGAAGCCGACACCTATATTGTTTTTGCAAGAACGGATAAAAATGCTGAAAAGCATCATGGAATCTCGGCCTTCATTGTTGAAAAAGGTAGTCCAGGCTTTTCCTTTGGCAAAAAAGAGGAAAAGATGGGGATTCGTTCCTCGCCTACCATGGAGATACTGTTTAATCAGTGTCAGATCCCTGAAGGGAATCTACTCGGGGAAGAAGGTAGTGGTTTTAAGATAGCCATGAAAACCCTTGATGGCGGGCGTATCGGTATCGCCTCCCAGGCCTTAGGCTTAGCCCAGGGTGCTCTCGATATTGCAGTATCTTACGCAAAAGAAAGAAAGCAGTTCGACAGACCCATCAGTAGTTTTCAGGGTGTGCAGTTTCAACTTGCTGATATGGCAACTCAGATAGAGGCGGCAAGGCTTCTCATTTATAGTGCGGGATACCGTGCGAGTAAGGGTCTTAGCTACTCCCAGCAATCCGCAATGGCAAAACTGATGGCCAGTGAAACGGCCATGAAAGTAACGACTCAGGCAGTTCAGATCCTTGGTGGCTATGGCTACACACGGGATTTTCCTGTGGAGCGGATGATGCGCGACGCTAAGATTACTGAAATCTATGAAGGTACGAGTGAAATTCAGCGTCTAGTTATTGGCAGCGGTCTCACAAGATAAGGTAAAAATTTAATACTGACGTATGACCTATTGCAACTGGAGAAAATGATGGAATACACCAGGGAAATTTATTGGAATGTCGGGCACGGAGCATGGACTCTTATTCCTATGTACCTGTTGGCTATCTTTGCCATTGGTTTACTGATTAAAGGTTTTTATGCACGTGTGAAGGTGTATCAGCAGGGCCAGCCCCTTGTTCGGGATGACCAGCGCGGAAAACGACTTGTTTTGATGCTGCAAAATGTACTGCTGCAAAAAAAGGTGAGTCGTGTGGTCTGGCCCGGCCTGTTACACGGTCTGTTTTTTTGGGGGTTTGGCCTTCTAGTTATTGGTACTACACTCATTGTTATTCAGGCGGATTTTACAGATCTGCTCTTTGGTGTGAAGTTTCTAAAAGGAACCTTCTATAAGCTGTTTTCCGTTGTTCTGGATATTGCGGGTCTGGTCTGTATGGTGATGCTGGGTGGACTCTTGGTGCGCAGGTACTTTTTTGCGCCCGAAGGTCTGGAGACAAAAAATGATGACGCTGTAATGCACGGCTTGCTCTTTGCGATTTTAATCACCGGTTTTATTATTGAAGGTGCCAGAATGTCGGCCACAGAGATGGGTACACCACTCGCTCTATGGTCTCCTTTGGGCCTTTTGGTTGCAAAGGCAGTTGGTCCGATGGGAGAGGGTGGGGTACTTGCCCTCCACAAGGTGACATGGTGGTTCCATCTCTTACTCGTCATGGGATTTTTCATTCTCATTCCTCTTACAAAATTCAGACATATCCTCACCACCAGTGCCAATTATTTCTTTGCTGATCTTGGGCCAAAAGGAAAGCTGGTTACCCTGGATCTGGAAGATGAAGATGCCGAGAGCTTTGGCGTTTCACATATTTCGGAAATGACCTGGAAGGATATCTTTGATACAGACAGTTGTACGCTCTGTATGCGATGTCAGGATCGTTGTCCTGCCTTTGCAACGGGCAAACCTTTGTCTCCAATGAAGCTCATAAACCAAATGGGTGACGTTGCATTTAATGCACCGGATAGTGCACTTATTGATGAAATTGGTAAAGACGTTCTCTGGTCCTGCACCACCTGTCGTGCCTGTCAGGAAATCTGTCCGGCAGCCATAGAGCATGTGAACAAGATTGTTGATTTACGAAGGTCACTGGTGCTTATGGAAGGCGAGTTCCCGGGCGATGAGGTGATGGTCGCCATGGAAGCCACCGAAGTAAATGGTAATCCGTTGGGCGTGGGATACGCTGAGCGAGGTGACTGGATCGCAGATCTTGGAATCAAGACTCTGGCAGAAGACCCTGACGTAGATGTTCTCTTTTTTGTGGGTTGCTACGGCTCCTTTGATAAACGAAACATTGCCGTTGCCAAAAGTTTTGTTCAACTCTGTCAGGCGGCTGGTGTGAAAATAGGTATCCTTGGCAAGGAAGAAAAATGCTGTGGCGAGCCCATGCGGAAAATGGGTAACGAATATCTCTATCAGACCCTGGCCACTGAAAACATAGAGACCATTAAAGGCTATGGCGTACAAAAAATTGTAACCACCTGCCCCCATTGTTTCAATACCCTGAAGAAGGATTACAGGGATCTCGGTCTTGATGTGGAAGTTGAAACATACACCGTTTTTCTTGAGCAGTTGATAAAAAATGGCCTGCTTAAAATCAATTCCGAGGGCTTGTCTTGTACCTATCATGACTCTTGTTATCTAGGTCGTCATAACGATATTTATGAAGCACCAAGGAAATTGATAGAAGCTGCAGGTGGAAATCTTGTTGAAATGGAAAAAAACCGGGAAGAAGCCTTTTGCTGTAGTGCCGGTGGTGGTCGTATTCTTGCTGAAGAAAATATTGGTGAAAGGATCAATATACGACGGGTACAGATGGCGGCGGAGACTGGTGCTGATGTGTTGCTTTCTAACTGTCCGTTTTGTTTGACAATGTTTGAGGACGGCGTGAAGGGTGCTGAACTGGAAGGAGTTTTGAAACCTAAGGATATCGCAGAAATTTTGGCAGAGCGTATTTTATAAAAACAATATTCACACTAACCCCTGAAAACTGGAGGGATAAGATGAAAATACTCGTATGTATTAAACAGGTTCCTGATATGGAATCTAAATTCAAGGTAGACGAAAGTGGGACCTGGTATGCAAAGACAGATCTTGCCTGGCGGATGAATGAATATGATGAATACGCCGTTGAACAGGCGGTTCAGGTCAAAGAACAGCTGAAAGATGGCGATATTACGGTTCTGTGCATTGGTTCGGATCAGGTCAAAGAGACCATGAAAAAAGCGTTGGCTATGGGATGCGATCGTGGTGCCCATATCAAAGATGATAACGCTTCAGGAAAAGAACCTTTTCAGATAGCAGGAGTTATTGCGGAGTATGCGAGAGACAACGGCTTTGATCTTATTTTTACCGGGATGCAATCCCAGGATCGAGGTAGTGGGCAGGTAGGTGTTCTGGTCGGCGAGATGCTTGGGATTCCCAGTGTTTCAACTGTCGTGGAATTTGCATATGCGGAAGGTAAGATAGAGGCTAAACGTGAGCTTGAGGGTGGTGTTAAGGCCTGTGTGAAGGTCGCTACCCCTGCAGTTATAACCTGTCAGCTTGGTCTTAACACGCCTCGTTATCCGACCCTGCCAAATATTATGAAGGCAAAGAAAAAAGAACTGCTTTCAACAGATATTGCAGACCTGTTAAAGGTGGATGCCCGCCAAGAAACAGAGAAAATGTATTTCCCTGAGAAAAAAGGCGGGGGACTGGTTTTGGAAGGTGATGTTGCGGATCTTGCGGATCAGCTGATTAAGATACTCAAAGACAAAACCGGCGTTCTTGCCTAGGAGGAGAAATAATGAAACTATTACTTATTGCAGAAAGTAGAGAGGGAAAACTCCTGGGTGGCAGCTATGAACTTATGGCCTTTGCACAGGAGCTTGGAGCAGAGACAGCAATGTTTCTGGTGGGAAATGATGGTGATTTGCCAAAGTATGATGGGACACTCTATCTGGCAGATGTGGCTGAGGCTGGAGAATACAATCCGGATGCACATAAGGCCCTTATCCTCGATGTTGTAGCAAAGGAAAATCCAGACAGTGTTGTGCTCTGTCATTCCTCCTATGGTTGGGATCTTGCCCCTCGATTGGCCTATGCCTTAAAGGCGGCACAGATCTCTGAAGTTGTTGGCGTGGTGGATGGTACGATGGTTGTGCCTGTATGTAACTCCAAACTCCGTCGCGATGTTAAAACCGCAACTGAGAAGACTGTCATTACGCTACAGAGTGGAGCCTTTGGGCTGGCTGAGGATCCTAGCGGGACACCTACCGTTGAAAAAGTGAGTGGGGCAGCTGGAGCTACAATTGAATTTACTGGTTTTGAACAGGCCGAAGCGGGTGGGGTAGACCTCGGTAAGGCTCAGATTATTGTCAGTGCCGGCCGTGGTATTGGGAAACCGGAAAATGTTGCAATGATCGAGGGTCTAGCTAAGGCTTTAGGTGGCGAATATGGTGCCAGCAGACCGGTGGTAGATTCGGAATGGGTTGAACACAACCGTCAGGTAGGTACAACGGGACAGACGGTTGCTCCTAAGCTCTATGTGGCCTGTGGGATTTCCGGTGCTATCCAGCATCTTGCCGGCATGAAGAAGTCTGAGTTCATCGTAGCGGTCAATACGGACAAAGATGCCCCGATTGGGGAGGCGGCAGATGTGTTAGTTGTCGCAGATCTAAAACAGTTCGTACCTATTTTGACTGAAAAAATTCAAGCGCTGTAGAGGTGATAAGATACTATGGTTGATGAAATATTTGCGAGTCTTAACGGTTCATTCGTAAAGGGTGCTGTAACCAAACCCATATCCTTTTATTTTTCTTTGGGTGACACCAAAAAAACTGTGCAGTTAGCGCCCGAATCCTGTGAAATCAGTGATGGTAAGGTTGTTGATAGCGCGGACTGTGTCTGCAAAACCAGTCCGGAATTTTTTATGAAAATCTGGGATGAAGACTATCGACCAGGTATGAAAGACTTTCTGTCCGGGACAATTAAATCAAATAATCCCAATGCACTGCAGGATTTCCTGAGAGGTTTCGGTAAACCTTCCTAATGCTTTTTATTTCCACCACCCGGCTTTCCTTTGATAAGGCAGCCGGGTAGTTGCATTGTAACTGAGTTACAGTCCTGTGTGAGATCAGAACCACAGGTCATTTTTCTTTTGAAATAGCTGGGGGAGAGATGGAGTATTTAACCGAGATCAAGGTAAGAGGGTATCACGCTGACTTTTATGGTCATGTGAATAATGCGAGATATCTCGAGTTTTTTGAAGAAGATCGTTGGGCGCATCTGCAATCAAAAGTTGATTTACAAAAATGGGCTGTAAAGGGAATTATTTTTCTTGTTGTTAACGTAAACGTTAACTACCGGCGCGCAGTTCCTGTGGGGGAGATCCTCATCATCTCAACTGATATCGCAGAAATTGGCAGCAGAAGTGTTGTACTAAAACAGGAAATTCTCTTTAAGAACAGTAAGGACGTGGCGGCAGATGCCCTTATTACTTTTGTTATTACCGATAAGAGTGGAAAGGCGGTAACAATGGAAGGCGAAATGCTTCAAGAGATCGAAAAATTACGTGCTGCATAGGATGTAATTATTTCAAGTGTAAGAACAAAGGGGTTTCTGGGATAGTAAAAATCACTCTGAAACCATTATGGATAAAGAGATTAAGTTATTTTTATAGTTGACATTTATTAGGTTTATGTATTAGACACAACAGGTGAACTGATGGGTTATTTACTATCTAAGATGTTTACTTGCACGTAAAGGTTACACTGTAGTCAGGGGGCTTCTGATTTTAACACGTTGTTTTAAGGTGGAAGCTTTGGGATATCTGCTGCTCATTCGGGCAGATTCGAGAAACTTCTTAATACTGAGGGGAGAAGAGTATGAAGAAAAAGATTTCTGTACTGGCATTGGCATCGATTCTCGTTGCTGGTTCTGCAATGGCTTCTGGATGGCGTATTCCAGAGCAGTCTGTTGATTCAACTGCAAAGGCTGGGGCAAATATTGCATCTGCAAGCAGAGCCGATGCAGCATATTATAACCCAGCTAACATGTCATGGATGGACGATACCTGGCATGTTCAGGCTAACGCAACGTATCTCTACCTATCACCTATTGAGTATGAAGATAGCCGCTCATCTTATTATGATGATGAGTCAGAATCAGAAAACTTCTTTATTCCCACAGCCTTTATGGTTTCACCAGATTTTGGTGGTGCTCGTGTAGGATTGGCTATAACCGCCCCAGCTGGACTCTCTAAACAATGGGAGGGATATGGTGGGGTTACTGCGGGAGAATTCTCAATGGAAGTGATCGAGGTAAATCCATCAGTTTCTTACGCTTTTGGTGATATGGTTTCAGTAGCCGGTGGTGTTCGTATGTTATATGCGGACGCAACAGTGGAAAGCGATGCCGCCTATGTTGGTGTGCCTGCCTCGCGATATATGAATGGTGATACGGTTGAATGGGGGTGGAATTTGGCCCTGGCTGTGAAGCCCATGGAAAAGATGAACATTTCTGCAACATATCGATCAGAAGTTGATCTGGATTTTAAGGAAGAAACTGATCTTGGTCTAGGTGGGTATGCTTTTACTCCAACAGCCTCTGTGGAAATACCGGTTGCAGCGGTATTTGCACTCTCTGTTGCTTATGATATTCTCGATAATCTCAATGTAGAACTTACTTGGGACAGGACATTCTGGTCGGCCTACGAAGAACTTGATTTCAATTATGAAGAAACCATTCCAGGTAACCCGTTTGAAGCGGCAGTTTCCAGAGATTGGGATGATACCGATGCCTTTCGCTTGGGTGTCACTTACGGTTTAAGCGAGACCATCGATTTGATGGTTGGTTTTGGTTATGACAACAATCCGATCCCTGATGAAAGCGTTGATTTCTCTATTCCAGATTCTGACGCCTGGCTTTACTCAATCGGTACCCAATGGGCTGTAAATGAAAAGATGGATCTCGGTATCGCCATGCTCTACGATTACAAAGAGACGCGTAAGGTAGAAGTGACTCCAACTGGTTCTGTTTATGGTGAATTCACTGACGCATCTGCATTTCTTGTGACTGTAGGTCTGAACTACAAGTTCTAATAGATTGAGCTGATAGTGGTTAACACCCCTCTGTTGCTCAAGCGACAGGGGGGTGTTTTGTTTTATAAGAACTGAAAGCGCGTTAGAGGCCACGCATATATTCAGGTTTCAGACTGACTTTTCCTTCAAGAGCCTTCTGGATAAGTTGCAGTGTGGCTTTTTTGTCTCCCGGAAGCTTGGCCCGTATGGGGAGATAGTTTGATGCGTGGTTTGCGTGGAAGTAACCGTTTGAAAGCTCTGTTTCTGAAAACATGATAAAAAGTTCCTCCAACATCTGCTCTGCTCCGGGGAGGATAAACGTACCTTTTTCTGCCTCATGATACAGCGGAGTGTTGGGTGTCAGCATGAGGCTGAGGGCTCCGACAAATTCTGGGTCAATTGCACTCAGAACTCTACCGGTTTCCTTTGCATGAACGTGGGATCGTTCTAGCCCCCCCACTCCAAGGAGGACTGTGATAGAGAGTTTCATGCCGGCATTACGAAGTTTTCTACCCATGTCAATCATCTGCTGGCTGTCAGCACCTTTGTTGATGTTGGTAAGAGTAACATCGTCTCCAGATTCAAGTCCCATATAGGCGATGGTAAGGCCGAGGTCATACAGCTCTTTGAGTTGAGCCTCACTTTTCATCTTAATTGATTTAGTATTTGCGTAGGTTCCAATCCTGGTGACCCAAGGGAGTTTCTTGCGAATTCTTTCAATGATTGGGATGAGACGTTTTTGTGGGATAATAAGGGCGTCTCCGTCACAGAGAAAAAGTCGCTCTTGTCCGCGGCAGTGGATTGCAGCAAAATCGATATCATCCATGATCGTTTTGTCGTCTTTGATGGAAAAACGACTGCCCTTGTACATGCCGCAAAATGTACATTTGTTATGTGAACAACCAGTGGTCACCTGCAGGAGAATAGAGTTGGCCTCACTGGGAGGTCTGAAGATGTTACCCTGATATTGCATAATCTATACCCTTTAATGAAGTTGATAGTACGGAGTTAATATCATTGTAGTTATAGTATAACAGTTTAGAGGCGCAAGGAAAAACCAGCACCGTTAAACGGGAAATAAGCCAGGATAAGTACCTTCACGAAATTCATTCATAAAAAACAAGAAATGAATTTCTAAGGTACTAAGTAACACATCACGTTATGGAGGATTCAGCCGACAATGAAAACGGGAAAAATTACCTATCCAAACCTTCTTCAACCTCTTGATCTTGGGTTTACAACGCTCAGGAATCGTGTGTTGATGGGTTCAATGCACACCGGTCTTGAAGAGGAAAAAGATGGCTTTAAGAAAATGGCAACATACTATGCCGCAAGAGCCGCTGGCGGGGTTGGGCTTATTGTAACGGGAGGTGTTGCTCCTAATCGAGCTGGATGGGTCTCACCTTTTTCAATTCGACTGGCAAAAGCTTCACAGATAAATGACCACCGATTAGTCACTGACGCGGTTCATGATGCAGGTGGAAAGATCTGCATGCAGATACTGCATACAGGGAGATATGGTTATCATCCCCTTTGTGTTGCACCAAGCGCAATTAAGGCACCAATTAACAGGTTTCGGCCACGGGCTCTTAGTCTTCGGGGAATCAAGAACACCATTGTGGACTTTGTGAAATGTGCAACCCTTGCACAACAATCCGGGTATGACGGGGTCGAAATAATGGGCTCCGAAGGTTATCTCCTTAACCAGTTTATTGCCCAAAAAACCAATAAGAGAACTGACGACTGGGGCGGCTCTTTTGAGAACAGGGTTCGTTTTCCTCTAGAGGTTGTTCGCGGTGTTCGCCAGGCGGTTGGAAGTGATTTTATAATCATCTATCGCCTTTCCATGCTGGATCTGGTCAAAGATGGGTCTAGTTGGGAGGAGGTCGTGGCCCTTGCCAAGATGATGGAAGAGGCTGGTGTCTCAATTATCAACACAGGTATTGGTTGGCACGAAGCGAGGGTCCCAACTATTGCTACGGTGGTACCAAGGGCGAGTTTTGCCTGGGTGACCAAAAGGATGATGGGTGAGGTGAATGTACCCCTTATAGCTACCAACCGTATCAACATGCCGGATGTTGCCGAATCAGTGTTGGCTGAAGGTTGTGCCGATATGGTGAGTATGGCCAGACCCTTTCTTGCCGACCCTGATTGGGTGAAAAAAACGGTCTCTGGCCGCAGCGACGAGATCAATAGTTGTATAGGGTGTAATCAGGCATGTCTTGATCATATCTTTGCCAGAAAAACATCTACCTGTCTTGTTAATCCGAGAGCCTGTTTTGAGATAGAAAAGCCCTTTATTCCAGCGAGCAGAAAGAAAAAAGTAGCGGTGATTGGAGCGGGGCCAGCGGGCCTTGCATGCTCCACAACTGCTGCTGCCAGGGGACATGAGGTTACTCTTTTTGAGCAATCAGCCCATCTTGGCGGGCAGTTCCGGTTGGCCAGACAGGTGCCCGGTAAGGAGGAGTTCGCTGAGACACTTAGATACTACACAAGACAACTCGAGCTCCATGGGGTTGAGGTAAAGCTGGAAATATCTCCTGAAGTGGCTGAATTAAAAAAATATGATGAAGTGGTTATGAGCACAGGGGTTATACCGCGAGAGATCACAATACCGGGTATCAATGGTAACAATGTTTCGATGTATAATGAAGTGCTGCTTGGCGACAAGGTGGTGGGAGACAGGGTCGCGATTATCGGTGCCGGCGGCATAGGCTTTGATATGGCAACCTTCCTCTTACACGATCAGGGCAAAGAGTCCATCCCTTCCTTTATGGCCCAGTGGGGAGTCGATATGGACTATGCAGAACCGGGAGGACTGGGGTTACCCGAAAAGAAAAGACCAAAACGAACTATTTATCTTTTGCAGCGGAAAACGACAAAACCAGGGGCGGGACTTGGTAAGACCACCGGATGGATTCACAGGTCTGTTCTAAAGAAAAATGGTGTGAAAATGTTGACTGGAGTGGAATATCTCTCTGTCGATACGACAGGTCTTGCCATTCGTCATGATGGTGAAAGTCAACTCCTTGAGGTGGATGATGTGGTGATCTGTGCGGGGCAGGTTTCATCGCTTGATCTAGCAGATGAATTAGATAGTGCAGGCGTTACCTATCACCTTATTGGTGGTGCGCGTGAAGCGGGAGAACTCGACGCAAAGAGGGCGATTTCACAGGGTGTAGAGGTGGCCGACAAACTTTGAGCTAGAAAAGCACATCACGTTTCTGAATGGTGGTGGTAAAAGAGTGCAATAGAGATGGGGAGACAAGCTTAGCTTGTCTCCCCATTTGTTATTGTATTGATGTAACCAATCGTTGATGAGTCATGCATAGGAATATCCTGTTGGACAGATCGTGTTAATGTGGGCTATATGCTTTCGTAGGTTGAGGGAATACTAATGAATACAATATCTTTATTGTCGTATGTGTTGAGCGACTACCTCTGCAGGGATTTCGAGGACGTTACACGTACTGAAGAAAAATACGCATAAGGAAAAAACAAATGGCAGAAGATTACCGACCAATGTGGAAGGAGATGGGGCTTGATCTAGAGGCACATGACGTGCTCCTTGGGGTGTTGGGGCAGGCGTATAACGATGTTTTTCTCACACAACAGGGTCGTCCTGAATCAATGGCGTATTTTGATTTTGTCATGAGTGAGATACATGGTCTGAGGATAAAAGAGTTACTCGATGAGAAGGCCGCTGGGCGAAAAATCATCGGTTCCTACTGTGTTTTTGTCCCTGAGGAAATTGCACTTGCAGCCAATGCAACTCTCGTGGGCCTTTGTTCCGGGGCGGATTTTGCAATGGAAGAGGTGGAAAAGCTTCTGCCTCGAAACACCTGTGCCCTCATAAAATCGGCGTTTGGTTTTAAAATCGGGAAGGTTTGTCCCTATCTGGAAAGTGCGGATATGGTCGTAGGTGAGAATACCTGTGACGGTAAGAAAAAGGCGTATGAAACCTTGGGTGGCATGGTGGATAATCTGTATGTGATGGATTTACCCCAGGTGAAATCGGCAAACGGCAGGGAACTGCTAAGGGCTGAGTATATCCGCTTTAAGGAGTCGGTTGAAAAACTCACCGGCGTGACCATTACTGCTGCGTCTCTCAAAGAGGCAATACAGACAGTAAACGCAAAGAGAAGGGCCCTGCACAGACTTCTGGCGCTTAGAAAAGCGGATCCCGCACCAATCTCAGGGCTTGATGCACTTCTGGCCAATCAAGTTTTTTTCTATGACAACCCCGCCAGATATACAGAATCGGTGAACAAAATTTGTGATGAACTGGAACTGCGCGTTGAGAAAGAGCAGGGTCCATTCAAGGAAAAGACCCCCAGGATCCTCATCTCAGGTTGCCCCCAGGCGATACCGAACTGGAAACTGCCTATGATTATTGAGACCTCTGGAGGGGTGATAGTTGGGGAAGAATCCTGTGTGGGCGAGCGGGGGACCAGAAATCTGACCGATGAATCGAAAGAGACAGTTGATGAGATGATGGATGCACTGCTCGACAGGTATTTCAACGTGGATTGTGCCATCTTTACGCCAAATACAGAGAGGATGGACCATATAAAAGAAATGGCAGAAGCCTATAAGGCAGACGGCGTCATTCATTACGGTCTGCAGTTTTGCCAACCATATCTAATGGAGGCGATTCCTGTAGAAAAAACTCTGGAAGAAGCCGGTATTCCATGTCTCCGCATTGAGACCGACTATTCAATGGAGGATCTAGGGCAGTTGCAAACCCGGGTTGAAGCCTTTGTTGAATTGCTTTCTTAGCCTCGATGTTTTCATGAACATTGTGTAGATTTGGTTTTAATCTACGTATTATATAGGGCTCAACATGTTAGAGTCTGTTGCTGAGTCCTACACAATATTCATGAAAAATCCGGGTTAGCACTGAGTTTAGAGAGGAAATATGCATTTTGCTGGAATTGATATAGGTTCGCGAACCATTGAACTTGTCGTGGTGGATGAGGCTGGAGATATAGTTGAAAGTCACAAGTCCGATACTGGGTTTGATCCGATTGCTGAGGCCAAAACGATGCTTGCCTGTGTTGAGTATGACCATATTCTGGCCACAGGTTACGGCCGGAATCTTTTTGAACTGTCTTTTGATGCACCCACAGTGACAGAAATTAAAGCCCACGCAACAGGGGCAATGAAACTGTTTCCTGAAGCCCGTGCGATTCTCGATATCGGCGGTCAGGATAGTAAGGCTATTGTTATTGCGGATACGGGTAAGGTCAAAAAGTTTGAAATGAATGACCGATGTGCGGCTGGAACCGGAAAGTTTTTAGAAATCATGGCAGGGAGTCTCGGTTTTGAAATTGGTCATTTTGGCAGGGAGGCTCTTTTGGCAAAAAAAGAGGTCAATATCTCAAGCATGTGCACAGTGTTTGCTGAGTCGGAAGTGACGTCTCTCATTGCAAAAGGGGAGAGCAGGCGAGAGATTGCCCGCGGTCTTCATGACAGTGTGGTCAGGCGGGCTGTTGGTATGATTAAACGGGTCTCAAGCGATGCAGATGGACCACTCGTTTTTACCGGTGGTGTTGCCAATAACTGTTGTATGGTCTCTCTTCTCGCTGAAAAACTTGGTCGTGATGTCCTCATTCCGGATGATCCTCAGTGTGTCGGTGCCTTCGGTGCTGCACTTATCTCGCGCGAGACGCATAGCTAGCTCCCGTTCGAAAACTGTTATTTGGATCAATCTCAGCGTTACGCCTCATATTTTTATCCTCGGAGGTAAGCGTAGACTCCGATATGAACTATATGCCTGTGGTAAAAATTTAAGGCGCGTCTCGATCTTGACCCAAATCCAGTGATGTCCGGTTAAGATTTTGCATATGATTTTTTCAATCGCTTTGGGCGTTTCTTCTTCCGCTTTCGATGTTGTTGAATAGGTTTCTCTGTAGCAGACTGCTGATTAGCTTCATTTCGTATT
>JBLHNA010000003.1:0-338087 GCA_047619065.1 Desulforhopalus sp.
TTCCTGGAAGTGGGGTCTTGGTAGTGTAATCGGATTTTTCCAAAATGATCTGTATTGCACGGTTGTTTTTAGGTGAAAAAAGTATTGGTGCCGCAAGATTTAAAGTGATTTTTTGATCAGGAGGGACAGTGACAACAACAAGGACAAAGTAGGGCTCATCTTTTTCTATGTGCAGTGTTTGTTTCTCAGGGGCATCAAGTTCGACAACATAGTCGAGGAAAAAATTAGTGGGATCTGTTAGTACAAAAGCAAACTCAGGTTCATCCACTGATTGTATCCAGAATAGAGGTCCTTTTTTCTTGTTTGGCATAACAATAAACCTCTTAAGAAGAGGTAAACCAATCATACCAGCGGGAAAATGAAGAAGGGTCTCTGGATCATATTCAACTTCACCAAATCGTGTAGTAATTTTTTCCATTATTCTTTTCTAGTGAGATTATCGCTAAGGTTATCGAGATCGATCATAGTCCAGTTAGCTGCATCCTGATTTTCTGCAACAATCCTGTCAAAGACCTCTTGGCGGTATATTTTTTTATCTGAAGGAGCGTCAATACCAATTCGGACAGTACCACCTTTCATTTCAACAATCTTGATGCTAATGTCATCACCGATGATTATACCTTCGCCTACCTTTCTTGTAAGGACCAGCATACTGCGCTCCGAATTAATGGCACCTGGGCCTGAATAAGTGAGAACTTCTGGAATGTAGAATACTTATTGTAGCCGTTGTCTAAAAATAATCAAGGATTGATATTTGGGATATTCTCCCAGTCACACTAAGAGCAGCTTCAAAGGCAGATTCTTTTTGTATAATATCGTTATACACTTCCAGTATGTCCGCGTCCTGATACCTGGATAATGTTGCTTGCAGATCAATAAGAGACTGTTCTCGGTTGTAGCTAGCAGATTCTACACGTGTCGCTCTATTGCCGAGAGTGGAGCGATAGGTACGATTTTGGTCGGCTGCAATTTCAAGTTGGTCTATCTGCGTTTCTATCGAGCCGTCGGTCACATTACCTGCGCGGATGGCTTCTTCTGTCTGCATGAGAACTGTGAAAATATCGATACTACCTGAGGCCCCATCAAGATTGGTTGTTGAGAGACCAAGGTCGCCTAAGCCAGCGCCGTCAATATACACATCTGTGGAGGAGTTGGTGGCAATATTTATAGTTCCAAACACCGTCTGATCTCCTCCAATACCTCCACTTGCAGCAGCTCCTGCAATGGTTTCACTGACTTCAATCTCAGAGCCATTATCCGGTCCAGTAAGTTCTAGAGAACCAGAAGAAATATCGTAACTGACACCATTGGGCAAAGTTCCACTAGTGGAGGTGAGATCATCTGGTTGTGGCAGACTGTTAGCCAGAGCCGAAGCGAGCCCTTCAAGAGTGAAATCATAACCCGTAGAGCCTGTCAAACTAACAGATACAGTCGAGCCACCAGATGTAATGTTGAGGTCATATGAGTCGCTCGCACTCTCATCAAAACCTGTGAGTGAAAGTGCACCGAGGTCAACTGTTGCAGCATTTGTTGTACTGACAAGATCAGTACCACTCAGGTTAAATAGAGCCGCCAGCTTTCCTGCGTAGTTGTCATCCGTATCGGTCATATCTGCTGCAGTTATGGTAACTGTAGCTCCACCGTCTGGAGTGATCGTGATGTCTCCGGTTCCTTCAGCTAGATCACCTGAGGTAACAGATTGACCTTGAAACGGGTTAGCATATCCATCAAGCGCGATTTCATTTGTTATACCCATAAACAGTTCATTGCCAGTGAGATTCACTTCAAGATATTCATTGCTGGCAATTTCAAGTTCTGTTGGGTAAGGATCTCCTTGATAGAGGTAAGGCCAAGTGGTTACATTGCTGATATCATATGTTGAGGCATCATAGCTTTCGTTTTCTACAAAGGGCACATTTTTTTCCTGGTACCCTGCAAAAATGTATTTGCCGTCTACTACAGCATTTGCGGAATCAAGCAGTTCTGCACGAAGTTCACTGATTTCATCTGCAAGTGTGTTGAGATCGGATTGACTGAGGGAAGAATTTACCGCATTAATAGCAATCTCTTTTGCTCTAACAAGAAGATCTTCAACGTGTCCCAGATGACTATCGGTTGAGTCCATATCATCGCCGGCCTTGCCAAGTGTGTCTATATATCGCTCGCCTTCCTGTATTTGTGTTCTGGCCGTAAGAACCGGTCGAACTGAACCAGGATCGTCAGATGCGGTGTTAAATTTAAGACCAGTAGACCCCTGTTTACGAAGTTCTAACAGGTCGGTTGTAATCCTGTTGAGATTCGTTTGCATTAAACGAAATGTTGAATTGTCTGTAACTTTCATTGTAATACCAAAAGGCTATTGTTTGATAGAAAGAATAGTGGTCATCATTTCATCTATGGTAGAAAGAAACTTCGCAGCAGATTCAAAACCTCTTTGGAATTGAATGAGATTGATCATTTCTTCCTCTAAAGAAACACCAGATAATCCGTCCCGTAAATTCTCAAGCTGTACAAGTGCGTCTTCTGCTCCGGACAATGACAATTCATTCTGGTTGCTTTCCACTCCCACCTTTGCTGTCATCTGTCCGTAGAGTGACGTGAAGCTATCGGTTCCGTTGACCAGATAGTTGGAACCAATGTTCGCCAGTAGTAGTGCATTACGATTATCACCTTGGGCAACAGAATCCAAGCTCGAATCAGGTGCGGCTGCAGCGGCTATTTGATTTGGATCCGTGATTGCAACGTTCATAGCCCGGGCAGCACCTTCATATTCAGTTGCCGTTGGGGAATCTGCGGGTGGCGAGGCAATATAATTTGGAGGCATATCAAAGAACAGATTGTCAGTGCTTGAATCAAGACCTGCACCGGCCATATGCTGCAAGTTGATCTGGACACTGAGTTCGTAGGCAAGCTGGTCCATGCCATCTTCAAGCTCAGGTATAAAACTGTCCCGCAGCTCCATAAGTCCTTTAAATTGACCGCCAAAACTGCTTTCGCTGAGTTCTCTGGTAACCCCACCGGCCTCAAGAGAAATCACAAGATCGGAGCCAACTGTTTCGCTGGTTATGGTCATTGCCATGGTGCCTTCTACAAGCGGGAGACCATTTGGCAATTGCACAGAAACCATACCATTTTCGGTCTCGTAGGTTTCCGCTCCGATGGTCATGGCAAGGTCTTTTATAAGTGATTCTCTTTCATCTCTAGCACTGTTTGCTGTTTGACCATGTATTTCTATTTGGAAAATCCGATCATTGAGATCTGCTAATTCTACAAATTTGGAATTGAGACTATCGATATCTGAAGCTAAGGTATTGTTAATATCGTCGGCAACAGAATCAAGGTTATCCATTATATCGTTAAAACTGTCAGCGAGGACATTGCCCTGTAGAATGACATTGTTTCTTTGGACAAGATCACTGGGGTCGGCGGAAAGTTCACTGAGAGAATCAAAGAAGGTATCAATATCAGAAGAGAGATTATCTTCTGTGACACTAAAAATCCGTTCCAGTTCTGAAAGGGGGCTGCTCATTGCTTCCTGATAGCCAAATTCAGCTGCTTTTTCCTGGATTTGACCTTCAACAAAAACATCGTGTTGGCGACTGACGTCTGTAATTTTCACTCCCTGTCCAACGAAGAAATCCCCAAAATTCAGTGAAGGGTATGTCTCCAATACTGTCTGCTGACGCGAATAACCCTCAGTGTTGACGTTTGAGATATTGTTACCAATTACCTCTATGGTCTTTTGATTAACTTCAAGTGAGGTTTTCGCAGCATTGAGAGCGCTTGACAGACCAGCCATATTTTACACCCTTCCTGAAAGAAGACGTCCATTGACTTGGGATGTTACAGTGTTAGCCTGAGCACCATATGTGGAGGTGACTGTCCTTTGACCAAAAAACTCCATAGTGTTTCTGATCCATCCAAGAGTAGATTTAAAGAGAAATGCATTTCGCCTGTTTTCATAGCGGATTTGCTTGGTGATCTCTTTATCGCTTTCATCAACATTTTGAATATGGGCGAGGATTTTCATTAATTCTCCTTTTGCCCGTACAGCTTCAGCCATGCCATCTATGTTAAGATTAATGGCACATTCTCTTTCCTGTAGGATGAGTTCGTGCATTTGCACGAGGTAGTCGTGAGTTGTTTTGGTGCTCATGTTACCTTCCCTCAACTAAAAATTGTAGTAAGGAGGAAGATACTTTTTGCAGATCAGGTTCATAGGAGCCGTTTTGTATCTGTGCTTTTAATTCCTGAACCTTTTCTGCTCGTTCAGCATTGGCACCGGGCGTCGCTGCCTGTGCTTTATTAACCTCTTGTAAAACCGAGGAAAATTGAACAGTATCTTCTCCGCCTGAGATCGGCTTACTATCAGACGATGCATTATCGCTCTTTTTTAGATTGCCGATCTGACTAGGGCCACCGACTCCAAAAAATTCCACACTCATGACTTCACCTAAGTTAAAGATTCTGGGCTTGTTTCAATTCCAGCCCATTCGTCTAATTTATTCATAACAGCATCGAGGGTATCGTAGGAAATTTGAGGGAGCTCACCACCAAAGGCTTCAAGGGCTTCCTGAAATCCATTGCTCACTCCTTCTTTAATGGCATCAATCCGACCAAGATCTCCGCCTGCGACACCTATTGCAAAGTTGAAAATTCTTTCTGCTGTTTTTTCTACCCCGAAGTACCCGTCGTCTGCAACTAATTCCGTGGCTTCTTCTGGGCTAATAGTTTCTAAATCAACCTGGTTTTCAGAAGTTTCAATCTTGTACTCTAGACCTTGTTCCTTAAAAATATTTAAGACAAGGCCTCTTAGTAGGTCAAGACCATCACCTGCAGTTTGCTCAAGTGACATGTCGTATTGATATGTTGAGATAGATTCTGAGCTGTAGGAGATGTTCACTTGGTCCTTTGTCGATTCTTTGCCTCCTAGGGCTGAGCTGTTCTGCTGGGCACTATTTCCTGCCTTTTCAGCAGGTTGCGGAGTCTTGATAATTATGTTTTTTGCAGATGTGCTGTTGCCGGTGTTGTCAATCATGTTGCTGCCTCCCTGCGAGATGATAACTGAGCTTCCTTGCTCAGTTAGAAGTTTTTTACGTTCTCGTATATTTATATCGGAGGATGTGGATAGAAAGTTTAGGAAAAACTGTGTTTGTGTTTGTGTTGGGGAGGAGGGGGGCCGCTATTTTTTATCTTCAATAAGAGAGGCCATCTGATCGTACATCGCTTGGGCAATGCCCATACCGTTCCCTTTGGTTGTTTCTTTAGCGAGTTCGAGGTCAAGCATCCCTTGATATATTTCAGTGGAATTACTTTTTTCGAAAAGGCCGCCTTCCGGTACAGCTTTACGCATAGCTTTATACATTTCCATTACAAACATTGTTTCAAATTCTCGACTTGATTCTTTCAGAGATTCAAGATCTCGAGTTTTTCGATCTTTCATGTGCTGTGTAGCGTGGCTGGCATGTATACGGGGATCAATTTTAAAGTCCATTTAATATCCTTTACAAACTCGTAAAAAGTTAAATCGAAGTCTTTTGATGGCTATGAAAAAAGGCTGATATACAGGTAGCGAAGACTCCGAGGCGTGGTGTTTGGATCGTATTCTCAATGATACATGTGGTATGTTGAGAGTTCGACCCAAACCCACAACGACGTAGATCGGACTTTTTACGACGCCATCATCCTTTACTTATAATACGATCAGTTCACCTTGTAGAGAACCAGAAGCTTTAATGGCCTGGAAGATGGCAATAAGATCTCGGGGGGTTGCGCCAATAGCGTTGAGAGCGTTTGCAATTTCACCAATGGAAACACCCTTTTTCATATCGAGAAGTACGAGTTCACCATCATCTTCCACAATGTCAACTGTGGTTTGAGGTGTAACTACAGTCTGGCCTCCAGACAGTGGCGCTGGTTGCGAAACATTATAGTCGTCACGGATAATAAGACTCAGGTTGCCATGGGATACAGCCACGGTAGACAGTCGTACATCTTTACCCATCACGATAGTACCTGTCCTTTCATTCACGACAATTTTTGCAGGGGTATCAGATTCAACCTCTAAGATCTCAAGAGATGCGACAAAGTCAACGATATTATCTTTAAACGGCTCGGAGACCTTCACTTGAACTGTGCCCGGGCTATCAGCATAGGCTGTGCCTTTACCAAAGTGCCTGTTAACCACAGCAGCGAGATTGGAGGCGGTGGTGAAATCAGCATCCCGAAGTTGATACTGCAACTGGCCGTTGTTTCCTATTTCCATAGCTACTGATTTCTCAATAATTGCTCCGTTGGCAATGCGACCAACAGTAGGGTGGTTTTTCTGTACCTGGGCGGCCTTACCTCCGTATGAAAAAGCACCTATGGTGATTGGTCCTTGAGCCACCGAATAGACCTCACCATCTGGGCCAAGAAGGGGAGTCATAAGTAATGTACCACCGGCGAGGCTCTCGGCGTCCCCTATAGAAGATACCTGCACATCCATTCTGGATCCCGATTTAGCAAAGGGAGGAAGGGTGCCTGTAACCATAACCGCAGCGATATTTTCAATTTTGATGTCGTCAATGTTATCTGGATCAATGGTGATCCCGTGGCGGGTCATCATATTGTAGATTGCCTGGAGGGTGAAAACTGATTTGGTCATGTCATCACCGGTACCATTTAAGCCAGTAATGATACCATAGCCAATGAGTTGGTTATCACGAACACCATGGAGTTGCGCAATGTCTTTGATTCTCGCAGCAGAAACAGTATTGGCGCTTATAACCATCAACACGCAGAGTATGATACATAATGGGGATAAAATTTTCATAGGTACCACGTTTAAAGGTGAAGAAAGTGATGTCATTTTATTAACCCAGATTTACAGGGTTGGTAGGTCTGTTTTTTTGAGCTATTAACCACTATATCTAAAAAGGCCAAATGTTATCGAGTACACGCATTGCCCAACCAGGTTTTTGTTTGTCGCTGATTGAACCTTTACCTGTATAACTGATGCGCACGTTGAGTATCTTGGCAGAACTCACTGTGTTTGCTGCTGTTATGTCTACAGGACGAACAATCCCTGTAAGGTAGATCATCTGTACCTCGTTGTTGACCATAACTTCTTTGCCGCCACGAATTTTGAGTTGTCCGTTCGGGTACTGGCCAACAACTTGCGTCGTAAGTGATGCGGTGAGATCTTCAGTTCTACTGGTAGACCCACTCCCATCAAATCCATTGGCAAAATCAGCGTTAACAAGGTTTTCAAGATCTATAGGGTTATAACCATTCCATGCGTCACTATTCTCAAGGCCAAAAAAGTTAGAAATGGAGGCAGACATGTTCGTTTCTCTGGAAGTACTTGTTGTCGCAGCTTTTGAGGCACTGGACGATTCAGAAATGAGGACAGTGACGATGTCACCAACCCTTTGTGCCTTTCGGTCTGTAAACATGGAACCATTATTCTGATTCCATAGTGATCCTGATTCTTTTACGATCGGTTTAGATTCGTAGATTTCTTCAAGAGGTTCATGTATGACCATTGGAGCTTGCTCTTTAGAAGCACAGCCTGCAAGGACTATTGAACTGAGAAAAAGCACGATAAATTTCTTCATTTTATAAAATTACCTCCACAATGCCAGGAGCCGCAACTCTGCCATAGAGAACTTTGTTCGAATTAATATTTTGTACTCGAATAAGATCATTTATTTTGCCGTCGCTATGGGCAAGGCCTGTTGCAGTGAGGCGCATAGCGCCTGATTGTATTACAATTTTGACTTTCTCCCCTCTGTGGATCACAGGTAAGCTTTCAACCATAGACACCTTTACAGGACTTCCGGCGCGCAGACTTCGGATAATCTTTTTTCCCAAAAATTCATCAACTGAAAATCCTGGGTCTTGAAGGTCACTGATATCCATTACCGCTTCATTGAGATGGTGAGATGTAAGGATAGTCCCTTTTTTTATTGGGATAGCAGCCGTAACGATGTTTGCCCGCGCCTCAATTTTTCCACGAATTGAAATGTTTTTAACGACCTTATCATCAATTCTGAAGATAAGCGAAAACCTTGAACTGCTTAAAATTCCGGGATTTGAAGGAATAATGTCACAACTGAGTTCACCTGTTGGCAATGTAAAAGGAAGTGGGTGAGATGTGGGAATAAATCGAATTACAGCCAGAGGGAGACTGTCTTTTTGTGATCGTAGAAAGTTTGAAATATATTCAAGCATCCGTTTTGAATCAACCGTAATGCCACTTCTGGTTACTGCAATAGAAGATGCACCGTTCCATTCGATGTCCTCGGGAAGGGTTTGGTCGGAAGAAAGATACTTTTTGATACTAACAGATCGGAGGTATGATTTTTCACCTGGTGCAGGAGAATTAGCAACAGGAATAGTTAATAGGGCTTTTCCCATCTCGGAGATCGTGTCAATGCTGGCAACATCACCAAGTGTCACAAGTTTCCCATCAACGGCAGCATTTTTTTTGAACGTGATGTCAAATGCTAATACCGGTTGACCCAATAAGAGGATAATAATTATGAGAAGTAGGCGGACCATAGTTACACGAGTTGGTTTGTTGTCTGCATCATTTCATCAGACGTCTGAATAGTTTTTGAATTAATCTCATAAGCGCGCTGGGTTGTGATCATACTGGCCAGCTCTTCAACAATGTTAACATTAGAACCTTCAAGGTAGGTTTGCAGCAGGGTTCCATATCCAGCATCCCCTGGTGTGCCGGTTTGTGCGTTGCCAGAAGAAGAAGATTCTTCAAAAAGATTTTGTCCAACAGCAAGCAGTCCTGAGTTGTTGGTGAAGGTCGCCAGCTGTATCGTTCCAAGTTCAGATGATTCAGTGTCGTCATCGATAAGCGCACTGACAATACCCGTTTCACCAATAGTAATTTGTGTATAACCATCTGGAATTGTGATCCCTGGTGTAATAGGATATCCATCTGAGGTAGTCATCCTGCCATCACCATCGAGCTTTAATGCTCCGGCTCTGGTGTAGGCAGTATTGCCGTTGGGGAGTTCGACCTGGAGAAAGCCATTACCCTCTATGGCAATATCAAGTTCATTTTCTGTTTGTATAAGGTCGCCCTGAGTGAAGATTTTTGTCACTGCGGCAGGCTTTACACCGAGACCGATCTGAATTCCGGTAGGGGATTCTGTGTCGGCTGAGGTCTGGCTGCCGGGAACTTTTGTGGCTTGATAGAGAAGATCCTGAAAGTCGGCCTTACTCTTTTTAAATCCAGTGGTACTGACGTTAGCAAGATTATTTGCGATAACGTCTATATTGAGTTGCTGCGCATGCATACCCGTGGTGCCTGTCCAGAGTGATCGGATCATAATGTGATTCCTTACTTGAGAAAAAGAAAATTTACTTAACCTAGAGTACCAAGCTCAGTTTGTTGCTCGCCGATGGTAGAATAGCTCTTTAATACTTTGTGATATGTTTCAAAGGTTCTGTAACTGTCAATCATCTTGGCCATTTCGGAGGCCATGTTGACGTTGGATAACTCAAGAGTACCCTGAATAATTCTGGAATCTTCATCGGGGATTTCCTGGGTAGGGTCATCGAGGGAAAAGGTGGTGTCTGACTCCCGTTTTAGTTTGGATGTATCATTAATGTTTACAAGGCCAAGTTGTCCCACTTGAGTCCTCGCGCCCTGTTCACCCAAAGTGTATATGCCTCCATTATCACTAAATGCAACCACACGGGATTCGGTATCAGGTATTGTGATCTGCCCTCCCGCATCATCGAGTACCGGGAGTCCGTTACTTGTTGTCAGTATGCCTTCGCCGTTTATGGCCAGGTCGCCACGTTTGGTGTAGAGAATTCCATTTTCGCCCTGAACTTTGAAAAAGCCCTCGCCGTGTATGGTCACATCTAAAGGATCATCCGTCTGCCTGAGAGCGCCGGGAGAAAAGTCCGTGAAATTTTGATTGACCCGGTTGTAGTTGATGCCTTTGGCTTTTGTGGCCTGGGTTTCACCATCTAAAACTGATTCAAAGCTGACGTTGGCCTTTTTGTATCCAGTGGTACTTATATTTGCCAGATTATTGCTGATGTTAGCAATGGTCTGCTCTCTTGTGATTGCACCTGAAAGTGCACTGTATTTTCCTGAAACCATAATGTTTTGTCTGCGGTTAAGGTAAATGGATATCGTATAATTACTTATCGGCAATATCCGCCGATTCTTAAGTAATAAAAAGATGATAGTCGTCTTATACAGGTCCCGTAATCTTTGTTAATGCAACAAGTTGTCGTGCTTCATGGGGCGATATTGATAATACAGCTCCTATCTCTTCGGGTGACATTCCTTTTTCTGTGAGGGAGCGTATGTATAAATATTTTTCGGGTACCTGTGGACTGTTATTACTTGCAAATTCACCGTGGCTGGCATGAAGTCGCGGTGCTTGAAATTTTGTAGTGAGTTCAGCCTGTTCTATTGACTTGTGAAATGTTTTGATCTCATTATGGCGATCTTGCAGGTCATTCAATTCCTTTCTGTTGTTTTCAAGCCTGATTGTCGTCTCTGTTAATTGATCAGAGAGGAGCTTGTTTTCTTTTTTAACAAGGGCGTATTTGGTAAGTGTCAAAAGGCAGGCGACACATGGAAGAATCAGGCTGATTTGTGTAAATGAGAGTTGCATGGATTCAATCCCCTAAGCAAGTTGAAAACGATGTTGCTTAAAACAGTTGTGTAGCAAGTTTTGTTTTTAATTTAATCAGAGCCTGGCTATGGAGCTGAGAGACTCTTCCTTCCGAGAGAGCAAGTACTTCAGCAATCTCTTTTTGTGTCAGTTCTTCGTAGTAATATAAGGCAATGACCAGTCGTTCTTTTTCTGAGAGCTGTTCAAGAACGGTTGCTACCTTTTGGGTGAGTTCGGCTTTTTCTATACGTGCGCCGGGTAGGGATCCTGGTTTGTCGTCTGCAATTGAATCCAGAAAGGATCGTCCTTCCTGACTATTATCAAGGGTTTCGTTGAGGCTGACACATCCAAGATGACTCACTTCAGCAAGCACTGATTGATAGTTACTAAGGGAAAGATCCATGGCTTCAGCTACTTCATGGTCTTCAGGATCCCGCCCAAGTTTTAGCTCAAGCTGTACTATGGTTTTGCCTACTCTGTTCTGCTTTTCGCGAAGGGACCGAGAAAACCAGTCAAGTTTACGCATCTCATCAAAAATAGATCCCCTGATACGGTATTCAGCAAAGGTCTTGAATTTAATGTTTTTAGAGGCATCAAATTTTTTTGCTGCATCAAATAGGCCAAGCAAACCTGCACTTTTCATGTCGTCACTATTCATGAAAGCAGGTACCTGGGTAACCATTCTGCCTACAAGAATATCAACAAGATAAAGATGGTCCTTTATTATTTGTGAGATATCATCTGGTTGCGGTCGTTGATCGTAAAGCATCGCTTGTGTCATCCCCGAATGTTAAGCAGCTTTTTCCAGAAGAATTGTAAGTTTCCTTTGGGGCTGGTCTTTGGTGGCTCAGAACAGATCCTGCTGGCCAGTTCATGAAAGGCCTGGGTGGTTTTTGATAAGGGAAAAATTTCACTGATTACGCGTTGTTTTCTGATGGCATCGATCATCTGTCGATCCTCTGGTATGGAGCCTAAGTAATCAATGGAAATATCAAGATACCTGTTTGCAACCATGGTGAGCTTTCGATATACATCTAAGGCATCGTCTTCGTTTCGTATCTGGTTCACGATAAGGTTGAATTTCTTCTCATGATACTGGGTCGAGAGAAGTTTCATGAGTGCATATGCATCCGTTATTGCAGTTGGCTCAGGGGTTGTAACGACAAGGATTTCCTGGGCAGCCGTGTTAAAGTAGGTAACATTTTCTGAAATACCAGCTTCCGTGTCGATGAGTACGAAATCGAAATGATTATGCATGGCGTCGAGTCCATCAAGCAATCGCATCTTCTGCCGTGCATCAAGTTTTGTGAAATTTTGAACGCCGGATCCCGCTGGAAGTATCTGGATACCGTGAGGGCCCTCAACTAAAATTTCCTGTAGTTCGCGTTCTCCTGAAAAGAAGTGATTGAGATTGTAGAGTGGTGAGAGGCCAAAGACCACGTCAATATTTGCAAGACCAAGATCTGCATCGAGAATAAGTATTCGTTTTCCCATAGAAGCGAGGTTATAAGCAAGATTGGCGACAACAGCAGTTTTTCCAACACCACCTTTACCGCTGGTGATTGAGTAAACGTTTGTTGCCTGCGAACCGGTGTCCCCGGTTGCTGCGATGTCGGTTGTGCTGAGGTCCCTCAGCGTTTTTGCCTGGTCATCAGTTGGTTGTGATGAATTATTCATGCAGGGATCCTTGGTCTTGAGACATGATCAGTTCCGCTATTTTATGGGGTGTAATTTCGAGTAGATCCTCGGGTACCCTCTGTCCATTAGTGATATAGGATATAGGGTTGGAATTTTGTAGTTGGGTATTGAGCAATACTCCAAGGCTCACGCACTCATCTATCTTAGTAAAAATTGTATTGGCTATTTCAAGCCTTGAAAATTGATTCATCGTATCTACAATTTCATTTTCTCGCGTGGTTGCCGAAAGGACAAGATGTTTTTCAATATTATATTCAGGCGCTAAAAATGAAGAGAGTTCATCTATGCAAAAGCTATCTCTTGGACTTCTTCCGGCGGTATCTATCAGAATAAGTTTTTTATCTTGGTATCTGTTTAAGGCTTGGCCGAGTTGGTCAGGACTGATCACCACGTCAACTGGAAGATGCATTATCTCGCCATAGACCTTAAGCTGTTCGACAGCTGCAATTCTATAGGTGTCTATTGTGATAAGAGCTATAGAGTTGGAGTGTTGTTGTAGATACGATGCTGCAATTTTGGCAAGTGTTGTTGTCTTTCCAACACCTGTGGGTCCAACCAAAGCAATTCTTCTTTGTTCCTTTTGGTCTTTGAAGAGTGGTGGGTTGACTTCTATGAGATTTTGAAGGGTTTCGATAAGGGCTTTACTTATGATTTTAGAGTCACCAAGTTCCTGCTCAGTCAAACTTTCACGGATAAATCCTGCGATGGTTCTCGCCGTTTCAACATTTACACCTCTTGCTGTAAGTAGAGATAGAAGATGGTCTCCCTGAATGTGTTCAACCCTATTCCGTACTGTAGGTGGATTGTTTGTAATCTTTATCTTCTTTTGAATAGATTCTGAGGATTCAATCGCAACTTCTTTTGTATCTTTTTGACTAAGAGCGGTAATCTGGCCGGCCAGACCTTTGACGAGTTGCTTGAGTTCACTCACTTCACTTTCAAGACTATCGTTTTTACTGACATTTTGTGGCTCATTTTGGGAGTCGGGGCTTTGAGATTGTTTCGGCTTATGTGTAGGAAACTCTCTGAAACATTCATGCTCTGTAGGAAGCAGTTGAGGTTCTTTCTGATCTAAAAAGTGTTCGACCGGATCATTTATAATACGGCTAAAGCTTCTATTGTTGTTGTTGTTGTTGTTGTTGTTGTTGCTGCCTGACGATTTTTTAGAATTATTTGAATAAGTGGAAAACAATTGTTTAGGTGCGTCGTTTTTTGGTTCGCCTGGGAAATCAGTGTCGACGGCGGCGGTTATTTCAAGCAAAGGTTTGCTGAGTAAACCCATTTTCCCGTTTCGAACAGTCTTGGTTGATAGGATGAGCGCATCAGGGCCCAGTTCCTGTCGAATCATTTTCAGGCCAGAGGCCATGTCTGTTGATTGAAATACTCTAACTTGCATCCAGGTTCACCGTACCAAGAGATCTAACTTTTAAACTTGGGGAAATCTCGTTATGGGAAATAACTGTAACTGCCGGATAGTATCGCTCCGTAAGACTTCTGACGTAGGGTCGTATTTGTGGGGCCGCAAGTATCGTAGGTCTGCTGCCGCTATCAAATAATGAGATTGCTTGACCTACATCGTCTAGTATCTTTTGTGCTATATGCGGATCAATTGCGAGATAGCTTCCTTTATCTTTATGTTGGACCGACTTCTGTATCGTTTCTTCTACATGTTTTGATAGCGTAATGACCGGAATAACACCATCGACTGCGAGGTCATTGCTTATAGTTCTGGAAAGAGCATGTCTTACATATTCAGTTAATATATCCGTGTCCTGTGTAGAGGGAGCCCAGTCGGCCATAGTTTCTAGAATTGTTCTGAGATCGCGTATAGAAACGGCTTCTTTAAGAAGGTTTTGTAATACCCGCATGATCGTCCCCAGAGACATGATAGTTGGAACCAGTTCTTCCACAAGTTTGGGGTAATTGTTGGCAAGGTTATCAAGCAGTCCCTGGACCTCCTGTCTGCCAATGAGTTCGTGTGAATGTTGTTTTATCACTTCGCTGATATGGGTTGCCATAACGGTGGTGCAATCGACAACAGTGTAGCCTGCAATTTGTGCGCGATCTTTCTTGTCCGACGATATCCATATGGCAGGTAAGCCAAACGCAGGTTCGGTGGTAGGAACTCCAGAAATCTTTTCTGTAACCATGCCCGGGTCCATTGCCATAAAATGCCCTGGTAGAATTTCCGACTCTGCTATTTTGACACCTTTAAGAGAAAAGCGATATTGATTAGGAGTGAGCTGCAGGTTGTCTCGTATGTGAACGGGTGGCACAATAAAACCGTTATTGAGTGCAAACTGCTTACGTATAGACTGGATGCGGTTGAGGAGTTCTCCGTCCTGCGCTGAATCAACAAAGGGGATGAGACCATAACCGACTTCGAGTTGAAGTAGATCTACATGGAGCATTTCTTCATAATTTTCTTCCCGTTTGGCTGGGAGTTCAGGGGGCGCTTGCTGCACAACCTTTTGCTTCTCCTCAGTGGTCTTATCGATCTGATAGGCAAGAGTAGCTAAAGAACAGGATAGGATAAGAAAGGGGAAAAATGGCATTCCAGGAATAAACGCGAAAAGAATGAGTATTCCAGACACAACCCATAGTGCAACGGCATTGTTTGTAAACTGATGCTTAAGACCAGAACCAAAATCCTTGTCGCCCGTGGAGCGTGTTACAAGAAGACCCGCCGCTGTTGAAATAATAAGAGCAGGTATCTGTCCTACGAGTCCGTCACCAACGGTCAGAATTGTATAGTTCGCAGCAGCCTCTGCCATAGGCATACCCTTTTGAACGACACCTATGATAAAACCAGCACCGATGTTGATCAGAGTAATAATAATACCGGCAATGGCATCACCTTTTACGAATTTAGAGGCACCATCCATTGCACCGTGAAAACTTGCCTCTTTCCCTATATCTTCACGTCTTTTCCTTGCCTCATCCTCATTTATCAGACCAGCGTTGAGGTCTGCGTCGATGGCCATCTGTTTTCCTGGCATTGCATCCAGTGTAAACCGTGCTGCAACCTCAGCTACACGGCCAGCACCTTTGGTGATAACCATGAAATTGATGAGAACAAGAATAACAAATATTACGATCCCCACGACATAATTGCCACCGACCACAAACTGACCAAAAGATTGGATGACAGATCCGGCGGCAGATGGTCCTTCATCTCCACGTAAAAGTATGAGACGGGTAGAGGCAACGTTTAGGGCAAGACGAAACAGAGTGGTTGTGAGAAGAATAGATGGAAAAATTGAAAACTCTGTGGCTTTTACCGTATACAAGCTCATAATTAAAATAAGCAGAGCGATGGTGATATTTGTTGCGAGAAAAAGATCGAGAACAATAGACGGAAGGGGAATGATCATGATCATCAGGATTGAGACCAGTCCCAGCCCAGCAATAACGTCACTTCGGACGAAAAGCTGTTTGAGTCGAACAGGACTAAGGTTGGCTGTGATGCTGGTCATTTCCATTAGAATGCCTTTCCTTTCAATGAGTAAACGTGCGCGAGAATCTCTGCTACTGCTTTAAACAGGTCCTCAGGTATATGTTCTCCTATTTCGATAGTATGCAATAAGCGCGCCACTGGAGGGTTCTCGATAATGGGGATACCATTTTCTCTGGCAATTTCTCTTATGCGCATTGCGATGAAATCAGCACCCTTAGCAAGAATCAAAGGCGCATCCATATTCTCGGAGTCATATTTAATGGCCACAGAGATGTGTGTAGGGTTGGTTACAATAACGTCGGCCTTTGGAACGTCAGCCATCATGCGCTTCCTGGCCATTTCCCGCTGGATACCACGAATCTGGGCCTTTACGTGGGGATCACCTTCGCTCTGCTTGTACTCCTCTTTGACTTCCTGTTTTGTCATTTTCATCTTTTCTTCCATTTCCCACTTCAAAAACATGAAATCCAGAAAGGCTAAAAAGATGAGTAGAGCACATATTTTTGCAAACACTATCAGCGCGATTCGACCTAAATAACTGATGGCCGCGACAACACTGACATCAACGAGTATGAGTGCTTCTTCAAAGTTGTTGAGTACGGTGGAGTAGCCTATAAAAGCTATGAGGAGGACTTTAAGAATCGATTTAACGACTTCCAGCATTGATTTTTTTGAGAAAAATCGTGCCATGCCACTTATTGGGTTCATTTTCGAAAAGTCTGGAATGAGTGGCTTTGCGGTAAGGAGCCAGCCGAACTGAAATATACTTGAGAAAAAGGCAATGAGAAGAACGAGAACAAAGAGTGGTGCCAGAAGATATCCGAGTTGCTGTAAAAGAAAGGTGGCAAGGTTCATGGTGGAGGCAGGGGTAAGTTCAAATTGCCCAATAGACTGCCATAAGGAAAAAAGGAGGGTAGTAATTTTATCCCAGAACTCAGGAAGGTAAAACACCCAGAACAGCAGTACCACTGTAAAAAGTGCGGCAGTTTGAACCTCTTTACTTTGAACGACCTGGCCTTTTTTTCGAAAATCCTCTCTTCTTTTAGTCGAGGGATCTTCAGTTTTTTCGCCGCCTGATCCGCTTTCTTCTGCCATATATTATCCGTTAATACTTTGATAGAACAGTACGTCGTTGCATGTCCACAGGTGTGGAGTGAATAATATTTTTCATGCAATATTGACGCCGACGGTGGAGTTGTAATTATAGGGCAAGATAGTTGAGTAGAGTGATGAAGCGTTCTCCCAGAGAGTCAAATTCTCGTCTTAATAGCATAGATATGAGGGGCAGTGTCAAAGCGATGACAATAAAGGCTGTACCAATATTGATGGGAAACGAAATGAGAAATACATTGAGCTGAGGGAAGACCCTTGCCAATATTCCAAGGATGAGTCCTGAGAGTAAAAGTACGGTCAAAACCGGTGCACTGAACTGTACTCCGAGTGCAAACATGTGTGATGAAAGTTCCATTAGATATGGGACGGCATCACCTGAGAGATTAAGTTGCCCGGGGGGAAGGAGGTCGTATGAGAGTACAGCGGTCTGGAGGAACAGATGATGACCGTTTATTGCAAGAAAAATTAAAATAGAAAAAACATTTTGAAACTGTGAGATAAGTGCCACTTGTCTTTGGTTTTGTGGATCAAAAACATTAGCAGCAGCAAAGCCCATTTGAAATCCGATGACGGTTGCACCAAACTCCACTGCTGTAAATATAAGTCTGGCAACAAGACCAAGAAGGAGACCGAGAAGTAATTCTGATACAATGAGTAATGAAAAAGAAACTGGATTCAGAGAAATATTTCCTACTGCAGGCTCCATGATCGGAAACAGAAGTATTGCTAAGATGAAAGTGAGTGTTGTCTTTATGCGAGCTGGTGTTTGAGCTGAAAAAAATACAGGAATAGCACTGACAAATCCTGCAACGCGACTGAGGACGACAAGGAAGGTCTGGAATTGTTCAATAGGTATTAACTGCGTATCCATTAATAGTTTATAAAGTGGCCATTACATCAAAGAGGCCGACTGTAAAAATTGTAAGGGTATTGATGATCCAAGAGCCGAAGATGAGAAGGGTGATAAAGACAGCAACGACTTTGGGAACAAAGGTCATCGTCTGTTCGTTTATCTGAGTGGCCGCCTGAAAAATAGATATCAGAAGACCTACAAGCAAGGCAACAATGAGCATGGGTGCGGCACACAGAAGTATTGTCTGTATTGCCTTGCGGCAGATGTCGATGGCAATTTCTGGAGTCATTTTACTCTCCTTTACTATGTGAACTTTTGGTTTTACGGAGAAAAACTCTTAATTAAAGATCCGACCACAAGACTCCAGCCATCAACAAGTACAAAGAGCAGGAGTTTAAATGGCATAGATATGATAACAGGTGGTAACATCATCATTCCCATGGACATAAGTATTGAGGCAACAATCATATCTATGACCAAGAATGGAATATAGATCATAAAGCCCATCTGAAAGGCGCGTTTGAGTTCTGAAAGCATAAACGCAGGGATGAGAGTCATGGTCGGGACTTCATCCTGAGTTTGGGGCTCTTCCCCAAGGGTGATGTCTGTCAAAAGTACAAGTTCGCTTTCTCTTACCTGGCTAAACATGAAATCGCGCATAGGCGTAATAGCATTTTCTAGAGCCTGGCTCTGGTCGATCTGTTCATTCATGTACGGTTGCAGTGCTTCCTCATTTATCGTGTTTAAAGTCGGGGACATAACAAAAAAAGAAAGAAATAGAGACAGCCCTAGGATGACCTGTGTTGGTGGCATATTTTGCGTACCCATGGCCTGGCGAACAAACCCCAGGACAATAACTATACGGGTAAAGCAGGTCGTCATTAGAAGGATAGCTGGTGCCACCGATAGTATGGTAAGTACGAAAAGCACCTGCAGGGCACTTGAAACCTGCTGGGGGCTTTCTGCGTCTTCAACACCAAAAGTAATAGTTGGGAGACCAACGGCACCAGCAATGGCTGGGGCAATGAATGTAAAGTAGAAAACAATAAGCAAGATCCACGGGCCTAACCCCGGTAAATGGGAAATAAGCTGGGACTCAGTTCTGTACCCCCCTGAGGGGTATAAGTGCCTAGGTGCTAACCTCAAGTTATTGCTGTTTACAAAACTCTCAGTTTTCTTGTTTTTAATGACACGTTTTCTGGAGTAAGGCACTAAAGAAGAAGGGGACTTGTTAGTCATTTTTATCTCCTGCTTCAGCCTGGAGTGTTTCGGAAAAGCTAGGGTTGCACCTGGGTGGTAATGTGGCAATAGTAGATATCTGGGATTCGCTGATGCCAAGTAGATATTCCGTTCCTCTGACCTCAACCAGACAGATTGCTTTTTTACCCATCAGTGGCTTAATTTCAACTACCTTGATCTCTTTGTCTGGCAAAGAAGAGAACAGTGAAAAACGTTTTTTTAGCAAGCCGTAGAGCAGTAAAATGACACCAAGTACTATAAGCAACCCCCAGACAACGCGAAATGAGCCAGCAAGCATCCCACTGTCATCAGACAATAAGGGGTGCTGTTTCGTACTGGCCGCGTAAACCTGACTACAATAAAATAAAAGTGATAATAAGAAAACAGGGATAGCCTTCATCTGATAGTCTTTATCCGAGGTTTTCGAGTCGATCAGCAGTACTCACAACATCAGTAAGTCGAATGCCAAATTTTTCGCCTACCATCACCGCTTCCCCTTTTGCTATCAGTTTAGAATTTACATAGAGATCGAGAGGTTCTCCTGCAAGTTTGTCCAGTTCTAGAACATACCCCTCACCCATTTTCAGCAGATCTTTGAGTTTGATTTTACTTCTTCCAACTTCAACGGAGATGTTGAGTGGGATATCGTAAAGAAAGTCGAGGTTACGTTTATTCTTACCCTTTAAGGAATTGTCACCTGTTGTAGGTGGTGCTCCGTCCTCTTTGAGGAGTTCTTTTATTTCTTCGGGGTCTGGTCTGCTGTTATCTGCTGGTGTTTGCATAAAATATCCTCAATCAATAGTCTCCTGTGAGACTTATGGCTTTTTTGCCATTATGTGTCCCTGGGACGGCATAATATTTAGGGCTGTTTTCAACCATTACCTGAACGGGCGAGTTGGGGTCGTAATCAAGGTTTATTACGTCACCAACCTGAAGGTTCAAGACATCCTTAACGCACATGTCAATGGTACCCGATTGCGCAATTACAGTGACTGGCATATCCTGAAGCTGTTCCTCAATAATCTCGTGCCAGCTACTTTTGGTCTGAGTTGAGATACTGAGAAGTTCTTTTAACAGTTCCCGTAATGGCTCAAGCGTTGCAAAAGGAAAAACGAGGTGGATCTCACCGGAATACTGGCCAGATTTGACAAGCAAGGTGCCCACGATGACTTCACCTTCTGGCTCAACTATAGAGACGAGACGTGGATTATTCTCAAGCTTCATGAGACGGGATTTCACATCGAGGAGCTGGGCAAATGCCTTGTCGAGATCAGAACACGCGTCATCCATTGGAGTTCTTAGTATATTAAGTTCAATGGTAGTGAGCTGTCTCTCAAGTTCAAGTGTCTCAATGTCTGAGGATGCACCCAGCATAATTTCCAGCATGGTGAAAGACAGTTTTGGGTCATAAATAATGAGAGCACCCTGCTTGAGAGGTGGTAAATCTAAGATGCCAATGGCTCCAGGCTGACTTTTGTCCGCCATGAATTTCTGAAACTCAAATGTCTCCAGGCTTACTCTTGTAATGGAAAACGTTCTCTGGAGCTGATTTGTAAGCGACGTCGCGTATTGTCTACAAAAGGAATCCAAAATAATGTCGAAATTAGGTATGCGAAATTGTTCTCTATCTGGTCTTGCAAGTTGGAACAGATTTACTGGTGTACAGGCTAAGAAATTATCCTGTTCACCGTCAAGTTCCATTGATACTTGACCGTCATGGATATTTCGAAGAAGATCCGCTATTTCTGCTCTATTTAAAATAGGTTCCATGGAGTTACAAAAATCCTATTGAACAACAAAGTTAGTAAAGTAGATTGCTCGAACCTTTCCACTCTGTAGAAAAGAATTGATTTTGCTCATAAGCTCTGCTTTAAGTTGCCGTTTTCCCTGGAGGTCCTGTAACTCTTCATAGGTTTTATTGCCAATCAGAAGTAAAACAGCATCTCTTACCTGGGGCATTCTTTGTTCAACTTCAGGCTGGACCGCCTTGTTGCTGAGTTCAACTGTGAGCGAAGCCTTCACATAGTGAGGACTGTCACCACTAATGATATTGACGACAAATTCTTCAATATTAACCATAGGGCCGATCTCTGATTGCTGAGTGATATCGGGAACGGGAACCTGAAGACCTGGATCAAGTTCTTCTGCTGGAGGTGGTTCTGGCTTCAGGAAGAACCAACCGGCGACACCCCCGCCTATAAGTAAAACAAGGACAACGATCCCGATAATGATAAATAATTTTTTCTTACTACTTGTTTCGGGTGCGGGTTCTTTTTTTTTCTCTGCCATTGAAATCGCCTTTGTGTGAATCAGTAAAAAATGAGTGTGCCTGTTATAAAGGTACAGAAGTTTTAGGAGAAGCAAGTTGAGACTTATTGATATTGCTCTGTAGTTTTAAATAAAAATCAACCCTTCTGTTCTTACTTCGACTTGCATCGTCCCTGTTGGGGACAACAGGTCGGTTCTTTCCGTATCCGATGGCAGCCATTCGATCAAGAGGCAGGAGCTCGCTCTGGGTGAAAAATCTCATTACGGCTACAGCACGGTCCACAGAGAGGTCCCAATTGCTATATTTAGAACTGGATACCGGGACATCATCTGTGTGGCCTTCAATGCGAAGGTCCATTGGGAGTGGGCGAATGATATCAGCTACTGTACGAAGGATGGAATATGATTTTGGTGCAATTCTCGAGAGCCCTTTCTCAAACAGGACCGAGTCATTTATCCGAAGAATGATAGATTCATCATCATTTTGGATGACTCCCACATTGTTTTCAAGTCGACGAGAGTCTATTTGTGATTTGATTTTATCATAAACTTTTTGAGTCGTTTGTTGCTGGATTGGTGAATATGGCGTGATCGGTGGTGATGGGAGTACAGGGATAGCAAAGTCAACATGGGCCGGTTCTTTATGCATTCCAAAAGCATCTTTGAGTGAGCTTGATGCTTCAGTGAATCGCACAGGATTCATATCAGCCATAGAAAGCAGGAGAACGAAAAAAGTCAGCAGGAGAGTGACGAGATCTGAGTACGTCACCATCCATGCAGGCGCTCCAGTAGGACAATCGGGGCATTTTTCTTGTTTTTCTTCTACTTCAGTTTCATCTGCCATAACCAATACCTTTACTTACTGAAGGAAGATTGTCGTAATTTAGGTGCAATGAATGCATGGAGTTTTTGCTCCATTATCCGAGGGTTTTCTCCAGAGAGTATGGACTGCATTCCTTCTATAATAAGCATTTTTGTAAGAACCTCAGAGGCGGACCTGTTTTTTAGTTTTCCTGCCATGGGTGCACAAAAGACGTTTGCAATAACGGCACCATAAAAGGTGGTAAGAAGTGCCACTGCCATAGCTGGTCCAATGGTAGAGGGATCATCCATGGTCTGAAGCATCTGTACCAGGCCGATCAGGGTTCCACACATACCCATGGCCGGTGCGTAGGCAGCAATAGCAAGGAAAATATCTGCTCCTTTGCCGTGGCGCATCTGAATATATTCAATCTCAGTATTCAGCATTGAGCGGAGTGTTTCAGGTTCCTGTCCATCTACTGCCATCTGCATTGCTTTTTTGAGAAATTCATCATCAACGGAATCCATTGCTCCCTGCAAAGCAAGAATACCTTCTTTTCTTGCTTTGTTGGCAAACTCCATAAGCTGAGCAATAAGGTCATTTATTGGCAATTCTTTATGGAGCAATGTTTTTTTTGCAACATTAATGGCATCGAACACATCACCAAAAGGATAGTGAACGAGCGTATTTCCAAAGGTCCCACCAAAGACGATCATTATTGATGGGAGATTAATAAATATCGATAAAGGTCCACCTTGAAGGATGGCCATGAGCATAAGTCCGAACGCAGCACCTATGCCGATTACAGTTGAAAGATCCAAAAAACCCTCCGTTACAAAAATATAGTATGAGTTATAGTAAGCTTTCTAAAAAAGCTACGTTCCGTTGAGTGGGCTAAGTATCAGTGGAAATTGAATCTTTCCAAATTGATACTATATAACCGTATCATAGACGCAGGGATTCTAAAACTCAAGTTTGCATAAAATATTCCATTTAATAAAATAAATTACTATATTCTCGAAAATCAAGGTAACTCGATGTTGTTTAGGGGAAAGCTTGTGGTCAGTACAAAGAAAAAGCCCCAAAGTTAAATAAAAAACTTTGGGGCCGACGGTGTAGGTCAAAAAAATGACAGTTAACGTTTTAAATTGATGAGCTCTCCGAGGAGTTCATCTACTGTGGTAATGATTTTAGAATTTGCCTGAAATCCACGCTGGAGAGTGATCATCCTGACAAATTCAACACCCATGTCAACGTTTGACTGTTCAAGGGAGTTTGTATATATCGACCCCAGTTCAGCACCCGGAAGCCCGATTCTTACAGCTCCAGACTCACCTGTTTCAGTGTAAAGATTATTACCAACAAGAGTCAGGCCGTTTGGGTTTACGAATTTTCCAAGAACCAGCTGGGCGATATCGGTGCTTTCACCATTGTCGTAAAATGCGACAACATTACCTTCACCGTCTATTTCCACTCCAGTGAGACTTCCAGCCGCGTAGCCATTCTGGTCCTGAGAAAGCACCACTGAGTCACTGTTGTACTGGGTCGTGTTGAAAGTCATTGTGATAGCTGTAGGTTCAGTATTATTTCCCCAGTCCAGTTCACCGGCAAGAATATCTATTGTAGTATCCACTGGGGGGTCTGCTGCGTCTCCTGCCAAGATACCATTTTCGTTAAACACGAGATTATCTGCAAATTGTCCTTCCAGTATATTGCCATCAACATCTTCTGCACTCCATGCAGAACTCCAGGTGTTATCACCTGTTTTGATAAAATATGTACTTAGCAGGTGGGAGTTACCGAGGCTGTCGAACACTTGTGTAGATGAAGAGTATGTGTAGGTATCGGCATCATCAATAAGAAAACCGGCCAAGGGGAGGATGTCCGCGGCGGAGTCAAGATTGGTAGTGAGTGCAAGCTCTGTCGTTGCTGCACCCGCTATAAGGCCGGTATCTTCAATTTGGATATCTGCGGCATCTCCCGCTACTAATTCGCCATCAGCGCCATATAATTTACCCTGTACCCGGAGTCCTTCAGGGTTAGTTAAATAACCTTCTCCATCAAATCTAAATGCGCCAGCCCTGGAGTAATATGAAGTGTCATCATCGCTTCCTTTTAGGATAAAAAATCCATCACCCTCTATGGCGACATCGAGGTTTGATTCTGTTGACTCGAATGTACCCTGACTAAAGATATTGTCCATAGTGGAAACTCCAACTCCTCGACCCACCTGTGATGAACCACCTGATCCGTTGATTGTTCCTGAAAGAAGATCAGCGAAAACGTGTCTGGACCCTTTAAATCCAACAGTATTTGTATTAGCAAGATTATTACCGACAACAGTCATTGCCTGTGAGTTTGCGTTGAGACCACTGACTCCGCTGTAAAATGCACTTGATATTCCCATGTTTTTCTCCTTGTCTCAAGAGTCAGTTTGTAGATAAACCGCTCAAGTATTGGCGGTTATTATGATGTTACACTGTTTTCTATGGTTTCTAAACTATCAGCCGTTTCCTCAAAGGTCTCAGCTGTGTCAGATAAAGTATCGAGGATTGATTCTTCATCTGATTCTTCTTCGTCGTCATCGGTTGTTGATGTAGATATACTGGTTCCATGCTCGTAAACGCCTATTATTGAATTAAAAGTGACTTCTCCCGCTAGCGTGACGAGGGTACCACCAGCAGTTCCAGAGAGATCCACACCTGTAACTTCAGATTTAATAAGTGGTGTTGCGAGTATTATGTCTTCTGATGCGGATTTAGCTGAAATAACAATGTCATAATCGCCAGCTGGTGCCGCCGACCCATCGTCAGTTAATCCCTCCCAGGTAAGGAAATGATTTCCGGTGGTAAGTCCTGTGCCGTTTAATGTCGCAAGAGTTGCCCCATTTTGCCTAAGGGAAATCGTCACCTCAGATGCCGGCCCTGACAGGCTGTACCCAAATTCTACAGGATCCTCTGAAAAAGTCATTTCGTCGCCTTCGAAAACAACATCTTTACCAATTGTACCAAGTGTCGTTAACCTGTCTGAATCGGCATAGGATGTCGAAAGACTTTCCATACTGTCGTTGAGATTATACAATTGCTCCAGGGAGCTGAATTGAGCAAGTTGTGATGTGAATTCAGTCGGGTCATCTGGACTGAGTGGATCCTGATTTTTAAGCTGAGCTACAAGAAGCATCATGAAATCCTCTTTTCCCATTACAGAACCATCGTCTGTATCGTAGAGGCTCGTTCCCGTAGAGGTGGCCGTAGCTGAATTTAGTGTACTAATATAATCGCTCATCATATCTCCTTTACACTTTCACGTTGACGCCAGAACTGCTCTCAACGAAGCTTTCTTGCAATTCGTCAAGGACAAACGGAGCAGGAGTTTCAGATTTTTCATCTTGGTTGAGAAACTTTGAAGAGTCCTTGTTGCTGAGATGCTGGTCAAATAAGTCAAATTGTCCGACCATTTCGGATTCACTGGTTATTGTTATTTCTTCAACATTGAATCCCTGTTGTTCAAGAACGGCTTTAAGCTTTGTAATGTTTCTTTCCAATATCTCCTGTACATGCTGACTTTGGGCAACTACATTAGCACGTATCGATCCTTCTTTTACAGTGAGGTCGATTTCCATTTTTCCAAGTTCAACTGGATGGAGTTTGATTTGAATTTTTGATTCCAATCGTCTTTTGTTTACCTGAAACCGTTCAACTAATTGTTGCATAACTTCAGTGTCTTGGACCAGTGTTCCGGATGGGAGTAATGTGGCGGACGTGGTATCTGGTGTTGGTATTGATAGAGAACTGGTCGCGGCAGCTCCAGTTAAGGAGAAGGTGTTTGTTGCTTCAGGGCCGACTGTCTGTGGTGTTGGCTGGTTAAAACCTGAACCCGATTGACCCATCTGGTCGCCCTGTTGGTTACCACTGAGGTTGGATCCTTCTTGAAGTGCATTTAGTGGTTGGGTTTTCGCATCATAGAACTGTTGGGTGCTATCATGTCGTATTCCAGAAAGTTGTTGCTTAGTTCTAAGGGTCGGAGCGAAAATACCATCTTCTAAAGCAGTAAATCCTTCACTGTTGACAAATGGAACTCCAGATTGATCGTCACTGCTGAGAGTCTGTATTTGTGCTGGCGGGAGTTGCATAAGTTGTGACCGTAGTGAATTACCATTATCAACAGGAGTTACGTTTTTGATAGAAAGCACCCCAGCTTCGGCTCCACTGTTGATAATCGCCTGAATCTTAGCAAAAAGTGATTCTTGTTCAGGGGTGATTGTCTGTGGGGTTGCCAGGAAAATTTGCTGTATAACAGGATCTGCAAGCAGCGTTTGAACAGGATTTTGACTTGATGAAGTAGTTATTCCCTGTAATTCAGACAGGTTCTTCGTTCCAGCCGCAAAGTTCACCTGGTCTTGATCTGTAGGGAGTTGATTCTGATTATTACTACTTTTCCCATCTGTGTTAGTGGCGTATGAATCACCGTTATCAGAATTAAATTTTACAGCATTGTTTATAAGGTCAGACAGATTTTGTTGAATTGCTTGGAGTTGTTCACCTTTTAGGGGATTCGAGTTGGCGGAGTCGATCTCGTTAGAGTTGGCACTGAATTGTTCGATTAACACTGCGATATCAGTTACTACGTCCTGGGCATTTAAAGAAGTGAAGTCCTCATCTGTACTGTTTACTATTGAATCGTTAGGAGATTGGTTTTTAATCTGGTCAGTTTGTTGCCGTAGAGAGGTGTCTGCAGTAACCTGATTTTTACTGGTATTATCTTTGGGAAGTGTTTTTTGGAGAACTGAGGCAAATGTTTCTTCCGAGCCGGTGTCTGAACTTTTAATTGTAGCATTAGAAGATTGTTCAATCTGAATCTTTGGGGCGTCTTGTACATTCATTTGAACATTAAAAAATTGATCCATATTCATTCACTCTAGTTGCAGGGTAGTATATGTTGTGCTGATTTCTGTCGTTTTTTGTTTTGATACTTGGTCTAAAATTTTAGCAGCAGCTTTTGTTTTCATTTTTCCCAACAGGTCAGAGGCGAGCTGTTGTTCTAAGCCTGAAATTGCAAGAGCCGCCTTTGCAGGAGACATTTTTTCATAAATTTTAGCCAGGCTGTCAATCTGCTTCTGCTCTTTAGCTGATTTCTCTTCAAGGAGAATCTCAATTTTTTTCTGCAAAGTCTGAAGAGAGCTTAATTTGTTATCTATTTCAGCTAATTTCTTATCGACACCCTCTTCAAGGGACTTTAGCTCCTTTTTGCGTAGATCTATCTCTTCTCGTTCTTTTCTGATTTTCGCCCGTTCTTCTAAAATGGTTTTTTCTATTCGTCTCTCTTCCACCGAACTGTAGTTGTTCTCTGCAGCATAGAGTGAAAATTGAGGTGAAAGCAGTAAGCCACAAAGGATAATTAAAAAAAGTATAGATTTGGTCATAATCTTTGTCATCTCAGTATGTCTAAATTATTTTTCGTCTAATGGATCTTTTCCATGTCTCATGATTGCCACCTCATCCAGCATAGCGGCTTCTTTTTTATCAAGATGCTGTCGCCATGAAGTGTTTTGCTCGTGTTTAAGGCGTTCCATCACTTGATATTCTTGACTTCGTTGAAGAAGGTTTTGTTGTTCCTGCTCAACTATTTTTTCCTTTTCCAGGATAGTTTTTTCAATCCTGACTATGTTTTTTTGGATTGCAGAAATTTTTTCTTCGAACAGAATTAACTTTGTTATTTCGACACCTTCAGTTTGTAGCATTTCGCATTCTGTGGTTATAGAGTGTAAGGTGCTTTTTTCAGTTTTAAGCTTTTCCTGTATAATTGAGTAGATTTTCCGGGCCTCTAAGAAACGATTTTTTGCTAAATCTTCGAGTCGTTTTCTGTATTTTAAAACTGTGTCGAGTGTAAAAGGTTTGGGTTGAATGGCCACGCTGTATTCCTGTTCTTCTTTTAGCTATCGGGGTTAACTTTGGTCTGACTGTCGACGATTTTTCTGGAGAGGTTCTTCATCTTTTCGATCACTGAGGACGCCACCTAATGTTTCGAGCGAATTTTTAAGGGTTGATGTTTCATTATAACTCTGACGAAGGAATTCTGTTACAGCTCCAATTTTACTGATTGCGTAGTCGATTTTGGCATTCGATCCTTTAACATATGCACCAATATTAATGAGATCTTCAGCTTCTGCGTAACTCGCCAGGACGTCCCTTGCTTTTCCTGCAAGTTCCTGATGTCGTTCACCGGTAATGTCACGCATTACCCGACTGGCGGAATTAAGTACATCAATGGCTGGAAAATGATTTTTGGCGGCTAGGCTTCGGGAAAGAACAATATGCCCATCTAAAATAGATCGTACGGAGTCGGCTACAGGTTCTGTCATATCATCGCCGTCCACAAGAACTGTATAAAGGCCAGTGATGGAACCTTTGTTTTGAAAATTTCCGGCACGTTCTAGAAGTTTAGGCAAGGTCGCAAAAACAGAAGGAGTATAGCCTTTGGTAGTTGGTGGTTCTCCAACGGCAAGACCGATTTCACGCATAGCCATGGCAAACCGAGTAACCGAGTCCATCATGAGAAGAACATTCTTTCCACTGTTGCAGAAGTATTCTGCAATGGCGGTAGCCACAAATGCACCTCGCATTCGCAGAAGGGGTGATTGGTCGGAGGTCACCACAATAATGACGGACCGGGCAAGACCCTCTTTACCTAAGTCGCGTTCTATAAACTCACGGACCTCTCGACCTCGTTCGCCGATAAGAGCAATGACGTTAATATCAGCTTTAGCGTATTTAGCCATCATGCCAAGTAGTACGCTCTTACCGACACCAGAACCTGCCATAATGCCCATACGTTGGCCTGTACCACAGGTTATTAGACCATTGATAGCGCGAACGCCAAGATCAATGGAGTCCGTGATGTTTTGTCGTTCCATAGGGCCAGGAGGTAGGGAATAAAGATTTTTTTCTTCAGTAAGAAGTGGTGCAGGTAAGCCATCTTGTGGAATCTCCATGGCATCTATGACGCGACCAAGTAAATTATTTCCTACACTGATGGTGGCACTGGTACGCACGACTCGAATGAGGCTGCCGGGACCTAGTCCACGCAATTCACCAAGTGGCATAAGTAGAGACACTTTATCCTTGAATCCAACGAGTTCAGCATAGACTTTCTGACCGCTGTCAATTGGAGTAATTTCGCAGAGAGAGCCTATTGATGCATGTGGGCAGTATCCTTCGATAACAAGACCCACAATTCTTGTAACCTTACCCCAAATTTTGATGACGTTGAGATTTGTAACCTTTGTTGTGTCAAATATCATAGTGCTGGGTGGTGTTGGCAGAGGATGAGTGCGTAGTGAAAAGGGGAAAGAGGCGAATGAGTGGGCGGTGTGTATCTACTCTCTTTTGCTTTTCAATTCATCACGAATAGCTTCAAATTGACTGGACACTGTCGCATCGATAATACAATTTTCTGACTCTATTTTTGCGCCGCCTCTTTCAAGAGTTGGGTCGGTTTTTATAACAATATTGTTGAGGCCACTGATTCCTGAAATAAGATCAGCGGATTTGTCTGAGACTACCTGATAATCATCTGGGTGGATAAAGACGGTGAACTCATCTGATTTCACCGCCTTTTGCAGGGCTTCTTCGATTGTAGCAATGATAGTCTGGTCCTGCTCTTTAAGGGAAATCCTTATTATCTTTTCAGCAATAAGTAGTGCAAATTCTTTAAACTCATTGGAGCTGTTGGTGATGATCGTTTCTCGCACGGTATCAAGCTGTTCGCAAACAATTGTGAGTGCTTTTGATGCGGAACCGTAGTCATCGGCGGCTTTTTTAAAACCTTCATTAATGCCTTGCTCGTACATGGCATTTGCTTTTGCTTCGGCGTCCTCTAAGGAAATATATTTACTTAGATCAACGGGGCTTGGAGCCTGTTGGGTTGTTGTAATTGTTTCACTTTCTGCCTGGTTGACGCCTGCGAGAGATTGTTCCGCGGGCAAGGTGGTTTTCGGTGGAGGGTTGGTGGGTTTGTTACCTATCTGTGGCGCATTTATATTGCCGGGTTCAAAAGGGGCCGTTGGAGTGGTTTCATTTGATGTCCAGCCTTTTAAGTCTGATGAGCTAGGTTTAACTATTTCTTCTCGCTTAAAAGAGCTTGAGTCTTTGTAGTATTTAGACAAGCTCATCGCCACCTCCTGTGCCAAGGACGAGCTTGCCTTCTTCTTCAAGCTTCATTGCAATTTTCACGATGGACTGCTGCATGATTTCAACTTCAGATAATCTCACAGGACCCATGGCGTCCAGGTCATCGCGTATCATGTCGGCTGCCCTTGCTGACATATTTGAGAATATCTTCTGCTTCATTTCTTCAGAGGCAGTTTTAAGGGCCATGGTTAATGAATCATTGTTTACTTCTCTGAGAATCATCTGTAGTGAACGACCATCAAGGGCAACAAGGTTCTCGAAAGTAAACATTTTTTTGCGGATTTCTTCGGCCATTTCAGGGTCGTTTTGTTCCATTGCCTCGAGAATGTCGCCATCGAGATTGTTCTTCATGTTATTTAAAATACCAACGACTGTATCGATACCTCCAATTTTTTGCTGTGTGCCACCTGAGACGAGTCCAATCTCTCTGTGAAGAGCGTCCTCTATACGATTAAGTACGATAGGGGATACCTTTTCTATCTTGGAAATCCTGTAGGCAACATCAGACATAACGTCTTCAGGAAGATGGGAGAGAATTTCTGCAGCATGTTCCATATTCTGAGTGGATAGTACGAGGGCAACGGTTTGTGGATGTTCATGTTCGAGCAGGCCTGCAACCATTGCGGGGGCCATGAGAGAAATAGTTTCAAGGGATCTAGTCGCGGTACCTGAGAGGAACTGATCCATTAAAAATTGAGATCTGTTGTCTCCTGGAGTGGCCGATATTGCTTTTCTAGCAAAATCTTCACCTTTAACGAAAAGCCCTGCAAACTGATCTTTAGATTCCCGGTAGTTTTGAAATACCTTTTCTTTTATGTCGGTGGGAATGTGATCGATACTGGCCATTGCCCTGGTGATTTGTCGAACTTCATCATCGGACAATTCTTCAAAGATCTTTGCTGCAGCATCTTCACCTAAACAAATAAGTAAAACGGCGACTTTGTTGATACCTGTGAGTGTCTCAATTCCCATTGTAATTTAGCCTTCCTGAATCCAGTTCTTGATGATAAATGCGGTTGGCGCCTGATTGTGATTCACCTCTCTTCTGAGCTGAGTAATTGTGTCATCTACAGGTTCTTCGGGGATTTCCGGTTCAGTTTGTTGCTGTTGCAATAATTTTTGCTCTTGCTCTTGCTCGAGCTGATCAACTGTTTTGTAGTGTTCTTTCACTTCTCCCTTCATAGTTTTCACCACGGGTCGAATGAGTAAGAAATAGAGAAGCAGGATTCCAATGGCGATAAGGCCGTATTTAATAAACGGAATAAACTGATACAAAGTGCTTTCCGTTTCCTGAGCTCCTGCTGTTGCTATCTCAGGTGGTGCCACAAAAGGCATAGAAATAACATTAATCATGTCACCACGTTCAGCAACTAACCCAATGGCGCTTGCGACCATGTCTTCAATGGATTTGAGTTCTTCTGCCGTGCGAGGTATTGGTTCTTTAGGTTTTCCCTCTTCATCGGCTTCTACCCTGTCTGCAACAAGAACAGATACTGACAATTTGGTGATGGTACCAACTGGATTGATGATTCGGCTGATGGTTTTGCTTATTTCGTAATTTGTCGTTCTCGAATTTTTTGAATTAGTCGGTCCAGTTGTAGTTTCTCCAAAAACATTCCCTTGTAGATTTGATTGAACACCAGGAACCCCTCCGTTTGTTTCATTGCCTGATGTTTCCTGGTCAACTTGCTCACTCCGAATTACGGGTTCTTCTCCGTCAAAAAATTCTTCAGTTTTTTCCACTTTTGAAAAATCAAGAGTTGCAGAAATTCTGACCATTGCGTTGTCAGTTCCCATGGTTTTATCCAGAAGCGCCTGGGCCCGCATTTCCATTCTATGTTCAACTTCCTGTTGGTACTCAAGCATTTCCCCTGAAAAAATCTGGCTATCATCTTTCTTCGTGTCTATTTCGAGGACGACACCGCTTGAGTCGATAACCTTCACATCCTCTGGACTGAGGTTGGTGACAGAGCCGGCAACGAGGTGAATGATACCTTGCACCTGTTGCTGATCAAGGCTTTTTCCAGGGACAAGTGTTACAATGACTGATGCTGTGCCACCTTTTTGCTGGTTTTTAAAAAGTCTTTTCTCCGGCAGAGCTAAGTGTACGCGAGTCGATTCAACGGGAGCAAGAGAGGATATTGTTCTGGCGAGTTCTCCTTGAAGAGCTCTTGTGTAATTGACCTTTTGAACATAATCGGTGAGGGCAAAACTTTGTTTGTCAAAAATTTCAAAGCCAACCCCTCCACCAGTGGGCATTCCATTGGCTGCAAGATCTAATCTGCTCTGGTAAATCTGATCAGCTGAAACCCATATGTCCTTTCCTCCGTTTTTTAACGTATATTCAATCTTTTGGTTTTTAAGCCAGGTTACAACTTCAGAGGCATCGTTCATGGCAAGATTTGCGTATAATAATTGTTGGTTCGCGGTTCTTGCCTGTATGATAAGTAGGGCGAAAAGGACAATTGAAATAACGAGTACAGCACCTGTGGCGATTTTTCTGGTGATTGGCCAATCCTGAACAAGCTGGAGCAGGTTCTTTTTTACGATTGGTGCTGGTTGTGTCGTCGTTTCAACACGAGTTTCTGCAACTTCCATAGGGCTATCCTTTTTAACTTCTATCTTCAGGTATTAGTGTGGTAGATGAGAGTAAAACCCTGGTGAACGCAAAATAAGCCAGGATACGTGTCATGGTGCTAGCTTCATGTTATTGATGTTAAAAGCACTCTCCGTTTTCTTGTTTTTTGTGACAGGAATTCTGGAGTAAGGCACTAATTAGATTTGCAACCGCATGATTTCTTCGTATGCGGTGAGCGCTTTGTTTCTCATCTGCACCAGCATTTTCAGGGAGATTTCAGCTTCTTCGACGGAGATCATAACTTCATGAAGATGTTCAGCATTACCCGCTTGAAGGTTTTCAACGGCCTTGTCACCATTTATCTGTGCCTGATTCGTATCGGTTACCATACCTTTAAGCATATCACCGAATGCGTTGCTGCTTTTCGTAACGGCACTTTCTGTCGTAAGAGGCTGTTGGTTGACTGTAAGATTTGGTAAGCCTTGTATTGAATTCATAATTTATTTACCAATTTCTAAAGCTTTAAGAGCCATTCTTTTGGCCATTTTAATAGAAGTCACGTTTGCCTGGTATGAGCGGGTAGCTGACATCATATCAACCATTTCTTCAAGAACGCTGATATTAGGCATTTCTACGTAACCGTCATCTGCAGCATCTGGATGGGATGGGTCGTACACTTTTCTGGGAGGGGTTTTGTCCTCGATTATCTTTGAAACTTCGACGCCTTTGACACTACCACCAATCTTGTTGTTAAGCTGATCTTGAAAGCTTAAGGGCTTGGTTTGAAAATAGGTGGATTGTTTTTTATAAGGACCACCTTCAGGTGTAGACGTTGTTTCAACATTGGCCAGGTTGGAACTGATCGTATTAAGCCGTATACTATGAGCTTTTAAAGCTGAGGCACTGATTTTAAATGTATTCGTGATGTCCATTTTTTACCTCTCAAACTATTATCGTGTATATAAATTACTGTCCACCGGAAATAACGTGCTTTAACAGGGTGATTTTCTTTTTCAGCAGTTGGGCTGAAGTTTCGTAAAGCAGTTCATTCTCAGATAGGGCCATCATTTCCATATCAACACTCACATTGTTGTCATCCCCGATGCCCGATTGCTCTTCATCAAGAATAATTTTCCCACTAATGTTGTGAAAATTACCTGGGCCAAGTGGTATGTGTGCTTTGTTAGAAGTCTGAAGTTGGATACCTTTTTTATTGCCAAGCGCATTTGCAAGTTCATCTTCAAATTGAAAGCGGGAAGCGGAGAACCCCGGGGTTTCTGCATTGGCTATGTTGGATGATATTACCTGTGCCTTGGTTGCGCGAAGATCCAGCACCTTGCTGAGCATCTGCATATTTTGGTCGAGAAGATTTATTGGTGACATATGTTCTCCGTTTTTTTAATCACTATTGTTGTCTACAACTATTAATAGCGGTCCTTTTGTGATTCGTATTGCAAATCCCGTTCCGCGTATTGTTTCCATCTTGTGTTTTCTTCTGTTTCGACAATTTTTTGCAAGAAACTTAGTGCTAAATCACCTTTACCCAGTTGACGGTGAATTTCAGCAAGTCGGTATAAGCTCTGCTGATAGAACCTGTTTTCCTTTGAAACTTTAAGAAATGTATCAACGGATAATGTCAAGTCGTTGGTACGGTAGTAGCTTTCTGCAAGGAAAAAATATTGTTGTTGGTCTAGGGTCTGGGTGTGGTTCAGGTACTCTTCTAGGGTTGCAATAGTTTTTAGATAATTGTCGGTCCGGAAATAAAGAGTAGAAGCAAGGGGATGATAAGAATAATCATCAGGTAACTCTATGGGGAGAGTTTGCAAAGCCACTGATAGCCGTTCATCCGCGATAAGTGACTGCAGGCGAAGCAGTAGAATTTCTTTTAAATAGACACCTTTTGGATAGTTATATGTATATTGTGCGGAGTAGTCTTCCACCAGACTGAAATTTCCATGGTCAAATGTTGCCTGGATCATTGGAAGGTAATATTTTTCCCTTTGATCCGCTGACATGATCTCGATGAGATAGAGGTAAAGTTTTTGAGCTTCATCGTAAATACCTATTTTATGATACGCCTCTGCTATATCGACGAGAAAATTACTGTCAATCCAGTTTTTTTGGAATAGGTCCTTATTTTTTTTGGCAAGGACCAGTGCCTTGATGTAATCGGTTTCTTCAACGAGTCGGTTGATTTCTTTGGGTAGAAGCTCAATTAAAAGAGCTTGTGCCGTAATTCTGACATTACTTGTTTGAAAGTCGCGTAAAAACTTATGAAGTAAAGGAACTGCGGTCTTATTGTTTCCTGTAAGAGCGTGAATGAGTATGCTTTTAAACTCCGCTTCTTCGCGGATTAATCTCGATGACGCTCTGCTGGCAATATCCTGGTAATTTTCTAATGCCTTGTCGGACCACTGTTTGTCTTTTAACAGCCGGAGATCGGTTTTTTTGATTGCTGCAAGCAGGCCTGCGTCAGTATCAGAATGTGTATTTTCTATTTGGGAAAAATCATCAATAAGTTCGTCACCTGGGGTGAACTTGAGTTTTGCCATATTTTCTCTGTATGCAACACTGCCTACAACGTTATCCCCTTGTACAATAGATTGAAGATTTTTGTATTCCTGGGCCGCAGATTCAAAGTACCTCTGGTCGTAGAGTGTTGAAGTATAACCTCCGTATGAGTATGGCTGTGTACGTAGAACGGGAGAGTTTTTCAGTAGTTTATAGGCTGCATAAGCCTTTATAGGGTCATCGATTGCGTACCAGTAATCGGCTTGTCTGATTTTGAGCTTCTCTTCGACTTCGGGCGGCAGGGCGATGGACTCTACTTGAAGGAGTTTGTTGAGGTTTTTGTATTCTTTGGTTGCAAGTGAGGTCTCGATGCGAGACAGAAGGAAATAGGGTGCTAAAGGACTCTTATCTGAGATTGAAGGAGTGAGTGCTCGGTATTCATATTCGGCAATATAGGGATCTTCATAGTTTGCACGTAGCCAGATAAGTAAATAGCTAGCATATGTACCCAGTCGTTCTTCTTTGTATTTCTCTTTTAAGAGATAGAGCTGTTTAAATGCTCCGTCGAAGGAACCGTCTCGCATAAGTGCCTCACCATAGGTGAGAGCCAGCATCTTTTGTGCCTCGGTCCCTGTCGTTGCCTGTAGTTTCTCAAGTAATGTCGTTGCAAGAGCATCCCAAGAGCCATTTTCAGCAAGCTCCATCATGTCGCTGGTGAGGAGATCGAGGTTTGTAGACCGCCCAGGAGGTAGTAAACCTATTAATGGAAAAGGTGGCGGGGTAAAAGTTACAGGGATGTCGATATGTACAGGACTCTCGTAATTAGAGAAAAATGAAGTCCAGTCTGATTTGTAGGGAGACAGTATATAGGGATTGGTGAAATCTGGCGTAGCCCTGTCTACTATAGTTAGCCCTTTAAGTTTATCGGCAAGATTTTTATAGGATTTGGAATATTCATTACCTAGGAGGACCTCAAGGACAATGCTGTTATTCGCATTAGGGGTTAATTTAAAATTTTGGGGTTGATAACGAAAAAAAAGAGAGAGGATGATGTCGTTTTTTTCATGTCTTGTCAAAAATTTGACAACGTTTTCATCCGGCTGGATAAGTTTGAGGTCTGAAGCTAGTACTGTTGATTCAAGTTTAATATCTATCCTTCTTTTGGTGGCGGTTCCAGAGAACGTAGGTGGTTTGTCAAAACTTAAATATATTTGAAGAATATCCTTGTTGTCAACACGGGCTACCTTCATCAGTTCAGAGGCAACGAGATTGCATGGCCACGTGATAGCTGACAGTAGAATTATAATAATGAGTCGTTTCATGCAGAGAGACATGCAAGAAAAAGGCCAGTTATGTTTAGGTTGTTCGTGTGTATTTGGGGCTGTTCCTTAAGCCAAATACTTGACGACGCATCCAGGTGTTCTGAATATATTATGGGGAAAAAGGAGTTTGTTGGTATTATTTCCATTAGATATTTGACATTTGCCTAAGCTTCTCGATAATATTTACAGTGTAGTGTTTTGTTGGAATGATCTGTGCTGAGTCAGATTAAAATTTTATTGTCTTAATAAGGCGTTTGGTCTCTTCTCATAAAAAAAAATGGTCGAGCTTTTCGCGAGTGAAAACATATAGGAGATAGTGATGGGAAAAAATGTACTGCTTGTAGACGACTCAAGTACAATGAGGAAAATTATTGGCAGGTCTTTACGACAGGCCGGTATTGAGTTTGACAATATATTTGAGGCTGCAGATGGGCTTGAAGCATTAGATATACTCGAAGCTGAACATGTAGATATAGTTCTTAGTGACATTAATATGCCTAATATGGATGGCATTTCATTTTTAAAAGAAAAAGCGAACAGAGAGGCAATTAAAGATATTCCGGTGCTTATGATTTCAACCGAGACCGGTGATGATATTATTGGTGAAGCAAAAGCCCTGGGAGCATTGGGAGCAATAAAAAAACCTTTTACACCAGATAAGGTCAATGAGGTTCTTGGCCCCCTTTTGTAATTAATCGATAGGGTGGAGGATACTGTGGAAATATCTGGAAAAATAATAGAATCAACTCATGAAATATTTTCATCCATGGTGATGATGGAGGTCAGCGTTAATGGAGACATTACAGATAGTATGGCGCCTCTCACTAGCAGTATTACTGGGGTGATTGGTCTTGCAGGCACACACAAGGGAGTGCTTGCAATTCATTTTCCAAAGTCTGTAGCTATGGCGATCACTGGTGGTTTTCTTGGTATGGATGTGGAAGAAATGAATGAAGATGTTGAAGATGCCGTGGGCGAGTTAGCCAATATGCTTGGAGGTAATGTTAAGGCAATTCTTTCTGATAACGGTAGGGATATAGAACTGTCACTACCATCGGTGATCTCAGGAGAGAGCTATGATTTTCAGCCGACTCGTGATGTCGATCGTGTGGTTATTCCATTTCTATGCGATGCTGGTGAATTTATAGTTGAACTTGAATTGGAAAAATAAACTTTTTTGCTGGAAATAGAAAAGGTAGTTTCTCTTGTTGTACAGAACCTGCCTTTTTTTAGTCCAAAGATGGGAAAATAAGATGACAGATAGCTTTGATGTTGGCAGTGAGATAATTGACGGTTGTAAGGATGTGTTTTCAACAATGTTGATGGTTGAACTTCAGGCAGATGATGTTCTTAAACAGAAAAAGGTCGCAATTCCTTCAAATATCACCAGCATGATAGGTCTTGGTGGTGGACTTAAAGGGTTATTGGCCGTTCACTGTCCATCTTCGGTTGCAACTGAAATTACGAGCTCTTTCTTGGGGATGGATGTTGAAGAAATTGACGATGACGTTAAAGACGCTATTGGTGAAATTGCAAATATGATTGCCGGGAATCTTAAAATTTCATTTGCTAAAAGTGATGTTAATATAGAGCTTGCTATACCCACCTCTATCGTTGGCGATTCTTTTTATGTGAGTGGAATTTCTGATTCCATACGTACTGTAGTGCCGTTTCGAATGGGCGATGGGACCTTTTGGGTTGAGTTGATGTATGTAATGAACTCCTGATAAACTATTTTAAATAATCGAAATGGTGTAACAAGTACAACCTCTATGCTTTTAATTATTCTACCCCCAGTAAACGGGAATAAGCCGGGACTCTTTTTAGTACTCGCTCGGAGTCTATTGCTTACCTGCCGGGTATAAGTGGTCCGAAGGTCTCTCTGCGGTCGCTATCTGCTGCTAACTTCACGTTATTAATATTAAAAGAATTCTCAGTTTTCTTGTTTTTTTATGACAGGTTTTCTGGAGTAAGACTCAACCCGAATTTCTCATCAATAAAGTTTTTCGTAGGTCAAGACACAAGCCGCGCTGCTGTAATAAACTACTGCAAGTGGCTTGTAACGCAGACTTTGCGGAAAAATCTATTGACCCGAAGGGTGATTTTTTTGATTTAAAATGAAAAACACCCTGTTTTTCAAACAAGTTATCATTTATTGGTAATATCATAAGGTTGAGCTTTAAATCAAAAAGATCATGAGAATTTCGGACTAAATATTTGCCTGTAAGTTACCGATATAATAATAGGGTACAATTTTACACTCATCTTCAGATAAAATATCTCCATGAAGCAACAAAAAAGAGTCGATAAAATATTACAGGCAGTTAAGTCCCGGGTTCAAGAAGAAGTCGGGGCGCTTCTTGGAACGGTATTTGTCCTAAATACTGAATCTTATCAGCGTACTACTAAAGAAGATCTTTTCGGACAATTGCAGGGCAAGCAAATTTGTGCAGAAATGGATATCACTGGTGATATTTCAGGCAAAGGGTGTCTGCTTGTCGGTATAAAAGACGCTATTTTCCTTGGTGGAACCCTTATTATGTTGCCAGGTGCGGAACTCGATGAGGTGATGGGTAGGGAAGAATACAGCGAGGAGATTGAAGACTCGTATGGCGAAATTGCAAACATAATTGCCGGTTCGTTTACTAAAGATTTTGAGGAGATGTATCCAAAATCATGTAGGTTTGTTCGAAAAAATCAAGAAAAACTCATTCCTAGAAAAGTAGAGATTGAATCGGATGAGCCTGTTGAAAACAGGCAGCTCTATCAGGTGAGCTGGTCAATGGAGCTCGATGGCTCTCCTATGGGCAATATGGTAATGCTTCTGCCAGCAGCAACATTTGAACTGGAAGAGGAGGTTGGCGTTGATTCTGCTGAACCTCTTGGTAACGAACAGGCTGAATTGCAATCCGAAAATGTAGTTCCTGATAGTGATACAGACGCGGCCGATATAGAAAATATCGCTACTCCACCTTCGGTTGATTTTGAAAAACAGAAAAAGAAAGTTGATCGACTTCTTGATGAATGTCAGAATCGATTACAAAATGAGGTTGGTGGGTTACTTGGTGTCACCACCGTTTTATCTGATATTCGAAATTATTTTGTAAATAAAGAAGAGTTCTTTGAAGATCGCGTTGTTGGTAGGCAGGTTATTGCCGAAATGGAGGTTGTTGGAGACGTTGAAGATAAAAGCTTTTTTTGTATAGGTATAAAAGACGCAGTTCATCTTGGCGGTGTTCTCATAATGCTTCCACCGAGTGAGCTTGAAACAACTGTCAAGGAAGAAGAATTTGGAGAAGATGCTCAAGATGCATACGGTGAAGTGGCAAATATTGTCTCTGGTGTCTACACGGCTGTTTTTGAAGAACAGTATAATAAGAAATTTCGATTTATAAAAAAGTGTCTGTCTGAAGTATTACCGGCTAAAGTAGAAATAGAGTCGGAGGAGCCTATCCCAGATATGCTCTATTATGCCAATAGTCTAGCCCTCAGTGTGGATGGCAAAGAGCTTGGCAGGGTTCAAATGCTGTTTCCTGCCGCTATGCTAGATTTACACCCTCCTCAGCCTGTTGGGGCAGAACCTTCAATACAACAGGAATCATCTAGCGAACCTGTTACCTCCCAAGTGGAATCGGATGATAATAGGAATGTAGAACCTGTTATTAACAATCAAGAACTACAGTTAGAAGCTGCCAAGCATAGGACCAAGGTTGATGGTCTTCTTGCTGACTGCCAGAAAAAAATGCAGGAAGAAGTTTCAAACCTACTTGGAACTGATGTTGAAATGGCGAATATTGATAATAAAGTTATCAATAAAGAAGACTTCTTTTTTGATGAAGTGTCAGCCAAACAGGTCATCGCTACTATGGATGTGGTAGGCGAAGTTGAAGGGCAATGTTTTCTTTCTGTCGACCTCAAAGATGCAATTCGAGTTGGAGGTGTGCTTATTATGCTTCCTGCCGCTGAATTGGATTCTGTCGTTGCAGACGAGGATTTTGGTGAGGATGCTGCTGATGCCTATGGTGAGATTGCAAACATTATATCAGGTGTATATACGGCTGTTTTTGAAAAACAGTATACAAAGAACATTCGATTTATAAAAAAGGATTTGCAACAAGTTGCACCAATGAAGATTGATGTTGAATCGGATGAACCTATCCCTAACTCAGATTACTATCTGAGTAGTATGGACCTGGTTATTGGAGGAACGTCATTTGGCAAGGTTAATTTTTTATTTCCTCTCAATCTTCTTGAGCTTGAGGGGCTTCTCATTGTTGATGAACCTGCGGCTATAGAGAATGCTGCCGCCGTAAGTTTGGGGCGGACTGATGGCAATGTTGATGAGCTTGAACGAACTAAAAAGGCAAGCAGCGCCAGAGACTCCATTGACATACTTATTATTGGAGATGATGAGGGAGCTGCTTCTACAATTAGGACTACCATGATTGAAATGGGATATAGTGCGAAAACTCTATCTTTTAAGGATAATATCCATGATTATATTCCAGGTGAGTTGAAAGCGGTTTATCTCGTCATGAATAATGTTAACGAGCAGGGGTTTGGAACTGCAATAAAGATAAGCACAGCCTGTGCTTTACCGCTTATTGCCGCAGGGCCTGGATGGACAAAAAGCAAGGTTATTAAAGCTGTAAAATACGGGGTTCGTGACATTTTATTGACGCCGGCGACGGTAGACAATATTAAAGAAAATATAAATAATAATTTATTGGATATGGCGGCATAGGAAGGCGCGTTAACTTTTATTCTACCGCCAGTTTAACCCGAATTTCTCATCAATAAAGTTTTTCGTAGGTCAAGACACAAGCCACGCTGCTGTAATAAACTACCGCAAGTGGCTTGTAACGCAGACTTTACGGAAAAATCTGTTGACCCGAAGGGTGAATTTTTTGATTTAAAATGAAAAACACCCTGCTTTTCAACCAAGTTGTTATTTGTTAGTAATATCATAAGGTTGAGCTTTAAATCAAAAAGATCATGAGAATTTCGGGTTAACCCGAATTTCTCATCAATAAAGTTTTTCGTAGGTCAAGACACAAGCCACGCTGCTGTAATAAACTACCGCAAGTGGCTTGTAACGCAGACTTTACGGAAAAATCTGTTGACCCGAAGGGTGAATTTTTTGATTTAAAATGAAAAACACCCTGCTTTTCAACCAAGTTGTTATTTGTTAGTAATATCATAAGGTTGAGCTTTAAATCAAAAAGATCATGAGAATTTCGGGTTAAGGATGGTCGAATATGGATTCTACTGTTCCCATAATCCATCAATTGCTTTTTTCTTTATCTTTTCAAGTAGAGTGGTTCTTTTCAGGTTGAGCAGTTTTGCCGCTTCTTTCTTGTTCCCATCTGTTTGTTTGAGTGCCTGTACTATCAACTGCGTCTCAAAGTCATTGATCAGTTCGTTGAAGTCAATTTGACCGCTGTCCCAAGAGATATCCTGGGATTGAGATATCTGATCAGGTTTGACACCCTCAATGTTGCTGGGGTCGTCAACTGTATAATTATCCATGAAGTTGTCTGGGATTTCTACCTCTTGAATTTTTTCAGGCAGGTCGCTTAGCTGAACCTGTTTTCCACTGTAAAGAACCGCCATATGCTGGATAAGGTTCTCAAGCTCTCTTACATTTCCTTGCCAGTCATAGCAAATTATTGCCGCGTTGGCGCGGGGAGAAAACGTAAAAGGTTGACGGCCTCTATTTTTTGTAAATTTCTCAAGAAAGGTTGCAATGAGAAGTGGTAAGTCCTCTTTTCGCTCCCTCAGTGAAGGGATTCGTATTGGGATAACACTGAGTCGGTAGTAGAGGTCTTCCCTGAATTTGCCTTCTTTGACTAATGCCTCAAGATCGCAATGGGTTGCCGCTAAGATGCGGGTATTAACAGGAATAGATTTGAAGGCACCTACAGGCTCGAACTCTTTTTCTTGGATCACTCGCAACAACTTCGCCTGCAACGATGACTTCATATCCCCTATTTCATCTAAGAACAGAGTCCCTTTGTCCGCATATTGAATTCGTCCAGGTTTGTTATTGTTCGCCCCGGTAAAGGCACCTTTTGTGTATCCAAAAAGTTCACTTTCAAGCAGGTCGTCGGGGATTGCAGCACAATTTACAGGAACAAAATTATTGTCTTTCCTGGCACTCTGAGTATGAATGGCTTTTGCAACCATCTCTTTTCCAGTGCCGGATTCCCCTCTGATGAGAATTGTGGCTAAATCATCTTCTGCAACTTTGCAAATCATCTCAAAGAGTTGTGACATTGGTTTACTTGCACCAATCATACCATGAAATGGGAGGTGTTTTTTCTTTACAGTTGCAGGCGTAGCAGTAGAGGATGCGGGCGTAATATTTTCATAGGCCCTTTTCAGTGCCGCGGCTGTCTCTGTTGGCTCAAGAGGCTTGTGAAGGAAAAAGAAGAGATCAAGATTGAAAAGAGCTCTAGCGAGATGGGGTTTGCCCGCTGGGATGATTGGTAGAATTGAAAGACGAGGAAATTCTAACTGTATGGATTCAAGAAGCGAAGTATCTTCTTCGTCTCCGCCAAAGCCCATGTCAATAATAAGAATCTGTGGAGAAATCTCTATGAGAGATATGCGGAGATCACTCGTATTATCTACTGTTGTGAAAAAGCATTCAAAAGATAGATCTGCAAAAGAATCTTTAGAAAATATATCGCAATGTTCACGATCAGCTATGAGTATTTGTGTCTCTGGGAGCATTAGAACTATATATAATTAAAATTATTTAATGAATCGACTGCAAGAAGTCAGCAAGCTTACTTGATGTCCTTCTCATGTTTAGGCTCAGTAATCGTGCTATTTTTCGTAACAATTTTATTCCAAGTGACGGCTGCTTATCGGCAAGCAGTTCAAACCCTTTTTCTGTGAGTGTTACAAGTGTTGACGCCTGTTTGGCGATTACAGTGGCGGATCGAACAGATTGGTCGATAATAGCCATTTCACCTATTGAGCTCCCTTTCGTTAGTCTGGCAAGAGGAACTCTGTCGCCTGCGGATGTTATCTTTTGAACCTCCAATACACCCTTAACTACAAAACCCATAAAAGTTCCTTGGTCACCTTCAATAAAAAGGTATTCAGCCCTTTCCAAATGCACATAACTCATGTGTTTCGCAAGGATAGAAAGTTCATCTAGAGAAAAAGAAGAAAAAATAGGGAGATCTATAAGTAGTTCTCGCGTCTCTTCCTCACTCTCGCTTAGGGTTTGATGTGCCATCTCTTTAATTATTAATTGCGTGAAAAAGATATAAAATCATTATTGTAGTCGAGATTGATATTATAGGAAAAATAATTATGTAGTGTAATCAAGATAGTTGAGCGACTTACACTAATTGATTCTAGCACATTGAAACGAATAAAAACAACAGTGTTTTCTTGATTCTATAGTATCATCGCTAAATGTTGCTTGTCTGTTGTTTCCTAATAAAAAGATGCCGTAAACTATTTATGATCTGCCGGGTTGTTAATCATGAAAAAAAAGTTTTTTTTGTTATTCATCTTTTTTACTTTTATTGGTTTTGTCTTTGGTTGTTGCTCATCTGCTTTAGCAAAGGAAGCTTTTACCGCTGAAGTGACGAAAATAATAGATGGAGATTCCCTCATAGCAAGAGCTGGCAGGAAAAAATATGAAATACGTCTTTATGGAATAGATGCCCCGGAATATGACCAACCATACTCTGATAAAGCAAAAAAACTCGTTAAAAACACAATTTTGGGAAGACAAGTCCAAGTTGTTCCCGTTGAATGGGATAGGTATCATAGGCTTGTTGCTATCGTTTATTATGATGGTGAATCGATTAATCAACGACTGATCAGTAGCGGGCTGGCCTGGTATTATCCTAAATATTGTAAAATAGATATTTGTAAAACATGGAAAAGAAGTGGGAAAAAAGCTAAAAATCTAAGGAAAAATTTATGGAGCGATTCTTCACCAATGGCACCATGGAAATGGAAGCAGAACAAATATAAAAGAAAATAGGGTGTTTCTCTTTCCTGAAATGGTGAATGATTGACAGTAATGAATGATATGCAGTACATAAGATAATTAGTAACTATTCAGCAGTACCCCCATATGCACATGATCAGACCGCGCAGTATACTGATGTATAACTACACGGACTGCTTATGCACATCTGGAGCACTGCTAAAAGGTTACAGACTGAGGTTAATTGAAGACTCTTTGTGTTACACTGAATAGTTGCGATAATTGTATGGATATGTAGTGTACATATAGGAAACAATCAGATTTCATTGGCCTCTTATTTCTTGGACTAAATAATTAATATGAAAAAAAGAATTATAACACTCGCCTTTACCACTCTGTTTTTATCATCTACTTTTCCCCTGGCCTATGCAGCGCCCAGTGTCACTGCAAGGGAAAATCTGACAAGGCTCGTCGCAACAAAGAGTTGTCCTGGATGTGACTTGTCTGGTCTGAACTTTAATCGAATGGATTTATCTAAGGTGAATTTAGAGGGCGCTGATCTTTCCATGTCGACTTTTTTTCTTACCAACCTGTCCTATGCAAATTTGAAGAATACCATTATGAATGGTGCTGTTTTTGGTGGAGCTGATTTAGGTGATGCCGATTTGACCGGGGCTGATCTCCGCGGTGTTTCACTTGATTCAGCTTATCTCGCTGGAACTAAAATGACGGGTGAAATTGTTACGACCAAGCCATTTGAAAACATAGGGGTCGATGAAGTAGAAAAAGATGTGTATGTGGAAAATCAGTCCATTCCTAAAAAATCGGCCAAACAAAAAGAAGTACAGGTGAATGAGAGAAGGGATTTTAGTGAAACACCTCCGGTTATTTCCGAGCCAGATGACAAGCCTAAACAAGCGCAACCGATAGCGGCAATACATACCGTTGTTCAGGATGAGGTTGTTGGAAATACTGAAAGTGCACCTCCTGTGACAAATGTCCCTGAGGCACCTGCCGCAAAGAAAAGCACAATGGTACAGAAAGTTACTCTTCCTGTTGTGGTTGAAAAAGAGGTTGTAGATAAACCTGTTGTTGAAGAAATTGTTACTGCCGAGGAAGTCGAGGCAGAGCAACCTACAGAGGTGATCGCTCTTGTTGAAACAAAGCCTATACCGAAGGTTAGGACCCCGATAATCGAAAAAAGCGAGATAGATCAAGCCAAGCTTATTAACCTTGAGCAACTTCTAAAGACCAAGAAGTGCTATGGGTGTGATCTTTCGGGTTTAGATATTGCTGGTGAAAATCTTGAAGATGCTGATCTTGAGAAAGCAAATCTTTCTGGTTCTAATCTTGAGAAAGCTGATTTGGAGGGTGCTAATCTAAAAGGAGCTATTCTGGTTGGTGCAAACCTGACTAAAGCAAATCTCAAAAACGCTGATCTGTATAAAGCTAATTTAACTGGGGCGGATCTGACTGGTGCCAAGCAGAAGAATGTCTCTTTTGATGGTGCGCTACTCGATGGCGTAAGTGGCCTGGAAATGTCCTTAATGTTACAAGATCAGTAATAATTATCGCGGTGATCAGGTCTCTGAAATTATCGTAAGCGCGTTTGCAATTTTGTCTTCAGGTGATATACCGTTTGCCAGGAGTTCTCTTTCGACCTCTTCAAGAGAGAGCTGAAGTTTGTTACTGAGTAGTTCGAGTACCTGGATAGTTTGCGCAGCTTCTCTTTCTGTTGTATTGAGTGCGAGTCTCAGGTCCATTGCACTTTTATAAATGGTCTGAACATTAGCAATTTTATCTAGTCGGAGAAAAAGTTCGTCGAAATTTATTGGCTTTTCCAGATAGTCGTTAGCGCCTTTTTTCATTGCTTGTACAGCTGTATCAACAGAAGAGTGGGCAGTAATGAGTACAACTTCAATGGACCGATCCTGGTCTTTAGCAATTTCAAGAACTTCGATTCCACCGATATCGCCTGGCATCATAAGATCTGTAAGTACAACATCGTAACGTTGTTTTTCAAGAAGGTCTCTAGCGACATAGCCATCTTCAGCCACCTGGGTGGTGTGGCCCGCTTTTTTTAAACGCTCGCTCAATAATAGGCGCAAAACCGGATCGTCATCGACCACAAGAATTGATAATGTTTTCATGGTATCACTCCAGTAATTACTTTTTTTGATAAAAAATTGATCGCAGATGTCGTTTTGGGACAAAGAGAGGACAGACACCCGTAAGTGATTCAGTGGAACCTATAATAAGGTATCCGTCATCAGCGAGGCTTCCTGCAAGCTTGGTGAATAGTTTCTTTCGATCATCCAAGGTAAAATAGATTGCCACATTTCGACAAAAAATAATGTCAAACTTACCAAGCGTTGTAAACGGTTGCATGAGGTTTAATTTTTTAAAATTAACCATCGCACGGATTTCATCTTTGATTTTCCATGAATCGCCAAAGAGTGTGAAGTATTTTTGTAGATTTGTTTTGTCCAATCCTCGTTCAATTTCGAACCGGTTGTACTTGCCATAACTGGCTTGGGCAATAGCGGCGTCAGAAATATCGGTGCCGAGCAAGGTGAATGTATAATCCTTGCTTTCTTTGAGTAGTTCTTTTATTACGATTGCAATGGAATACAGTTCCTGTCCTGTAGATGAAGCGGAGCTCCATATCTTAATTCTTGGTTTGAGCGCAGAGTTAGTCGAACGTGCATCAATAATCTCTGGAAGGATTTTATGCTGCAATAATTCAAATGGACTTTTGTCCCTGAAAAAAAGGGTCTCGTTCGTGGTAATAGCATTGACAATTTCTTTTTCAATTCTTTTAGCGGGATCTTGTTTAGCTTTATTGTAGAGTTCCTGGAAAGAGCTACAGCCATGAGATTCGGCAACAGAACTGAGTCGTGTCTCGAAAAGATAGGTTTTGCTGGCGTCAAGATATATTCCTGATATCGATTGGATATACTGGGCAACAAGCTTGAGTTCTGAGGGCGTGATCTTTATCATTATGATAGCTAGCTAAATTTATAGGTGGGGTACGGCACCATTATCTTTTTACACTTTTGATTATTTCATCAGCAATTTTGTGAAGTGGCACCACGGTGTCAATGTAGCCGAGTTCTGCAGGAGCCTTTGGCATTCCGTAGACGATACAGGACGCTTCGTCCTGACCGATTACATATGCTGATTTGTTTTTTAAGATCTCAAGTCCCTTCGTACCATCAGAACCCATTCCGGTCATGATCACTGCTGTAGTTCTGCCAACGTAGTAATCGCCAACAGAGCGAAAAAGATAATCAACGGAAGGTTTGCAGGAATTTTCTGGAGGATCGTCTGTAATCTTTATTCGCCTGTGTTGTCCGTCAGTTCCTGCTACAAGTTTCATCTGTTTACCGCCGGGCGCTATATATGCAACATTGGGGAGAATGTTTTCTCCGTTTTCAGCTTCTTTAACGGTAATAGCACATTTTTTATCAAGACTTGCAGCCAGGGATTTGGTGAAAACAGGGGGCATATGTTGGACTATGAGTATTGGAACTCCAAGATCCCTCGGAAGTTTAGGCATCATCTGGTTCAATGCATTGGGCCCACCAGTTGAGATACCAATGGTAACTATCTCAGACTTTCCACGATAAGCGGGCCTTACTGAGCCGATTGGTCGTAGAGGTTTGGAGTGAGCTGTAGGCCTGGTTGATATGAGTGGGCTCACTGCAGTAGAAACGAAAGCGTTAGGTCTTTTACCAAAGGAACCAAGACGGTTTTTAGAATTTTTGAAAGCTTTTAATATTGGTTCAAGTGCTGCTCTAATCAGTTTTTTTCCTTCAGTCTGATTGGTAGACTGGGGTTTTAAAATAAAATCGAAAGCACCTAGATCAAGTGCTCTCATGGTCATATGACTTCCCTCATCGGTGAGAGTAGAAAGCATGATTGCTCCCACGTCGGGATAATTCTTTTTAAGCTCCGCCAGAACCTCAAGACCGTTCATTTGAGGCATTTCTATATCAAGGGTCAAAACGTCGGGCTTGAGGGTTTTAATTTTTGAAATAGCAATGTTTCCGTTGTGAGCAACACCCACGAGTTCAACACCGGGTATTTCCTCAATGATATCAGACAATGCTTTACGGTAAACAATAGTGTCGTCCACCACAAGAACTCGGAGATTTTTCGTGCCTAGCATCTCTTTATCAGTCCTCAATATTCAAAACTTTATCTACATCTAAGATTCCAATGAGGTTATTATCAGTTTTATAGACACCGGTAAAATATTCTCCCTGAATTCCACTCATGTTTGCCGGTGCTCGTTCTCTCCTATCCATATTTGCCGAGACAACATCACTGATACGCCTGACCAGGAGGCCGACGTGTCCACCAGCCGAGTTCACTATTATATTTCTAGGGTCCTGGGACATATCAGTTTGTCCTAGGCCAAGCTTTTTACCCAGATCAAGAATAGTAACAATCTGTCCACGAAGATTAAGAATGCCTAAGACATACTCCGGGGCCTGGGGGACCTTGGTCATTTGCATTATTTTGTTAACCTCTTGAATCTTGAGGATATCCATACCGCAAAGGGCGTCACCTATGTAAAAGGTAGCAAGCTCGACTATTTTTTTTGACTGATTTGTATCGTTAATGTCTGTCATATCTCATACCGTGAAAAAGCGTTTTAGAGCCTTACTCCAGAAAATCTGTGATAAAAATCACGAAAACTGGAGACTCTTTTGAAATTAAGCCATTGTAAAAAAATAACAAGTTCAGAGTACTTCTCGGAACGGCATAAGGATCCGTAACGAAATGGATATAAATGACTAAATTATTTCGAAACGGCTCCTAAGTAGTTAACGTAACCATCAGATAGCGATCGCAGAGAGACCTTCGTGTCACTTATATCCGACAGGTAAGCGAAAGATGAAATAAACCTTACGGGAGGTGGGCCTCCTTTCGTAAGGTTTAATGTTGTCTTTTGATATAGTCATGGACCGAGACCATCAACCGTTCTTTGTCGAGCTTAATATGATACTCATTAATACCAACCGCCTTACCTTTAGCAACATCTTCAGCTGATGCAAGTGTGGTGAGTGCAATAACAGGTAGACTCGAGTACCGTTTATCAGCACGGATTCTTTGGGTGAGTTCAAATCCGTTCATATTAGGCATCTCAATATCGGTGACAAGAAGAGTTATCTCTTCACTGTGCTCTTCGAGTTTATTCCAACCTTCAAGACCATCTTCAGCCTCAATGACATTATATCCAACTTCTGTCATGTATCCTTTGACCTGATTTCTAAAGAATTTAGAGTCTTCAGCGATGAGTATTGTAGGTGGAGTTCCTGCCTCTTCACGTTGATCAAAATCAAATATTTCCTGCTCTTCAAACCATTGGGGGAAGAGGTTTTGGGTCATTTCAAATACATTAACGAGCATCGTTGTGTGCTCATTAATAATGATAGAACCCATGATTCCAGGCTGACTGAGTGTTGTGTCATCAATGTCTGCTGACACCTCCAGTGCGTCAATGGGGCCAATGGCAAGGAGGCCTACTGGACGCTTTGCTATATTGAACACAATCACCAGGAGATTTTCGTCATCGGTGAGAGGCGCAACCATTGCTACATCATCAACACAGATGAGGCTTAAGCTTCCTCCTCGGTATTTCATTACCCGTTTGCCACCAAGTTCCTCGATGTCTGAACGTTTGATCTTTTCGATACGTTCAACCTGATTGAGTGGAACGGCAAAGTGCTCTGTGCGAGAGCTTTGAAAGATAAGAAGAGACTGCTTCTCTTTTTTTGCGCGAACTGCATCTTCGGCAGCTTTTGCAACTTCGGCAGCTCTGTCAGATCCATCTATCGAAGTGAGGTTTGCCATGCGGGCAAGGTTACTTACATCTAAAATAAGAGCTATACGACCGTCTCCCATGATGGTTGCACCAGCATAACCTTTGCACTGATGAAGATGTCTACCGAGTGGTTTGATAACGATTTCTTCAGAGTCCTGGAGTCTGTCGACGATAAGGCCATACTTCATAGATCCATTGGAGACGACTACAATATTAAGAGCACTGGAAGCAGAGGCCCGCCTGTCGAGAACAGATCGTGGTTTGTCGTTTGATTCAGAATTTTTGTTGTTTGAGGAGTCATCGTTAAAGAGAGGTGAGTTTTTACCTCGTCTATCTGCAATTTCTTCTCTTCGGTCTTCTTTTACACCTTGGTCGTGGTGGTCGTAGTATGTTCGTTCTGCGCCGATCACATCCGAAAGTCTGATGAGGGGGAGCAGGGTGCCACGAAGACGTACGACTTCGGCATTACCGACACGTTCTACACGTTCTTTCACCTGACTGGCAGGAATACGTAACAACTCTTCAAGGTTAACCTGGGGAATGGCGTAACGTTCTCCTCCGGTTTCAATAATCTGGCATGGAATGATGGCAAGGGTAAGTGGTAGCTTAATGGAGATTGTCGTACCATTGCCTTTTTCAGAAATAATATCGACATTACCACCAAGTTTATCGAGGTTGGTTTTGACGACATCCATACCAACACCACGACCTGAAACATCAGTTACAGCAGCAGCGGTGGAAAAGCCGGGGAGGAAAATGAGATTAACCCTTTCCTTATCGGACATGGCTTGAGCTTGTTCTGCTGTGATAAGGCCTTTGGTGACGGCACTTGCGGCAAGCGCCTCGCCATCAAGACCCTTACCGTCATCACTGATCTCAATTACAACTTGTCCAGCTTCGTGGTATGCTTTAAGGATGACAAGACCGTTTTCTGGCTTGTTGATCTTTTTTCTGTCGGCGGGCATTTCAATACCATGATCAACAGAATTTCGGACCAGATGTGTCAGTGGGTCATTAATAGATTCAATGATGGTCTTATCGAGTTCAACATCTTGTCCTACAATGGTGAGGTCGATTGTTTTATTGAGTTTGCTAGAAAGATCTCTGACAACTCGTGGGAATTTGCTAAACACATTACCTATGGGTTGCATTCTGGTGAGCATGATTGCTTCTTGCAATTCAGAGGTAATTAAATCTATGCGTTGCCCAACAGCTTCTGCATTTCTCAGGTCATCGGAACCGATGGTTTGCAGTAATTGATTTCTGCTCAGTACCAGTTCACCTGCCAGGTTCATGAGAGAGTCAAGGAGACTTACATGTACTCTAAGCGACGTTTCCGCTTTTGCTGGCGGAGCGGCCTTAGCCTTAGCCTTAGCCTTTGGCGGTGTGGGGTCGACAGCCGCAGGAGTAGGGAGAACTGGTGGTGTCGGAGGTGGAGGTGCCGTTTCAACTTCGGGCTCTGGTGGGGTCTCCTCTACAATTTCTTCAGCAACAGTTTCGCTTTCGACGATGTTGGGAGTCTCACCGTCAGGTTCAGTTGGTGGCTCCTGTACTGGTTCAACGGGTGGTTGAGAAAAAGTACCGTCGGCAATTGCATCAAGTGGATTGACATGGGAAGATATATCAACGTCATTGCTGTTGTGTACATCCTCAATCATATGTTGTAGTTGATCAGAAGCCATGAGAAGAACATTCACAATCTCAGGGGTCGGTATCAGCTTTTTACTGCGAATCATTCCAAGAACATTCTCTGCCGAATGGGACAGTCCCTGAATTGCAGTAAGCCCCATGAAACCAGCACCGCCCTTAATGGAGTGTGCCGCCCTGAAAACTTTGTTAACAAGATCCTCATCAATGTCAGCACCAGCGTCCTCGATGGTGAGAAGATCAGTTTCTATATCAGCTAAATGTTCAAGTGATTCTTCTATAAATCCTGCCAGTATTTCGTCGTCTTCAATTTCCATAAAACACTCCTACTATGATTATTATTACCTTTGACTATATAAGTCTATACATACGGCCAATCGGATGTACAGGAGTTTTTACTAAAAAAAATTAGTGCCAGGGGCGTTCAGGTGGAAAATCGCTTTTGGAAAACGTGAATTGTGTTTAATGAAGTACCATCAAGAAATGCCTTGGTAATACCAGGAGAAAGGATCTGATCAAGTGAAACGCTGTGGTGCGGGGAACTGAAACAACCATTCTAAGAGCTGTGCTCTAAAAGAATGGCTATTTGAAGTCTTGAGAGGATAGGGCGTGTGTTACTCGTTACTCTTTTGCACATCAAGAAGTTCGACCCTGTACGTTAAGTGGTGGCCTGCCAGCGGGTGATTGTAATCAACCGTTACTTTGGTGCCGTCAACCTCGACAACTGTTGCAGGTACCTCATGCTTTTCTCCGTCTTTCTCTGTTTTTAAGGAAATAATCATTCCAGGTTTTGGTTGTAGTCTTTTGATCATTTCAGGGTTGTCTATGGTTTGCACCAGATCTTTTTGTCGGGGGCCAAAGCCTTCTTCTGGCGGAACCCGAACTTTTTGCTGGTCGCCAACACTCATGTTGCGGATCGCTTCTTCCAGGGTGGGGGGAAGGCTGTTATCACCGATTCTATGGCTTATGGGAGCATCTTTTTCGACGGTGTAAAAAATCTCACCATTATCTAAGCTTCCGGTAACGGCAACGACGATGGTATCAGTGTCTTGTGGCTTGGTCATAAGGCAACTCCTTTATTTGTGTTAATCTAAAATATATAAAATATGTACTAAAAGCGGGATGGAGGACTATGACTCTTAAATGAGTCTCCAACTTTCTTGTTTGTTATGACAGAATTTTTGGAGTAAGGCGCTAAACTGACCCCAATATATATAATCGCGACATAATATAGAGGCTGATGGGGTTTATGCAAGCTAATAGCACGTAAAAGTGCAAAAATGCGAGAGTTGCTTGACAAAGACGCAATACCTGTCTAATTTAGACGACTTTTAAATAGATTCTTCCGCAGAGATTAGTCTTGTTTTGAGGGATGTTTCCTTTTACTACAGTAAATGCGATTCTACTCTACTTATCATCCTTATTTTCAGTTCATAAAAATTAAGATTGAGACGACAATGGTATCATTAGATTTTAGTAAGTCCGAAGATGGACTCGTTCCGGCAATTGTTCAGGATTATCAAACAAATGAAGTTCTTATGCTGGCGTATATTAACAAGCTGGCCTGGGAAGAGACCCTTGCGTCAGGAAAGGCGCATTACTGGAGCCGTTCGCGTTCTAAGCTGTGGCTGAAAGGTGAGTCCTCGGGGCATATTCAAAAAATCCATGAGATTCTTGTCGATTGCGATGATGATACTGTTGTTTATAAGGTAGAACAGATTGGTGGAGCTGCATGTCATACCGGGCATCGCACCTGTTTTTATAGAGTAGTTGATGGAGAAAAACTTCTCATCCGAGGTGAGAAAGTGTTTGACCCAGCTCAGGTTTACGGAAAATAATAATATACCTAAATTTTGCAATTGACTAGTCCGCCGGAAATGCGAGGCAGTGAAGCTGAAGACGTATAAATATACTTCAAAGCTTCAATAACAAAGCAGATTCGGTGGAATTGTTAATCCCGAAGGGTAGCAAAGAACAGAAAAATTGTACTCATGGAAAGATGAGTTTCTAAAGTGATTATTATGAATACAACATGTTGTTTTGCAATGATAAATCATTTTTCTGTACTTTGTGCATGCAAGATTTAGGATAAATACAGTGTGTCACTGTTGTGACAATTAAGTATAGGAGAACAGTAATGAATCAACTGAAATTAGGATTACCAAAGGGTAGTCTCGAAAAAGCAACCATAGCCCTTTTTGAAAAAGCCGGTTGGCGTATAAAACCTGCTGCAAGAAATTATTTCCCAAAGATTGATGATGATGAGCTCGATTGTTCAATCTGTCGTCCCCAGGAAATGTCAAGGTATGTGGAAAGTGGAATGCTGGATGCGGGCATTACCGGTAAAGATTGGACCATGGAAAACAGATCAGACACTGTATTGGTTTGTGATCTCGTGTACTCTAAGGTAAGTAACCGGCCGACTCGGTGGGTTGTCGCAGTTGCCGGAGATTCTGATATCACCTGTCTTGAAGATCTGGAAGGGAAAAAAATATCAACGGAACTTGTAGGTGTTACCAAACGTTTTTTCGAAGAAAAAAACATCAATGTTGATATCGAATTTTCCTGGGGTGCCACCGAAGCAAAAGTCGTTTCCGGTCTTGCTGATGCAATAGTTGAAGTTACCGAAACTGAGTCAACTATTCGCGCCCATGGCCTGCGGGTAATTTATGAGCTAATGGAATCCAACACTCAATTTATTGCAAATAAAGAGGCGTGGAATGATCCATGGAAGCGTGAGAAGATTGAGAACATCTCACTTATGCTCCAAGGCTCTTTGAATGCTGATAGAATCGTTGCCCTGAAGATGAATGTTGCCAGTGAGAACATGGAAGCACTTGTAAGCCTCTTACCCTCTCTCAATGCTCCCACTGTAGCCAGTCTTTATAATAAAGACTGGTATTCCGTTGAGACGGTTGTTTCTGAAGATGTGGTGCGAACTTTGGTGCCGAAGTTGAAAAAAGTAGGTGCTGAGGGCATTATTGAATACGCTCTCAATAAAATCATTTCGTAATTATTAGCTCATTGATAGATATGCTTCCAACTCTGTACCCATTTGAACAGGTTGGAAGCTTGTTTTGACTCGCCTTTTTAGTAAGGAATACACAATGGATTTTTCAAAAATAGATTTTCTTCTGAGTGTTCATAGTCTCAAGCAGTTACCCGAAGAAGGAATGCCCGAAATTGCTTTTGCCGGAAAATCCAACGTCGGCAAATCAAGTCTCATGAATAAGCTTATCGCCAGGAAGGCGCTGGTGAAGGTGAGTGCCAGGCCAGGAAAGACCCAGGGCCTTAATTATTTCCAGGTTGGTAACCAGTTTCACCTTGTTGATTTACCTGGCTATGGTTATGCCAAGGTGCCCAAAGGGATGAAGGATGCGTGGCAGGGGCTCATCTCTTCTTATCTGGAAAACCGGGCTACCCTGAAATGTGTTGTGGTGATCATCGATATCAGACATGAGGCAAAGGCACAGGATACGCAGTTGCTGGAATGGTTGAGGGACAAGTCTATTCCATGTTTGCCTGTGTACACTAAAATTGATAAACTCTCCGGGAGCGCCAGAGGCAAAAATGCACAGATCCTTGACAAGGGCCATGGGATTAAGTTAGAAGATCGCGTGCTTTTTTCAGCAAAAACCGGACAGGGACGAGACGAGCTCATAGCTGCTCTTCAGCGTTTTCTTCCCTCGTAATATGTACTGTGGGAAAATGTTTTTTCCCTCCCTACTCCCACAGTTTTTTCTTCTCCGCCAAAGTTCCACTTCAAAACTCAAGGTATTATTGTTTAGTGCCTTACTGATAAAATTCTGCCGTAAAAAAAACAAGAAAACGGAGAGTGTTTTTTTGACATTAATAACCTGAAGCTAACACTAGATAGTGGACTCAGAGAGACCTTCGAGGCACTTGGGTACTGAACTGAGACCCTCTCTATATCCCGTTAACCGAGGGTAGAGCAGCTTTTCGCATTTTATTCTTTTATCAAGTATTATTAATACAGCAGAATTCGTATCTATATTATATTGAAGCTGAGCTAGATAGTGTCTGTCCATAAATGGCCCTTTTTCCCTAACTCGTCGTTGCTCTCAAAATTTAATCCTCCGGTAAGCGAGGCACGAGACTCCGAGATATCAACTATATGCCTGTGGTTAAATTCATCGAGCGCCTCGATTTAGAGAAAAATCTCTCATCTATGGACAGACACTAGATAAAGGTTTCGATGCTTTCAAGAATACTTTATGGAGAAATAATGCAGGAATTGTCAAAGTCCCAAAAGGCAAGACACGCGATTAGCACCTTTAAGATACTGGCAGATGCTCTTACATTACAGGGAGCGTACAAGCCGTCGGGGAAGGTAGGAGAACAGCTTGCTGACGCTCTCAAACAGTTGAGTTCGGAAATCTATGGGTCAATGAGTGACTCTCGTGTCTCGGAGTTAAAAGGCTTAGAATATGTCATTGACCGTATGCCCAAAGGAATTGAAAACTGTAATCGTCTTATTCTCACAGCCCAGGAGGACTTCCAGGAAACCTCCTTTGAAAAAATATCCCCGCACAAACGAAGAAGGGCTTGCTATGCTGTATCTGACAGCGAAATCTGTTTTGTGATCACTACTGGCAAAAGTGAGATATATGACATTCTCACCCACATCACGTTTCTCAATATTGAAGCTCAAAAGATACATCGACAGGTGTGTAATAGGGTGGAAGGGCTAAGCACGGAGTGGGTCGATCTTGAAAGACTGGTAGGTGAAGACCGAGATTTAAACACCGAAGAGCTTGAACAGGCCATTTGGAATCTTTCAATTATTCTCGGTCGGACGTACAAAGAAACCCGTGCCACCTACGACTATCTTGAAAAAAGTCGAGTTGAGTATGATACGAACAACGGCCTTTTCAAGATTATTTACGGTATTGGAAAGAGGGTTATTTTAGAGCAAAGTAATGGCAAGAATGAACTGACAGTATATTTCACACCATCATTAAAGGAGATGATAGATCATCAGAAATATGCTTCACTCTGGTCAAGAAATTTGAAAGAAAAATTAACAGAACTCGGTTTAGCCAAGAGGCCGCTTCATATAGTAAGTGCTAATATGCATTCAATGAGAAATTTACTGTTTGGGGCAGGGGCGCTGCAAAAAGATGGGGAGAAGATAGAGCCGGATATCTATGAAATGGTCATGCAGTTGCGTGAGCGTGATGAGCTTGTTGTAAACTATGCTAAGGATCACGGATATCTCTTTTTAGATGATTTTTCTGGCTCAACCATCGATGTAAATATCATAGATCTTGAAAAAATTGATACAGATAGCCTGCACCCAGCCCTTAACGTTAATTACTCATATATTAAACAGAATCAACCTGTTGTTATAGTAATTGACTATGCCTTTGGCACCCAGGCGTACGACATAATGGATGAATTATTAACCCCTATGGTTGTAGGTGAAAATGTACTAACTTGTAATTTTAAATCGGTATCGATTATGGGCAAAGCTGGAGTCTTGCCAGGCAAAAAAGGCGATTTAATGCTGGCCACTGCATTTGTTCTGGAAGGTACTGCACACAACTATATTGTGGATAACGATTTGAGACGAAGTGATTTCCCAGAAGATGTGGAGGTTTTCGTGGGACCCATGGTCACTGTGCTCGGGACTTCCTTACAAAATAGAGATGTTCTGGAGCGCTTTCATTCCTCAAGTTGGAGAGCTGTGGGACTTGAAATGGAAGGCGGTCACTATCAGAGGGCCATTAGTGCTGCTATTATTCAAGGACATATTCCTGAAACCATGAAGATACGATACGCGTACTATGCATCTGATAATCCGATGGTCAGCGGGCAAACCCTTGCCTCAGGACCTATGGGAGTTGAAGGAGTTGTCCCCACTTATATGATTTCAAAAGTCATTTTAGAGAAAATAGTAAAAAGTGATGACCAGGTGCTGGTAAATGATGAAGACAAAGAGTGAAAAATGGCGGTTAAAACTACTGGGATTTTCTCCCTGGATTCTTGGTAGTGCCTGTATTCTACTGTTACTTGTTGTCGCTTTTTTTGCGGTGAGTAACTATGAGCGGGAAAAAAAATTAATCACTAATGTATTGGAGCAAAAAGGACTAACTCTTGTACGTTTTATAAATAGTGCAGCCCATGACTCCGTGCGTTCCACTATGATGAGATCTTCAGACTATGAACAATGGGAAACACATATCCAGCCAGCAATGGAATTAGCTGTTGAGCAACCGGGTGTTGATTCCATAGTAATTGTTGACAATAAAGGTAATATTCTTCTCTCCACTGGAACTGACCCATTGGTTCAAGGTGTTGTGGATGTTGAACTTGTGTCGCTCATTAAAGAACTTGATACTGATGCAAAGCCTCTTTTGCGAACAAAGATAATAAAAAACAACAAAAAAATAGAGGGCAAAGCCGTAATTGCAACTAGATATATTCCGCCTAGTGTATTTCGTAATGGTCAGAAAAACGCACATGGGAGAATGGCTGGCTGGAGGTTGCGTCACTCAGATAACTTTGAATCATTTCAGTCTGATATGCGTAGGGTTGATGCCTTAGCCCCGATCTATCTTGTGCAACTTGATTTATCAGAAGTTTCAGCGCCCCTGCGGCGACAATTTATTCAGATTGTCCTGGAACTCGTTGCTATTCTATTGATTGGTCTGGGAGGCACTCTCTCGTTTTTCACACTGCGCGGACTCAAAGGATCTGAGAAAAAGCTTGGGAGAATGCGAGAATTCAACGAAGTTCTTGTTTCTTCACTTCCGATTGGACTTATTGCAACTGACGAGAAGGGTGCTATTCAGGTGATCAATGATGCGGCGGAATCCATGACCGGTTTGGTACCATCTGATATAAGAGGTAGAGTACCTGAAGATTGCATGCCAGATGTCCTTTCAGAAATGCTCGGGCAGAGGGTCGGCTCTAGTTCTGTATTTAACAATAGAATTTCTCAAAGTGTTGAGCTTACCCTAAAAGAATATACACTTGGTGTAAACGTTGTTCCTGTTGCTGGTGCAAAGGCGGGGGCAGGGGGCGAGGTGATGCTTTTGAGAGATTTAACTGAAGTTAAACATCTTGAGGAAGAGTTGCATCGAAGTGAGAGGCTGGCTGTTATCGGCAAAATGGCAGCTGGTGTGGCTCATGAACTTCGCAATCCAATGAGTTCAATAAAAGGCCTCGCGTTACTCTTAAAGTCAAAACTTGGTCCAGAAAATGATGGCGAAGAGACTGCGAACACGCTGGTACGGGAAGTTGAGCGACTCAATAGAAGTATTGGTGAGCTTCTTGACTATGCTAAACCGGGTAGTCTTCACTTGGAATCCTGCTCTGCCAAAGAAATTGTAGAAAAAACACTCTTACTTCTTGAACCAGATCTTATAAGTTATGGGGTACGAGTTGAACAAAGGATAGAAGAATATCTGCCGAAGGTGTCAGTTGACAAGGATAAAATAAGTCAGGTGCTTTTAAATATACTGCTCAATTCTTTGCAGGCCATGGAGGAAATGAGTGGAGAAAAAATATTAAAAATTACCCTAAGGCATGATGGTGATGGTCTCGTGTTGTCTGTTAGCGATAATGGATGTGGAATAGAGGTAGCACATCAGAAAAAAATATTTGACCCATATTTTACAACGAAAAGTAGTGGTACTGGACTCGGTTTGGCGCTTTCACTCAAGATCGTAGAAGAACATGGGGGAAAGCTGTTTGTATCCAGCGTGCCGGGAGAGAACACGGAATTTCAGCTCTATTTGCGTTGCGTATGATCTTTTGTCTGAGTCGAAAGAAGGACAGCTGACATAATGGCAAAAAAGTGCCCCGGGTGGGAGTCGAAGAGAAAAGAATTCATTAAACATCCGCAGAACATTGCAACTACCACACCTTGCAATAGGTAGTTTGCTGGCCTCTCCTTTTTAAAGGACGCGATAAATAACCCACCTAGAAGAGCAATATAAAGACCGACCCCAACTAAACCAACCTGCACCCCTATTAACAAAAACTCATTGTGGGGATTATCTGATTTCATAGTCTTCGTTCCACGAATCAGCGTAGCTTGAGCTGATTCAAAAGATCCTGTTCCATGTCCTAAAAGCGGTTTTTCTTTAATGAGTGTGACGCTATTGTGCCACCAGTCAAAGCGCATCCCAAGTGAGGTTCTTGACACTCCGGGCTGATAATTTTGAATTTCACCCATGGCTTCACACATCCTGGATGAGAAATTATGAGAAGTGTAAAAAGCAGCGCCTAGCGTAAAGATGCAGAGTAATAGCCCCAAGATGGATTTTTTAAGAGATAAATGTTGGAATACAGTGAGAATAACTAGGGCAATAGAGACAAACATTCCAGTTCTTCCAGGGGCGATGTAAAACAAATTTATACTTGTTGTAGTGAGGAGAATAGTCCAGAAGAAACGAAACCCAGGACTATTGATAAGCCTCTGCAAAGCCCAGAAGGCGAGTGTTGCCATAAAAAAGCTATGGGTTATGTGATAAACTGTGGAGTAACCATATTTTTCTGTGGGAATTAATCCAAAATACATTGCATAAGAAATAGATAACAAAAGGATCGAGCCGGCGACAAAACATTTTTCGGCAAGTGCCGCTTTATCCTCTTTTCCTTTCAGGTAGGAAATAGCCATTATAAAGAGCAGGAGTTCTCTATATTTCTTTAACGATGAAAGTGCATCTTTTGTTTCGGCGGGACTATAGAATAGTCCTGCAATCATCAGGGTAAAGAGAGCTGCAGCTAAAAAGACGAGTTTATTTGTGACTATGAGTTTTGGGAGTATTGAGATTTTCCCTGAGATCACCCAACAGATGAGAGCAAGGATTGAAGTCGCACCCATAAGTGAAGATGAGAATGGAATAAAAAAGCAGGACGCTATGAGGCTGTAAAGACCTACTGATTCTATGTTGCTGGTAATTTTTGCAGTATTCATCAATGTGTAGCGTTCTTATTTGAATTGCATATTGTAGAGCATTTCATATTCCCCACCCAGTGCGATAAGGCTTTCGTGGGTTCCTTCCTCCACGATTCTTCCAGATTTAACGACAACAATTCGGTCTGCATTTTTGATAGTCGAGAGCCTATGAGCGATGACGAAAGTGGTACGATTTTTCATCAGGTTCTCAAGTGCTTTTTGCACCTCTCTTTCTGACTCGGTATCAAGGGCTGACGTTGCCTCATCAAGGATGAGAATCGGAGAATCCTTTAATATCGCCCTTGCAATGGATATTCTTTGGCGCTGGCCACCGGATAATCGCGCCCCACCTTCACCGATTATTGTATCAAAACCATTGGGTAGACTCTCTATAAAATCAAAAGCGTGGGCAGCCCTGGCAGCACTATATACTTCTTCTATTGGTGCGTTCTGATTGCTGTAAGAGATGTTATTTCGAACAGTGTCATTAAAAAGAATGGTCTGCTGGGTGACCATTGCGATCTGATCTCTAAGTGATGCCACAGTGACATCACGAATGTCTTTACCATCAATGAGTATTGCCCCTTCTTTTAAATCAAGAAAGCGCGGGATGAGATTGGTAAGAGTTGTTTTACCACCACCACTTGGCCCAACAATGGCAAGGGCCTGGCCTGCAGGAACGATAAGATTGATATCTTTAAGTACGTGTGTTTCGTTGTCGTATTGGTAATTGAGCTCTCTAAATTCGATTTTGGCTGTAAAGGGTTTGAGAGCTAAGGCGCCTTTTTTATCTTGTATCTCCGGCTCAACGTCCAATATCTGGAAAACTCTCGATGCGGCAGCTAAACCTTGCTGAATGGTGGAGTTAACGCTGGTAACACCCTTAATCGGTTCGTAAGCGGCGATTAAGGCCGTTAAAAAAGCAAAAAAGGCACCAGGTGTCATGGTGTCGTTCAGTACTTCCCGTCCTCCGAACCAGATAACGATAGCAATGGCAAAGCCTCCGATGAATTCCATCATAGGATGCTGAAGACAACGATACTTAGCATCCTTCATAGTCAGAGTAAAAAGGCCCATCACCTGATTTGTAAAGCGCCTTCCTTCGTACTCTTCTTTGGTGAAGGCCTTTACGATTCTGTTGCCGGTGATTGTTTCGTGAAGGATATTTGAGACGTGGGCGACTTCCTCCTGGGTAGATGTCGATAATTTCCTGAATTGACGGCCGAACTTTACAATGAAAAAAGCGGAAAATGGAAGAACTATAAAGGTGATCATAGCCAGGCGCCAGTTCATGGCAAATACAACTCCAAGCAAGATAACTACCTGAAAAAAGTCACGGACAGATCCAATAAGGGCCTTAGAAACCGCCTGCTGTAACAGGGCGACATCAGATATGATCCTGGACATGAGAGTCCCAGTCGGCATCTCATTGAAAAAGGAAAGTGACTGTTTGTGGATATGTTTAAAAATAGTAATACGGAAATCTCTAATGACGGATTGGCCGACTAATTCGAGCAACATTGAATATATGTAATAAAATATACCCTTTAAGAAGAATATCGAAATGAGAACAAGGGGAAGTAGTTTGAGGTAATGGGTATTTTTCTCAATAAAAATTTTATCAAGAAGGGTCTTCACCATGTATGTTTGGACACCTGTAAAACAAGCTACAAATATCATGGCTATCATAGCAATGATAAGTTTGGTTTGATAGGGTTTAAGTATGTTGTACAGACGGAGGAGTATTTCTTTATTTGTCATCGAATGTTGTTAGCTATAGGAAGCGAATCGGCGTAAATGCCATCGCAGGTTTCTGCAATTGATTTAGAATTGAATTGAAATATACAAGTCGTCGTGCATCATAATACAGACTAAAGAGAGTATGAAGGGAAATTAAAAGAAAATCTGCTTAAAGGACCTTTTTACGGCTGGATAATCTTTTTTCCCCCAGAGGCGGTGGAATAGACTAAACCATTGCTCCGGGTATTTACGTATAAATGGTTCGTAGAGCTGGATCGACCTCGTCGCAATGTCTTTAATTGTCTCCTCGTTGGTTTCTTCGTAGGTGGGGAGATCAATTTTTGCAAAATCTATGTGTAGTTTTCCCTTATCCATATAGTAGACACTGGTGAAAACTGGTGCCCCTGTACGCAGGTGAAGAATGGGAGCGCCTTTAGCACAGGCGACGGGGGTGTCAAAAAATGGGATTACAGTCCCACGGTGACTGTAACTCTGATCGAGACTTACAATGAGAATTCTATTATCAGTCAGTGCTTTTTGATAGGCATGCATCCCATCGTAACTGCTCAAATGTTCAAGACTTGTACCGTACCTGCTTCTTTGGCGGACAAAAAACTCGTCTGAAAGCGGGTTGCTCTGTTTTTGGTAAATAAGGCTTGTGGGAAGGTTCTTTATATTGAACCATGCAAAATATGCCTCAAACCAGCTTGCATGTATTGTTGTAAGAATAACTCCTTTGCCATCTTCTAAAGCGTTTTCGACTTCTTCAAGGCCTGAAATTTCGGCGTTTTCAATGAGAGTAAGTAAACTTTTTCTGTGTAAAATAAATACAAGGCCAAAGGTTCTTGTGAATTGGAGATACACTTTTCTCATGAGACGCAGTTTTGCGCTGTGGTCGAGTTCTGGAAAGACTGTACTGAGATTTTTATATGCAACCTTTAGGCGGAAAGGGAAAACAACCCAGGCAATATATCCAATTGTGGTACATAGAAAAAGAATGGCCTGAACTGGTAACAGGTTGAGAAAGAAAATAACACTCCGCAAAAGAGCATATTCCAGCTTATGTTTTGGTCTCATCTGACTAATATATTATAGAAATGTAAAAAATAATTATGAAAAATATTGATGTATCGTTCAACAAAATTGATTTTTCATTATGGTTGCACAAAATCGTATACTTCTACAACACTCCATTGTGGAAACAAAGCGATTTTTGTAATCATTGGAGGAATTGTATGAAACGCCAGGGTACTCAAATAAAAAAAAATCAGGTTGATGATTTTTGATCTTAGCATCCTATAGTATCAGAGTGTGAAAATTCAGCGTTGAGAGATGATCAGCGAAAACAAATAAATGTTATGTGTGGCTCATGTATAAAAACGTATCGTATCCCTACCGTATTGCCTTGCTTTGTTTCATATTCTGTCTAACTACACCGTTTTATGTTCTGGCAAAAGTCGTAACTCAGCCGGATGTTGTAGCTACGATTCAATGGCCATATCAGTTAAGTGACCTCGAGCCAGATCCATCAATTGTTCGGGGCGTTTTACCCAATGGACTCAGGTACATTATTAAAGAAAATCATGAACCAGAAAATAGAGTTGCTGCTTTCCTTTCAGTTTTTGCTGGATCCATGGAGGAAACTGATGAACAACAGGGTGTTGCACATTTTCTTGAACATATGATGTTTAATGGTTCCACTCATTTTCCACCGGGAACACTCATTGACTATTTTCAATCCATAGGGATGGACTTTGGCGGAGATATCAATGCGTATACCGGTTTTGAGAAGACCGTTTACCATCTTATTTTACCTAATGGAACAAAAGACGAGTTGGGGATCGGGTGTCAGGTCCTTGCTGATTACGCATCAGGTGCCTTGTTGCTCGATTCTGAGATCGATCGTGAACGGGGGGTTATTTTTTCCGAAAAAAGGTCAAGAGATTCGATTTCCCATAGAAATCACCTTGCCTATACAGAGTTCGCCTTTAAAGGAACCAGGTATCCTTTACGCATGCCAATAGGTAAAGAGTCTGTACTTAAAACTGCTAACCACGATCTGTTAAAAGAGTATTACGATAGCTGGTATCGTCCTGATAATATGGTGCTCGTGTTGGTAGGAGATCTAGAGGTTGAGTCAACCCAGGACATCATTGCTACATATTTTAGCGCATTAAAAAGCTATCCCACAAAGCGTAAAAAACCCGATTTTGGCATCCTTGAGCACAGTGGATTGGACGTGTTTTACAGGTACGAACCAGAGCTTGGTAAAACCAATGTGTCTATAGAAACACTTTGGAATGTGACTCCTAAAACGCCTACGGCACTCGATGAAAAAGATGAGATTGTAAAGATTATAGGTGACCTCATTATCAGCTATAGATTGCAGCAGGCGGAAGAAAATTCAGAGCAACCATATGCCGCGGCAAGGTATTCATCTGGGCAATTGGCCAGGCGGATTGGATACGGGTCGATTTATGCCATAACAGATGAAAAATCGTGGAGACAAACACTCGAGGAGCTACACCATAAACTTGAAACAGCGCGGATCTACGGTTTTACGGAAAAAGAAGTAACAAGGGCCAGGGATGAAATCTATGCGGAATTAGAAAAGAATGTACAAACAGAATCATCATTGCATTCCCGCATCATAGCTAAACGAATAGTGGATCATTTGGTAGACGGTGATGTCTATATGTCACCCTCACAGGAATGGGATTTATATACCCCAATGCTTCGGGAAATCACCGTAGAAGATATCAATGAAGGATTTAAGATAATCTGGGATAATCCCAGCCGTCTTATCTCTGTAACCGGGAATACAAAACTTGCAGGTGAGGGCGAGGATCAAATTATAAACCTTTACAACTCAATTGCTAAAACAAAAATAGTAAAAAGAAAAGTTCAGAAAGAGATTGTCTTTCCGTATCTAAAAACATATTCAGGTTCCGTTCTGATAAAGGAAAAATCATCATACCCAGAGTTGGGTGTGGTTCGTTATGTTCTTGGCAATGGTCTTGTTATTAACCTCAAAAAAACAGATTTTGAAAAAAATAAAATTCGAATATCTGCCAATTTTGGTAAAGGAGAACAGGCTGAAAGCAAACCTGGAATGGCTGTTGTCGCAGGTGATGTCGTTAACCTGTCCGGCACAAATCAGCTCAGTGTTTCAGCTCTGGATTCGGTGTTTGCAGGAAGTTCTGTAGAGCTATCGTTTCAAATAGGTAGGGCGTCGAGTTCCTGGTCTGGATCTGCGTTATCTGGTGATGTTGATCTATTAGCCCAGCTCCTTCAGGTAATGCTACTTGACCCGGGTTTTGATAAGATTGCCTTTAACAAGGTTATGCGCAGACTTGAACTCATGAGTAAAAAACTCGATAGTGAGATTGATGGAGCTGTGCTCAGAAAAGTTCAGCCTTTTCTTGCCGGGTACAACCGTCATTATGGGTTCCCATCCTGGGACCAGCTTAGTGCCTTTACCTTTGATGAAATGCAGATCTGGGTAAAAAAAATATTTGCTATTGAAGACCTTGAAATATCGGTGGTTGGTGATTTTGATGAAGGAAATGTAGTGGGTATTCTCAATACATATTTAGGTGGCATCAAACTGAAAAAACCTCCTGCACGGATTCTAGATGAAACCATCATTTTTCCTGAAGGTCGTCGTCTTGATCTCAATGTGTCATCTGAAATACAAAAATCGACCATCATTTTGACGTGGCCAACAGATGATTTTTGGGACATCAGTCGAACAAGACGTCTGAGTCTTTTGTCCGCCATTCTTGAAGATAGGATACGAAAAATAGTACGGGAAAAACTTGGAGCGAGTTATTCGCCAAAGGTGTCGAGCTATGGAAGTAAAATTCACCATAACTATGGATACTTGCAGGTGGAGGTGGGTGTCGAAAAAGGAAAGGAGGATTTTCTCGTGGGAGAGCTTAAAAAACTCGCAACTCAGGTTGCTCAGGGTGGTGTAACGGATGAAGAATTAGACCGTGCAAAACAACCTGTAATGACCTCTGTACTTGAAAATGTTAAGACGAACCAGTATTGGCTTTATTCCGTATTGTCGATATCTGGTAGTCATCCCGAGCAGCTCATCTGGCCCACCACCATTGTTGATGACATTAATAGTATAACCGTCGGTGAGGTGAGTTCACTTGCGGCCCAATATCTACAGAATACAAAGGTTATAGAAGCTGTTATTAGAGCTGGTGTTACTGAATCAGTAATTAATTGATGAGACATACAAATTTTATCTGAGGTTTTGTACTACTTTGAAGAATAAGCAATTGCCTTGTTGATCTATTCACGGTAAATTTACAGTAAGTATCACCGTTGTACCCTAATATTATTATATAAATTATAAGAATCTTTCTCACGAAACAGATATGCGGAAAAATAAAGATAAGCAGGTTGAATCTATTTTCGGGCGACGAGCGAGAAAATTTCGTCGCATCAGGATTTCAGGATTTGTTTGCCAGCTTGCGGATGGTCGGTCCGTTTTTAAAGGTGAGATTGATGAGCTGTCGGCCCAGGGGTTTAGTTTGTCAAAAGTTTCTGAACTCTTTTGTGATGAATCAAAAGTATACAGGGCAATTTTTTCAGAAAGAGATAATTACTATAAAATCAGTGTTATTCCGCGCTGGTCAAAGCCTGATTCAGATGGGGATGGTTTTAAGGTCGGTTATAAAATTTTGGACAGTGACTGGAAGTGGGTCCACTTTTCGATGGATACTCTCTCATTAAGCCTCCAGGAGTAGTTGAGTGCCTTACTCCAGAAAACCTGTCATAAAAAAACAAGAAAACTGAGAGTCTTATTAACATCAATCACTTAAAGTTAGCACCAGATAGCGAACCAAGAGAGACCTTCGAGGAACTTATACCCGACAGGTAAGCGAAATCCACTTTTTATCAGACTGAGATATTGTTACTTTCCCATGTATTCCACATCCCATATCTATCGTAGATATGGACTGATTTCACAAATAGCATACACTCCTGCAGGATCATCCAATGTCAGAAACGCATCGAGTTGAGAAGACACCATTTCTCTAATCCTTGTTACCAGCCGTGTATCGAGTGTTGTACTTAGAGGTCCCAGGCCTTCTGTAAGATATTGGAGCAACTGATCCTTGACTGTGCTTGGGGGCTGAATGTACCTGGCACTGTAGTCTGTCAGTCCTGCGAGTTTTGCGGTGGATTGTATTACATCTTCAAGAGAGCCCAGATTGTCAACAAGACCGAGTTCCTTTGCGGTTACCCCATCGTACACCCTGCCTTCGGCTATTTTAGCCACACTGTCGATACCAATGTTGCGTCCGTTGGAGACGATGTTGAGAAATTGGCCGTAATTGTATTCAATGGTTTGTTGGATCGAATCCTTAATGGGTTGAGACAGAGATCTAGTGATATCCAGCCCGGATGCGAGTGGTGTTGTGCCTATACCGTCACTGTAAATGCCCAGAGACTCCAAGCTTTTTTCAAAGGTGGGTATAGCTCCAAATATACCAATTGAACCGGTTATCGTTGTTTTTGAGGCCCATATTTCATCGGCATCAGCAGCTATCCAGTAGCCTCCGGAAGCTGCAACAGACCCCATGGATACCACGAGAGGTTTTTTCGTTTTCTTATACTCAATGAGTGACTGCCTGATTATTTCTGATGCAAAAGCTGAACCACCACCACTGTTAATACGAAGAACGAGTGCCTTGATATTGTCATCTGTTCTCGCTTTATCAATGAGCTCAGAGAGTGAATCTCCTCCGATGAACCCGGTGGGCTGTTTTCCCGGGAGAATATTACCTTCAGCTATAATCACGCCGATATTTTGACTGCCTGTTCCATCGGGGGTATAGGATGGGGTCAATGTTTCGAGATATTTTTTGGTAGTCGTGATTGGTAGTTTCTCGCCAGTCGTATGAGCAAGGGTTTTGAGATGCTCGTTTATTTGAGTGCGTGTCAGCACCCTATCAACAAGTCCTGTGTTGAGTGCTAATTGAGCCGTATTGCCACCCGCTTTGGCCAATTCTTCAGCGATGTTGTCTGTATAGCTGCGGAGCTGGAATGAGCTTATATTGCGGTTCTTGGTTACGGTAGTGCTAAAACTCTGCCAGAGTTTTGAGAGCCAGACTTCATTTTGTTGTTGGTCTTGAGCTGACATGTCTGTTCGTGTGAAAGGCTCCAGTGCTGACTTATAGGTTCCAACTTTAAAGATATTATAATTGATTTTAAGACTGTCGAGGGCGTCTTTGAAATAGAGTCTATATACCCCAAGGCCATGGATATCAACCCCCCCCATTGGGTTGAGAACAACAGTGTTTGCATAGGAGGCGAGAAAGTATTGAGTCTGGGTGTAATAATCTTCAGTTGCAATGACCTTTTTGCCAGTTTTTTTGAATGTATTTAAGGCCTTTCCTATTGTTTCGAGCTGGTTGATACCTGCTCGTCCCATCTGTTTAAGGTTGAGGAGAATAACTTTAACTTGGTCGTCAGATGTACTCTTGTCTATGACATCCAAAATGTCTTGAAGAACAGTTTCCTGCTGCCTGGATTGTCCGAAAATAGGGTCTTCTAGAATTTTTTCAATTGAGCTGAGCATCTTTCGTTCTTCAACAATATTGCCGTATAAATCAAGGCGTAGGATACTGTTACTGTTCACCGCAACCTCAGGCTTTGTGCGCGATGAAAAAAAGGAGAATGCGACGATTATCATAAGAAATAAAAACAGCAGGTTGAAAAAAGTGTTTCTGATGATAGTGAAGAATTTACCTGCATATCTGAAAATATTTGCAATGGAGTATATAAGGTCTTTCATGAATATCTGTATGGTGAAATATGAATAAGTTACGTTAGAGAATACGTGGACAGAGGGTAATCATAATAATCTTTTAATTCAAGCTGGTCTCAGTCAGTATAAATTGATATGTAGAAAGTATGCAAAAATTATTTGGACGGTCTTATCATTGGTATAAAAGGAAGTGGTAATTGTTTAGGGCCAGACTGTTCTTCCACCAGTTTAGAAACTGATAAACCTAAAAGGCGAATCTTTTTGTCCCCAGCATTGCAGGACAAAAGTAGGCGAGGAACCAAATTTTGTATATCTGTTGAATTATACATCGCTGATTTTGAGGTGTGTGATCGTGAAATTGTAATAAAATCATGATACCTGATTTTGAGTGTGAGGGTGTAGCCACCGCATTTCTTCCTAACGAGCGATGATCCAACATTACCTGCAATAGTTGCAAGGATTGCGTTGATTTCAAGTAGATCATTGGTGTCGATCGAAAGTGTTGTTTCGCTGCCTATGGATTTTCGATCTCGTCTCGGTTCTACAGCCCTTTCGTCATTGCCTCGTACAATGTTGTAGAGGAAAGTCCCAGCTTTACCAAAGTGGAAGGTGAGGGCGTCTTCATTGTATTTTAGTAGATCAGCCCCTTTTTGTATGCCAAGTTTGAACATTTTCTGTTCAGTGACTTTACCGACGCCATAAAATCGTCCAATAGGAAGTTTAGCAATGAATTCGACGGCGATTTCAGGAGGTACCACCTTAATACCATTAGGTTTATTCACATCTGAAGCCACTTTAGCGATAAACTTATTAAATGAAACTCCTGCAGAGCTGGTCAGGCCAAGCTGATTATAAATGTCTTCTCTTATTGTATTTGCGATAATTGTGGCGGAGGGTTGCTCTATGGAATTTGTCGTGACGTCAAGAAACGCTTCATCAAGAGACAATGGTTCTATTATCTCGGTGTACTGTCTGAAAATGGCCATGATTTGTAGGGAGACTTCTTTGTATCTCTCCATACGGGGCCTTGTGAAAATGAGATTGTTACATAGTCTGGCAGCTTTTGAACAGGGCATGGCGGAATGAATACCAAACTTGCGCGCTTCATAGGAACATGCTGCAACCACTCCGCGACTTTCTGGTCGCCCTCCGACCACGAGGGGGCGACCTCTGAAATCAGGGTTGTCTCTCTGTTCCACACTTGCAAAAAATGCATCCATATCAATATGGATTATTTTTCTTTTTTCGTTCATTGCCCCTCTTGATCGTTGTTTGGTTTACCCGCTATTTACATCTGGAATTCCTTTTTGGCAATTGACCTATTGAGTTGATGTTGAAAGATTAGCCCGAATTTCTCATGACTTTTTGATTTGAAACTCAATTGTTTGTTTTTATAGTTTAAAAACGACTTCCTTAATTAACAGGGTTTTTTTCGTTTCAAATCAAAAAGTTCACCCTTCGGGCCAACAGATTTATCCGCAGCTGCTTCGTTACCGAGCATTTGCAGGTAGCGAAGACTCCGGTAGATTATTACAGCTTCATGCCCAGTGTCTCGACCTGCGAAAAACTTTGTTGGTGAAAAATCCGGGTTAGGCGTTTTACACGGTTCTGAAATGGAAAATGTATATTCAGTGGTGTCAAATGCTGGGAAAAATTGTTACCCTTTACTAAGGATGATCAATTGTCGCTTAAGAACTGTATGTTTATAAAAGGTTTTGAACGAACAAACTTCAGAAAATCAACTTTTCACCATTAAATCGCAGCCAAACACCAGTTACGTTGGAAACTTATGACTAAAAAAGAAATAATTGAGGCAAGTATTCTCTTCGATGGTTTACCTACCGAACAAATCGATGCACTTGCAGAGATTGCGGTAATTAAAAATTATGGGAAAGGGGAGAATATCTTTTTTGAAGGAGATAACGGTATTGGCTTCTATGTCGTCGGAGAGGGAAGGGTTAAAATATCAAAAGTGTCCTTTGCTGGGAAGGAACATATCCTTCATATCTTTGGTGGAGGTGAACCTTTCGGTGAAGTGCCTGTCTTTAACGGAAGACCGTTTCCTGCAACAGCGGAGGCTCTGGTAAAAACAAAAGCTATTTTTTTCCCACGTGATAAATTTGTCCTTCTTGTTGAGGCCAACCCATCACTTGCCTTGAATATGCTCGCTGTACTCTCGTTTCGACTGAGGAAATTTGCGACGCAAATTGAAAATCTTTCCCTCAAAGAAGTGCCCGCACGACTGGCGAGTTACCTTGTTTATCTGAGTGAAGAACAGGGAAATCTAGATTTTGTGGAACTGGATATTTCAAAAGGACAACTGGCAAGTCTTCTCGGGACCATCCCGGAAACGTTGTCGAGAATTTTTTCAAAAATGAACGATGAAGGGCTGATAGAGGTCAATGGTAAGCGAATAACCTTACTTGATCCTGAAGGTTTAAGGGATAAAGAGTAGGCCTTGTGATAATTGCAGAGTGATCCCGTACCTAGCCCGCATTTCTCATGAACCTTTCGATATATAGCCTAAAAATCCAATTTCACAGGGTAAATCCAATGGACTCAAAAGCAGTGTGTATTTCGCCTCATATCGAAAAGCTCACCCTCCGGGTCACAAGATTTTTCCGCTGCTGCATCGTTACTGAACACTTGAGGTACAAAAGTACAGTCGAGTGCTCCGTGTCTTGATCAGCAAAAAAACTTTAGTGATGAGAAATACGGGCTGAACAAAACCTTGACTTGAGAAAGAGTTTTCATTAGTAAGCATGGTTCACCGATGGTGACTGATAGCGCCATCATTTTACCAAGATAAACTTTTCACACTAACATTGAGATTAAGCCGGGGTACGACCCAGGCTTTATTTATTTGGGGGTATTGATGTCATCTGAGAAATCCCATTCTCCACTTATATCGGTCATTATACCGGCATACAATCACGAAAAATTTATTGGAGCTGCCGTAGACAGTGTTCTCGGGCAGACGATTGAAGATTTGGAGCTGATTGTTATCAACGATGGTTCGACTGATCGAACTGGTGAGATTGTTCAAAGGTATGATGACCCAAGGATTTCTTATTACTATCAGGAAAATCAGGATGCATTCAACACTATCAATAGAGGTCTTTCTCTGGTTAAAGGGGAGTTTGTCGCAATCCTTAATTCAGATGATGTGTATACCAAAGATAGGTTTGAGAAAATGCTGGAATTTCAAAAGATACATAAGAGCGAGTGCGTGATCACCGATGTTATTCCTATTTCAGATAGTGGTAAAGAGTTTCATGATCCTGCATTTGGTTGGAATATCTGGCACCAGAAGAATCGAGATTACTTTAAAGAAATAGATGATGTCTATGCCGCTTTTTTAAAAGGCAACTTCATGGTTACCACTTCAAATCTTTTTATGACAGCAAGTGCCGCCGCTGCCATTGGAAAATTTTGTTCACTGAGATACCTCCACGATTATGATTATATTTTCAGGATGATGCTGATGTACCCTGAGGGTGTACATTACATGGAAAATGACAAGTTGCTTTATTACCGGATTCATGATGGAAACACCTTAGGGGAAGCTGCAATTTTGGGCCGTGAACAGGATCAGGATCTCATTTCAAAATACACTGCAGAAAAAATACCTGCCGCGTATCGGATGTATGCGAAAGCTGGCGCTGAGCGATTGGTTGAACTGGGCAATGAATTACACGAAGTGCGCACTCAACTCACTCCTGTAAGTGCTATGGGGGTGGTACCTGCTGCTAAAATGCTATTATCGAGCCTGAAGGTATGGGTAGGAAAAAGGTTCAAGTAGGTTCAGCTCGATCATTTATATATCAAAAATATTCAAAACTATGGATTTTCAAACATACTATTCGCTTAACAGCCTTATTGAAAAGGGTAGAGTCGCTGCCAAAACAAAAACGACTGTAACCTTTGATCTTTTTGATACTCTCCTTATCCGTCGAATTCATGATCCGGATCTTGTCAAACTACCCGTTGCACGGTTTATCGCTGAGCTGTCAAAAGAGTATAACTGTACTGTAGGCTGGAAGAAAGTACAGGATATGCGCGACGATATTGAGCGTGCTCACAGGGCAGAAGCGGGAGAGAGTTTTGATGATCATGAAGCATGTTATCCCAAATATATGGAGGAGCTGCTTACTCAAATCTTTGGGAATGTCGACGGCGCCAAACTTCTTGAAAGGGTTACCGAGTACGAGATCTTCATGGAAAATAGTATGCTTGTTCCGAGACAAGAACTTGTTCATTGGCTAAAAGAGCTGGCGGCAGCTGGCAAGCGCATCTTTATAATTTCCGATATATATTTGCCTGCAAGTCATTTGAAAAAGCTGGTGGCACACGCTGGTATTCTTGATCTTGTGGAGGATGTTATCTCTTCTGCAGATACTTTTTTAGCAAAAGCCTCAGGCAAAGCGTATCCACTTGTTGCAGAAAAGTATGGCATTGAATTTAAAGACTGGCTTCATATTGGGGATAATGGCTTTTCTGATGGTATGCGTGCAGCTGAGTCTGGTATTGAAGCACTGATTATTCACGACCCAAGAGAAGACCAGCGGAAGTCGATTATTAAGCGGTATTACACTTACAGTGATGGCAAACCATTTTGGCGGGGACGTGTCCTGCAACAGTTGATGGCCCCCCATGAAGGAGAAAATACTGAGCAATCTCCACTTTATATTGAAGGGTATAATTTTATCGGCCCGATGATAGGTCTTTTTGTCCAAAGAATTGCGGAACTCTGCAAAGAAAAGAATCTCACCAAGGTCTTCTTCCTGTCCCGCGAAGGATGGACATTTAAGAGGTATTGGGAGCAGGCGATGCCAGCCCTCTATCCCCAAGGTGGACTGCCTGAGATTGAATATCTCTATGTGAGCAGGATGGCTCTGGCCGGTGCCTCGTGTGCATTTAACGGGTTGACGAAAACCAAAGCCGATATTGCTTTTTTACCTACCGGGAACCGTGATTTCAGAGATGTCTGTAGGATCTTTAGTCTCGAATCTGCTAAGTTTCATGTGATTTTAGAACAATTCGGTTTAACTGAAGAAACTTGTCTCAGTCATATACATGATGGCTATGATCCTGAGAACAGCAGAAAACTTGAAGCAATGCTGGAAGATTCTGGTTTTCAGACGGAGGTCAGGGCGCAAAGCCAAGATTCCAATCTTGCAATGCTGAGATATTTTGAAGATGTGGGTTTTTTTGACCATAAGGATGTGGCAATAGTTGATATCGGTTGGCTTGGCTCAATTCAACGGTTTCTGTTTGAAGCAATAGCACACCGGGAAGACAAGCCTAAATGCCATGGATATCTATTTGGAGCCACGCGCGGTATTCCATATGCCACCAGCGATAAAAATAGTGTTGAAGGTATAATGTACGATAGAGATAAGTTTGATCTTGCTGGCTCAACACTTTTTTATGCTCGTGATATCTTTGAGGAAGCGTGCCGGGCACCTTATCCGACCTTAAATGGCTACAGGTTAAAAGACGATGGCTATGAGTTGGTGTTTAGGCAAACGGATGATGCCATTGGCAAGGCAGAGCTCGTACAAGATAGTTACTTTGAGCCTTTGCAAAAGGGGATATATGATTCAGCGCAACGTTTTGGTGCAGCTGCTGCGATGCTGAACCATTCTCTTAATGATTACAGACCGTGGATTAATGCCATGCTCGTAAATAAGCTGGCTTTTCCCAAAACTGAAGAAATTTTTCGGATCAGAAATCAGCACCATCTGGATGACTTCCATGGTCAGAAAAAACCCAAAGATGAATTTACTAAGGGTTTTGTTCCATTGTGGGATCGTCCTGAGGGGCAGTTGCGATTTATGCCTTTGCTCCGATTACGTTGTTTTTTAAGACATTTACGAGAGAGAATCAACGAATGAAAAGATCTTTTAATTCCCGCTTTGATCTTACCGGCTATGAGATGGCAAGGCTCCTCAAAATTTCAGTATTCGGGAAAATCGTACCTATTGGAAATCTGAGAGGGGGGCCAGGGGGGCGGTGTCTCTGCACGCTCTCTTTGCTACACTATTTTGGATTCTGGGGCTATTGGTTGAAGGCAAAGCATGGTCATCGCCTCGATAGAGTTAAGCCATTACTGAACCGCATTAAGAGGTAAATGTTTATCGTTCATCTTTAGTAGTTTGAGCATTTAGCCGGTTAATTTTTTTTAAGAGGAACCGCGATAATCCGCTTTCCATTCGGGTGGAGTTTGAATTGGCGGTTGGTAACCGTTTTTTCGAGTTTTAGGTTTCTATTGCCAATACGAATCTCACTACCTTTAAATATTGCTCCGTGCACATCAATGGTAACCTGCTCAATTGGAATTCCCCCGTCGGCTTTGTAATCTTCATTTTTTGCATCTATCTCATGATCTGGACCGGCAACCCTTGAATAGATACCTGTACCCGGTATTAAATTTACGCGGAGGCGTTGTAGTTTTATTTCTGCCAGTTCCTGTTCCATCTTTTTAATTTTTTTGGAAGTTGAACTGCCTTTGTAACGCTGGAGCCAGTCAACTATTGCTTCCTCCTGCTCAACGATGCTTTTTTTGAATTCATTATATTTGGTTAGTCTCGCAGCAACAACACCCGCTGCAATGATCGAAGGGACCGACTCTTCAGCGCCTACATCAAAGAGAGTGACACTGCCTCCGGAAACCAGACATCCACCCATGATTTTAGATTCAGGTTTAGTGCGTATATCTCCATCAGCAATTACTTCACTGTAATATGATTGTTTACGAATAACACAAAGACCGCCGCAGGAGACAGTTCCTTGCTCTATAAAGTTAATGTCGCAATCGCCTGATGCAGTGATCTTGCTATTTTTACCGGTAATGCCTCCCCCAATTACTAGATTAGCATCACAGGTGATTGATGCGGACATTATACCTCCACGGATTTTGAGGTCACCAGCGGTATTGACTTTAAAGCCAGGTTGTACGGAACCGTCAATTGTGACACAGTTCATGGAATCTACATTGCCTGTCTCGTAGTCGATATCACCAGGGATGATCTGGTGGGAGAGAACTTTGATCACATTATTATTTACAATGGACAGGACACCCGCTTTTGTTGCAATAACCTCGTTTGATTCTGAGAGGAATCTAGCGTCATTGAGTGGCCGAACCTTTATGTCTATAGGTGTTCTGGCAGGAGTCTCTTCGCCAAAAATATTTATACCGGGATCACCATGAATCGCCGGGATCTTTGTGGCAATGCATTGGCCCGCGTTCACAGCAACCATGACCCTTCTGTCTCTGAAATCTATAGAACCATTTTCCAGAAGAGTTCCTGCAATAGGACCAATTTCCATGTCAAAACGAAGGTGTGAATCAAAGCTTTTCCCCAGGGATTTACCTGTTGCAAAGGTAACTTTGTTAAACTCTAATTCTTTGTCAGCGAAGATCTTTTTGATTTTTTTAATGGCCGCATCGTCTATGCCATAGGTTATACCACGTTCTTCGATAAGCTCTAGTAGTAGAGATTCAGAGAATGGAGGTGCGTTTTCTACTGGAGGGTGGAGAGAAACTACCGCTTTCATATTATCAGGCGATACGATAATCACAGGCTCAATGGAAATGATAGTGAGCATTCCACTAATACCTTTGGCCCTTGTTTTTAAAATTTTTGGGTATCCAGCAATAGACGCAATTATGGATTCACCGTCTTCGGCAAAACTTGCATTTTCTCCAGGTTCGAGCGGCACCTTCTCGTAGCCTTTTTGGGAATAGGCTTCAAAATTCTCAAAAGTAGCCAGGATACTATTTGCCTTTACCAGCTCTGTCACCGCAATTTTGTCCGTGGTGTAATCATCACCAATTTTTAGGTAACTGGTATTAAAATGAAGGTGCGGTTTTAGAAATTTTGGTTTGTCAGGTTGTGGGTCTAGCATTTTGTATACCTTGGAGAAAGAATATAAAATGGGTGAAATTACAAGTACGTTGAAATAATTGTACGGTTATCACAGGTCAGTTTCAATAATAAAATAGTTTTTTAGTGGTCCGTCACTATTATTGAGTGTTTGATTGGAAAAATGGGGTTATTCACAACGCAAGAATCGCCGACCGTGAGGTGAAGTAATTGTCCTCCCTATTTGTTTTTATAACTTTCCTGCTTTATGTTGTTTGGAAGCGGCTCTTCGTTTAACGAATACTTTGACAGAACACCTTGGCAGGTGTCTGTAAACACGTAATAAAAATTGATTCCCCATGCATGGGATAATCGTCTTAATATGACAATGGATGGTGATGAGAATTGAATAATCTATTTTTATCGCCTTTTCTACTCGCATGAAAAAGCAGACTAAGGCTTATATCTATGCGCTGGCGACAGTTGGGCTGTGGTCAACCGTCGCCAGTGCAAGTAAGATCACCCTGTCTTATATCACCCCTACGCAGTTTCTGTTTTTTTCCTCTCTTGTTTCTCTATTTGTACTCTTTATTATAGTCTTGTTTCAGGGTAAGATCAGGCAATTACAGCTGTTTACTCGTCGAGATGTATATCTCAGTATTGGATTTGGATTTTTAAATCCCTTTGCCTATTATCTTGTCCTCTTCAAAGCGTATGATATGTTGCCTGCGCAACAGGCCCAGATAATAAATTATACCTGGGCATTAAGTTTAACTCTCTTGTCTATTCCTTTTTTAAAACAGCAGGTAACAGGTGGACAATGGTTGGCTATTTTAACGAGCTACGCAGGTGTTCTGGTCATTGCTACAAAAGGGAGGGTGTTCAGCCTGGAGCTAGATGATCCTATAGGGATAGGGTATGCACTTTTCTCAACTATTATCTGGGCGCTCTATTGGGTGCTAAACACAAAGGATAGCAGAGATCCTGTGCTCGGGTTGTTTCTGAACTTTTTTTTCGCTATTCCCATGGTATTTATATACCTCTGGGTCACTGAAGGTTTTTCTTTTATTCCGGTACAGGGTTTCTGGGGGGCTGCCTATGTTGGAGTCTTTGAAATGGGAGTTGCCTTTGTGCTCTGGCTCAATGCTATGAAACTGACAGATAGCACTGCGAAAATTGCAAATCTAATATTTATTTCGCCGATTATTTCTCTATTTTTAATCCACTATCTGGTTGGAGAGGAAATCTATACATCGACATTGATAGGTCTTGTGCTGGTGCTAGCTGGACTAGGTTTGCGGGCTTTTGGTAAATGAGATCCGAGTGGGCAATGAAATAATAGTATAGATTATATCAGATCAACAATCGCAGAGGAATGTGACCTGCTTGGTGGTATGGCTTTCTCTAGTCAGTGACATGCTATTTTTTTGAAGAAGATGGAGCTGTGTTTGACCTGTTAATCTCCCTTTGCAGGATTGCAGCTTCTCTATCGCGGAGTGTAACAGTACTTTGATTGCCTGGGAATTTGCCAGTCTTATCTTTATAAAAATCACGGATTGCGTCAAAATCGCTTTTGACATCACCGCTTGGTCTCAGTAGGGGACCAAGACCAATTGTTTTACTCGGATAGTCTACATAGGCAAGGCATATGTCGACATTAGCCTGAATTGCAATGGTATAAAAACCAGCTTTCCAGTGATCTGTTTTCCTTCTAGTTCCTTCCGGAGCAATGGCAAGAATGAGATCGTCATTTTCATTAAATGATTGGATCATACTTTTTAAAAATCCAGTGCGAACACTCCGGTCAATAGGTATACCTCCCATTTTCCTGAAAATATAACCGAATGGGCCAACGAATAATGTATGTTTGGCAACCCAGGAAAAATGTACACCAAGTGCCCAAAATGCGAGTAGGGTGAGGGGGAAATCCCAGTTGCTTGTGTGAGGCGCACCAATAAGAATACATTTTGGGTATTGCTTATGCTCTGAAACAGCACTCCAACCAAAGAGTTGGAGAATGTATTTTGAGAACTTTTGAAGCATGGTGTGCCTTTTGAAACGTGAACGGGTTAATTGGTTGGGGGGAATTGGGCCAGAGTTGACTGGACCATATCGAAAACATTTTTAGTTAACTGTTCAGGGCTGTTATGGGTGAACACCTCTCTTGTTCCGTTTCCTTTCCAAATGAGTCGCCTGGTGGAACTATCGTGTATATTAATGGTGAGTTGCCCACGGTCGTACTGACGAATCGATGTTCCTGATTGAAGGCCGAAGCCTCCGTACCTTCCGTACCTTCCGTACCCTACACCTATGGCCGGTTGGATGGTGTCCGCTTGCAATCGGCTGGTAACTGTATATGTCCAGGAGACGAGAAAATCAGGGCTTTCGGAGAGTGAAAATCCCTGAGCTTTGAGAGTCGTGTCAATTGCAGAGAAAAACCTGTCTGCGAGGAGTTCGTCGTCTTTTAAGATACCCTCCATTGGGTGCTGTAGTTCTGTGTTCCAATTGTAGGATTTGGCCGTGGTGAAATTATATGTATTGTCATAATCCTGACTTACCTGAACCGTACTGCAGGAAGTGAGAAAAAGTACGAACAAGGACAGAAATATCAGTATTTTTGTCTTCATAAATATCACCTCGGTCAATTGTTTGCTACTGTTCAGATTTTAAGACAGCGAGGAAAGCCGTCTGAGGGATGTCTACATTCCCAACTGTTTTCATCCGTTTTTTACCGGCTTTTTGTTTTTCCAAAAGCTTACGTTTTCTTGAGATATCTCCCCCGTAACACTTGGCGGTTACATCTTTTCTTAATGCGGAAATATTAGTTCTTGCAATGAAAGATCCACCGATTGCAGCCTGAATGGCAATTTTAAACATCTGTCTTGGTATCTCTTCTTTTAACATTTCGCAGGCATGAAGGCCTCTGGCTCTGGAATTCTTTCTATGGACAAGCTGAGAAAGGGCGTCTACATTTTCACCATTAACGAGAATGTCAAGTTTAACGAGGTCACTTTTGCGGTAATCGAGCATTTCGTAATCAAATGAGCCATAGCCCTGGGTTATTGATTTAAGCCTGTCATAAAAGTCATAAATAACATCAGCAAGTGGTAGCTCACACTGCAGTTCGATTCTCCCGGGGGTTGGATAATGGAAGGTTGTGTTTTCCCCTCGACGTTCCATGCAGAGAGTCATCACTGATCCCATATATTTTTCGGGCATGAGGATGCTGGCTTTAATGAAAGGTTCTTCGATTTTTGCAATTTGAGAAGGGTCTGGATAGTGCGCCGGGTTATCAACCTGTTTTACGGTTCCATCGGCTAATTCAAAAATATACTGTACTGATGGTACAGTGAGAATAAGGGAAATATCAAATTCTCGTTCGAGTCGTTCCTGGATCACTTCAAGATGAAGCAGGCCAAGGAAGCCACAGCGGAACCCAAATCCAAGAGCAGCAGATGAGTCTTTCTCAAAAGTGAGGGCGGCATCGTTGAGCTTAAGTTTTTCCAGTGCGGCAGCTAGGTCTTCATAGTCGTCAGTAGAGATGGGGTAGAGTGAGGAGAACACAACCTGCTGAACATTTTTAAAACCGGGCAGGGCCTCTTTTGCTGGGTTGTCCGTAGTTGTAACAGTGTCACCAGGTCTTGTATCCTCAACAGTTTTAATACCTGCTAGAATATAGCCAACTTCTCCAGCTGAAAGACTTTTACAAGATTCTCTCTTGACTTTGAAATAGCCAACTTCGTCAACCTTATATTCCTGATTAGTGGCCATAAAACGAAGGGTGTCGCCTGCTTTAACTGTCCCGTTGATGATACGAACGGATATGATCGTGCCTCTGAAAGGATCGTAGTTGGCATCGAAGATAAGGGCTTGAAGAGGGGCTGATTTGTCACCTTCAGGTGGTGGCAGGTATTTAACGATGGCTTCCAGGATATCAGCGACACCAGTTCCAAGTTTAGCTGAGCATAACTGTACATGATCACTGTCCAGGCCAAGATCTTCTTCAATCTGAAGAGCGACACTATCCGGGTCTGCGGACGGGAGATCAATTTTGTTGATTACCGGGATTACTTCGAGATCATTTTCCATTGCAAGGTACAAATTTGCAAGGGTCTGAGCTTCTACACCCTGTGCGGCATCGATGAGGAGAAGGGCACCTTCACAGGAGCTGAGAGACCTCGACACTTCGTAGCTGAAGTCGACGTGCCCAGGAGTGTCTATAAGATTTAGTATATAGTCTTTCCCATCTTTAGCCTTGTAAGGGAGACAGATTGTCTGGCTCTTAATGGTGATACCACGTTCTCGCTCAATATCCATACTATCGAGCATTTGATCTTTGAATTCGCGGTCAGAAATCATATTACACAGCTGAATCATTCTGTCAGCTAGGGTTGATTTCCCATGGTCGATATGTGCTATTATACTAAAATTTCTTATGTTTTTCATATGTTAGTCGGAGGGATTAAGGGACCTATAGGGTGCCTGTAAAAGGAATGTTAAAACAAACGACAACCTGTTTATCATATAGTACGCACTATTAACATATAATTTTATGCAAAACATATGGTATAATACAAAAACGTATGTACTCTCTTAAATTTCAACATATATCTTGCATGACAATAAGATTGCACTTTATTCCAGGTAGAGTAATATCACAATCTTTCAGATTTTTCTGGGTATATTTGCCGGAGATAAAAATATATGAGTAAAAATACAACTATAGATAAAGAAATAAATATTGATATAAAGCCTGAAGGTTCCGTAGAAAAGGTGGTTGAAAGAGAGGCGTACGAAAATCCTCTTGTTTCTGTAGCCGACGATGGTAATCTTCCTGCTCTTAGTAATCCAGCCCTTCACAGGTATTTACAGGAAATTAGTCAATACGAGCTTTTGACCCGTGAAGAAACCGATGAACTTGCAATTCGCTTTCGGGAAGAAGGGGATCAGGATGCTGCATATCGTTTAGTGAGTTCAAACCTGCGCCTTGTCGTCAAGGTTGCGATGGATTTCCAGAAGTACTGGATGCAGAACTTTATGGATCTGATCCAGGAAGGTAATGTCGGTCTTGTGCAGGCTACTAAGAAATTTGACCCATATCGTGGTGTTAAATTCTCTTACTATGCTGCGTACTGGATACGTGCCTACGTCTTGAAGTTTATCATGGATAACTGGCGTCTTGTGAAAATTGGTACGACCCAGGCCCAACGGAAACTGTTTTTCAGTCTGAATAAAGAGCGTAAGTTACTCGAAAGCCAGGGCTTTAATGCTGAACCGAAGTTACTTGCTGAACGTCTCAATGTAAAAGAACGTGAAGTTATTGAGATGGGCCAGCGTATGGACAATTGGGATGTTTCCCTCGAAAGTCCTGTGCGGTCAGATTCAGACGACGAACAGAAGAACTTCCTTCCAAGCAATGGTCCAGGGATTGAGTCTACGGTTGCCGGTAAAGAGATTAAGGTTAAACTCACGGAACTTCTTGATATATTAAAGCATAAGCTTAACGATAAAGAGAAAATGATCCTTGAAAAGCGTCTCTTGACCGATGAGCCTTTGACCCTCCAAAATATCGCAGATCGTTTCGACATCTCACGGGAAAGAGTCCGTCAGATAGAGGTTAATCTACTAAAGAAGATGAAAAAGTATCTCGAAGCTGAAATGCCGGATATAGTAGATTACTTTGACGGTGAAAAGATCGTTATAAATTCATCGCCCTCAGAACGTTAAATTACGAGATAGGTGTTCACCTATCTCTTCATGCTAATGCAACCTTATAAAATACAATGAAAGTACCTTTACTCGATCTTCAGGCCCAGCTAGAGTACCTTGAAGATGATATTATAGAAGCGGTTGTCCGAGTTGTAAGATCCACTCGTTACATTCAAGGACCAGAGGTGGAAGGTTTAGAGACTTCCATAGCGGATTATTGCGGTACTGCCTACGGCGTAGGTGTTACCAGTGGTACCGATGCGCTTCTTGTTTCGCTTATGTCACTTGATATAAAACAGGGTGATAGGGTACTCACTACTCCGTACTCCTTTTTTGCCACAATGGGAGTTATTCTTCGACTTGGAGCGATTCCTGTTTTTGCAGATATAGATCCTGTGAGCTTTAATATCGATCCGGTAAAAATGGAAGAGATACTTGCTGCAGATTCTGAAAAGACTATAAAGGCTATTATTCCAGTACACCTTTATGGACAGTGTGCTGATATGAAGTCGATTATGGAGCTTGCTGCCAAATACCAGATTCCAGTTATCGAAGATGCCGCCCAGGCTATAGGTGCCGAGTACCCTGAGGTTGGAGCCGATGGTTTAATTACCTACAAAAAAGCTGGGGCTATTGGTCTTGCTGGATGTTTTTCATTTTTTCCAAGCAAAAACCTTGGTTGCGTAGGTGATGGCGGAATGGTTGTGACCCAGGATAAGGCTTTTGCAGAAAAGCTGGTGTTGATGAGAAATCATGGAGCGTATCCAAAATATTATCATAAAATGGTCGGTGGAAATTTTAGATTAGATCCGATTCAGGCGGCGACCCTTACCGTGAAGTTGCCATATTTGGAATCATGGCACAGTAAGCGACGTGCTAATGCCAAAAGTTATAATAATTTGTTTGAAAAATCAGGGCTTATTGAAGCGGGAAAAATCATACCCCCTACACAGGTGTATGGAGATGCAAGTGTTGACGGTAGAGAAATAAACCTGCATATCTACAATCAGTACATCCTGCGTGTTGAAAAGCGTGATGGCTTAAGAGATTGGCTGCTGAGAAATGATATTGGCTGTGAGGTGTATTATCCGGTGCCACTCCATAAACAGGAGTGTCTCGGGACTCTTTGTGATGGTGTAAGCTTTCCTGAAGCAGAGAAAGCCGCAGATTCTACAATTGCTCTACCGATCTATCCTGAATTGACCGTGGAAATGCAGGAGTACCTCGTTGAGAAAGTTGTGGAGTTTTACAAATTGTAGGTTAACATCTTTATAAAGATGTATCCGTCTTCTGACCGCTGTTTATCATTACAATCAATGTTAAACAGCGGATAACGGTCTGTGAAACAGGGTGCTCATCATAATGCATGGACAATATATTATTTAGTATTTCCCCCAGGAAACAGACATTACTTTGGTTAAAGGTAGTATTCTTTAGTCCTATCGTTTTTTTCGTATTTCTCTGTACCTCTCATTCCTCTTTTGCCAATGGAAAAGAAATTGCACCGGAAAGAGACATCTCCGTAGTTCGCGATTCCGTTAGGTCCCCTGATTGGAAAATATTATGGGATGGTGCCAGAAATCTGGTAAGAGAAGGTCAATATTTACTGGCAGCTGGTGTTTATGGACAGCTTTTTTCAATTAAACCAAACATTGAAGAAGCCAACTGGGAATATTGTAAGGTTCTTCTCCAAACAAAGTCATATCAGACTGCATTCAAAATAATTTCACTGCTTCTGGAAAAAAATCCAACCAAAAATGAATATCTTCTTGTTGCAGGTCAGGTTGCTGCACATCAGGAGAAATATACAGAAGCGGAACGTTATTTTGGTCTTATTTTTGAAAAGGCACCTACCGGGACATTTGGGGATGCAGCTCTTGAAGGTCTTGCCTACAGTCTACGCTCCCGAGGTCATAAAGACCTCGCCTTTCCACTTATGCAGCAACTCGCTGTTCGGCAACCAGATAATAAAAAAATCCTTCAGAATTATGCCTTAGACGCCTCTTTTTTAAAGCGGTTTGATATCTCCAGGCTGCTTTATAGAAAACTACTGGCAGAGGATGTTCTTGATGAAAAGGTTCTTTTTCAGGCCGCATCTGTTTTTGATGAAAAAGGTCTGGAGAAGGAACAGAATGCTATTTTCGAGAGATATTTGAAATTACACCCCGAATATCTCGCGTTTCGTCTGCAGTTGATTGAAAGATATAAAGAGGACGAAAATTATGACGGCCTCATGGACCATCTGTTGTTCCTCATTGAAAACTCGAAAAATAAAAGAGAATATTTGCTACTGGCTGCCGAAATTTCAACTACCTATCTTAGAAGACCGGATAAAGCCTTAAGTTATCTTGAGCAGCTTCGATCAATACAACCAGATGACCCTGAAGTTATAGCCAAAATAAATGAATTGCAGATTCAGTTGGCCGCGGATTTTCTTTCCATTGTTGAAAATGGAGGGACAGATCTGTTGTGGAGTGATCTTGATAGTATTGGGACGAACAGACGGTCCATTTTCGAACGAATGGCCGTGTTACTCGAAAAACAAAGGAAATATGTACCTCTCATTGATATACTAGAAGTGTTGTATAAGCATGGTGTGATGTCTGAGACGAGTGCTTTACATCTTAGTCAATTACTTCATGCTGTCCATAAGTACGATAAAAGTCAACACTATGCGCTGCTGGTTCCTGAGAATGTACGTGATGAGAGTTACTATCTTATAAGAGCAGACAACGAAATGCAGCTTGGCTTAGAAATTCAGAGTTTTGCTTCCTTGAACAAAGCGCTTGAATGTAATCCTGATGATGTTTTGCTGCGTAAAAAATGTATTGAATTGTCCGGAAGACTTGGATTCGTTGAAGATCAAATGAGTCTCTTTAATTACCGTAGTGAGTCCACCACTCATCCAGTTCCCCATGAAATGGTAACAGCCCACATCTCAATGCTTGCTTTAAATGGGATTTTTGAAGAAGGGCTGAGGGTATGTGATATATCCATTAATAATTCTTCGACAAGCTCTGATCTTATTCAATTATATCTGCTTAAAGCGGACCTGCTACGAAAATCTGGAAAGACAAGGGGGGCAGAACAATTACTGCGTCAATTGCTACATGAAAAGACGTATCAGAATACCGTACTATTGCAACTCGTCGATAATTCTATTGCCGATCGCGATCTGGTGATGGCCAGAAAATGGTTGGATTTGTTAAATAGTCCAAAAGTTACATCGGAATCGCAGGTTGCTGGAACCCAATTTTTAAACAAAAAACGACTTTTACTCATTAGGTTGCTTCGACTTGAAGAAGAATTTGATGAGGCTGCCAATGTACTTGAGCAAAGTATAAGTGAAAATATGGCAGGAAACAGGATCTTTTTAAGGAGTCTGCTGAAAGAAAAATGTTACTTATATCTTGCTGATGGTAATTATTCCGCGACTGAAGAAACCCTTAAAACGATGGAAAATTCTGAGGGTTTCGATGCAGATATTTTTGTTTTATATGAAGAGCTTTTGCATAATGATTCGAGGGCTGATGTCCCTAGTGTTTACGGACAAAAGCTTAGGCGCGGTGATACTGTTTTGTTTTCCAGAGTACTCAGTGTCGTTGAAAAGGAAATTGAAAAACAATTCTTTAAAAGCGCTGCAAAGCACTTTGCTCTGGTTGACGGTATTTCCGATGACTCCATTCGTCTAAGGAATCTTTCAGTGAAATTTGCCGTATTAAATGGCCTGTATGGTACAGCAAAACATGATTTGGAGATTCTGGGACAGAGGTTCGGAGGTGAAATTGGGTTTTGCAAGCAGCAGATAGAAATATTTGGAAAAACAGGTCAGTATCAGGACGCACTGAAAAAATATATTGAGTGTTTTCCAAGAACTGATCAAGGAATTGACAATACGGGGAAGCGGCTAGTTGGAGTAGAGGAGGAGGTTCTGTACGCGAGAATATTATGGGGGGCCAAACAATATGAAGATTCTCTTGCTGTGTATAGAGAGTTACTGGATCCACCTGTGTATCAGCAGCTTACAGATCAATTCAGAGATAAACGCATAAATTATCAGTATCTTACTCGACAGCAATCTCTTTGGAGTTCGATGATGTTACTCATTGAGTCTGATCCTGAAATCATCGCGGAACTTATGGAACCTCAGTTCTTGGTCAGTAATATCGGTAACGAGACAGGGAAGATAGTCGCTGATAATTATGAACAGTATAGTTGGCAAAGGCTAATTGAAAATGAATTTCTGGCTCGTAAAGCTATCTTTAATAAAAATTACCATTTTGCCGCTAAAAGTTATGAAAAACTGCTCGAAGAAGAAGAGACAACTGAGAGTAAGGTTGATCTCGCAACTATTTATGGCCGGATAGGAAAATTCAGAAAAGAAGCTCAAGTGTATGAAGAGATATCTAATGTTGGAGAAGTCACTCCTGAGCTTCAGGAGTCCATCAAAAGGAATTTTTTACAAATCCGTCCTACAAACACAATTGATACTATAGTCGAAGAAAGAAAAGGAAGGCAAGATTCTGTGGATATTAGGAAGACATCTCTTGGTACTACTTTCTGGTTTACACCCGATCTCGATAAGGACTTCTGGTTTAGCTATGCATATAATCAATATGAAACTTCTGATGGGAAGGGGGAGATTGACTCAAACATCATACGTGGGGCAATGACCTACGAGTTCTCTGGAAACTATGAGCTGGTTACAGGACTCGGTGCTGAAAAACTCAACGATAGTAGCGATAGTGAGATACAGTATAATTTTGAATTAAAAGGACAACTCGATGATTATGTGGCCGGGTTTGTGCTGTTTGAAAAAGAGCCGATAGACGATACTCTAGAGTCCCTAGAGGCAGAAATATATCGACAGTTTGTTCAAACAGGTTTAACCATTGAGACAGAGTTGGGTGTCACATTTGGGGGGGACTTGAGGTATAGTTTATACAGTGATGATAACGAGCAAAAACGTTTTTACTGGTTTTCGTCGTATTCTATTTTTAGTGAATCGCTTCAATTTGACATGCGCTATAGCTATCAGTACCTTGATAATAAAGACGTAAATTGGTCTGATAGCGCTTTTAGTGAAGATATAGATGATGATTTTGTGAGTGATTACTGGAGTCCAGATAGCTACTCCGAACACAGGTTTGGTGTTCAGATTAAAAAAGATTTTTTCGGTTATTTAACGGATGTAGAAAACAAAATGAGTTATTTTCGTTTTGATACTGGAATTAGTCTGGAAGATGAAGAAAATATCGCTTATTCTGCTCTGTTTGATATTTTCCTTGAAATGAGCCCTCATTTGTTATTAAAAGGCAACTTCAGTTTTAGTTCAAGCGATGTTTACGATGAAAAGAGACTAACCTTATCACTGCACTATAGTTGGTAGCAAACCAGGTTGACTTTATATCTTTGATATCTTGCCTCAGGGTGTTTGCTCGATAGCTCAAAAAGCGTTTCATGGCGTAGTGAAGTAATATGATACAAGTTAAGAATTTATTTCCTGTTATAGGCTTTGTCAGGGTCTTTCAGGATTTTTTTTATGGAGGAATTGATGGTTGAACGAGTACCGATGTCAATAACTGGTAACCAGAAATTAAGGAAGGAGTTGCAACAACTTGAACGTGTGGAGCGAGGAGTTGTTGTAAAGTCCATTGAAATTGCAAGAGAACATGGCGACTTGAAAGAAAATGCCGAGTATCACGCCGCAAAAGACAGGCAGGGCCATATTGAAGGACGAATTATTGAGATAAAAGATAAACTATCTAGAGCGGTGGTTATTGATTGCGAGAAGCTTAGTACTGATAGAGTTGTGTTTGGTACAGTGGTTAAGCTTCTTGATTTAGATACGGATGAAGAGGTAGTGTATCAACTTCTTGGTCCCGAGGAGGCCAACGTTAAGAATGGTTCGATCTCTGTACTGTCCCCCATCGGTAGAAGCATGCTTGCCAAGGAAGTTGGAGATGAAGTTGTTGTGATAACCCCTGGTGGACAAAGAGAATTTGAAGTGATTGAAATTATGCCGAGTAACCACCCGTAGAGGGAGAAGCGGTGATAGAGTCTCAAATAGAATATCTTTTTATTGAGGCTTTAATATCCCGTTGTGAATAAGGGTGATAACCTGCTCTGTGATTTCTTCTACTGTATAATGACTTTCAAGAGATGCGTTCCACACTCTACAAACTTCGTCCAGTGCACCAAAGATAATTCTCTTTGCGATTTCAGGTTTGATTTCAGGTTTATATCGGTTTGCATGTTGACCTTTTTGAATAATCTCTGCCACTATTGCAACGTATTCACTAAATTTATTGTCACGGTACGATTTGATTACTTTATTCGTTTGTCGTAATTCTATTTGAATGACTTCGGCCAGGTAGCGGTTCTTCTTCATAGCAAGGAGATGCTGGGTGATATACACTTTGAGCATTTCCACGGGATCATCTTCTTTGGCAATTAAGAATTTAGTATTCTCTACTATCTTTCCGACTTCTTCTTCAAAAACGGATAATAATATGTCGTACTTGTTATTAAAATAAAGGTAGATAGTTCCATCAGCAACCTTGGCTTCTTTTGCAATATCGGATATTCTTGCTGTGAAAAATCCTTTTTTAGCAAAGACCTTTGTTGCAGCTGAAATAATCTTTGTATGTTTATTGTCTGCCTTCATTTTTGAATAGAGCAATAATTTTAATCTAAAAGAAACCCGCGAAATATGAATGACTATTCATTCATGTAATGTTTCACGCCATATTTGTCAACGATCAATACATCTGCAAGATATGCTGAAGTGCTCTTGCAAAACTTCATTTATAGACTTTGCACTATTATTTAATCACAAAATTCTGGAGTAAACCATGAAAATTCTTGTTGTCGGTTCTGGTGGGCGAGAGCATGCACTCGTATGGAAAATTCAACAAAGCAAGCAGGTGGAAAAGGTGTACTGTGCACCTGGTAACGCAGGAATCAGCAAGTTGGCTGAATGTGTAAACATAGAAGTAACTGATGTTGATAAACTCGTACAATTCGCTCTAGCAGAAGGTGTTGACCTTACCGTTGTTGGTCCGGAATCTTCACTTGTGGCTGGAATAGTTGATGAGTTTGAAAAAAACAATTTAAGAATATTTGGTCCCAATAAAAGAGCGGCTATTCTTGAAGGTTCTAAGGTCTTCACCAAAGAGTTCTTAGCAAAATATAACATCCCCACTGCATCGTTTCAGGTCTTCAAGGATAAGAAAAAGGCCAAAAAATATATCGAATCCTGCGGCGCTCCTATTGTCGTTAAGGCTGATGGGCTTGCTGCTGGCAAGGGCGTTGTGGTCGCTAAAACGGTGAAAGAAGCGAAAGAAGCTGTAGATTTGATCATGGCTGATAAGGCATTTGGTGCTGCCGGAAATAAAATTGTTGTTGAAAGTTGTCTCACGGGGGAAGAAGCATCGTTTATAGCGTTTACCGATGGAAAAACTGTACTTCCGCTACCCACTTCCCAGGATCATAAAGCAGCTTTTGATAATGACGAAGGTCCCAATACCGGTGGAATGGGAGCCTATTCACCTGCTCCAGTCGTGACAGATGCCATTGCCGATTGGGTAATGGAACGGGTCATGTTGCCCACAATCAAAGGACTTGAGGCGGAAGGAAGGCCCTATAAAGGTATGTTGTACGCCGGGCTAATGATAGACGGTGATGATATTAAAGTTCTTGAGTTTAATTGCAGGTTTGGTGATCCTGAAGCACAGCCACTACTCATGCGCCTTAAAAGTGATATCGTTGAGATTTTTGAGGCAGTAATAGATGGCACCTTGGATCGTATCGAGATGAAAATTGATCCAAGACCTACTGTTTGTGTGGTTATGGCCTCAGGTGGATACCCTGGTCCTTATACAAACGGAAAAATCATTAATGGTTTGACCAAGGCAGAAGCTATTGCTGGTGTTGAAGTATTTCATGCAGGGACCGTCAAAAAGGGGGGACGCATTGTTACCAATGGAGGTAGAGTACTAGGTATTACTGCGGTTGGGACGACTCTTCAGGTTGCAATTGACAGGGCATATAAGGGGGTCGCGGCTATTCAGTGGACACATAGCATTCACCGAACAGATATTGGTGCGAAAGCGCTTAATCGTAATGGAAGCGTGGGCGTCAATGCAAAAGTACCCGTAGTAGGTATTGTAATGGGAAGTGATACTGATCTGCCGGTTATGAGGGTTGCGGCTGATTTTTTGCAATCCATGGGGGTGTGCTGTGAAATGACGGTGGCCTCGGCCCATAGAACACCAGAACGGGCAACTGAATACGCAAAAACCGCAGCCGAGAGAGGCCTCAAGCTTATCATCGCCGGGGCAGGAATGGCAGCTCATCTTGCCGGAGTGTTAGCCGCTCATACAGATCTTCCTGTAATTGGTGTGCCTCTTGATGCATCGACTCTAGGGGGAATGGATTCGCTATTATCCACTGTTCAAATGCCTCCCGGTATACCAGTTGCTACCATGGGAATTGGAAAACCAGGCGCAAAAAATGCGGGGGTTTTTGCTTTGAAGTTATTGGCATTATATGACAAGGAGCTTGCCAAGAAAGTTGTAAAGTTTCGACAGGACTTGGTTCTTGAAGTTGAAGAAAAGGCCAAAAAAATACACCTCTAACCCCGGTAAACTGGAAATAAGCTGGGACTCAGTTCAGTACCCTTTCGGAGTCTATCGCTTACCTGAGGGGTATAAGTACTTTAGGGGTTACTTTAAATCATTAATTTCAAGGATTTCTCCAGGCTTCTTGTTTTTTATGGCAGGCTTCCTGGAGTAAGGTACTAAAGAGCATGAAATGAACAGGATTGGAACTTCAATTGACCTTGCAGTAGAACATCTTCAGCAAGGTCGTATTGTGGCTTTTCCAACAGAAACCTATTACGGCCTGGCTGTGGACCCTGAAAATGGGTCTGCTGTTGAAAAGTTGTTTAAACTTAAAAATAGGCCTGTTGATAAACCACTACTGTTACTCATAGAAAATGTCGGACAGTTGCATCATCTCACTTCTTCACTACCTGAAGTGTATCAGCCTCTTATTGAGCAGTATTGGCCGGGCCCCCTCACTTTGGTTTTCCCCGCCTCTGAAGTCCTTAATACCAAGATTACTGCGGGTACTGGAACCGTAGGTATTAGAGTTTCACCCCATCCTATAGCTAAAAATATTGTCATAAAATTTGGACATGCTATTACAGCCACCAGTGCAAATATTTCTGGCAAACCTCCAGCCAAGACTGCTGGGGAGGTGTTAGATATGTTTGGGGACAAAATTGATTATATTCTTGATGGTGGTGGAACTACTGCAGGACTCTGTTCCACGATCATCGGTGTGAGAAAATCACGACTTGTAGTTATTCGCGAAGGTGAGATTGATATCTTTTCAAGATAGGTATAATCGAAAAGGATACAAAATTCCAAGCAGTTAACCTTTTTCACCTGCATGTCACTTCTGCCTCAAATATCTCTTCATGAGAAGACCCTTTCTGAACATTGTATTGCACGCTTTCCAAGCCAATAAAAGTGAGTCAAATATGTTTTATTTTGCACAGCGATGTGTAGATATAATTAACACTAGATATTTTGCAAAGTTCTGTAATATACTTCTAAATGTAAGTTGTATTGTGAATAAAAAATTTTGCCACTAACCTGGATTGCTCACCAACAAAGTTTTTCGCAGGTCGAGACACCGGGCATGAAGCTGTAATAATCTACCGGAGTCTTCGCTACCTGCAAATGCTCGGTAACGAAGCAGCTGCGGATAAATCTGTTGGCCCGAAGGGTGAACTTTTTGATTTGAAACGAAAAACACCCTGTTAATTCAGGAAGTCATTTTTAAACTATAAAAACAAACAATTGAGTTTCAAATCAAAAAGTCATGAGAAATTCGGGCTAACGGAAAAAGGAACATCTATGACCGCATTAAACTGGGATAAAGACTTTGCCATGGAGCAGGCGGCAGATGATGCTGAGTTGTTGGAAGAACTTTTAGTAATATTTAAAGACTCATTAAAAGCAGATATTGGTCTCATCGAAGATGGTTTGAATCAGAAAGATGCGGCGAAGATTAGTGGCGGGGCCCATTCAATAAAAGGCGCGGCTTCAAGTCTTGGGATTCAAGGGCTAAATGATGTTGCTTTGCTTATTGAAACTGATAGTCGGGATGGTGGCCTGTTGGTTGCTGAAGAAAACCTGGGCAACCTTAAGGACCTCATGAGCCAGTTAATGGCGCTTTAGTTGTGAACACCACCCCGATATGTTGGAGTGGTGTTTTGTTGAGGTAATTACCTTAATCTCTTGTTAAGTTTCTATACTTAATTCTATGTGGCTGATCCGCCGCACTCCCAAGACGGGTCTTTCTGTCTTTCTCATAATCAGAATAATTTCCCTCATACCAAACGACCTGAGAGTCACCTTCAAATGCAAGAATGTGGGTTGCAATTCTGTCGAGGAACCACCTGTCATGGCTGATAACAACGGCACATCCGCCAAAGTTTTCTAAAGCCTCTTCCAGTGCTCGCAGGGTATTTACATCGAGGTCATTGGTGGGCTCATCGAGCAGTAGTACATTGCCGCCTTCTTTAAGAGTCCGAGCAAGGTGGACACGGTTGCGTTGTCCTCCTGAGAGAATTCCTACCTTTTTTTGCTGGTCTGAACCTGAAAAGTTGAATTTCCCAACATAGGCACGACTGTTAACCTCGTGGGTTCCGAGCCAAACCGTATCCTGACCCTCTGAAATGGCCTCCCAGACAGTGTGATCCGGATTAAGGGTATCCCGGCTCTGGTCCACATAGCCAAGTTTAACAGTATCGCCTATACGAATCGTACCTTCGTTTGGTTTTTCTGCTTTAGTTATCATCTTAAAGAGTGTTGATTTACCCGCACCATTCGCGCCAATAATACCGACAATACCACCTGCAGGGAGGCTAAAGTTCATATCTTCAACCAGTAAACGGTCTCCAAAGCTCTTTTTGACATGCTCTGCTTCGATGACGACCTTGCCAAGCCTTGGCCCGGGTGGAATGAAAATTTCCAGATCATTGGCTAGTTTTGCGGTATCTTTTTCAAGAAGTTGTTCATAGGAGGTGATCCTGGCCTTAGATTTACTTCTTTTGCCTTTAGGACTCATCTTTATCCACTCGAGCTCACGCTTAAGCGTTCGTTGTCTGTCTGATTCCTTTTTCTCTTCCATGGCCAGACGTTTTTCTTTTTGCTCAAGCCAGGAAGAATAATTTCCTTTCCAGGGTATTCCCACGCCGCGATCAAGCTCTAAGATCCAGCCTGCAACGTTATCAAGAAAATACCTGTCATGGGTCACTGCGATAACAGTGCCAGGGTATTGTTGAAGATGCTGCTCAAGCCAACCAACTGATTCAGCATCTAAATGGTTCGTTGGCTCATCTAATAAAAGAATGTCCGGCTGTTTGAGAAGAATTCGACACAGTGCAACTCTCCTTTTTTCTCCACCGGAAAGTGAATCACAAATGGAATCAGACGGAGGACAGCGCAACGCGTCCATTGCCATTTCGAGTCTACTATCAAGATCCCAGGCTCCAAGATTTTCAAGTTGTTCGGAAACCTCGCCCTGACGTTCAATGAGGGCTTGCATCTCGTCGTCGGTCATCGGTTCAGCAAATTTATCATTGATCTGATTAAATTCGTTGAGTAAATCCACGGTCTCCTGCACGCCCTCTTCGACAATTTCCCTTACGGTTTTGCCTTCTGCGAGTTCTGGCTCCTGGGGAAGATAATCAACGCGAAGTCCAGGGGCGATATGGGTTTCTCCATTGAACTCAGTGTCGATGCCTGCCAAAATTTTGAGCAGTGTACTCTTACCGGAGCCGTTTAATCCGAGGACACCAATTTTCGCGCCATAAAAATAGGATAAAGAAATATCCTTTATGACGGGTTTGTTTTCATAATATTTGCTGACTTTGTACATCGTATAGATGATTTTTTTGTCGTCGGTACTCATGATATACCCCTCTGGGTGGCTATTGTTGTTTAGGCAGGCTCGTTGAGCAGTACATTATGCTCATGATGAGATATTTTCAGGCGGATAGTACAAAAAAAAACGCGATAATCAAACAAATGATTATCGCGTCGCCTATAAAATGCATAGGGGTAATGCTTTTACCTTCAATCTCTATTTGCTATTTGTTTCGTCGCTAAGGCTTTTTACAGCAAGGGCTCCAACGAGACCGAGAAGGCCAAGACCTTTTGCCTTTTTCATTGCCGGTTTGACAAGAGACGCGAGCATTGCGCGTCTGCGCACCTGACCCATATCGGCCAGTTCCGGTGTCTGGGTTGACATGAGTAATTCCATGTCCTTTTTCTTACCGTAGTATCTTGAATTTGGTCCTAAATTGCCACCTTCAGCTTCAATACCAACAGCGCCCTTTTTGACATATTTGGAGACTTCTGACTCTGGATCATCGAGATCGCCAAATATTCTTGCCCCGGTGATACATGTTTGCACACAGGCAGGGCTCTGGCCTGCCTCGACTCGAGGTTTGCAATAGGTGCATTTGTCGGCTTTACCGTCATCGGAGACATCATCCGTTTGATCCGGGTTGATGTAACGCGCATTGTACGGACAGGCGTCAGCACATGCACCACAGCCTATACACCTGCTCTTGTCGATTTGCACTGTACCATCAAACGGATCCTTCCAGGTAGCTGCAACCTCCAGGGTCGTTGTTTCACCGGTTTTAGCATGTTTAAAGGTCATCTCAATGGTATCAGCAGGGCATTCATCTACACATACCGGTTCCTGACAATGGTTACAGAGACCAGGGTAGTATGTTGATGCCATCTCTTTTCCAACGAGACTTGGGCCCATACGATAGACCCAGTTACGATTGAATTCTACAGGGACCTCCCACTCTGCTTTGCAGGCGATGGTGCAGGCATGGCAGCCTACACATCGTTCAAGGTCGATAATCATTCCATATTGCATTGTATCCTCCCTAAATTGGACCTTAAAGCTGAGTTAGACAGAGGCAGGAATAGCCAGAATCTTGTCATCTTTTATAAGTTGTATAAAGTTATTTCTCATTCCATGTGCACCCGTCTCAGGATCTACGGTAACTTTGGACATGAGGCTTGTGTCATCGACACCTGCATTAAGACCAACGCTCATAAGGGGGTTGGACGAGCCGTATCCATGTGCCATGTAAACGGCATCTTTTCTGATCCCAGGAGTGGTTTTAATCGTGGTATTTGTGCGGGATTTAACACCGTCCTGATTTATAAAACCAACTGAATCACCATCTTGTAGGCCAATTTGTTTGGCTACCTCATCGTTGATCCAAACGGGATTATCTGGCATGGATTTGTTTAACCATACGTTGTTCTGAGTTCGGTTAAAGGTGTGAACAGGCACACGACCATAAAGGAGTCTTGCAAATCCTTTGGGAGGTTGTTCTACCGGTATATATGTCGGTATCCCAGCAAACCCGGCGTCTTCGATATCTTCGTTATAGAAAAGCACCTCGAAATCCTCAGGCATGGTATACGGATCTTTACCCTGTTGAACGTGTATTCCACCTTCTTTTACAATCTGATCGAGGGTGAGTCCAGCTACTTTAAGGTTTTCCTCAACCATTTCCTTATTGGATTGCACCGGAATGTCTTTTTCGTAACCCATGCGTTTTGCAAGCTCATTGGTGATATACACCTGATCTTTACGCTCAAACATTGGTTCAGACATTGGTATTCTAGGGGCAATGAATTGCTGCTGTGAGTCTGCAAAGTCCCATTGCGTCCCAGTTTTGATGAGGTCGTATCTCTCCAGATAGCTGGATTCCGGTAAAAGAATATCCGCCCACATTGTGATATCTGTAGGCATAACGTCTACACACATAACAAAATCCATTTGTCGCAGGACATCTTTCATCTTTTCCTGGCCAGGAATTGTCTGGATAGGATTTTGTCCCCAGATAACACAACCTTTAATAGGGTAGGGTTTACCGCTAAGAGCCGTGTCTCGAATGAGCTCAGTAGGGGTGCCTGGAGGTGAGAACGGATGAAGAAATTCTTCATCTTCGTTTACATTCAAATTATGTTCATTTCCATGGTCTTTTTTGGCCCAGCTCATTTTTCCCACTTTAGGATTCTTAGCTGGGACCCAGCCACCTTTGACAAAAAATGCTCCTAGAACACCGGTGAGACAGGCAAGAGCGCGCTGACGCTGGAAATCATTTCCGTACCAGGATACGTGACGCCCGGGATGGATGGAAACACTTGGGGCATTTGCTCCAAGCAATTCGGCTACTTCCTTGATCTGCTCTGCTGGGATTTCACACTCTTTTGCGGCTTTTTCAAGAGTCCACTCAGTAATACCTTCTTTAAACTCGTCAAAGCCATCACCGTATTCATCAACAAAATCGGCGTTATGCTTGTCGTTTACAATCAGGTAATTCATGATCGCAAGGAGAAAGGCGGTATCTGTACCTGGCTTGATTTGAACCCATATATCAGATTTTGCAGCGGACGCAGAATATCTAGGATCAACAACAACCAGTTTAGCGCCGTTTTGGAGACCTTTAATATATCTTTTAACGTGGCTTACATGGATGTTTTCACCGATATGGCTTCCAAGGAGAAAAATCACCTTGGCATTTGGCATGTCCACGAATTCGCCAGGAGCCATTCCGATTGTTGCTAGATACGCGGTGTCTCTGATACCACGACATTGAAAGAACGACGCTTCACTCACATTGTGGGTTCCAACAGTTCTTTCGAAAAAATGCATTGGATACTTGGCACTGGAACCGTGAGGGAACATGGAAATACCGTGGGGACCATATTTTTCTTCAATGCCCTTTAGTTTGGCTCCACATTCATCAAGAGCTTCTTCCCAGCTGATTCTTTTCCATTTTGGCTTGCCTCTTTCTCCCACATTTTTGAGTGGGTATTTAAGACGATCCGGATCATACAGGAGTTGGACTCCGGCATTTCCCCTGGCACAGATGGAAGATCCGTTATCAATGGATTTCGGGTTTCCTTCCAATTTTACAAGCCTGTCTCCCCGCTTTTTCCCGACAAGTTGGCATCTCCAGAAACACATTTCACAAACGCCACCAACTACGGTTTCGTCTTTGACAGTACCTTTTGGTTCAAAGGGTGATGGTTCAATACCAGTTTCAGATGCTATGACATCTGATAAAGGTAATGCAACTGCTGCAAGTGAGGCTGATTGCAAAAACTTACGCCTCGTCAGATTAAACGCCATATTCCTCTTCCTCCTTTGTGAAAAAATCAATAAGGCTTATGATAGTGCGGTAAAAAGGATGCTGTGCTTCCTCTTTGACTCTTGTTGCAAATACGGGAAACCATGGAAGAAAAAATAGAGTTAGAAATTCTATTTCTCCTTCACGGTTTTGTTCTTTTACTATAAAAGAGAGAAATTCCAGTTGATGGATCAGGCTGTCGGGCAAATCTGCGCCTACCTTTAAACCATATCCCGATTTATTGTAGTAATGTAAAATTTTGTCCGAATACTGGCCTCTCAGTGACTTGTCTACGTAAATAGAACCATAAGGAGGTGCCGCTACGTGAGGGACTCCGTTGATAAATAGCCTGGTATATTCAACCTGAAGATCTTCCAGCAGGTCAGTACTATTGTCAAAGGCTTCTTTTAACTTGAGACTCTGGTCCCCCCCCCCTAATGTCGTGAGGAGCAGGAATAATCTTTCACGATATTGGTCATTAAACCAATCGCCATTTGGGTATTGCATACTTTGAGCACAAAAGCGGTAAAGCGTCGCCACGTGTTCTGCAGGTGAGTTATTTTGCATGAAAAGAAACTTAAATGAATGCTTACAGAGGATTGCCGAAAACTCTGAAATAAATTAGTTAGTTGGTGAAGAGCTACTACATTGTACCTCTTTTTTAATACTACTTATCAGATGGAGATTTGTAAATACCAAAATCCGCTATTTGAAGCATAGTGTCATGTTTCTAAAAAAAATAATTTCCCAAAAATAAACAATATTAAAGAGATAGGTGATAGGAGCTATGAGTATATCAAATTAGGCAAATACTTAAATAGAGCTACGGTGTAAGTCGAAGTCTTGATAATTAATTGTGTCTCGGGAAAACACGGTTTCGAAGAAGATAGACATAGTAGGCATTAACCTTGCCGATCAGATCTTCTGTTTCTCTATAAGGTGCATGTTTACCATTTTTAAGAGATTGGGTGTTTTCTCCAGCGTTCCAAGCAGAAACGACCAGATCTAGTTTACCTTCAAATTTTGCGTTGTACTTTGCAATAAGGTAACAGGTGATGAGTATATTTACTGCAGGGTCGAAGAGATCATTTCGTTTCAGATTTCGTAATGTCCTCTTTTGTACATAACGAAATTGTGTATTTGATTTTGCGAGAACCACAGCAGCTTCCTGACCAGTTGTCACAAGTATCTGGCCAAGTCCTAAAGCGTCTTTTTTAGAAAGGGCTCGAGGGTTTGCGCTGGATTCAGCCAGGATAAGAGCACGCACAAAATCTGCACTGACTTTATGGTTAGGCACAAAGTATGAGAAATTACTGAAATATCTAATCAAATGATCAAATTTTTTCAGTCGCTGTATGCTGGTCTGATTCACTACACTGTCTTTGTATTTTGTGACAGATCCATGAAGGCTGGCAAGTCCATTGCGTGCATCAATTTGAAACGAGAACACAACGAGAGTTACTATAACGAGCAGGTGATTGATTCTAATCATATATGATAAACTTGTAATAAGTCCTTTCCCTCTTACAGATGGAGAAGTTGTTTGTGTACATTGGTTGATAAGAATTGAACCAAGCTTTTGTATAACATTTCAGGATCCATGCTTCCTGTGAGTTCCCTGATGGAGTGCATCCCAAGTGTGGGAGCTCCAATATCGATGGCTAAAACCCCAAGGCGTGCGGCGGTGAGAGGTCCAATAGTTGAGCCGCAGGGCATGTCGCTACGCATGACAAATTCCTGCGTCTCAACACCTGCAGCGCTACATATCGCTTTATAGATAGAAGAGCTCAGGCTATTGGTCGTATAGCGTTGATTTGCATTACATTTGATTACGACCCCTTTGTTGAGTTCAATGTTGTGTGCTGGGTCCATTGTGTCCGAAGCATTGGGATGTGTGGCATGGGCATTATCAACAGAAATAAGAAAAGTATTACTGTAGCCTATATGTCTTTTCTCGGCGTCCGGCACAATTCTTTCAAATACAGAACTGATAAATGAGCCCTGTGCACCTGCCGCGGACATTGACCCATTTTCTTCATGGTTGGCAATGTAGAACATGTTGTTTTTAGATTTATCTGCCTGTATCATTGCCGTCATACAACTATGTGCACTGAGGAGGTTGTCGAGCCTCGAAGCAGATATGAAATCATCGCTAAGCCCTAAGAGAGATGGTTTCTGGGTATCGATGCAAAAGAGATCAAAGGCTTGTATGTGATCAACGCTGGTCCCAGAAAATTCCTTTTCAATGTGATTTTTGAGTAAGTCTTTTATATCGTTTTTATCACTTCCGTCTAACAGACCAATGACAGGGGGCAGATCTTTTTGCTTGTTGATCGAATGCGAATTGTTAGCCTCTCGGTTGAGATGGATTGCAACTGAAGGGATCGTGAGTAACGGGCGGTTGAAATGAACGAGAAAAACCGCAAGAGACCCGTCGTTTAATGTGCAGCAGACGCGTCCAGCCAGGGTTAGATCCCTATCGAACCAAGGAGCGAGAAGGCTACCACCGTACACCTCTACCCCGAGTTGACTGTATCCCTCGGTACTCATGTCAGGTACAGGTTTAATTTGGAGACAGGGGCTGTCACTATGGGCGGTTAGTATACGAAAACCATCGACGTCATTTTCATCTTCCCCTAGAGTAAAAGCAATCATTGCACCTTGTTGTCTAGATACAAAATACGATGTTCCTTTTTCAAGATCCCATGGTTTACCTTCGTGCAATTTAATAAAGCCATGTTCAGTGAAATTTTTTTCCAACAGTACCATTGCATGAAAAGGGGTGGGGGAATCTTCTAGAAACTGAAATAGCCGGCTATTATAGTGTGAGAGAGTCATAGGAATAACGATAGTATTAAAAGTTGGATGGATATGCAGATGGCGTCAGGAGTCTATCCTGGATGTGTTACATGGCAGATATCAGTTCGTAGGAAGCAATAGATGCTTTAAGTGCACTAATTGAAGGTGATGCGGTGTTGCTGTTTGTGCTTGGCTGTTTGGGTTTAACTTCAGAAGCAGGGGAGGTTTGTAGCAGTTGTTCCTGCTGCTCTTGAGTTATTTCCTGTCTTGCTTGAGCCTCCTTGATCGAGGCTTGTGCTGCGACCTGTCGATCAGTAGAAGATGGACTGGCAGGAGCAAGTGCTGCCCGCTTAATGGTCTGCATTTTTTGTATGGTGGCATTGGGGTCATTCTCGCTGGATAAATCAATTCCAACTTCGCCACCTACAGCATAAGATTGGCCGTCGGGACCTTTCTGATATGTGAAAGAGGCACCTCCCGTAGCATGGCCGCCGGCTGCAGAAAGATGTGCCTGTTCATGAGCTCGTACCTCAACGTCACGTGATTTCAGCTTGGTAAGTGTTGCAAGGTCTTCTTGCGTAAACTCTACTGAGTTCGAAGCCTGGGGTTGAGTAGAACCAGGAGCTTCTTTACGTGCCGCAATTCTATCTTTGCCTGCCTGAGAAATATCTACGGTGTCGCGTCCGCGTGGAGAAGAATCCTCAACGGTTGTTTGAGTAGAAACCGCCTTGGATTTTTGTCCAATATAAGCAGGTGAAGTGCTTGAAGGAGCTTGTTGGTAGATTGAGGTATCGAGTTCCATAATATCGCCAAAAGAAATATGTTCTGTAGTAGTCTATCTATTTTGCAGTAAGATAGCAAATTTGGCGTGAAATTTTGTCAATTGATTAGGAATTATATTTTTCTTTTAAGTCATACAGGGTATCGAGATAGGTGTCTCGCAATTGGAGGTTATTCCCACCATTTTCAATCTCTTCAATAAGTGAGTCAACTGCAGGACGAATATCGATTCCATGTCTACTGTCTCCAGAATCATTGGCCCGGTCAATGATGAGAATGGCGTAGTAACTTACAGCCATACGAGAGTTTGAGTCTCTTCTAAACAGGTACAGTCTTCCTCCCATGGTGTTGAGAAAAAATCCTGCGTAATCATAAAGAGCATCAGTATCTAATGAAATCGAATATGCGTCTTTAAGATATTCCGGTTTATTAGTTAATGTATAAAACGCTTGTAAAATCGACTCGAAAGATGCTTTTTCTCTGTCCAGAATACCTTTTAATATGAGAATGTTACTCTTTCCAATGACTCTGAAAAAGTGGGCTGTGTTCTTGAGCAAGGTAAAAAGATCATCTGTTTCCCTGGTAACAACAGGAGGGTTGTCGATAAGGTTTTGGATGAGTTTAGAAAAATGGTCTTTGCTGGATTCAGAGAGCTTGAAATCCTGCATGTACTGCTGGGTATCAAGGTGAGAGTAAAAGTTGTTTAATTTGGTGATTAAATCTTGGTAATGTGCGTCTTCTGTTGTGTCGGTGTTTTGTGATACATGGACGGCCTGGACCTCAGTTTCCTGGCCTGTCGATAGATGTGTGGATAGGGACTCACTGGAGGAAGCGGGTCCGGCTATCTCCGTCTGGTTGAGTTGGTTTGAACTTGTGACAGAGTTTGCAGTAGATGAAGTGTTTGTTGTTGCTGTCTGTTGGTTAGATGTGTCACCGTCTTCTCCGCTTTGAGCTCCCGACTCAGATTGAGCTATGGGTTGTTGCAGCGGAAGAATATTTTTTTGATAGAAAAAAAATCCACCGGTTAGTGCTAAAATCGTAAAAATAAAAAGATACAGAACCCGGTTCGACCCCTTTGTTACACGTGACCTGGGAAGGACCGTCTCTTTACTGTCGTCAAGTTCGCTCATTATATAGGAGGGAGAGTAGATTGGAAGACTTAGACACCGATGTAGAACTAGAAGTAATATAATATATCCCAATGTTAAAGTCACGGAAGAATGGGTGAAAATCACAATGGTACTTAGAAATCAAATTCCAGCTATGATTTTAAACGTCTATAATTTGGTCTGCCTATACAAGATATTTTTTAATACTTGACTGACTCACTTGAACACACTATTTTGATATGCCAATTCGATAAAATTAAACAGTTTCGTACTGATAATATAGTAGTTTTTCGTTTTTTAAGATTAATACTTTTTTGGAGGAACACTAATGACTATTCACGTAGTTGGACACGCAAACCCTGATACTGATTCCGTAACATCTGCAATCGCACTTGCTGTATTATGTAATGCACAAGGACAAGAAGCAAAAGCTTGTATGCAAATTGCAGCAGCTGATCTCAATCCAGAGTCGACCACTGTTCTTAAGCGTTTCGGACTTGAAGCTCCTGAGTTCTTAAACGATGCTGCAGGTAAAAAAATTGCACTTGTAGATTTTAGTGATTTGGCTCAAGGCCCAGCAGGACTTGATTCAGCTGAGGTTGTAGCGGTTGTAGATCATCATAAAATAGGTGACGTAACCACCAACAACCCAATTCTTTTTAGAGCAGAGCCTGTAGGTTGCACCGGTACCGTTCTTAACAAGATGTTTAAAGAAGCAGGTGTTGCAATTCCAAAGAATGTCGCAGGTGGTATGTTATCTGCGATCCTAAGCGATACTGTGAATTTTAAGTCTCCAACCTGTACTGAAGATGATAAGGTTGCAGTAGCTGATCTTAAAGTTATTGCTGGTGTTGATGACACCGACGAGCTTTTCATGGAAATGTTGAAAGCCAAGTCAGCTGTTGCTGGCGTTCCTGCCAAAGATCTTCTGTTCCGCGATTACAAAGATTTTGATATGAAAGGCAATAAAGTTGGTGTTGGTCAGCTTGAACTTGCTTCTCTTGATCAGGTCGCTGCGATTCGTGATGATCTCGTAAATGCTATGAAAGAAGTAAAAGCTGATGGTCGTCACACCGTTCTGTTAATGCTTACTGATGTTGTTAAAGAAGGCACTGACCTTGTTGTACTGTCTGATGATGTCGCTCTTATCGAGAAAGCATTCGAAGGTAAGCTTGATGGTGGCAGCATGTGGATTGATGGTATGATGAGCCGTAAGAAGCAGACTGTACCTAATCTCCAGACCGCTTTTGGATGCTAATTAGCATCATAGAAGTTCGTTTTACTTGTATGTAGTAAAAAAGAGGCCGGTTGATTTATCAATCGGCCTCTTTTCTGTGATGTTACTTTTAAATTATTCTGTGTTAAAGAAGTGCCAAACGAAGACCGTTTGTAGTCAGAAACTATCTGCTTAATTTATGACTGTTAGTTTTTTAGACCGCGCTTTATTTCTTGTACAATAGATTCAATGTCTTCCGGGGACTTCTTAGGTTGGACCGGGATAAAACGTAACCTGTGTTTATTTGGCTGACCGCTGAATTTAGCTTCCTGTAAGTCTCTCACTTCTATTTCTTTTTCAAGCCGCTGCTTTTTTATCTGTAGTCGTGCAATCTTCTTTTTGTTCTTACCCGTTTGTTCACTTTTATTGGCTTTCAGTTGATCAAGTTGTGTAGAGACAGTCTTCTCTCTTGTTCTTAGTTCAGAAAGAGAAATTTGCCTGTCGTTATACCAAATCCCCCTACCATGCCACTCAATATCAAGAGTACCGAGGTACTTACCTCTTGTCGAGGTTTGGGTTATGAGGGTGTTATTGACAACAAGAGGTCTCATTTTCCCAAGTGACCTGTCTGAGCTAAGGATGAGGTCGATCGATGGGAATTTTGCGGCAATTTCTTTGTTGACCCCGCCAGTAAAATTGGAAAGCAGGATAATCATATCACACTGACCATCAATAGGTTGAAGCACATTTTCAAGGGCAGTTTGGTAATCAATGGTAGAATACTCTTCATGGACGGCAAGCTCATCTGTTAATCCTATTATTCCAATTTTAATAGAATCAACGGTCTTGATGAGATGGGATTGAGCGACGAGAACCCCATTTTTATCTACCAAATTTGCGGAAACCCATGGTAGTCCTTCTTGAAACGTTTGTTCGAGAAATAACTGGCCAGCCATTACATCACTTGAACTTAGGGCGACCGCGTCATAACCCATCTTCATATATGCCTTAGCTATCCCCATGCCTTTTACAAGTTGTGGATGCCTGTTGTTATTATTACTTCCCTTGAAAAGAGATTTACCTGCATCAAGGAGAAGCAAAGATCCATCAGATGATTGTCGTTGTTCTGTAATAATTGTTGCTTTACCGGACAGACCGCCCAGCTTGTTGGAACTTCAGCCACATGGTTCGTAGTCGGCGGTCATATTGTTGCTAAAAATGATCCTCACTGAAACTGGATCCGTACTGGCGCTTTGTACCTCATAAGGAGATATAAAAAAACTAGCCAAACTGAAGAGTAAGCATGCGCCGAGGTGAAGTGATATGAAATTAGAATTGTGGAGCATGTTAAAAAAGTCCTCCTTAAAGGGAGAAAAAAAATATAGACTAGAGTTAGTTAGTAAAAGTTAGGCTGAGGTAATGTGGATGAGAAATTCTGTGTTGCCTTTAGGACCTAAGATAGGTGAAGTGATAACTTTCTTAACACTAAGGTTATTTTCTTCGACAAAGGTTCTAATTTTATTGATCGCTTTATCGTGGAGTTGCGGGTCTTTAACAACCCCGCCAGGACCAATATCAATTTTTGGAAGTTCAAATTGTGGTTTAATTAAGGCGATGATGGCAACATCACCTGGAAAAACAGCAAAGAGAGCGGGGAGGATTTTTGTTAGCGAAATAAAAGATACATCCATCACAGCAAGTTCTACAGGGGCATTGTCGATATCAGCTGTAGTTATTTTTCTTGCATTAAATCGTTCTAGAACGTGAACCCTGGGGTCCTGTCTGATTTTCCAGGCAAGTTGTCCATAGGCGACATCAATTGCGTATACCTTTTTTGCACCATTTTGTAGCAAGCAGTCACTGAACCCTCCGGTTGAGGCTCCGATATCAAGGCAAACCTTATCCTGTACAGATTGATCAAAGACAGAGAGTGCTCCAGCGAGTTTACTCCCCCCTCTAGACACAAATGGGCATTTTTCTTTTAAACGTACTGCTGAGTTGCTATCAAGAAGGTGACCAGCTTTATCTGAAATAGCATCATTAACATACACTTCTCCTGCCCCTATCAAAGACCTGGACTGGGTAATATCTACAGCAAGGTTGAGTTCAATCAGTAACTCATCAAGACGAAGTTTCAAATTAGTTAACCGAATGATCTAAAGTTTGTTGAGCCTTTCTTGGGCTGTTTTAGCTTCAGGACTACTGCCGTGCTTTTTAAGCACTTTCTTGTAAATGACCTTAGCTGTATCCTTGTCTGCAAGTTTTTCAAAAGCCATAGCCTGTTTCAGCATTGCAGCTGGAGCTTTACTGTGACCGGCGTTCTGCGCAATTATTTTCTGATACTGCATAATAGCCTTATCATATTCTTTTTGAGCAAATAGACACTCACCCATCATATAACGTGCGTCAACCTTGTTGGCAGCACTAGAGGTGGTGGCCACTTGGTCAAAGATAGTGTATGCCTGACTATATTTTTGACGGTCGTATAAAGATTGAGCTTCGGAAAACTCGTTACCTGCTGAAACTGTTGCTGTCTGTGTTGGCGGAGTTTTTGGCGCCGTTGATTGTACAGCGGCAGTAATGGGTTGCGCAACAGTTTGGGATGGTCTGGTTTGAACCTGCTTGGTTGTAGGAACTATTGGTGGCGCAACTACACTATGCTTTGTCTTTGTTTGCGTAGCCTTTATATGCTGCATGTTTGATTGATTGCTGGCCACATTACTGCTGACCGATCGTGACCTCTTTTGGGCACGTTCAGCAGCAATTGATGCCTCTTTCGCCCGGCGCTCAGCATCTTTGATCCGTGCTTGTTGAATAGCTTTTACACTCTGCTCCTGCTCACTGATTTTTTGATTGAGCAGTTGCGTGAGTTGAGCTTCTTTCTCTCTTTGTTGCTCTTCCATTTTACGCATTGCTTCTTCGCGTTGACTCGCTTCATTTTGCGCAATAGAGGAAATGGATTCGCCAAGTTCCTTGTTTTGTTCTCGGAGTCGTTGGTTGAGTTGATACGACTCATCGAGCTGGCTTTTCAATTGCATGATATCCCGTTCGAGAAGATCCATCTGACCTGATGCAGCGGCCTGACGTTTTTGTAGAGGATCAACTGAGTCGGACTTCATGTCAGAGATTTTCTTATTCACGATACGAAGCTGATAACGCAGGTCTTCGACATCTTGTTGCGAAGCACAACTGACCAAAAATGTAGCAGCTGAAAGAAGCAGAGCGATTTTTAAGACTGATTTTTTCATATTATTATTTGTATTAAATTTGTCCTAAATTTATCGGGACCATCTTGGGTATGTTTGTGATCCAGAAAGAGTAAAGATCTTACGCTGATAAGCACCATTTTTCATTATACAATATATTTGGTTCTTTTTGCCATCACGTTTTGCAAAGATAATTTGCTGACCATCTGGGGACCAGGATGGCGATTCATGATGGCTTAGATCATCGGTAATTTGTTTTGGTGAGTCGTTTTTCAGTGGATCTAAGGTAAACAGTTGGTATACGCCGTCACGTAGACTGGAATAAACAATACGATTTTCAGTCGGAGACCATGAAGGTTCGGCATTTTCAGAGCCTTCAAATGTTAAACGTTTTACTTTTCGCGTTCTAAAGTCCATGATATACAGTTGTGGCTTACCACTACGATCTGAAACAAAGACAATATAATTGCCATCTGGAGACCAGGTAGGGGAAACGTTGATCCCAGAGCGACTTGTAACCTGTTCAATGATGTTGCCTTTATTATCGGTCAGATATAAGTCGGGAGAACCATTTTTAGATAGAGTAAGCAACATGTATTTCCCATCGGGTGACCAGGCCGGAGCAAGATTGAGCCCTTGACGTCTACTGAGTGCCTTTGTTGTTTTACTCTGACCAAGGTCGGTTATGTATAAGTTTTGGTTACCTGTGTGGTAGGACGAGTACGTGAGGAAGTTGCTCTTGGGCACAAATCTCGGGGAGACGGTGAGATGTTTGTGTCTTGTAACCTGTCTGAAGTTATGCCCGAGGATATCGGTGAGATATACCTCTTTTACCGTGTCTTCTCTGTTCACAAAGGCAATTCGGCTTGCTGCAATGCCAGGTGTTCCTGTGAGTGTTTCAATTATGCTGTCACAAAATTTAAAAAGAATTTTATCCTTTTGTCCTATGGTGCCGGTAAAGGTCTTACCAATAATCGATTCTTTACCTGCAACATCATAGAGGCGCATTTCAAATTTTATGGCTCCAGCAGATAAAATGTATTTTCCTAAAACAGCATAATCTGCACCGAGGTCTGACCAGTCTGCATTCTGTACTCCACCATATTCTGCGGTAGGTATTATTGAGATAATACCATGAAACTTTAATGCCTTTGCCAACGTGTCGGCAACGTCTCGACCTAATCTCTGTTTTTGCGTTCCGAGGTTTTGATTTTGAAACCAGGGCACAGCTATTCTAATTTTTCTGGTTTCAGTTGTGCTGATATCAAGATACACACGCTCTGCCGCGCATAGAGGTAGAGTGTTGGCAAGGGAAACAATGGTGAAGAGAAGGGCAACTAAATATTTAGATATGGTATGTTTTTGCATGTTATTATAGTGATAATTATTGAATCCCACCGGGTTTAAATTTAAGTCCTATCTCCACCCGCTGTTTCTTCATGGCTGCAGGGATTGCAGGCATCGGGTTGGCTGAACGAATGGTTCTACTTACAAATTGGTCAAACACCCGGTCACCTGATCGTTGCTCGACAATAATATCTGCAATTTGGCCATTTTTGTTAATGGTAATGACCGCAGTGGACATCAGATCAGCCTTTTTTTGCACGGATTCAGGCAGTGCCCAAAATTGCAGTAATCTGTTTGTAATGGCGGCATAGTACAACCTTTCTATTTGACTTGAACTGGAACTGCTCATCTTGCTACTGTTGCTATTTGAACTCGTTGATGTCGATTGACTGCTCACTATAGGTGTAGTGGGCCTGCGAGTTTGCAGGAGGTTTTTCTCTATCTCGACGGCCTCTTGAGCAAGGCGTGCCCGTTCTGTTAGCAGCTCTTCTTCACGTATTGCGTCGGCGAGTTCCTGGCGACGTTGTTTTGCAAGATTATCTGTTTTAGGTTTTTGTCTCACCTTAGGCGTATTTTCAACCCTTGGTTGGACAACCTTTTTTACAACCTTCTTTTTTAGTGGCTTAAGAGAAACAGCTTTTTCAGGCACAACATTTTTTACTGGCTGTGGTTCGGCAATAGGTGCAACTTTTTTCGCCGTGACAGGTTTAACGGTTTTTTTGACAACACTGTTGGACTCCGCAATTTTCGGCGGAGGCGGAGGTGGCGCGGTAACCGGTTCGGCAACATTTATGATACTGACTGTGTAAATGTCTGCAAATTTAGGTTTCGCCTTAAATATTCCTGGCAGATATATACTGCTCAAGAGCACCAAGACATGAAATCCTATAGCCAAATTGAGTGGGAGTTTCCATTCATTTGAAACCATATGGCTAACTCTAAAATTTTGATTCACAGTTTATTCTTTTTCAGGCGGTTTTGTAATCATGCCGATTTTGTCAAAGCCGACGGATTTGATGTCTGACATAACGGTTACAACATGACCGTAGGGTACATTTTTGTCAGCCCGTAGAAAGATCGGCTGTTTTGCATTTGCCTTAAATTGCTTTTGTAGTTCCTGGAGAAGGAGGTCGCGCGCCATAGGTGCATTATCTATGCTGATAGTACCTTCTTTCTCAACAGTCACAACAATCGGTTTTTCTTCCTGGCGTAAAGATTTTGAGGTGGTTTCAGGAAGATCTACATCTAACCCCTGGGTCATCATTGGAGCCGTTACCATAAAGATAATAAGCAAAACTAACATGACGTCCACAAGAGGTGTCACATTTATTTCAGAGACCAGACGTTTTCTTCCTCTACCGCGCATTGGACCCATGATTTATACCCGGCTTATGAGATCTCTTTCAACTAAATTCAGGAAATCGGTGGAAAAGTTGGCCACTTCCCCGTCAACATCATCAATTTTGTTAGAAAAATAATTATAAAAAATAACAGCGGGAATGGCTACAGCAAGACCCGCTGCAGTCGCAATAAGCGCCTCGGAAATACCTGGAGCCACTACTGCCAGTGACGCTGATCCTCTTTGACCTATATCATGAAAAGAGGCCATAATTCCCCACACTGTTCCAAATAAACCGATAAAAGGGGTGGCACTGCCCGTCGTTGCGAGAAAAGGAAGGTTGTTGTTAAGGAGGCTAAGCTCTTGAGATTCTGCTTTTCGCACAGCTCTTTTCAAATTGTCCATGGTTGCCAGCTGCATATCGAGTGTATCTGGAAGTTGATCTCCATCTTTCCTGGATCTGATTTTATTGATTTTTTGCAGTTCGGTAAAACCCGCTATAAAGACAGACGCTTGAGGGGAGTACTCGAATTCTTCAGCAGCAGCGTGGGCTTCGTTGAGGTTTGCTGATTGCCAGAAGCTTTCAAGGAAATCTTCAGAGTCAAGCCGGACTTTTTTGAGAAGCCTGGACTTCATAATAACAATAGCCCATGAAACCACAGAAAAAATGAGCAGTGTAAGCATTACAAGCTGGCCTACAGGGCCGGCGTTTAGAACCATATCGGTGATTGTTAACTGCACGTATAGATACCTGTTTGTTATGCTTAGATCTGAACCAAGCTGTTTGGAGTATAATTCAGTACTGATAGAGACTGATGAATATCTTTCTGTATGTTACAGTTTGTATTATGTCAATATTATCAAATTCATATGTTAGTTTGTCATTGGTGAGAGTTACCTCTGATAGAAGGAAATATCTCACGTATGACGTGGTATCTTACCTATTTTTGATAATAATTCAACAGCTCAATTACTAGGGGAAGATAATGTCCTTTACGGCTCGGGAAAGTGCAAAATTTGCACTGCTTTCATCAGTCCATTATCGCTGCCAGAGGTCAATCATGAATAGGGCAATTATAGGCAAGGATCAGCTTTAGTCATAGCACAGGCAAACTCTACCTGGACCGCAGTTTTTCCGTTTACCTTAAGTGTACCTTTAAGAAAACTAACACCTGCCACAACTTCAAGAAGTGTGACTTTGATCTGGGTGCTGTCTCCGGGAAAGACACCACGCTTAAATTTCGCGTTTGTGATTCTTGTGAGAACCGGCACCAGGTCACTCTCCGTATTTGTTATCTGCTGGGCCATGAGCAAGGCACCACTCTGAAAAATAGCCTCACAAAGAAGCACACCTGGGGTGATGGGGTTTCCAGGATAATGGCCTTTAAACACTTCGTGGTCTGTGGGTATATGCTTCTCAGTTTCTATTACAGTTTCACTGCATGATATAATACGATCAACCCAGAGAAAAGGAGGTCTGTGAGGGATGAGGGCTTTTATTTCTTCGATGGGGTCCATTCTTTATAGCCCTCCAGTTACTTCGAGTGTTGTGCCTGTAATATAACTAGAGGTTTTTCCCGCGAGAAAAACTACTGCATTAGCAACATCTTCCACAGTACCAAAGCGGCGCATGGGAACGAGTTTTTTATATTCTGCCAATTGTTCTTTTGGTAAATCATCAATGAATCCTGTCGCAATAAAACCAGGCGAAACACAATTAACAGTAATCTTTTTTCGTGCGACTTCTTTGGCTAGTGTCTTCGTCATGGCTATCTGACCTGCCTTTGAGGCTGCGTAATTCGCCTGACCTGAAAAACCAAGTCGTGCAACTGGGGACGTGATGTTAATAATCCTTCCGAATTTATTCTGCATCATAAACAACACTGCCTGCTTTGACATGAGGTAGGTGCCAGTCAAATTGACATCAATGACACTCTGCCATTTATCTAAATCCATGAGGGCGAGCATTGCGTCTTTTCTGATACCTGCATTATTAATAAGAATATCGAGACGGGGGTATATACTCTGAAGCTCGCTGAAAAGTGAGACCACCTCATGCTCCTTTGAAATATCACATTTATAAAGAGCAAAGCGTGATGCAAACTGCTGGTTGTCGGCTGCGAATTGTTCAGCAGCTTCTGTATTTCCGGAATATACGCCGGCAACGGTACCACCAGCATGAAGAAAAGTTTCGGCAATCGCTTTGCCTATACCACGTGTTGCACCGGTGACGAGTATTATCTGTTCGGTAAAATCTTCCAAGACGTTCTCCTTTACGCTCTGAGATAACTGTCAACATCGTTTGATACAATGACGCCGTAGTTAATAGCCCCAAGCCAACCCGACATAATTATCCCGACTGATCCGACGTGAAACAGCCCGCCGATCTCTTTGTGAATTGTTCGTGATACGTCAAGGCCCTCAAATTTTGTTCCAAAAGAAGTGCCCTGGGTGTGTAGGGTGTACGTGTTAAAAGTCTTTGGCGTGGCGGCTTCAGCCCAATCTATTTTCGAAGTGACACCGGGGAGATATTTTTCAAGATCTTTAATAGAGCGATCAATGAGTTCCTGCTTCTGGTGCGCGTACTCTTCAGGAGAAAAACTGTCCCAGTCGCTGTAACGACTGTTCATAGAAGCAACAATAGTGTAACGATCGAGTCCGGGTCTGGTCTTTGGGTAATAAATTGAAAATGTCTTGGACTTGGTGTGCAAATCAAGAAGTTCTTCAGAATCAAATTCCTCAGCGCTGGAGGTAAAGAGAAGATCACCTACATCCTCAATAGTTTCACCTTTTTTAATGCCAAGATAGACCTGGCAACTTGAATTATTAATTCTTACAGCTTTGGCTTTAATCAGGAATTCTTTACTGTAATGTTCACTTTTGGTGAGATTGAAAATAGTATTGGTTATTCCACTATTGGAGACAACAGTGGGCGCTGTGATTTTTTTATCACCCACAAGCACTCCACAAACTTTGCCGTCTTCAATTAAAATTTCGTCAACTTTTGCTTTTGTACAGATGGTAACACCATTTTTTTCAAGCTCTTTTTCCATCATACCTATGAGTTTGTCGGTTCCACCAGAAAAAGTAAACACGCCCTTGTTCATAAAGTTTGAAAATACAATGCCATAGGTTATGGCAGGGTCATCCATTGTAGAGCCGTTTGCATAGGTGATAGGTTCCATGAGGAGTCTGTGTATGTCACTTCTCCCCGGGAAAAATTCTTCAAACAGTTCTCGGGTTGTCATGGACTGATCATCGTAAAAGTTCATTGATGACACGGTCTTAAAAAATCTATCAATAGTCTCAAGCCCTACCCCGAACTCTGATTCTAGCAGTGCGGTGAAGTCTTCCTTGTTAAATGTCGTTTTTAGAGAAAACTGAGGGTTACTAAAAACAATATTAGGTAGTTGAACTATGGACTGCATTATCTCTTTGTTCCAGTATTTCTTGCACGTCTTTATCATGCCATGGGGAAAGCCATGAAGAGATATGTCAAAGATATGTCCACGTCTTTTAAACCAAGTGGCAAGACCACCTAATCTGTGGTGGTGCTCAAGTAGGAGAACTTTGTGTCCGCAGTAGGCGAGTCGATTGGCAGTGGTGAGCCCACCCAAACCAGAGCCTATGATAATAACATCGTACGATTCTTTCGTTTCTTTAAGTGATACTGGCATAGAGTATATATAGGGATTCTGAGTTAGTGAGATCGTCTGTTTGTAGCCAAATAGCTGCTACGATTAGACGGTTAGTGCCTTACTCCAGAAAACCTGTCATAAAAGACAAGAAAGCTGGAGACTCTTTTGAAATTAAGCCATAGTAAAAAAAATAATATGGCCAGAGTAATACTCGGAACGGCATAAGGATCGGTAACGAAATGGATATAAATGGCAATATTATTTCGTAATGGCTCCTAAGTAGTTAACATAATTACCATGGGATTTATACTTACCACAGGTAAGCGATAGACTTCGAGCGAGTAATGAAAATAGTCCAGCTTATTTTTCGTTTACCGGGGTTAGAATGTTGAACGAGTCATGGTGAATCAAAGTAACCTGTATATGAATAATCATAAATTATAGTTTAGGAAGTATGTGCTGGTTTACAATTGATACACCGCTTAGCATGGAGCCGACTATGCCAAGGAATCCTTGGTCAGTGCCTGCAATGAACAGGTTTTTATAGCCGATATCCCCATCTTTTATTTTTACTGGGTTGCCGTAGATTGCGCCACGACTTTTAGAGGTGTAGCGTTCAATCGTTACGGGAGTAAAGGTGTTTTCAAACACGATATTATGATCAAAACTGCCAATGAGGGACGCAAGGGAGTTGCGGGATTCTTGAGCTACGACTTTCTTTTTGGTAAGATACGCCTCTCGGTCAGTCGTAAGGCTCTTCCATTGCGAGTAGTTGGCCAGATGTGTAAAGCGAACTTCTTTTTTCTCTTTTGTCTTTAACCCGGAAAAATTTCCTGGGAAACAGATAACACCACTGGAATTATCAACATAATCGGAAGGGGAGCTGTAGTTAAAACTCTTACCCTTATTGTAAAAAATGATTGTTGTGTCTGATGGTAAGGTGTCGGTGGTGTCTTTTTTTAGTTCGTAAATAGTTTCAATGAAACCTAGTCTGGTGTCATGTGAAGAGCTCTTCAGTTGGGAATCATCTAAAAGCGCTGTCGTTTCATCTGAACCAATTGTTGAGAGCAGGTGGTCACATTCGATGATCTCTCCAGAGCGGAGTTCAACCCCTTCCACCGTACCGTTGGAATGAATAATTTTCTTCACCTGACATTTGGTTCGAATAGAACCGCCCAGTGCGTCGTAATGATTGCTGAGTAGGTCGAGGAAGTCTTTGATGGTTCCTTCAGGTCGGAACATGCCTTCAAGGTAAATTGCGCGAAACATGATTGCAAATTGGCTGAGATCCATGTCGTTTTCGTAACTGGATCCATAAAACATGAGCGGGCAAAGGATCATGTCAACCAGGAGTTTGTCATTAAGTAAACCTGTTAAGTATGTTTTTGCTGAGCGAAAGGGCGCTGGTACAAATGGATCGAATTCATCAATGAAGGTGGTTAGCTGGATGAATCTATCGTGTGCGTGGGGGAATTTGGAGTGAATCTCACTGTCAAATAACTCAAATTGATTAGAAAAACGAAGAGTCTCGTGCCCGTGGAACTCAACCCTGCTCTCAAGTTGTTGACACAGCGAAATGTCTTTGCGACGAAGTTTCAATTGTCTGAAGAGGCGGTTTAAAGGAGCTCTTTTGTCTCGGGGTTCTGCATAGTTTGTAATAGCGTGTAAACCCGTTTCAAACAAGGTTTTATTACGATAAAAATATGAATTGAGTCCACCAAGGCGACTGTGCTGCTCGAGGATTTGAACCTGGGGTGAAAACCTGGCAATGCGAATTGCGGCGGCTATGCCAGAGAGGCCGCCGCCGATAACCAATACAGGAACTTTCACAACATTAAACGTCTTTCAAGAGAGGCTCTAGGTACGTAACGCAGCTGTTGAGTGTTGCCAGGTTTGGGTAGTCTTCTTCTGGAATTTGAAGCTTATGGCGTTTTCTAAGTTCCATTACGATATCTAGAAAGTCCATGGAATCGAGGTCTAGTTGATCTCGCAGGGGTTGATCCGGGTCAAGACTCTCGAAATCTGCTTCGTCATCTATGTCTTCAATTATTTCCAGTACCAGATCTTTAATCTCTTCATTTGTCATGTAATTCTCCGGATTTCACGTGTGATGCGTATTCGTCTTAAAAATAAACTTTCGCAGAATAATTGCAAAAGGATTGCTCTTTTATGTTGGCAAAACACTTCCTATAACATACCTGAGCAATCTTGTTTATAAAATTTTGTGATTCAAAAATTAAATTTATCAGCTCGTGTACTTTTTTACAATAACCGTCGAGTTGATTCCTACCATACCGAAAGAGTTGTTGAGTATGGAGTTGACTGCGTCTACTGTAATAGATTTGTTGATAACCAGATTATTAAGAGCACATTCCTCGTCTAGATGATCAATGTTAATCGTAGGGTGTATCATGTTGTCGTCAAATGAAGGGAGATTACCGGCAAGTTCAAGAACACCGGCAGCTCCCATGGCATGGCCTATGATGCTTTTGGTATTGTTGACATATGTTGTGGGGTTGTTGCCAAAAACCTCTCGAATAGCCTTGCATTCTTCAATGTCGCCTTGTTTTGTACCAGTAGCGTGGGTGTTGATGAGGTCAATGTCTTCAGCTTTCATGCCAGCGCGGCTCAGTGCCAGATTCATACATTCTGCCTGCCTAGGCGCGTAAGGAAGCACATAATCTCTGGCGTCAGAGTTCATTGCATATCCGACTATTTCTCCATATATATGGGCGCCTCGCTCCAGAGCCTTTTCAAGCAGTTCAATCGTATACATACAACCGCCTTCAGAAATAACAATACCATTACGGTTTTTGTCAAAGGGGCGGGTGGCCAGTTTAGGATCACTTGCTTCACCAAGAGCATTTTGCGCCTTAAAACTTGCGAAAATTCCAAAAGAGCCAACGGATTCAGAAATGCCGCCCGCAATGGCCATGTCAATTTCACCGAGTCTAAGCATTTGTACCGCTTGTATAAGAGATGCATTTCCTGCAGCGCATGCGGCTCCAATAGAATAGTGAGGTCCCTGGATGTCAAGATTTATAGTGATTTCACCAGCCGGGTTATTGAGGACGGTTCTGGCATTGTGGTGATGGGTCCAGTAGTCAACATTGTAGTCGTACTGGCTTATGTTGTAGACCTCGTTTTCGGTTTCAACGGTCCCATGTTCAGTGAGACCTACATAGACACCGATTCGTGCTGAGTCATAGATTGAAAGATCGAGACCACCATCTTTAATAGCTTCATTTGCACAATACACGGCGATACATCCAGCACGAGTGCCTTTTTTGTTTTCTTTTTTCTTACGGTATAGAGTTTCAGGAAAGTCACATACGCCAGCTGGAGCTTTACCAAAATATCTGAGTTCTATTTCCTTGATCTCACTGATGCCATTTAGAAGTTTGTTTCTGAAATCTTTTAAATTATTGGCGTTTGGAGCAGTGAGACCAACTCCAGTAATAACAACTCTAGAATTTTGCATAATATCGTGTAGGTAAAATATGTAAATGTACGTTAAATGTAAGTTACTTAATGTAAATCGAAGACTGATACGATGTGTACATTTGTACTAACGTCAACACAGAAGGGCCAATGTAGAGTAAAATTCTCTAAATTTCAATTTTTATATCTTTATTCTTTCACTCTCTTAGGAGAAAAAGAAATTTATCACCAGGTGGTGATTGTCTATTAATCGACAAATGACTGGATAATGGTGAAAAGAAATAGTTGCTCTTTAAGGTTTATTGTTAGGCGAAACATGTGCTACAATGTTATAGCGACACTATCACATAAGATGTGATTGTTACGGTCTGTTGATAGAGCTTTGTATGTTACTGTTTTGTTAGGAAGAATGCGACAATATGTGCTGTTTACACATCTAGATCTTTATCCAGCGATAATTATTCAGAATTTATCATACTTAATGATTATCATTATTAATTGCGGGAATGTTTTTAATACACAACCTTTACGCCAAGACGTTAATGCAAATAAACAATAAAGAAGAAGTTCTGGAAAGTGTTAAGCTATCAATTGAAAATGCTGAAAGGCAGAGACGTAAACTCCGTTTTCAACATAATTTCAAGGAATTTGCAAAAGATGGAGTTCAGGTGCTCAAAAATGATGAGTTCCTCTCTGATTTACTCGATTTCTTGAAAACTCTGGATGAAAAAAAACCAGAAGGTAGAGCAGTTACGCTGACGTGTCTGAGGGATGCTGTCGTTAATGAGGAAGTTCCCATTCGCGAGAGAGCGCTCTCTATTTTGTCACAATATTCTCAGTTTGTCCACGATAAGAATGATCGTTTAGGTATCTCAGAAGTTCTTGAATGTTTCTATAGTTGGCTTCTTTTTGAGGATGAAGTTCTACCCGGTTCAGTTGTCCTTTGCAAAAGAATAGAAGAACTTATGGAATGGTTGATCTGGAAAGGTCTTGTCAAAGATGCTGAGAAAATAGTTCTTGTTTTGTCACAAATTCATCTTGGACAGATTGAAAAAAATCCAGCAATTCGTGGGATGGCAGGAACGTGCATAGATACCCTAAAAAAGAAATCGATTCTTGAGACCTTAACAGACGGATATTTAGCTGAAAATGAGCGCCGTCAGTACTATAAAAGAATTTTGATTCTTCTTAGATCCAGAGCTATAGCATATTTGCTCAACCGTGTTGTTGAAAGCCATAGCAGAAAAGAAAGGCTTGCTCTTATCGACTTAATCAAGATGTTCGGTGACGACTCGGTTCCGGTGCTACTGAAATGCCTGAAAACAGATCCCTCGTGGTCTGTAGTACGGAATGTTATTTTTATATTAACTCAGATTGGCGATCTTGAGTTATACAAAAACATTGAGATGTATACCAGGTACCCGGATGAAAGGGTTCAGTTAGAAGTACTACGTTTTATCGCAAAATTTGAAGGAGAAGAGAAAAATAACCATCTCATCAATGCTCTGTCTTTTGTTGGTGAGCGACTTAAAATCCATGTGTTACGGCTGCTCACAGAACAGAATTATAAAAATGAGGACACATTTAGTGCTATACAAGATCTCGCGGATATGCGCGGGGCCTTCTCCGCTTCTATTGGAGTAGAACTCCTCAGTGCAATTATCACCTCTTTGAAATCGTTTCCGTTCAAAGAAAGCGTTCTTGTATTGCAGGAGATGAAAGCCGATTATAGTAGAACAGTCGGTGGAAGCCATATTGTTTTACTTATCGATGAAGCGTTGAATATTATAGAACCGCAAATCCGTCATAGTCACCGTGAAAAGGGTGTCATCGATGAGGTGATTTCATTTGACTCTGATCCCATGCAAAAGCAGGCGGCTTTTGCAGTGATAAATGATATCGAACAGCAGATTCAGCGGTATGTTAAGAAGGGCGAACAAAAGGAGGCGAGTGGGCTGATCTATGATCAGGCTGTAGTTGCTTTAAGTCGAAAAGATTACACAGTCGCAGAGATGTTAAGAGATAGGCTTCTTGAAGTTAACCCGCTTGCGCTCTCAGATGTAATTCAACTCGGCGAGATGATAGAAGAACATAAAAGTAATTCAATCACAAGTCATCACATAGAAATATGGAGCGAATTGTATGAGGAAATGACCTCTGAAGAATTCAGCACGCTCTACTATGCCCTCCGTCAAGAAAATTATAATAAAGGGGATGTAATTGTCAAAAGTGGTGAGACTGACTCAAATCTGTACTTTGTTAACTCCGGTTATATCAGTTTAAACTGCACCTCAGGTGGTAAGGAAGTCTTCTTGAAACGGATGCAGCCAAGTGATATTTTAGGTGCTGAACAGTTTTTCTCAGCATCAGTATGGACCGTTAGTCTGAAAGCCCTCACGGCTGTGCAACTTCATGTCCTTGATCAAGCAAAGTGGGCTGATGTGATAGTTGCGGAACCCGACATGGAAGATAAGCTGCAGAGATACTGTGAAAAATATAAAAAAATTGCAGAATTGCTAAAGATGTCAGGCGATGAACGAAGAGAATATCCTCGTCACCCGGTTTGTCTCATTACTAAAAATATGTTACTCGATCCTTATGGGAAAAAAGGAAAACGAAGTTTTAACTGCGAGCTGATTGATATCTCAAAAACTGGCCTTGCGTTTACCATTAGGATTGCCAACAAAGACAGTGCAAAACTTTTGCTAGGACGGCAAATCATTACAACAATTTCCGTTGATGGTAAGGAGATGAGCCCATGTTCCGGGGTAATTGTGGGTGTTAAAATACACGATCCTGATATGTTCGAATTTTCCGTGCATGTGAAATTATCTAAAAAAATTGATGACACGTCTCTTCGAAAAATTGTAGAAACATCCCGCGCTTAGGAGCTTGTCCGAGAATAGGAGTTTTGGCTAAAATCGAGAAATTCTCAGAAAATAAGCACAGCTATATAATTGATATTGCGAGTATTATTTTCTGCTAATTCCGAAGAGTTTGGGCAAAAGGTCATTCTCGGACAGCCTCTTAGGTGGGGTTGCTCTTTTTTCTTTTGGTTAGAGTAGATATTTTGAAAATTCGAAATCTTGAAGTATGGCCCCCTGTCGCCCTCGCTCCTATGGTGGGCCTATCCCATAGTGGATTGCGCTCTCTCGTGCAAGATCTTGGTGGAGTCGGTTTACTCTTTACTGAGATGCTTGCCGCAAAAAGGTTGCCAAGTGACAATCCAATTTTCTCTCCATTACTCACCCGGACGAGTAGTGAAAGACCTTTGATCTATCAGCTTGTGACCGGGGAGCTTGAACACATCTCTGCTGCAGTCGACAAACTCCATCAGTTAAAAGCTGATGGTGTGGACCTCAACCTTGGCTGCCCTGCACCAATACAAAAAAGGCAAGGTGCAGGTTCATCTCTTGCCTTAAACCGTAATAAGTTGACGCGCATTTTAAGAGAGTTGCGGACAAAGAGCGATTTGCCTTTAAGTGTGAAGATTCGTCTCGGTGAAAAAAATGATAACGCTAAACTCGCTGATACATGTAAGTTTTATGAAGATGAGGGTGTTGATCTTATCACAGTGCATGGCAGGTTAATTGGTGAAAAATTTTGTCGCAAACCTCGCTGGGAAGCCATAGCAGCAGCCAAAAAATCTGTTGCAATCCCCGTGTTTGCAAATGGTGGAATCTTTTCGGTGAGCGATGCCAGGAGATGTCTGGAGCAATCAGGAGCTGATGGCTTGATGGTTGGGCGGGGCGCTGTGCAGCAACCCTGGTTGTGCGGGGAGATTGGCCGCGAACTTTTTGACATTCCTGCAGCTGTTGAAGTAGTAGACAAAAGAGACGTGTATTTAAAATTTATTTATCTCATTGAATCCCGCTTTCCAGAAGAGAAGCAGCTAGGAAGGTTGAAACAGTTTACTCGTTACTATGCAGAGTCATTTAAATTTGGCCATCAGTTTGCCAGTCGTATTCAAAGTTCCGAAACATTGGCAGGAGCCAAAGAAAGAGCAGAACAATTTTTTACTACGACCACTCCGATGGAGCTAACATTTTAAAAAAAGGACTGAATATGTTTGAAACTATTAAAAAAGTTGCTTTTACAGGGATGGGTGTCGCTGCTTTAACCAGAGAAAAAGTAGAAGAACTCGCAAAAGACCTCATTTCGAAGGGGAAGTTAACTGAAAAAGAGGGTGAGAAGTTTGTCCAGGAAATGGTTACTCGCGCAGAGGAATCAAAGGCCGCTCTTAAGTCACAGACAGAAAAAATCGTCACCTCTACTTTAGGTAAAATACCTCTAGCAAAAGAGGATGATATAAAGGAATTGAGAAGTGAGATCGCAAAATTGCGCCAAGAAATAGAAGCTATTAAGGAGCAAAATACAACCCCCTGATTACGTAGTCTTTTTTCTTTTGAATCTACCCGCCAACTTTTCAAAGAGCAGGTTCGTTTCGTCGAGTTTTAGAAAATAAAGCATGACGCAATAACTTATACCGCTGGTGAGGAATAAACATCCTAAGCCCAGCGACTGTTGGAGTAGATTGCCGGCTAGAATCACCGCAACGAATGGTCGCAGTACGAGGACAGTTATAATCAGACCTGAGCAGGCAAAGGCTATTTTAACAAGGGCTTGCGCGAGTGAAGATATCGAGTATCCGCCCATACTTCTGTATAAGACTGTCATCAAAAAGGTGAAGTTGATGAGCATTGTGCATGAGGTTGAAAATGCAATGGAAAGGTGTTGGAAACGGTCGATTGTAAAATAAACGATAACAATGTTAAAGCCAACAGCGATAAAACTCGCAATTACTGGGTATTTCGTTTTATCCAGTGCATAAAAAGCAGGAACAAGAACCTTATTGGCCGAGTAGGCGAAGAGGCCAATGGAAAAGAACGTTAAGGTTTGGGCTGTGGCTATTGTATCAAAGGATGTAAAGGCTCCCCGCTCAAAAATGATTCTTATGATGGGCTCCGAAAGTAGTATTAACCAGGCTGTAGCAGGTAGCGTCAGGATGAAGACCATGGTGAGGGATGAGACCATGGTCTTTTTCATTTTGGCAATGTCTTTTTCTGCCGCCTGTTTGGCGAGTACCGGGAGCATTGCAATGGATAGGGCAACACCAAAAACCCCGATGGGGAGTTGCACCAACCTAAAGGCATAGTAGAGCCAGGATACGGCACCGTCGCCACAACTTGCGGCAAAGTTTGTATTAACAAAGATATTTATCTGGGTGGCAGAAAGGCCAATGGTTGCAGGTATCATCAATTTCAAAATGCGATGAAGGCCGGGGTCTCGAAGATCTAAAGTCGGTTTATATCTAAAACCGGTCTGTAAAAGAGCTGGGATCTGTATCCCAAGCTGCATTAATCCACCAATAAGTGTCCCTATTGCCATGCCTACTATTGCAGGTTGCCCGTATTTGGGCAAGATGTACGCAAGACTTACCCCTCCAATAATTGATCCAAGATTAAAAAAACTGGAAGCCATGGCGGGGATAAAAAACTTCCCCTTTGTGTTAAGCATTCCCATGACGACGGCTGAAAGTGAAATAAAGACAAGAAAAGGTAACATGATACGAGTGAGCTTTTCTGTCAGTTCAGCTTTACCGCTTATGAGGGAAAAATCCGGGGCAAGAAGATGGACCAGTGGCTCAGCTGAATAGACTGCCAAGAGAGTCAGGAAACTGAGAAGTAGAAGGATAAACGTGAGAACATTGGAGGCGAGCCGATAGGTCTCTTCTGTTGTTCTCGTTGTGTCGTAGGCAGTAAAGACTGTGACAAAAGCGGCCGAAAGCGCTCCTTCTCCGAAAAGATCTCTCAGTAAGTTAGGAATCCTGAATGCAACGACAAAGGAGTCGTAGGTCATCCCTGCCCCGAAGAGTGCGGCAAAGATCTGTTCTCGTACAAGACCGAGTACCCTACTACACATAACTGCAATACCTACTGCAGCTGCAGATTTTGCTATGCTGTTGTTATTGTTTGTTTGGCTTGTCAACTGTAGGATCCGCAAGAAATGTAGTGAATATTAAACTGCAGCAACATACTCCTATTGTAGGAATTATGCCACGAAATCCTTTTGTTGGTATAAAACTTTCACTCCTTTGTTATTATATTTAACGGAATCAATAGCTAGCGCCTATTCTTTCTTGACTTTGTAATTTGAAACTGAATATATGAGTATTATCGTTCGTCTATCAATATATGGAAAGAGCGGGTGAAGGTAGTATTGGATTTGGATAGAGCATTGATAATTCTAAGTATTTGAGGAGAGAAGAATGCAGGAAACAAATATAGTACGGAATATTGCAATAATTGGTCATGGAAACTGTGGTAAAACTTCACTTGCAGAGGCAATGTTATTTACTGCCGGAAAGATTAACCGATTGGGTAAGGTAGATGAAGGTACCTCGGCAATGGATTACGAGGATGAAGAAATTAATCGTAACATTTCCATAAATACCACCTTTCATAATTACATTTGGAATAAGCATGATGTCTATCTTATGGATACTCCAGGTGATGATAACTTCCTAAATGATACGATGTTTGCAGCACATGTCGCGGATGGAGCAGTTTTTACCATTGGTGCAGTTCTTGGGGTTAAAGGACAAACCATTAAGTTTGCGAATATAGTTAAAGATCAGGGACTGCCAACAGTCATTGTTGTGAATAAAATGGACCGTGAACGTGCGGATTTCCAAAGAACAGTAGACCAGATCAAAGAATCACTCCCACTAAAACCAGTAGTAATCCAATTGCCCATTGGACAGGAAGAAAACTTCAAAGGGTTTGTCGATCTCACAACTGCAAAAGCATATCTTTTTGATGGGGACACCGGTCTTGTAAAGGAAACTGAGATTCCAGCGGATTTAACAGATGAAGTGTCAACTCTACGTGAACTGTTGATGGAAAATGTTGCCGACAGTGATGACGATCTTATCGAAAAATTTCTTGAAGAAGGTGAGTTAAGTACTGAAGAGCTTGTTGCTGGGTTGCGCGACGCTGTTAAGAGGGGCGTGATTACTCCTATTTGTGTTTGCTCTGCGACTCAGAACAAAGGGACGGCTCCTATTCTCGATATCATTAATGACCTTCTTCCTTCTCCTGCAGACAGGCAGCCAATCACTGCAACAAAAGCTGATGGCGAGGAGCTTGTTGAAATTAAGCCAAGTGTTGATGAACCTTTTTCTGCACTTGTATTTAAAACTATGGCTGACCCCTATGCGGGACGACTGACGATATTTCGAGTTTTCAGTGGGGTGCTTAAGGGGGATTCATTTTATAATTCAAATAAAAAGACCAGTGAACGATTTGGTCAATTATACGTTCTTGAAGGTAAAGAACAGAAGGCCGTTGATAGTGCAGGACCAGGAATGATAATAGCAGTGGCCAAGCTGAAAGAAACGGGGACTGGGGACACTCTTTGTGATGCTGGCACACCATTAATTATTGAATCACCAGAACCTTTGAAGCCAGTGATTTCTTTTGCTGTAAGTGCTCAGAAGGGTGATGAGGAGAAGGTGTTCTCTTCTATCACAAAAATGCTTGATGAAGATCTCACTTTAAGCCTTACGCGTCAGGCACAAACTAAACAGGTCATTCTGTCGGGTGTTGGAAAGGTTCATCTCGATGTTGTCGGTTCCAGAATAAAAAGAAAATTTGGTGTTGAAATGGAGCTGAGTACCCCACGAATTCCATATATGGAGACGATTCGTAAGTCAGCCAGGGTTCAGGGTAAACATAAGAAGCAGAGCGGTGGCCGCGGTCAATACGGTGATTGCACAATTGAAATTTCCCCTAATACCGGAAACGGATATGAGTTTGAGGATAAAATCGTGGGTGGCGTGATTCCACAACAATATCGTCCAGCAGTGGATAAAGGAATCCAGGAAGCCATGGAAAAGGGTGTTCTGGCTGGCTATCCTGTCATCGATGTTAAAATTGCCCTGGTTGATGGATCGTTCCACAATGTAGATAGTTCAGAGATGGCCTTTAAGATTGCTGGTTCTCTTGCCTTTAAAAAGGGAGCAGAAGAAGCGGGGCTTGTGTTGCTTGAGCCATATATGAACATGGAAATCAAAGTAGGCAAAGACAGTGTTGGTGATGTGATGGGGGACCTCAACTCAAGACGCGGTAAGGTTATGGGAATGGACTCTGCAGATGGGCTTGAGGTGATCAACGCCCAGGTGCCTCAATCAGAAATTCTACTCTATGCAACAGACCTTACTTCGATGACGGGAGGGCTTGGTAGCTTCTCTATCAGTTTTTCTCATTATGAAGAAGTGCCGGCACAAATTGCCGAAAAGGTTGTAGCTGCTTTGGATGCTGAACTCGTATAGGTGACCCTGGTGTACTGAATATAAGCCAGTGTCTTTTCAGTCCCCCTTCGTGGGCGTAGATGCCACGAAGGTTTTTCAGCGTTTGCTATCTGGAGGTGACTTGACGTTTTTAATCTACTCTTCAGATCTCTTGTATTTAACTAGCCCGAATTTCTCATGACTTTTTGATTTGAAACTCAATTTTTTGTTTTTATAGTTTTAAAATGACTTCCTTAATTAACAGGGGGTTTTTCGTTTCAAATCAAAAAGTTCACCCTTCGGGCCAACAGATTTATTGGCAGCTGCTTCGTTACCGAGCATTTGCAGGTAGCGAAGACTCCGGTAGATTATTACAGCTTCATGCCCGGTGTCTCGACCTGCGAAAACTTTATTGGTGAGAAATCCGGGCTAGAGGCTTTTGGAAGTAGGCATAAGGGAGTTGTAATGAGTAGTAAAGAAGCCATTTATACCTTTGCTGTCGTAACCATGAGTGACAAGGGTGCTAGAGGAGAGCGGGAAGACACGAGTGGTGCCTATCTTAAGGAAACACTTCAGTCGATAGGTTACTCTCTTGCCGACTATCAGGTTATTCCAGACAACAGAAAAGTCATTGTTGAGACTCTCGTGGCCCTCGTCGATAATAAAGGAGTAGATCTTATTATCACTACAGGAGGGACTGGGGTGTCACCAACGGACGTCACTCCCGAGGCTATGGATGAGGTTCTTGAAAAGGACGTTCCTGGAATGGCTGAAGCTATGCGTAGTGCGAGTCTTGTGAAAACCTCAAGAGCTATGCTGTCAAGAGGCCGAGTCGGTATTCGTAAGGAGAGTCTTATTGTCAATCTTCCTGGCAGTCTTAAGGCGGCAAGAGAAAACCTTGATGTCGTTCTTCCTGTTCTGGTGCACGCTCTTGAAAAAATTAAGGGTGAAACAAGTGATTGTGGTGTTGTGTAACAGGGAAAAATTTAATTTAAACAAAAACGGCCACGCTGTAATCAGCGTGGCCGTTGTTGTTTAAACCTTCTTGGGCAGACATGAACTATTTGATGATTACCTTATCCGTGTCACTTTCTGGAAGATGAGAAATTTCCCCTATAATCGAAGCGGTCTCTCCAAGTGCTTCAAAATGGTGACAGATGTCATCAGCCTTTGCCTCGTTTACAATGACAAGTAGACCGATTCCCATGTTAAATGTTCTGAACATCTCCTCTTGAGGAACGTCTCCTCGCGTCATAAGAAAGTTGAAGATGGCAGGAATTTTCCAACAACTGGTATCGAGTTTAGCTTTGCAACCTTTTGGCAAAATACGAGGGATGTTATCAATAAAGCCCCCTCCGGTATTGTGTACCATTCCATTTATTGGGAAATTTTTCAAAACATTCAAGACAGACTGGACGTATATCCGAGTTGGTCTGAGTAATTCTTCTCCGAGGGTGCAGCCAAGTTCACTATAGTATTCATTGACATCCAGATTATTGTCAGTGAAACAAATTTTTCTGACAAGAGAATAGCCGTTAGAATGGAGGCCACTGGAGGCAAGGCCAATAATTTTATCACCTTCCCGAATGTCAGAGCCATCAATAATAGAATCCCGGTCAACGATGCCGGTTACGAAACCAGCTAGATCGTAGTCCTCATTTTGATAAAGCCCTGGCATTTCGGCCGTTTCTCCTCCAACGAGTGAGCAGAGTGACTGTTTGCAACCTTCTGCTATTCCGGTGACTACCTGCTTTGCAATATCGAGTTCGAGTCTACCCACCGCAAAGTAGTCAAGAAAACAGAGTGGTGTGGCCCCTCCAACAATGAGATCATTGACGCACATTGCAACCAGGTCAATGCCAATGGTGTCATGCTTGTTACAAAGTTGAGCAATCGCAAGTTTTGTCCCTACCCCATCTGTGGAGTTAACGATAACGGGTTTTTTATACTTGGTCGTATCGATGGCGATGTGTGAAGAAAAACCACCAATACCTCCAAGTACTCCCCGTTGGTGTGTTGATGAAACAATCTCTTTAATTTCTTCAACAAATTGGTTGCCCTTGTCGATATCGACGCCGGCCTCGCTATACTTAGATTGTGTAGGGTTTGTCATGATTTTATAAAATATTATGGGTGCTTTCGGAAAATGAAAGTGTTTAAAGCGTTATTTAGATTTTGAACTATAATATTCTGAGGTTCTTGAAAAAGCAATGCAATTGAGCGCGATAGATTGAAACAACTGTTACAAATGGTCATAAGGTAAACTGTTTCTTGAAAAATGTTTTTCCTTTTGTTACAAGGCTGCCTATGAAACTCTTTATTCTCCTCATAGGGCTTATACTCATTCTTGAAGGGTTGCCCTACGCTGCAGCTCCTGAAGCGATGCAGGATTGGCTCAAAAAATTAAGTGCTATTGCCCCTGCTCAACTACGGTCAATGGGCTTACTTGCGATGGTTGCAGGTTTAGTTATCTGTTTTATCGTACAAAAAACAAATCTGCTCTAACTACGCTATGTCGATAGTATACATGAGATAACCATTCCAGTTAGACCTTAATATTTTGATTATCCTCTTTATTGTTTTGGTTTGATTTTATTTCTGTTTGCGTGTTAATTCCCCTCGATTTTCATTGTTTTGTAGGGTCACCCTTGTGTAGTATCTCTTACAATTAATCAGGTTTTCTCATTTCTTTTAGTTGGTGCGGATATGGAAGGTAAAGTTAAAAAGGAGCTTGTGGGCAATGAGGGGATGGTTATCCTCGATATGGTTCGGCGTCTTAACAGGCGGGGAGCCACAGTCCATCTTAAAAAGGTCATTAGCAAAACCCATCCGGCTGATATGGCATGGGTGTACCGGCATTTAACTGAAGAAGAGCGAAAAACTGTATTTGAAACCATTGCTAAACTCGAATCGGTAGGGACATTCTTAAGTGAACTTGATAGTCTTCTTGTTACTGACCTTGTAAAGGGGTTAACACCTCAATATATGGCAGATATCTTGGCGGATATGCCGTCAGATGATGCTGTGGATTTACTTGAAATTCTCCCCGATGACATAGCAGAGGATATTCAGTCACATATGGAGGAGAAGGATCGAGACGAGTTTGAAGAATTACTTCAATACGATCCGGAAAGTGCTGGTGGTATCATGTCTCCTGATTTTATGTACTTAGATGAAGGTCTGACGGCAGGAGACGCGATTGGTTGCATCCAAAAGAGAAGCGAGGAGAAGGAGATGGTTTTCTATCTCTACCTCACCCATGGAGATCATAAATTATCTGGAGTTGTTTCACTTAGAGAATTGTTGATGCATCCCGCTGAGCGTAAACTAAAAGAGATTATGAATTCAAATGTTATCTCTGTGACCACAGACACAGATCAAGGTGAGGTCGCGCACGTTGTTTCAAAATATAATTTTTTAGCGGTTCCTGTTGTCGACTCAAATTACACCCTCGTTGGGATTGTTACGGTTGATGATATTATTGATGTAATTCGGGAAGAGGCTTCTGAAGAGTTCCTGCAGATGGCCGGTGCTGGTAAAGATCGTGAAATTCTTCTCAAATCCACCAAAGAAAGTGCATTAATTCGGGCACCATGGCTTTTTGCCTCCTGGATTGGTGGGATTATGGCAATGCTTATTATTGGAGCCTTTGAAGAGGAGTTATCTAAGGTTATAGCTCTGGCGTCATTTATTCCCGTCGTTATCGGAATGGGCGGAAATATAGCCACTCAGTCATCTACGATTATTGTGAGAGGTCTTGCAACGGGCAGGATTAATCTCGACGAGGCGCACAAAGTTGTATTCAAGGAAATGAGGGTGGGGTTGATACTCGGCCTCGTCTATGGCTTATTCCTTGGAGTTGTTGCCTTTCTTGGCTTCAAAGAACCTGCGCTGATGGGTGTTGTTGTTGGGATTTCGATCTTTTTCTGTATGGCAATGTCAGCTACTCTTGGAACTATTATTCCGCTCATTCTTAAGCGTTTTGATGTGGATGCGGCCATTGCAACAGGCCCTTTTGTGACCACATCGATTGATATAGTTGGTGTCTTGATGTATTTCTCGGTTGCCAAGCTTTTCCTCAAACTTTAGATTCAAAAAACAGTGGCGGGGTTGAATGAACATTAAAACATCACCGGTTACTTTACTTGTCTTACTGGCCATTATCTTATGGGTCGTAGTTGATCCCATTGAGCGTTTTTTTACGCCTGCCGAAGTAGTTCCAAGAGCTGTTACTGCCCGGGGAGAATTGGCCGCCGACGAAATCAATACCATCGACATTTTTCGTCAGAATTCGCCTTCAGTTGTTTATGTAACCAGTATCGCAATCAGACGAAGTCTTTTCTCTCTTAATGCTGTTGAAATACCCCAAGGAACCGGATCCGGTTTTGTCTGGGATAATAAGGGAAGAATTGTCACAAACTATCATGTGATCAGTGATGCCAGTAGAATTCAGGTGACAATGGCTGATAATACCACCTGGAAGGCTGTCCTGGTGGGTGGTGCTCCGGATAAAGACCTTGCCGTCCTTCAGCTCTCTTCTCTTCCTCATGTGTTGCGTCCCATAGCCGTAGGGGAGTCTGAAGACCTGCTGGTTGGACAAAAGGTGTTTGCCATTGGCAATCCTTTTGGCTTTGATCAAACTATTACCTCTGGGATTATATCTGCACTAAATCGGGAGATTAAGTCGATCACAGGGCGAAATATACGGGGTGTTATCCAAACCGATGCAGCTATTAATCCTGGAAATTCAGGCGGTCCTCTGCTCGATAGTGCCGGACGACTGATTGGGGTTAATACAGCTATTTATAGTCCGTCGGGAAGCTATGCAGGTATCGGCTTTGCTGTTCCAGTTGATACGGTGAACTCAATTGTTCCACAGATCATAGAGCATGGAAAGGTCATTGAGCCCGGAATTGGTGTGATTTTTGTGGATAAAAGGGTGGCAAGAAGGCTTGGAGTAGAAGGTTTACTTATTTTTAACATCGCTGAAAATGGGCCTGCAGCACGTGCGGGTTTAGAGGGGACAGTTCAATACCGTGGTGAAATCATACTGGGAGATGTCATTCTTGAAATTAATGGAATAAGAGTTCGAACAGTATCTGATCTCCAGGACGAGATGGAGCGTTTAGGGCTTGGGGCTGAGGTTGAGCTTACTGTGGCAAGAAATGGTGGCGTGAGGAAGGTGGTTCTTCGCCTGGCTCCTGTGGGTGAGCATTTGTTGTAACACTTCCCAATAATCCGATCCTGAGAATCTTATTTCCCAGGATCAGGCAAATCATCCATTGTGCGGGATTCTATATTCTGGGACCTGGCCAGCTCTCTCATATCCTGTGTATTGTCGGTTTCATCTATGATCTCGCGTCCAACAATTTCTTCAATAACATCTTCGAGCGAAATAACACCTGTCATGGTTCCGTATTCATCAACGACCACAAAAAGGTGGATCCTTCGATCGAAAAAATCGATGAGGATTCGGTTGAGAGGTGCCGTTTCAGGGACAAAATGTGCCGGTGTCTTGAACGTTGACAACGCAAAATCACGGTTTCCCTCCGCTGCTGCCCGAAGCACATCTGTTAGCATCACTATTCCTGAGACATTATTTGGTTCGTCGCGGTACACTGGGATTCGACTATGGCTACCCAGTTTCTTAAGCAATTCCATGGCTTCTGACACCTTGATTTGCTCATCCATAGAGAAGGTGACCGTTCTCGGAGTCATTACATGCCGAACTATTTTGGCTTTCAGGTCGATAATATTATTAATGACTTTTTCTTCGTTTTCCTCCAGGTCACCGGATTCTCTTGAAAGGCTCGCTATGGTTTGAAGTTCTTCACCAGAGATTGTTTCCTCATCCTTTTGTGGAAGTAAACGTGTTACCGAGCGACAGAGCCAGACTATGGGTTTTAAAAAAAATACCATGGCCCTTAGCGGATAGGTGATGAGGGGGGCGAGCTTATATGCGTATGTGATGCCAATGGTTTTGGGTAAAATTTCTGAAAATAAAAGTATTGAGAGAGTAAATATAGCAGAAAAGAGGATAAGGTTCTCATCGCCAAATAGCTTTGCAGCCGCGGCCCCCGCAACAGCTGCACCAATTGTATTTGCAATTGTATTCAGTGTTAATATTGCTGTAATTGGTTCTTCTATATCAGCTTTAAGCTGTTGCAGGTGTTCAGCGGCTGAATGCCCGCTTTTTCTGAGCATTTCTACCTGGCTTGAAGAAATTGAATACAAAACAGCTTCGCATACGGAGCAGAGAGCTGAAACAGTGATGGCAAGTGATACGGAAATGAATAATGTGTGCAGCAAAGACATTCTGTTATCTTGGTTTGAGGGTAAGTTGCTTAATATTTTTTGACTAATGGACTATTCAAGCATTAAAATACACGTTTTGGCAATTGATATTTCAAGTTGATTGTTAGTCGCATAGAAATTTACCTTCAATTTGCATAGGTGAATTTCATGAAGAGGCCTATCCCTACTTGCTTTTTGACTATCGTCGGTAGATAATTGAATACATGGACGTAAATAAATTATTCATTTTTTTCAAGGTTTGATATGAATTTACCAAAAATTGTTGTTTCAAACAAAAAATCCTCAGAGTTTATCGGGGATATGGTCGTAGCTTTTGTAAGTTTAGATAAGAAAGAGAAATTCATCTGTGATGATGCTGTTACTCACATTGTTAAACAATTTACGGAAACTGCCGATTTTAAGGCGAAAAGTGACGAGCAAGTCCTTCTTTATGCACCATTTTCCTCCGAGAAAAAGTCCCTACAGGTCAGTAGACTGCTTCTTCTCGGCCTGGGTCAAAAAAGTGGGAAAATTAAACGTGTTCCACTGTATGAAGAGCTAAGGATTGCAGGGGGGAACATAGCGAATGTGGCAAAAAAGAATAAACTTTCTGAAATTGGTATATGGTTACCAAAGATTGATGGTATCGATGAAACAATTATTGCACGCTATGTCATAGAAGGAATAGGCCTTGGAGGATACGCATTTACCTCCTACAAGAAAAAAGAAAAAGATGAATATAAAGGGTTGAAAAAGATCACTATCATAGGAGCTGCCGATCAGCGTTCTGTGCGAAAGGCTGTGCAGTTTGGTGGCAACAGTGTGAGTGCGACCAATGTCGCAAGGGATATGGCAAATGAGCCAGGTAACCACTGGACACCCTCAAAATTTGCCGGATTTGCTGAAGATTTAGCTACCCAGTACAGCCTCAATTGTACTATTATAGAAAAAAATGAAATGGTTGAGCTGGGAATGGGTGGCATACTTGCTGTTAATCAAGGTTCCCATGAAGATCCCAAATTAGTGATTCTAGACTATTCACCTGAGAATCCTGAGAAAACCGTTATGCTGGTCGGCAAAGGCCTCACCTTTGACTCGGGTGGAATCAGTCTTAAGCCAGCTCAGGGAATGATGGATATGAAATACGATATGTGTGGAGGGGCCGCAGTCCTTGCTGCAATGGAGGCGGTAGCAAAAGAGAGGCCCTCTGTTCGAGTAATATGCATTGTCCCGTCAACAGATAATATGAATGGTGGTGGAGCAATCAAGCCGGGTGATGTAATTACTCACTACGGAGGGGTTACTGCAGAGATTGAAAATACTGATGCGGAAGGCAGACTTATCCTGGCAGATGCTCTCGCATATGGAATTGAAACGTACCGTCCTGATTACGTGGTTGATTTAGCGACTCTTACTGGTGCTGTTGTCATTGCCCTTGGCCACCACTATACCGGAATATTAAGCAATAGTCGGACCCTTGCCAAAGCATTAATACAGGCAGGTCATGTTTCGGGGGAGCCTGTTTGGCAATTACCTTTAGATGAATCGTTTGCAAAGCAGATAAAATCAGAGGTTGCGGATATTAAAAATACAGGAGGTCGACCTGGTGGAACCATTACTGCAGCTGAGTACCTACATACCTTTGTCGGGAAAACACCATGGGCACATCTTGATATCGCTGGAACCGCCTGGGATTTTACCACAAAGAGTTATATCCCCAAAGGACCTTCTGGCACAGGGGTTCGGACATTGATTGAATATATAAGAAAATTATCGTCTTAATACACTGTTTAATTACACTCTCCTATTTGTAGTTCGATAGAGCATATGGGAAAGGACAAAGTAGCAGTCTACACAGGTCTTTGATTAAATGGAGTAGAGTCTTTGAGTCGCATTCTTGTTATTGATGATAATAATTCTATTACTACCGGTTGTGTAAAGACACTTCAACCGTTAGGCCATGATGTCGTCTCTACTTTTGGTAGTAGCGAGCGTCTGTGTCTTGCAACGACTGATGTGATCAGTCTTGTTATAATCCATTCTTCGGACGCGTCAGGAAATGAAATTGACACATTTCGAAGGCTTCGTCTTAAATATCCGGATTTGCATGGAATTATAGTTGCTGAAAGAGCCGATTTTGAGCTTGTAGTAGAAGCGATGAACTGCGGTTTTAGTAAGGTATGTTTAAAACCGCTTGAGTTTAATGATCTTAAACAAGCTGTTGTTGAAATTTTTAAACGTGCTGGTGTCCGGAAAGAAGTTACCAGGATGAAGGCTTTATTACCCCTTTACCGACTTGGTCAAAAATTACTTAGGGCCGTAACAGAAGATGAAGTGTACGACGAATTGGCAGAAATCATTCGTAAAGAATTTGATGCTCCGACTGTTTCTGTTATGATGCTTGATGATAGGCTTGGTACACTTAAAATCGTGGCTCATCGTGGACTAGATCAACACTACGTAGACAATTTAGAGATCCTACCAGGTGAGAGGATTGCCGGTAAGGTTTTTGAAACGAACACGCCTGCGATTCTTAATAAAGAGAGTCAGAGTAAAACCCCCTATAAAAGCTTGCTGGTCCGTCCGGAACTATCGGCTGCAATCTCTTTTCCCATTGTCAGTCAGAATAAGGTTGTTGGTGTTATCAATGTAAGTGAGACTCAGAGTGATTGTAGGTTTTCAGAATCAGATTTAGAGATGCTCTCTATTATCTCGGACCAGGCAATGATGGCTCTTGGCAATATTCGGTCCCTGAAGGCAAGGCAAGAACAGGGGCGAATTCGTACACTGCTCGAACAATATGTATCTCCGGAAGTTTCAAAAATGCTTGTTGAGAGTAGACAAGACCTCATGGATGTGGGTAGTATTCAGGATCTTACCGTACTTTTTGCTGATATTAGAAATTTCACCCTCCTGGTACAGCAGATTTCACCAAGGCAACTGAGAGAATTCTTAAATATTTTTTTTGAGCTACTTACCTCAGTCGTGTTTTCCCATAAGGGAATGTTGGACAAATTTATGGGAGACGCCGCGCTCGTAGTGTTTGGTGCACCAGTTCCGCTTGAGAACGCAACTTTTGCCTCAGTAAGTGTAGCCAAAGAGGTGGTCCAAAAATTTAAGGACTTACAATATTGCTGGGCTGAGGTGCATCCCGCGTTTACTCAAATAAGTCTAGGGGTCGGAATCTCCAGAGGGCCTCTCTATTTAGGTAATATTGGTTCAACTAAGCGAGTTGATTATACTGTAATAGGTACGGAGGTAAATATTGCCCAGCGCCTTGCCTCGGAGATGGCTGTAGGGCAGGTTTTGCTGACTGAGCTGGCGTATGAAGATTTAGGAGGTGCTTTTGTTTGTGAACCCCTTGGGCCAATGCTACTTCGAGGAATGACATCTGAAGTTGAGGTGTATAAGCTAGTCAACTGATGAGAGTATTGTCTGTGTTGCTAGATGGCTGTTTTAGTACATGAAATTATTTATTGTGAATCACCTGGGCTTGCATATCAAAAAGAGAAACAACATCATCATGCTGTAGCTGTTTCCCTCGTCTGAGTTCGACTTCTCCGTTGACTTTTACTTCACCCTCTATAATACGGATCTTTGCTTCTATTCCGTCTTGAACCATATCTGCCAGTTTTAAAAATTGTCCCAGGCGGATGGGGAGAGTCTCAACTAATATTGTTTTCATTGTCTTCTTATCCTTCATGGCGGTTGTTTTATTTTATCGTGTTGTCTTTTCGGAACACATGTCGAAAAATGAATAATTGATCCCAGCTGTAAACTATAAATGTTGGTAAATTACAATAATGTTTACCGATTCCGCTTGCTTTGTTGACACTTTTCTCCAATAATAGTGCATTAAAAGTTTAGGAGTGAAAAGAAACCCTGTCGTTTGATATTTTTAGCCCAGCAGGATTAAATATTTTTTCAAAGGAGTCTTTGTTATGCAAATTAAATCGTATTGTAAAAAAATTGCTTATGGTACTTGTGTACTACTGCTGGCTGGTCTTTTAGGTGGTTGTGCTGGTAACTCTAAGCAGCCTATGGAATCAATGGGCGACAGTGAATTAGCTCCTGTTGCTACGATGGTAGAGAGTTATGGCGATATTGAGCTTCCCATAGAAATGGTATTGGATGCAAAAAATAGCATGGCCATGCGGACCGATTCTTTTCAAGGTGGAATCCATGTGTATAAAGGACGGGTTCAAGTCTCCTCATTACGGGATTATATTATTGCCTCCATGCGAAATAATAAATGGAAGCTTGTAGGTGAAGCATCATATAACAATGTGATGCTTGCGTTCACAAAGCCAAACAAAACCTGCATGGTCGTCTTGTCTGAATCATCTGCAGGTGCACTCGGAAAGACCCAGGCGAATTTTTATGTCACCGTTGATGTAGCGGCTGCAAGTCGTTTGAATCCTTTCGGTGAGCCCATAAAGCAGTAGCTCAGATCTTTAAATAACGACGGCATTGTCTGCATAATTGCTGATGCCGTTGTTGTTCCCAGCACACTTTGATTTTCAACGTAACTTGACCCTTCATCATTGTGCTTTTGCTATTTTGTATGGCCTGCCCAGTATATTTTCCTCCAATGTAAAGTCCTTGCTTGATCTCTTGATTATTGATCTTACTTCTTATTTTTCAAGTTTGCATTTCACCCCCATACGGTTTGTTGTGATTCCAGTATTTTTCTATGAAATCAGAAGCTAAGATGCAAAAATAATATTATTATTTAATGGTGACCACAGTGAGTAACGAATGGAATATTGAAACAAAGGCCGTACAGGCTGGTTATAGTCCCAAAAATGGAGAACCCCGAGTTGTACCTATTGTTCAGAGTACTACCTATAAATACGATACCTGTCAGGGCATTGCTGATTTGTTCGATCTCAAAGTAGCGGGTCATATGTATTCCAGAATCAGCAACCCAACTGTTGAAGTGTTCGAAAACAAAATGGCTCAGTTAGAAGGCGGTGTAGGAGCTTTGGCATTATCTTCCGGGCAGGCGGCATCAACCATTTCTGTTCTTAACATTTGTGAGGCGGGTGACCATATGGTTGCACTGTCTACACTGTATGGTGGTACCTTCAATCTCTTTAAACACACATTCAAAAAGATGGGAATAGAGGTTACTTTTGTCGATCCTGAGATGTCTGTGGAAGAGATAAAAGCGGTTTTTAAAGAAAACACAAAGCTGCTTTTTGGTGAGAGTTTATCCAATCCAGGTACCATGGTGCTGGATTTTGAAAAGTTCTCAGCCATTGCCAAAGAAATGGATGTACCTTTTATTGTGGATAACACCTTCCCAACAGCATACCTGTGTCGACCTCTTGAATTAGGTGCAGATATCGTCATACACTCAACAACAAAATATACTGATGGTCATGCCACCAGTGTCGGTGGAATGATAATCGACGGTGGAACATTTAATTGGGCCAATGGTAAATTCCCAGGATTCACTGAGCCGGATGAGTCATATCATGGTCTGAAGTATGTCGATACATTTGGTCCTGCTGCCTACATTGTTAAGGCAAGGGTGCAGTGGGTTCGAGATATCGGTTGTTACATGTCACCACAGAATGCTTTTTTGTCGAACAAAGGTTTGGAAACCTTGCATTTACGTATGGAGAGACACAGTGAAAACGCATTGGCTCTTGGCCGTTTTCTTGAAAAACATGAGAAAGTAACATGGGTAAAGTATCCACTACTTGAAAGTGACTCTAATTACGCACTGTGTAAAAAATATATGAAGGCTGGAAGTGGTGTGCTCACCTTTGGCGTGGCTGGTGGTAGTGAGAAAGCGGAAGAAGTTATGGATGCACTTACATTAGCTGAAAAAGTTGTTCATGTGGCCGATGTACGGACCGGTGTTCTGCATCCTGCAAGCATGACCCACAGACAACTCAGTGAAGAGGATCAGCGCAGTGCCGGGATTCTACCAGAACTCATCCGTGTTTCTGTAGGTATCGAATCAATTGATGATATTATAAAAGACTTTAGTCAGGCACTCGCCCAAATTTAATACCACCCCTCGTATACTCTGCCCCAGACCGATTGCAGGTTTGGGGTTTTAAAAACTCAAATAATATAGCCTACTCCATAATGTTTATTTTTGATGAACCCTACATTTCAGACATCGCAATGGATTATTTAATTCATTCCCAGCAGCCGGTTTTACCTACTTCTTTTTCTTCAAAGGTTATGCCAAGTGGCATAAACTTTGTCTCAGATGACGAGGCAAGGCTTCTGATTGAGCAAAGTAATAATGGTTGGCTCTATACAAATAGTGAAAACGCGATTGCAAGGATTGTAGATTTGCTGGGAAGTGAGTCTGCACTTATGAATAAGGTTCAGATGTTTAAGAATAAACTTCGATTTCGTGTTGCTACGGAGGGATTTTTTCCCGATATCTATTTCAGAGAGATATCAAAAGATGAAATCGAACCATTAGCTTTTGATTCAATTGGCAGGCCATTTATTATCAAGCCCACTGTTGGCTTTCTGAGCGCAGGAGTCTACAGGGTTGATAATGAATACGAATGGAATGATGTCAAAAATGAGATTATTGAGAAGACGAATAGTGGTTCAGACAGCTTTTCAAAAGATGTTATTGATGGGAGTAAATTCTTAATTGAGTCTATTGTTGAAGGTGTTGAATACGCCATAGACGCATACTTTGATGACAATAATGAGCCAGTTATCCTCAATATCCTGGAACATAGGTTTAATGGCGTGCATGACATGGGAGATCGTCTTTATGTTACGTCGGTTGATATAATCAGGAAAAATTTTAAGAATATTGAAAAATTTTTAAAAGATATTGGATCAATAGATGATTTCAGGGGATTTCCTCTTCACGCAGAGGTTCGAATTGATGAGGAGGGAGTTGTAAGGCCAATTGAAGTTAATCCTCTGCGCTTTGCCGGTTGGTGTTCAACGGATATAGCGTATTATGCGTTTGATATAAATGTATATGAATATTTCATAGAGAAAAAGCGACCTTTTTGGGATGAAATATTCAAGGGTAAAGAAGGTTGTGAATTCGCTATTGCTATTTTGGAAAAAAACAAAGTTGTTCCAGAGAATTGCCATTTTGACTATGAAAGCCTTCAGGCATCTTTGACTTCACTTATTGCAATAAGGCCCATTGATTATCGTAACCAGCCACTTTTTGCCTTTATGTTTATCAAGGTAGATAGTGGCAATTCAAATGAACTTTTAGAGCTATTAACCCTAGACCCACAGCGATACGTGAAACCGGATACAGTCCCAGTGTAACGGCCTCAGGGTTGGTCACACCATGTGATTGGAGACAGTTTCCATTTGTATTCTACAAGGAAATCTGGCCCCAATCCACGGTGCATTACCTTACGGTTGTGGAGAGACGACTATCTGATTGTAATTAGGCCCTGCTGTCTTTTTCCCTAAGTTCGATACCACCTGGGGTGAGGGTGACAAGGTTTTTTTTATAAAGGGCACCTATCGCCTTTTTGAAAACCTTTTTGCTTACTCCGAACAGATCATAGATGTCTTCAGCGGGGCTTTTATCGGTCACAGTAACCATGCCACCGCATTCCGTTATGATGTTTAAAACATTTTTGGAAATATCATCAACCCGTTGATAACCTGCCTGCTGTAGCATCAAGTCAATTTTAGAGTCTTCGCGTACTTTTTTAATGTAGCCTTGTAATCGCTGCCCTATAACGAGTTTTTGGAAGACTTCGTTCGCATAAATCATCCCAACATGGGAACCGTTGACTACTGCGTTGTATCCGAGATCTGTTTCCGCATAGACAAGCAGGTCAACGGGGTCCCCATCTGCATATTGAGGAGGCTGAAGGTTAAGATACTTGTCGAGCTTTGACGAGGCTGTAACTCGGTTAGATTTAGCGCTATGAAAGATGTAAACAACATAGGATTTGCCTTGCATCATGTTGTTTAGTTGTTCGCTTTTGGGAACAAACAGATCGTCGGCAAGACCCCAGCCTAAGAAGGCACCTGCACTAGACGTTGCCACAACCGTCAATTTTGCAAACTCGCCCACTGTTGCATAGGGCTTTTGTTGGGTTGCTACAATATGTTGGTCTTTATTTACGTATATAAAGACATCAATTGAATCACCAGAGTGATATTTTTTTGCATCATATTTGCCAGTTAAAGTAATATCACCCAGATCCCCTCCATCAAGCTGAATGGAATCTCTTTGTAAATTTTTAATTGCAAGTCTGTTTATTTTTCCTATTTCTACCATCTTGGCCTTTGTGAGTCGCTTAATGTGAATAAAGTTCTAAGTTGAATGGTGGAAAGTAATACACCAATTGATATCTCGTCTATTTATAGCATGAACACGGACCTTAGCAATCAACTCCGCTGCTTGCTATTATGAAACCTTTTTACTGCTCCTGCCTTGCAAAATTATAAAAAATCGGTTTGAAGCTACATAAATTATAGACATAAAATTTGTATTTTCTCCTGCCAATGATACACTAAACTTACGTTTTGTTCACATATCGAAAAAAATTTATTTTAGGATATAAGTACAATGAAGACAAGTTCCCAGTTCCATAAGATGAGATTTTTACTTGACCAAGTAAAGCCTCTTTGTAATGTTTTTAGTATTAATTATTTGCTGTCCCTCATTGTATTATTTGCTATCCCCATAAATTGTGTCGCAAATCAGGGGCCTACCGCAGCTGAATATGGTGTTGTATTGAATTTAGCGGGTAAACAGCGGATGCTCAGTCAGAAAATGAGTAAAGAAGTGTTGCTGATTGCCCGTCAGGCTAATGTGGAGAAAAATCTCCAAAATCTAGAGGCTACTGCACAACTATTTGACGATACTTTAGCTGGACTGCTTAACGGAGATAAAGAACTTCGTTTACCGCCAACTGTAAATTTTCAGATTAAGATGCAGCTTGGAAAGGTTCAACTGCTTTGGGCAAGGTTTTATCCACCTATCAAAGAAATTATCGACAATAAAACAGTTGAAGATTTGCAAGCTTGGACAATCGCAGAAAAGAATCTACATCTGCTTAAAGAAATGGATGCTTGTGTCAAGATGTACGAGATAGATGCTGTAAAAGCTGGTCTAAAGTCAAACCCTGATCTTGCCGTTGCTCTTAATTTGTCAGGTAAACAGCGGATGCTCAGTCAGAAAATGAGTAAGGAATATTTATTGATTGCTTATGGGCATAAAGCTAAAGATAATCAGGAAAATTTGAAACAAACCTACACACTGTTTGAGCGTACCTTAGTTGGTCTGATAAATGGTGATGAGGGTTTACAGTTGAAAAAGACCACTAACAAAGTGATTGTCAATCAACTCTCTGCTGTCAAAGGGTTATGGGAGCTATTTAAGCCAATTGTTGTGGCTGGAGCTGTGGATGGTACTTCTTCCATAACTGATGCAAAAATTACTGAGCTAGCCGAAGCAAACCTAATTTTACTGAAAGAAATGAATAAGGCAGTTGGTATGTACGAAAAAGAGGCGATGAAATAGTCCGCGTGTGTCAGGTTTATTATCTTGTGTGATATGAAAGGTCAACTCACTGGTGTCGTCCACCTCAAGTCGTTGCACTAAATTTTCTTTAGTTACCATCGTATCCCTCTAAGAATTCCAATTGCTTCGATATTTTTCTGCCAATAACTCAACTTAAAGAGTTGGTTGAATATGCAGATATTATTGAAAATAAAATTGTATATCCTTTTTCCAGTGATACACTATCTTTAGCGATTAATCGTATAACTAATTGGATCAACATGACGTGATATGAGTTTTTTGATCCGTGTGAATAGATTTTGGAGAGTAGGATGGATGTATTTGTGGCTCGACAGCCAATTTTTGATATAAATAAAAAAATATATGCGTATGAGCTCCTGTTTCGTTCAGGAGAGTCGAACGGGTTTCCTGATATAGATGGTGAAACAGCAACAACAAGTTTGCTGTCATCTTCGTTTTTTACAGTTGGAATAGAAAAAATAGGTGCGGGGAAACTTGTATTTATCAATTTTACAGAAAATCTTCTTTTAAATGGTACGCCACAGCTCTTTCCACCCGACAAGATGATGGTGGAAGTTCTTGAAGATGTTGATCCAGGACCAGAAGTTGTCTCCGCATGTCAAAGTCTAAAGGATAAAGGATACTCTCTTGCCTTAGATGATTTTGTCTACTCCGATCAATTTGATGAACTCCTGCAGTTAAGTGATATTATAAAAATTGATTTTCGTCTCACTCCCGTGGAAACCCTCGGTGACATGGTTCAGACGTTAAAAAAATATAATTGTAAATTACTTGCTGAAAAGGTGGAGACCTATGATGAATTTCATCAGGCTGTAGAGCTTGGATTCGACTATTTTCAAGGATATTTCTTTTCCAAACCTGAAGTGTTAAAAAATAAAGATCTATCCTCTTCTCAAATGGGGATGTTGCGGCTCATTTCAAAAATTAATACAGAAGAGTTTGATACTCAGTCTCTTGCAGAACTGGTCGCCCAGGATGTTTCTATTACCTACAAGTTGTTAAAGTATATAAATTCTTCCCATTTTTCCAGGCTGCAACCTCTTTCATCAATACGGCAGGCCATTACTTTTTTGGGTGAAAATGGTTTTAAGATGTTTGTTTCACTTATTGCCACTAGTAAGCTCTCGGAAAATAAGCCAGGGGAGCTTATTAGAGCCTCTATTATTAGAGCAAGATTCTTAGAACAGGTGGGAGATGCACTAAAAAAAGACAGCAGTGAACTTTTTTTACTCGGTCTGTTTATGTCGATAGATGCAATGCTCGATCAGAGTATTGAGAATGTTCTTAGTAAAATGCCTCTTTCAGATCCATTGAAAGAGGCTCTTGTAGGTAGGAAGGGTGATCTCTTCACCTATGTCAGATTGATAGAAACCTATGAATGTGGCAATTGGGCTGCTTTTCGTTTTGCCAAGAAAAAACTTGGTCTTTCTGACTCAATGATCACCAAATTTTATATTGAAGCTCTCGCCTGGGCAGATTCGTTTGAATAGGAGAATCTTTCAGCAGGCGAGTGTCTGCTGTTTCGCTTTAGATTGAAGTTATCACTTCTGGTTGTATCGCCTCAGAAACTTCTGGTTTTAGTATTACTTCGTGACGTTTAGAGTCAACAACATAGACGAGGATATCTTCAGGGTGAATTGTCGTTGAATAAACAGTTCCCCCTCCCAACTCTTTGTCTTGCCAGCGGTTGAGTATCCACTGTGCCTCTTTAATATCTGTGGTCCAGCTCAACCCTTGAGGGATATTGGTAAGAGAACCTCTGTATGCAACACAGCCCTCTTGGGGAAATGCTTTTCCCTGAGCCAGTAATTTCTCTCTATCACACAGTTCCAAGAGCATAGTCCAGGTCTCATATTTCCCAGCTGGGGCAAAGGGTGTGTTGTTACGGTAGTAGATTCGTAAAACTGTGCTTTCAAGAGTGTTTGTTTCTCTAAATTTATCGAGGTTGTTTAGAACAAATTGAATGTGCTCAGTATAATTGAGGACGTTCATCGCGTCGACTGGAAGTTTGGCGTTTAAAAGAGCAGTATGAATCTCTTTAACTTTTTCATCCTGCATTGCTTTATGCCTTTCCTGCATTTTCTCATTGGTGAAACTTCCGACAAAATCATATGGTGGATGGAGAAAGCGTATATCATCGAGTTTCCATTGCATTGAAAAGTCTCCTGTTTTTGCATAAGGGAAAGGGGCGTGGCTATAAGCTGAGCCATTTGTTAGAAACATCGAGCATTCGGTTGGCAAACCCCCATTCGTTGTCAAACCAGCAGAATATCTTTATGAGAGTATCCCCACATACCTTGGTCTGTGTACCGTCAAAGACGGAGGATCTGGGATCTGTGTTGAAGTCAACGGAGGCATGTGGCTCTTCTGTATAACCGACCAGTCCCTGAAGTGCATTTTTTGACGCTTTTTGCATTACCCGATTTATTTCATCCACAGTAGTCGCTTTTTTTACATTGAGAGAGAGGTCCATCGCTGAAACGTTTATTGTGGGGACTCTTACGTGCAGACATTCAAATCTGCCAGCCAATTGAGGCATTAACCTATCAATTCCCTTTGACAATCCGGTGTCCACAGGGATTATGGAGTGGAGAGCACTTCGCGTAAGTCGCAGGTTAGTCTGGTGATAACTGTCAATGACTGGTTGATCATTCATGGCTGAATGTATGGTGGTTGTAACTCCATTAATGATGCCAAGCTCACGATCAAGGATGTCCAGGATTGGCACGATACAGTTTGTGGTGCAGGAGGCGTTGGATACAATTCTATGGTCCGCCTGGAGAAGAGAATGATTGTAGCCGTAAACAATAATGGCGTCAACTGCGGGGGTCGCCGGGTGCGAGAGAAGAATTCTCTGTGCGCCACTTTCAAGATGTATTTCCGCTGTCTCACGATCTGCAAAGGTACCTGAACACTCAAATAACAGATCTATTCCCAGTTCTCCCCAGGGAAGCTTGGATGGGTCTGGTTCATTTAGAATCTTTATGGAATCATCACCGATTTGGAGGGTGCTACCGTGAAAAGAGAGTGGGTAAGGAAATCTGCCATGGGTTGTGTCGTAGCGAGTGAGATAGGTAAGGGTTTCTATATCTGCCAGTTCATTTATTGCGATAATCGAAAATTTTGAGCGAAAAGGTGAAGAATAGATAGCTCTAAGAACCGATTGACCTATACGTCCATACCCGTTAATGGCAACTCTGAAACTCATACGTACTCTTCTGTAAGTTAATGTTAATGGTGAGGGAATAACAATAAAAAGCGTCTTAATCAATACAGTTATTTGACACATATAACAACAGGATATTCTGGGGCTTTTGCTAAACAAAGATGTTTTTTATAGGTTGATGACAGTTATCAGTAATTATTAGGTGATATGTCATAAAAGATGGCGTCGTAAAAAGTCCGATCTACGTCGTTGTGGGTTTGGATCGAACTCTCAACATACCACATGTATTGTTGAGAATACGATCCAAACACCACGCCTAGTATATCAGTCTTTTTTCATAGCCATCAAAAGACTTTGAATTGCCTTTTTACGAGTTTGTCATAAAAAGATCAGCTTGAACGGCTAATTTTACAAGACTGAAGATGTGAAAATTCTACACTTCTTCAGGAGAATGGGAAGTATCCTTTTCCAGTTCGGATTTCTCACCAACAAAGTTTTTCGCAGGTCGAGACACCGGGCATGAAGCTGTAATAATCTACCGGAGTCTTCGCTACCTGCAAATGCTCGGTAACGAAGCATCTGCGGATAAATCTGTTGGCTCGAAGGGTGAACTTTTTGATTTGAAACGAAAAACACCCTGTTAATTAAGGAAGTCATTTAAAAACTATAAAAACAAACAATTGAGTTTCAAATCAAAAAGTCATGAGAAATTCGGGCTAGGCAGGGGGGGGACGGGTTATTTGTTTGTAATTTCAGCTGGTATGATTAAAAAATGAATCAGAATATGAGGTGTAAAAAAGAAATGGTCATACGTAGTCAAAGAATCTCCTCAAGCCTTGCCATCCTGTATATTCTTGACTAAGAATATTTCTAGGATCGTCCTTTAATTTAAATTGATACCTAAATTTTGTAATTGACGAGTCCGGAGTCTACGCTTACCTGCCGGAGATGCGAGGCAGCGAAGTTGAAGACGTGTAAATATACTTCAAATCTTCAATAATAGAGCAAATTCGGTGGAATTGTTAATCCCAAAGGGTCGCAAATAACAGAAAAGTGTACTCACGCAAAAATGAGTTTCTAAAATCATTTTGATGAGTGCAACATGTATATTTTATAGAGATACATTATATTTTCTATTCTTTGTGTATGCAAAATTTAGCTGATAAAATAACTGTAAGATAGTGTGGAGAAATTATGCAGAATACAGGTCGTGTGATTATTAACACTGGCAATGGAAAAGGCAAAACCACCGCAGCATTGGGAACAGCTTTTCGTGCCCTTGGACATGGTCGGAAGGTGTGTGTCATTCAGTTCCTAAAGGGTAAGGGGGCTTACGGTGAGCGTATTATGGCAGAAAAAATGGATAATCTGGATTGGTTCATCTGCGGTAAAGGTTTTGTCTTTAAGAAAGAAAATATTGATGAAGACCGTGTTGTTGCAAGGGAAGGCTTTCAACTGGCACTGGAAAAGGTGAGAAGTGATCAGTATGATTTGCTGATCCTCGATGAAATCACTTATCTGCCCCACTACGATTTTTTAGAAGTTTCAAAAATTGTTGAGTTAATAACCAATAAGCCTGAGAGGCTTTCAATTATCATAACGGGCCGAGATGCTGATCCTCAGCTTATAGAGATAGCAGATACAGTAACTGTAATGGAACCTTTAAAACATGCGTATAAAGAAGGAATTACAGCACAGAAAGGGATCGAATTCTGATGGACTTGTAAAAGTACGATCTACTTCGCTGTAGCTCTTAAGCAACGATTGGTCATGCCGTATGTATTGTCAACTCGTCGCTTAAGACAATACGCCTCGGATATCGAAAATTTGCCTGAGTCCATCTGTACTTGCAAGATGACTTTCTACGAAGTTGTCAAATCTAGTAACATCGTAAATGTATTTTGGTGACCAAACAACAAATAGTAACAATCATCCACGAAGAGGATATAGAGTAATTGGCAGAGCTGAACTATTTTGCATATGGATCAAATATGTCCTTCCAAAGATTGCAGAAGAGGGTCCCAAGTGCCAGAGTCATTGGCGTGTCCTCTCTTATCGGGCATACGCTCAGATTTCACAAAATTGGTAACGATGGTTCAGCAAAAGCTGATGCTTTTTACACGGAGAATGTATCGGATATCCTTTTTGGCGTCCTTTATAGTATGGGGAGTAGTGATAAAAAATGGCTTGATGAGGCTGAAAGTTTGGGCAATGGTTATGAAGAGAAAGTGGTTACTCTACTGAGTGACAGTGGACAGTCGTCAGTAGGTTTTCTTTACTATGCCACCTATATAAATAGTGCATTGCGTCCTTTCAGTTGGTATGTGCATCATATTTTATGGGGAGCAACAGCCGCAGGGTTACCTGACGGATATGTCAAAAAGATTAATAAAGTGCAAACCATAGAAGATGAAAACAGGCAAAGAGATGCGTTGGAGCGGTCTCTTTATCCTCGGTAATTGTATTTTTTATTGAGTGATGTACTCATATTATGAGGCTAGGGAAATGGATGGGAACAATCGAAAAAATATACGAGTAGGCGCAACAGTGAATATTGTCCTTAAACAGCATCAGAGCGTTGGTACTCTGACTAAAGGTATTGTCAAAGACATTTTAACCAAGTCTCCTACGCATCCGCATGGTATAAAAGTGAGACTGGAAAGTGGAGCCGTTGGAAGAGTAAAAGAAGTTGTTTTGTAACTGTTTCTATTTATATTGAGCGAATAAAATGAGATCCATAAAATGAAAATACGGCCTGTAACACCAGAAACGTATCCGAAGGTGGTTGCTCTGTTAAAAAAGTCTTTTGTGCGGAGTAATTACGAAGTCGCTCTTGTTGAAAAATTGCACAAGGGTCAAAAAGAAATTGATGAGTGGGTCTGTATCCACATAAATAAGGTGATTGGCTATATTGCTTTTACAAAGGCATATAAGGGGCGCGATGTCTGTGGTTTACATCTTGCCCCCATTGCGGTAAAGCCCGAATACCAAAATCAGGGGATAGGCTCTGAGCTCATCCGTTTTGCATTACGACAGGAAAAAATCAAAAACAACACCATATTTGTTGTTGGAAATCCTGAGTATTATAAAAAGTTTGGATTCACTCCCTGCCAGAACCCGCTGTCTCAATTTGATAAAAAGCATCGTCATTTTCTCTCCATAAGAAATGAGTTTACAGAGAGTTTTAAGGTTGGCTACGAAAAAGAATTCGGATGATTGTTATTTAGGAAACGTTACGGATCCTTATGCCGTTCCGAGTATTACTCTGGCCATATTGTTTTTTTACAATGGCTTAAATGTTCTATAGGAAAAAATGTGAGAAACAACGATATATTAAGGCGGTTGCGCTTTATTTTTGATTGTAGCGATTCAAAAATGATGTCACTTTTTAAAGAAGGTGGCAAGGATGTGACCCGTGCGGATGTTAGTTCCTGGTTGAAAAAAGAGGATGATCCGGATGTTGTTCTGTGTACTGATCTTTTACTCGCAATATTTCTCAACGGATTTATCAGCGACCGGCGTGGTAAAAGAGAGGGTGTTGAGCCGGTAGCGGAAAACTATCTGTCGAACAATCATATTCTACGTAAGCTTAGAATCGGACTCAATCTGAAAGATGAGGATTTTATAGAAATACTCTCCCTTGTGGAGCGGCCTATAAGCAGGCATGAGCTCAGTGCTTTTTTCAGGAAGAAAGGACACAAAAATTATCGTGCGTGTAAAGATCAGGTATTGAGAAATTTCTTAGCCGGATTGCAGGTCAAGTATCGTGGTGAAAAGAAGATTGAACCGGATTTTGTGTGGAAATAAAGTTGTAAAATATTTGAAACACAGCACGTAGGTTACCAACATAAAGTTGAGGGCAGTAGCTGTCTACTTTTCTGGAAGATCATGTAATTGACGGCATAAAAGGGTGGGGAATGAGGAGATCAGACAAAGAAATTCAATCTGTGGGTGAAATTTCTGAGGTCATAAGAAAGTGTCAAGTGTGTAGGATTGCTCTTTCTAAAGAAAATAAACCATATATTGTGCCAGTCTCTTTTGGATACGATGAAAAGGCAATATATTTTCACACTGTGATAAGTAAAGGGCTGAAATTAGATTATATTGCAGCCAACAATCAGGTTTGCTTTGAGTTTGAGCACAATGTTGATGTGGTAGCTGACGACGAAAAACCATGTGGTTGGTCTTTTACCTATCAATCCGTTATCGGTTTTGGCCAAGTCGATGAACTCTTAGGGGAAGAAGAAAAGATCGAAGGCCTTCAATACATAATGAAACAATACTCAGAAAAGACATGGGATTTTGCAGGAATTCCACTACATGGTGTGAGTGTTTGTAAAATTACTATTGAAAGCATGACAGGTAAGCAGTCTTCAAATTTCACCTAAATTTGCATGTTAAACATTCGAAAAAACACATTTTGCATGTAATTTCAATTTATTGACATGTCGAATGCCAAAACAGACTGCTTACATATCAATGAATGTAAAGCAATGTGTTTTTTATGTTTACCACCCTGCGGGATCACCAATTTTGCCGAATCTGCTTCGTTAACAGCCACTTGGTGTACACAAGTACGCCTACGTGTCTGTTGCCTGCCATCTTCAGCATACTTGGCGATTGCAATATTTAGGTTTTATGTAGCAATAGTAATTGGTAAGAAGCTTTTGTCTTTAAAATGGTTTAAAGTCACACCCCTTTTGACTTTTTTCAAAGGGCTCATTATTATAGCAGCCGGTGTGATTTTCATACCAGATATAATTGCGGGCTATTTCTTGACCCAAACATTCAAAATAAGCAAACACCATCATGATACAAGTTGGGCTTGAAGTCCTTTTAAACAGTAGGGAATATGCCTTTGTCGACCAGAAGATTGCTTACCTGTCCAACCAGGCTTCTACCACCAGCGAGCTCATCCACGGTAGAATCGTTCTGCAGGAAAAATATGGAAAACAGCTTACCTGTCTGTTTTCTCCCCAACATGGTTTTTTCTCTGAGAAACAAGATAATATGATTGAGTCCGACCACACTGTTGACAGTGTGACGGGACTTCCTATGTATAGCCTCTACGGTGCCTTGCGAAAGCCAACACCTGAGATGTTTGAATCCTTTGACATCCTGCTTATTGATCTCGTGGATGTTGGAACACGGGTGTACACCTTCATGTACACCATGGCCTATTGCATGATGACTGCCGCTGAAACCGGAAAAAAAGTTGTCATATTGGATCGCCCGAACCCCATTGGTGGCAAGCACGTAGAAGGAAACATACTCGAGGTGGATTGTACTTCTTTTGTCGGTTTATATCCGTTACCAATGAGACATGGACTCACTATGGGCGAACTTGCACTTTTAATAAACAGTGAGTTTGAAATTGGAGCAGATCTTTCTGTGATTGCCGCCTCCGGATGGAAGAGAGAACATCTTTTCCGTGATACTGGCTTTCCATGGGTAGCTCCCTCGCCAAATATGCCGACTCCTGAATGTGCACTTGTCTATCCTGGGCAGGTGATCTGGGAGGGAACAAATATTTCTGAGGGAAGAGGAACGACGCTTCCGTTTGAGTTTGTTGGCGCTCCTTTTTGGGAGCATCAGGAAATTGTTAATTTCCTCGAAAAAACCGATTTACCAGGATGCTGCCTTAGGCCTATTGTGTTTGAGCCAACCTCAGGAAAATGGGCCCAACAGTCCTGTAATGGATTTCAAATTCACGTGACTGATCCAGAGAGGTTTTTACCATACCGTACAAGCCTTGCTCTTCTACAGGCCTCAATAATTCTTTATCCCGAGAGTTTTCAGTACAAAGAACCACCTTACGAATACGAGTTTGAAAGATTGCCGATGGATCTTATCATTGGCGATAAGAAAATAAGAACGCGCCTTGAGGCTGGTGAACCGATAGAGCTGCTTGAAAAATTATGGCAGCCCGGTCTTCAGGCGTTTGACCAATTAAGAGCGAACTATTTTTTGTATTAAGAGAGATATCATGGAAAGAAAAAAAATAACGGTAGACAAGCTTGCGGAATTAGTAAGTGGTGAGGTTGTAGGAGACGGCAGTCTTCTTATGGATGGTTTTGCACCTCTTGACGGTGCCAGTGCAACTGAAATTTCTTTTTTGGTAAAATCAAAAAATAGTGCTGAGATAACGTTAACTGGTGCCGGTGCCGTAGTCGTGCCCCATGGGGTGACGGGAGAATTTAATATTCCTCTTGTTGTGGTAAAAGATCCGTATCTCGCGGCGGCACATATTCATAACTATTTCCTTCAAACTCCTTTTATTGCAAAAGGTGTCCACGAAAGAGCTGTTGTGGGCCAAGGGTGTACTATAGGTTCTGAAGTAACTATTGGACCTTTTGCTGTTCTCGGCGATCGGGTAAATCTTGGTGAGCGGGTCTGTGTTCAACCTGGTGCTGTGATAGGAGATGACGTCACCCTCGGTGATGATTGTACAATTTGCTCTAATGTTACCGTCTATAATGGAAGCATTATTGGAAATAGGGTTACTATCCACTCTGGTACGGTTGTCGGCAGTGATGGCTATGGCTATGCCGCAAACGAAAGAGGAGAGCATATCAAAAGGCCACAGGTCGGTATTGTTCGAATTGGTGATGATGTGGAAATAGGATCGAACAGTTGTATTGACAGGGCTGCCTACGGAGAAACCTGGATAAAATCAGGCTGTAAGATCGATAACCTGGTTCAGATTGCCCACAATGTTGTGATTGGAGAAAATAGTTTGATCGTGGCACAGGTTGGGATTTCCGGGTCGACAACGCTCGGCAGAAATGTTGTAATGGGAGGTCAGGCTGCTACAACAGGGCATCTTACTATTGGTGATCAGGTAATGATTGCCGCAAGGGGAGCAGCCCATGCTGATTTGGAAAAAGGTTCCGTTGTAGGCGGTACGCCAGCTATTCCTATCAGGCAATGGGCGAAATCATGCGCAGTTTTCACAAAACTGCCGGAGCTGCAAAAACAGGTTAAAATTAATCGTAAAGCAATCGAGGCGATGATGAGTCGCAACGAACAGGATAAGTAGAAAGGAGAAAGTGTACTATGAGTGACATTGCTATTCCGGAACATATTGACATAGTTGAAATTTTAAAGTTATTGCCCCATAGATACCCATTTGTAATGGTAGATAGAATTCTATCTCTTGAAATGAACAAAGAAATTGTAGGACTTAAAAATGTCACTATCAATGAGCCTTTTTTTCAGGGACATTTTCCAACACGGCCAATTATGCCAGGTGTTTTAATATTGGAAGGGATGGCACAGGTTGGTGGCATCATGGCGTACTATGCTAATCAGGATGCTATTGGCAATAAACTCTTGTTTTTTGCGGGAATAGACAAGGCGCGCTTTAGGAAACCAGTTGTCCCTGGTGACCAGTTGATATTCACCCTTGAGCTTGTGAAACAGAAGAAATCCATTATGATAATGTCCGCCAAGGCTGAAGTCGATGGCCAGGTTGTTGCCCAGGCCGAGCTCATGGCTTCGTTTACCTGATCTGGGGTGAATTATTGATTTGGTCTAAAAATGAGTATCAATTTCCCTCAAAAAGGGCGAAACTACTTGCATTAGACCTCCTCAGCAGGTAAGGAAGACAGCTCTAAAATATTTTATAAAATTTACGTAGTATGTAGATATTCTTCTACGATATATATAGATAATCATGGCTATACATCCCACAGCAGTGGTTGATCCAAAGGCAGAGGTTGATTCATCCGTCGAGGTTGGGCCTTACGCAGTTATAGAAAAGGGTGTAACTATTGGTGCAGATACGATAGTTCTTGCCCATGCTGTAGTGTCTGGTCCTACTATTATTGGTGAGCGTAATCTTATCGGTTCTTTCGCGATGGTAGGTGGGGCACCTCAGGATCTTGGATACAAAGGTGAGCCCACTGAGCTTATTGTCGGTAATGACAATCAGATTCGTGAGTACGCTTCAATCCATAGGGGTACCCCGACCGGAAGGAAAAAGACCACAATTGGCAATGAAAATTTACTTATGGCATATACGCACGTTGCCCATGATTGTGAAATTGGCAATAATGTGATTATGGCAAACGTAGCAACATTGGCCGGTCATGTGGTGGTGGGAGATAAGGCCTCTATAGGTGGACTTGTGGCTGTTCATCAGTTTTGCCGGGTTGGTACCTATAGCTATATTGGTGGGGTTTCAGGGCTTAGTCTTGATGTACCACCTTTTGTTATTATTGCAGGTACCCGTAACCGTACTCGGATCTCAGGAGTTAATAAGGTTGGTCTGCGGCGTAATGGTTTTTCTAGAGAAACAATTCAAAATCTTGATAAGGCTTTTCGAATTATCTTTCGCTCGCCAAACCTACTTATGAAAGACGCTATTGACGTGGCAAAAAAGGAATTCCCCGATTGTCCGGAAGTTCAGGTCTTGGTAAAATTCTTCGAAGACTCCAAGCGTGGTGTGGTCAAGCAGACTGTAGAAGATTGATATCTGTTTTATGACTACATCTATGGATAATATTGGTATAATCGCAGGTGGCGGGCAATTTCCTGGGCTTTTTATTAAGGCTGCTAAAAAAGCGGGTCGTCGCGTTGTTGTGATCGCCCACAAGGGTGAGACTGAGGAAAGTGTTGCGACTGCAGCAGATGCGGTCTGTTGGGTTAAACTCGGGCAACTTGGTAAGGTGATCTCCTTTTTTAAGGCGCAGGCTGTAAAAGAGACGGTGTTTCTTGGCACCATTACCAAGACGAAGATTTTTCGTGACGTCCTTCCTGATTTTAAGGGATTAACTCTATGGAACAAGATTGATCGTAAGCAGGATGATGCGATTTTGCGTGCCATCGCAGGAGCCATTGAAGCGGAAGGTATAAAAGTTGTTGAGTCCACACTGTATCTTAAAGATCTGCTTTTTCCAGAAGGTATCTTAACAAAGTCAAAGCCCAGCAAGCAACAGCGCTTAGATATTGAATTTGGGTGGCAAAATGCACGGGCCATCGGTTCCCTTGATATCGGGCAATGTGTTGTGGTGAGAAATTGCACAGTGCTCGCCGTTGAAGCTATTGACGGAACCGACGCGACCATTCTTCGTGGTGGTGAGCTTGCTAAAGAAAAATGTGTCGTCGTGAAGGTGAAAAAACCTGGTCAGGATTTCCGTTTTGATCTGCCGGCCACTGGTCTCACTACAATTAATACTCTAATAAAAGTAAAAGGTGCGGTCCTTGCCGTAGAGGCAGGCCAATCGTTATTGTTTGACCGTGAGGTAATGGTAGAAGAGGCTAATAAAGCTGGTATTGTTGTTGTCGGTGTAAGGGAAAATGATGACGGCACGCTCGCGATAGGCTAAGTTAACGAATATGGTTGCTTTTTGTTGATCCTCGTTTTTATCTAACTCAGGTGGAGAGCTTCTATGCAAGCAATGATCTTGGCGGCGGGCCTAGGCACCAGATTACTTCCCCATACCAACATCCGGCCTAAGCCGCTCTTTCCCATTCTAAATACACCTTTACTCCTGTTGACTATTGAAAGGTTAAAGAATTTTGGCTTTGATCAGATCGTAGTCAACTGCCATCACCTCAAAGAACAAATCGTTGAGGTGCTTGATTCGGTCGGGGGGGTTATTGTTATAGAAGAGGAGATAATTCTTGGTACTGGTGGAGGTCTGCGCGGGGCATTACCCTATATGAGGGATGAACCCATATTGATTAGCAATGGTGACATTTACCACACTGTAAATGTATTAGAGTTATATAATTATCACCGAAAAAACAAACATAGCATTACTCTTGGAATGCATAATTGTACACGCTTTAATACAGTTTCAATGAATGGCGACAGGGTTGATGCCTTTGGAAAAGATAAATCCTTACCAACACTCGCCTACACAGGGTTGCAGGTTCTTCAGCCTGAATTGCTTCAGGATATAGAAAAGGGACAGTATTCCTGCATTATTGAGCATTACAGGAAACTGCTGGCAGGAGGTGTGCACATAGATACCTTCAGGGTGGATGACTGTCACTGGACAGACATGGGTTCAGTGGAAGATTACCTGGCTCTCCATGCAGGATTGTTGTCCGGAAATATTCCATGTTGGCAGGAAATTGGTCCGGTAAGAAAACCGTACTGTATCGGGGCACGTGCCAAACTTCCTGCTCATGTAGACTTAGATGACTGGGTCTGTATAGGTGAGGCGCAGATAGGTGATAGAACGCATCTGCAGCGTTGTGTGGTCTGGGATGGTGTCATTGTACATGGTGGGATGGAAATAACTGATAAAATCGTGTCGTCTGATGTGTAGAAACGTATTAAATGGATCCTTATAGAGCCTTCTCCATAGCAATCAAGTAATGTCATTATTCACGGAAAAACATATAGTAAGTCTTGTCGTCGAACTCCTGGGTGAGAAAGGAGTACTTTCTAGGGGCGAGATGCATAGTGATCGTGTTTCGGTGGAGCCGATTTCAAGTGATGGTTCGACCAGGAGATTCTGGCGTTTTTCAGTCGGCGCTCAACCGCTGTGTATTGTCGTAGCTCCATTGACTACAAGTGAGGCTGAAATAAAGGAATCCAGGTCAGCATGGTATATTGGAACGCACCTTTTTCAAAAAGGGTGCTCAGTACCAGAAATTTTTGGTTGGCATGAAGACTCCGGTATGCTCGCGTTTGAGGATCTAGGGAATGAGCGGCTTCATGGAGTGGTTGTACCTGGAAATGGTGTTGCCTCTGACCTGACAAGAATTAGAGAGCATTACTGTGATGTTATTGCCAGGCTTGCAAAAATGCAGGTGGAGGGTGTCTTGGATTTCGATTCCAGCTGGTGCTGGGACGGCGACTGTTATAATCAGGACTTGATGCTCAAAAGAGAATCTGGATACTTTTTAGACGCATTCTGGTCGGGACTTCTGCAACAAACGGTTCCTGAAGGTATCCATTTAGAGTGTGAACATTTATCTGAAATTGCAGCGAGTGCACCCGCTAGGTATTTTTTACACAGAGATTTTCAGTCAAGAAATATAATGATTGCAGGTGGAGGTTCTACGTTTATTGACTTTCAGGGCGGTAGATTGGGGCCTCTTGCTTATGATCTGGCCTCTTTGCTGATCGACCCATACACTGCTCTTAGTTATTCCTTACAGGAAGAATTTGAAGAAGTTTATATGGGCGAGATCACCAAATACATAGAGCTGGAACCAGCTGTGTTTCGTAATGAGTTTCATGCACTTGCACTACAGCGAAACCTGCAGATCATAGGTGCTTTTTCTTTTTTATCACAGGTGAGAGGAAAGTCTTTTTTTTCCACCTATTTACAACCAGCACTACAATCAGCAAGGTATAGATTGGGTCAACCACTATTTGCGGACTTACCCATAATGAGAAAGATGATCGATCAGGGGCTGAATCTTCTATAGATCGACTATCATATGTTTTTGTATTTTAATATGACCATACTCTGGTCACTTTTTACCCCAGGAATTTGAACTATGTCTGATAATGAAAATCTGTCAATTGTTGCACTCGTCGGAAGACCGAATGTTGGCAAATCTACACTTTTTAACAGGATTACCAAATCTCGCAAAGCACTGGTGGATCCTACGCCTGGTGTAACGAGAGATCGCCATTATGACCGTGTGCGATGGGAAGATAAGGGCTTTATCTTGGTCGATACGGGTGGTATTGACGATAATCCTGAAGATGCTCTGGTTCATCATATTCGTGAACAGGCATACCTGGCCATTGAAGAGGCTGACATAATACTTTTTCTGTTGGATGGTAAAGAAGGTGTCACCCCCGCTGACTGGGAAGTCGTTGAATTGCTTCGTCGAACCCAAAAGCCGGTATTTTATTGCGTCAATAAGGTAGATAGCCCGGAAAGGGAAATTGGACTTCTTTCTCCGTTTTATGAACTTGGCGTTGAGGAATTATGGCCAGTTTCAGCCGAACACAGTTACGGTTTTCGTACCCTTATGGATGGTCTTTGCGCCGCTTTACCATCAAATGATCTATCGCTTGATCTGCCTGACAACACGGTGAAGGTCGCATTTTTCGGCAGGCCCAATGTCGGGAAATCATCTATTATAAATATGATCCTTGGTGAGGAGCGTATGGTGGTCTCTGATATTTCTGGTACCACAAGAGATAGCGTTGACACCCTGGTCACAAGAGGGAATTACACCTATTTGTTTATTGACACAGCCGGGATTAGAAGAAAAGGAAGGACCAAGGAAAAGCTGGAAAAATTTAGTATTCTCAAGTCTCTTGCCGCCATGGGACGCTGTGATGTGGCCGTTGTGCTTATTGATGCGGATGAGGGTATTACGGAACAGGATACCAAGGTTATCGGTTATGTACTTGAGCAGGGAAGAGGGCTCATTGTACTCATCAACAAGTGGGATCTATTAGAAGGTGATAAGAAGAGGCAGGAAGCTGTAGTAAGTGATGTCGCCAGATTATTACCATTTGTTGGCTATGCACCTTTATTAAATGTTTCCGCTGTGACTGCCTATGGAATTAAACGATTATTTCCTACAATCGGTTCAGTTTACAAACAGTATAGTGCAACTTTTCCAACTTCTGCATTGAATCGTTTGTTGAGTGAGGCCACAGAAAAACACCATCCGCCAATTTATAAAAACAAGAGATTGAAGTTTTATTACACATCTCAGATAGGAACCTGTCCTCCCAAATTTGTCATTATGACGAATTCCTATAAAGGGGTACATTTTTCTTACGAAAGATATTTAACAAATCAATTCAGGGAAGGTCTTGGTCTTGATAAGGTGCCAATTCAGCTCATCTTTAAAGATAAGAGTGGACAGCGTAAGGATGGATGAAAAAAGGGGAGAGCCTGTTTAACTCTCCCCTTTTTTTGTTGCGGTGTTTGCTGCGGCTGAGTTTTAACCCAAATTTCTCATGACTTTTTGATTTGAAACTCAATTGTTTGTTTTCATAGTTTAAAAATGACTTCCTTAATTAACAGGGTGTTTTTCGTTTCAAATCAAAAAGTTCACCCTCCGGGTCACAAGATTTTTCCGCTGCTGCATCGTTACTGAGCACTTGAGGTACAAAAGTACAGTCGAGTGCTCCGTGTCTTGATCAGCAAAAAACTTTAGTGATGAGAAATCCGGGTTAAGGGGTGGTGATTTTTGCCATGACTCTTTTAAAGCTTTCTGCAGAATTTTTTATCACCTCGTCGGGTACGCAAAAGGCGATTCGTACGTGGCCAGGTGAACCAAATCCTACTCCTGGTACTACCAGAATATTTTCTTCCTGTAGCATTGCCGCAAATTTCACATCATCGGCTATTGGAGTTTTTGGAAATACGTAAAAAGCCCCTTTAGGTTCAGTGAACTCAAGACCTGCCTCGCGTAGTACCTTGCAAATAAGCTCTTTTCTACGAGAATAGAGACTAATGTCTACACTTTCATCCTGAAGTTCCGCAACAACTCGCTGCATAAGGGCAGGGGCGTTAACAAAACCCAGAATTCTATTAGCAAGAGTCAATGCGTTGAGGAGTTGAGGTTTATCCACAATCTCCGGATGTACTGCGAGGTATCCAATGCGCTCACCGGGTAGTGATAAATCCTTTGAGTAGGAGGAGATAACGATACTGTTGTTGTACGCCTTAAAGATTGATGGGACCTGGTATCCGTCAAAGGTGATTTTTCTATAGGGTTCATCTGAAAGCATAAAAATCACACTTCCATATTTTGATTCCGCCTTTTGGAGCAGGTTCCCGAGTTCTTTGAGGGCGGCTTCAGTGTATATTTGACCACATGGATTATTAGGGCTGTTGATAATAATAGCCCTGGTCTTATCGGTTATAGCTGCTGCAATTGCATTAAAATCTAAATTGAATTCTTCATCTGTTGATACAACCTTGGCTACTCCACCATGGTTGTCGATGTAGAAACCGTATTCAACAAAATATGGTGCGAGGATGATGACCTCATCGCCAGGATTGAGGATGGATTTCATGACAATGTTCAGGCCACCCGCCGCTCCACAGGTCATGAGCATATCACCCTGGTTGACGGTTATTTCCTGCTCGGCTGACATCCTGTGTGCTATTGCTTCGCGTACCCAGGGATAACCACCATTTGGCATGTATGCGTGGACGCCGGGACTCGTATCTTCAATGATTTCTCTGATAACAGTATTGTACGCCTCTGGGGGCGGTGCGTCTGGGTTTCCAAGACTGAAATCGTAGACGTTCTCTGCACCAAATTCAGCTTTCATTCGCGCACCTTCTTCAAACATCTTACGGATCCATGAAGATTTTTCAGCGTACATTCTCATTTTGTCAGAAACAGGCATTTTTTTCCTCTCATCTATAATGTTAAAACTTAAGCAGTAATGTGGTGTTTTCGTTGTTACAAATGGCAAACCTATAGCTTTTTAAGATAGTCGTTGGCTGCATTTATTTCCTTCATTTTTTCTTCAGCGATAGTCCTGAATTCATCTCCAAGGTGGCGGACCTTATCTGGATGATATTGCATGCTGAGTTTTCTGTATGCCGTTTTAATCTCATCAGGGGATGCGCCTTTTTCAAGACCTAGAGTGGCATAGTGCTGTGCAGATTGATCATAATTTGCACCTGGTCTGTTGTATTGATGCCCATACCTGTATTTCGCCTCAACAGTTCTCTGGTCATATTCAGGAATATCTAGAAAGGCTGCAATATAACGGGCAATTTTCAGCTCATCTTCAGGGACATCTTTTTTGGTGTACAGTACCTGGTACACAAGTTCTAAAAGTATAAGTCTGGGCTCATAGGCAAAGGTTGATTTGAATTCGCCCAGGAGGTCGTCAAGGGATTGGGTGGAGTTAGTAGCTTCTTTTATAATCTCTTTGACCCAATGCATCTGGGTTTGGCTGTATCGCAGGTTGTTTTGAAAAAACCTGTGTATCGTCTGAACCTCATCTCTTGTGATTTGACCGTCAATCTTGGCGGTATGGATGAGGATATTTACAAGTAGCCATACAAATCTATTATGGCTTTCGGTCTGGGATTGTTCGTAGTCAACAACCTTCTTTTTAACCCAATAGGAAAAGCCCCAGAAAAGGGCTGCGAAAATAAGAATACCTGTAAATCCCGCATAGATAAGAGTGCCTAAAAATGAAATGAGCCCTGAGGCACCACCAGTCAAAAATACAAAGAGCACAGTAATAAGCAGACATCCGCCACATCCTGGCTGTTGCTGTCGTTGATATTGCATGGGTTTAAAAGTGTTGAAATTGTTTTAGGTGAAATTACTTTTCACTTTGAAAAAGAGCGTCAACGAATTCGTTTGCATCGAAATCTCGTAGATCGTCCATCTGTTCGCCAATACCTATAAAACGAATAGGTACTTTGATATCCCTACAGATATTGGCTACGATACCTCCCTTTGAGGTGCCGTCAAGTTTGGTTAGGGTGAGACCTGTGATGTCTACAGCGGCATCAAAAAGACGAGCCTGGGAAATGCCATTTTGTCCGGTAGTCGCATCTATGACAAGCATAACCTCATGGGGAGCTCCACGCATTTTCTTTCCTATAACGCGTTTGATTTTTTTAAGTTCTTCCATGAGATGTTCTTTAGTGTGCATTCTCCCTGCAGTGTCAACAATGACAACATCTACATTACTGGCAACGGCGGATGAAAGGGCATCAAAAACGACAGAGGAAGGGTCGGCACCCTCATGTTGCGAAATAACAGGAACATCGTTGCGTTCACCCCAAATTTTTAACTGGGAAACGGCGGCGGCTCTAAAGGTGTCGGCTGCAACAAGCATAACCGAGTGGCCAGATTGCTTGAATTTATGAGCAATTTTACCAATCGTTGTGGTTTTACCAACACCATTTACTCCGATGACCATTATCACAAAGGGGCCCGACTTCGGCATAACCAGAGTGGCGTCAGCCTCATTGGCGAGAATGAGTTTTTTAATCTGATCTTTGAGGATGTCTTTTAATGCGTTTGGATCAGACAGCACTTTACGTTTAACCGTTTTGCGTGCATAGCTTATCAACTCCTCTGCTGTTTCCACACCTAAATCTGCGGTGATGAGTATTTCTTCAAGGGAGTCGAGAAGATCAGCATCAATCTCTTTTTTCCCTAGAAAAAGGGCATCCATCTGGTACGTAAAAGACTCCCGTGTTTTTCCAAGACGACTTGTAAGTCTTGAAAAGAGAGAATCTTTTTTATCCTGGGGCTCTTTAGATTTTTGGGCTTCATGTTCGACAGCAGGTACTAAAATTGGAGCAGTCGTTTGAGTTGTGTCAGGCTGTGGATGGCGCTCGCAAGCATTATCTGGAGTGAGTTCAGGCTCGCTTTGTTCGGTGAATTCTTTAGGGCGAGCGGTGTCTACAGAAATCTCTTGTTCTGCAACTTCATCGACAATTGCTTCAGTACTTGAGGTAATACCTGTTGAAGTTACATCTGTAGCAGCTAAAGAGTTGTCTGTTTGGGTAGTTGTTTCAATAGTAGATGCAGGAACAGGTGGTACTTCCTCTACTGTCAGCTCGGGTGTAACAATTTGCTCAATTATAGATTCTTCTTTTCCCTCTTGAGGAGCAGACTCAGGAGGTGAAGGATCTTCTTTTTTTCCAAATTTTTTCTTGAACCAACCTAGCATTTTATATCCATGGTAAAAGTTACGAGAGTTAAATAGGACCAGCGTGGGAATTGACTATGTATTTTACCTGTCTTGATAAACTGTACAATACTAAGTCCAATACTTTGATTTTCAATAATTTGCATTAATTTATTTTGGTTGTACTCTGCTTTTTGACGCGCTATTAAAGTGTTTGCATTTCGGGTTAACAGCATTACTGTAGTGTCTGTTAAAAATTGACCCTGATATTTAGAGTTAAACCCTAATGCGGTCAATACTTAGATACTTTATATTACCTTTATTGGAGGGATTCAAAATGAGTGGATCTTGTGGAGGATCCTGTAGTACACCAGAGTCACAACAGGCGGCTGCTGCACAACAGGAACTTGCGATTAACAAATCACTTGGCAAAATTAAGAATAAAATACTGGTTATGAGTGGCAAGGGCGGTGTAGGAAAATCCACTGTCTCTGTTAATCTTGCCGTGGGTCTTGCTAACGCCGGTTATCAGGTTGGCATTATGGATGTTGATATCCATGGTCCAGATGTGGTGCGTATGCTCGATCTTAAAGGAACTATTGAGCCACCCTCCACCCCAGGTGGTCTTGTGCCACCTCTTAAGTACAACGACAATTTGAAGGTTGTCTCCCTTGAATACATGATGAGGGATAGAGACGAAGCTATTATCTGGAGAGGTCCACTAAAAATTCAGGCTATTAGACAATTTGTCTCTGACATGGATTGGGGCGAACTTGATTATCTGATCATTGATGCTCCTCCAGGTACCGGCGATGAGCCTCTTTCTGTTGCTCAGACCATTCCCAATGTAAAAGCTATAGTTGTAACCACGCCTCAAAAGGTTGCGCTAGCTGATGTGCGCAAATCAATCAACTTCTGTAAAACACTTAAAGTTGAAATTGTGGGCGTTATTGAAAATATGTCAGGCTTTGTCTGTCCTAGCTGCAATACCACAGTGGATATTTTTAAGTCCGGTGGTGGTGAGGAACTCGCGAGAGAATTTGAACTTCCATTTCTTGGAAAAATTCCGATGGATCCAAGGGTAGTTATGGCGGGAGATGACGGTAAGCCATATCTGTCTTCCAACGAAGAGAGTCCCGCAGTAGCGGCTTTTAGCCAGGTGGTTAAATCTGTCGAGACGAGAGTGCCTCCGGTTGCAGCGCCTGTGTCACTGAATATGGCACCTAAGGAGACAAGCTGTGGTTGTGGTGGTTCTTGCTCTTAAAACGCTAGTTGGGGAGATTTGTTTATAATCTTCCAGGGCATGGAGAGGGGTTGGTAGCTGGTTTGCCAACCCCTTCAAGAGACACCTAAATTTTGCAATTGACTAGCCCGGAGTCTACGCTTACCTGCCGGAAATGCGAGGCAGCGAAGATGAAGACGTATAAATATACTTCAAAGCTTCGATAACAAAGCAGATTCGGTGGAATTGTCAATCCCGTAGGGTAGCAAATAACAGAAAAAATGTACTCATGCAAAGATGAGTTTCTAAACTGATTTTTATGAATGCAACATGTTGTTTTGCAATGACAAATCATTTTTCTGTACTTTGTGTATGCAAGATTTAGGAGATAATTAATTGAGTGGGTTGGCATGATATTACATCAATTTGTAGTGGGATCAATGGCGGTTTGCAGTTATATCGTGGGCTGTGAAGAGACTAAAAAAGCTGCTATTGTTGATCCCGGTGGAGACGAAGACCTTCTTCTGGCTGAAATTGAAAAACTAGGGCTGACTGTAGAATATATTATTGCAACCCATGGACATCCCGATCACGTATGTGGAAATAGGAAGCTTCAGGAGGCGACTGGAGCAAAAATAATCATGCATACCGCTGATGTGGCTTTTTTTGAGAAACCTGAGGTTAAGAGTTACTTTTCCATGTTGGGCCTCGAGCCTTCTCCTCCGGTTGATGTCATGGTCAATGGCGGTGATGAAATTAAAATTGGCAAGGTTGTACTGAGTGTCATTCATACCCCAGGACACACTCCGGGTGGAATTTGCCTCTACTCTGCTCCTCAATTGATCACAGGTGACACTCTTTTTGTTGGTGGATTAGGACGGACCGATTTCCCAGGTGGCTCTCACCAGGAACTTCTGGAGTCTATCAGGACGCAGTTGTTAACTCTGCCGGCCGAAACTGTTGTTTGGCCAGGGCATGGGTATGGCGGTAGTCAATCGACCATTGGAAACGAAGCGGCTTCCAATCCTTTTTTATAAACTGGGGCTCCTTCACATTTGAACCGGGTTGTTTGGTCTGTTGTGGGTTTGATCCTCTAGTAAAAACTTTTCATTTACGATACCTATGCGTGAGATAGTTCTTGGTACGGCCGGACATGTAGATCATGGAAAAACGAGTTTTATCCGTGCATTGACAGGATTTGAAACGGATCGCCTTAAGGAAGAGCAGAAAAGAGGGATCACCATTGAACTCGGTTTTGCTTACCTTGATTTACCCTGTGGGCATAGGATAGGTATTGTTGACGTCCCAGGACATGAGAAATTTGTTAAAACGATGGTTTCAGGCGTCTCTGGTATTGATATTCTCGCATTTATAGTGGCAGCAGATGAAGGTATAATGCCGCAGACGGTTGAACACTTTGAAATCTGTCGACTCATGGGTGTCCAACAGGGAATTATCATTGTGACCAAAAAGGATCTCGTTGATCCTGAATGGCTAGAAATGGTGAATGATGAAATCCGTGAGTTTTGTACCGGCTCCTTTCTAGAAGAAGCTCCTCTGATAAATGTTTCTTCTACAACTGGTGAGGGGATTGATCTCGTACGAGACGAGATTGATTCAATTGTGAAAAAACATAATTTTCATGAAGTCTTCGGCCCATTTCGCTTATCGGCGGATAGAATTTTTGCAATTAAAGGTTTTGGGGCAGTCGTTACCGGTACGTCTGTTTCAGGTAGAACTTCAGTGGGTGAAGATCTTAGAATTTATCCTACAGACAGGGTTGCTAAAGTCAGGGGAATTCAGGTCCATTCTGCTGCAGTAGACGAGGTAGAGGCTGGACACAGAACGGCGATCAATCTACAGGGTGTTTCAAAAAGTGAAATTGAAAGAGGAATGGTGCTGGCTCCTGAAAACACCCTTCAAGCCAACTATATGCTGGATTGCCAATTCTTTTATCTCGCCTCTTGTACTAAACCTCTTAAACATCGAGCAAGAGTTCGAGTACATCTTGGTACCGCCGAGATAATTGGAAGAATTTCTCTCCTAGATCGCGATGAATTGCAGCCTGGAGATGAGGCTCCTGTTCAGGTCTTACTTGAAGAAAAGGCGGTTGTCTGGCCAGGAGATAGATATGTTATCCGCAGTTATTCTCCCGTTGCTACAATTGGAGGGGGAGTTGTTCTTGGCAATGTATCTCCAAGGAAGAGAAAGAGACTGCTGGAAGGTGACCAACAGTATAACAGGGACATGTATGCAACTCTGAGAGATGGTTCTCTGGAAGATAAGATCCTGTTTTATCTTAAGGAGAGTCGTGAGTTGGGTCTTACTGCCGACGAACTGGGGATTCGACTTGGACTTTTTGGGAAACATCTCAAAAAAGCACTGCAAGATCCTATTTCGACAAAAAAAATGGCCGTTGTGGATTCTGCAGCCCAGAGATATGTGATTGTAGAAATCGCAGAAAATATCAAGAATTTATTTGTCGAGTATCTTACTACCTATCACAAAACGCATCCGCTCCAGCAAGGCCTCGTAAAAGAGGAGATGCGTACCAGTCTTGGAAGAAAAATTGATCAGAAAGTGTACAACTATTGCATGAACGACCTCATTCGTAAAGGTGTAATTGTTCAGGAGGAATCCGTTGTACGCTTGGCTGAGCATGAGGTGGCGTTAAAAGCTGATGAAGAGCAACTGAGAAAAGATCTCGATGCCTGGTTTGGTACAAGAGGACTTTCTACTCCTACAATAAAGGAGACGATGGAGCATTTTGAGGAATACCCGGCTAAACTGGTGAAAGAGGTTATTAGTCTTGATATCAGAGACGGAAAGATCTTGAAAGTGAGCGAGAGCCTCTATTATTCCAAGGCTGTTTTGGATCCACTCATTGAATCAGTAAAAAAACATATTGAAGTCAATGGTGAGATTGACGCTCCTGCATTTAAAGAACTCACTGGACTAACAAGAAAATTTTCGATACCGATCCTCGAGTACCTCGACAGAGAAAAGATTACCATGCGAATTGGAGACAAGAGAATATTACGAAAAAAAGTTTCGTAATTTACTGTATTATCGAGGGATATCACTACTGTCTTTTTCTGTATATGAAATATAAAGTACACGTTTTGTCGTATCGGTCACCCTGTACTGATGATCAATCGTGTATCCTATGACGGCTACGACAGAATCCCGGTGGAACAAAATAGGCCAGGATGATCGTCTGTGTTTATCTAATTGTTGCTCATTAAAATACCTTGAGATTTTCTTGCTACCGGGGCTATTGCATGGCGTGAATTTTTCACCTGGGTGCCGTTCCCGGATAATAAGTGGAAATTCAACCTTTTCTCGGTCTATTCTTAGCTCTGTCTTCTTTGTCGTAGAGGCCGTTTCTACTGCTTCTTCAGATATTCTTATTGTCAAAGTTGTTCCGGGCAGTTTGTATGTTCCAGTTTTATCAACAATGATATATGGGATCGGAGGTTCGCGCTGCCCTCTTTTGTCCGCTCGGAGTGGGGGGTGGGAGAAATGTATAACATTCTGTTTTTTTATAACATGTAATCCCTCACGGAGGTGGAGTTCTTTGCCGTTTTCTCCATCCTGGGCTAAGCGGTCGATATCCGCGATGATGATAAAAGATGGCCGTGATTTCATCTTCCAACAGATTTTTTCAAGTATTCTTCTACGTACCGCCAAATGGTGAGACAAGTATTGGCCAGTATCTAAATAGATAGAGGTGTACTTTTTGCCTTGCCTCGTATTGGATTGTTCTTCTACAACTTGATCGTAGGCCTGTGCACTGGCCCTTACGATGAAATCATCTTCTTCCTGTAATACGTCCATAGTGTTAAGCACAGTGTCACGGATTCCAGGATTGTAGTTTGTCTCGATTTCAGGGAGTAGATCAAGGCGAATTCGGTTGCGCAGGAAATCTCTCGTCAGGTTAGATGAGTCGGTAGACCAGGGGATATTTTCATCTTTAAGATATTGTTCAATTGCCTGTTTTGTTTGGCCGAGTAAGGGACGAATGATATGGCCCTGCATAACTTTCATACCTGACAGGCCTGTGACACCACTTCCTCTGAAAAGACGGATGAAAAATTCTTCGACCTGGTCATCTGCATGGTGTCCGACTGCAATCTTATCAAAGTTGTGAAGATCTTTAACTTCTTCTAACGCCTTGTAGCGGAGGTGTCTTGCCGCCTCTTCTGTAGATATCTTCTGGTCAATAGAGCATTGTTTTACATCTACAGTTTTTATGATGAGTTCTATGTCCAGACGACAACAAAACTTCTTGATATTGGCGATTTCATCCGGTGTTTCGCTTGGGCGAAGACCGTGGTCCACATATACTGCGATCAGTCTAAGATCAATTTGTATGTTTCGCAGTACATTCAGTAAGGCAACGGAGTCAGACCCACCGGACACTGCGACAATTACACCTGTAGTATCATGAAGTAAGTCGTTGCTATTAATGATATTTGTTATGTTTTTATGAAAATGGTAGGATTTTTTTTTCAAGGGAGGTATCTTTATTTAATAATTAGACTGAGTTTAACTGAAAGATGCGTTGAAAATTTTTCTCATTTTTCAAGGTATCCTTGAGAATATCATATAAAAATGTTCATGCAACAGTGATGTATGAAGAGTCTGTTTTAGGTAACTGCGAAAGCGGTAAGATAAATAATGATACGTAGATAAAATGATGGGCGTAGAAGAGATTAAAAAGTATTTATCCGACCAATTCCATCTTCCTGTAGAGCAGGTAGAAGCAATGATGCCAAGTTTCATTGCCACTCTTGGTTCTCATATGGAGACCCTTGAAGACGCCCTGAGCGGAAATGATCTAACCCAGATAGGTAAGGCGGGCCACACCATAAAAGGTGCCTTCCTCAACCTTGGCCTCGCTGAATGTGCAATGATTGCACGCGATATTGAAGAATCTGGCAAGGCGGGCAATAGCACGGCTGATTACAGATCAAAGGTTGATTCATTGCATCGCCACCTCGAACCTGTTCTTAAATAGTGCTCGACCGAAAATTGCCAATTTTCTTTGTTGAGCTTGAAAAAATTCGCAGGTTTTCGTTCAGACACTAAATAGACTCTACCAACTCTTTCTCTCCAAAAACACATTCTACTACTGGCGACTAGCCCGGATTTCTCACCAACAAAGTTTTTCGCAGGTCGAGACACCGGGCATGAAGCTGTAATAATCTACCGGAGTCTTCGCTACCTGAATGCTCGGTAATGAAGCAGCTGCGTATAAATCTGTTGGCCCGAAGGGTGAACTTTTTGATTTGAAACGAAAAACGTCCTGTTAATTAAGGAAGTCATTTTTAAACTATAAAAACAAACAATTGAGTTTCAAATCAAAAAGTCATGAGAAATTCGGGATTCAGATTCTCTCAACTGATTAAGGAGTCGTTCGTGAATGTTGTCAAAGCCACCGTTTGATAAAATAGCAACGACATCGCCTTCTTTGAGGGCAGTTTTCAGGTGATTGAGTATTTCATCTGTGTTCTTAAATGATAATGCGTCAATATGTAACCGTTCGTTTATATCTTTTGCAAGGGTTGCCGAACTGAAAATATCGTCTTCAAGGCCTATAATAGGAATGGGCTCACGAATAAGAGCAAGATCTGAAGCCGCAAAAGAATCCACGTAATCTTTTTGGAATATTGCTCTTCTAGACGAGTTAGTTCGTGGTTCAAAAACTGCGATAAGGCGTCTTCCTGGATAGCCCATCTTTAACGCAGAAAGTGTTTCTTTTACCGCTGTTGGGTGATGAGCAAAGTCATCAATTACAGTAATTCCACCAATAATTCCTCTTACTTCTTGTCTTCGTTTGACTCCCTTAAAACAATCTAACCCTTTGACCATTGCGTCTCTTGAAACACCTAAGGTGTCCATAATGGCACATACCGCAAGGGTGTTGAGACAATTGTGGGTACCGGTCATAGCAACAGAGATTGGTCCCCAGGGCGTTCCATCTTTCGTCACTTCAAAATCAGTTTTTCCATCGGCTGTCCTGCCCGTTTTAAATGACCAGTTGTAGCGATGCTTTAGTCCATAGCTGAGAACTTTACACTTTGCATTGCTCGCAATTTCTACAACATTTTGATCATCAAAATTTGCTATGAGCACTCCATTTTCAGGGATCAGGGCCACAAATTTTCGAAATGCACTTTTTATGGCGTCAAGGTTTTCAAAGATGTCGGCATGATCAAATTCTATAGATGTGATTACCGCAATTTGAGGTCGGTAGTGAAGGAATTTTGATTCTTTATCAAAAAATGCGGTGTCGTACTCATCACCTTCAGCTACAAAGTAGTCACCTTTGCCAAGACGAAAATTGGCGCTAAATTCATTGACTATTCCTCCTATCATAAAGGTTGGATCAAGTTCAGCATGGAAAAGTGAGGATGCAAGCAGGGAACAGGTCGTGGTTTTACCATGGGTGCCGGCAATAACCAGCGAAGATCTGGATTGAATGAAGAAATGTGAAAGTGCCTGGGGGAAAGAAAGATAGGGGATATCAAGACCAGATAAGGCAATAGCCTCCGGGTTTTTCCTTGTAATGACATTGCCCACAATAACCAAGTCGGGAGCTGGGATAAGGTTTTCTGCTCCGTACCCATTATTTACGGGTATCTGTAGTGTATTGAGATATGTCGACATTGGTGGGTACACCTGGCTGTCACTGCCAGTAATTGTGTATCCGGAGTCTCTAAGCATGCCTGCTAGTGCAGCCATGCCAGTCCCGCATATTCCCATGATATGAATGTGTTCGATTTTTTCCGGTGCGTAATTGAGATGCGGGGCAAGGTTCATCATTGTCTATTTATTCCGTACAGTTTTATCAATGGTTGTGTATATATTGCGGAAATTAAGATCAAATCCAGCGGGTGTAATCTTGCCCATTTCTATAAATTTGACAACAATTTCTTTGCTGATTTTTAAGATAGCTTCGTCTGTCACTGTGCCTGAATTGTTTTGATTTTGACCCGATTTGGTAGAAGAAGTCATTGTTTTGCCTGTTGGTTAATGGTGAGTTCACCTCCGTCGCATGAAGAAGGCCAGTTCGTCGTAGTAGCAACGGAGGTGATATGTTGAAGAATAACCTGTTAAGCCATCCTTACAGCAAAGAAATATTACGACAAAAGTACTAAATATTCCACAACTGATCCTCACCTTAGCCCGGATTTTTCACCAACAAAGTTTTTCGCAGGTCGAGACACCGGGCATGAAGCAGGTAAGCGTAGACTCCGGTAATAATCTACCGGAGTCTTCGCTACCTGCAAATGCTCGGTAACGAAGCAGCTGCGTATAAATCTGTTGGCCCGAAGGGTGAACTTTTTGATTTGAAACGAAAAACACCCTGTTAATTAAGAAAGTCATTTTTAAACTATAAAAACAAACAATTGAGTTTCAAATCAAAAAGTCATGAGAACTTCGGGTTAGGTTAAACTATCACCCCACGAGGTTATGGGTGATGTCGGATTATCTGTGCCAGTTTTGCAGGTGATGTTGCGCTTCGGTTCTCAGTTTGTTGTATGTTTCAGGGTGGTTTAGAAGTTTTTCGCAGAGTTCACATTTCCTGAATGTGACAATCTCACGTGACGACATGCCGGAGTATGAGGCGATGGCAGACAGTCCAATATTCCGAATACAATGATACAGCGGGTCACTATCGTATTTGGCAAAGAGAGTTTTGGCAGACTCATCTTTCAGATTTCCAAGTAAAAACGCCTTCGTTTTTGTAAAGTGACTACCGGCATCACAGCATGCGTACATATTAAAATCCGGTGCAAGGTAACAGTTCATTGCGCATCTGTTATCATGGTAATCTGTAAACAGCTTCTCTTTAAGGTAATTCTTCGCGCGTCCGGAATAGATGAGTGGTTCTGGGAAAAACTTAATGGAGTTATCTCTTAAAAATTGTTCGTAGGTTTCATCTTTTTCACTGAAATCTGTGACAAATGAGACAAAATAATCAATCCCTGCAGTAAGGCATTCACGGGCAGCGTGGCAAACGTTTATGGCTGGTACATACTCTTGATGCCAACGGCTATAGCTTAACCGTAGCTGGCAAAGCCCTGCATCTCTTAGGGCTGCAATATGTGTTTTGGTTGACGTTACATCTTTTGCCCAAAAAGAATTGGTGACAACCCGCGTATATATTTTATGAGAGGTACAGAGTTCAATGAGTTCGAGTAAGTCATCGAAGTAGAGTGTCGGTTCGCCCGCGGTAAAGCTGATTCCTGTAACACCCGTTGCGGCAAGTTCATTAATACTGTTCTTTGCCTGCTGTAGTTCCATTTTCGTCTTGTCGTGTTGTTCTCCGGCAGCGACGCAGTGTCTACATGTTATGTTGCAACGTGTTGAGTATCCAAATGCAATATTTTTCATTATGATTTTCGAATGTTTTTCTTTGTCGTTTTTGTTGCACTGGCGCAAGCGGGATTGTCCGGCCAAAAATGTTTAGGGTACCTTCCTTTGAGATCTTTTTTAACATCATGGTAACTGTTCTCCCAGAAACCTTTAAGGTCTGAGGTGATCTGAATAGGTCTTCTTGCAGGCGACAAGAGGTGTAGCAGGAGGGTTATACGTCCACCACAGATGGAAGGAGTCTCTGTCAGGCCAAAAAGTTCTTGTACTCGAACTGCGAGTATGGGAGGGTTGCTTTTATCATAATTAATTCTGATCATAGAACCACTGGGTACCTGAAAGTATTCGGGTGCGTCTCGCTGTAGTCTTTGCTGGAGTTTGTAGTCAAGTTGTGTTGACAGTATTTCGTAGAGGTTTAGCCTTTTTAGCTGGCTGCTATTTCGCACGCCATGAAGATATGGCTTGAGCCAATCAAGATTTTTTTCAAGGATTGCTGTGCTGAGATCGGGCCATGGTACTTCTGCCTGTTCCTCTCGTAGAGTGTGGACGCGATATTGTAGCTGAACTGTTTTTTTTGTCCAGTCAAGAAGCTGAAGTCCGTTTTTTTGAATGATATCGATAAGCACGTCTTTGACACGTTCTTGATCTACATTGTGAAGTGGTTTCTCCTGGAGCGTTATTGCACCGATGGATTGACGCAATATGGTTTCTACTTTTCCCTTCTCCTGGTCCCAGTGCACACATTTTTGGCTTGTAATGAGCGCTGGGTGGTCATGAAGTAAGGTTGACAGGTCAACAGCTTCTGCCAGAAAGGCTCGTCCCTCTTTTTGCCCACCGTCCATGTTGGCAACGATAAGATACTCACTGTGGTTGAGTGTGTCAGAAGGGTTGAGGCGAACAACCCGTCCATTCGCGAGAAGGTATTTGCCTAATTGGTTGGCTAGCCTTTTGGCAATTCTATCGGGATAGGCAGAGATTAATAGGGCTCCAGTAGAAAGCGGGTTGTGGGATTCGGCAATATCGGCCAGTGATCGTTTAAATAGTGTAGCTGTTTTATCAACTCGCCTGCAGAGGTCAGGCCTGCCACCTTTTTGGTATACCCGTTCAGAGTGTTTTGTCCTAAACGATTTGAGCAATTCCAGACGAAGACTGATTTCAGCAGATGGCTCGTCACGGTAATCCATAACGTCTCTTTCGGTAAGCAATGCACATATATCGGCACCCTTCTGTGCATTTCCTGACTGCTGAGATTTTATGAGTAAATTCCCAAGTCTTGGGTGAAGTGGCAAAAGGGCGAGTTGTCTGCCAAGTGGGGTGAGATTTGTTTTTATATCGATGGCACCTAAGGCATAAAGAAGAGCTGTCGCCTTTTCAAAGCTCGCAGTCCTTGGTGGATCGAGCCAGAGTAACTCGCTTGGGTCAGAAACTCCCCATAGCATAAGTTCTAATGCGAGACCTGACAAATCACTATTTATAATTTCTGGTGGATGAAAAGATGGCAGGCTGTGGTGGGTCGTCTTATCCCATAGTCGCAGACAGTATCCCGGACCTAATCTGCCAGCTCTACCAGCTCGTTGGTCGGCTGCACTTTTTGAAACTCTGACGGTTTGTAAAGAAGTCAGTCCGTTGGTTGCGTTAAAAAAAGGGCGCTTGGACCAACCGCTGTCGATTACGTTTGTAATGCCTTCAATAGTCAAACTTGTTTCGGCAATAGACGTTGCGAGGACAACACGTCGTTTATTACTGATTCGTGGATAAAGAATAGCATCCTGTTCTCTTTGAGAGAGGTTTCCATAGAGTGCTTGTATGGAAATATTTTCACATTCAGTACAATTGTTCAAGTTATTTTCAGTGGCTTTGATATCGCCCACTCCCGGCAGAAAAACAAGTATATCTCCTGCTTGTTCCGTCAGAACCTTTATTACACCAGCGGTTGCAATGCCTGCAATTCTGGCAGGCGTTGTTGGACTATAGTATTCGATCCTAACATCGTAGCATTTCCCCGTTGCCTCAATTATAGGTGCCCCCCCAAGAAGACGAGAAATCGGCTGAGTATCTAGTGTAGCAGACATAACAAGAATTTTAAGATGCTCATTAATCTGACAGAGGTCGAGACAAAGGGCCAATGCAAGGTCCGCGTGTATTGAGCGCTCATGGTATTCATCAAAAATGATGAGACCAACACCTGATAGTTCAGGATCATACTGAATCCGTTTTGTGAGGATTCCTTCTGTGACTACTTCAATTCTCGTGCTATTACACACCATCCGGTCCTGGCGAATATGGTAGCCCACTGTCTTGCCTGGTTCTTCCCGTAGTATGCTTGCCATGCGAAAACATGCGGCTCTTGTTGCAATGCGACGAGGTTGTAAGATGAGTATTTTTCTACCTTTGAGCCAGGGTTCGTCGAGGAGCGCGAGTGGCACCAGTGTGGTTTTACCAGACCCTGGTGGGGCCGTAAGTACAGCAGAGCCATTGAGCAAGGCTCGTTTTATATCAGGCAGTGAGTGTGTGATGGGGAGGGTTGGGATGTCCATGACTGTAGATTAAGAGTAATCAATGAAGATAGATTGAAAAAGAGCAATACCTCATTTTCTGGTAATTCACAAGACAAGGCTGGTTTTCCTGTTTGTGGACTGAGTTGTAGATTTGACGATACTGTGATATTGATGGCTCGACGATGTAATCGATCATTCAAAAATGTAATAAAGTTAAATATAAACATTACTGATGAGACATAAGGTCCTGAATATATGCGAGTAGTTGAAGTGGTATGAAGATTGCTTGAACTTTCTTGGTTCGTGCTGTGTGAGATTGGTTGTAAATGATTATGTTTTTTACTCAGCAGCAATTGAAATACAAATATATGGATATGAATATGGATACAGATACAATTATATTAATGGGCCTTACAGCCACTGCTTTTTTTTGGTGGTTTGGCTTGAGAGTACAGGAAGACAGGCGTTATACCAAAGAGCTTGTCGAGCAGAAAAAGGATAAGCTGGAACGGGCCGAGAGAGTGAAATTGCTGTCTAATCGACGGTAACCATCTTTTTTAGGTTACTTGTGGTGCGTTTGTTGATGCTGTAGTTTGAAAGGGTAAAAAAGATAATTGGCTGGGGGACAAGGATTCGAACCTTGATAGATGGAGTCAGAGTCCACAGTCTTGCCATTAGACCATCCCCCAGCGCAACTGAGCAGGATTTATAATTGAAAACGAGGGGTGTGTCAAGATTATTTTACTGTATTATAACACCCGCATATCCCACGACTTTTCCTGTGTCCCCTGATACTTCCCCTGAGTCCATGTAGTCCAATAAGGTCGCTGTTTTTGCGTCTAATTTAAGGCTTACAAGAAGTGTGATTACCACAGGAACAAATCCACACATCGATATCTTGTTTTTTTCTACGACAGTGTACAGGGCCAGTGGATCCAGTGCCTCAATAGCGTCTAAAGCTAATTTATCTTTTGCCTGAGATACCGATTGTGATTCGAAATGATTCATATCTGTTGAGGCAACAATGAGCACTTCTTTTGGGTATGTCAGAGTGGCGCGATATAATGATTCTGCAATCTCTTCACATTCTGTGTACGACAGTCGGCCAAGGGTGATTGGGACAATGGACAGCTTTTGTTGTAATGTTTGCAGAAAGGGAAGTTGAACTTCCAGGCTGTGTTCAAACCTATGGGCTGCCTCATCTATTACAATGTGTCTGCTCTCATTTATAATCAGATTTGTGAGATCGTGATTTGCAGGAACAGGACCGAGAGGTGTGGACCAGTCTTCTGAGGATAGAGAAGCCGGATGTCCATGGCCTGTATGATTTGGCCCGAGGAGTAAGACTGTTTCCGGGATATGAACAGTCTTTAAAGTGGTTGCCGCAAGCCTCCCCGAGTAGACATAGCCTGCATGTGGTACAATAACAGCTATGGCCCGTGCAGGAAGCTTGGGCTTTGACTTCTTGGTGAAACCTTCAATAAGTGATTGGAGTTCTTTTTTGTTTGCTGGATAGAACCGGCCAGCTACAACTGGTTCTCGCATTATTTACCTCCCTGTCAATTGAGGAGCTGTTACGAAATAACGTGCTCATCTTTATGAAGTTTCGAGTACTACTCAGGCCATGTTACCGATTTACTATGGCTTACCGGGGTTAGCCCGAATTTCTCATGACTTTATGATTTGAAACTCAATTGTTTATTTTTATAGTTTAAAAATGACTTCCTTGGTTAACAGGGTGTTTTTCGTTTCAAATCAAAAAGTTCACCCTTCGGGCCAACAGATTTATTCGCAGCTGCTTCGTTACCGAGCATTTGCAGTAGATTATTACAGCTTCATGCTCGGTGTCTCGACCTGCGAAAAACTTTGTTGGTGAGGAATACGGGTTAGTTTGATTTAACGACCCAAGTTGTTCCATCAGCACTGTCTTTGAGTTCAATGTTTTTATTAAGAAGTTCGTCCCTGATCTCATCACTTCTAGACCAGTTTTTGTCAATTCTGCACTGTTTTCTTTCGATTATGAGAGCGTCAATAGTTTCTGCATCAATATCACAGTTCGCAAGCATCTCCTGCTTTTTGGTGAGCAAGTAGGTGTTCGCGTCTTCTTGTAATAATCCCATGATGGATGCAAGTTTTTTCAAAATATCGACACATTTTTTGAGTGCATTGATGTCACTTAATAGTGGTTTATCTGAAAGCTTTGCGCGCACTTTATTAATGGTTTTAATTGTATCGAAAAAGACTCCCTGGGCCTGTGCGGTATTAAAGTCATTATCCATCGCTTGTTCAAATCGCTCTTGGAGCGATTCAATTTTGCTAAGGTCATTTTCTGTGAATACTGTGGTCGTATCTTCACTGGTCCCTTTTTCACTCAGTTTGTCAACTAAGGCGACGCACTCATACAACCTTCCTAAGCCGGTGGTTGCATCTTGCATAGCAGCTTCAGAAAAGTCGAGTGGATTTCTGTAATGAGTAGAGAAAATGAAAAAACGTAGAACCTCAGGGTGGTAATTATCTAGCACGTCCCGAATTCTAAGGAAATTACCGAGGGATTTAGACATCTTTTCATCGCGAATAGTGACAAATCCATGATGTATCCAGCTCTTTGCAAATGGCTTGCAGTTCGCCCCTTCACTCTGGGCAATTTCATTTTCATGGTGAGGGAAAATCAGGTCCTGACCTCCACCATGAATATCAAATGTTTCTCCAAGATATTTTTTACTCATGGCAGAGCATTCAATATGCCATCCCGGCCTTCCTTCACCCCATGGGCTTTTCCACTTTGGCTCCCCTGGTTTCGATGCCTTCCATAATACAAAGTCCATGGGATGCTTTTTTTGCTCATTGACTGAAATTCTTGCACCAGCCTTCATATCATCGATGTTTCGTTTGGAGAGCTTACCGTACTCAGGAAAGCTGTCGACTATATAATACACATCACCGCAAGATTCGTAAGCCTTACCTTTTTCAATGAGTTCACCAATCAACGTGACCATTTCATCTATATGTTCAGTCGCTTTGGGCTCGATGTCTGGTCTGTCTATTCCGAGTTTATCCATATCGGTGTAAAACTCTTGGATGAAGCGGTTGGCGAGTTCTTCAGACGTGGTGTCTTGTTCTTTTGCACGGGCTATGATCTTGTCATCAATGTCAGTGAAATTACGAACAAATGTAACTTTGTAATCCCTGAATTTCAGGTACTTAACAATCATATCAAAAGCAAGAGATGAGCGGGCGTGGCCAATGTGGCAGTAATCGTATGATGTTATGCCGCAGACGTAGAGTTTAACATGGCCTGGTTCAATGGTCTGTAGTATTTCTTTTTTCCCGGTAAGGGTATTGTGAGTGCGTATAGTCATTATCATAAGAACTGCTTATAGACAGTTCGAAATTCTTGTATTAATTACAGCGCTGCCGCAATTGCAAACAGGCGGGTTGAATAAGTAAACTCATTTACCATAATCTTATTGTGAGGAAAAGACAACAATGTGCCAAGAGGATAAACAAGGTATGAACTTGCGACGAATCATTCGTGTTTGGGTTCATCCTAAGGCAATTGCAATGCTTTTTTTAGGTTTTTCTGCAGGGCTGCCCATCTTACTTATTTTCTCCACTCTTTCCGTCTGGTTAAGAGAAGCTGGGGTGGACAGATCTGCAGTGACCTATTTTAGTTGGGCTGCTCTGGGGTACTCCTTCAAGTTTGTTTGGGCACCGTTGATAGATTTATTACCAATTCCATTTTTAACACGGCTGCTTGGTCGGAGGCGAGCGTGGATGATTATCGCGCAATTGGGAGTAATTGGAGCAATAGTATCCATGGCCTTTGTTGATCCTGTGGTGCATACATCTCTTACAGTGATGGCTATTGCTGCTGTAGCCTTAGGGTTTTCGTCAGCTACTCAGGACATCGTAATTGACGCCTATAGGATTGAATGTGCTGACACTTCATTGCAGGCAATGCTCGCAGCCATGTACATTTCCGGATACCGTATAGGGATGATCGTGGCTGGTGCGGGGTCATTATTCCTGGCGACCTATTTGGGAACGACTAAAGACGCCTATCTTTACCAGGCCTGGCAGGGAACGTATCTTTCGATGGCAGGGATTATGTTTGTTGGAGTTGTAACAACCCTTATTATTGACGAGCAGGTACCGACCACTAGTAATATGAGAAGAGAGTATGCCGCTGCTGATTATGGCAGGATTTTACTGATGTTTTTCATATCTGTGTGCTGTTTTATTCTATCTTTTGTTTATTTGGGCGACCATTTTATCCAGATAGCAAATATGTTTGGTGTGTCTCTTTGGGCCCATGGGCTGGTTGGATCGTTTATTATTGAAATCGTGAGGTTTTTAGTCTCTCTTAGTATTGCTGTCATTGTCGGCTATATAATCGTGAGGGTAGGGGTGGTAAACCGGGAGATGGCTTATAAAGCTTATGTTGCTCCGGTAGTTGAGTTTTTTCATAGATATGGGGTACGTACAGCCATAGCCTTTTTACTGTTAATAGGTTGTTATCGGTTCTCAGATATCATTCTAGGTATTGTTTCAAACGTCTTCTACGTTGACATGGGATTTTCTAAAAATGTTATAGGAGGAATAACCAAAACATTTGGCCTGGGTATGACATTGGTTGGTGGGTTTGTTGGTGGATTGTTGGTAGTACGCTATAGTGTGCAGGGCGTTTTGTTTTTAGGTGGTGTCCTTGCCGCTGGTACGAACCTCCTGTTTATGCTTCTAGCAAAAACAGGTGCAGATATATCAATATTAACAGTCGTAATTGCCGCTGATAATTTGTCTGCTGGAATAGCAACCACCGCTTTTATTGCGTTTTTATCTAGTTTGACGAACATCTCTTTTACTGCAGTTCAATACGCAATTTTCAGTTCACTCATGACTCTCTTCCCAAAGCTTCTTGGGGGCTATTCTGGGACCATGGTTTCCAATATAGGCTATGAGAACTTCTTCTTGTTCACGGCGCTGATGGGTATACCCTCGTTGATTTTGATATTAGTTGTACGAGGTGAGATAAACAAAAATGGGTCAATTCTATAACGCGACGTTTTGTGGCATAAAGCGTCGATGTTGTGAAATATAATAGGAAGAGTGGTGCTATGCGCGTAAACCATGCCTATGGAGGAAGACATCCATGGCTTCAACTATTATATTTGACTGGAAGGAGATCCCTGCCTGGTAGCCAGGACCATCAATCTGCTTATTACACCATTCAACAAGTCCTGCCCCTTTTCGTAGCGCTTCAGGAAAGTTGTCATTAAATGCAAATTGTACAACGGTATCATCTATAAGTGGCACGTTGGTCTGTAGCCGCATACCAATGCTACTCAAATCCAGGGTTTCAGCCTTTTCCGAAAGCTTTTGGATAATTTCACCCGACTTAATCATCTTTAGCAGCTGAATCTGGTTCGATAGCGTAACGCGTATAGATTGGCGCCTGTTCGTCGAATTTTGTCTTGATTGATGAGTGGATCGTTCGTTTCTAGGGGTGTGAAGCGAATACTGTAAACAATGGTGGTGGTCTTTTGATGTACAATAGGCGTTTATATGTTCATCCAGCGGAATAAAAAGACCATCTTTACAGACGCGACATTTTTTTGAATCAACCGACCAGAACGGACAGGTATCTATAGTTGTATTGCGCTCATAATCCATGGCATCACTAAAGGGACAACATTGTAAATGAATAACTTCGTTTTAGTGTTGCAACATGCAAGAAAAGCACCTGAAATACTTTTAGTATGAATGATCCTTTGGGGAGATATTATACCGCTTCATTTTATCATAAAAAGCTGTTTTGCCAATATCGAGTTGTTCAACGGTTTGAGCTACTTTCCCTCTATTCTTTTTTAGCGAAATTTCTATTACATCTTTTTCAAGTTCCGCCATGATAAATTTGAGGGATTTACCGTCCAGGTTCTCCAGATAATTTTTCTCGGATGTGGTTTGTTTCCCCCGGGGTTGCATGTCAAAAAACAATTCATTTTCTGTTATTGTGTTGTTTTTTGCCATGAGAACAGAGCGTTGAATGACATTCTCCAATTCTCGAACATTGCCGGGCCAGCTGTGTTCGAGTAAACGGTCCAGGATCGATTGAGGGAGAAAACTGATATCTTTTTTAAAGGCCTGACGATATTTTCTTATGAAATGCGTTGTGAGGTCAATAATATCTTCCTTGCGTTCTCTAAGGGGAGGAATAGAGATATTTATGATATTTAAGCGGTAAAAAAGATCGAGTCTGAAACTACCGTCCTGGACCATAGAGGTGAGGTCCCTATTGGTGGCAGCAAGAACTCTGACGTCAATTTGAATGGGAGAATTTCCGCCAACCCGTATTATCTCTCCGTCTTGGAGAACTCTCAATAAGGCCGCTTGCATGCGAGGGCTGATATCTCCAATCTCGTCCAAAAAAATTGTACCCCCGTCAACAACTTCAAATTTCCCCTTCCTCTTACTGTCGGCACCCGTAAATGCACCTCGTTCATGGCCAAAGAGGTCACTTTCAAGCAACGAATCAGTTATTGTGTTGCAGTTGATTTTCAGGAAAGGCTTGTTGTTTCGGTTACTACTTTCACGTAAGAGGTTAGCGACAAGTTCCTTGCCGGTACCTGATTCACCAGTAATGAGTATTGTGGCATCTGATTTTGCCACCTGAAAGACCATATCCCTTAGTTCGGTGAGTGCCCTGCTTGATCCTATCATCTTACCTTCAGATGGTTGGTCCTGGAGATGTTCTTTGAGTGTATTGAGTTCGTTGGCAAGGGTGCGCCGCATACGTTCGCTTTCTTTTAATTCACTAATTTTATGGGCGAGAATTGTTTCTATGGAATTATGGAAGAGTGAAAGTTCTTCAAGCTGGTTTTTGTTGTCTGTGAGGTCTCTAATAAAAAACCATTGTAGCCTGTCGCCTTTGTAGCCTTCAAATGGAGCGACAGTGTATTCAATATGGGTGGTCTCATAGGACGTTGCTAAAGTCTTTCCAAATGATTTTTCAGTTTGGGTTTTTTCTACGATATTGAGAATAATACCTAGTAGTTTCTTCTCTTCAGTATTCATGTTTTTGTTGCTTGAAGAGAGATTTCCAAAAAAACCGATTGCACTGGGGTTCATATACTCAACGGACTGACTGTTTTTTACCAGCAGCACCATTTCAGGAATGGCATTGAGTAAATTCTTTTGATTGGAAATGAGTCGTAAGCAGTTGGGGTCAGTAACATTCATAGTGAATAGGCGCGTAAGTGGTGGTTAGTTGGGGGCCAAATTTAAGAAGATAAAATAATATACCCCAGGTATTCACAAGAATACATATAAAATCCAGAAATGCGAAAAAATTCTTTTTTCTGAACAGAGACCTTTCCAATGGAGTCTTCTCGGATGTAGAAAATGAAATGTTTGTATGCTTTTTCAGTTCCTAATATGTTGAATATGAATATAAAATTATGTGGCGTGGTGGAATGGTTGGGTGCTAAGGCTCAGGGGGCCAGTTGATAGGTTTTTGATGCGCTTTTTTTCTGATCCAGTCTACTGTTAGTCGAACAACCTTCTTGTGAGTTAAGTATGTTATCAGTCTTTTTTTTCCAGGAAAAGAGAGTAAAAGAAAGGATATAAAAATAGTAAGAAGCCCTTGTCCTGGGAGGAACAACATCGCGATCCCGCAGATGAGTAAGAGTAAACCAAAAATGTTGCGAGCAAGAAAAAACAACACAAAAGTTACATCATACCCTTTGAGTCGCGGTTGTTCGTCGGATAACCTGAGGAAGTAGTCAGAAGGTATCTTTTTTATGAGATAAGGGATTAAGATCAAAGAAAGAATAAAAGTGATAAGTGAGAGTACTGCAAGCCACATAGCAATGACTTGGAAATTGCCTAATGCCCCAGAGGTTGTGTTCAAATGAAGGTAATGGAAAAAATCCATATAATTACGGTGTCTCGGCTTTAATGGGAAAAGGTTGTTATAGTGGCAAAATTTCTACTTGAACGCCGTTGGACCTAGAGTCCCGAGAAAGTTCGTCCACAGATTGCTGTCTAATCTCTACACGTTCAGGAGTAAGAGAGAGTTGCGTGGTAAGGTGTCGTTTAACAACCTCCAGGCGTTTTTCAGTAAGTTCAAAGAGCATTTCATTATCAACAACCACCGGTTCTGGAAGGAGGGGTCTGAAACCAGAGAGAACCCTTGCTGGTATGTCAGATTCAGAGATTGTACCATTTTCCTCTGAAATGCTCTGATTGCTGGTTACTTGAGAATCGTATTCTTCTTTCTTTTCCTGCCATTTGATGAATAATTGCTCGTTCACTTTTTTCACGCGAGAAGACTCGTCTTTTTCAAGTTGATTATGGAGACTTTCTCTGTCAATTTTCAAAAAAGCACCTCCAGATAATGAAAGCTTGATATGAGGGTGAGCCACAAGTAGTGCGCCATATCTTGATAGTGTTCTTCGACCTTTGTCAGATAACATGAATTCTCCTGGTCTAAAGTCAATAGACGCATCGTCAATGAGATCAGTAAAATCACCCTTTGCAAGAAGGAGAGGGGAGATCTTCCCTTTTATAATAAGCTTTTTGAAGTTGTTGGTAAGATCATCAAAAATACTCGTATATCCAGTAAATGACGTAAGCGGTGCGGAAAAATCTAACTGTAAATCACCTTCTTTATTACAGAGAAGTGCAAGTGGTAGGGCTGATTCCGAATCCAGAGAAGGTGCTTTGAGCTGTGATATGGTGGAACGTATAGATTGGTACTCATCTCCACCCTCCCACTCTGTAGAAATGCTAAGATTAATGGAGCTGGATTTGGTATTTATATCTGTGACCGGTTCGAGTTGACTGGAAAATCCCGTGAGTGGATAGTTCGCGAGTTCAAATGTATATTTGTCGGTTTTTGTATTTTTAAAGGGATCAATGCTACCCGTCCAGGTAAAGTCACTACTGTCAAGGCGTCCTGTAAAACTAAAAGTACTGTCAGCTGCCGAATTCGCTGAGTGAATATTCTTCAATCCACCATTCAGTTCGGTAATTTTCCCAGTCCAGGTCGGAGCTAACCTATGATCATCAATGGTGACTTGGCCATCTGCCACTGAAATTGCCTGTATATCTATAGGTGAAATTGAAATTTTCTTGTTCTCTGGGGAGGAGGGGCCGTTGTTTTTTAGGGTTTCGCGTAATAGGTCGAAAAAATGGCCCGCGATGGAGTCGTTTTCTTGCTTTATTGAGGCCGAGAGCTGTGGTTTGTCAATGTTGATATGACCAACGCCCACGTGGTAAGGAAGAGATGTATAATTAACGTTTTTCAGTTCGAATCTGTCCCAGGATATTGCTTGGCCATCGCTCCTGGTGAAATGCCCATTTAAGACACTCATATGACCCGTGAAAGCAGTTTGCGGGAAGGTGAATGTTCCTTTACCAGATAATGTACCGGCAGTTTTCCCAATAAAAGAGTTCTCAGGGAGAAGAGCAGCTGTTTCGGAGTTATTTATGTTGGTAAAAGTAGTGGAAACATCAATTTTAAATGGATTAAATGATACTTTTCCCTTTGCGTCTACTTTGCCATCCTTGCCAGCCTTAGCAGAAAGAACAACACTATTCTCTGCCTTTTCGGATGAATCGTTGTTGGAATATTGAATAGTAGCGTCAGTTAAGGTAAATGGATGGCTGTTTGCCTTTGTGTTGTTGATGGTAACATTGCCCTGATAGTTTAGTTCTTCGACTATATATTGTTCTGATTCAATTTTAGAAAATACTGAAAGTTGTTTGCCTGGATAATAATAAAATGCACCATCTTCCACTGTAACCTTACCGAGGTTGGTCGTGGAACTATGAGGTATTGCTCCTGAAAAGGATAGTTTCTCAGCGGAGAATATAGGCTGAGATTTTGTCAATATTTCAACGTTGTTTAATGTGGCGTCGACTCGGCTAAAGGTGGTGAGCTGTTGTTGATTCTTACCATCCTTTGAGATTGTCAGAAAAGAATGTAGCGTTCCTGTTCCTTTAGAATTGATAGGCTTTTCATTAGGTAAAATGAGTGATAATAAATCGTTACTTGTCATTTTCTCAATGGAAAGCTCGCCACTAACAACGGATGGCGACTCGAATCTTGCAATATACGAAAAATCGTTTTTTCCATTTTCTAAATGTCCACTGATGTTGAGCGTTGAAGGTTTGCTGTCAGTAAGTCTATCCAATTCATCAGATACATAGTTATTCATCGTAATGTTCAGTTCCGTCCAGTCACGAACACTTGCGTCCTTATCAATACCCCAAATTTGTTTGAGTCTGCCATTTGTGAACTGCAAAGAATGTAGTGTAAATGAAACTGGTTTCGTAATAGGAATTGGTTGGTCAACTGTTTTCTTTTCTACGAAAAACATACTGCTGAGATCCTGTAATAGGTCCTTGCTGTGTGACGTAAAGATTGGTGAGTCTAAAGAGAGAGTGTTTACGATTAATGTTTTTTTTACGGGAACAAAAGAACCAGATACAAGCGTTTTCGGTGAGGAAATCATAAAATTTCCTGGCTGTGTTTCAACATCAATGTCTGCAACGGTAAGGTCAAAGTTAACCGTAAGTCTGTCCTCAAGGCCGTTTTGATTGTTGAAAGCAAGATCGAGTGTTCCGTCTGCAGTGCCCTTATTGATAGAGAAGGGAAAGTCAAAAGGTAGATAGTTGACATAATCTTCAACTTTTATGTCTTTGAGTTCCCAGGATAATTGTCTTGAGGAGTGGGTTTGTGATGTTGCCCGACTACCGTCCTTCCTAAAGGTGATTTGGCTCCCGTTTACGATTGCAGAAAAATGCGGATCGATGTAGCTGTGGGCCTGGAAAGGTATGTTTGACAAGGTGGGCAGCTGTAGCTCAAGTTCTCGAATATTATGTATTTTTTTAGTTGGCTTGTCGTCAAAAACTACAGCCCCGTCAGTGATTGAAATATTATTGAGTGAGAAGGCAAATGGTAAATCAGAAAACCCTATTATTCCAGAGCCAACGTCTTCCTTCTTAAGGTGTGAAAGAAGACTACTGAAGTTATAAGAGCCGTCGCTGAGCCTCACTATATGTATGGATGGTGAAGTAATGTTTACCCTGTTGCAAACAAGATCCATTCGCATAAGCTGGATTGGGGCAAAGTTCAGTTCAACATTGGGTATTGAGACAATGGGGTCCCCTTCAGGCTCTCTTAGAGTGGTTGATTCTGATTTAAGCGTGAAGGTGAAAGGGTTAAACGATATTTTCCCAGTAGTAAGGTTTAAACCATAATTCTTGCTGACTTGTTCTGGGATGACATGAGTAATGTAGTAAGGAACACCCCTATAACCTAATAGCGCGTAAATTAATAACAATCCGACGGGAATAAGCAGCCAGAGTAGTGTGCTCGTTTTAATGGCTTTGGGGTGCGTTTGTCTTTTACGCGGTGCTACGTTCGTTTTCTTCTTTTTCTTTGCTCTTGAATCAGAATTGTCGGGTTCAATTGATATCTTTCCAAATATGTCTGACATAATTCGATTGTGTACTCTGGGTTTTATAGTTTCATATCAAGTGATATGGCTGTTTTATGAAATGAGGTGCCGCTAGTCTTATCGTATGTAAGCGGATATGTAAATTGTAGATGTGTGTCAAAAGTAAACATTAGTATCGATCCTTAAGCTCCAAATTATTTATCACATGTTGTGACGTGTAGAAAATATTCACGATTACCGTAAAATTACTGTTATTGTCCTGAAATTTCTATATACTTTTGAGTGACACCTAAGTTTTACAATTGACTACTCGGAGTCTACGCTTACCTGCCGGAAATGCGAGGCAGCGAAGTTGAAGACGTAGAAATATACTTCAAAGCTTCGATAACAAAGCAGGTTCGGTGGAATTGTTAATCCCGAAGGGTAGCAAAGAACAGAAAAATTATACTCATGGAAAGATGAGTTTCTAAAGTGATTACTATGGATAGAACATGTTGTTTTGCAATGATAAATCATTTTTCTGTACTTTGTGTATGCAAGATTTAGGTGACAATCTTTTTCAAATACTAACCACGTCTCACCTCGGCATGTGTGATAAACTGAAGGTTTTTCTTTCTACAGCTTGCGATCACGAGAAAATTAGAATTGCTGCAACGACGCCAGGGATTGACAGGGTCGTAATAAAAATCTCTGATGCAAGAGAAATTGTTAGCCTTGTTGCATCCGAATTGTTATAAATTCTATGAATAATAAAACGTTATTAATATTACTTACTAATTTTCATATGTAATTGATTGCCGATTAGATTTGGTTGGTAGTTCAAAACCGTGAATTTTATCTCTACAAGCAAACCTCAACCCACGTTGTGAAGTCTGCAATCCCATAAAATTGGTACATGTTAGAAAATTTTTCATATTTCAGGTGGCAAGATTTTGTAGATATTCTGGTTGTAGGCTTTGTCATTAACCAGCTTATCTCAATTATTAGAGGTACGCGGTCGGTCCAGATGGTCGTGGGATTAGGTGTGTTGATTGTTATCTACTTCCTTGCTGGGGTGATGGATCTTGCAGCGCTCACCTGGATAATGCAGACCTTCCTCAGTTCTATTCTTCTAATTATTATCATCGTGTTTCAGCAAGATATTCGTCGTGCTCTCACTCGGGTGGGTAAGTCTCCTTTTCAAAAAACAACTGATGTTGCAGAGAAAGAGCTTGAAGAAATCATTAGGACCCTTTTTTATCTCGCCAAAAGGCGGATCGGGGCCCTTGTTGTTATTGAAAGGGAAACGAGTTTGGGGGATTTTATAGGGTCAGGCTTTCAACTTGATGCAAAGCTGACAAAAGAGCTTCTGATTTCTGTGTTTATGCCGGTGTCACCCCTTCATGATGGTGCGGTATTAATCAGTGAAGGTAAGATTAAGCATGCCGGGTGTATTTTACCTCTTACTCAAAACCCCTATATAAATAAGCGCTATGGAACCAGGCACAGGGCTGCTATTGGTCTTACAGAAGAGACTGACGCAATTGTGCTTGTTGTCTCCGAAGAAACCCAGGAAATTTCAATAGTACGACACGGCGCACTGACAACTGTGGAAGATGAAATAACTCTGACGAACAATCTAAAGGCAATATTTATCGACCAGAGTGGACAAAAATCAGCATGGAAAAATTGGATTAGCAAATGATAAAAGGGGTGCTTCGTTCTATTTTTGAAGTGAAGAAACTGAGCAATCTTGTCTCAAAAGACTGGATGGTGAAATTCATATCTCTGGGGCTTGCCATTGTGCTTTGGTACTTTGTCGGTGGCGAAGACCGGGTGGACAAAAATGTTATGGTCCCTATAGAAATTATCAATTTACCAAGGGATCTTGTGATCTCTAATCAGTTTAAAAAAGAAATTGAAGTTACTGTAAGTGGTCCACGTTCACTGATACTCGAAATGGCCAAGAAATCTATAACCCGCCAGGTTGACCTCTCGGCTGCCACTCCCGGTACCATGGTCATTGAAAATGACAACGATCATATCCCAGTACTACGCGGAATAACAGTTCAGCGTGTTACCCCGTCGTCAATCATTTTATCTTTGGATAAGCTCGTACAAAAACAGTACCCCGTAAGCGCTAGAACAGTGGGTAAGGTTGCAGATGGATATTACATTAAGATGCTGAAAACAAACCCGGATGTAATTACCATTACCGGCCCGCTTACGACGCTGTCCCAATTTGATGAACTTTTTACAAAGGCCATTAATCTTACCGGTGTAAAACAGTCAGCTCAGCTTCAGGTTCCGTTAGAACTTGACCCGGCAGTGGTAGAACTGATTGGTGAAACTTCTGTTACAGCTGATCTTACTGTGGCCCTTGAAACGGTAACGAAGACCATCGAAGAGATGGACGTTCATTTGCTTGTCGACGGGCGAAAACAGGTTGTCAGTCCGCCCACAGTAAAGGTTGCCGCCAATATCCCGAAAATGATCCTCAATAACTATAAAAGTATGACAGATCTTTTTTCTGTAACGGCCATAAAGGTTGATGAGAGCAATCTCTATCAGGTGAAGGTTATTCCAAAAAACAATATAGAGTATCCAATAGAAATCCTGTCTATCATACCTTCCCACGTACTGTTGGAAAGTGATAACCCAAGTCCCGGGTATGACACCAAAACCGTTAAGAAAGGCAGTGATTCTATGGTTCCGATACAAAATTCATCACCGGTTAAAAAAACTGTGATGAAAATTCAACGAACAAAAACCAAAAAGATCAAAAAGAATTAAAAAATGAGAAAACTATTTGGAACTGACGGTATTCGTGGGGTGGCGAACATCTACCCTATGACCACCGAGATTGCGATGCAGGTGGGCCGTGCTATCGCCTTTATTGTTAAAGACAAGGCAAAAGGGCACCGCATCGTTATTGGAAAAGATACAAGACAATCCTGCTATATGCTGGAAAATGCTCTCGCTGCAGGCATATGCTCAATGGGTGTTGATGTTCTCCTGGTTGGCCCACTGCCGACTCCAGGTATTGCCTTTATCACAACGTCCATGCGCGCTGATGCTGGAGTCGTTATTTCTGCCTCCCATAATCCGTTTCAGGATAATGGAATTAAGATCTTTTCAAGTGACGGTTTTAAATTACCAGACGATGTAGAGGCAGAGATTGAAGATCTCATCTTTTCCCAGAAGATGGCGGCACTGAGGCCAGTGGCAGATGAGGTCGGAAAGGCAAGGCGTATTGATGATGCCAAAGGGCGCTACATCGTCTTTTTGAAAAACACCTTTCCTAAGAATTACACCTTAGATGATTTTCACATCGTCCTTGATTGTGCCCATGGCGCAACCTATAAGGTGGCACCTCACGTCTTTGAGGAGTTGGGTGCCAAGGTGACTACCCTTGGTGTGGACCCTGATGGGAAAAATATCAACCATGAGTGCGGCGCCCTGCACCCTGAAAAGATGGCCGCTAAGGTAAAAGCACTCGGGGCAGATATTGGTCTGGCCCTTGATGGAGATGGGGATCGCCTCATTGTCTGCGACGAACATGGTGAGGTTGTTGACGGTGATCATATCATGGCAATCTGTGCCCAGGAACTCATTGTCCAGAGAAAGTTGAAAAAGAAAACCCTCGTTGCCACCGTTATGTCCAATATGGGTCTGGAAGTCGCCGTGGAGAAGATGGGCGGCAAGATGATCCGTGCAGGAGTAGGCGACAGGTATGTGGTGGAGCAGATGCGCAAAAATGGCTACAGCTTTGGTGGCGAGCAATCAGGCCATCTTGTTTTTCTCGACCATATTACCACAGGTGATGGCATACTCGCCGGCCTCCAGCTCCTTGCTATCATGAAAAAGCGTAAAAAACCGCTTTCTGAGCTTGCAAAAGTAATGACGAGTTTTCCCCAGGTTCTTAAAAATGTCCGAACAAGTCATAAGATCGATATTGGGACTATTCCTGGTTTTGATGATGCCATTAAAAAATATGAAGATGAGTTGGGGAAAAAAGGGCGTATCCTCGTACGGCCCTCAGGCACAGAGCCGGTTATACGTGTGATGGTTGAAGGCCAGGACGATGATGTTATAAATAATATAGCCGATCAACTCTGTAGCCTCGTGGAAAAAGCAGACGCCCATTGATATAGCAAAAACATTTTTTGTCACATAAACAGGCTACTGACATTTTTTGTCAGTAGCCTGTCCTTTTTTGGCAATAAAAAACATTTCAATTGGGTTTTTATATCGTCCCAGATGTACGATATGAAATTTCAATACCTGGAAGCACTGAAAACATTACAAATTTCAAATAAAAGTTAAATAAAATTTATTTGGCATCAGTGTTGCATTAATAAAGCAAAACGAACGAACGTGTTCATAACTGGTTCAATCAATCAACGAACCGCAAAAAACAATAGGAGATGTCATGAAATTGAATATCGCTAAAAAAGTACAGAACAAAGAAGGTTTTACCCTGGTCGAGTTGATGATCGTTGTTGCCATTATCGGAATCTTGGCTGCTATCGCAATTCCACAATTTGCTGCATATCGTATGCGTGGCTTTAATGCTTCAGCAACCAGTGATATTCGAGGCATGGTTACTTCACAGGCAACCTTTTTTGGTGACAATCAATCGTTTGGACTTACAGGTCAGGCTGCACCTGCTGCAGGTGCGACTGCTGGTGCCGTGGTACGTGGCCCAGGTGTCCCCGGTACAGTTTTGACTGCAACAATAGGTGTTGTACCAACTCTGCGTACCTTGCAATACCCACTTGGTAATGGAGTTGATATTTTGGCAAATATGGATGCGACTGGTACCTCTTTTACAGCCGGTACTAAGCACTTTCAAGGAAACAACTATTATGGTAGTGATTCCGATTCAACTGCCGTATTTGTTGCTGTTGGTACAGCCCTCAATCAGGGTATTGCCTTACTGGGTGGTGTAAACGAGGTTCCTGCGTCAGTAGTTGGTGCCGTTGAGTTTCCAGCAGTAGCTGTAATTAATGCAAATACAGTTGCATTTGTTGCTATGTAATAACGGGTTAAGGTACGTGTTTATTGCAGCGGTTCACTTGCACAAGTGAACCGCTGTTCGTCGTTTCCTTTTACGTTCAGGATTTTACTGGATGATTTTCTTCGACTCTGTTTCAAAAAAATACACCAAAGAGATTGGTGCGCCAGCCCACAATGCTCTTATTGATCTCTCGTTTGTTGTTCAAAAAGGTGAGACCCTAGGGCTTGTTGGTGCAAATGGTGCTGGTAAATCCACCACCATTAAATTGCTGATGGATTTTATTCGACCTACTAATGGGACTATCCAGCTTTTCGATGGGGCTCCCAATATTTCGGAGGTTCGGCAGAAGATTGGTTACCTCCCTGAAATCGCCAATTTCCCATCCAACCTAACTGTTCTAGATTTACTCCAATTTACTTCCGCAACCTGTGGAATATCAAAAAAGAAATTGAAGCAACGTTCCCATGAGTTACTTACATTGCTCGAATTGTGGGAAGTGCGCCGCCGTCCTTTAAGAACTTATTCCAAAGGGATGCAGCAGCGGGCCAACTTTGCCATTGCTCTCATTAATGATCCTGAGTTGTTAATTTTAGATGAACCGATGAGTGGCTTGGATCCCATGGGCCGACAAAAGATCATTGACTTGATCATTCAGTTGAAGGAAACAGGAAAGACCATTCTCTTCTGTTCTCATATACTTGAGGATGTTGATCGGTTAGTGGAAAATATTCTACTCCTGCATAAAGGGAAAAAAATTTACCACGGAACTCCAGAAAATTTAATAAGTGAAGAAAATCAATCGACCATGACCGAAGCTTTTGTGAGCCGAGTTAGAAGCGGGGAGTCTTATGCTTAATAGTGTCTTTGCGGTAGCAAGGCTGGTTATACTTGATTGTCTACGTCGTCACGCCATGATAGGCCTTATTATGTTTGCTTTGGCTGGAACAGCAGGTGGGCTGCTGTTTTTCGATTTTATTCCTCGAGATATAGGAAGAGCCTCAAGCGATTTCATATTATCAATCAGTTGGTTGACCGGTTTTATATTTCTTCTGTTTCATGCTATACCGGTGATTGCCTGGGACGATGAACGCGGAGCGCTGCATATGTTCTTGGCGCGTCCTATCTCTCGTAAAGAGTATGCCATTGCACTTTTCGTCGGTCTAGGCGTTTTATTATTTGCACTGAATTTGATTTTAGGTAGTCTCGGGTGGGGTGTGCTGATCTATCTCAAAGGAACAGTAGATGTAAGTTATTTTCAGCATCTGTCCTTTCCCCGCTTTATCCTTGCTGGGGCAGGGTTGTACTTGACGCAATTGGTGATCCTTGCTGTTATTCTTTTTTTCTCGAGTGTAGTGAGGGGAAGTTTTCCCGTCTTGCTCTTGACCTTGAGCTACTATTTAATCTCCTCGGGGCTGCCAGTGGTTAGAGAATCGTTTAAGCAATTAGTAGTAATTGATAGTTCCGGGAGCCACTATTTCGACATTATTCTGAAATGGCTGACAGCTCTGTTTCCTGATTTTTCCTGGTTAGATTTTAAATATTTGGTCTCCTCGGGAGAGCCTGTTTTGAGTGCTTTGCATCTGATGCTTCCTTTTGTGTTATCAACATTATATATCGTGATATTTCTTTGTTTAACGTGTTTCATCTATGAGCGGAGAGATCTGCAATGAAAATTATCCGCAGTCTAATGTTTGCGGGAGTCATTATACTGTATAGTTGTGTCTTTGTGGTTCAGGAACAAAAGGTAGAGAGTAGAGGGAGCACATTAACCTTTGCCATGCCAGCAAATGTATATTCTGTCGCTACCGGATATCTTAAGCAACTTGTTGCTGAAATGCTTTTTATAAAAACCAGTGTTTTTCTTGGTGGGTTAAAGCCAGGTACCAACCCAAAAGGCTATGAATCTGAGCTAGGGAATAATTTTGAGGTTATGACCTCAATTTATCCTGAATTTATCGATCCTTATTATTTCTGTCACTCATTTCTCCCGAGCATATCAACAGAAGCAGCCTTTAAAACTAGCACCATTCTCGAGACCGGCATAGCTGCATATCCCAATGATCTAATTCTCCGATTCTTGTATGCCTCAAACTTTATTATGGCTATGAATGAGCCATTAAAAGGTGCTAATGCATTTACTGATGCCGCAAAACTTCCAGATGCCCCGCCAATTTTTGCCCATTTGGCTGCATTACTCTCCGCGAAAGGTGGGGACATTGCCGCTGGCCTAATCTCATTAAAAACCATGCTGGCCGCTGAAAAAGATAAAGTGGTACGCACCCGCTATGAGGAAGAAATATTTATATTCGAAAAAGCTTTAGATGTGCAAAAGGCAATAAACCATTACACCAGTGAATATGGAGTTGCCCCTACAACCCTTGAACAATTAGTTCCCAAGTTCATAACGAGTATTCCCGACTTCAAAGATTCCTTTGTTCTCGTCTATAATTCGCCAAATCTGCATCTACAACGTCCAGACAGTGAGAAGAACACCGAATCTGGCGTTCCATTTAAGTAAAAATTAATACCAGAAGAGGATAATTTTGAATGCTCAATATTCTCAAGAAATATTTTAAAATGCAGGTCTTATGGGTACATCGTTTAGATGCTTGATGGTTTTAGTTTCTATCATGACTCCGCACCAAAAGTATGAAAAAATTTAAGGTAGATTGTCAAATTCAGCTGTGCTGAGATAGCCTAGATAAGTGTATTGACTTTTTGGTGTTTTTTTACTCGACGGTCTTTATGCGTACTAGACTGCTGGTAATATAAATGTAGAATTCACGAGCCTCATTTAATAAACTGATATCCGCTGAATATCGAATTGTCTGTTAGCAAATAGTCGCATTAACAAGCAGTTTCCCTGGGCATCCATTGTCGGAGGATATGCTCGGCCAGATAATTTCCAAAGAATAACTGTACTCGATTGCAACCATCGACTGTCTGGAATCAAATTTCCCTCAAAGGAGTGAGCGAATCCCTCCAAAATTTAGCATCGACTAAATTATCCACCCACAACTCCGCCACCCGTTTGTTGGAGTCTGCGAGAGTTTTACTTATGCTTTGAACACAGCTGTTAACTTCAAGTGGTTTTCTGAAATAAATATTGGTAAATTGCACACACTTTGATCGTTAAAATATTTAAAAAATTAAAAGTTTTAACATGTTTTGTGAAATATTATTATTGAATTGCTTTAGTTTATGTTTTAGCAAAAGCAAAAATTCATATTATTTGAATAATAATAGGGGGTAAGTTGTTGTTGTGTGATGTGGTGTGTAAATTGCATAAAACAACGTAGAAAGATTGTGAAAGTTAACTAATGGCAACTGGGACAAGATGAATTCAATGACAAAAACTAAATGTGGTTTCACTTTGGTTGAACTAATGATTGTTATGGCAATAATTAGTTTATTGGCTGCTGTTGCAATACCCGCATTTTTTTCGTGGTTACCTGACATGAAAATGAAAGCAGTGGCAAGAGATCTTTTTTCAAAAATGCAGCAAACTAGGTTGCTTGCCATAAAAGAAAACAGAAACTTTGCAATCTTTTTTGATGTACCCAATAATCAATACGAAGTTCGCCATGATTATGGTCCTGATGGGATTCCCAATAACGGTAGTATCGGTGAAGGTGATGGCGTCTGTTCTCCACTTGAAATCCTCGAAACCATTGTACTCTCAAATTATGGAAGTGGGGTCACCTTCGGTAGTGGTGCGGCGACAGCAGATGTTTCGGCTACGGCATGGCCTAGCGGGCCTGTCAGTTATGCTGGAGACTTGGTCACTTTCAATCCCAAAGGAACTGGTAATAATGGGTACGTGTATGTTACCAATCAAAATAACGTAGAATGTATAGCGGTTGGTACCCTAACAAGTGGTGCGACAAAAATACGGCGATCCTTGGGAGGTGCTGCGTGGGAACAATAGAAAGAAACAAAGAAGAAAAGCTAAATAAAGCCGGATTTACTCTAGTTGAGCTTCTAATAACGGTTGTAATATCAGGTCTGATTATGGCTGCGGTTTACTCTGGTTATTCTATTAATCAAAAAGTCTACAATAATGAACAGAACATTGTTGAGATGCAACAAAACATTAGGGTCGCAATGGCCTTTATGGTTAATGACATCCGTATGGCTGGATATGATCCTACCGGTAATGCCGGAGCAACTATATGTAATGCAACTCAAGGATGGTTTAGTTTTACACAAGATCTAGATGAACTGAATGGAGTCCCTACCTGTGCTGGAGTTGTTACACCCGGGCAGAATCCTGGTGAGTACGTTGCCTATGGCTTTAGTAATGCTGTGGGGGGGGATGACATCGACAGAGATGGAATCCCCGATGCTGGAGGAGCTACAGAACTACGAAGAGAACTCAACACTGGCGGCTATTGGGAGGTTGCCAGTGGTATTGCGGCCATAGAGTTTAATTACATCATGGAAGATGGTTCGACTTCTCTTGCTCCGACGAATCTTGATGAGATTGTCAAGGTGCAGGTAACGATACTCGCCCAATCTGGAATCGTTGATCAAAAATTTAACAACACTATGGTGTACACCACTGGGTCAGGCGCAAGCTGGGGGCCTTTTGATGATAATATCCGCAGAAGAATGTTAACCACAACAATTCATTGTAGGAATATGGGGATATGACGATAATGGACTTCGTAAAAAAAGAATGTGGCTTTACCCTGATAGAGACAGTTATTGCCATTTTTATTTTAGTGATTGGTATTATGTCTTTGTATTCGATGCAAATTTCCTCGATACAGGGAAACGCAGGAGCGAACAGAATAACATTAGGGACGAGTTGGGGACAAGATCAGATTGAAGAAATGCTTTTGCGTGAATTGGAAGACATTCCTGCTGCATTTTCCAAGGTAGAAAAGGGAGTATCCGTTTATACACCTAATATTGATCTTGCGATTAATAATTCTGTGAAAAAATGGAAAGAAATCATCAAGCTTGACAATACCGACGATGGCGGACGGATTTCTGACCAAGACCCAGATCAAAATGGTCTTGATGACGATGGTGTTGATGGTATTACCAATTTTGGCCTGGACAATACGACGGCGCCAGCCGCCGATTACACTAGACAATCTCCTGACGGCAGATTCACCATATATTATAATTTTGCTGTGAATGTTCCTTTACCTCGGGTTGTGACAGTTCGAGTGATCGTTCAGGAAAACAATACCAATACTGGACCCGTAGTGTTTACCTACAGAAAAGACGATATCATCTAACGACTATTGGAATACGATTTATTATGAAACTATATTATCCACATAAAAATGAAGGCTTTATCCTTGTCGTATGTATGGTCATGCTTGTGTTGCTCACATTGATGGGGATCGTGGGTACGAGAACCACCACGACGGAGCTACTCATTTCAGGAAACGACAAGGTTAGTAAACAAGTTTTTTATAATGCCGATGGTGATACCGAGGTGGGTATTGAATTAGTGGAACTTAATGTTTCATGTCCCACAGGCTTTATGGCAGCTCCAGGAGGATTTGATAATACCAGTCCTTTGTCAGCCTCTGCATTTCCCATCTATGGTGTTGACGTATTTGATTCCACCTTTGCACTTGATGAAGTTGCAACAGATGTACCCAACACTATTGGGGCGGGTATAACACTTGCTAATTACCCCTCTGTCGATGCACGTACCATACGTATTGCTGGAGATCCAGCCAACCCCGACGTTGCTCCAACCACAAATATGGCAATATTTGGTAAAACTGAATACAGCGCAGGAGCGGCTATACAACTTGCGGCGGGCTATGATGGTAAAGGGAAGGGTGCGGCTGGTGGCGGTGCTGTTATTAAGTACGAAATTCATGCTCAGCACCGTGGCCTTGCGAACTCAGAATCTATAGTCAGACTCGATTGGTTGCATCTGATTGGAACAGAATCAGTATGCACGTACTAAATGACAATTGTTACAGGTGAGAATATGAAGCGCTTATCACTTATTACCGCACTACTTATGGCAATATTAATCTTGCCCGTTGCCAGTGAACTTCAGGCTGCCACTGTTATGAAAAGTGGGACTGTCACAGCCGCACCATGGTTTGACAGGTATTTCAAGATCAGAATTGATGGCATTGTCTACATGTTCATGCCAACTGTTCAGATTGACGCATATTTTACTGATTACGACTCCCAGGAGATGACGTCCTACCTGGCCAAAAAATTTCGAGTGGGTGATAAGCTCACTATTGCCAAGCAGGGATTTCGTATTTACCGAGTTGAATTTTTAGATAAATAGAATGGTGTTATTATGATTCCTAAGTATCCAATATTTTATACCGTAGTCATTTCAGCTCTAATAGGGAATTTGGGCCAATGCACTTATGGCAATGCAGAAACCGCAGCAGACTATAAGGGCGTCCCACCTTTTCTATCCAGTGATGCTCCTCCCCTTGTTATGCTGGTAATGGGGAAGAATCATAAACTCTATTATGAAGCATACAACGACGCATCAGACCTCAATGACGATGGTACGCTTGATGTTGGCTATAAAGGTGCAGCGGAACCATTTGTAGACACAAATAGTGATGGATTGTGGAATGGGGCTGATACTTTTACCGATACGAATGGCAATGGCGTAAGAGATAGCGGCGAGCCGTATTCGGACGTGAATCTGGATGGTAGTTATAACGATACGTCAGAAGGCTATACTGATATAAACGGTGATGGACAGTATAACAGCGGAATTACCTATTATGGGTATTTTGATTCCTACAAGTGTTACACCTATAGCTCAAGCATAAATAGGTTTGAACCAACTTCAGCTCCGGTTGATAGTACCTATGGTTGGCCTATCAAAACATGTAGTGGTGCAGCTGAATGGAGTGGTGACTTCCTTAATTATCTCACCATGTCCAGAATGGATGCGCTCCGAAAAGTTTTGTACGGCGGCAGACGGTCTATTGACACTAGTACACAAACTGCACTCAGAAGAGTGTATGTGCCACAGGATGCACATTCATGGGGAAAAGAATATGCAAGTGTTACCCATGATGGATACGACATTAGAGATTACTCACCACTTGATCTTCCTAGTGGTTCAACAAGACATCTCTTTGCATCTACGACCCTTTCTGTCGATGGTGATCCAATTCTCAGGGTACTTCCAAATAACAGTCACAGAATATGGGAGTGGGTAGCAAAAGAAAGGCCTGTTGCAGATGATTCTCTTGAGACGACTGGAACGTCTACTTACACCGATTACCCAGACGATCATATTGAATATGATGCTCTAGTAAGCCAATTCGCTAACGCTTCACATATATATGGATCGGGCCCTGTTACTGAAATAAATGGTTCTGGTAATCCCTATGGACCCGATGAAAACTACCTTAATATTTTTGACGGACAGATTAACATTGGTGTTGCGGGTGTCTACGAGTTTGCTGTTGATGGCGATGATGCGGTTGAATTTTTAATTGATGGCACTGTTGTTTCTGCTTGGTATGGGGACCATGGGTGGAACAATGGTCCGATGAACGCTGGAACCATTGTGCTTACTGCTGGGGTTCATGACATAGAATTTCGGCATCAGGAGACTTCTGGGTCAGATAATTACTATTTGTGGTGGCGAGGAACTACTGTAGGCCTGAGTGCTCCGACAACTTTTGAAATAGCACCATCTACTGCCTTTGTGGCAAGCTCTTTGACTCAATCTACCTATGATGTTGTTCTGTCTAATGCATCTACGATCACAGATTACGTAGTTGAAGTTGAAGTGTGTAATGCGACATGGCCTGAGAGCAATTGTAAGCAATACCCATCAGGAAACTATAAGCCTACGGGGTTGTTACAGAGCTACGGTGAATCAGATAGGATGTATTTTGGTTTAATGTCAGGTTCGTATACCAATAACACACGGGGAGGTGTACTGCGTAAAAATGTCAAATCTATCCGTGATGAAATTGAATATACGACTACTGGTCAGTTTACGTCCGTTTCAGGAATCATTGATACTATAAATAAGTTCAGGATTTCACGTTTCGTCTATCCTGGAGTGGGCAATTATGTCTATTCAAGGCCTGATGGTGGCGACGCATGGGTAACTACAAGAGCAATGGTTTCGGGTGAATTTCCAGATTGGGGTAATCCAACTGGAGAGATGATGTATGAGACCTTGCGGTACTTTGCTGGGAAGAGTTCTCCAACCCCGGATTATGATTATAGTGCCACTGATACTTCAACGGTTGATTATGCTTTGGGATTACCAAAGGTTGACTGGGTTAACCCTTATGTCCTAGAAGATGTTGACCGAGATGGTACACTTGATACAGGAGAAGATTTAAACAGTAACGGAGAACTGGACGGTTTTGAAAGTTGTTCTAAACCTTTTATGCTTGTTTTAAGTGATATATATCCAACATATGATTCTGATCATCTTCCTGGAAGTTATTTCAATACTTCATTCACAGGTGATCTTACGTATGTCGATATCGCGGGTGTCACTCAAAGTCTTAATGTGGAAGATCTTGCTGATGATATCTCCCTCGAAGAAGGAATTGGTGGGAGTCATTATATCGGTGACAACCAAGGTGTTTTCGATGGTGCTTGCACACCTAAGGCTGTTACCGGGCTAGGGGATATACAAGGGCTTTGTCCTGAGGAGCCCACAAAGCTGGGGAGCTACTACTCCGCGTCAGTGGCCTATTTTGGTATGCAAAATGATATCAGTCAGGCAGCCGATGATGAACAGAGAGTAGCTACCTATGCAGTTGGTTTGGCTTCTCCTCTTCCTAAAATACATATTAATGCCGGTGGATCCGAGATCACGCTTGTACCTTTTGGTAAATCTGTTGGAGGGTCGAGTATTTCGAGTGCAGAAGGTGTTTTTCAGCCGACTAACACAATTGTTGATTTCTTTGTGGAAGAAATTACACCAACGTACGGCAAATTCAGAATTAATTATGAGGATGTTGAGCAAGGTGCCGATCATGATATGGATGCAATCGTTGAGTATACGTATCAGGTAAATGCAGATAACACCGTAACAATCAATTTGGATTCTGTATATGCTGCGGGAGGTATAATGCAGCATTTGGGATACATTATATCAGGGACAACCGCTGATGGCGCGTATCTCGAGGTACGAGATGTAGATACAGCAGCAACAAGCGACCCCGATTATTTTCTCGATACTCCGCCAACTACGTCCACACCAGGCACAGGTTACAATGATGGTGTCGCACTTCCACTTACTGCCAGTCGCACCTTTACCGCAGGTACAGCTACCGCGGCTACTTTGCTTGAAAATCCACTTTGGTATGCCGCTAAATTTGGTGGATTTATTGACGAAAATACGCCCACAGAGGATACAAACGATAATGGTGGGCTGGATGCGGGTGAAGATCTTAACGGTAACGGGGTTATAGATTACTTAACTCCTCCTGTGCCAGACCTAGTAGATGAATGGGATGAAGATGGTGACGGTGATCCTGACAGTTATTTTTATGTTGTTAATGCACTTAAGCTCGAAGAGCAGCTTAATAAATCTTTTGCAGCAATGTTAAGCCGTGCATCATCTGGTACCGCGGCTTCGGTTATCTCAAATTCCAGGGAGGGTGAAGGTGCAGTGTATCAATCGATCTTTTATCCAACCTACGAAAGTAACGTAGAAGAACTCACCTGGATCGGTCAGGTACACTCTCTCTTTGTAGATTCAAACGGAAATTTGAGGGAAGACACTGATGCAGATCATACTTTAGATCTTTACGTTGAATCCGATGAAAACGGTGATGGAACATTCGATCCCAATGAAGATCAAAACGAGAATGGAGTCATTGATACAGCCAGAGATCTCATCGTTCAATATACTGAAAATGGTGTCTACAAATACGATGATGAAAATGAGAATGATATTATAGATACCGAGGATACAAAGCTTTTCACACCAGATATTCCACTATGGTTTGACAATGGAGTGTTGGATACTGAAGATGAAAATGGTGATGGATCGCTTGCTGCTGAAGATATAAACTGTGACGGAATACTTAATAATCCTATTAGTGAAGATATAAATGGTAACGGTAGCCTAGATTCAGGCGAGGACCTCAACGGTAATAACGCATTGGATTATGCCTTAAATGAGGATGCAAATCTTAATGGTGAACTCGATGCTGGAGAAGATCTAAATGGTGATGGCAGGTTAAACCTGCCTCATACTGAAGAAACCCTCCATATGGATTATGATTTAGATGGCACAATCGACCCGCTTACCATTGTTGATGAGGACACAAATTCAAATAATATTCTCGATCAGGAAGATCTAAATTGTAATGGTATTCTCGATTTTGAAGACACCGATGGTGATGGTGTTATTGATATTACCGAAACAATGACGGGGCCTTTTGAATATAGCGATATTAAATTTCTCTGGTCAGCATCAGACTTCCTCAATAACAACATAACCTTTGATCCGGTTACCCAGAGATCTTATAACAGTGTAAATGATCAGCGCCATATTGTAACCTTTGTAGATGAAGATGAGGATATGATTGTCGATTCAGGTGAACTTGTAGATTTTGTAAGTGAGGACACTGTTCCTGTTGCAAGCCTCACTGACACTTCAAAAATCTATCCTTATTTAACCCTGTTTCCTTCTTTTGCTAATGAACCTTCACAGGTTTCCAGTATTCGTTCGGCAGGTTTGCTTTCTACCTTTATGCAATACCAAACGAAGAGGGAAATAAATTTCATTCGTGGTGAAGACCAAGATTCTCTCAGTGTAGGAAGCTTTACCTTGGCTGCTATGCGTAATCGTAAATATGAGAGTGGTAACAAATTATGGCGTTTAGGTGATGTGGTGCATTCCACTCCTACTGTTGTTGGAGCGCCATCTGAGGGTTATCATCTCCTGTATCGGGACACCACATATGCCGAATTTTTAACTAAGTATCAAAAAAGAAGATCTGTTGTCTATGTAGGTGGCAATGATGGAATGCTCCATGCCTTTAATGGTGGCTTTTTTAACAGTACAACAAAGGGATTTGAAACAACCATAGAGGAACCCTTTATTGATACGGATGGAGATGGTGTGCATGATGCAAGCGAAACCTTTTTTGATTGGGATGATAATGGAACGCAAAATGGTACCACAGCCTGGGCTTTAGGGTCTGAGATTTGGGCTTATGTTCCATATAATTTGCTTCCACATCTCTATTGGTTGACCGAGCAGGACTATCAACATGTGTATTATATGGATATGAAACCAAAGATTTTTGACGCAAAAATCTTTGTTGATAGTTCAGGCACAGCAATCGATTCAGATCATCCACATGGATGGGGAACCGTTATGGCTGTAGGTATGCGTCTTGGTGGCGGATCTATTCGTGCCGATATGGATAAGAGTGATGGAACAACATTTAATAGTACAAAAGACAGAGTAATGCGTTCTGCAATTGTTCTTTTTGATATAACAAATCCAGAAAAAGAACCAAAGGTGCTCGCTGAAATAGCTATGGATGGAATGGGATATACGACCTGTTACCCGGCTGTTATTCCGATGCGCTCAAAGAGTGGATTCGGTTCTTCTACAACCTTTGGTGGTAATGATTGGTATCTCGTTTTTGGCTCTGGACCAGCAGAAAGCGATGGATCCCCAGGAACTGGTAACTCATTGACAAGAGCCGTGAGTGAGCAGACGGGAAAGGTTTTTATTTTGGATTTAAAATCCATTGTTGTCGACGGTGAAATTCGTGCTGTAAATGATTTATCCAGCATAACAACTGTTGCTGCAAAGGCTGCCGATAATACGCTTAACTGGCATTTTCAGGAAATAGAGGCGAATACGTTTATTTCTCAACCAGTAACTGTTGACTATGACCTCGATTTCAATACAGATGTTTCATATTTTGGTACCATAAGTGGTGATCACTCCTCGTGGGGCGGGAAAATGCGTCGGCTCGTATTTGAAGACGAACCTGATTCTACAAAATGGCATGATTTTGTCGATGGTTCAACTACTGTTTCCCGTTCAGATAATGTGATGTACGATTTGACGGGTGTGAACCAGCCGATAACGGCCCCAGCATCGATTGCCCTTGATTCTGTCAGAGCTTCTGGTGGCGGTCGGGAACGGTGGGTGTTTTTCGGTACAGGACGGTTTATGGTTAGAGAAGATGCCGCAAATATTGATCAACAGGCATATTACGGTGTTAAGGAGCCCTCAGCTCTTGGAACTGGCTTCACCTGGGGAGAGGTGCCTTCTGCAAATCTTTTAGATACGACGTTTGCTGAGGTTTACCAGGACAGAACTGTTGAAAACGTTGCAGGAGTGTCTAATTGGACTGATCTACTTGTAGAGATAAACGGCGCAAGCGAGGGATGGATGATGGAATTCCCTACTCTGGGAGAAAGAAACATCGGTGGCGCGACACTGCTTGGAGAGACCCTTGCATTTACCAGTTATCTTCCGTCTCAGGACATATGTAATATTGAAGGTGAAAGTTTCCTTTACGCCCTTTATTACAAAACGGGAACTGCTCATTTCACTTCAATAATTGGATCTTCATGGGATGATACTCGAGGTACAGAATCAGGGGAGATTGAAGACAGTGAACTCAGAAATCGAAGGAGTACGTCCATTGGGCCTGGTCTCGCCGAATCTCCGAATATTCATACCGGTGGTGAAGATGGTTCAAAGGCGTTTATTCAGACGAGTACTGGAGCGATAATGGAAATAGAACAAAAGAATCCAGGTATAACAAAATCTGGAAAAACAGCGTGGAAAGAGAGACGTTAAAATAAAAATATCTCTGTTACAACGATAGCCTTCAAGAAATATTCCTGAAGGCTATTCTCGTTTAAAGATCATATTCTTTGATCTTTGCGAGTAAAGAGGGGTAACTCAGCTCAAGTATGCCGGCCGCCTGACTTTTATTTCCTCTTGTTTCCTTAAGAGCTTTTTGTATTAGCACTCTCTCCATTTGTATTTTCCCCTCTTTGAGTGAGAATGTTTGTGAACAAATTATGTTGTTATCTGGGAGATCGGAAAACTGTAGTTTTGGTGGCAGAACTTCAGGAGTAATTTCTGAACCTTCACAATATATCATGGCATGTTCAATAACGTTTTGAAGTTCACGTATATTGCCTGGCCAGTTGTATCGTCGAAATAGGTTGAGTGTATCCTTGCTTGCTCGGATTACTGAGCTCTTCATTTTGATTTGATATTTAGTTATAAAATGTTCAACGAGGAGTGAAATATCAATTTGGCGATCACGAAGAGGTGGAACCGTCAATTCAACAACGTTGAGCCTGAAGAACAGATCCTGCCTGAATTTACCAGCTTCAACTTCCATGCTGAGATCTTTAGCTGTAGCAGCAAGAATTCTTACGTCTATCTTTTCAGTTTTATTTGAGCCTAGCGGTCGCAATTCACCATCTTGAAGGATGCGGAGAAGTTTTGCCTGCAGCTCCATAGGCAGTTCACCTATTTCATCTAAAAAAAGTGTACTCCCATCTGCTTCTTTGAGTAGGCCAATTTTGCAAGCGTCTGCCCCCGTGAATGCTCCTTTGATAAAACCAAAGAATTCACTTTCCAGTAAATTGTGAGGTATCGAGGCGCAATTGACGGTGATAAGTTGTTGAGCAGCTCTTGGGCTGTGATTATGAATACCTCTTGCTATTAGTTCTTTGCCGGTCCCGCTTTCACCTGTGATTAATACTGAAGTGTCATATTGAGCAACTTTTATTGCCTGTTGTATTACGTTGTTCAACGGTTCACTTGAGCCAATTATGTCTGAAAAAATGTCTCGCTTGGTAATATTATTAATTTCGGACCGAAGGACTCTATTTTCTTTTTGTAGCTTTTCGCGTTCCTCAGCCTTTTTCAAGGTGAGGAGAACTTCATCAGTTTTAAATGGTTTTGAAATATAGTCGTATGCGCCCAATTTAATCGCCTCAAGGGCAAGGTCGATGCTTCCGTAGGCCGACATCATTATTACCGTGCTGTGTTGAAGGTGCTCTTTGGCTTGCTTGAGAAATTGTAAACCATCAATACGGGGCATTCTGACGTCACATAGAATGAAATCATATGACCTATCCTTTACAAGATTAAGCGCGTCTTGACCATTTGCGGCCTCGCAAATCGTGTAGCAACTTTTATGTAGAAGAGATTTGAGCATGTGACGCATATTGTCTTCGTCGTCAATGATCAATAGAGTTTTTTCCATTTTTCTAACCTTATGCGTACTGAGGTATATAGATTGTAAAGGTTGTGCCCTCATTGTGGCGGCTATCGACTTCAATCTTCCCGTTCATGGACTCGATTAATCGGTGAGCAACAGATAGTCCTAAGCCTGTTCCTTGGCCTACGGGTTTAGTTGTAAAAAAAGGATCAAATATATATTGGAGTTTGGACTGTTCGATTCCTGTCCCATTATCTTCGACAGTTATAATAACAAATTTTATTTCTCCCACGAATTGACATGTGATTTCACAATGGATTTTACCTTCCCGTATAGATTGTATTTCCTCAATAGCATCAATGGAATTTAGAAAAAAATTGAGAAGTACCTGGCGCAATACATCGCGGTCACAAAATATCAATAACCTTTTTTCATTTGATTCTAACTTGACCTGAGTATTACTTTTAGAAAAATTTGTACTCAGCGTTTCAATGAGCTCCCTGATTACCACTACCGGATCAACGGGCTGCTCTGCTTTCTTTTGATTTTTTGAGAGGTCCATCAGTTGAAACAAGAGTGAATCTATGCGATTGAGCTCTTTTAATGATCTCTTAACAAAGTCCAGCTTCTCGTCTTCAGAATACGATCTTTGTTGAACGAGCTCAAGGTAGCCTTGCACTATAGCCACAGGATTACCAATCTCATGTGCAAAACCAGCAGCTAATCTTCCTGTGGCTGCAAGTTTTTCAGCCTGTAATGTTTCTTGTTGTGATATCTGCAATTTATTGTTTGTTTGTTGCAGTTGTACCACTGATTCAAGCAATCTATCTCGGTCTTCTTCAATCCGTAGTGTCATGGCTTTCATTGCCTGAGCCAGCTGGTCGAACTCCCCTCCACCAGCTGGCTGTAATGACCAATCACCTTCGTTGAGGTGGTAGTTGTTTGCGAGATTGAGAAGAGTGTCTATTGGCTTAAAAACTATTTTTCGAAATCGAAAGAAGACAACTGTCGCTAAGATGAAAGAATTAAAAAATATATAGAGCAGAATTATTTTTTCTTTTTTCCAGATTTCTTTAATTATCAAAGACGTATTGATAGTAACTCCAACCCAGTTATCTTGCGTCTGATTTTTGTTATGTCCAAGAGAAAAAATCGTGGATCGACGGTTGGTTAAAAATGTTGAAGGAGATCTGGACGAGTTGAGTATATGGTGTATTTCATTTAAAGTAGTGGGCCGTTTATTAAGTGACAAAACCTTGGGTGAATGTTGCTCCTCTTTAATTATTTGGTAATTATCAAATAAGATGTGGACGACAGGTGTTTCGGGGGAGGATACAAGATTCTTCAGGTAGGATTGAAATCCCTGGTCGTCGGTAGACATTGATGTCGTCTCTACATTATACCTTCCCTCGATGAGCAAATGAATTGTTTTGAATTGGTACTGTAGGACATGTTCATACCAAAATATAACAATCACAAAATTTATCAAAACCATTGCAAAAAACATGATTGAAAAAAGATTGAATGCACTATGAATCTTGAGGCTGCGATAGTTCATCTATGTTGATTAATTGAGTAGGATGAGATAGAACGAATTGCTTTTATTTCAGTCTAATTATACCATAGATATCTTATATGATGATCGTTTCTTTTGAAACTTTCAAATCCACTGGACATGGGAGAATTTAGTAGCTAGGGTTGTTCTGAAAATAGTTATTAAATCGTATAGTTAATTTCCATTAGATACAGAGTTATGCAAAGAATTGTGCTTGTTTTGTGCTTATCGCTTTTCCCTTGACTTTTCTCAGATTACTTTTATATATAATCGTCATAATGAATACTCGTTCAGTATGCCAAGCACACAATTGCACGGCATTTAGTTTTATTTTTTTTATATTATAAATTTTAACAAAGAGGTGTTCTATGTCTAAATTAGTTGCCCCACATGGTGGTAAAGGTTTGGTATGTGCGTTGCTTGAAGGCGCTGCGCTTGAAGCTGAAAAGACAAAAGCTGCAGGTCTGAAGCAAATTGAGATCTCTGATCGCGCTAAAGGTGATTTGATCATGCTCGGTATCGGTGGTTTTTCTCCGCTGACCGGTTTCATGAAAAAAGCTGACTGGAAAGGTGTTTGTGAGAACTTCCAGATGGCTGACGGCACCTTCTGGCCTGTTCCTATCACCCTTGATGTTACCACTGCAGATGCTGCTGATATCGCAGAAGGTACTGAAGTTGCTCTTGTTGCAGATGGCGTTGTTTTCGCTACCATGCTCGTAGAAGAAAAATTCGAGATGACTGATGCTGACAAGAAATGGGAATGTGAGAAGGTTTTCCTCGGCGAAGGCGAAGAGTCTGTAGACGGAAAATTCTGGGAACTCGCACCTGAAGATCATCCCGGCGTTATCATGGTACTTGCTCAAAAAGAAGTAAACCTTGCGGGTCCTGTAAAAGTACTTTCTGAAGGTGAGTATCCTGCAGAGTACCCAGGTGTTTACCTCAAGCCTGCTGAAACCCGTGCAATGTTTGATGAGCGTGGATGGTCTAATGTTGCTGCTCTTCAGCTTCGTAACCCAATGCATCGTTCACATGAGTATCTCGCTAAAATTGCTGTTGAAGTTTGTGATGGTGTTCTTATTCACTCTCTTATCGGTAATCTCAAGCCAGGTGATATTCCTGCAGAGACTCGTGTCCAGGCTATCGATATTCTCATCGAGAACTATTTCGTTAAAGACAACGTTATTAACGCTGGATATCCTCTTGATATGCGTTATGCTGGTCCTCGTGAAGGCCTTCTACATGCGACCTTCCGTCAGAACTATGGCGTTAACAACATGCTGATCGGTCGTGATCATGCTGGTGTTGGTGACTTCTATGGTCTCTTTGAGGCTCAGGAAATATTTGATCGTATCCCTACAACTGGTGACGATGCAAAAGATCTCCTCTGTAAGCCAATGAAAATTGACTGGACCTTCTACTGCTCTGAGTGTGATGGTATGGCTTCTCTGCGTACTTGTCCTCACGACAAAGCATCTCGAGTTATCCTCTCTGGTACCAAGCTCCGTAAGGCGCTTTCTGATGGTGCTGAGATTGTTGATCACTTCGGTCGTACTGAAGTTCTTGATCACCTCAAGGTTTACTACGGTAACTTGAAAGAGAAAGTTGAAGTTAAGATGCAGGGTGCTGCATCTGGTGATTCAATGTAATCACTGACTTTTTTAGTCAAAAAAGGGAGATATCGTCATTGACGGTATCTCCCTTTTTTTTTTGTTCAATTTAGGGTAAGTTTCTTGTTCATTTTTATTGAATATTAAATGTATTTCTCTGGAGGTAAAGGGTGGTTATGGCTGAGTTGACGGTTGGCTTGGGTGAGAGGAGTTACCCAATAGTGATACAAAAAGGAAGTCTTAGCCGGATTGGCGACGATCTAAAGAAGAGAGCCATCGGCAACCGTTATTGTGTTGTGGCCGATGACCATGTGGCAAAGCTCTATGGCGGGGTATTGCTAAAAAGTCTTACTGATGCGGGCTTGAAAGCAGAAATTCTCACCTTTCCCAGAGGCGAAGCCAATAAAAATCTGGCCACTGTAGGAGATCTTGCAAGTCGTCTCGCGCGTCTTGGCTTTGATCGAAAAGACGCGATTATTGCTTTTGGCGGTGGCGTAAGTGGGGATATTGCAGGATTTTTGGCCTCTTCCTATATGAGAGGTATCCCTTTTGTACAGATACCAACGACGCTGCTTGCCCAGGTGGATAGTTCTGTGGGTGGGAAGACGGGTGTTGATATCCCAGAAGGAAAAAACCTTATAGGGGCTTTCTATCAGCCTAAGGCTGTATATATCGACATAGATGTACTCAAAACTCTCCCTGAAGAAGAGCTTTTGGGTGGTATTGGAGAAGTGATTAAATATGGGGTGATACGTGACCCTGAGTTTTTTGAGTTTCTACGGCTTAAGCGCGAAGCAATATTACAACTCGACTCAGACAGTATTAAACAACTGATTTACACCTGTTGTAAAATTAAAGCAGAGGTTGTCTCCGAGGACGAAAGAGAAGGTGGTGTTCGTCGTATTCTTAATTATGGGCATACCATAGGCCATGCTGTGGAGGCTGCATCTGATTTTACCATCATTCATGGTCTTGCAGTATCGATCGGGATGGTTGCTGCTGCAAATCTCTCGGTCCTGAGTGGCCTCATGACAGAAGCCGAAGCGCAACAGATCGTTGCCATACTCAGAGATTACAATATGCCCGTTACGGTACCACGGGAGTTGGATCGTAAACGTATAAAACAGTATCTGCTCACAGATAAGAAGACAGTGGCGGGAATGGTGTTTTTTGTTTTGCCTACAACTATTGGCGATACTGTGATTACGGATAAGGTAACCGAGGAGCAAATAGATACAGTACTATAGCCCTGTAGTTAGTAGGAGATAGTATAAAATTGTCTGGATGTATACAGAGGGTAGTGAAATATACCAGATGGTTAAAAACATATTGCATCTGGTATATTCAATGTGAGGGGCACGAAGATAAGTTAATGAACGGTTCCATCGCTTCCATTGGTTGTGGTGTGTAGGGTTGGGTGTGTCGCTTCTTTTTCTTCAAGGATTTTCTTTACCTCTTCTTCTGGTATCCCCAAGGTCTGAGCTAACTCTTTAATATCATAAATCGGTTGACCGCCTGTGGTATAATGTGTGGGGGCGAGACTGGGGAAAGATGTATTTGTTGCAGTCGCAGATGCCTCAAGGAGCAGGCTTTGAATCTCAGGAGGGCCATACAATATGAGCCATTCTACGGCCTCAGCCCATAATTTACTATCGACTGTGTCGTTTTCCAAAACCATCATTGCACTTTTAAGGTCCCATAGCTCTTTTGATTGCATAGTGTCTAAAAACTCCTGCTCAACTGGTTAATAATTATGATATTATGCTTTGATAATATATCTGATTGTGCGCTGGCGCAAGTTCACTCGGTTAACTCTTTTTTTCAAGGTGGTTGGTATGAATAGATTTGATGGCGGAATATTCTTAGAAAACATTGAATGGTTCGATGAGTCTGGCAAAGAACTCGTTCATCGGCTTCCTGAAACCGGTTCAGCTGAGATTAAATATGGCGCACAACTCACTGTTAGAGAAAGTCAAGCCGCTGTGTTCTTTTACAAGGGCAAGGCCTGTGATTGTTTTGGTCCTGGACGATACACGCTAAAAACTGGCAATCTACCCCTTATAACAAAAGTACTATCTATTCCCTGGAGAGGGAAAAGTCCACTCCGAGCGGAAGTGTACATGGCCAACCTCAAACATTTTACAAATAATAAGTGGGGAACCCAAAATCCAGTAGCATTTCGAGATAGTGAGCTTGGTCTTATTCGCCTGCGAGCACATGGTATCTATAATATTCAAATCGTCCAGCCGGTTTTATTTATTAATTCTCTGGTTGGAACAATGGGCAGTTTTGATACTGATGGTATAGCAAGCTATCTCAAGCGGGTAATTATTTCTCGGTTTAATGATTACTTAGGGGAAACCCTTGATACAATCCTCAACTTACCAGGACGCTTTGATCAACTCTCCCATGAACTTCAAGGACGGCTTGTAGACGATTTTGCTAACTTTGGCCTCCGCCTATCCGCGTTGTATATCACCTCAATCACCCCGCCTGAAGAAGTGCAATCCGCAATTGATGATAAGAGTCGGATGGAACTGATCCAAGATATGGAAAAATTCATGAAGCTCAAAGCTGCAATGGCCATGGAAAAAATGTCAGAAAATCAAGGAGAAGCTGGGGCAGGCTTAGGGCTTGGCATGGGAATGCTTTTGCCCTCCATGTTTACAGGAGGAGGTATGCAACAAAGCGGACCTGAAAAAGTATCGTCGGCTTTGATTCAATGTACAGATTGTCAAAATAATATACCTGCTGATTCGCGTTTTTGCCCACTTTGTGGCCATCAAGTGATTTTGCTGATGAAATGCTCACATTGCGGAAAAAATCTTACACCGAAGGCCAAATTCTGTTCTCAGTGTGGTAAATCAACTGTGGAAAAGAAGAAAAACCAGGTCTGCGGCAGCTGTCAGTCCGAAAACCTGGCCGACTCTATGTATTGCAATAACTGCGGTTTGGCACTTTAGGAGCCGTTACGAAATATCTTGCCCATTTATATCGATTTCGTTACGGATCCTTATGCCGTTCTGAATAGTACTCTGTACATGTTATTTTTTTACAATGGCTTAGGTGCCGTTACGAAATATCTTGCTCATTTATATCGATTTTGTCACGGATCCTTATGCCGTTCTGAGTAGTACTCTGGCCATGTTATGTTTTACACTGGCTTAGTGCCTTACCTCAGAACACCTGTCATTAAAAATAAGAAAGCTGGAGACTGTTTTGGAATTAAGTAGACAACATAACCACCATGGCACTTATACCCCTCAAGGGGGTACTGAACTGAGTCCCGGCTTATTTTCCATTTACCCAGGGCTAGTTACTGTATTATGGATCTCACGATAGATCAGAGTTGCCCGTCTTGCGGTGCGCCAATTGTTGTAAATGAAGATGACAAACTCATTGAGTGCGGCTTCTGTAATGTTACGAATTTTCGTCTTGAATCTACTGCTGCAAGGTATCTACTTCCCTATAGTTTGCCTGAAGATGTGGACGAAAGCGAGATGATTTTTGTGCCCTATCTCAGGTTTAAAGGTGTGGTCTATTTTGTGGAAAATTATCAGGTTAGATATAAAATAGTTGATACCACAAGGCTTGCTGTAGAGATTCAATCGCTACTGCCCTCACTTGGCCTGAGACCACAGGTGATGAAGGTTCATCCTGTTACAGTCGCAGTACAGGGACGATTTGTCTTGCAGACTGTTCCCGTTAAAGCGGCTTTTCTACAAGCGACGAAACTCGTTGAGCTTTTTTCAGGAAAAAATAATAAGAAACTGCTTCATCGTGCTTTTATAGGTGAGACAATCAGTCTGATTTATCAGCCTTTTTATATAAAAGATGACTATATCATTGATGCCGTCGATAAAAGACGAATTGGACCGGCAGGTGATTTACTCGCTCTGTCGGGTAAGAGTTGTTCAAGTAAAAAGTCCTGGGAGCCTCATTTTATAAGTACACGATGTCCCGAATGTGGAGGATTATTAAAAGGGGAGAGGGATAGTTGTGTATTATGCTGTGATAATTGTTCCATCCACTGGGCTGAAGAAAAATCTAAGCTTGTGAGAATTCAATGGAGTGTTGCGGAACATATTCAAAAAAATATAAAGTATTTCCCTTTTTGGAAGATAAAATTCACTACAACAGGTTGCGATCTTACAAATTTTGGAAATTTGATTCGTTTTACTAATCAACCCATTGTGCTCTCAAGAAATGATAGACAAGAACCTCTCTATTTTCTGCTTCCCGCATTTAAGATTAATCCTAAAGCTTTCTTGCAGATTGCCTCCCAGCTGACGATGGCCCACGGTAAAATTCCAAAAGGCAAAACCATAGGTGGGATCATGAGTCACCCTGTTACTCTAGATAAGGGCGAGGCTATCCAATCGATTAAAAGCATTTTGGTCAATCTCACAGTGGGTAACAGCAAACAATTACAACTTTTACCTCAAGTTACCGTTGAGGTTTCCCGTTGTGAACTCCTCTTTTTACCCTTTGTGAAAAATGTTCATGATTATATTCAAATTCATACTCCGGCCTCCCTTCAGGTGGCTGCTGTTCGCTATGGACGTAGTCTGTAGCGTGCAAAAAGAGGTCTTCTACTATGGAAAATGATATCAAATTTATGGGCCATGCCCTTGCTCAGGCTGAACACGCTCTGGCTCAAAACGAATTCCCGGTGGGCTGCGTGCTTGTCTTAGATGGCACGGTAGTAGCTCTTGGTAATCGCAGTAACAGTAAAGGAAAGAGTAATGAGATAGATCACGCAGAGATAAATGCATTAAGGAGCCTGCTGGCCAAAGAGGTGGTTGTTGATCTCAGCAAGGTTACCGTTTATTCAACGCTGGAGCCGTGCCTTATGTGTTTTTCGACTCTTATCGTAAATGGTGTTAGAAAAATAGTGTACGGTTACGAAGATGCCATGGGAGGAGGAACCGACCTTCCCTTGGCCACGCTCGCCCCGTTTTACAGTAAAATGGACATAGAGATTAAGGGTGGATTATTGCGAGAGGAGTGTCTTGCACTCTTTAAAACCTTCTTTAAATCTGAAGGAAATAATTATCTAAAAAATAGCTATCTAGCCCAATACACCTTAAAACAATGAAAGCTGAATAAGTTGAACAGTTATTAGAGAATACTATTATGAAAAATATCGCCAAAACCGTTGGATTTAAAGAAGGGGAAAGGAATATTTTCTTTCATATCCTCACTGCCTGTAATCTCTCATGTAAACACTGTTATATCAATAAAGTGCAACATGGAACGAATCAACTCAGTAAAGAGGAGATTGTTGACTGGCTGACTCTGTTTGCCGATAAAGATAAAAAATCGAATGTGATTTTTTTAGGTGGTGAACCAACTATGCACCCCGATCTAGCCTTTGCAATCTCGGGCGCAAAGAAGTTGGGCTTTTCTGTGACGGTTGATTCCAACGGTTATCTCTTTCATGATCTGCTCGAACAAACTCAACCTGAACTGCTCGATTACTTGAGTTTTAGCCTCGATGGCCCGGATGCGGAGGTTAATGATCCTATTCGGGGGAAGGGGGTATTCGACGTTTGTACAGAAAATATCAGAAGAGCAGTGAAGAGGGGCTATAATGTAAGCCTTATCTTCACAGTAAGCAGGAAAAATCTAACAGATCTACAGAGAATGGTGCCTCTCTTAAAAGAGCTCAAGGTAAAGAAGTTTTTCATTCAGGTGATAGGGCTAAGAGGAAACTCTGCAGGTGCCGCCACTGAGGAAACCTCGCAGGTTACAAGAAAAGAGTGGCTTGATGTTGTGCCGGATGTTGCCAGAAGAGCTGCAGATGAGGGGATTCATGTAACCTATCCGAAGGTGTTTCTGGAAGAGGGTGAAGTCTTTCAATGTGCAGGTAATGTGGCTGAAAACTACTTCGTTTTTCCAAATGGTCGGGTCTATCAATGTCCACTGTGTGAGGATCATCCTATTCATAGTTATCAGATTGAAAATGGTCGTTTGAATAAGGTAGAGGGTCTAAGGGAGGAAAACTTTTTTAAACTGGGTATCGCGGAAGGGTGCGTTATGAACAAGCTTCTTCAGCCAGACACTATTGAATACGACAAAGAGGGCAAACCGAAGTTCAAAATATCGTGCTGTCTTTTGAAACAAGAAATTGTTCCTGAGAAATAGTTGCGATGCTTAAGATTTTTTCTTCTTGTTAAAAAGTAAGCTCAAAAATATGCCAGCTTCATAAAGGAAAAATAGCGGGATTGCGAGAAGCGTTGTTGCCATAAAATCACCAGCAGTGAGGAGAAAAGAAAGTACAAGGATGGCGATGTAGAAATACATACGCTTTTTCCTGAAATATGATGCCTGGACAAGTCCACCTTTAGCCGCCATGACCATAAGAAATGGAATCTGAAATGAAAGGCCAAATGCAAGGATTGTTCGGGCTATGAACGTCAGGTATTTACCTAATTTAGGTAATGGCTCAAGTCCTTCGCTGGCGTAGCTCATAAAGTAGATGAGCATCTGAGGTATCACCGCGAAAAAGGCAAAGCTTCCTCCTACAAGAAAGAGGAGCGTCGACCAAAACACCACAGTAACCGCAAGTTTCTTTTCATTTTTCCTGAGTCCAGGGGCAATAAAACTCCATAGTTGATAAATTGCGATTGGCATTGAACAGATAACACCAACGAGAAGTGCAAGTTTAATGTAAGCGAGAAACGCCTCAGGTAAATTAGTGTAAACGAGTTTGTAGACCAGTGGACTCGCCTTAAAAAGGGGAGCGATGCAGATTGCAGCAATTTGTTCAGCAAAAATATAGGCAATGACGGTGCTGGTGACAATTGATGCACACACGACTATAAGCCGCCTGCGAAGTTCAAGATGATGCGGCCTGAAAAAGGCAAGACTGCGCTCAAGGGCAGGGATGGTCTTTTCTAAATTATAATTAGCCATCGTAGTGTATTATTGTACTGCCGGTGTGTCTGAGTCTGGTTTATCCTGTTTGGCAGGAACCACGGTATTACTGATGGTTTCAGTAGGTGACGAATTGTTATCAATACTCTCAGCAGGACTATCCGCATCTGCAGACGCACTTATTTTCATGACTTCATCGTAGGCTGCCATGACATTTTCTGAAGGTGGATTCACCCCTCCCTGTTCGATGACTTCGTCTCGCAGGTACGGCGGAGTTTCAAGCAAGTTTTGCTTGAGTGATTTTGCAGCTTCTTCAAGATCTGGCCGGATGTCATCGAGTGGATTGCCCTCGGCTGCCATCGTTTCCTTAAGGCCTTCAGCCGTTTTCTTTAGCTCCATGAGTCCTTTGGCCAAAGACCTCGCGAGATCGGGCAACTTGTCTGGTCCTACAACGATAAGTGCGAGGGCCATAATAAGTATCATTTCAGGCAAACCGATGCCAAACATAAATCACTACCTTATATCACATGTAAGTGTTTAACATGCGGACTAATTTTAATAAAGGGCAATAAAAATGAGCGAAGTACGCGTCAATTGATATGATTTTGCCTATAATTCAATACGCGTATGGAAGCGATATTGATTGGCCACAAATGTAAGGTATTTGATGGGTGGTGTCAATGTTTGCAAGTGATCAGTTTGAAATGGAATAAAAGTAATATGAAAGGATTAGTCCGCAGGAAACCAACAAAACCAACAAGCTGATTGGATTACAATATATGTTAAATATTCAGCACCCTCTTAAATTGACTGTTTTTACTTGAAAAAAAGGAAAGAAAGCATATCTTAGTGGAGCTAAACTCTGTAAAATTTGATTGATTGACAATAGTCAATCACTTGACTATATTTACCCGTTTGTCTTGTGTGGATTTGTTGTGGAGAAGTGGGTGCTGTGTTGACCACCATAACAGGGTTCAAATGGATTAACCTCTTTGGGAGAAGTTAGATGTCCAGTGTTGTTGTCGTAGGTACACAGTGGGGAGATGAGGGTAAGGGGAAAATTGTAGATTTACTTACCCGGTATGCAGATTTTGTCGTTCGCTTTCAAGGTGGCAATAATGCTGGTCATACCTTGGTGGTCGAAGGCAGGAAGTTTGTGTTTCATTTAATTCCGTCTGGTATTTTATATGACGACAAGATGTGCATGATAGGTAATGGGGTGATCGTTGACCCCGGCGTGCTCCTTGAGGAGATGGAACAGCTAAAAGAGCAGGGATTAGAGGTAACGCCCGCGCGTTTTATGATTAGCGAAGGTGCCCATCTCATTATGCCGTATCATGCAAGTCTTGATCAGGCTAAAGAAGCCGCTCTTTCTGACAGCCAAAAAATCGGAACCACTGGCAGGGGGATAGGGCCCTGTTATATGGATAAGGTCGGCCGGATAGGTATTAAGGCCGGAGATCTTCGTGATGACGTTCTGTTTAGAGAAAAGCTTAAGGTTGCGATAGAGGAAAAGAATTTCCTGCTGACCAAAAAATACAATGCAGCTCCTGTTGATTTTGATGTGATTTACAGACAGACCCAGGAATTTGCCGAAAAAATAATCCCCTATTATGGCAATGTCTCGGTGACACTGGATGAGGCACGTAAAAAAGGTCAAAATATCCTTTTTGAAGGAGCCCAGGGTACCCATCTCGATATTGATCACGGTACCTACCCTTTTGTGACATCATCAAATACCATTGCAGGTAATGCTTGTAACGGTACAGGTTTTGGGCCGGTCTATATAGATGCAGTTATTGGGATAATGAAGGCGTACACCACCCGTGTTGGCGCAGGCCCATTTCCGACAGAACTGTTTGATGCAACCGGCGAAGAACTCCAGAATAAAGGTCATGAATTTGGTGCGACCACCGGCAGGCGTCGTAGATGCGGTTGGCTTGATGGGGTTGTTGGCGCAGACGCTACTCGCCTTAACGGCGTTACAGGACTTGCGATAACAAAGCTCGATGTTCTCAGTGGTCAAAAGGAACTTAAGATTGCAACTTCCTATGAGCTGGGTGGTAAGTCGTACTCTGCAATGCCGTGTAATATTAAAGAGGCTGCGGCAGTAACACCTGTGTATGAGAGCCTGGAAGGCTGGAAGGAAGAGATTGATACCGTGCGAAGCTATGATGAGCTTCCTTCCCAGGCCAAGGAATATATTAAGAGGGTTGAAGAGGTTGCAGGAGCCCCTACGAACATTATTTCAGTAGGTCCAGATCGTGCTGAAACATTATTGTTACGTAACCCCTTTGAAAAATAGAATAAATTCGATGCTCTGTCGTACATCTACGCTGAGCTGAGACTTAACCGAGGAAATTATGGCTAGAATCACATGTGAAGATTGTCTTGAGAAAGTTGGTGATGATAACAGGTTTAATCTGATTCACCTTGCAGTAAAACGAATAAAACAACACCGTCAGGGTGAGCCTTTTCTTGCTGAAGGTAAAAATAAAGAAATAGTTATGACCCTGCGAGAAATCGCTAATGGTCGTGTGACTTTTTCTAATATCGAGGAGTTACCCGGTAATCTAGGTACTTCTGATGACAGTGTTATTCCTGGTGAAGATGCATCCGCCGTTTCTTGAGACCTTTGTAGAGTAGAATAAAAATGAGTATTGATTATTACGAGATTTTGGCTGTTAGCAGAAATGCCAGCAGTGGGGAAGTAAAGAAAGCGTATCGTAAGCTTGCAATGAAGTATCATCCGGATAGAAATCCAGGAGATAAGGAAGCTGAAGAGAACTTTAAATCTTGTACAGAAGCTTACGAAGTTTTAAGCGATGAGAGAAAGAGGGAAGTCTACAACACATATGGTCATGATGGCCTGAAGAACAGCGGGTATAGTGGCCCAGGTAGTGCCGAAGATGTCTTCTCTAGCTTTGGCGATATCTTCGGGGACCTTTTTGGTGGTGGTCAGCGGACCAAGACCAGGCGAGACGGTCCTGTTCAGGGAAATGATCTTCGTTATGATGTAGAAATAACTTTTATGGAGGCTGTTCATGGAGTCTCCAAAGAAGTAGAACTCACAAGGCGAGATACCTGTTGGACGTGCGAAGGAAGTGGCAGCAGGCCTGGACACCAGAAACAGACGTGTCCTACCTGTGGTGGTCGGGGCCAGGTTGTTCGTTCCCAAGGTTTTTTTCAGATGAGTTCTACATGTCCGCAATGCCATGGCGAAGGCTCAATTGTAACTGAGCCTTGCACCGATTGTCATGGAGAAGGATTGGTCGAAAAGACCAAAAAAGTTGCTCTGAAAATTCCCGCGGGAGTTGATACCGCTGCACGAATGCGTCTTCGCGGAGAAGGTGAAGGTGGCCGGCGAGGTGGTGGTTCGGGTGATCTGTATGTGGTCGTTCATGTCCAAGAACATGACTTCTTTAAGCGCGATGGTGACACTATATTTTGTCGTCTACCTGTATCAATGGTCAAAGCAGCACTCGGTGCAAGCGTCGAAGTTCCTACAATATATGGGAAAAAATCACTGGATATCCCTGCTGGATCTCAATCTGGAGAGAGATTTACCCTAAGAAAAGAAGGTGTTGTAAGTCTTCGAGGTCGAGGGAAAGGCGATATGGTGGTTGAACTGCAGGTGATGACGCCGGTAAACCTTTGCGAAGAACAGAAAAAAGCATTACGGGAATTTGATACCCTGTGCCAGGAACATGGTCAGGATGCAGAACAAGAAGGATTCTTTAAAAAACTTTTCAATGAAGTGTTAGGGAAAAATTAACACCGGGTACCGACAACTCAGCCCGGATAAGAGCCTTGGGGCAGATTTCTTTCTTGGAATTTAACAAAGAATTCTTTCAGTAAGGCACTAAAGGAATAATAGTACGATGCCAAACGAAAAGAACGCAGAGTTTACGCATTTTGATGATCAGGGAAATGCTGTCATGGTTGACGTAGGGGGTAAAGCGGCGACTGTTCGTGTGGCAAATGCGGCCGGATCAATTACAATGTCGTCTCAGGCATTTGAAATGGTTAAGGGTGGAACAATATCTAAAGGCGATGTCCTTGGTATAGCCCGGGTTGCAGGTATAATGGCTGCAAAAAAAGTTGATGCTTTGATACCTTTATGCCACCCACTGCTCATCAGTAAGATAACTATCGATTTTGAGTATCGTGAAGATGATCTTTCCATAGACATTTTTGCAACAGTAGGAATGAGTGGTCAAACTGGAGTTGAAATGGAAGCACTGACCGCTGTCTCCATCGCTGCACTCACTATTTATGACATGTGTAAAGCTGTTGATAAATCTATGGTTATCGGAGATATTCGATTACTAAAGAAGACTGGCGGGAAAAGTGGAACATATGTAAGACAGTAATAATGGCAGAGTATTGTTTGTATGATATTTAAGTGTATTGAGGAGAAAGTTAATGGATGATAAAAAACTCGATTTTTTTCGTAATGAACTTGAATTAAAAAAACGAGAAATTGTAGATGAAGCCGGAAAAACGATGAACGAAATGACAGATCAGACGTCTAACGTCCCTGATCCAAATGATCGTGCTACCATTGAATCCGGTAGAAGTTTTGAGCTAAGAATTCGTGGCAGGGAACGGAAATTACTATCTAAAATAGATGAAGCCCTTGCGCGGATAGATGAAGGTACATTTGGTATCTGTGACTCATGTGACGAAGAAATAGGGATGAAGCGTTTGGAAGCAAGGCCTGTTACTACTCTTTGTATTGACTGTAAAACAGCCCAGGAAACGCAAGAAAAAGCTAAAGGATTATAGGCGACATGCCTGAGCTCCGAAAAGATCCCGTTATCGGGAGATGGATAATAATCTCCAAGGAACGGCGTAAAAGACCAACAGATTTCCCAGCAGAGAAATTTGTGGGAAGAGGAGGCTTTTGTCCTTTATGTCCCGGTAATGAGTCTTTTACACCTAAAGCCGTTTTGACCATCCCACAGAGTATCGATGGGGATAACGGAGCAGACTGGGAAGTCAGGGTAGTTCCTAATAAATATCCAGCGCTAGTAATTGAAGGTGATCTCTCAAAGGAAGGAATAGGGCTCTATGATCAGATGAATGGGATTGGAGCCCATGAGGTCATAATAGAAACTCCAAATCATGACGAAAATTTTGCTGACCTATCTGTAGAACGGATGGCAAAAGTTTTTCGTGCCTATAAAGAGAGAATACTGGATCTGGAAAACGATCCGAGATTTAAGTATGTCATGGTCTTTAAAAACCATGGCCGGGCCGCAGGTGCATCACTCGAACATTCCCATTCTCAACTTATTGCTCTTCCTATCCTTCCTCGAATGATTGTCTCCGAAGTAGATGGAGCGAAGTCTCACTACAACTACAAAGAACGATGCGTCTTTTGCGATATTATTCGTCAGGAAATACAAAGTAAAGAGCGTGTAGTTTGTCAGAATGATTCCTTTATAACAATCACTCCTTTTGCTCCCCGTACTCCATTTGAGATGTGGATATTACCGAAAAAACATTCGTCAAACTACTCCTCAATGGACGAGTCAGCACTTCATGGGCTAGCTGAAATATTTAAAGAATCGCTGCAGAGACTGTGCACATGTATCGAAAATGTACCGTATAATTTTGTGTTACATACAGAGCCTTTGCATTCAAAAGGTTTAGAGTATTACCATTGGCATTTCGAAATAGTTCCTAAGTTAACCTCTATTGCTGGGTTTGAATGGGGTACTGGCTTTTATATTAATCCTTTGCCACCTGAAGAGGCTGCTGCGCACCTGCGAGATTGTTTAGTGATATAACACTAACCCCGGTAAACGGGAAATAAGCCAGGATAAGTGTCACGAAGGTCTATCTGTGATCGCTATCTGATGGTTAAGCTAACTACTTAATTTCAAACGAGTCTCTAGCTTTTTTGCTTTTTATACCCCTCAGGTAAGTGATAGACTCCGAGGGGGTACTGAAAAGAGTGACATATTTTCTGGAGTAAGGCACTAAGGAGCATGCTATGAAGAAAATTCTACTGGTTGACGATGAACCTTCTATCCAGATAGTCTATCGTGAAGAGTTTGAAGATGAGGGGTACCAGGTACTGTCAGCTTTAAATGGTGAGGAAGGATTAGAAAAATTTCAGCAAGAAGATCCTGATATTGTCATTCTGGATATTCATATGCCTGGAATGAATGGTATTGAGGTCCTTCGGCTGATGAAAATGCAACGTCCAGAAACACCTGTGATACTGAGCAGTGCATATCAAGAATTTCAAAGAGATATCAGCACATGGGCCTCAGAGGAGTACATCGTCAAATCAGGTAATCTTGACGGACTAAAAGAAGCGGTAAAAAGACTTTTAGGTGATTAATCAAAGAGTTAGTAAAAAAGTTTCCCTAAGGTGCTCACTGTAATTTATGAAAGATATACAAAGTCAGGTTGACATTCGAAGAATTAACATCAAAAAGGTGGGAGTTAAGAAAGTTCCTTATCCCATTACCGTTAAAGATAAGGCCCAGAAAATTCAACACACGATAGCCATTGCTAACCTCTATGTGAACCTTCCCCATAAATTCAAGGGTACACACATGAGTCGTTTTGTTGAAATTCTCAATGAGTTTCATGGTGAAATTACCATTAAACGATTTTCTTCTATCCTTGCGAAGATGAAGGAAAGACTTGATGCGGAGGCTTCTCACCTTGAACTTGAATTTCCATACTTTTTAAAATGTGAGAAGAACGGGCGTAATTATATTGCGCATTATCAGTGCGCAATGCACGGATCATTGCTCGATGAAGAAGAATTTACACTGACAATTGATGTGCCTATCAGTCTTCCCATACTAGAAAAAAAACAGCAGAGATTACCGGGCTCTATGGGGCGCTGGGGCACGGTTAAGGTGAGTGTACGATTTAACCAATTCCTCTGGATTGAAGACTTACTGTTACTCATTGAAAAAGCAGTTGAAAGAGAGCTCAATGATGGGCCTCAGGAATCAGTTAATACGCTATCAGTAGAATCTTTGTCGAAAACTGTCGCATCCGGCCTGGAAGACGTTCAGGAAATTGAATGGTTCTCCGTCTCAGCCCATAATTATGGTGATGATTTTTCAACTTTTGCAGCTATTGAATCTTGTTAAATTATTTAAAGATAAAAGATAAAAGATAAAAAACACATATTAGACACCCCATGCGCGATTTATTATTTGAAATAGGAACAGAAGAAATCCCCGCTGGCTATCTCCAACCAGCTTACAAACAAATTCGAGAAAAGTTCGTCCAGAAAGCAATGGGATTGAGAATTACACATGGTGTAGTAAAGGTACTGGGGACACCAAGGCGACTCACACTCATTGTTACAGATGTGGCCGAATCTCAGGACGATGTTAAGGAAGAGTTACTGGGACCGTCTAAAAAGGCCGCTTACGATGGTGATGGAAATTTCACTAAAGCAGCAGAAGGGTTCGCTAGATCAAAGGGTGCCAATGCCTCCGATCTTCAAATAGTAGATACTCCTAAAGGTGAGTATTTAATGCTGATTCGAGAGGTGATAGGTAGAGAAACCCTTGAATTATTACCCTCTGTTCTTGAAGAAATTATCAAAGAACTGTCGTTTCCAAAATCAATGAGATGGGGATCTAAGACCCTCACTTTTGTACGTCCGATTCAGTGGATTCTTGCTTTATTCGGAACTCAGACCATTGCCTTTACCTATGATGGTGTGGCATCATCAAATCTCACTGCAGGACACAGGTTTCATGCTAATAAAAAATTTGAGGTTGATGGCGTCAGCTCATATTTAGAAGAACTTGAAAAAAATAAAGTTATTGTAGATCCGGTCATAAGGAGAGCGAGAGTTGTAGAGGAGATAAATGCTGCACTAAAAGCCAACAATGATTTAGCTGGAGGAACAGTGGCTGTGGATGAGGCCTTAGTCGACACAGTTACTAATCTGGTTGAAATACCTTTCGGTGTCTGTGGTACCTTTGATGAAAAATTTCTCCAGTTAGTTCCTGAAGTCCTCATTACTTCAATGAGAGAACATCAAAAATATTTTCCTGTTGTTGATGATAACGGAGCCTTGATGCCCGGTTTCATTGCGGTAAATAATACCTCTGTTAATGACCCTGATGTTACTCGCAAAGGTCATCAGCGGGTGCTCAGGGCGAGGCTTGAAGATGCACTCTTTTTCTTTGACGGAGATAGACAAACGACACTTGAACAAAGAGTTGCAGGACTTGACGGTATTATATTTCAGGCAAAACTTGGTACAATGCTTGAGAAAAAAGATCGTTTGGTAAAACTCGTTCGGATAGTTGCAGAGCAAGTAAATCCTACCTGTGTTGAAGATGTGAGCCGTGCAGCATTTTTATGTAAAGGGGATTTACTTTCTGACATGGTTGGAGAGTTTCCATCACTCCAAGGGGTGATGGGTGCTGCTTATGCCGCAGGTGATAATGAAAATGATGAAGTGGCATTGGCGATTAAGGAGCATTACATGCCTAAACGTTCAGGGGCCGCAGTTCCTTCCACGGATACAGGGGCTATTCTTGCTCTGGCTGATCGCATAGATAGTCTTGCCGGCTGTTTTGGAATAGGGTTGGTGCCAACAGGTACAGCTGACCCTTTTGCTCTGCGTCGAATTACTCTAGCTATCTTGCATATCATTGAAGAGAAAGGATATCGCCTATCACTTAAAGACATTATTTCGAAGGCCTTGGCTCTTTACGGAGATAAGGTCAATGGCTCAGGCGAAACTGTAGATCTTGTAATCGCCTTTGTGAAAGGCCGGTTTAAAAATGATCGTGTAACAAAAGGAGAACATGTCGGAGCAGTTGATGCTGCTCTTGCAGTATCTTTTGATGATATGACTGATTGTTTAAACAGAATTACAGCCATGAGTAAGATTCATAAAGAGCCATCTTTTGCTGTTCTTTCATCTTCGTATAAACGTATACGTAATATTATAAAAAAGAACGAAGATACTGCGGTTACAGAGAGTTTATTGACAGATGAAGCTGAAAAAAATCTCTTCACTTTATTTACCTCCATCTCACCACAGGTAACTGAAGCAGTTAGAATGGGGCAATATGACAAGGCTCTTACTTTGATGCTCGAGATGAAAGAACCCGTTGATAGCTTCTTTGATCAAGTCATGGTTATGGCGGATGATGCTGATGTCAAACAAAACCGACTTAATTTGTTAACCGGTCTTGGAGAACTCATCTTGCAAGTGGGAGATATCTCCAAGTTTCAGGATTAGCCCCAATATTTCATGAACGAGCAGGGGATGTAACTTAATACAACTATAGTTACAGTATGTTACGTTCCTGCTTTGATGGATTTCTAAAATTCACTTTGTAACGCTGGATAACAGTGTTCAGATACACGTGGTTCACCCTACAGGCGAGCCTGAAGGGACCATCCTCTTCAGCATCAAGGGTTTGCGGTAGAATTTACAGCAGCACCCTTGATACCTCGACTATGGCCCCTTCAAACTCGTGAAATATCGGGGGGGAGTCACTTTGGGTAGTTTAGAGCAAATAAAAAAGGGTCCGTGTTCAATGAACACGGACCCTTTTTTTTGTAATTATTAAGAAATACTACTTTTTCTTTTTGGGGTGACAGGCAGCACACTTATCAATTTTTTTGGCTTTAAGATCTGCATTCTCTTTAGCCATTTTCTTGTGACACGCTAAACAGTTACCATGTCCGGCACCTTTGATGGTATCAAGCTTAAGTTTACCAAGCATTTTCCCAGGTAAAACTTCAGCGTTGTGACACGCTTCACATTTTTGAATTTCCTGGCCTTCCACATAAGCCACTTGCTTCCCATCAGCCATACTGTGGTGACAATCAGCACATGTTAATGTGTCTTGATGTGCCTTGTGTGGAAATTGGGCGGGCTTTGGCTTTTTGCTTTTTTCCCCGACTATGGTGATGTCAGCGGGTCCGACATCGGAAGCAAAACAGCTCACTGAGCCAACCATTACAAATAAAGCTACTACGGAACAGGCAAGAATCTTTTTTAGCATGATCAATCCTCTTTGCTGAATTAATAAATACTACGCATATCTAACGATCAATTATACTAGTTATATACCGTTTACAAGTCTATTTGTCAATTTAGATAACCGTCCGTAAATAATGAGAAAGCCCCACGATGTGGTACCTGTCAGCCAGATCCGTAGCTGTGTAGGCCGCTAAGGAGAAAGTTTACACCGTAATAGGTGAAAATTACAGAAACAAAACCGATAATAGAGAGAATCGCGATTCGCTTACCACTCCAACCTCTGGTATATCGGGCATGTAGCGTTAAAGCATAAAAGAACCAGGTGATCAAAGACCATGTTTCTTTTGGATCCCAACTCCAATAGGTCCCCCAGGCGGAATTTGCCCATACAGCCCCTGTGATTATGCCTGCAGTGAGCCAGATAAATCCAAAGACCATGGTGCTGTGAATAATAGAGTCAAGCACGCTGAGTGATGGTATTCGGGTTGACTGATCTCCGTCTGTCTCTTGGACTGTGGCGCTGGTTGTGCTTTTTAACAGGTACATAATTCCAAGAGCTGCGGCAACCGCAAAAGACGCGTAACCGACAAAGCAGGTAACTACGTGGGATATGAGCCAGTTTGACTGAAGAGCAGGGACTAGGGGGCTGATTGTTTTTGAAATATCAGTTGCAAAGGATGCATAAGCCATCGCCAGAAATGCAAAAGGTACTGCAAAAGCCCCTATGACTTTAGTCTTGAATTTAATTTCGATAATCAGATATAAAATAATTATTGTCCATGAAAAAAAGACAACGGATTCATACATGTTGGTGAGTGGTGCGTGGCCTATTCCCATTTGATAAGACTCAGACCATCTCAGCAAGAGGCCTGCCGTCTGGATGAGCCAGGCAAAGGCGGTAAATAGAGTAGCAATCTTACCTATTTTAGGAGCCTTAAAAACAATTACGGCAACGTAGAGTAGGGTAGAAAACAAATAAGTAAATGTTGTTATTCCAAGTAGAGTAGAACTGTTCATTCAGTGAGCTCCGTATAGATTTACAATCTAACCCCGGTTATGGTGACAAATACCTGGGTAAGTACGATCATAAAGTTAATGTAATCCAAGTCCGTTGGGGGATCTGGATTCAGGTTGATAGTAGCGTTTTTTAGGTCACTTGCCTAAGTTGGTGTCTCTTATTTATATCAGTTTTTCTATATAGTTTTCCAGCCTGGAAAATGTTTTCTTAAAATCAATTATGTTTTTGTTACTGTTACCACCAAGAAGAAGCTTCTGGCCGTCCGCTACGGTTTCGTGGAAAAGCCATATTCGTTTATGTGATAGGAAAAAGGCAATGTATAATCCAATGAGCATCAGTCCACAACCTATATAGACAATCCAGACCCCAGGATCTTTTGCGATTTGCAGCCCAGTGGCATACATCTGTTTTACGTTTACCTCGTAACTGTTATCTTCAGTGATAACCTTATTATCTTCATTATCATTGAGCCAGGTGAGAACAGCTGGAGACGCACCATTTTTTAACCAGAGTTTAGTTCGGGTCACACGTTGCCCTAAGGACTCAGCATTTACTATACCAAAACGAACATCGTCGCCTTCCCAGTTTTGTTGTTTTTGAAATGGCAGGATAGTAGTTTTAGACTCGTTCGTCTTTTTATTTGTTATCGAGAAGATGAAGTCCTGGTAACCTTGATAACTTGACTGGTAAAAAGTATAACCTTTATAGGTCAGAGGACTGTTGACCTGGATGTCCTTTGTGAGAATTTCCTTACCATTCTCTAGAATGGTAAGCGTGCTCTGATACTCCTTAGGCATTCCGTTGTCATAAAATTCAATAATGAACTTATCACAACGTACTTCAAAGCCAAGGTCAGTTGCTGAGGAGTCTTCAGACGAAAAAAAGGTATTGGTACCCTTGAGTTCAGGAATCATGACGCTCCCCTTAGATCCAAATTGTGATCCAACAAGCGCTCCTACAAAAATAACAAGTATAGATAAATGGACCAGATACACTCCAGTGCGGCTGTATTTGCCTTTCTGGCTGAAATAAAGGGTTCCTTTCTCCAGGGTTTTACTCACTGGACTCATGCCCGCTGTCTTAAAAAAAGCTATGGGATCAAATGAGCTTATCTCACTCTTTGAGAGTTGCCACTGTTTGGAGTTTGGCATTTTTGCGATTCGCTCTGGTGAGACCTCAAGATTGTCCGTATGAATAATTTTCCAAACTCTTGGGAATCGTTCTACACTACAGACGAGCAAATTAACACTGAGAGTCAACAGCAGTAAAAGAAACCACCATGAGTAATACATGTCAGGAATATCAAGTATCTGCATGAACTGAGCTGCTTGTACCCCATACTGTTTAGAGTAGAATGCTGCACCCTCTCCCTGAGGGATGACAGTACCTATAATGGATGTGATTGCAAGAGAACTGAGTGTGAAAATTGCAAGTTTTACAGATGCGAAAAAGTTCCAGAGTTGTTTTAGATTTGTCATAATGTATTAAGGTAATAATAATTATCATTTAACTGCGATTAGAATAGAACAAGTAATACAAGGTTACAATAAAAAGCCTTTGATATAAGTCAAAACATTAATAAATGAAGAGTAAATATGAATTATATAAAGATTGCCAAATTAAACGATTTTGAAGACAAACACATCAAATCTTATTCTATTATGGGGAAAAAGATTGGTATCGTTCGTAAGAATGATGGAAGTTTTTTTGCGATTGAGGTGGGGTGTAAACATCAAAGAGCTGATCTCACTGAAGGAAAAATAGAGGGCTTGGTTGTAACCTGTCCGAGACACGACTGGCAGTATGATCTTGCTACGGGAAAATGTCTCAATCACGATTCTGTCGATCTACGCAGACATGCCTTAAAGATAGAGGAAGGAAACATATATGTATCATTGAAACCTGTTGAATGATCATGGGTGGTAATAGTAATCGATGAAATATTCTTGAAAATAACTTGCCATAGTCAGGTAAAGATGGTAAGAAGCTTGATTCTGAATTTACTTTTTTTAACGCATATTTCAACTCGTTTCCCTACTCAGCTGATGTGGGAAATCTGATATAAGGAGAATACCATGGCTAAAGTATGTGAGATTTGTGGCAAGGGTCCAATGACTGGAAATAATGTATCCCATGCACACAACAAAACAAGAAGACGTTGGTTGCCTAACCTGAAGACTGTTCGTCAGGCAACTTCAGGTGGTAACACCAAAAGAATGAGAGTTTGCACCCGTTGCATTCGTTCTGGAGCGGTTGTCAAGACTGCGTAAGTTTAAGAAATATTTTGTTTTAAGGCGAGGGGATTTTATCCTACTCGCCTTTTTTTTTAAGGAGGAATTATGAGCGATGATGAATTGGAATTCCTAGGTGTTGCAGAGGCTGCTCAGTTGGTTGGAGCTATTCAGGAAGAAGAAGATATTGAAGTTACCAATAGGCGGATTCTAACAGTATACAGTAAAGACAACAAAGAACTCTGCTGGTTTGACTTTGAAGAGGTGATGTCGGATCTGGGCTCAGTTAAAGCGGGTGACCGTAAGGACGCTGTCCAAGGTTATATTTTGCAGCGTATTCCGTCCTGGGTCACTGAACTGTAGTTCTAACCATTGTCTTTGGACGTTTGGTGCGTGCTGGAAACCTTGTTTGCAGTAGTATAAAAGCGATATTATTAATTGTTTGTAGGTATTGTAGTTACTGGTCCTGGTAATTTGACCAACTGTCCAAATTGCTTTATCCTTTTTCTGCTATTGTGAGTTTTTGTGCCTAGGAGTCTGTCGGATTATATCCATTTTATCTCAGATCAAGGCATTTACAAGAAATCAAGCACAGCCATATTGTTGATATCGGAGGCTTCGCTTACCTGCGAACAGTGATTATTAGAAATCTTTTGTAATACATCTTGAGATTGGATAGAGCAATTATTGATAGCCTGTTTTTAGACTGATAATGTGATCTTCTATCAATGAAATATGGAGTGAGATGAACGAAAGCGAAAAATGTGCAAAACACGGAGAGGTTCCTGTGTGGCTTGTCTGCAGACATGTGGGCGAAGGATCTGCTGATACAGTCATCTTCAGCGAAAATCAGGATGCTCTTTGTTTTGAGTGTGCCCAAGATTTTAAGAATCTCACACATCTTGATGTGGTTGGCATCTGCGAAGAATGTCTCAAAGATTTTACAGCAAATCTGATGGTAACAACTCAAACCTTTGCCAATCTCAAAAATAGGGTTGTCGGTATTGAGTACCTCAAGGGAAAGTGGACTAAAGATGACAAGGAGTCATCCGGTTGATCTACCAGGTGCGGGACTCTTCTTTTCTTAAATAAATGTAATTACTTAATCTGCTTCTATCGTAAAGTTCGCAGGGCAAAGAGTGTCTTGGTGAAAACGAAAAAACAGAATATCTTGCGTTCATTTTTCTTTCTCAACCAAGTGAGGGAAAAGGCTTTTCTCTCTAGCCCGGATTTCTCACCAACAAAGTTTTTCACAGGTCGAGACACCGGGCACGAAGCTGTAATAATCTACCGGAGTCTTCGCTACCTGCAAATGCTTGGTAACGAAGCAGCTGCGGATAAATCTGTTGGCCCGAAGGGTGAACATTTTGATTTGAAACGAAAAACACCCTGTTAATTAAGGAATTCATTTTTAAACTATAAAAACAAACAATTGAGTTTTAAATCAAAAAGTCATGAGAAATTCGGGCTAGACTCTCCAACAGTAATAATACCCTTAGAGGATCTGATAATTGGGCATTTCAGTAGGTCGGTCGATAGTATCGATGCCAGATAGGAAAAAACCATATCCAACCCTGCTGGCTTTTCTTGTTGAGCGCTTCCCTCAGATCACCGAAAATATCTGGCTTGAGCGTATCATGTTGGGCAAGGTACTTTCCGAAGATGATACTCCTGTCTCTTTGACTACAGCCTATACCCCCAACAAGCGTTTATTCTATTTTCGAGAGGTGGTGGAAGAACCGGTAATTCCTTTTCAAGAACAGATCCTTTTTAGCGGTGATCATTTGATAGTTGCCTGTAAACCGCATTTTTTACCCGTCACCCCCAGTGGTCCATATGTGAGTGAAACTCTGATAAACCGGTTGAAAGAGAAAACTGGAAACCATTCTCTCTCTCCTATTAATCGTATTGATCGGGAAACTGCAGGTCTTGTGCTGATATCCGTGAACAAGGCGACCAGAGGTCTTTATCAGAAAATGTTTATGGATGGGCTGGTGCAAAAGACCTATCAGGCCGTGGTCGCGTATCCAGGTGATACCTGCAAAAGAGAATGGTTAGTAGAAAATCGACTGGAGCAGGGTGAACCATGGTTTCGGATGCAAACCCGTCAAGGTATGGTCAATGCCCGCTCAAAAATAATTTTGATTAAGACCAGAGGCTCACAAGCATTAGTTCACCTCTTCCCCATAACCGGGAAAAAGCATCAACTTCGCATTCATTTAAGTGGCCTTGGTCTACCTATCGTAGGTGACAGGTATTACCCAACATTGCTTGAAAAAACAGGCGACGATTACGGTCTGCCTCTCCAACTTCTGTCAAAAAAAATAGAGTTCCGAGATCCGATCAGCGGAGTTGAAATGTCTTTTGAATCGAAAAGAAATTTAGTTTTCTAACCAACAATTTACGTTAAATTCTTCGGCATTGATGGTGTCGGCAGGAAAATATTTCCAATTAGTCGTCGCTTACTATCCATTCTTCAAGTGGCGTTGAGCGTAGTGTACAGGTTACAATTGAGGCATTAGTGTACCTGTTAACAATTTCCTTGCCGCCAAGAAAAATCGAGACAGGCCTGTCTGATGAAACCACAACCACGATGACATGTTGGTGTTGTGCGGTGAATCTTAGTGCCGAGTTGTATCGAGCCCCCCTTGCTCTATCTTCATTTTGCACCTGGGGGCCGTCTAGCAGACAGGCAAAACTGTGGAGGTGTAGATCGGCGCTAATATGGAGAGCACCGTCCACCTTTGATAACCCTGCAGCAAGATCAAGCTTATTGGGTTGTCTCAAATCAATAGGTGGGGTGAGAGATTGACCCGCGATTGATGTTGGTTGTTTTGCAAGATCAACAACAAAGGTGCAGCCGAACATCTTGTCTTCTGCGTTGTGAACAAGCGATGCAACTATTTTGAATAGGTCAACGCGAGCAGACGCCTCTATGGGGAAGTCAAGGAGTGCCTCCTCCATTTCGAAGAGTTTTGCCCTGTGTGTGTTGGAACTGTAACTTCCATCCTGAAAACTACATACCAGTTCGTTGTCAACATTTAAAAAACCAAACTTTCCTTGAAAGTCTGCAGTAATATGGAATGGGTCTATGGGCTTTTTGGCTATTCCTACGATGCTTACCCCATTCGAAATGAGAGCTCTATTCGAATATTCAACAGTCTGGAGCAGTTTTCGAACATGTTTAAAGTAGGTTAATAGGGGTTGGTCCGCTGTTTCGAATTTGGCGAGAAAATGTACCTCATCAAGAGACCGGGGTTCGACAAAGGTGAGGGACCCGTATGGACGTTTACCTTCTTCGTTAGTTTTAGAAATCCCAAGTACCGCGTCAAGCAAAGGGTAGATGCGGATTTGAACGTCTAGTCCTAGTCTGGCACCAGCTTTATCGACAATACAGTCTCGAACAGCATGACTGGCGTATTCCCTTAAAAAAGAGCCGGAAATACCGGTATAAAGACAACTGCCGTTCGCTATGTCGTGGGAAAATCTGAGAACAGCATGTTCAAGCCAGCATTCGGTTGGAGCAACTGAACAAATATTTGGGTGGTGCTCCGTGAACCACATTTGATAATAAACAGGGCTAGAACTGCCACCAAAGGATATAAGTCCATCGAGTTGTACGTTGGGTTGGGATTCTATGTGGTTGTATGGCAGGGATTCATTTTCGTCATTTTTTGAGCTACACCAGTTATTATTGTCGTAGTAAATTGATTTGAGGATTGGCTCATAGCCTCGCATTAAATTCTGAGGGTCGCAGATATACAGTTTGCCTTTAGGCTCTAAAGAAAAGATAAGTGCTGTCCTACTGGGTCCGGAAAAAAGAGTCAATCCATCCCGTAATCCGCTTAACGTATCTCTGATACATCTGTTAATAAACGGCTCTATCTGCAAGGTGTCACCTTAGCGTATGGTTTAAGGTCATAATGAAACGTGCTCACGACCAATATACTTTCTTTATAGTATCTAAATTGGTGCGAAATTGCATTTCTTTTAATTATTGTAAGGTCCCTATTTTAGCAGAAAAAAGCCCAGGATTGAGGATCAATCCTGAGCTTTGATATTGTACTATGTATTACAATAATTTTTTAATAACGATTATTGTTGCTATAAAAACGTTTAGGGCGATGGTTTCTTTGGTTATATTGACCTCTATTAGGTGATTTATAGTTCCCATGTTTCTTTTTCACAACAACGACCTTGTCTCTGCCAAAATGATGGCCCCTGTATTGTGGTTTGCTATACACAATCGTTGGTGCGTTGTGTCTTGGACTGTGATTGTAATATCTGCCATGAGGACCACGAGGAGGTTTCTGGACTATAATAGTATCGTGCCTACGAGATGAACTTTCAGCCCCAATAACTGCTCCTATGATTCCTCCCACTGTGGCTCCGATTATAGTCGACTCAACATTTCGGCCGACAGCCTGTCCCATGAGGGCTCCTGCACCGCCTCCTATTATAAGTCCATTGACTCCTCGGTCACTGGCAAATACTTGGCTCTGGACAAAAAATAAAAGAAATAGCGCTACTGTAAGATTGATTAAGGTCTTCATAAATACCTCCTGAAATGATCGTTTATAGAACTGTTGCTGTCTCTATTTATATATTGTCTGGAGGATTATTTTTGAAGTGGATACGTGGAGATATGCCCCTGAGTATTATTAGATGTCGGGTAGACATTTTAGTAATATCAGTATGATACAGGGGGGCTGTAGAATAACATTTTAGCCCGGATCTCTCACCAACAAAGTTTTTCGCAGGTCGAGACACCGGGCATAAAGCTGTAATAATCTACCGGAGTCTTCGCTACCTGCAAATGCTCGGTAACGAATCAGCTGCGGATGAATCTGTTGGCCCGAAGGGTGAACTTTTTGATTTGAAACGAAAAACACCTTGTTCATTAAGGAAGTCATTTTTAAACCATAAAAACAAACAATTGAGTTTCAAATCAAAAAGTCATGAGAAATTCGGGTTAGGGGTGAGGTATGGTCTTGTCTGAGGAATCGTTGGCGTGACTGGTGTGTTGTGAAAAATGAAAATAATTTTGCTGCTGCCAAGAAAAGAAAATATTGCCTACATAGGATGAAGGCTAATGAGCGATACGATGTTCAATAAACTGGCCACCCGCTGGGTCCCTGTATCGTATTGTGCCCTGAACCGAACCAGTGAGGGGGGCTGCAAGTTGGATGGAAAATTGCTTCTTTCCAGGTTTGAGGTTGGTCACTAGCCACTTTACTTGACCATTTTTATTGTCGATTTTTTTAGGTTTAGGGCTTGCAGACCGAATCGTATTGCTACTGCTGCATGAGCTTACTACGATGATACTAGACGGAGCTGGGCTACTCACGGAAAGTTCTAACACAATTGCAGTACCGGATGCTTTGAGATATCTGCCAGTCACTGCTGCGGCAGATATGGTCATTGGAAATAAACAAAGTATCAGCAAAGTTATGAAGAGTATTATACTTGGTGTGATTTTGTATGATGTGTTTGGCCGCATTATTGTAACTCTCTGTAGGGGAATGAGATGAGGGTTCCTGTCTGACTATTCAATAATATCATAGTGCTGTGATTCGGTGTTCCAGCGATACCCATCGCCGAGCCAAATTTCTTCAATGCGGTCAATCTCATCTTCAAGGACTTGAATGCCCGAATATTGATCGTATATAGTCAGTATTTCTTTATCACTGATTATATTGTCTGTGTCCGTATCAGCCCAATGGTGCAGGCCAGTTCGTATCTTTGTGCTTCCAGAAATGGGGAGTTCACTTCCGCCAGCAGTAGCGATTGTGCCACTGAGCTCTAGTCCATTCTCAGCACTGTTGTCCAGTTGTATCAAATAAGAGAAGGAGGTAGGGACCTTCGCCTTCGTGATCCATTTAAGAAAAGATGTAGCAGATATTTTGCCACTGGGCTCTGGTTGTGCGTGAACTATTTGGGCTTGAGCGGGGATTTTTTCTTTTAAAATAAAGGCGAGTGTTTTGTCAGATTCACCGCTGAGTTCAATAATTACGGGAAAGGGTTGGCCGATAATGCAATGTTCTGGCGCAATTCGTTTGGCTGTGAGTACTTGCGGTCTGCTGGATTGGAAGTAAGAGAACATGAAGGCAAGTACTACCCCGAGTAGTGTTCCCGACAATAGTAATATAGGCCAGGTTTGTTTTATGGTTCGGCTTTTTTGGGGGGAGATTTCCTGGCTATGGGGAGTAGCTTTTTCTTGAACATCTGGAACTGTTTCAACTTTATTTTCTAGGATTTCCTCGAGAGTGACGCTTAAAGCTTCTGCGAGGCGGATTCCATTTTCTGTTTTAATACTGGGGTAACGCTTATTTTCCCAGCGGGATATTGTGTCTGTAGTGACATCAACAGCGGTGGCAAGGTAGAGTTGAGTAAGACCTTGTTGCTCGCGCAGGGATTTTATTTTTTGCCCGTCAATCTGAATCATACTCATTGGGCCAGGAAAAGAGTTCTCAGTCATTTTGTTAACATCTGTTTTTTTGAAGGATTTAAGCTCAGTTATCTCTTATAACAATTTCCTACAAGCCTATAAAGGAATTATTACAGCACATACAAATGATAATACATTAACCCCGACATGACCCTATATCCACCAAAACGTATGGGAAATAGTCTCTTGATTGTTACACTACTCTTGAAAGCGGAAGTTCAATGATAAAAAGCTACAGGAGGATGTGATGAGAAAAATACTATTGATGATTGGAGCGGTGCAACTGGTATTGGTAATGTGTGCAAGCTCGTATGGGGCCAGTGATAAATGCACGGTGGTTAGGGTCGATAGTAACCAATTAACTCTGGAATGCGGGAAAAAAGCTGGAGGGTTCAAGGTTAACGATAAAATTAAAATTAAAACAATAAAACAAAAGAGTGTTGAAGGGTGTTAACCCGGATTTCTCACCAACAAAGTTTTTCGCAGGTTGAGACACCGGGCATGAAGCTGTAATAATCTACCGGAGTCTTCGCTACCTGCAAATGCTCGGTAACGAAGCAGTTGGTATAAATCTGTTGGCCCGAAGGGTGAACTTTCTGATTTGAAACGAAAAAAACCCTGTTAATTAAGGAAGTCATTTTTAAACTATAAAAACAAACAATTGAGTTTCAAATCAAAAAGTCATGAGAAATTCGGGTTAACGTCGGTTGGCGAGAACCTAGCCAGGAAAAGTGGTTCGATGGTCTTCTCTCCGTTGGCTATCTGGAAGTAACATCAAGTTATTGTTGATAAGAAAAACTATTCTGAGCCATGGTTTTTATAACAGGCTGCCAGGAGTAAGGCACTAACAGGCAAAGGCTACGTCTAAGTAATCGGCTCTCACCACTCAAAGCGAACGACATTATCAAGGGGGTCTGATTTCCCGATTCGTACTTTGACAATAGAGCCGCTTGCTGTAGCCCTGCCTCCCTGGGTGGGGAGATCGATGTCCATTAAGATATCTGTGAGAAGCAGATTAATCCTATTGGGCCCTGCATTGATAACAAGGGCGTCAATGTGTTGTCCTTTGCGATCGGAGAGATATTTGAGAAGCCAGTATCGTTGTCTCTGTTGGCGCACGTTATTTGCTGCTGAAAGTGTTCTGCTTAAAACAGAGGTGAAGTCCTTGCACATCTCCTCAGTAAAGCAGGGCTCCTGCCTGCGAACAATCGAGTTGAGCTGATGCTGCATAACCAGATCAAGTAGGCGCCTGATAGGTGAGGTCACAGTAGAGTAGTGAGACACACCTAATCCTGAGTGTGGTTTGGCTACTGTAGACATCTCTCCTCTGGGCATATTTTTTCGTTGCAGGGTGTTTTGATAGAGGTCACTGTCTTCACCATGAACGATTCTCCTTTTAAGAGGTGGCTGAGACCTGAAAATCCCGGGTACGAGCCTGTCGGCAACATACTTTGCCGCTACCTGATTTGTTAAGATCATCATTTCAGAAACGATGGTTCTCGCAGGTGTGTCACTTTTGGCAAGATTTACATGGACTTTTCCCTGATGGTCAATAAACACGTTAACATCTGGGAATGGTAAAAGAAGTGCGCCTTGATCAAGTCTGTTTTTTCGTAATTTCTGCCGCAACATGTTGAAGAGTTTAATCTCTTTATCACTGTCCAGCATTTTATCGACTTCTTCGTAGGTGAGTCTTCGTTTCACTTTTATAATAGAAGGGAAAATTCTTACCTTAAGTACCTCAGCTTCAGGGGAAAGAAGTACCATAAAGCTAAAGGCAGCCCTTATCTCATCCTGAATCAGACTGCAAACTCCTTGAGAGAGGTGGCGAGGCAACATTGGTATCTGGGATTCCGGAAAATAAATGGATGTCCCTCTCTTCATAGCTTCAAGAAATAATGGATCTCCGGGCTGTACATAGTGCGAGACATCTGAAATATGAATACCAACAAGGTAGTTATTGTCCTGCTTCTCGATGGTGAGCGCATCGTCGAAATCAAGAGTCGTTGGACCATCAATGGTGATTGGGGAAAGGTGGGTAAAATCTTTACGACCCGGGTCTTTAAAAAGATCTTCATGATTACACTGAAGTACATGTTCCGCCTGCTGTCGAGCTGGCAGAGAGAAGTTAACAGGAAGATCATTTTTCAGAAGTGGAATGTTTTCGTTTTCTGACCAGATACCAGCCCTGACGAGCAGGTGATAGGGGCCATGTGGTGTTGTTATTCCAGATGTCTTAAGAACTTTTTGTGCTATTACTGCCTCTTCAGCATCATTTCCAGAAATGTAGTAGTCTTTTATGATGTCTAGAATTTCGATTTGGAAAGGGGTGAGGTCTGCTTGTTTGAACTGAGGGGACTGGATGGTAGATATTGCAGCAGTACCCTCTTCAACAAGCTGATGTTTTTTTGCTTCCTTTGCTTGCTGGATGAGAAGCTGTTCCACCTGTTCCGGACTGTTGGCTTGTACCTTTCCTTCTTTGTATTTGAAATAGAGCCTGTCTGCGAAAACACAGCGGAGAAACGCAGAAACATTATCGTCGTTGGCATCTTCACCAAATGCTAATTCTGCAAGAAACGACGGACTAAAAATAGAAGAACTTTCATCTGTAGTTAATTCCCAAAGCTCTTTCAGATCGATTTTATCCATTAAAGAGTGTCGCCTGTCAGTTGTATCCTTAAGATGGTTGACAATTGACTCACGGCTGATAGCGGGGGAGTGCGTTTCAGTTGAGCAATGCACAACTCTTGAAAGCGGAAGATTCAGTTCACGGCCGTTTTGATTGATAAGGCGAAGTCTTTTGGCCTGGCTTTCAATTACCAGTGCACACACAAATTTGCCGCTATCGAGATATTCGATAAGTTTTCCTGTTACAATCATTAGGCCGCTTAACTTGGAGGTGTTTACGTTGGTAAAAATAATTGCTTTAATAGCATGTAACTCAGAGAGCTAAGCAATAATCTTCAATTTATATTATAGTGTTCTTAACATCGCCTTGTTCATTACAAATAAACAAAGGTGATACAGTATAGTGTGGAATGCAATTTTGCCCACATTTATTATCGTTCTTTAAAAATTTAATCACATTTTGGTTATGGATCTTTTTGGAAAACCAGTAACATCTGGACTAGTAGCTATCGTTGGACCTCCGAATGCGGGAAAGTCTACACTGCTCAACTACCTACTTGGACAGAAAATATCAATTGTAACCCCGAAGCCACAAACAACACGACACCGTATTGTGGGAATTGTAAATGAAGATGACTATCAGGTGGTTTTTTTAGACACTCCTGGCCTTCATAAATCAAGAGAACCTCTCAATATTGGAATGGTCAAGGTCGCCATGGAGAGTCTTTCTGAAGTCGATCTGGTTCTATTCCTTGTGGACGTTTCTTTGCCTCTACCACAGAAAGTTCAGGATAAAAAGGAAGAAGAAATTAGAGGCTACCTTGAGAAGGTAAAGAGTCCTGCCATAATGGTGCTCAATAAAATAGACATCATTGACAAGAAAAAGGTTCTTCCTTTAATTGATGCATACACTCAACTCTTTCCTTTTAAGGCTGTTATACCGACCTCTGCCCTTGATGGCGATGGGGTGGATATTCTATTAAAAGAAATTCTTGAGATACTTCCGGAGGGACCTCGCTATTTCCCAGAGGACGTTCCAACAGACGCTTCCGAAAGATTTCTTTGTGGAGAGATCATTCGTGAAAAGGTCTTTCTACTAACAGGTCAGGAAATTCCATATTCTACTGCGGTTCAGGTTGAATCTTTTAAGGAGGACAGCATTAAGAAGTTGGTCACAATCCATGCCTCTATTGTGATAGAGAAAAATTCACAAAAAGGAATCGTCATAGGAAAGGGCGGTAAGAAGCTAAAAAGTATAGGGATTGCTGCTAGAAAAGATATAGAGACTCTTCTTGGTGAAAAGGTACTTCTGAAACTTTGGGTTAAGGTAAGAAAAAACTGGACCCAGGACGAACGTTTTCTGAAAGAAATCGGAATGTAAAACCAGGCCTTACCCGGATTTCTCACCAACAAAGTTTTTCGCAGCTCGAGGCACCGGGCATGAAGCTGTAATAATCTACTGCAAATGCTCGGTAACGAAGCAGCTGCGGATAAATCTGTTGGCCCGAAGGGTGAACTTTTTGATTTGAAACGAAAAACATCCTGTTAATTAAGGATGTCATTTTTAAACTATAAAAACAAACAATTAAGTTTCAAATCAAAAAGTCATGAGAAATTCGGGCTAACCCGAAAATTTCACGAGTTGAGATGAGCCGTTGGACGAAGAGTCTTGTAAGACATTATACAATAGTATGTGACTCACAATAGCGATCCTGTTCAGCGGTGTATATCGATTCGCCTTTGGTGAACATTTTCCCATTCAAAACATGTAAATCGTTACTGCAGATACAGTTCTTCTGAGTAACTCAAAAAAAACAGGTTTTTTTGATCAAAATGTTCATGAAATATTTGGGGGTAAGGGCGTCTTTCAGGTGCCCTTACCCCGCATTTCTCATGAACATTGTGTAAATTTTGCTAAAGGCATAAATACTTCAAGGTGCAGCTCGAATCCTACAGTAATGCCAAAGTGACACAATGTTCATGAGAAATACGGGTTGATGATTCTCGTATTATCTCATGTTACTTTCTTTAAAGGCAGAAAAGAGAGTAAGGCTTTTTAGGATGTTATAGGCTGTTCGAAGTTGATTATCCTGTTTAAGCCTTGTTCTTAACTGCTCGTCGTCTTCACTCGTTTCATCCTCTGTCTCTTGCGAACTCGGAAGATGGTTTGCAAGATCAGCCTCTTTTATTCTAGTGTTTTTTTTGCCCTTTGGTGCAGGATCTATACAAGCAATAAAGGGAACTTCCACATCAGGAGTTATGCCAAGCGCCTGGATGGATTTATCGTCAGGAGTATAATATTTGGCTGTGGTCATTCTCAGGCCGGCCCCATCAGGTAGTGGAATGATGGTTTGCACAGAACCTTTTCCAAATGTCTGGCTACCTATTATAATACCTCTCTTGTGAGCCTGTATTGCACCCGCGACAATCTCAGAGGCACTTGCAGATCCTTCATTGACCAGCACGACCATTGGGAAATTGTTCTCGCTATTGTTGTCATGGGCAGAAAAAACTGTGTTTTGCTCGGTGATTCTGCCCTTTGTGTACACAATGGTGCCTTCAGATAGAAACAGATCAACGATATTGACAGCCTGGTTCAAAAGTCCACCTGGATTATTTCTGAGATCAAGGATGAGCCCTTTGATTGGATGAGCTTTACGCATCTTCACAAGAGCTAGTTTAAAATCAGTTGCTGTGTGAGATTGAAAGTTTGTTATTCTACTGTAGACAAAGCCCGGAGAAAGCTCTTCTAATTTAACGGAGTGCAGTGGTATAAGGTCTCTTGTGAGTTTTATTTCTTTGAGTTCTTCCCAGCCTTTTCTATGGATGGAAATTGTAACTTCTGTACCCGGTTTTCCTCGGAGTTGTTTTATGGCTTCATACGGGCCCATATTTTTGGTTTTATAACCATTAATCTCGAGAATAATATCATTTGCCCTGAGGCCCGCCTTGTCTGCTGGAGTGTCGGCGATGGGGCTGACTATAGTGAGTAGGTCATCTTTAATCGTGACCTCTATGCCAATACCGGAAAAAGATCCTTGGGTTTCTTCCTGTAACTCTTGTAGCCCTTCAGGGGGCAGGTAGGAGGAATGTGGGTCCAGGGAGAAGAGTAGGCCTTTGATGGCACCATTAAGGGCTTCCTTGGTGTCAATTTCTTCTACATAATTATTTTGGAGAATGCTGAGGACATTAGAAAAAATTTCTAATTGCTTGTACGTCTCTTCGCGTTCTTCCTGGGAGATGTCGGCATGGGAAAAACTGATGGGGGATATGCAGGTTAAAAAAAGAATGGTTACTGCATAAAATCGTAATAATTGACGTGTGTTCATAATTATCTCTATACGAGATGAAGTTGAATAGTAGAGCCTTGCTCAAAAAAGCCAGACTTTAAATACGACAAACCACAAAGTACCTTTAGCCCGGATTTCTCACCAACAAAGTTTTTCGCAGGTCGAGACACCGGGCATGAAGCTGTAATAATCTACCGCAAATGCTCGGTAACGAAGCAGCTGCGGATAAATCTGTTGGCCCGAAGGGTGAACTTTTTGATTTGAAACGAAAAACACCCTGTTAATTAAGGAAGTCATCTTTAAACTATAAAAACAAACAATTGAGTTTCAAATCAAAAAGTCATGAGAAATTCGGGTTAGAGAAAAAACGTAAATATAACAACAGTTACGTGTTATGATTGCAGGAGCCTATTGGATTATGCTCTTTTTCTCCAATCTCTGGGTTATTTTCTAAACATCAATGCTCGCAGGTAAGTGAAGACTCCAATCTTAATCATACGACTGTACTCGGTCCGAGGGGAAATAACTATAATCGGACAAGCTCCTATGGGTTACGTATTGCCCATTTTGCTATTATGAACTGCTCTCATGTCGTGTTGACAGTCTGTTTGGGTTGAGCCAGAGAAGAGGGTCGAGAGACTGCCGACCATGACGAATTTCGAAATAGAGTCCCTCGTCAAAGAGAGTAGCAGTGTCTCCTACGACTCCTATTTTATCGTTAATTTCAACTTTATCTCCCTGCTCCACCAAAATTCTTTCAATCCTGGAGGTGACAGTATAATACTGTAGCCCATGGTGTATTATAACTGTATTACCGTATCCGCGCAAATATCCGGCATAAATTACATCTCCGCCGCTGACAGCAGCGATTTCTGTTCCATCTTTTGCCTGGAGTTCGATACCTAAGGATTTACGAGATATCCCGAGTTTATTTGTTTTTTCCTGTTGAAAGAGCGTGATTATCGTGCCGTCAACAGGAGGAGGGAGGCTTCCTTTGTTGGTGAAAAAACCTTCTTCATATGCCTCGTTTTTGTTTTTTATCGCAACAATAGAGTTTGCCAGGTGTTCTGAAGCCTCCTGCATCTCCTCAACCGCCTGCTTATGAAGTTTGGTCTGAGTTCGGATATGGGTGAGGAGGCTCCGTTTGTCTGCTTTGGTATTCTCTAAGATGGTCTCATCCTGTTTTGCCTGAACAATAAATTCTGCAAGTATCGATTTTTCAAGGGTGAGGGCATCCTTTGCGCGCTCTAAATCTTTAATCGTTGCACGGTAAACCTTTATTACATCCTGGTCATATTTGATAAGAGAGTCAAAAGAGTCGTGAAAGGTGAGGAGCTCTGGAAGTGTTTTGGTAGAAAAAGTGACGTTAAGAAGTCCAATGTCACCCATTGTGTAATATGCTGTAATGCGTTTTTGCAGATGTTTTTCTACAAAATCTCTTTCGCTTCGTATCTTGTTGAGAGCTTTTTCTTCATGATTGATAAGAGTTTGCTGGTGCTCCATTTTGACATTCAGCTGGGCAAGTTTTTCTCTTTGGATAGAGAGTTTGTTGTCTAATGTCTCTATCTCATCAAGGATACCACGTTCCTGGACTCTGGCTTCAGATATCTGGTTTTTCTGTTGAACAATCCCGTGCTGGAGTCTGCGGATATTTATTCGATAACCTGAGACATCATTTTTGGTTGGTTTTTCAGGAGCACCGTGTGAGGTGAGTGCTAGGGTAACAAAGAGTATTTGGATTAAAAAACATATCGAAAGTTTCCTATACCTTGTGCAACAGAAAGGTGAAGGAGGCTTAAAAGGCTGTTTTTGTGTAGTGCGTATTGTGGCAGGTTTCATGGTCTCAGAACAAAATATTATATGCGTAAAAATTTTTGCATAGTTGAGTAGCTGCCGACGGTACAGAGTAGGATTGATACACCAATTATGGTAAAGCTCACAATGGGTGAAAAAAATGCGAACTCAAAAAGATTGAGAAAACCAGGGCCTGAAAACCTGAGCTTGATCCACTGAAAAAGAATGTAAAGAGATGCGATCCCAAAGCTTGACCCCAATAGTCCCTGTAGGAGTCCTTCGAGTAGAAAAGGGGTCCGTATATAATTATTGGTTGCTCCCACGAGTTTGAGTAGCTCAAGTTCAGATTGTCTGCCAAGGATTGTAAGACGAATGGTGTAAGCCACCATAAAGATAGTTGTTAAAATCAAAAGGGTGCCGCTGAGCAATACTATTATGGATAGAAGCCTTGTGAAATAATAAAATCGCTCCACCCAGTCTTGCCCATATTGTACCTTTAAGGTGCCTGGGAGCCTTGCCAGGTAGGAAGAGAAAAGTTTGACCTGATTGAGACTTCGAAGGTTTTTAAGAGGTATGACCTCAATAGACGGTGGTAGAAAGTCTTTAGGCATATCATTGAGTACATCCTGATTCTCACCAAGTTGCTTCGCAAATCGTTCATAGGCTTCACTTCTTGAAACAAAGCGGATACTCTCGACCTCATCAAAGGTACGGATTTTTTTGGTGAGTTGTTGTTTCAGTTCTGGACCGGGTTCATCCTCGAGATAAACAATAAGACTGAGATCGTCGCCAAGTTTATCACCAAGGTTGAGCATGTTAGAGTAGATAAGATAGAAAAATGCAAAAATCAGAACAGAAAGGCTGACGGTGAGAAGTGTCATCAGTTGTGAGCCCCAAGTCTGTCTAAGGTTCCGACCTACCTGTCGTATAACTGTAAGCCAAAAACTCATAACGACAATCCTCCGGAAAGGCTATGTATGTTTCCCTTTCTGAGCTCCATTACCCGGTGAGTAGTGTGTCTGTATATGGAATCATCGTGGGTCGCAATAATTATAGTTGCCCCGGATTTATTACAATTTGTTAATAACTTCATGACTCTTTCAGTGGTAGTAGCGTCGAGATTGCCGGTCGGTTCATCGACTAGAATCATTGTGGGTGAGTTTGCGATGGCCCGGGCAAGGGTGACGCGTTGCTGTTCACCCCTTGAAAGCTCACCTGTTATTGTGTCGTGTTTATCTGATAGTCCGAGCTGTTCGAGGAGATCTTTCACCCTTCGGCGGATCAACTGTGGTTTCTTGTATGAAACCTCCATGGAAATGGCTATGTTTTCTGCGGTCGTTCTGTCGGTGAGTAATTTGAAGTCCTGGTAGGCTACCCCAATTTTCTGACGAAGTTTTGCGAGCTTGTGACCTTTTAATTGATTGATGGGTTGGCCACCAATTTCTATGAGACCTTTGCTTGGTAGTTCCATGCTGCAAAGGAGTTTAAGAAGCGTTGTTTTACCCGCGCCACTCATCCCAATGATAAAGAACATTTCTCCACTATCGATGGATACTGAAATGTTCTGTAAAGCGATGACGTCAGGACTGTAGGCTTTAGAGACCTTGATCAGCTCAATCATCGTCTCCCTGGAAGAAGGCGAATTATTTATATCCATAAATGTTTGCAATACCGACTCGGTGTCATCTTTATTCTGATAATTTCACAGTAAAAACGCACTGGAGAGAAAAAAAATAGAAAATATGTATTAGAGAAATTATGAAAATAATAAAGTATTTCAGAAAGAAACGCAAACTATGTGAGGTAAGGAGAGTGAAATATATTATATAGTCAATGACGTTAAAATAAATGCTCGATAAAAATATTAATGTGGGAATCTGGAAAAGTGAAATAAAATAGTGTTGCAACTTGGGTCTCAGTTGTTATTCTTATAGGTTTGGCTGTTTTAGATAGTGCTGTAATTTACTATAATTAAATCGGGTGATTTCTCTCATAAGTAGGAAATCACCTCGTAATATATGAAGGAGAATATCATGGATTACAGGGACACCCTTAATCTACCCAACACCGGATTTAAGATGAAAGCCAATCTCGCTCAAAAAGAACCAATGGTTTTAAAACGCTGGGAGAAGGAAGGCCTTTATCAGATGATTCAGGAAGAGGGGAAAGATAAGCCCTTGTTTGTTCTTCATGATGGTCCCCCATACGCCAATGGTAATATTCATCTCGGTACAGCTTTTAACAAAATATTAAAAGATATCATTCTTCGTTCAAAGCGAATGGCTGGCTTTAATGCACCATATATTCCGGGTTGGGATTGTCACGGTCTACCTATTGAGCATAATGTAGATAAAGAGCTGGGTGAAAAGAAAAAAACCATCCCAAAACTTGCTAAAAGAGCAGCGTGCCGGAAATACGCAAACAAATGGATTAAAACGCAGAAGGGACAGTTTAAGCGCCTGGGGGTTCTTGGGGATTGGGATGATCCATATCTCACCATTAACTACAATTATGAGGCAACGATTGCCAGAGAATTTAATAAATTTCTGCTCTCGGGTGCTGTCGTTCGAAATCGTAAACCCATTTATTGGTGTTCAACGTGCACCACCGCTCTAGCTGAGGCTGAAGTAGAGTACCACGATCACACTTCACCATCTATATATGTGAAATTTAAGGCTGGGGAAGATTTTTCAGATATTGATCCCGCTCTTCAAGGTGACAATGTCTATTTCGTTATATGGACCACCACCCCATGGACCCTTCCCGCAAACCTTGGTGTTGCGATGCACCCGGATTTTACCTATGCCGCGGTTGAGGTGGGAGGAGAGATTTGGGTACTGGCTGAAGATTTGGTCGAAAAAGTAATGACCGAAACCGAACAAGCGGAATATAAAATTGTTGGTACCTTTGGAGCTAAGGGGTTTGAAAAGCGGGTATGTACACATCCGTTTATGGAAAGAAATTCCCTTTTAATGCTTGCAAACTATGTAACGGCAGATGCCGGTACAGGATGTGTACACACAGCCCCTGGTCATGGTGCAGACGATTATCAGACCGGCTTGCGATATGGGTTAGAAGTTTTGTCGCCCGTGGATGCCGATGGTGTTTACACCCACGAAGCTGGCAAATACATGGGTCAACAGGTGCCTGGGGTCAATAAGCAGATCATTGCTGATCTTGCTGCAGATGGCATGCTCGTTCACCAACACAATATAAACCATAGTTATCCCCACTGTTGGCGTTGTAAAAAGCCTGTTATGTACCGTGCAACCCCCCAGTGGTTTGTTTCCATGGAAATTAATGATCTTAGATCAAAGGCTCTAACTGCTATAGAAGGTGTCGAGTGGACTCCTTCCTGGGGAATGCAAAGAATTAAATCAATGGTTGAGGGTCGGCCTGACTGGTGTCTTTCAAGGCAAAGAAGTTGGGGCGTACCACTAACTGTTATCAGCTGTAAATCATGTGGTGAGATTGTAAAAGATGAAAAGGTTGTAAGCCGTATAGATGAACTTTTCATCAAAGAAGGTGCCGACGCTTGGTTCAGTCATGATGTTGCCGACTTCCTTGAGGCTGGGACAACCTGCTTGAGCTGTGGATCTACAGATTTTGAGAAAGAAGATGATATCCTCGATGTTTGGTTTGATTCAGGTGTGAGTCACGCTGCTGTATGTGAGTCTCGCGATGAGCTGAGAGCTCCTGCCGATCTGTATCTAGAGGGAAGTGATCAGCACAGGGGATGGTTTCAGAGTTCTCTGTTGACCTCTGTTGGAACGAGAGACCAGGCACCATTTAAAGGTGTGCTGACCCACGGCTATGTTGTTGATGGTCAAGGTAAAAAAATGTCTAAGTCTGTCGGCAATGTGGTTGTGCCATCTGAGGTGATAGATAAGTACGGTGCCGAAATCCTGCGATTGTGGGTTGCAAGCGAAGATTATCGGGATGATGTGAAGGTTTCAGATGAAATCCTCAAGCAGGTCTCTGATGCATATCGAAAGATTCGTAATACCATCCGATATTTTCTAGGTAACCTCGCGGATTTTGACAACGCAACAAATAGGGTAGAATTTGACAAGCTGCCGGAAATTGATCTCTGGGCGTTGGCAAAATTTGAAGAGCTGAAAAATAAAGTTACAACGGCCTATGATAAGTATGAGTTCCATTCAATTTATCATAACCTCAACTACTTTTGTGGAACCACCATGAGTTCCTTTTATCTCGATATTCTAAAGGACAGGCTTTACACCTCCGGCACTGATTCTCATCTTAGGAGATCTGCCCAGACTGTTTTGTTTGAAATTCTTGACGGTCTGTTGAAGTTGATGCACCCTATCTTGAGTTTTACCTCTGCAGAGGCCTGGGATTCACTTAATGGGCGTAGAGATATTGATCCACTTAAGGGTGGAATTTACTTTAGCGAATTCCCGGAAGATAAAAAACTGAACTGTGATCAGACGATCATGGATAAATGGGGCGAACTGCTAAAAATCCGTTCAGAAATAACCAAGGCGCTTGAAATCGCACGAAGAGAAAAGGTTATTGGTCACAGTCTTGAAGCGAAGGTATTACTTTCGGTAAGTGGTGATTTATCGTCTTTTATTAAAAGTGAGTGGCAAACAATCAAAGAAATATCTATAATATCAGAGATGGCAGAGCTTGATCTGACAAGTGCAGAGAATGGTGTCAGGTATACAAGTGAAGAGCTCCCGGATTTTGTGGTTCAGGTAGAACCCGCTCCCGGAGAGAAGTGTGAGAGATGTTGGATACGATCGACTACAGTTGGCGAGAACAGCAATCATCCTGAAATCTGTGATCGGTGTGCTGAAGTTGTCACAGGGATGGGCATGTAGTAGTGGTGTATATTTTTGTTATAGCAAGTGTTATTGCAGCTGACCAAATCTCCAAAATGTGGATTGTGAATTCTTTTCAACTCTATGAGAGTAAAGAAATCATATCCGGTCTGTTTAATCTGGTTTATGTGGAAAATACAGGAGCGGCATTTAGTATCTTGGCTGATGTAGACTCCCCATGGCGACACTATTTTTTCATGATAGTCGGCTGTGTTGCCATAGTCGGTTTGACTGTTACCTATATTAAACTGATGGCAGAAAATAAATATTACTACCTCCCCATTGGCTTAATCGTAGGAGGTGCTGTAGGTAACATGATAGATAGGGTACGCCTCGGTTCAGTTGTCGATTTCCTGGATTTTTATTTTGGAAATTATCATTGGCCCGCGTTTAACGTCGCTGATTCTGCAATTTGTGTAGGAGCCGTTTTATTTATCGGAATGAATTATTTAGATTCAAAAAAACATAGAGCAACTGAAGAGACTATATGAAAATAGCAGTGTTATTTCCCGGACAGGGATCACAATATCTAGGTATGGCCCAGGAGTTCGTTCAGTCGAAACAAGAATGTGCCGGGTTAATGGAGATGGCAGAAAACACCTGTGATTTAAAATTACAGGAGTTGTGTCATCAAGGTCCAATTGAAGAATTAACAAGAGCTACTAATCTTCAACCAGCCATTACCATAGCAAATCTCATCTGCTGGCAGGCGTTTATGGCTGAGACCAAAGGGGAGATAGAGGTCAGCTCATTTGCGGGTCATTCACTTGGTGAATATTCAGCTCTTTATGCAGCTGGGGTAATCAACGCCGAAGACACTATTAAGCTTGTGAGTAAAAGAGGTGCGTTGATGGAGCGCGAGGGTATGAAAAACCCTGGTGGAATGCGTGCTGTTCTTGGCTTAGATATTGACGCGATTGAAAAAATTGTCGACGGATATGACGGTGACGGCGCAGTTACTGCCGCCAATCATAACACACCTCAGCAAGTGGTTATTTCAGGAAGTCTCTCAGCCCTTGATTGGGTGACCGCTATTGCAGAAGAGCAGGGTGCTAAGGTAATAGCGTTAAATGTAAGTGTTGCTAACCATAGCCCTCTTGTGGCTGAAGCTGTCCCTGATTTTGCGGAATTCATGGCAGACACCGATTTTAATATGCCGAAAATTCCTGTCTATTTTAATGTAACGGCTGATAAAGAAACCGACCCGAAGAAGATGAAGGGCATTATGGCAAGTCAAATTGCTTCCAAGGTGCGCTGGTATGAAATAATTACCGCCATGGTAGATGACGGTGTTGACACCTTTATTGAGGTGGGTCCTAAGTCAGTACTTAAAGGGATGATGAGAAAAATCACCCCTAAAGGTACTAAGGTGACTGCACTTCAGTTCGATTGTCCCGACTCTCTTGAGAAGTGTCTCCAAAAGTTGAGAGAACAGTAATAATTACTTGTATTACCTGTATTCCACAGGTTGATATTTAACCTGAAGAGAGTTGGAAGTGATTGAGGATTGTATTCAAAAGATTCTGGATGGTGGTGAAATTGGTTTTGATGACGCCCTGTTCCTTGCAACTCATATTGACTCTGCGAGGCTTTATCAGGGGGCAGATTCGCTCAGGTGTAACATACACAAAAACAGATTAGATCTTTGCTCAATTGTTAACGCAACATCAGGAAAATGTAGCGAGGATTGTAAGTTCTGTGCCCAGTCAGCACATTATGACGTTGAGGTTGCAAGTTATGATCTTATTAATCCTGCAGAAGTACTAACAGTTGCGAGGGAAAATGAACTGAGCGGTGTCCAGAGATTTTCTCTGGTTACTGCCGGACGGGAAGTCTCAGAGCAAAAGCTCACTGAATTTAAGAAGATCTATAAAAAGTTACAAGAGAATACCCGAATGTCTTTTTGCGCGTCCATGGGTTTTTTAACTGTGGAAAAGGCTCATAAGCTGAAAGAAATGGGGGTGAGCAGGTATCACTGTAACTTAGAAACTTCCCGTAGCTTTTTTCCAAATGTTTGTACTACTCACACCTGGGACGAAAAGGTTGCCACCATTAAAATTGCGCAGGATGCTGGTCTCGAAGTGTGTTCTGGAGGGATAATTGGTCTTGGAGAAAGTCTGGAGCAACGACTGGAACTTGCCTTTGAACTTCGTGAGCTTGGGATTCTCTCTGTACCTCTTAATATTCTCAACCCCATTAAAGATACTCCTTTTGATCATTTAACTCCCCTTAGTGTTGCTGAGGTTCTTACCTGTGTCGCCTTGTTTCGTTTCATTTTACCCCACGCTGTGATCCGAATTGCTGGTGGTAGAAATCTACTGGGGGATGAGCAGGGTAAGTGCTTCACTTCTGGGGCTAACGGTTCTATTGTTGGGAATTATCTTACTACTCTTGGAAATAGCCTTGCTGAAGATATCGAGATGTTTAAGGAATTGGGGTTTGATGTGGATGATGCTTTGATCGCGAAATAAATCCGCAATCCTCATCTGGCCAGGGGGGCTTTTAGTCTTTGTTGCGTTCACTCAACTCTTTCTTTCCTTTGCCAAAACTTCGTCTGGATTGATGTCTATCCCTTAAAAATATAGATTGAATTAGCAGGTTAGACAAAATATTGTGCGACGGACCACATCCTGGTAAACGGTAAGAAGGTCTGGGGGAGTGTCGATAAACTCAATTTTCATTCGCTGTTTTGTTCTACTTTTAATCGTTTATTGTGAGAAGTGTTTCTTCGTTCTCTTGTTTTTAGAACAGGATTTCAAGAGTGAGGCAATAAATGCTATAAACCTTATGTTCCTGACAAATTTGGAGTCTGGATGAAAATGAATGATTCATTAAAATGTTGTCTTCGTTGTGATCATTTTCGCTTGAAGAGTCAATCGCAAGGGCTCTGTAGAAAAGAAAAAAAGGCCACTGGTGGGTATTTTGAGAAATCAATAACGGACCAGTGTAAATTGTGGAAGGATTGTGGTCAGAATTATTTTATCCGAAAAGGCTGGATTAAGGCGCGACAGCAAGAAGATAGTATTGCGGAACATTAAGAGAATGTACATACTTTTTTCTCTCTTTAAACCGGCAGGGCCTGCTAGGAACCTGTCCGAGAATATGGCATTCTTGGACAAACTCCTAGCCCCGCACCAAAAAGAATAAGTGTTGCGGTCTCAGGTCCTGGATCTGCACGACTTCCGACGGCTCCCCCCTCCGAGATATCTATCATTACACAGCAAGGACTGCAGGCAAAGGAGAAGGGCTCTCCGTGCAAAATCTTTTGGCTGTGACGTATGAAATCTAAGACTATTACATAGCTGAGTGTGCCACTTTGTACTTGACTAACGTGTGCAGATAATATCTCTCTTTCCTTGGTGATATGGTCAAGATATGGTATGTAAGATTGCCTCAAAGTAATTGAGTGTTTTTTCAACATTATCTTTTTTCAAAGGAAAAATCTATTTTTCACTCTTAGTGTGCTGAGAGTAAAGCGTTTGCATGATGCAAATGCGAATAATGATACGAGTCTATGTCAAAGTATATAAAAATCCTGATCAAGATTGTCTTTAGTCTCGCTTTTTTTTCAATTCTTCTTTCATTTGTTAAAGGGAATGAACTTCTTGCAGTAATAAAGCAAGTCGATCCGAAATATTTGTTCATCAGTTTTCTTGTGACACTGATCATGCTCCTTGCCAGTTGTGCTAAGTGGAAGGTTGTATTAGATCTTAAAGAGAAAAAAATCCCATTTTGGGAATTGCTCAAAATTTATCTGGTAGGGTATTTCTTCACTAATATTTTACCGTCTACAGTTGGAGGGGATGTGGTTCGGTCGTTCTATGCCGGTCGTCTCATTGAAAATCAAGCGTATTCCGCTGTAAGTGTTTTTGTAGAGAGATTCTCTGGTATCTTTTTACTTTTTGTACTTGTCATTATTGCTCCACTCCTTCAGCCTCAACTCTACAAGAGTACCTATTTTGTTTTTCCTGCATTGGGAGGTTTGTTCTTTCTTATTGTCATTCTATGGGTTTGGTTCTCTGAAAATCCATTTGTTATACCCAATATGATAGCGGAAAAAATATTTTCTGGATTGAATAAATTTGTCCAGAAAACTGGTGTATCTCTACTCATAGTAATGGTGGAAAAAAGTGAAGCGTTCTATGAGAAAATTTTAGAAAAGTTACAAAAGTTCAGGGCTGAATTGCAGGTTGCAATGAAAGCTATAAAAAATGATAAACAATTTCTTTTTCGTATCATTTATCTCACAGTTTTATTCTACGTTCTCACTTGGGTTAATGTGTACACTGCCTACCGAGCATTTGGGGTCGAAGTAGATTTTATACAGATTTGTGCGATCGTTCCTGCTATCATGCTTATCGCACATGTTCCGGTAACATTGCTTGGGAATTTGGGTTATTTTGAATCAGTCTTTGTGTTTTACTTTCTTTTGGTGGGTGTAGGTGGGGCGGAAACATTGGCCATGGGCCTTTTACTACGTGTAAAGACCTTGGTTATGGGCGTTATTGGTTTCGGAGTTTATCTCGTGTACAAACAGAAAAATGTTCTTGATATAGAACAGGTTGAAAGCAAAGAAAAACTTGTTTAAAACGTTATATGCCTCTTTGTCGTACAAAAAAGAGTGCGCGAATACAATTACAATCATATTGCTTGAACATTAAGGCAAAAAAATAAACGGAGAACATTTTGCTACTTTCAGTTGTAATACCACTACTTAATGAAGAAGAAAATATTCCTTATTTATACGACGAACTGAACGAAGTAATGGGTTCTATTAATGGGGATTATGAACTTATATTTATAGACGATGGTAGTACTGATAAAAGTCTACAATTATTAAAAGAGCTTCATGAAAAAGATAGCCACGTTGTCGTGGTTAATTTCCGTAAGAATTTTGGTCAGACGGCCGCTATGGCCGCAGGGTTTGATTATGCCTCTGGTGATGTAATTGTTACCATGGATGCTGACTTGCAAAACGATCCACATGACATTCCTTTGTTGCTTGAAAAAATAAATGAAGGCAATGATGTGGTAACTGGCTGGAGGTATGATCGAAAAGATGCATTTATTAATAGGCGTCTCCCTTCAATCATTGCAAATAAGATAATCTCTAAAACCACCGGTGTTAACCTGCATGACTACGGTTGTACCTTAAAAGCTTTTCGCAAGGAAGTTATCAAAAATGTAAAACTCTATGGAGAAATGCATCGATTTATTCCGGCCATAGCAAGTGGAATGGGCATTGATTTTACTGAGGTGAAGGTCAATCATCGCCCCAGACGTTTTGGAACTTCAAAATATGGAATTTCCAGAACTATACGGGTGGTACTCGATCTACTCACCGTTAAGTTTCTTCTCAGTTATTCCACCCGACCAATTCAGGTTTTTGGTTTGATGGGTGTTATTTCCGGCGGGATTGGTTTCTTGATCGCACTCATTATGACCTTTCAGAGACAGTTTATGGGGGTACCCCTTTCCGATAGGCCCCTTCTTTTTCTCGCTGTTTTGCTCATTTTTATCGGTATTCAGTTTGTCTCTCTTGGCCTCGTTGCCGAGTTACAGGCCAGGACCTATCATGAATCCCAAAGCAAACCGATATATTTCGTGAAAAATATTTTTAGGTCAAATCCCGCTGAAGAAGGTTTAGAAAAAGAATTCGATGCGAGCTGTTGATTCCAAGATTGAAGTTATCATTCCTAACTGGAATGGCTCCAAAATGTTGCAGCACTGTTTACAGTCCCTGTATGAACAGACTTTTACCGACTTTTCAGTAACAGTGGTTGATAATGGTTCAACAGATGACACTGAGAAGGTCTTGTTAAGAGACTATCCTTTGGTGCAACTTATCAAATTTAGTTATAATACCGGCTTTAGCGTAGCCGTTAATGCCGGTGTTGAAAGGTCTGAGGCTGACCTGGTGCTGCTGCTGAATAATGATATGGAGATAGATCCACATTGTTTGGAACATCTCTATGCCGGTGCCTGCAAATATGAATCATACGATTTCTTTGCACTAAAGATGCTGAGTTTTAATAAAAGAAATATTCTTGATGGGGCAGGTGATGCAGTATTGAGGGGAGGGGTTGGTTACAGGTTGGGTACGCTTGAGTGCGATGGAAAAAAGTACAGCTATGACCGTGAAGTGTTTGGAGCCTGCGGTGGAGCTGCTTTATATCGTAAGAGTTTCTTTCTGAAGACGGGACTGTTTGATCCGGATTTTTTTGCCTACCTGGAAGACGTTGATCTGAATCTTCGTGCGCGCAGGAATGGTATGCGCTGTATGTATCTTTGTCGCGCCGTGGTGTATCACATCGGCTCCGCCACATCCGGGTCAAAAATTAATCCGCTCACCATACGTCTTTCAACGAGAAACAACCTTAATGTTCTCATTAAGAATTACCCGCTGAGCTATTTGTTTAGATTTGGGCCTGCTATACTCGTTTATCAGTTTATGTGGCTTGTCTTTTGTTGTAAAAAGATGATGTTTTTTGCCTGGATGCAAGGTATCTACGAGGCGTTTAAAAATATAACAATTTTTCTACCTAAACGCAGAGCACTACTCGGCTCTGAGAGTAAAATTGATGATGGCGACCTGGCTACACAGATTGTAAATGCTGAAAAAAATGCTGTAGAATCAATTATTTCAAGAAGGTCCTTTGAAGGTAAGGGCAGTTCGTTGCTGCAAATGTATTGTAAATTATTTTTCTAACCCGCATTTCTCATGAGCATTCTGTCGACACAGCTAAAAACGTTGTGAAAACAGGTTAATGCTTATTGCGAAAAATTGTTGTGATATCGAGCAAAATGCTCACCAAAGGTCAGTCCATGTGGTGCCATCTTCTTCAGTATTTTACCTGTAAATATAGTCCACTATGATCTACAGGTAAAAACTTCGAAGCTAACACCACCTGAACTGATGAGAAATGCGGGCTAACACCTCTTATAGTGCACGATTTATTCGTTATTATGCCCCCTCTCGTTCATGTCATAGTCGTCACACATAATTCATATAGAGAATTGCCTTTATGTCTTGCGGCTCTCGCTGGGCAAAAACACCCTGTTGACACCATAACCATCGTTGACTGTGGGTCTGATACAATTGATTATCTTGAAAATATTGGTCAGGAAGGGGTTGTTGTAATACCAATTGATAATGTTGGTTTTGGAAAAGCTAATAATGTTGGCTTTCAGTCGCTTGCTCCTGGTAATGATGATATCGTTGTTTTTTTGAATCCAGATGCATTCCTCCATGAAAATGCCATTCATGAGATGCTGGCTGTTTATGAAGAACATAAAGATGTTGGTTGTGTAACAGGAAAGCTCCTCGGCTATGATCCTGTGGCCGAGCAGAATACAGGGTTTCTCGATTCCACAGGAATTTTCAGAAAGTGGTATGGCAGATGGTATGACCGTGGCCATGGTGAGGTGGATAGAGGTCTGTACGATAACATTGAAGTGGTTCCTGCAATCTGCGGAGCGCTAATGTGTTGTAACATGGGGGCACTTACCTTATTTAAAGATGAAATCTTTGACAGCCGTTTCTTCTTGTACAAAGAAGATATCGAGTTGAGTCTTCGAATCCGCCGAAAAGGGTGGAAGCTACTTTATGCACCACAAATAATTGCTGATCACTGTAGGGGATGGAATGAGGATAGAAGTAGAGTAACGTATGAAAAACGTCTCTATTCAGCAGAAAATGAAGTTAAGTTATATGTAAGACATCCTTCTATTTTTATGATATTTGCAGTTACTAAATATTTAGCTGTCCGCCTGTTTCGTATGTAGTGTATGAGTCCTGTACATTTATTAGCAAACCAAGGTTGATGGCGTCGTAAAAAGTCAGATCTACGTCGTTGTGGGTTTGGATCGAACTCTCAACATACCGCATGTATCGTTGAGAATACGATCCAAACACCACGCCTAGTATATCAGCCTTTTTTCATAGCCATCAAAAGACTTCGAATTAAATTTGTACGAGTTTTTCAAGGTTAACGATTTTTTACTATATTCAATTGCTTCTCCTGTGCATCTGGGTGAGAGTATATACGAGTTTAAATGCCAATGAGTGCTCTTGTCCAAAATAAAATATCTGTTTTAGTTCCAACTCTAAATGGCGCGGCTACGCTTCCAGATTTCTTTGCAGCCCTGGCTATGCAGGATATAGCTGTTGATGAGATACTGGTGGCTGACTCTGCCTCCGATGACAAAACGGTAGAAATATGTACTCAACATGGTGCACGGGTTATACATGTTTCCCGTGATGACTTTGACCATGGAGGAACCCGCACCTTGCTTGCCCAAGAAGCCAAAGGGGAAGTTCTCGTGTTTTTTACTCAGGACGCTATTTTAAGTAGCCCTGAGGCGTTAAAAAAAATGGTTGAACCACTGGTTGAGAAACCTGAGTATTGTTGTGCATACGGACGGCAGTTGCCTTCTGCTGATGCATCACTCCTTGCGGCACATTTACGATCATTTAATTATCCCCAACAGTCTGAAATACGGAGTTTTGCCGATCGGACTGAATTTGGTCTTAAAACAATATTTATATCAAACTCATTTTCTGCGTATAAAAAAGAACCATTGTCTGCCGTCGGCTTCTTTAAGAACGGATTGATTTTTGGTGAGGATACATGTACCCTTGGGAGGCTTTTGATGGCAGGCAGTAGTGTCTATTACGCCGGTGAAGCGGCGGTGTATCACAGCCATAATTACCTTTATAGTCAAGAATTTAGGCGGTCGTTTGATATTGGGGTACTACATAGCACAGAAAAATGGTTATTAGAGACCTATGGTCATGCAGAAGGGGTTGGAATGAAATATGTCCGCTCTGCATTAGATGAGATTATCTCACAAAAAAAACACACCCTAATATTTGACTGGTTCGTGCGAAATGTCGTCAAATTTACAGGCTATAAACTGGGGCGTATTTACTATAAACTGCCGAAAAAGGTTTGCTCTACATTGAGCTTAAACAGACGCTGGTGGGGTTGAAGATTAACCGTAACAGTGGGCCTGCTATAGTATGTAACAACTCAGACAATTAATATATTATGTTATCAACGAATTTACGGGAGCAAAGCTCTCTTATGGCAAGATTACTTCATCTTGTCGACTGTCTTGTTGTTGTAGGGTATCTCACACTTCTTGTGTTTTGGTACAGGGTTCCCTGGAGTTCCTATTACAATGAATTGTTGGTTATAACATTTGTTCTGACGTTTATTAGCTTTCAATCGTTTCAGCTTTACAGGTCATGGCGTGGCTGGAAATTCTTTCTTGAATTCATGGTCATTTTAAAGGCATGGGGCGCTGTTATTGGATTACTTCTCTTCTATTTCTTTATTTTTAAAATTTCGATTGCTTACTCCCGTGTTGTCATTCTTATCTGGTCCTTAACCACTCCAGTACTTATTTTTTGCATTCATCTTGCGGCAAGAAAATTGCTTAGGATGTTTCGTATGAGAGGTAAAAACCTGAGAAGAGCAGTTATTGTAGGTGCTGGTGATCTTGGGGTAAATCTTGTTAAAGAATTAGAAACTATGCCCTGGGCAGGTATTGAAGTCCTCGGTTTCTTTGACGACAAGATTGATGAAGATGACTATGAAGATGTCTTAGGGAAGCCTATTCTCGGTAATATTGATGCAATCACTGACTATCTCGAAGTTCAGGATATTGATTACGTTTATATCGCACTCCCTATGCGCGCTGAAAAAAAGATCTTTAAAATATTAAGAGAATGTAGATCTCTCGGAGCGAGAATATTTCTTGTTCCTGACCTGTATCTGTATGGCTTACATCATGCTGAAATGCAATCGTTGGGAAGCTTGCTCATACTCAACTTTAATCCTAATACCGAATGGAAAAGAAGCTTTGATCTCATTTTTTCCATTATGATTCTGATATGTACGCTACCGCTCACTCTTTGTATAGCGGCTCTCGTTAAACTCAATGATGGCGGCCCTGTTTTTTACAGACATAAAAGAATTACCTCAGCTGGTAAATTCTTTAATTGTCTGAAATTTCGCACGATGAGAGTTGATGCGGATAAAGAACTTGAGAGACTTTTAGAAGAAGACGAAAACCTGAGAGAAGAGTGGGAAAAAAGCTATAAACTTAAAAATGATCCGAGGATTACACGTATTGGAAAATTTCTACGACGAACGAGCCTGGACGAATTTCCTCAATTTATAAATGTTATTCGCGGAGATATGAGTGTTGTAGGGGCCAGGCCCATTATTGGAAAAGAACTCAATGGCTTTTATAAAGAGAGTGCAGGACGGTATTGCTCTATGAAACCGGGCATTACAGGCCCTTGGCAGGTGGGGCGACGATCCAATGTTGAAGCCTATGAAGAACGGGTGCAACTCGATGACTGGTATATTCTCAATTTTTCATTGTGGACTGATATCAAGATCATTATTAAAACCGTCTATTGTATGGTTGTTGGAAAGGGTGCCTATTAACTGTCGTTAGATTCATTTTTATATGAGATAAATTATGTCAGTTTTTGCGGGTAAGAACATAGTTGTTGGGGTTACCGGATCGATTGCCGCCTTTAAAGTTGCCACTTGGGTGAGTGACATGGCTAAAGAAGAGGCTCTTGTCCATGTTGTCATGAGTCGTGCCGCTGAGAAATTTGTAACTCCGCTTACATTTGGAGCTCTGTCTGGAAATCCTGTTCATACCGAGATGTTTGCAGGCAAGCAGTATCACTCAATGGCCCATATTGACCTTGGCCGTGAAGCGGATATCGTTATTATTGCGCCCGCGTCGGCAAATAGCATAGCAAAACTTGCTGGAGGATTCGCGGACAACTTACTTACCACGACAGTACTTGCCACCAATGCACCGGTTCTCATCTTTCCTGCAATGAATAGCAAAATGTACAGCAATAAGGCGACGCAGAGCAATATACAAAAGTTAAAGGATATGGGCTGCACCGTTGTAAATCCAGATTCTGGGATGATGGCCTGTAAGGAAGAAGGGCAGGGGCGTTTACCTGAATGGGAGGTTGCAAAAGAACATATCGCCAAAGCACTAAGTAAGCAGGATTTAATTGGTAAGCATTTTCTGGTTACTGCAGGTCCCACCCGTGAGTCGATAGACCCGGCCAGATATCTCAGCAACAGATCTTCCGGGAAAATGGGGTATGCGCTTGCACGGTGCGCGTGGAGAAGAGGGGCAAAGGTTACTCTTGTCAGTGGTCCAACATCATTATTGTGGCCAACGGGTGTGCAGTGTCTTCGGGTAAATAGTGCCATGGAAATGTATGATGCTGTTATGTCGCAAGCCGATGATTCAGATGTCGTGATAAAAGCAGCAGCTGTTGCTGACTATCGACCCAAAAATCAATTTAGTCAGAAGGTTAAAAAAGACAAGATTGAGCTCTCGTTACCATTGACCCAGACCCGTGATATTCTCCTGGAACTAGGAGAAAACAAGAGAAAGGGCACCTTGCTCGTAGGCTTTGCTGCAGAAAGTGAGAACTTGGAAGCCGAGGGAAGAAAAAAGCTGCACAGAAAAAACCTGGATCTTATAGCCGTTAATGACATATCTAAAGAAAACAGTGGTTTTGAAGCGGATACAAACAGGGTGCTTTTAATTGATGAGGTCTGTGCGGAACAACTGCCACTCACCTCGAAAGATGCAACGGCTAATCTCATCCTTGATAAAGTCGTTTCTCTACTTAATTGTAAAGCTTGAGATAATTGATGGCGTCGTAAAAAGTCCGATCTACGTCGTTGTGGGTTTGGATCGAAATCTCAACATACCACATGTATAGTTGAGAATACGATCCAAATACCACGCCTACTATATCAGCCTTTTTTCATAGCCATCAAAAGACTTCGAATTAACTTTTTACGAGTCCATCATAATTGACATCACTTCATAAGGCAGCATCGTTTGAATTTTTTCCCGGACCCACAAGGGCAGGGACGATTTCGCTCGATCTTGCTTTTAGTGACTTCGCATACCCCATTCACATAGTACCAGAGACCATCTATTTTTGAAAAATTACTTATTTCGCCAAGGGCACATAATTGCCCATCTTCAATGTAGGTTGAAGTGAAATCTACTTGTCCTTTCGTGTCAGTTTCTTTACCTTCTACTGTATTGTTAATGACAAGACCTATCCATGTTACCGGATTGTCGGCAAAGTTTAGAGCGCTCGGGCGCTTGTTTTGTATCCATGTCCTCAGAATGTGATCCGTGTCTTCCTGGGAAAATGCAGTGTATCTGGATCGCATCAGCGTTTCTGCAGTGAGTGCAAGTTTGTGGTCCGTCAATATTGGAAGGCAGCAGGCTGAGTATTCTTTTCCACTATCACATGGACAAAGTGATTGGATCGGTGTTTGTTCTTTCATCGGTGACTATTTTTCCAGTGTACAGTTGTTTTAATGAGAAGAAGGATGAATGGACTTAAATGCATTAAAAAATCAAAAATATCAATCAATGAATTGAGTTGTCCGTTCTTTAGGAGAATAAGCTTTTCCAGAAGGTGTGGTTGAGGACTAAATGGTGCGAGGCCCAGAGTTAAACAGAGGACGAGTACGACAGCCCAGGGCATTGTTTTAATGTGTTGTAGCATGATTTCTATCCCGAGTGGTAAAGATGTTTCTATTCTCGATTCAGTAGATACTTGAAAGGCTAAGTACCGTTAATAACAAAAAAAACCGTTTTGACACGGCAGTCGCATACTATTCTAATTATATATTACAATCTAAAACAATTTGAATAATGAAAAAAAGAATTGCAAGAGTCATTCAAAGTCTCAAGGATTTTACAATCGTAGGATTTACACACTATATCATTTTAAAGCTGCGCAAAAAGGAAATAATTATTGGTGGATCCTGTCACTGCTGTGGCGACTGTTGCCGCAGACTTTCCCTAGATGATGGTAACGGTTGGATAAGAAGCAAAAAAAAGTTTGCGGTGGTGGTGAGTGCTAATCCCCAATACAAATGTTTTGAAATAATCGGTACAGACAACAACGGGTATTTACTGTTTGCCTGCACATTGCTTTCTGATGATGGAAAATGTGGAGACTATAGCAACAGATTTCAATTCTGTAGGGATTTTCCAGATAAAAATCTGATTTTCTGTGGGGGTGGGCTTCCTTCGGGCTGTGGATATAGATTTCAATCGGTTGTACCCTTTGCGAAAATATTAAATGAAACTATAGAGAAAACAAATGAGAAAAGTCCTGATACTTGAGCCGTACTTTGGCGGTTCCCATAAAATGTTTCTAGAAGGGGTGATGGATAATGTTCATGCGGATTATACCTTACTGACGCTTCCTGCGCGTAAATGGAAGATGCGGATGCAATTGTCCGCCCAGTGGTTTATGGAACAGTTGAGTAACCTCGGCTGTGATGAAAGGTGTTTTGATACTGTTATCTGTTCGACTTTTGTCGATGTTGCTGTTTTTCGCTCACTTACATGCAGACTTGAAGGCTGGAACAATAGTGCTAAAATTTGCCTGTATTTTCATGAGAATCAGTTTGCTTATCCAAACCGTACGAAAGACACGAGTCTTTATCATTTTACTTCTATTAATTTCAATTCTGCGATGGCGGCTGATAGTATTGCATTTAACTCTGAATTTAACCGTTCAAGTTTTATGGATGGTTGCAGTCGATATCTGAAATTTGCCTCAGATATGAAATTAAGTCGTATCATCGACGACCTGAAAGGCAAAAGCGTGGTGATATATCCTGGTATTGAGTTCTCAGGGATTGATGCAGTCGCAAGTGACGATACCCTGTCTGCACCAACTATTGTTTGGAACCACAGGTGGGAACATGATAAAAATCCGGAAGAATTCTTTTTTGCACTACAGTCGTTAAAGAAGCAAAAGATGCAATTTCACCTCATTGTACTTGGTCAGTCCTTTCGTCAGAGTCCAGATTGTTTTGAGAGAGCAAAAGAGGAATTTAGTGATGAAATTATTCATTTTGGATTTGCTGAATCGTACGAGAGATATATAGAGCAACTCGTTAAAGGAACAATAGTTGTCTCAACATCAACCCATGAATTTTATGGCATTTCGATTATTGAAGCTGTGCGAGCAGGGTGTAGACCACTTTTACCAAAGCGACTTTCTTACCCGGAATTATTCCCCCAAAAATATCTCTATGAGGATGGGGACTTGTTTCCCCAGTTGAAACAACTTGTCGCCAGGAACAAACAGCTGGAAAAAGGTACAGCCATAGAGCTCACGGAACAATTTGGCTGGAGTGCACTAACAGCCAGCTATAATGACTGGCTGTTTAGCCATTGTAAAAAAATAACATGGCCAGAGTAATATTCGGAACGGCATAAGGATCCGTAACGAAATGGATATAAAAAATGGCCACGTTATTTCGTAACGGCTCCTCAACTGGTGTCCAGTTACTTCTTTAACGCTTTAGCAAAATCGAGCATGCGCATAATTGGAATTTTTGCTTTTTCGGCTAGATCTTTTGATATATGAATTTCATTTGTGCCGTGCTCCAGAACCTCAGCAAGGTTATGTAGCGAGTTCATACCCATCCATGGGCAGTTGGCACAACTTTGGCAGGTTGCTCCCTCTCCCGCGGTTGGGGCCTCCATAAGGATTTTATCCGGTGCGACCTGTCTCATTTTGTTAAAAATAGAAGCGTCCGTTGCGACAATAAACTCTTTGTTGGGCATGGTGGCAACGGCCTCAATGAGAGCAGTGGTGGATCCGACAACATCGGCCTGAGCAACGACACTTTCTGTTGACTCCGGGTGTACCAAAACCGCTGCATCGGGGTGGATCTTTCGTAGCCTTTCCAAGGCAACGGTACGAAATTCTTCGTGTACCACACAGGATCCTGGCCAAAGGATCATATCTACACCGGTCAGCTTTTGTACATATCTTCCCAAGTGTTTATCGGGTGCCCAAAGTACCTTCTCTCCCCTTTCAGCCAAGTGCTTTACGATGGGTAATGCAATACCGGAAGTAACGACCCAGTCGGCCCTCGCCTTTACTTCTGCACTCGTATTTGCGTATACCACAACGGTGTGATCTGGGTGGTCGTTACAGAATGCATTAAAAGCGTCGGAGGGGCAACCTTCATCCAGAGAACATGTGGCGTCCAGATCCGGCATGATGACCCGCTTATGGTTACTTAAGATCTTCGAGGTTTCCCCCATAAATCGTACACCTGCAACAACGAGAGTCTTTGCCGAGTGCTCTTTACCAAAGCGTGCCATTTCAAGACTGTCAGCGACACAACCTCCGGTTTCTTCTGCAAGATCTTGCAGGACTCCCTGGGTGTAGTAATGCGCTACCAGTACGGCATTTTCACGTTTGAGGAGTGTTTTTATCTTATTTTTAAGCTTGGTTTCTTCTTTTGGTGTAAGCGCAGGCCATTGTGGATGCGGAGGGACCGACACCGTCGGAATATCAATGAAACCCTTACTGTATTTATGAGACGAGTTATTCATAATATATCGTATGACCCTGTAGAGATAGAGAGGTTGTTACTAGACAAGTAGAATATATATACTCTGACCTAATTATTAAACCACATTTTTATAAAATGTGGGAAACGTCACTAAAAATATTAAAATAATTAAATCATCAGAGAGATATTGTGGAAAGTGGAATGGATTATGGGGTAGAGAAGAGTTTTAGCTCAGATGTTCTTTGAAATCCAGCAGGAGACTGACGAGTCTGGAGGCTCTTTCGAGGGCAAGGTTGTCACCTTTGGCAACACCATACTGGGATTCTTCAATGAATACGAGGTAATCTATGAGCTCGGATCCCTCATCATTTTTCATGAGGAGGTCAAAAACATGGGGTAGAAATGCCAGGTATTCTTCTCTGTGTTGATCATCTATTGAAAGGCAGTTAGCGTCCCAGAGGTGAAAAAGAGCTTCGTCTGTTTTAATGTACAGTTCCTGTTGTTTATCAGAACGTACTTGGGTCATATGGTGAAAAGCCTGTTCATGACTGTATATGACGAATTTATTGGGACTACTTTGCTCTAGTGCTGTTACCATGATGTTTATAGAATAACTCCGCAGAAGTTATGAATAATTGGCCCTTTAAAATAACCTGTATGCTACAATTTTGATCATATTTTCAACTATTTTGCAAATGTTGTGACAGAAAAAGGTAAAACTGTATCTTTTTTTTCAGCCTTGCTCGTTACAAAGGGCTTCAATAGTTTTGGTTAGGATTATAAATCTACTTATTGTAAGAGCCTCTGGTCTTGTCTGTGGTGGGATGCCTGCTTTTTCAAGAGCGGTCAAGGTCATCTCCTTGTTAAGGTCTTTGAATTCTTTACCATGATGGCCAAATACTCCTGCATCTTGTAATGTGTTGGCAATGGTTTTTCGGCGTTGATTGAATGTTGTTCTAACAATCTTGGTAAAAATGTTTCTGTCGAAATCAGAGGGCGTGCCTGGCTCAATCCTGTTTTTTGAAAAATCAATAAAGATTACAACAGAATCGACCTTCGGGCGAGGATGGAATTCAGCGGGTTTTAGTGTGAGTTTCTTCTGGACAGTAGCGCAACTACCAAGAAGTATTGTCGGAACACCATAGTCCTTTGTGTTAGGTTCTGCGCTCAGCCTTTCAGCCACTTCTTTCTGGAGCATAACAGTGACAGAATGAATGAGGTGGGAATTCTCGATTAATTTAAATATAAATGGGTTGGATATGGAGTAGGGCAGGTTAGCAAGGATTTTTATGGGACCTCCGCACTGCTCATAAATATGATCAAAATCCGCTTTTAATATGTCCTGATGAACAAGGGTTACATTATCAGGAAGATCTTGTTCTGTTTCGTGTAGTCGTACAATTCCACTATCAATTTCATAGCCTATAACATGCTGAGCAGCTTCTCCAAGAGGTGTCGTCAGGGCTCCGAGGCCAACACCGACCTCAAGAACAATGTCGTCCTTGGTGATGTTACCAGCACGTACTATCGCATTTGCCGTATTTCTATTAACAAGAAAATTTTGACCTAATCGTTTTTTGGGTGCGAGTTTATTGGACTTCAGGGTGTCATAGGGTTGACGACCATATTTGGACATAGGATGTTAATAAGTAAATGTGAAATGCTGTTTATAGCGTATTGGTGGTTTCAAGTGTGATCTTGATCCTTTTTTCTTGTCTTTTAGTGAAAAAGGGTACGGCAAGATAATAGCTGAGAAACGAAAAAGGTAAAGAAAAAACAAATCCTCCTACGAGTAAAACGATTATAGCTTCAATTCCCAGAGCCGCTAGTATATTGATTGATGCCTGAAATCCACTTCCATCCGTAAGTTGCGTGAGGAGCATCTGTACTTTTTGAAAATTAATCTCATAGGGCGTAAGATAATTTCCAAGGGCAACGGATATATAATATATAGGGAAAAACGTCAGAGGGTTACAGATCAGCCAACTCATTATAATTCCAGCAATAACTGAAGTGCGGGTGATAAGTGCAAGGCTTATTATCAGAGGTGTATGCAGCGGCATAGTGGGTGTTAGTCCGATAAGGACACCGATTGCAATTCCGCCTGCCAGTGCACGTGGGTTGCCACTTAATCTTTTAATTCTTATTAGATTATATCGGATGAATCTCTTTATGTTATTAAGTGGTTTCATAGCCTAGCTCAGCCAAGATGGGACCGCGAGTATACGTCCTGTTCAAGTCCTGTCGGACCATGTTGTAAGAACGCATAATACCCTGCCAGGGCAATCATTGCAGCATTATCGGTACAAAAATCAATTTGTGGGCTGAAAAAATGAAGATTATCAGCAAGACATCGTTTTTCAAATTGTGTTCTGAGGGAAAGGTTTGCCGAAACTCCTCCTCCAAGGGCAATAGTTTTCACATTATGTATCTTAGCTGCTTTTATGGTTTTGTTAACGAGTACGTCAACTACTGCCGCTTCAAACGAGGCGCAAATGTCAGGGATATTAACTGATATATTTTGTGTCTTCATCTTGTTCACATAATTTAAAACAGCAGTTTTGAGGCCGCTAAAGCTAAAATCTAATGAATCCTCCTCAAGCCATGCCCTTGGGAATTTGATGGCAGTTGGGTCGCCATCTCTTGCAAGTTTAGATACATGTGGTCCTCCGGGGTAGGGGAGACCAAGAAGTTTTGCCACCTTATCAAAGGCCTCTCCTGCGGCATCGTCGCGGGTACGACCTAAACAGGAAAAATCAGTATAGCTTTTTGCATGATAAATAGAGGATGTGCCCCCTGAAGCAACCAGTGCTATATATGGAAATTGAGGTTTATTTTTGTTGAGATGTATTGAGAGTATATGCCCTGCCATGTGATCAACTCCAACAAATGGAATCTTGCTAACGTGGGAGAGCGCCTTAGAGTATGAAAATCCAACAAGAAGTGAACCAATGAGTCCTGGGCCCTGTGTCGCTGAAATGAGCTCTATATCAGATAGTTGTACCCCGGCTTTTTCAAGTGCTGATTCAACCGTGGGATTAATAGCTTGAAGATGTTGGCGTGAGGCAAGTTCTGGTACTACGCCCCCAAATTTAGCGTGGATGTTGTCTTGACTAGAGAGGATATTTGATAACACAAGGTCTTTTTTGAGCACGGCGGCCGATGTGTCGTCACAGGAACTTTCTATACCTAAAATGAGCATTGGTCTAATTTCTGGTTGAGTGAATTTGATTTTATGTTAAAAGTGGACTCGAACAATTGTATATGAGCTCGAATCAAGATAGGGCTATTCAGAGAATTTTTACAATGAATTGATTATCGTGAACGAAAAAATACAAACTATTTCACCTCTTGTCGACCAGTTTTCAAGAACCATTTCTTATCTGCGCCTTTCTGTAACAGACCGATGCAACCTACGCTGTATGTATTGCATGCCAGAAGATGGAGAAGAAACAGAAACCCAGGTCAAATCCGGCAATTTTCTGGAACACTCAGATCTGCTTAGCTATGAAGAGTTATTGCGCATTGTAAAACTTGCCGTATCTCTTGGAATGAATAAAATCAGGCTTACTGGCGGGGAACCGCTCGTTAGAAAGGGGATCCTTGATTTTATTAGTTGCCTCAATAAGGTGCAGGGGCTTGATCAGATTCGCCTTACAACCAATGGTGTATTGCTCGAGGAATATGGAGCACAACTCTATGAAAGTGGTGTCCACCAGATAAACGTTTCTTTAGATTCCTTGCAGCGTGAAAAGTTTAAAAAAATTACAGGCAGGGATAAGTTCGATGATGTTTGGAGTGGGCTTATGTTGGCCCAGGATCTTGGCTTCAATGTCAAACTGAACGTTGTAGCCATGAAAGGGGTTAACGACGATGAATTCGTAGATTTTGCTCGTCTGGCACTCGAATATCCATTTCAGGTAAGATTTATTGAATTTATGCCGGTAGGCGACAAGAACAGCTGGCAGAAAAAACGATTCATAGAGGCTGATTCTATTAGGGATATGGTAAAGTCTCAAGGTGTTCTGACACCGTTTGAAAAACAATATGGGGCGGGACCTGCGCGGATGTACAATCTACATGCGCCAGACGGTAAGTCCGGTTCTCTGGGATTTATCAGCCCAATAAGCCATCATTTTTGCGATAAGTGCAATAGACTTCGACTCACGTCTGAAGGTCACCTAAGGGCCTGTTTGTTAAGAGATTCGGAGACAGATCTCAAAAACCTCATACGTTCAGGTGGAACCGATCAGGATATTGTAGATAGTATACGGCAGACGATTCTTAACAAACCCCAAGGCCACATGTTGCAAGATGAGCTTGGGGTAGAAGAAAAAGCGGGTTGCTCAGGGAGAATGTCACGAATTGGTGGATGACATGTCGTTTTGAGGATAGGAGCCCAGCCACTCAAAGTATGAGCATTGAGATTTGAGTATTTCGCATCCTCTTTGTATTTTGGGGTCTTCGATATGACCCAGCATGTCGATAAAGAATAAATACTTCCACTGCTTTCCTTTAATTGGACGTGATTCAATCTTTGCGAGGTTGATATCTTCTTGAGATAATGCGGTTAGTACGGAATTGAGCGCCCCAGGTCGGTCCATGAGGCCAATGAGTAGCGAGGTTCGATCAACGCCACTTCTGGAGGGGGACTGTTTTCCAATGACGAGAAACCGTGTTGTATTGCCTCTATAGTCTTCTATTCCTTGCACAACGACCTGAAGTTCATAGGTTTTTATTGCAAGAGAGGAGGCGATGGCTCCAATGTTGGGGTTATTTGCTGCCATCTGAGCAGCCGCACCAGTCGAAAAAACCGGAAGTGTAGGTACCGCTGGAAGATGTTTTCTCAGCCACTCCCTACATTGAGCAAGTGGTTGAGAATGGGAAGCTACAGTTTGGATGTCTTTGATATTTCCAGACCTGCACACCAGGTTATGGCTGATATCAATCTGTGCCTCACCACAGATCTGTACCTTGTATTTCATAAAACAGTCCAGAGTTGAAAAAACAGCTCCTTCGATGGAATTTTCAACAGGGACAATTCCATATTGTGTTCGTCCTTTTTCTACCTCAGCAAAAACATCGTCGATAGTTTCCATTGCCTTGTAATCTGCTGAGTGTCCGAAGTATTTAACGCCTGCAAGGTGACTAAATGTCGCTTCAGGACCTAAAAAAGCAACAGCTGCACGTTTTTGAGACAACCTGCACGTTGTTATAATCTCATGGAAAATGGATTTGAGTGCTTCACGAGGGAAAAGGCCCTGATTATCTTCAATAAGTCTGTCGTAAATTTGTCGCTCTCGAAGAGGATCCCACTTGGCTCGATTGTCTCCGTCCTTTATCCTTCCTATTTCTTTTGCGCAGTTAAGACGGTCTTTAAGTAGGCTAAGGATTTGGTTGTCAATTGAATCAATATTGTCTCGAACTGTGACGAGTTCTTTTTTCTGGTCTGGTTTCATGCTGTTCATCCGTGTTTTTTTACGTAAGTAATACTGCCTAATAAAATTTCATACCCTAGGGCAAAGAATTTGCTATGTCAAGCCACAAAAGATAGCTATAGTATCGTAAATTGTCCATATGTATCAAGGTTGCATTTGTTCTGAGTGGGGCGAGAAATGGTTAATATGTGACAGCAATACCATGATTAGGGCTTAGATGTGAAACCTCACAAGGACGTGTGATTCAAACGGTACAAGGAAAAGTATTTATGTGTGTGGCTGAGACAAAATATCTTAAATTAAAAGAAATACTTTTAGGGCATAAGCGGACTGCAGTAGCCTTTTCTGGAGGTATTGATTCAACATTTTTGCTTTATGCGGCAATTGATACCTTAGGTTCTGAAAATGTATTGGCATATAATTGTGTTAGCGTTGTGAATTCGGCTCAAAGTATTGCAAATATGAGGAGCGTTTTTCATCGTCATTTTCAAGATGCCATAACGTTAAATGAAATAGGTATTTATCTACTAACGTGGAAAGAGTTTATCATTAATAATGAGAAGAGATGTTATTTCTGCAAAAAACGCATGTATTCTACATTGCTCGATGAGCTCCGAAAAGAGAACGGTTTTGTGTTGACCGACGGGACCAATGTCGATGACCTCAAAAAAAACAGACCTGGCCTAAGAGCTATAAGGGAGCTCAACGTGCATACTCCACTTGTAGAGGCAGGATTAACTAAGCAGGAAATTCGTAATTTAGCCAAAAACAAAGGGCTTGTTAATTTTGCCTTGCCTTCTAACTCCTGCCTAGCAACGCGTGTGAAGCAAGGAGTTGATATTACAAGTAAGCAATTAGTGACCATCGAAAAATCCGAAGATTATCTTCAACAATTGGGATTTAAAGGCTGTAGGGTTAAAATCGATGGCGACATTGCATTTGTTGAACTCACGAGAGGTGATTGTGTAGCTTTTGTCAAAGATGATGTGCGAGCTGCTATTCAGCATAGGTTTTATAGCCTTGGGTTCAAGAAAATTTTCTTAGACCTAACGGAAAGGTAAAGTTATCCCCAAAAATGATAACTAATTCTAATAAGTATAATTTATTGCTTGATTCTGATTTTAGATTCAATTATGGTGCCTTGTTATAGATGTAATGGCCCGAATATAAAGGGTTGTACCATTCTTGTTTGTATGTCTATATAAAAATCTATCTGATTTTTATTGACAATTGAGAAGAGTTGAAGCAAAACAAAGTTTATTGGATAGTGGGCCGTTTAGTGCCCGGAAACATAAGCAAAAAGATGATTAAGCAGGGAGGAATTCATGAACAAGAAGGAACTTATTGAAAGTATCGCAGGTGCCGCGGATATCAGCAAGGCAGCAGCTGAGAAAGCTCTTAACGGTACCCTTGCAGCTATTGCTGAAAGCCTGAATAAAGGTGACAAGGTTACTCTCGTCGGTTTTGGAACTTTTTCTGTTTCAGATCGTGAAGCTCGTCAGGGAAGAAATCCTCAGACTGGAAAAACAATTGAAATCCCAGCAAAGAAAGTTGTTAAGTTCAAAGCTGGTAGCAAACTGTCTGAAGCTATCAACTAATTCTTGTTTAATTTCGACCTGAATATTGTAGCTGTTTGCATCGTAGGTGTACATCGTTAGGTGGATTTATTCAGTTATTTAAGCAAAACTGGTGAGGTTGGATTAATAGCTGTCCTTTTGCTTTAATAGTTGGAAGTTGAAAAATGGGTCGTTCCTCTTTGTGAGGATCGACCCTTTTTTTTGTTTATTTTGAAGAAAGTGGTGAAAATTCTCGCAAAAGAGTCATAATCAATTGAAATGTTCCTGCTTATTAAAAGAAAGATCGTCCCGCTATTTATAACTATATTGAGAATCTTATGAAATCATTTGAAGAATTATTGAAACACTCAACGGATGTTCACGGACATATCTGTGCAGGACAAGTCATCGGGGTGAGGATGTGTCTGCTTGCATTGTCCCTCATAGACATAGATGATCCAAAGGGCGCAGACAGAAAGAAGTTATATACAGTTGTTGAAATAGACAGATGTGCAACCGATGCGATTCAATCTGTTACTGGATGTAGTCTTGGTAAGAGATCGATGAAATATCTTGATCATGGTGTTATGGCAGCCACCTTTGTACATCTTGAAAGCAGGAAAAGCGTACGGATTACTGCTCTTGAAGAGGCCAGAGATCATGCTTCAAAGTATTGTGGCGAAATTGATAATAAATACGCAAGACAACTCGAAGCATATAAAGTTATGCCTGAACACGAGTTATTTAAAATTGAACATGTTCAAATTGATATACCCAAAGAAGATCTGCCGGGAAGACCCTTGAAAAGGGTTCAGTGTGAGGTCTGTGCTGAGTGGGTTCAGGATAGTCGAGATGTACTCAGCGATGGTAAAATTCTTTGCCAAGGATGTGCAAATGGCCGGTATTATCAAGTTATTAGTGATTAATTTCTGATATTATTTAAATAATTGAAGCTTTAAAGGATTTGAAATGACTGTAACCTTACTCGACTATGGCGCTGGAAATGTGCGTAGTGTACGAAATGCAATAAAAAAATTAGGAATGTCTGTGGTTGATGTTGAAAAACCTGAAGATATTTTTACAGCGGAAAAGCTCATTTTCCCAGGTGTCGGTAGTTTTGGGCTCGTGATGGATCGCCTGCGCGAAAGAGGATATATTGAGCCATTGCAAAGAAGAATTAAAGAAAACAAGCATTTTTTAGGAATCTGTGTCGCTTTGCAGGCACTTTACGAAGGGAGTGAAGAATCTCCTGGTGTAGCGGGATTGGGAATTCTACCGGGCAAAATTTTACGATTTCCCGTAGGGGAACTCTCGGTACCTCAAATTGGCTGGAATGGGGTGCGGTTGCATAAAGAATCGCCTCTTTTTGCCGATTACAATGGAGAGAAACTCTATTTCGTCCACTCATATCACGCCCCTTTGAATCTCAAGAGTGATTGGACACTAACAACGACTGATTACGGTGTTGAATTCGTTTCGGCTGTCTCTCACAAGAACGTCACCGCTTTTCAATTTCACCCGGAAAAAAGTGGAGAGGCGGGTTTAAAAATACTCAACAAGTATCTTACACAAAAAGAATCCATTGAGATTAACTCACCGATGGCTTCTGTGGATCCCACCCCCACTCAAATTGCAAAACGTATCATTGCCTGTTTGGATGTTCGAAGCAATGATAATGGGGATCTGGTTGTGACCAAAGGTGACCAGTATGATGTGCGAAATGATGGTGAAGTGAGAAATCTTGGCAAGCCTGTTGAACTTGCCAAAAGATATTATGAAGAAGGGGCCGATGAGATTACTTTTCTCAATATTACCGGCTTCCGTGATTTTCCGATGAAAGACCAACCGATGCTTGAGGTGTTGGAACGGACTTCTGAAAACGTGTTTGTTCCTCTCACTATTGGTGGCGGAATTCGCGAGTTTACCGATTCCGAAGGAAATAACTACACATCACTTGATGTGGCATCAGCATATTTTAGATCAGGTGCTGATAAAATTTCAATAGGTAGCGATGCTGTTTATGTTGTTGAGGACTACCTTAAAACAGGTACAAAGACTGGAACGTCCTCCATCGAACAAATTTCTTCTGTCTATGGTGCGCAGGCAGTTGTCATTTCAGTTGACCCCAAACGTATTTATGTCAAATCTCCTGCTGACACAACCCATGCAGCTATAAAAACTCTAAATCCAGGGCCTGATGGAGAGGAGTACTGTTGGTATCAGTGTACGGTTAAAGGTGGAAGAGAAGGTCGGGATCTGGATGTCGTTCAGTTGGCAAAGAGTTGTGAAGATCTTGGTGCTGGTGAAATATTGCTTAACTGTATAGATAAAGATGGCACAAATAGTGGTTTTGACATTGAGCTTATCAATCAGGTGAAAAATGTAGTCAACATCCCTGTGATCGCGTCGAGTGGAGCTGGTTCAGCGCAACATTTCTGTGATGTATTTGCACAGACAAATACCGACGCGGCCCTTGCTGCTGGAATTTTTCATAGAAATGAAGTGGAGATAGTTGAAGTGAAAAAGAGTGTAGCAATGACAGGTGTTGAAGTTCGATAACTTGATTTACGAGTTTGTCGTAACTTGAGTCTGTATGGTTTTTTAATGAATTGTCATTTGTAATGAAAAAAATGCTGCCACAATCTCGCAAAAAACGAATAGTTCTCTTGACAGTGTTTTTTTCTCTTCTTCTCGCTCTTACTCTCAAGTTGGGTTCATACTGGGCATACAATCGTGGTATCAGTGATCTGGAAGATCAGGGGAATACCAGGCTTGATCTCTATGTGAATTATTTACAGGGAGTTCTGGAGAAATACCAGAGTCTCCCTGCACTTCTGGCCATAGACAGTACTCTTGTACGTGCACTTTCAACACCCCATGAAAAAAAGCGTATAGAAACGCTCAATAGATATCTTGAGACAATTAACAAGGTGAGTGACACCCTTGATACTTATCTCATGAACAGAGATGGTCTGACCATCGCCGCAAGCAATTGGAAGGAGTCCAGGCCCTTTGTTGGAAGAAATTTCAGTTATAGGCCGTATTTTAAACAGGCGATGACTGGAAAGCTTGGAAGGTATTTTGCACTGGGAGTTACCTCCTCGAAGAGAGGATACTATTTTGCCTATCCGGTCAGAAAGAATGATGAAATTATCGGTGCAGTTGCAATCAAAATTAGTATTGATTCTGTAGAACAAAAATGGGCTCAACAGGGAGAAAACTTTCTTGTAACCGATCCCGATGGGGTGATTTTTATTACGACGTATCCGGGCTGGAGATATAAAACACTTGAGCCCTTGACCCCTGAAGCTCTTAACAGAATAAACGAAAGTAAGCGTTATCCTGAAACCGCATTTGATCCCGTGATAGATGAGGTCCTTGACGAAAATCAATCCTTTCAGTTTTTGACCATCCATAAAAAAGACTCAGATGAAACCATTGCTGTTGTGAAACAGAGTCGATTTATGCCACAGGCTGGCTGGAATGTTCATATCCTGACTGATGTTGCTGATATAAAGAAAAATGTATTATTTTTAAATCTAATCGTCGCCAGTGCTTTTCTTGTTTGCTATATCCTTACTTTATTGATCTTGCAACGCCATTATAGATTACAGGACCTTGCAATTATAGAGGAAAATACTAAAGCCGCATTGCGGGATGCGAATGAGCAGTTAGAGACGAGAGTTGTGGCAAGAACCCAGGAACTCACTGAAGCAAATGAACTATTAATAAAAGAGGTCATTGAGCGAAAAGAAACGGAGATTAAACTCAAACGAACACGAAAAGAACTAATTCATGCAGCAAAGCTTGCTGTACTTGGCCAGATGTCTGCAGGGATAAATCATGAGCTTAATCAACCGTTGGCTGCGATTAGAAGCTACACAGATAATGGAACTCAGTTTTTAAAAAAAGGGCGTTATCAAGATGCCATGTGGAATTTGGAGCAGATAGCTGAGTTGACGGAAAGGATGGCCCAAATTGGTGTGCAGCTTAAATTGTTTTCAAAAAAATCAAGTGGTCAGATCGTTACTGTTCCATTGCATGGTGTAGTTGATGGCGCGATGGAGATACTTAATCCAGCACTGAAAAAAGCCGGTGTGGTGCTTAATATTTTAATTGAACCTTCAAACTTGGAAGTCCGTGGTAACAATGTATTGTTGCAACAGGTTTTGGTGAATTTAATTACCAACGCGATGCATGCCATGGAGAGTACGTCCACCAAAATAATCACGTTGACGTGTTCTGTTGAAAATGAAAAGGTTTTAATTGCAGTGGAAGACACAGGGGCCGGAATAACTGATGAGAATTTAAAAAATATCTTTGATCCATTTTATACGACAAAAAAATCAGGGCAGGGCTTAGGGTTGGGGCTTACAATAAGTGACAGAATTGTACGAGACTTTGGTGGAAAAATAGTCTATGTACCATCCGCTTCAGGGGCCAGATTCGAATTTAGGTTAGAGAAAATAGGGTAGGGCATGACAGTTTTAGGAAAAGTACTTTTCATTGATGATGAAAAACATATCCGACAGGCAAATAGGCAGTCTCTTGAGTTAGCGGATCTTGAGGTCGTCTGTGAAGATTGCGCAGAAAACGGATTGGAGATGCTGAGTCGAGAATGGCCAGGCATCGTTGTTTGTGATATCCGTTTGCCCCAAATGGACGGCATGGAGTTCCTTAATAAAGTTCAGGCGATTGATCGAGATCTACCGGTTATTCTTATTACGGGGCATGGTGATATCTCAATTGCAGTGAAGGCAATGCGCGATGGTGCCTATGATTTTATAGAAAAACCATATTCTGCAGAACGCCTTGTCAAAACCGTCTTTCGAGGGCTTGAAAAAAGAGCGTTAACCCTTGAAAATAGGAATCTGCGTAGAGAGTTAGAGCTACATAGCGCACCAGGGCCGCGTATAATTGGACGCACTCCTGGTATGGAAAAGTTACGGAGCACAATTTCGCAGGTAGCGGATACTGGAGCTGACATTTTGGTGTTTGGAGAAACCGGCACAGGCAAAGAACTGGTAGCACGGGCACTGCATGAAAACAGTAGCAGAAGAAAAAATAATTTTGTCGCAATTAACTGTGGTGCAGTGTCAGAATCCATTATGGAAAGTGAACTGTTTGGACACGAACAGGGTGCATTCACCGATGCGAAAGCGACTCGTATCGGCAAATTTGAGCACGCAAACGGAGGGACCCTGCTGCTCGATGAGATTGAATCTATGCCGATGCGGGTTCAGATTAACCTTCTTCGGGTGCTGCAGGAGAGGTCGGTTGAAAGACTTGGTTCAAATCGTCTCATACCTGTTGATTTAAGGGTGGTTGCAGCATCTAAGGTGGATCTGCTTGAGGCAACAAAAACTGGAACTTTTCGAGAAGACCTGTATTACAGGCTAAATGTTGTCTGTCTCGATATTCCTCCTTTGCGCGAAAGAAGAGAAGATATTCCTCTTCTCTTTCACCATTTTCTTCTTGTTGCGGGACACAGGTATCAACAGGAGGTACCAATGCCCAGTGGTACACAGATGAACGCCCTTCTTGCACACTCATGGCCTGGAAATGTGAGAGAGCTGCGTAACTTTACAGAAAGATATGTCCTGCTTGGACGACAGTTTGATTGGTCTTTAGAGAAGATGCTCTCTGGAAAGGAAAAAGACCAGGATCAGTCTCTTGTTCAACAGGTCGATATGTTTGAAAGAAGTATGATAGAGCAGGCACTTGCGTCTTCGAGCGGCAGTCTAAAAGAGGTGATGGAGGTGTTGAATCTTCCGCGTAAGACCCTATATGATAAAATGAGAAAATTCGGTTTAAAGAAAGCTGATTACAAGTAACCACCTGGGTTTACTGTGCCCCCCCTTCCTGTCTTAGTCCGAGGCTTATTTCTATATATTGTTAACGCACTGAATTGTCGTTGTAAATCGAGGTGAGCTGTTTGGTGTGTAATCGGCGGGAATCCGCCAGTTGCAAAAACGATCGAACGCTCAATCGACATACAACAGTCTGTTATTACAGGTTAATGTTGATAATTGTTGTTTTTTTTTGGGTTTTGGTGGGAAATGACCTGTTTTTATAAGTATTATTTAATACAAAAATCAAAATAAATATCAAATCAATGGGTTAACTGTTTGTGAAAGTATTGGCCTATTCTTTGCACCATGGGACGTTGATCATTGAGATTAATTGGTGAATGATCAGGTTCAATGCTTCTTTCTAGTCTTGGAAAGACATTGATAACAAACACTCATTTCGGAGGAAGAAATTATGTTCAGGACGATTACAACTCTTGTTGCAACCGCAACCTTATCAGCAATGCTTGTTACAGGTACTGCTCTTGCCGGTGACCCAATAACCATAAAATTTTCCCACGTTGTTGCAGAAAACACCCCTAAGGGCCAGATGGCGAATAAGTTTAAAGATTTGGTAGCAGAACGCCTTGGTGGTAAGGTTCAGGTAGAAGTCTTCCCGAATTCCCAGCTTTTTGGAGACAATAAGGTTCTTGAAGCAATGCTTCTTGGTGATGTTCAAATGGGAGCACCGGCTCTTTCAAAGTTTAGCCGCTACACTAAAAAGCTTCAGATATTTGATCTGCCATTTCTCTTTAAAGACATGGTTGCTGTAGAAAAATTTCAAAAAAGTGAAAAGGGTGTAGAACTACTCACGTCCCTCCAAAAGAAGGGTCTTGTAGGGCTTGGATATCTGCATAATGGAATGAAGCAGCTGTCTTCCAGTACGGCAATTAAAGTACCTGCAGATGCTGACGGCCTCAAATTCAGGATCATGTCCTCAGATGTACTTGCAGCGCAATTTAAAGCCGTTAATGCTACTCCTCTCAAGAAGCCATTTTCTGAAGTTTTCACTCTCCTCCAAACAAAAGCCATCGATGGTCAAGAGAATACCTGGTCAAATATCTATTCCAAAAAATTCTTTGAGGTTCAGCCTTACATCACCGAATCAAATCATGGCCTACTCGACTATATGGTCGTCACCTCAAAAGAGTTTTGGATGAGTCTCGACAAAGCTGACGCTGAAGTTATCAAAAAAGCTCTTGATGAAGCCATTGCTTTTGGAAATGATGTTGCGGCCAAAAAGGCCATGGATGATCGTCAACAAATTGTCGATTCTAAGAGAACTGAAATTATAGTATTAGATGATGCAGAGAGAAATCAGTGGGTTGAAGTGATGAAGCCTGTCTGGGAAGAGTTTGAAAAAGAAATCGGTAAGGATATGATCGACGCTGCTTACAAATCAAATATGTAAGGAAAATGCTGGACAGCTTCTTGTTGAAGCTGTCCATCACAATTTTTTGTAAGAGGTAAAATATGTTTATGCGTATCATGAATCGTGCAGAAGAGGCTGTGATTTGCATTTTGTTGGTTCTGACAACACTTATTGTATTTATTGATGTTGTAATGCGTTTTGGTTTTAACTCAGGCTTCATGTGGTCGCAGGAACTTACTCTTCATATGTCCGCATGGTTTGTGTTGTTTGGCGCATCCTATGGCCTTAAAGTAGGTTCGCACATTGGAATGGATTCATTCATCAAGTTGTTTCCTCGATTTGTAAGAAGATGCTTAAGTAGCATTGCTGCACTACTCGCGATTATTTATTGTTGTCTCATTTTCTACGGAAGTTGGATTTATCTTAAAAAGATGAAAATGATCGGAATTGATTTAGAAGATCTCCCTATACCTACTTGGATTGCCCACGGTATGTTGTTGGTTGGTTTCAGTTTTTTAATTATTCGTCTGTTTATTATTCTCTGGTCAATTATCACGGATAAGGCAGATGGTTTTAAACATGCAGATGAGGCCAAGGAAAGTATGGCTCTGGTAGAAGAAATGGAAGGGGAGGACGCATTATGACAACTGCAGCTCTATTTATACTCCTCTTTGGCTGTATGATGCTGGGAATGCCAATAGCACTTGCACTTGGGCTATCGAGTATCGGTACAATTTTGATGTTCTCAAGCGACTCACTTGCTTCAATTGCATTGAAGTTATTTGAGTCCCTTTCTGAGCATTATACGCTTTTGGCTATTCCGTTTTTTATCCTCTCCTCTACTTTTTTATCAACCGGTGGCGTCGCTAAACGAATAATTAGATTTGCCTTAAGTCTTGTTGGTCATATTCGTGGTGGTATCGCGATGGCGTCGGTTATCGCCTGTATGATTTTTGCAGCAGTCTCTGGCTCTTCTCCTGCAACCGTTGCTGCTATCGGCTCAATTGTAATTGTTGGTATGGTGAAGGCCGGTTACCCTGAAGAATTTGCAGCAGGTGTTATTGGAAACGCTGGTACTCTTGGTATCCTGATACCTCCTTCTATTGTTATGCTTGTCTACGCTGCCGCAACTGAGGTGTCGGCTGCACGCATGTTTATGGCGGGTTTTATTCCTGGCCTTATGATGGGCTTGATGCTCATGATTGTTATATATTTTGTAGCTCGCTATAAGAAAATCCCCAGTCAACCATGGGCGGGATTTCGTGAAATTTTTGCGTCAGGAATTAGCGCTACCGGCGGCTTGATGCTCATCGTCATAGTTTTAGGTTCAATCTATGGCGGGGTCGCAAGTCCAACTGAGGCAGCAGCAGTTTCCGCGATTTACGCATTTCTTGTAGCGATATACGGCTACAGAGATATGGGACCTTTGAAACAGGTACCATGGCGAGAAGATAGTGAAGGTTTTGTTGCGATGATTTTTCGTAATTCCAAACAGATTATAGTCACCCTACCGCGAATAATTATAGATAAAGAAATAAATAAAGTGGTTCTTGATGCCTCTAAAGTGAGCATCATGCTCCTTTTTATTATTGCGAATGCGATGTTATTTGCACATGTCCTCACCACAGAGAGAATACCGCATCATATTGCTGAGTTGATAGTTTCCTGGGGACTTTCTCCCTGGATGTTTCTTGTCGTTGTTAACCTGCTCCTTCTTGCAGCAGGAAATTTCATGGAACCTTCAGCCATTTTACTTATTATGGCGCCCATTTTATTTCCAATTGCAGTAAAACTTGGAATAGATCCTATACACCTCGGTATTATTATGGTCGTGAATATGGAAATAGGAATGCTCACTCCACCTGTCGGGCTGAACCTCTTCGTAATATCCGGAGTTACTGGCCATTCGATTGGTTGGGCTATAAAGGCATGTGTTCCATGGTTGCTTGTTCTGCTTACCTTTCTTGGTATTATCACCTACGTACCACAGGTTTCTTTATTCCTTCCAGAGCTTTTGGATAATTTACAGGGATTTAACTAGAAATATCAAGTAGTACACATTAAAGGCGACCGACCATTGGCTTTCAAGTCATTGGTCGGTCGCCTTTTTTTGTTTCTATTCTTTTTAAAGTGGTTATATTCTCTCGCTCTTCTGAGTAGTTCGAAAGAAAACCATTTTTAATACCCCCCTGAAGATCACTTGAGGGTGGAATATAGAGGAGAAACAAATGAAAAATAGTCCTAGCATAAAAACAATTCTGTACTGTTCAGATTTAGGTGGTGGTACTGTTCCTGTGTTTTTACACGCCCTTGCCATGGCAAAACAGTACGATGCGGAAATTATAATGGTTCATGTCGTCGAGCCAATGAGTGATTCAGCTAAGGCTGTTATTCGCGCATATCTCACAAAAGATATAACAAATGAATCACAAAAAGAGGTAATGAAAGAAACTCTTGTGCGGATGAAAAAACGTTTGAAAGGGTTCTATAAATCTGAAGCGATGGATGATGATTATGCAAAGCTTGTCAAAAAAGTTCACGTTGTAGCAGGTAAGCCCAGTGAAGAAATCCTACGTTTGGCCGAAAAAACGAAGGCTGATATGATCATTATGGGAAAATCTACTCGAAAAGTTCGTGGAATACGGGTCATGGGCTCGACTGCACGCAGAGTGAGCCGCATGTGCAAGGTTCCGGTGCTTGTGGTTCCAAACTTTTAGTGTCTTACTCCAGAAAACCTGTCATAAAAAACAAGAAAGCTGGATACTCTCTTGAAATTAAGTATTTAACATAACTGCCAGATAGCGATCACAGAGAGACCTTCGGGACACTTATCCTGGCTTATTTCCCGTTTACTGGGGTTAGATCCATAAAAGGTAATGACTGTGTCGAAAAAAATCGTGGTATATCTGGCTTCTCCAAGGGGTTTTTGTGCTGGTGTAGAAAGAGCTATTGAGACGGTAAAACTCAGTCTTTCCAAATACGGAAAACCGGTATATGTCCTACATGAAATTGTCCATAATAAACATGTCATCGATGAGCTAAAGGAGCTGGGTGCTGTATTTGTTGAGCATCTGGCAGATGTTCCGTCAGGAGAGGTTTGCGTTTTTAGTGCCCATGGAGTTTCGCTCGCTGTGGAATCCTACGCGAGAGAGTTGGGCTTGCGCACGATTGATGCAACCTGTCCATTGGTGACAAGTGTCCACAGGATGGTTGAAAAATATCACCAGCAGGGTATTGAGGTCTTGATCATAGGTCATCACAATCATCCCGAGGTTGAAGGTACCGCCGGGCGGGTTGAGGGCGGTGTGCTAATCGTTGCTACGGAATGTGAGGCTGAAAAACTGCTTATAAAAAATCCTGAAAAATTGGGGTATGTCACCCAGACGACTCTTTGTAAAAGGGATATAGAGGGAATTTTTGCTATTCTTAAAAAACGTTTTCCATGTATTCAGGGACCGCGCTCTAATATCTGCTTTGCCACCCAGAACCGTCAGGATGCGGTTCGTCTCCTTGCAGAAAAATCTGAATTGATTTTTGTTGTTGGTTCGAAAAATAGTTCCAACTCAAACCGGTTAAAAGAAGTTGCGCGTTCGTGCGATGTGAAAGCATATCTCATTGATGATTATAATGATATAGATGAAAAGTGGCTTGCTGGAGTGTGCAAAATTGGAATTACTGCAGGGGCGTCTGCACCGGAGCGATTGGTAGATGGCGTAATTGATTGGCTGAAGACCAAAAAAGAGGTGTCGATTGAACAAATGGATGGGGCGGAGGAGAATATCCATTTTCAGGCCGCTGTCATCTCAGCAGACTAACGGCAATAAAGTTATAAAACAAGGTAATAGGGACACTTTGATTTGCCCTTGAAGTGTCCCTATTATTTGGCGAACTCGTTATTTTGCTAAGGCTTTAGTCAAACGCTCCATGGCCTCTTTTACCTTTTCATGGCTGTTGAATGCAGAAATTCTGATGTAACCATCCCCGCATTTTCCAAAACCAGCACCAGGTGTACAAACTACGCCCGCTTTATTAAGTAACATGTCAAAGAATTCCCAGGAATCCATATTCCCTTCAATCCAGATGTAGGGTGAGTTATCTCCACCTACATACTTGTATCCTAGTATATCCATGGTCTTGCAAACAGTGGCTGCATTTTCCATATAATAATCGATCAATGCCTGACATTGCGCTTTTCCGGCCTCGCTGTAAACAGCTTCTGCCGCGCGCTGGACCGGATACGAGACACCGTTAAATTTGGTGCAATGGCGCCTGTTCCAAAGAGCATGCAGCGAGTGTGCGTTGCCGTCCTTATCGTAGGCGAGGCATTCTTTCGGAACAACGGTGAACGCGCATCTGGTTCCGGTAAAACCAGCGCTCTTTGAAAAACTTCTAAACTCGATGGCAACCTCTTTGGCGCCCTCAATTTCATAGATGGACTTTGGTAGACTCTCATCACGGATAAATGCTTCGTAGGCAGCGTCAAACAGGATAAGTGCCTTGTTTGCCTTGGCATAATCAACCCATGCCTTTAGCTCATCTTTAGAGATCGTGGATCCTGTTGGATTATTGGGGAAGCATAGGTAAATAAGGTCTACTTTTTCTGTTGGAAGGGCAGGGACGAAATTATTTTCTTTAGTGGCATCTAAATAAACGATACCCTTATATCTTCCTTCTTCGAATGTTCCGGTTCTGCCAGCCATAACATTTGTGTCAAGATAGACAGGATATACGGGGTCGGGAATAGCAATTGTGATATCTTCTGAAAAGAGTTCCTGGATATTTCCACAATCACATTTTGCTCCATCACTCACAAAAATTTCATCTGGTGCGATGTCGGCTCCACGGGACTGGAAATCATTTGCGGCAATTGCCTGCCGCAAAAAATCATACCCCTGCTCAGGTCCATAGCCTCTAAATGTCGAATCTTCAGCCATCTCATCAACGGCTTTATGAAAAGCCTCTATGGATGCTGGAGTAAGGCCTTTTGTTACATCGCCTATTCCAAGTTTGATAACATCTACTTCAGGGTTGTTCTCCTGAAAAGTGGTTACGCGCTTAGCGATATCGGAAAACAGGTAGGATGCTTGCAGTTTTAAGTAATTGTCATTGATTGTAATCATTTAAATATTTCTCAGTTGTATTTTAGATAAAAGGAGTTAGCTTGTTTTTCTGTATTTAGGAGCCGTTACGAAATAACTTGCTCATTTATATCCATTTCGTAACGGATCCTTATGCCGTTTCGAGTATTACTCTGTTCATGTTATTTTTTTACGATGGCTTAGTATCAAAATTAACTGTAATTATAAGTGAATGATAGTTGCTGTCAACCCGCTTCTCTTATTCAACTCCGCCTGGATGAAAAGTGAATACATATGAAAACTGATCAACCTGTAGCTATTTATAGAAAAGACTATAAACCATTTCCCTATATCATTGAAAAACTAGACCTTACCTTTCAGCTTTTTGAAGACAAGACGGCGGTCAAGGCTAAAACTATATATAGACAAACCCCTCACCCTGATGGATCACCCACAGAGTTGTTTCTTTATGGTGAAGATCTTGAAATAGTATCCATTAGGCTCAATGGCACTCGATTATCTGATGATAAATATGAGATAGATGAAAAAGGATTACGTTTGAGTGATCCTGGGTCTCTTTTCACTCTTGATATTGAGACCGTGATTTATCCTGCAAAGAATCTCTCTCTTGAGGGTCTGTATCGTTCGAGTGGGAATTATTGTACGCAGTGCGAGGCTGAAGGGTTTCGGAAAATCACCTACTATCCTGATCGTCCAGATGTCCTGACCACTTTTACCACACGAATTGAAGGCGATGTAAAGCAATGTCCGGTTATGCTTTCAAATGGAAATCTCATGGAAAAAGGTGACCTTTCGGCCAACCGCCATTTTGTGGTATGGGAGGATCCTTTTGCAAAACCGAGTTATCTCTTTGCATTAGTCGCAGGGCAACTTGTCAGCCTCAATGACCAGTTCACAACGCGCTCTGGGCGTAATGTAGATCTTAAGATTTACGTAGAAGAGAGGAATAAGGAGAAGTGCGAGCACGCAATGGCGTCTCTTAAAAAGTCCATGAAATGGGATGAAGATGTATTCGGTCTTGAGTATGACCTGGATATCTTTATGATTGTCGCAGTTGATGACTTTAATATGGGGGCTATGGAAAATAAAGGGCTCAATATTTTCAATTCAAAATATGTTCTATCCACCCCAGAAAGTGCCACAGACCAAGACTATCTCGGTATAGAGGGAGTTATCGGTCACGAGTATTTTCACAACTGGACGGGAAACCGAGTCACTTGTAGGGATTGGTTTCAGTTAAGTCTTAAAGAAGGTCTAACGGTTTTTCGTGACCAGGAATTTTCGTCAGATATGAACTCAAGAGCCGTTCAGAGAATTGATGACGTTCGTCTCCTAAGAAATGTACAGTTCAGAGAAGATGGCGGACCAATGGCACATCCTGTGCGTCCCGATAGTTTTGTTGAAATTAACAATTTTTACACAGCAACTATATATAATAAGGGTGCCGAAGTTATCAGGATGATGCACACACTCATTGGAGCTGCATCTTTTCGAAAAGGCATGGATCTCTATTTTGAGAGACATGATGGTCAGGCTGTAACCTGTGATGATTTTGTGTCAGCCATGGAAGACGCATCGGGTGTTGACCTGGTACAATTCAGGAACTGGTATAGTCAGGCTGGTACACCGTCTCTTACGGTGAGTACTGAGTGGAATGAAAAGCTTTCAGAATATACAATAGCAATTGAACAACGTTGCAAACCGACCCCAGGTCAGGAAACAAAGTTACCATTCCACATCCCTATAAAAATTGGGCTTTTGGGTAGTGCTGGTGAGGAACTTATTCAACCTCTAGTGATCGAGTTAAAAGACAGGAGTGACGTCTTTATATTTAAAGGTGTTACCCAGCGGCCTGTGGTCTCTTTTCTACGAGATTTCTCTTCTCCAGTACGCGTGGAGCCATTCCAGAATGAAGAAGATCTCGCCTTTCTAATGGCAAATGATCCCAATCTTTTTAATAGGTGGGATTGTGCAAATCAGCTTTCAACAAAAGTAATCCTTAAAGTTACAGAGCAATTGCTCAATGATACAGAGCCAACGGTGGATGAATTTTACCTTGATGCGATTGAAAAAACATTTGTAGCCGAAATGGATGACAAGGATTTGGTTGCGCTTGCACTGCAGCTTCCAACTGAAACGACCTTGGCGCAAGAAATGGATGTGATCTATCCCCAGCACCTTCACAACGCAAGGATGTTTGTAAAAAAGAGTATAGCAAAGAGATGTAAAGAGCAGTTATTAAAGCTCTATCACGAGAATGGTACAACAGAGCCTTACTGTATAACGCCACAGGCGAAAGGGCAGCGCAGTTTGAAAAATCTCTGTCTATCGTATCTCACGGCCCTTGGAACTGTAGATGAAAATGTCGTTTTATTGTGCCTCGACCAATACAAAAACGCGACAAATATGACGGATTCAATCGCAGCCATATCGCTTTTGGCAAATGCAGATACGATGGTTCGCACCCAATCATTAGAAGACTTTTATGAAAAATGGAAGAGTGATCCCCTTGTGCTTGATAAATGGTTTGCAATTCAGGCCCTGTCGGAGCTTGATGGGGTTATGTCCGAGGTGCGAAAATTAATGGAACATCCTGCATTTTCCATCAAGAACCCGAATAAGGTACGATCGCTGGTGGGTACATTCTGTAGCGGCAATCATGCTCGTTTCCATAGTGAAAACGGTGAGGGGTATCGATTTTTGTCAGCTCAAATCATAGCGTTGAACAAAATAAACCCTCAAATTGCAGCTCGGTTACTCTCGCCAATGATCAACTGGAAAAAATACGAACCAAAATTGAGACAACTTATGAAGAGAGAGCTTCAAAGTATCTTAGAACAAAAAGATCTTTCCCAAGACGTTTACGAGATAGTGAATAATTCACTCGCTTAGGTCTATCCCCTCTTGTGACAAAACAGGCATCTGTATTTGGGCGGATGCCCCTCTTGAAGGGGGGCATCACCTTCAGGGCCATGACAGTCAAGGCAGGTTTTCTCCGCTGCTTTTTTGCTTTTTATAAGATGAAATGGGGCATGGAGGTCATCTTTTGGCAGAAAAGCGGTCGTTTCCTCGGGGGCCCGGAGTAAGAAAACGAAAATCCCAATGCATGCAACTGCAAATATTATATTGAGGATCCAGGTTTTTTTCATTGCTTTGCGTTCTTGCATGTTGTTGTTTTTCATGTATCTAAAGTTAGTTAGCCATTTCAGCGGATCGAAAATCGATAATATTCTTCTTTAACCCATAACAGATAAGTTCAGAAAGGCAAGTTGAAACAGCAGGGTGGGTCCGTACTATTTTGGCCATCAATCTGTGCGTTTTGTGATTTTTTAGGAGTTTTTTGAACTCATCTTCTTGTCTTTTTCTATTGCAAATTTCATGGCCGACGGCTTCACCAGAGATCATTGCCGGGTATATACCCTCGCCAGTCAGTGCAGAGGCAAGGCCGGCTGCATCACCGATGAGAAAAGTGTTCTGGAATCTGTATCCCCTGTAATCATAGTTCACTCTTTCTGCAGAAAGCCCAGATTCTGGTAGTTTGATCTGATTCGCCTGTGCCCAGAAGTGAAGTGACTGCTTTAGGAACTTTGCACTAACAGATTTTGCATCAGCGTAGGCGCCAATTGACGCTTGGTTTCTGTGGGGAAATATCCATGAATAACCACTTCCAAAAAGGTCGCTGTTAAGATGCCACTGCATGGTGGGAAAATTACCATCTACCATATAGTTAATTCCAACGCCAAAATCATTTACAGGAATCTGAAGGTGTTTTCTTACTGTAGAGGAGGAGCCGTCAGCACCTACAAGAATTCCGTATTTGAATTGCTCAACGTCGCCTGATTTTCGGTTGAGAATAGTTACAATATTGTTTCCAATTGATGTGACATGACAGTTTTGGCGAATTGTAGCTCCTGCTTTACGTGCATTGTCCGTCATCAATTGCCCTAGAGTCTCGCGGTTTACAGTGGCAATGATTGGGTTGGCTTCTGAAACAGTAAAGCTCTGTTTTTTGCTGTAGATAAACTGCGTTCTAAAGCTTCTCTCAGAAATGTCTTTAAGTCTTGAAATGAGACCATTCCAGGTAATACCACCGGCGCAGACCTTGCTACCTATTGTCTTTTTCCGTTCGAGTACAAGGGTGGTTGCGCCATTTTTTGCTGTTACTTCAGCGCATGATAACCCAGCAGGTCCAGCTCCTACAATAATAACGTCGTAAAACAGCATTGGGTAAATTGGGGGGGAAGGTTAATTGTTGAAGTGCAGTACAAAATAGCATTCATATAACAAAAAAACCTGCACACTGCAAACAAAGGCAGGGGCAGGTCTCTCAGTTAATGGTTGAAGATGTATTATCCTTCGGTTAAGGCGGCCAGTAGGTATTCTTTATTGAGTCGTGCAATGTTGCGAATAGATATACCCTTAGGGCAAACGGCTTCACATTCTTTTAAATTGGTACAGTTTCCAAAACCTTCTTCGTCCATTTGCGCTACCATGGCAAGAGCACGCTGCTTTCTTTCCACCTGCCCTTGGGGCAGAAGGGCCAGTTGTGATACTTTTGCACTGGTAAAGAGCATTGCAGCTCCATTAGGACAACTGGCAACACAGGCTCCACAGCCAATACAAGCTGCGGCATCCATCGCGAGTTCGGATTGTTGTGATGGAATTGGGATAGCATTACCATCCACGGTACCGCCTGTGTTGACTGAGACATACCCACCGGACTGGATAATGCGGTCCAAGGCCGATCTGTCTACCATCAGATCTCTTCTAACAGGGTAGGCGCGTGATCTGAAAGGTTCTATCACGATGGTGTCTCCAGCCTGAAAGTGGCGCATATGCAATTGGCATAGGGTGACCTCTTTTTCAGGTCCATGTGCGATACCATCGATAATGGCACCACACATTCCACAAATACCTTCACGGCAATCGTGATCAAATGCAACAGGTTCCTTACCTTCTTTGGTCAGCTTTTCATTGAGAACGTCAAGCATTTCAAGAAAAGACATGTCCGTTTGTACAGCGTCGAGAGTATAGGTCTCCAACCGTCCTAATGCGTCACTATTTTGTTGTCGCCAGATTTTTAACGTCAAGTTAATGCTGCTCATGTTGTTTATACCTTAAGAGTTCAATTTAAAGTCTCTATGCTCAACTCATAACGGGGGGCCAGTAACCCTATTTGTAACTTCTTTGAGATGGGGTTACAAATTCGAAAGAGAGCGGCTCTATGTGAAGTTTTGGTTCTGCTTCCTGGCCAGCGTACTCCCAGACAGAGACATGTGTGTAATTTTCATCATCTCTTTTGGCCTCGTTTTCTTCAGTCTGGCTCTCTTCACGTAGGTGACAACCGCAGGATTCTTCACGGGTAAGGGCATCTCGAATCATGATTTCTGCAAATTCCAAGAAATCGGCAAGACGTCCCGCCCTCTCAAGCGATTGGTTAATTTCTTTAGTGTCTCCAGGAATGTATACGTAATCCCAAAATTTTTGCTTTATCGCGGGCAGTTCTTTCAGGGCTTTTTCAAGATCTTCCTTATTCCTGGCCATTCCACAGTTATCCCACATGAGTTTGCCAAGTTCTTTATGGATTTCATCAACCGTGAATTTACCTGTAGGTCCACCAGCAGTGTTTTTGAGAAGTTTAGCAATGCGATCTTCAACGGCTCGTTTGGAGTCGATGAAATCCTGCTCATGCTCGCTTACTTTCTCCATTTTGTTGGTGCCCAGATAATGAGCAATGGAGGTAGCGATAACAAAGTATCCATCAGCAAGTCCCTGCATAAGAGCACTGGCTCCTAGTCGATTGGCACCATGATCTGAGAAGTTACACTCCCCTATGGCAAAAAGACCAGGTATGTTTGTCATCAAATCATAATCAACCCAGAGACCACCCATTGTATAATGAACAGCAGGGTAGATCATCATCGGTTCTTTCATTGGATCACTGTCGGTGATCTTTTCATACATCTGAAAGAGGTTTCCATATTTTTTATAAATGGTTGCTTCACCATCACGCTTAATAGCTTCTGCAAAATCAAGAAAGACCGCAAGTTGCGTGTTTCCAACGCCTTTACCAAGGTCGCATTGTTCTTTGGCGTTACGGGATGCAACATCACGGGGCACAAGGTTACCAAAACTTGGGTATTTATTTTCAAGATAGTAATCTCTTTCATCCTCAGGAATATCAGCAGCCGGCCTTGTATCACCTGTCTTTTTAGGGACCCAAACACGTCCATCGTTTCTAAGGCTCTCACTCATAAGTGTGAGTTTAGATTGGTAGTCGCCATGCACAGGGATGCAAGTCGGGTGAATTTGTACAAAAGAAGGATTGGCAAAACCAGCCCCCTTTTTATGTGCTCTCCAAGCTGCGGTAACATTAGAGGCCATTGCGTTGGTCGAGAGGAAATAGACGTTACCGTAACCTCCGGTCGCAAGGATGACAACGTCTGCAGTGTGACTCTCTATTTCACCCGTCATGATGTTCCGGGTGGTAATGCCACGAGCGCGCCCATCAACAACCACGACATCCATCATTTCACGCCGGGTAAACATCTCAACGCCACCGGTATGAATTTGTCTCGATAATGCGCCATAGGCACCAAGTAGTAGCTGCTGGCCGGTTTGCCCCCTGGCATAAAAGGTTCTTGAAACCTGGGCACCACCAAAAGACCTGTTGGCAAGTGTACCACCATACTCTCGGGCAAAAGGAACACCCTGGGCCACACATTGATCTATAATCTCCGTGCTGACCTGAGCCAGGCGATATACGTTTGCTTCTCTTGCTCTGAAATCGCCACCTTTGATGGTGTCATAAAAGAGTCTAAACACAGAATCGCCATCATTTTGATAGTTTTTCGCAGCGTTGATTCCACCCTGAGCCGCTATGGAGTGAGCCCGCCGCGGGCTATCTTGTATACAAAACGCCTTAACTTTATAACCCTGTTCGGAAAGCGTGGCTGCGGCTGATGCGCCGGCAAGACCGGTGCCAACAATAATCGCAGAATATTTACGACGATTTGCGGGGTTGACGAGTTTGTTAGAAAAACGATGGTTGTCCCATTTTTTTTCAAGAGGGCCGGCTGGTACGCGTGCATTTAGTTCCATATTTAAAAACCTTAGCTAGTTTCTATATAATATTCTTTCTGTAGTTATCTCAGATTCCAAAATGACGGCACTCTTAATAATTAGCGCCAAGTCCAGTCATGAAATAGAGAGCAACTCCACCAAAAATTAACAGAAAAAACAGCGGAATTCCTAGGGTCAACCTGGAAATTAACGTATTGTATCGTGGGTGATTGATTCCAAACGTTTGCAGCATACTCCAGAAGCCGTGGCTTAGGTGGATGGTAAGTGCAATAAAAGCAAAGATATAAAATAATGAATAGAAGAAGTTACTCAATAGTTCTTTGACGGTTACCGAAATATCAATGTCTTTTGGGGAGAATGTAAATCCAAAGATGTGTACAAAAAGAAAAAGCAGGACGATAAGTCCTGTGTAGGGCATGGTCTCGGAGGCAAAAGAGTTTTCAACCACTCTGGTGCTTATTTCGTACCTTGAGTTGCTGACCTGACGGTTCTGATAAAAGAGGTATAGTCCAACCGCTATGTGGCCAAGGAGAACAAGTAGGAGAGAAATACTGAAAAGAAGAACGATAAGAGGATGACTATGAAGTTCATCCGCATAACTTTGAAAGACTTCGCTACTCATAAAAATGGTAGCATTACCTGCAACGTGGGTCATTAAAAATAAAACTAACAGCAACCCACTGGTCGCCATTATAAGTTTCTTTCCAATTGAAGAGCTTAGTAACCTGACAAACCACATAAGTACACCTCGGTGAAAAATTATGAGTTAATGGTAGTTGTAAATTACGCTAATAATATAAAAAATTAATAAAAATGAAAGAGAAAACTTGGTTTTTTTGTAGAACACAATGGTGCAACCTTATATTTTACATGTTTTGGACATAGCTTGTTGGCTTAAATACCTTTTATGACAAGGAAAATAATTACAATGAAAGTAGCATCAATAATATTTGACTTAGACGGAACTCTTCTTGATACGATACAGGGCCTCGCAGATACGACCAACCAGGTGCTGCAACAATTTAACTTTCCTGAGCATGCTTCTGCTGACTATAAATTATTTATAGGTAACGGATTAAGAAGGTTGATTGAGAATGCGGTACCTGTAGGAACATCATCGACACGAGTAGACCAATGTTGCCAGTTATTTGAAAAGATTTATGTTGAAAATTGGAAGAGTAAATGTTGCCCTTATGACGGCATTAATGCTATGTTGGACGCACTGCAAAAACGAGGTATACCTCTTGCAATTCTCTCTAATAAACCACATCAGTTCACGAAACTCTTTGTGGAAGAATTCTTCCCAAAAGGAACTTTTAGGTATGTGTATGGGCAAAGGGATGGGTTTGCCAAAAAACCCGATCCGCTTATGGCAGTAAAGATTGCAAAGATGTTACAAGTGAATACTCATAGTATGATGTTTGTTGGCGATTCTGGTGTGGATATACGTACAGGAAAAAATGCCAACATGAAAACTGCAGGCGTAAGCTGGGGTTTTCGGTCCGTTGAAGAATTGCGGGAAAATGAACCAGATATACTAATTAATCATCCTTTAGAACTACTAAACCATGACATATTTACCCATAGAATTACTTCCTTATACTAAATATATTGCTCCTCCAGTTGTTGGTGCTTTTATTGGATATTTAACAAATCGCGTTGCAATTAAAATGCTATTTAGGCCTCTGAATCCTTGGAAAGTCGCAGGGATCCGTATTCCAATGACTCCAGGTGTAATCCCTTCGAAGAGAGGCGACCTTGCGATAAATATGGGAGAGGTAGTCGGTGATCATCTTTTAACGAGTGAAGAGATAGGGAAGGGGTTGCAGCAAGAAGCTTTTCAGGGACATTTGTATAATGTAATTGACGCTAGAGTGAAGGGCATTCTTGAGAAAGATCTTGGTAGCATAACAGAAATTATTCCGAAAACCTTTTCAGCCTATCTGGATATGGGATCTAGGGCAGTAACCTACCAACTCAAGGGGCAATTGAGATCGTTTATTGATTCTGAGCAGTTTGAAAAAATAATAGGTGAGGCCGTAGGAGAGCGACTTACGGCACTTCTTAATAAAGAAATAGGGCTCATTGTTCCTGGGGATAAAAGAGAACTCGGATACCGTTTTATTGAAGATAATATCGCAAGAATGTTTGATAGCGCTCCCATGGAGCAGTGGGTTGAGGATTTTGTTCACCAGAAAGTCTATGCAGTATTACAGCATGAAAAATCTCTTAGTGAAGTTATTCCCCCTTCTGTGCAGAGTCTGTTGCTCGATACTATTGAAAAGCAGATCCCATCATTTCTAAAGAAAATGGCTGCCATTGTTAGTGAGCCATCTGTGAGAGATAAAGTGGTTGCTGGTGCGTGCGCAGGTGTCGATAAGTTTATTGATTCTCTTGGGTCAATGGCTGACATGGTACGCGGTTTTATGCGTATGGAAACTGTTGAGGAAAAAATAAGAGAGTATCTTGTAGAAAAAAATGACGATATTGTCGCCTGGTTACAGTCTGAGGAAGTGCAGGAAAGGGTCGTGGTTATTCTACGTGAGAGGAGTCAAGATTTTATCAATAAGCCCATTGTCGATTGGGTGAAAGCAGAAGATGAAACGGTAGTCCAGGAATTTTGTAACCAATTGACTGAGCAGATACTGCTTCTTATACGTGGGAAAGAGGTTTCTGCAGTTTTGGCTTCTATGATTAAATCCAATATCGAAAATCATATCGAGTCTGGTGACCTCCCAACAGGAGTCGTTCTTAATAAACTATTAGGAGATGAAAGTGCGACACAGGCTCAAAACTGGCTCATTACTGAGATTCGTGTTTTGTTGCAATCTGAAAACACAAAATCTACGATTGATGCGATAATTGATTCGCTGGCAAATGGCTTGCTAAAAAAACGTCTTGGTAGGCTCGGTAACTATATTCCTACAGGTGTAAGAGAAGGGGTCTCTAAATCATTTCAGAAGATTGCATCAGAGGTTTTGGCCTCTGAAGTCCCTGGACTTGTTCACTCTCTTAATATACGAAAAATAGTGACTGAAAAAGTAAACTCACTCGATCTGTTAAAGCTCGAAGGACTTTTACTCTCAATAATGGAAGAGCAATTTAAGTATATTAATTTATTCGGGGCATTACTCGGATTTGGAATTGGTTGTCTGAATTTAATTTTTCTGTATGGTGGCTGATTTAATTTCTAAGGACCCCTTTTTTGTTACGTATTTGCAGTTATTACAAAATCATCCGAGATGATGTGGATTTCTGGCATCAACTTGAGGCATATATATCAGAGTATACTGATGCAGAATTTTTCCATGGCGTTTGTCCACCTTGCTACGAAAAACATATAAAAGACGGGGAGTGAATCCTTCATTTGTCCAAAATAAAATTGTGTGAAAGCTATTTTAGCCGAATTTCTTTCAGATATGGTGAAAAGAACATCACCTTCTCGGTATTCTGTTCGTATATAGCGATACCCAGAAATGCCGAAACCATGATATAGTAAACTCGTGGACATGTAGAAACCTCTTTATCTTTTGGTTGGTTGCTTTGATAAGGACTACATGTCCATTCTTTTTGCTATATTTTTTGCACTTCAAGTACGCTCAATTCTGAAGAACCAATAAATTCATATATGACAGATTGGTAAAAATCCAACACCTTTACTTATGGTTGTTTTGTGTTGTAAATTGTGAAGACAAACGCTGTGCAACGAAATAATCATGAACGCCAACCCAAATAGCATGCTATGTATCACTATGAAATTATATTTGCGCAAACAACTTTTTACAGGCTCAGTATTGTTGCTGACTATCCTTCTCTACTGTTCAATTCTCCCTGCACCTGTCTTTGCCAAGAGTTCACCAGAACATCCAACCACATTAAAAGCGGCGAGTGAATTAGATTATCCCCCCTTTGCAATAGTAAAACCAGATGGCACAGCAGCTGGTTTTTCGGTTGATTTGTTGAAAGCCGCGACAGAGGCGGTCGGTCTGTCAGTATCCTTTAAAATTGGCGCTTGGAATGCAATCAAACAGGAACTTGCTGACAAAAAAATTGATGTTTTGCCTCTGGTGTCATACTCGAAGGAGCGTGATAAAGTTTATGACTTTACCGCACCTTATTTGAGAATGAATGGGACTGTTTTTGTCAGAAAAGGGAATAATGAAATCCAGGACCTCTCTGACCTGCAAGACAAAGAGGTGTTGGTGATGCAGGGGGACACTGCTCATGAATATATGGTGGCAAAAAAGCTGTCCAAAAATATTACTCCAACCGTCTCATATGATGAGGCTTTTACCTTACTGGCATCTGGAAAGCATGATGCTGTCGTTGTCCAACAAATTGTTGGACTCCAGATGATTAAAAAACTGCATATCGCAAATGTAGTTCCGGTTGCACAGAAAGCTGTTTCTTCCCTTAAACCGATAGCCTTGAAACTTGAGGGGTTTGAGCAGAAGTTCTGCTTTGCTGTTCCAGAAGGTAGCCAAGAAGTGCTCTCACTCTTAAATGAGGGGTTGGCGATTATATACCTAGACGGCACATACAACGCTCTTTATGACAAATGGTTCGCTCCGATATTACCAACGCCGATAGTTCCTCTCAGTACACTTATAAAACAGACCCTTTTAATGCTTGTCCCTCTCTTATTTTTCTTTACTTTGGTGGGATTGTGGTACTTAAAACGGTTAGTTAATAAGAGGACAATTCACCTTGAACGAGAAATCAAACAGCGCCAAACAATAGAGAGTGAACTCGCCGATGCCAATGCAAAATATGTAAAAGCGCAAGAAATAGGCAAGGTAGGTAATTGGGAATACAATCTCAGCACTCAAGAATTTTGGGGTTCTACAGAGGCGAAAAGAATCTATGGCTTTAATATGGATTCTGAGGCATTTACCACAGAAGCTGTGGAAAGTTGTATTCCAGATAGAGAACGAGTCCACCAGGCTTTGGTCGACCTCGTTGAAAGAAACGTAGCTTACAATTTGGAATTCGACATCATCACCAGAGATACTCGCCAAAGGCGGACTATATTGTCTCTCGCTGAGCTAGAAAGGGATTCCTCTGGGAATCCGATTAAAATACGAGGTGTTGTACAAGACATTTCTGTTCGCAGAAATGTCGAAAAAGCACTGCGCTTAAACGAGGCCAAATATCGGCATCTCTATGAAACAATGACGCAAGGTGTGGTGATTCAGGATGCAGACGGAAAAATCATTGAGGCCAATATGACAGCCTGTGAGATCCTGGGCCTTACCATGGACCAAATGCTTGGCAAGACACCCTACGACCCCCGCTGGAAAATGATCCAAGCAGACAGCACACCCTACGACCCTAACGAGTTACCCTCCAATATTGCCCTGCGAACCGGGAAGCCCTCAAAGGAAGCCCATTGTGGCATTTACGTGCCTGAAAAAGACGAATATCGTTGGATCATAATCGGCTCAGCACCTCGATTTAAAGATGGGAAAACAAAACCCTTTTCCACAATGACCGTGTTCACTGATATTACCGAGCACAAAAAAGCTGAGATGAAAAGTGAAACGCTACAGGTACAGCTACTACAAGCCCAAAAGATGGAAGCCATTGGCAATCTAGCCGGTGGTGTAGCCCACGACTTTAACAATATGCTCAGTGTGATTTTGGGTTATACCGAACTCGCCTTGGAGTCTACAGAACTACCCAGCGGTGTGCATGATGATCTCGTTGAAGTTTTAAGTGCCGCTAAACGTTCCACAGAAATAACCCGTCAATTATTAGCCTTTGCCCGTAAGCAAACCATCGATCCTATAGTACTCGACCTGAACGATACAATTGAAGAGATGCTCAAAATGGTCAGGCGACTTATCGGCGAGGATATTGATTTAGTTTGGTTACCCGATGCCCACTTATGGTCTGTTAACATGGACCCTTCACAGCTGGATCAAATCCTGGTCAACCTGTGCGTTAATGCGCGGGATGCCATTAAGGATGTAGGTAAAGTCACTATTGAGACGGAAAATATTTCCATTGATGAAAAGTATTGCTCAGAACATATTGGTTCTATTCCCGGCGACTTCATCCTGTTGGCTATCAGTGATGATGGCTGTGGTATGACAAGAGAAACGACTGAAAAGATATTCGAACCCTTCTTTACCACAAAAATATTGGGCCAGGGAACCGGAATGGGGTTATCTACTGTCTTTGGTATCGTCAAGCAGAACGCCGGATTTATCTACGTTTACAGTGAACCCGGCGTTGGAACTACCTTCAAGATCTATCTGCCGCGCCATGAAGGAGAGTTTGAAGAGACAATAACGAAGGGTGGCCCGACAAACCTATTAGCCCATGGCGAAACCGTGCTCGTTGTGGAAGATGAAGATTCAATTCTACAACTTTGTCAAAGGATGCTCACTGAGTTAGGTTACAGCGTACTGACGGCAAATTCGCCTGAAGAAGCAATCAACATAGCCACGAAACACGAAAAAGAAATTCATTTGTTAATAACTGACGTGATCATGCCAAGGATGAATGGTCGGATCTTGGCAGAACATCTCCAACCCATATATCCTGCTCTTAAAATATTGTTTATGTCTGGATACACTGCAAATGTCATCGCCCATCACGGTGTCTTGGAAAAAGGTATTAACTTCATTCCTAAGCCGCTCTCCCGCCAAGTCTTGGCTACTAAAGTACGTGAGGCGCTTGAAGAGAAAAAACGGTAATACAAATAATGATGGGAGGCCCAAGAGGTCAACTTATCAGCCCGTATTTCTCATCACTAAAGATTTTTGCTGATCAAGACACGGAGCACTCGACTGTACTTTTGTACCTCAAGTGCTCAGTAACGATGCAGCAGCGGAAAAATCTATTGACCCGAAGAGTAAAATTTTTGATTTAAAATGAAAAACACCCTGTTTTTTAACCAGTTTGCCATTTATGTGTAATATCATAAGGTTGAGCTTTAAATCAAAAAGATCATGAGAATTTCGGGCTAGGTAAGAACGCTATCTTCCAAAAGACCTTGTTCAATCAATTGCTTCAAAATATTTGAACACTTCTTTTTGAAAGTATCTCTAAGTAACCGTACCGCTGGTGTAATCAATTGTTTGCTTGGACAGATAAGCCATAGTTCCGTAGGGGTGGGCTTGAACTCGGGCATGACACTCACCACGTTTCCTGCTAATAAATCCGTGGACATGTCGAGACAGGATTTAACAGACAATCCTTTGCCAGCAACACACCAACGCCTTACGATGTCCGCATCATTGGCTGCACGATTACTGCTCATCTTGATTTTATATTCTGCTCCCTCACGTGAGAAGGTCCATACATCGTGAATAATGTCGTGAAGCTGGTAGAGGAGCCCGTTGTGTGATGGCAGGTCATGAGGATGTCTGGGAGTTCCGTATTTATCGAGGTAGTCCTGTGTTGCGCAAAGGAGTCGTGGGACATTGCATATCTTAAATCCATAAAGATGGGCGTCATTGGGAGATCCATAGCGTAGAGCAATGTCAACGGAATCGCGATAAAAATCAATGTTGCTGTCACTGATACTCGATCGTAAGCTAAGATCCTGGTGGATGTCCATAAATTCATCAAGCCAGGGTGTCACCAGATTTCTACCCAGGTCCGATGACAATGCGATCCGCAGTTCACCATCGATTATATTCTGGTCATCCTTCATGTTCTGCTTGGCTTGATCAAGCATGAGCAGCGCCTGTTCGCACTGAGGAATGTACTTTTCCCCAGCACTTGATAGTCGAAGATGCCTCGTTGTGCGGATAAACAGCTCCACACCCAATGCACTTTCCACACGTTTAACAGCCGCACTGGCAGTCGCCATACGCATGTTCAAATTGGTAGCTGCCGCGGTAATATTACGAAATTCCGCCACCTTGAGGATAACTTGGAGGTCTTCTAATAGCATATTGTCAAATATTGTTTGATAAAGTTTCAATTACTATACTGTTTATCTTTGATCGTTCAAGGCCTAATATCTCTCTCAGTAGCAAATCAACTGAAAAAACATAAATGAGTAACTGGAGAAATACTATGAAAGCTGTCGGATATATAAAATCTTTACCTATCAATGATCCTGAGTCTTTACAAGATATCGAACTGCCTCAACCCATCGCTACCGGTCGCGACTTACTCGTTAAGGTGGATGCAATAGCTGTTAATCCGGTGGATTGTAAAATTCGTACAAGAGTCTCTGGTGCCGAGGGTAAATACAAAGTACTTGGCTGGGATGCCGTGGGTGAGGTTGTCGCAACGGGTGAGACGGCCACTGAGTTCAAACCTGGTGACGTGGTCTATTATGCTGGGGATCTTAATCGTCAGGGGGGTAATGCCGAATATCAGCTGGTTGATGAACGTCTTGTCGGCATCAAACCGAGAAGCCTGTCCGATGCTGAAGCCGCGGCGCTGCCACTGACATCTATTACTGCCTGGGAAATCCTGTTTGAGCATCTGGACATTAAACAGCAATCCCCAGATTCAACGGAGAAATCGGATGAAGTGATTTTGGTTGTCGGTGCTGCAGGCGGTGTTGGTTCAATTCTTATTCAACTGGCAAAAGTCATCACCGCCGCTACTATCATCGCCACTGCATCACGTGAAAGCTCTGCGTCTTGGGTGAAGGAACTGGGAGCGGATTATGTTGTTGACCATAGTAAGCCACTCCAGCCACAAATCGAAGGCTTAGGTATCGGCCAGGTGACGCACGTTGCCAGTTTGAACAGCACCGATTCGTATTTCGAAAGCTATGTGGAGTTGCTGGTGCCTTTTGGCAAGATTGCCATGATTGACGACCCTGAATCCCTGAATGTGATGCAAATGAAGCCCAAGAGCCTTTCACTACACATAGAGTTCATGTTTGCTCGGTCTATGTTTAAGGCGGCTGATATGAATGAGCAGGGCCGGTTGCTAAGCCGCGTGTCGGACCTGGTCGATAGGGGCTATATCAAGACCACTGCGGGTAAAAACCTTGGTGCTATCAATGCTGATAACCTGAAAGCTGCGCACGAGGAGTTGGAGTCCGGTAAGTCAATTGGGAAGATTGTTTTAGAAGGGTTTTAATAATTAAGACGTAACATTCAACTAACAAAATGAATAAAACAGGAGTAGTCGTGAAAAATCTTAAATTCTTATTAGTTGCAGCCTCTTTGATGTTGGCTGGTACCGTGCAGGCTAGCAGTAATATTGAAGTTATTGCCGAGCTGAACGGAACCAGGCCGGGCAATCCTACAGTGACCTCAGCTGGACGTATACTTTTTTCCCAACAACCACTGGACGGACCAGAACTACGAGTAGTGGAGTTGATGAAAGACGGTAGTTTGCAACCATTCCCAAATTAGGACTGGGCTGATGGACCGGAAAAAGGTGAGGACGGATTCTCTTCAGTAATCGGCATCGATACAACTGAAGACGGCATTGTGTATATCCTGGATATGGGTAGTGAGACCGCACCCGCTCAGATCGTATCATGGGATAGTGTTAACAATCATCTTGTTAAAAATATTGAGATTGAAAAGAGCGCAATTGTGGCAAACTCCTTCCTGCAGGACTTTGCTCTCGATACCAAAAGAAACAAGATGTACATCGCAGATACCACCCTCGGTAATCTTGTTGGAGAAAGCAAGTCTGCGTTTGTTGTCGTTGACCTTACGACAGGTAAATCAAGGCGTGTGTTGGAAGCCAACCCTGCACTGATGTCTCCGGAATACAAGCTTGTCATTAATGGTTCGGTGATGGGTGCAAAGCGTGAAGATGGTAGCAAAGAACCACTTTATTTAGGCATTAACCCAATCACAATCGATGGTGATAACGAGTGGGTTTATTTCGGAACCGTGAACGGCAGCAACATCTATCGTATTCCTGCAAGTGTACTGGCTGACGAGAGTGCCACTGTGGAGAAACAGTCTGCGAGCATTGAGTTTTATAGTGAAAAAAGACCAAGTGACGGCATGATTATGGGCCCTGATGGCAATATTTATGTTGGAGATGTTGAAAAAAATGCAGTGGCAATTTCAAATAAAGACGAATACCGCATTATCGCTCAGGATGAGAAGTTGCTCGATTGGGCTGATGGGTTCTCAGTGGACAAGAAAAACGGCTATCTCTACGTGACCCAGAACCAGTTACACCTGCACCCCGCACTCAACGAAGGTGAAGAGGGCGCGACAAAGCCCTATCATATTGTACGTATCAAATTACAGAAATAACGTGAAAAACACGTAACATAACGAGAAAAACAACAAAACCTAAGGAGACAGAATCATGGCAAAATTAACTATCGTTGCAAACATTAAAACCAAAGCTGACAAGATCGATCTGGTAAAGGCTGAACTTCTCAAGCTGATAGACATCACCCGCGCAGAAGAAGGTTGCATAAACTACGACCTGCACCAGGACAATGAGAATCCTGCTCACTTCATGTTCTACGAGAACTGGGAATCCCGTGAACTTTGGCAGACCCACATGGGCAATAAGCACCTTGCAGAGTATATGGCTGCAACCGAAGGCGCCGTTGAAGAGTTCATTCTCAATGAAATGACACAAATCGCATAATTGCATAGCAGTTAAGAGATTCGAGAATAGTCCGCTGGATGGCATCTATTCTCGAATTTCTAATGACCAAACAGTTCAAGAAATCAGATCCCAAGAGTAAAATCCTATGTTAAAGGACGCAGTAATGTATATGGAAATGAACAATTTTGAGCAAGGCCCTATTCGTCCCCCGGCTGAGGCGGACAGTCTTCTTATTCGGACCACAAGAGGGTGCCCATGGAACCGTTGCCATTTCTGCACCTTATTTAAAGGCATGCGATTTTCTATCCGCTCGGTGGCTGAGATAAAAAAAGATATATCGTCAGCCAGGCTTCATTACAATGGGGCGAGCTTTGAGACATGTTTTCTCCAGGACGGGGATTCTTTTGCAATGAAGACAAAAGACCTTATCGAGGTGCTTACATCGCTCAGGGAGGCATTCCCGTCACTGAAACGAATCAGCTCCTATGGACGGGCTCAGACCATGATGAGAAAATCTGAATCTGAAATACAGGAGATTAGCGATGCCGGACTGAATATGCTGTATTGCGGTATTGAATCAGGCTCAGATAAGGTTCTTGAAACTGTGAATAAAGGAGTCACTCAGGACGCTATTATCCAATCTGCACTGAGGGCAAGAGGGGCTGGGATGAGCCTCATGGTATTTGTGATTCTTGGTCTTGGAGGAAAGGAACTGTCAGGTCAGCATGTGACGGAAACCGCGCATGTTCTTAATACCATCAACCCCAACAGTATACGTATGATGTCTCTTGCTGTTAAAGAGGATACGGAGCTTTTTCAAAAGATAGAAAAGGGCAGGTTCACTATGTTGTCCGAAACCGAGATGATTCAGGAGCAACGTCAACTGATAGATAAACTTGAGGGTATCCACAGTCACTATGGCAACTGTCATGGCATAAACCTGCTCACTGAAATTGATGGAGTGCTCCCTGACGATAAAATAAAAGTACTATCAATCATTGATAGTTTTCTGTCCTTGAGTGTACCGCTACAACTCAATTTCATTCTTGGGAGACGTCTAGGATACTATGGCGGCCTTGCAGGTTTCCAAAAATCCTCAGCATTTAATTCCGTTCAACAGCAGGTGGCAAAAATTCAAAGAGAAAACCCTGAATCAATTGAAACGACGTTCCACGATTTACGAAATCGCATCATTTAGTATCTTGTAGAGTGATACCCCTCAAGGGTGTATTAAACGGAGTCCCGGCTTGTTTCACGTTTATGAATGCGTCACTAGTGAACTGTGAACCTTGATCACTGTTGAATATCTCTGGCTTCCCATGTCCGCTCGCGATTGGCGGTTTGGCTCAATGGCAAAAACATCTTGAAAGGCTGCTGAAATCATCCCTTCTGGTCAAACTTTATTGCGCCCCAGGCGCTTAGGCAGAAGTCCAGAATGTAAGGGAAGGCGTGTTATTCTTGAGTTTACTACAATTTGGCAATACATTGCTGCATAGCCTCCCAAGCTGTAACCATATCTTCTTTAGTCGTACGCCAATTGCTGATCGATGCCCGTAGAGCAGGTACCGATTGATAGGTGGTAGGGGTCAAAAAGACACTGCCATTGTCTTTTAGTATTGAGAGATAGTCAGTAACTCTTTGAGGTTCAGCACGTTTTCCATTTGATTTCAGTGTAAAACAAACACCATTCATCCGTACCAGGGACAGGAGTTCAAAGTGGCTGGAGCCTGCGATCTGTTCCCCAAGCCAGCTGGCAAGTCTACAATTGTCTTCAACGATTTCAGCGTATCCGTTTTTCCCATATGCCAGCACAGAGAAAAGACTTGGTAGAGCTCTAAGTCGCCTTGAATTTTCTGGAGTTAAGTGAACAAAATTACCCGGACCTATATCTTGTCCGAGGTACGATGCATTATTTTGAAAAACCTCTGCCTGGAGCTTGTGGTGTTGCGTGAACTGGATGGCAGCATCATATGGTACATTGAGCCACTTATGCGCATCTATGGTTATGGAATCAGCATGATTTATACCATGCACTAAATGGCTGTAGTCTGGAGAGCAAGCCGCAAACCCACCAAATGCAGCATCGACATGGAGCCAGAACGGGTATTTGTCTTTAAGGGCTACAATCCTGGAGAGATCATCGAAATCAACAGTATTGAGGGTTCCAGCATTAGCAACCACGATACAAGGATGCCCATTTTGTGTTTTCAGCACTTCCTCCAATGCAGACACCTCTATCGCTTCTCTGCCCTGCAGGCAGGGGATATGTTTTAATGCATCCCTACCTATTCCGAGCATAGACAAGGCCTTATAAACACTGGAGTGGGGAGTTGCACTAAAGATATTAATTGGGTCCAAGGGCCCTATACCGCATTGCGCTACATCAATATTTTGTTGATGACCGAGCCACTGGCGTCCTAGAGCCAGACCAACAAAATTAGACATAGTTGCTCCAGATACAAAAGCTCCTGTGAATGTCGATGGAAGTTCAAATAGATCACGAAGCAAGGCTACTGTATCAAGTTCAATCTGGGCTGCTACAGATTCATCCGAGCCTAAAGCATTTTGATCGTAAACGCTTGTTAGCCAATCTCCTGCCAAGGCTGCAGGAGTCACTCCGCCGACGATAAAACCGAAATACCTAGGCCCTGCACTACCACTTATCCACGGTTCGTACCTTTGTTTAAAAAGGGATAGTACGTCCTCAACACCAATTCCAGCATGGTTTATTGGTAGGCTTGAAAACGTTGAAGGCTGAACTATCCCCGCTGCACGTTTTTCAATTCCAGTCAAAAAATCCATTGCAATTTTAACAGTAGAATTGAGAATATCCTCTATGCATTTATTGTCATTACTGAGATGATTTGACACGTGTCTTTCCTTTTCAAAAAATGGTTGTTGATCCATGGTGATTATGTCGAAATCTGGGTGCCTGTTGGGTTTAGACCTGGCAATATAAGGTGAGTCCTATCCGAAGGGGCCACTTCGCAGCTCTGGTTCAACCCTGTTCTTGAGTTGTGTAAACCTGGTGCCCCTAGATTGTTGGAAGGGGCGGGCTTACTGTGTTGTTAAAGTTGGTCTAAATAGCCATTTAACATTGGGTAGAAACCAAGAGTAACCACAGTTTGCTCGATTTTTAATGTTACCCTTACTTCCCAATCTTGTGAAATGGCCTTTTGATATCCCTGATAGTTGAAAGCTTTTTACCACTCACTTTTTGTGTTTGCATTACCTTTCAGTTTTTTATGCCTTTCGGCGATATCGCCTGAGCCAATCGGCAGAAATCAAGCAGTGCTTTGTTAAACTGGGTCATCCATTGCTGCACTATCCAGTACTGTGTGGTCATGTCTATCAGGTTTACTCCTTCTAAACGGGATACGTATTTCCACGTAATTCATTCTTACAAAAAAGGAATGAATTTCTACGGTGCTATGTATTCAGCGGTTTATTCAGTCACACTGCGTTTTCCATCGTAATCTTTGGTGCAGATAATTTTGCACAGTTTTCACGTCGGGATGGGTCCATATAATCCAAATGTGAACGCGGTCTGGCAGGTGCCTCTAAAGAGGATGTTGTCGTGCTGCGGGGAAGATTGGACAGTCAATATTATAAATGGCTCCGTTCCCACAATTTAGGGCCGGATCATGTTGTTGAATATAAGGAGTCCTCCAGAGATTTGTCCCTCTCTGAACGTATTGTCAAACACCCGAACCAATTCTAGAGATCATTCAAGAAACAGGTCGAAAGCTTGTTTACGTTCCATGGTATTCTGTGAAGATGGAAGCTGCGAATAGGATTGGCGTCGAACTCTTTGGGGCAACCGGGGACGCAACATTAAAATACAATGGCAAATTGGAATTTAATACTATTTGTCAGCAGTTAGATATTCCTGTGGTGACCGGGATTCATTTACCGTGAATTCTGAAGACAACGCAAATGTAAGTGAGATGGCCGATGTCGTCACAACAAGCATCTAACAAGCCAGGAAGAAGTGATTATCCGTGGTACCCTGGGACAAACCGGCATGTCATTATATAAGACCGCTGGTAATGATCTTCCTGAATTGTACGATAAAATTGCTGTCAGTGGCGAGAAAACGGTTGTTTTACGGGTTATCTGTAGTCCAGATGATTAATGGGTTATAGTCAAGAATGGAGATGTTGGTTATATAGGTGTGACAGATCAGATAGCGAGAGTGGCATGGTGCATGTTGGTATTCAGCAGGGTCCTCCAGTATCTGAACGTCTCCAAAGGTGTATCACCGAGACATCCAGTAAAATAGTTCAACATATGTCTGAGTATTGATTACATTGTAACAGATGATGGCATCTTTCCGGTTAAAAATAATGCCCGTTTTAACGGCTCTATATATCCGCGGTTTATAGTGAATAATAATGAAAAAACGGGTGGTTCGATTAATTCTTGGAAGTTGATCGAGATTAAGACAAAGCCTTGCTCATTTGTTGAACTTGCCGATTGTTTTCAGGGTATCCTCTACGACGGAAAAAGACAAAACCCTTTTTTTCCTTATAACTACAATGCATTAGAAACTACTGGTGACTTTGCTGTAGTTTTACTTGCCGAAGATTTGAATCATCTCGTTTATCTTGAAAAACTCCTCAGTAAGCGGGGTGTCAAAAGAAATTGAAAAAATCCATCTATTACTGTGCAGATAGTACCCAAAGTATACCTAACCATGGACATCAGTGTATAGTCCTATAATATTCATTCATATTCAGGAGCGAAAAACATGAGTAAAGATAAAAAAACCACCAAAGAAACTAAAAAGAAACCGGCAATGACTGCAAAAGAAAAAAAGGCAGCCAAAAGAAGTAAGAACGAAACAAAGTAAACTCTGGGCAATTAATATATGTAATGAAGCATATGGAGATCAAAGGGTAGGGGGCAATGGTGTTGTGTTGCGAAATGGTACGTATCGAGGCTGGATTTTCTCAGTGAGGAGCTCAGTTTCATCTCTTTCTTACGTAAAAATAGATGAATATATTACATATTTCAGATTTGCATTTTGGACCACGCCATTGGGAGGGAGACGATCAGGTGTTACTTGCTAAGATTAACTCCTATGATGCTGATATTGTCATCAATACTGGTGACAATATCAGCAGACTGTCTAGGAACCGAATATATAACTGCTGGGCGCTTTTTAAGGGCGTTAAAATAAAAATATTTCATATCTACCATCGGTAATCATGACAAAAGAAATATGCGATCCCATGAACTTTTTCGCAAATATATTTCCAATGCAGAAATCATCACTATCCTTGAATCGATAAAGACCAAAAAGAAAAACCTCTTTCTGAATCGGGAAATTACCAAAGTCCATGACAACTTCACCGATGTGAATTCAATCAAACTGTAACACTTGGTCGGGAATAATGTTCGATTGTTCCGGTTGTTTTCATATGGAGATGGCCTGTGGGGTGTACATCTGAAAATATCGTTTACGGGCGATATTTCTCCCAGGGTCTATTTGCTTTCCAATGAAAGCAGATAGGACCTCAGATTCCTGGAACTGTTGGTCAATCCAAGCTTTTGCCTCAGTTTCTTACGATGGAAATCAACGCCACTGGTAGAAATACCGAGTACTTCAGCTATCTCTTTGCTTGATCTCCCACTACGGACCATATTAGCAACTTCAATCTCTTGGGGTGTAAGCAGCATATTTAAGGCTGAGATATTGTGTAAAAACGGTGAGACAATGTCTCTCAAATTAGCGTCAATGACCTCAGTCAAAGTGCGTTGCTTATCTGTTAGTTTTCCCTGCAGTAGTTCCTCAACATAGGGAAGGACCAGGCGGTCCACATTGACATAAATCGTCTCTTCAATTCGAGTCTTATCCTCGTCACGTTGCCTAAGCAATACCCGTAGAGCAATATTGGTCTCTTCCAGCCTTTCACGTTCCCTGAGTAACTCGGCTTCCTTTTCTTCAAGTGCCTTCTGCGTCTCGATGATAGGGGTGATGTTTTCATGGGTGACGATAATGTAGTGGCTTTTACTTTCCCTAAAAGGAACCACCCGGACGGCAAACCACCGCTTTTCACTGGGCGAATGGCAGGGGTAATGGGTGAGGTATTCGGGAAGATCTCCCAGGAGTACTCTTCGAATACCTTTTGCCACATCTGGACCTTCCTCTCCATGCAGTCCGGGGTTGGGGGCACATATATGCAGGTAATTTATTCCGATACTATCCCAGGGTTCTTTCATACCGTTTGCCCTGGCAAAATCCTGCCAGGATCGGTTGGTCTCTACAATGACACCCTGTTCATCAAGAATAGCAACATGGGCTGACATTGAGTCAATGACAACGTGGTACAGGTTTGAATCGAGCATCGAGCTTTTTCCTCTCAGTTGATAGTTTCTACTATCAAATATATGCTAATTATAACCCATTGTGTCAATCCGTTGTGTTGTTATCTTTTAAGTTAAGTGGTGCAATACAGGCATCAGAGCGATAATTAATAATAACTGAGGTGTATATATGAAAAGCGGATATGAATCACTTACCTGGCTGAATGACAGAGATGGCAAAGAGTATGTTTGCACAATTGAAGCTCAAGAGGGAAAAACATCTTTTGAACAACTTACGGAAGAAGAGAAGAAAAATTGCTCAAACGTAAACGAGATTGTCGGAACCGAAAGATGGTGAGTTGAAAACAAACAACAAAATCCCCTGCTGGTTATCACCAGCAGGGGATTTTGTTGTTTATGGTGTCAATGACCGTCTGTCTGAATGGAGTTGTTTTGATATGGGATGTGGTGAACTCCATTATCGTTTTGTAGCAGGCAAATTGTTAATTGTCTGCCGATATAACCGGTTGCGCCGGTGACCAGAAGCCTCTGTTTTATAGCTTGATCAGGCATGATTACGAAGTTTTAATTCGGTCGGGTGAGGGTTGAGGTAGTACTGCTGCTGCAAGTAGGTCTCATTATATTTTCTCACATAATGATTCAACAGGGTAATGGGGACGATAAGTGGGATATGGGCGTTGCTGAATCGCTCGATTACCTCCAGAAGCTCCTGTTTTTCGTCGCTGGTCAACTGTTTCTTGAAGTGTCCCATCATATGCATGAGAACATTTACATGTTTTTTAACCGTGGGTTTCAGCCCCATGGCTGCCATCAGGTTTTCCTGGTATGAGGCAACCAGTTGTTCCGGGTTAAGAGTTCCTGCCTGTGCAACAATACGGCCCAGTTCCCGGTAATGCTTTTCGCTGTGTGCCCGCAGCAATAATTTATGCGAGGTGTGAAAGTCAACCAGCTTCTTGGCCGTAAAGTAATCAACCGTGTTACGCCAACGCTTATAGACAAAAACCGATTCGATGAAGTTTTCCCTTAAAATCATATCGTGCAGACGTCCTTCTTCCTCCACTGGGAGGATTGGGAAACGATCCATAAAGGCTTGGGCAAAAAGACCGACACCGGTACCCTGTGGCACATTATTCTTGTCATAGACCTTGACCCTTTCCATACCAGATGATGGAGACTTGCTCTTAAAAATAAAGCCGCAGAGGTTTTCCTCCGCCAGTTGCTCCACCCGACCAGCGGCCCAGTGATTCATTGTATTGGTAAGGTCTGTGGCTGTTTTATTGGTGATAAGGCGCGGGGATTCTGGGGTACCGACTAAACGCATCGATTCCCGGGGTATGCTGAGTCCACATTCGACTTCGGGACAGACTGGTACAAAATCAAAAAAAGCACCTAATGTACTGGCTATATACTTGTCATGTTTGTGTCCACCATCAAAACGAACTTTATTGCCAAGCAGGCAAGAGCTAATACCTATTTTGATTTTTTCATTGTTAATCATGCAGCAGGCCCCTTGTAAGTTTACTTTAGTACCTTAGAAATTAATTTCACCTATTGTATTAACCAATTTTTGTAGGAACTCATTCAGGATTTTTTCGTTTTATAGAGAAAAAAAACTATGTTAAATCTAACAAGTAATTGGATAATAGCAATTGTTCTATCAGTCATGTAATCTGAAAGATTACCACAGGTGATGAGTATGAATCGATGACATATTAATACCGATCGAAGAGGTCATCTCCTCAAACAAGGTTACCGTGGGAACGTGCCGGTGGTCTACTGGCTTTCATGGGATCAGCGGGTGGAGGACAATTGGGCCTTACTCTGGGCTCAGCAGGAGGCATTGATCCGACGTAAAGGGTTACTGGTTGTTTTTGTCTGGTGCCTGATCAATTGGTGGCGTGCACGACAGGGCGTGGTGTGAGCCTGCGGTTTTTGGCAAGGTTCGATATCTCAATGAGGCGGGCTGTCGTTGAAAGTTTGATGTGGACGGCTATATCGACTCTGTCTATAACAGGCAGAAAGGTTAGCTCGAAATTCTCATGACTTTTTGATTTGAAACTCAATTGTTTGTTTTTATAGTTTTAAAATGACTTCCTTAATTAACAGGGTGTTTTTCGTTTCAAATCAAAAAGTTCACCCTTCGGGCCAACAGATTTATCCGCAGCTGCTTCGTTACCGAGCATTTGCAGGTAGCGAAGACTCCGGTAGATTATTACAGCTTCATGCCCGGTGTCTCGACCTGCGAAAAACTTTGTTGGTGAGAAATCCGGGTTAGGCCTGTGACGTTGTTGTATGTATAAACGATAGTTATTACTATCAAAGAGCTAATATTTTACACTGATTGACAGTCTCTTGGTGTGCCTTAAATTGTACTGTATAACAAATTATTATCTGCCGTAAATTAGGGTAAATCAACAGGAGAGATGAGAACAATGAGATTATTATTAACCATAACAATGATGCTGCTGTTGACGAGTTGTTCTACCATTGACATGAAGCGCTACACGGACAATGCCCCCCAGCTTGACCTCTATAGTTATTTCACTGGCAACACCAGGGGTTGGGGGATTGTCCAGGATAGGAAGGGTGTGCTTACCCGTCAGTTTGTCGTCGATATCACGGGTGAAATCAACGGGAATGGACAGCTTGTGCTCAGAGAGACTTTTGACTGGAATGATGGTGAGAAGTCGAGCAGAACCTGGGTGCTCAGCCAGCAGGACAAACATAATTTTAGTGGCACTGCGGGAGATGTGATAGACCAGGCTGAAGGCATCCTCTATGGCAATGTACTCAATTGGCAGTACCAACTCAACCTGAAGGTGGATGACGCCACATGGAAAATAGCCTTTGACGACTGGATGTTTCTCGTCAGTGAAGAGATTTTGCTCAACAAGGCCACCATGTCCAAGTTCGGTTTTAAAGTTGGAGAGGTAACCATCGTTTTTAGAAAGTGAACTGGTGCAGAGAGGGTAACATTATGGAACTGAATCGAAATGTATTTATTCTACTGTTTTTGCTTGTTTTACCTGGCTTGAATAGTGGTGCATATGCCAACACAATTCCTACGGAAATGCAGAAACTGGGCGAGGGTCAGGCCTATTACCTTAAATTTATAAAGGTGTACGATGCTACCCTCTACTGGTTAGAACAGGTAGAGGGAAAGAATATACTGAGTAGCGATGTGTCCAAATGTTTAAGCCTGGAATATGTAGTGGATATAGGGAAAAAGGACTTCATCAAAGCTGCCAATAGTGTCTTGAAACGACAGTTTAGTCGAGAACAGCTTGCTCCTGTGAGCAGTGAGATTGAAACCTTTCATCAAAGTTACCAGGATGTGCGTGATGGTGACAGCTACACCCTCTGCTACAATAGTATGGAAAAGGTGACAAGCCTATCTTATAATAGAAGTAATATTTCTACTATACACTCACCCGCTTTTGCAGAGATATATTTCAGTATCTGGCTGGGGAACAGTAATCCTCTGGATGAAAATCTTCGGGATGATTTACTGGCCGGGCTGCAAAATAACTGAACAGAGACAGCGTACAAGAAGGAGATCCATGGAAAATTTTCTTGAAATGTACCAAAAGCTCAATGCCGAGAACCTGCACACTCTAAAGAGTGTCTATAGCAGGGATGTTCGCTTTGTTGATCCCGCCCATGAGATTGTAGGTCTTGATAATCTCAGCGCCTATTTTGCAGCGCTTTATAAAAACATAGAGTCCATAGATTTTAGTTTTGGTGAGCCTCTGCTTATAGAGAGTAAGTGTTATGTCAGCTGGGAGATGACCTTTCGTCACCCGAGACTTATCGGGGGAAAAGCAATTGCCATCGAAGGGGTGACCTATCTGGAGTTTGATGATCAGGGCATGGTCTTCTATCACCGTGACTATTTTGATTTGGGGGCGATGCTCTATGAGCATATTCCTCTCCTGGGCCGTCTGGTGAAATCGATAAAAAGGGGGTTGGGGAAATGAAAATAGTAATTACCGGAGCAACCTCTGGCATAGGTCGGCAACTGGCCATCGATTATCAGAATGAAGGCCATGAAGTCTGGGCCCTTGGCAGAAATGAGCAGGCGCTGGAAGAGCTTCGTCGCTTAGGACTTCATGTTGGGCAACTCGATCTCACCGATAGAGAGGCGACTTTTTCCTGGTTTGCGTCCCTTGGTTCTGTTGATCTTGCAATTTTGAATGCCGGCACCTGTGAGTATATCGATATGCCAGTGTTTGACAGCGCCTTGATTCAAAGGGTGATGCGGGCCAATGTTGAGACTGTGGCGATTTGCATAGAGGCTGTCCTACCACTTTTGCGTAATAGCAATAGGGCGCATTTGGCGGTGGTGGGTAGTTCGGCTGCCTATCTGCCGCTACCCCGGGCGGAAGCCTATGGTGCCTCAAAGGCAGCAATTGCTTATATGGTTAAGACCCTGCGATTGGACCTGACCGGGGAAAAGATTACCCTCAGCCTCATCTGTCCGGGATTTGTGAAAACACCCCTCACCGATCTCAATGATTTTTCCATGCCCTTTCGGATAACCGTAGGAGAGGCAAGCGATTATATACGGCAAGGCCTTTTGAAAAAGAAGTCTGAAATTCATTTCCCAAAACGTTTCACCTACATTTTGAAGTTTCTGTCTCTTCTCCCCGGTCCACTGTGGACCATAATCGGTAGAAAAATGGTGAGAAAATGAATCGACAAAAGATTGCCATTATCGGGTCTGGCATCTCCGGGCTTACCTGCGCCCACAGGCTGGCGCCACTGTACGATATTACAGTCTATGAGGCAGATGATTATATTGGCGGTCATACCCATACAGTAGAGGTGGAAAAAGATGGGGAGGTTTCAAATATCGATACGGGTTTTATTGTCTTTAACGACCGTACCTATCCCAACTTCATTGCGTTGATGGAAAAGATAGGGGTTGTCTCCCAGCCCACAGAGATGAGTTTTTCGGTCAGAAATGATGCGATTGACCTTGAGTATAACGGCAATACCTTCAATTCCCTTTTTGCCCAGCGCAGCAATCTGATCCGGCCTCGTTTTCTTAGGATGGTGGCGGATATCGTGCGGTTCAACAAAGAGGTGAGGCTTGCCGCAGACAAAGATCAGAGCAGAACAATTGGTGACTTTCTGGAAGGGAAAAAATACTCCTCCCTCTTTAAAGAAAATTATCTGCTGCCGATGGTTTCGGCAATCTGGTCCATGGGGCTTTCGAGCTGTATGGATTTTCCCCTGCAGTTTTTTGTTCGTTTTTTCGATAACCACGGGTTACTAAATATCATTAACAGACCACAATGGTATAGCATTATTGGCGGATCCAGCAGCTATATCGAGCCCCTTACAGCCACCTTTAAAGACCGAATTCGCATAAACACACCTGTCTTGAATGTTGAGCGGGAGGAAAGCCAGGTGAAAATTATAAGTAAAGATGGAACCACCAGTTTTGACCAGGTCATCTTTGCCTGTCACGGCAACCAGGCCTTATCACTGCTGGCGAACCCAACTGCAGTGGAAGAATCGGTTCTTGGGAAATTTAAAACCTCTGAAAACAGGGTGATTTTACATACCGATGTCTCTTTGTTGCCTAAGAGAAGGCTGGGCTGGGCTAGCTGGAACTACAATATGGTTGATGGGGCAAAAGAGCAGACGACGCTTACCTATAATATGAATATTCTTCAGCGACTGGAGAAAAACCATACCTATCTGGTGACCCTTAACCAGGATATCCCAGAGGAACAAACTCTTCAAACCTTCAAGTACAATCATCCTGTCTTCAGCCTGGGTGCAATCCAGGCGCAGCAGCGATGGCAAGAGATTTCTGGGAAAAATCGTAGCCACTTTTGTGGGGCCTACTGGTTTAACGGTTTTCATGAAGATGGGGTGAAAAGTGGTCTGCGGGTCAGTACAGCACTGGAGGAGTTATTATGAAATCATCGCTCTATGTGGGTACCATTGGTCATAGCAGGCAGATACCCCGGGAACATCGTTTCCAGTACCCATTTTTCATGTGGTTTTTTAATCTTGATGAGCTCGATCAGTTGCCGCCTCTGGGCAGGTGGTTCTCAACCTCGAAATGGGCACTCAGTCGATTTCATCGCTCGGACTACCATGGGGATCCCGAAATCCCCCTTGCCGAAGCAATTAGAAAACGTATGGAAGAGTTGACCGGTCACCCGGTTCTGGGTGAGGTCTATGGCTTGATGAATATGCGTACCCTGGGACTCTATTTTAGCCCGGTGAATTTTTATTATGGTTATGACTCGGGTGGGAGCTGTACACATTTCCTTGCTGAGGTCTCAAACATCCCCTGGAACGAAAGGCATCAATATGGACATTATCTCATGGGAAATCAACTGAGCCCTGATCACCCGAAAGAGTTTTATGTCTCGCCGTTTAATCCCATTAACCAGCATTATAGCTGGCAAATTCAACCACCGGCAGAGACTATCTCTGTCCAGATAAAAGTTGATGATGATCGTGGTCATATCTTTACCGCCAAGCTCGATCTGAATCGGCGACCATTGAATCTGAAATCCGTTAGGAGAGAACTACTTAAAAAGCCGGCAATGACCTTTTATATGGTGGTTGCCATTTACTGGCAGGCATTGAAGCTCTTTATAAAAGGTGTTCCCTATGTAGCTTATGAAAAGGAGGCGATATGAATGGTCTGACAAATATTTCCGGGTACCAGACGAATGAAATGAAGGAGGGGGATAAGACGAAAAATGTCCCGAAATCCTTTGCTACCGTTTGGTCTAGAAGGCTCCTGATAAAGATGCTTTCCAGACTTGAGTTTGGAAAGCTGGTATTAACTGAAGGCGATAAACAGTGGAGCTTTGGCGAAGGTGGTGAGCCCTGCGCCAGAGTAAACATCCTGGATAGCACCGCCTACCACAAAATCCTTTTCGGAGGTTCCGTTGGCGGTGGAGAGGCCTATGTTGATGGGCTTTGGGACGTTGATAACCTGACTGCACTTATTCAAATAATGGTGCTTAATATGTCACTGCTCGATCGAATGGAAAAAGGGTTCGCCTGGCTGCTCAGGCCATTGGATCTGGCGAGACATATTTTTAACAGCAATAATAAACGCGGGTCAAAACGGAATATTCTCGCCCATTATGATCTGGGTAATGAGATGTACGAAACCTTTCTCGATCCAACCATGATGTACTCATCAGCTATCTACCCAGAACCCGAATCGACTCTGGATGAAGCGCAGCTGTACAAACTGGAAGAAATTTGCAGAAAGCTCGATTTGCAGACAACAGATTCGGTTATTGAAATTGGCACTGGCTGGGGAGGATTTGCCATCCATGCCGCAGGAAAATATGGTTGCCATGTGACGACCACAACTATTTCCGAGGCCCAGTACGCAGAGGCAAAACGCAGGGTAGAGGCTGCTGGATTAAATGATAAAATAACACTCTTGCAACGTGACTATCGGGATTTGTCCGGTCAATATGACAAACTGGTGAGTATTGAAATGATAGAAGCGGTGGGGCATAAGTTTCTACCGGGTTTTTTTCAAAAATGTGGTGAGTTGTTGACGCCAGACGGGAAGATGTTACTTCAGGCCATAACCATCGCTGACCAGAAATATGAGCAGTATGTGCGAACTGTAGATTTTATCCAGCGATTTATCTTTCCGGGAGGATGTCTTCCCTCAAATAACCGGATGGTACAGTTGATAGCTAACAAAACCGACATGGTCGTTCGGCAGATAGACGATTTTGGCTTTGATTATGCGAGAACTATCGATGACTGGCGCCGCCGCTTTCATATGGCCAACGCCAGTCTGCAAAAACAGGGCTACGACGAAAGGTTCCGGCGTTTATGGGAGTATTATCTCTGTTACTGCCAAGGTGGTTTTCTCGAGCGGTCCATAAGTGTGGTACATGTGGTGGCAACCCGCCCCGGTAATAGACGACAATAGAGTCATGAAAATACTAGGCAATGTGATCATCTACCAGACAATCTGGTTATTTGCTGTTCTGGGTGGCGATAATTATGCCTATTTGGGACTGTTGCTACTTATTGTCCATCTGATGTTTTCACCTGTCAGGGGTGATGACCTGAGGATGATGGGATTTTTACTGTTTACAGGATTACTGGTGGATGGAACTCTGCATCAAATAGGATTTATTTCCTTTACAGAAACGGGTTTTCCCATACCTCACTGGTTGATGATTATCTGGCTGGGACTTGCCATTACACCACACCATAGTCTGGCCTGGTTAAAGAACAGGCCACTCCTCTCCCTTTTCTTTGGTGCCCTTGGAGGTCCTGCTGCCTACTGGGCTGGTTCCCGTCTGGGTGCCGCCACTTTTAACTGGGGATTATTGCCCTCCCTTTTGATTCTTGCTCTGATCTGGGCATTTCTTTGGCCGGCAGTTATGTATTTTAGTGTAGTTTCGAAAAAGCTAACCGAATAATTGTCTGTATAGTAGTAGTTTATACTATCAATATACTACTTTTTTACCTCGGTTGATTCTGGTCTTCATGCACTTAAAGTATACACACGGAACAACGAATGGCAGATTAAGGGATGAACCTGAATATCTGTAAATGAAAGATAGACCTTTAATAAGGGGTGGATGAATATGAAATTACGTGATTATTTCTCAGGAAATTCAGGGGTTGGAGTAATATCAACATCAAACGAGGAAGGTGAGGTGAACAGCGCAATTTATGCCAAGCCCCATATATTAGAAGATGGTGGAGTTGCTTTTATCATGCGTGACCGCTTAACACATGCAAATCTGCAAACCAATGGCAATGCCAATTATCTTTTCATAGAGCATGAACATGGCTTTAAAGGTGTTCGACTCTCGCTCACCAAGACAGGTGAAACCAACGATAAAGAACTCATTAACTCTCTGTCGAGAAGAACCTCTGCTGATGATACTGACAGTGAAGAGAGGTTCGTGGTATCGTTTACCGTCAACAAGGCTCTTAGTTTAGTTGGTGGTGATGAAATTGAGCTACAATAGGAGTAAAGCAACTGCACGAATTGGAATGTGATACGTGGTGAAAATTGGTAAGGTAATTCTGATTATGGGTTCGACTCCAGTTGCAAGAAGCCTATCGGATTTGAATCCGATAGGCTTCTTGCAACTATTCTAACAGGGAGGTGTTCATTTTTTATATTATTTCATGCCTGAAGGGGAATATGGAAAAATGAGTAAAATATTTTTTGTCATATCTTTTTAAAATTCTATTTGAAATCCAAATTATAGAATGGATTGATATGGTCTTTCTTTGAGCTTACCGCTTTGGCATATACAACGTCTTTTAGATTGAAATCCTGGATAATTCTTTCAGTCATTTTTAGGCGATAGTCGGTGTCAGTTTTCAGGCGGCCTTCGATGTTGCTCAGTGTGGCGATTTCGTCCTTAATACTGACGATTGCACGGGGCGAATCATTAACTATTATGGCATGGATACTTGCAAGTTTGGCTCGCTTTTTGAGAATTTCTGTTGACTCGGGAGTTGCGTTAAAACGACCATCTTTGATAACATCTTCAAGAATATCAACAACCTTTTCAACTTTTAACATATCAATATTTAAAACGAGATCGTAGAGACTGCAATTCCACGTATCTTTGCCATACAGGCTCATCCCCCATTTGCGTCTTTCATCATCATCTTTTTTCAACAGGTACCTGGCCTCTTCAGAGGAACAGTTTTCTCGTTTCATTTCTTCTGTAATACGGTCATCCATGTTGGCAATAATTCTTGCTTTTAAGACATGCTGGATACCATCAAGAAAGAAGTGGCCAGATAGCCCATGGTAAACAATATTGTCTTTAACCATATGATTGAAAAAAGCGGCCCTGAAGTAGCTGATATAGCGTTCTCGACCGTGACTAAACCTATCAAGAATAGATGGTGCATCGTGAAGAGCTTTGATCAGTCGTGTTTCTGGTATGGAGAATTCATCGCAGGTTGCAAGTAAAATATCTCTGGATACGCACTCGTAACCAAGTTTATCGGCCAGGGCCTCTGCAACCTCTTTTCCTCTGCTGTAAGATCCTCTAGAAATCGTAACAATAGGCATATTCTACTCCCTTATATTGAGTCAATTGATAGAAATTAAAACTAACAAGTAGAATAGCTCTGATTTTATCAAAAGTCTTTAAGTGTTTGTATGTGAAAATATATACAATGTTAGAAAAAAATCATTTAAAAAATGCGAGCAATGCATGCAGCGTTGTTAGGGGATGTGGGGGACAGCCAGGGATATAAAGATCAACTGGAAGCAAGCTGCCCAAGTCGCCGACCACTTCTGTACTGCCATAAAATGGACCACCGGAGATGGAGCAACAGCCACTGGCGATAACAACCTTTGGTGATGGTACGGCGTCATAGGTGGTCATCAGCGCCTGTCTCATATTTCGTGAAATTGGCCCGGTGACATGGATACCATCCGCATGTCTTGGTGATGCCACAAAATCAATGCCAAAACGGGAGAGATCAAAAAACGGAGTGGTCAGTACGTTGGTATCGGCTTCGCACGAATTGCAACCACCAGCAGAGACCTGACGCAGCTGTAGTGACCTGCCAAAAAGCTTTTTGAAATGCTGCTTGGAGTGCTCTGCAAGGGCAGGAAGGCTGCCGCCTGTGACAAGATCAGCACGGTTGGCAGTGCCAAGATCAAAATTTTCACTAAAGTGGACGAAGGCGCCATCGTTTATGGTTTCGCATTGGCCACAGAAGCTGCATCGACCAAGATCGATCGTTTTATCCCCAACATTGATTGCATCCTGAGGACAGATAGCAGCGCATATATTTACAATATCGGTGCTGCACTCCTGGTTAATAATGGGCAGTCCTCGATACCTATGATACAGAGCAATTGGTTCCTTGGGGTATTTTGAGGTTTTACACCCCTGTTCCATTTTATTTTTTATAATTTTCAGCATAGTAAGACCTGGTTTAGTATTCTTTGTCGCTTGACTGATTGTTTCAAAGTTTTATCAGTTTTACAGATCAAAGCCGCAATAAGAGAGATTAAAACTCTTATTACAGAGAGGAAAATCAGAAATTTCCTGGTTACGAAGAGACATTGCAAGACCGGTCCAGTTATGAAATGACGGATCTTTAATCTTGTATCTCAGGATTTGCCCATTGTCATCAGTGAGAATGCAGTGGGATAATTCACCACGCCATCCCTCATTGATGGTGACGACAAAGGAATCAGGGGTGAGACTATGCTCTTTCATATGCACTGCTGATTCACTCGCCAACAGCTGTTCATGTTTATCCACCAACATGCATATTAGTTGCAGAGAGTGCATTACTTCCTCTCGTCGCACTGTGGCACGACTGTTCACGTCGCCATTGGTGACAAGGTTTGTATTAGCCGGGAGGTCGGAGTAGCACCCCGTCGGAAACGTCACCCGTGCATCGTAGGGAATGTTGCAGGCTCTTCCGGCATAGCCTACCAGGCCAAGATCAGTGGCCATTTCGTGTTGTACCGTTCCGGTGTGTTCAAATCTGGCCTGAACCGTATGGGCGGTAAATAATAGATCACAGACATGTTCAATCTCAGGCGTGATCTCAGCCAGTTTTTCACGTATTAGGCAACGTTGTTCCTCGCCCATTACGTGGGTTGTACCGCCAGGCCGAACGAGACCTTTGCCGAAACGGTTACCGCTAAGTACCTGTAATAAGTTTAGGAATTCACCTCTAATTCTGCCGAAATATGCGGCAGGCGGGTTAAAAGCAACGTCTCCACTGAGTGCTCCAAGATCACCAATATGATTGCAGATCCGTTCAAGCTCTAGAGCAATGGTACGCACAATGTGTGCCCCTTGGTCGACAGTAAGACCTGCCAAGGATTCAAGTGCCTGACACATGCTGAGGTTATGGCCTATGGTAGTATCTCCCGCTATGGACTCACAGATGATAGGAAATCGTTTTTGCGGAACTTTCGGCAACATTTTTTCAACACCACGATGCTGATATCCTAATTGGATCTCGAGGTGGAGTACTTCTTCTCCAGCACACTGAAATCGGAAATGCCCTGGCTCAATGATACCCGCATGGACAGGACCCACAGCTACTTCGTGGATAGCCTCGCCTTCAACACTAAAATAGGGGTAGTTACCTGGGATTTCAGTGTTGTAATCATTGCCGAACACATCCTCTTCACCGCTGCAATTCTTATGGTATCTAACCATCTTCAGCCACGGATGGCCATCTGGTTTGATTCCATACTGTTCGGCAATTTCGCGTTCAAACATATGAAATTTTTCACTCACATTGCGGGTCAGCGATTGGAAGGACGATCTAACCGTAGTACTTGTAACGTACAGTTCACTGTTGCGAACGACTGCTATTAATTTGTGACTGTTCTCGTCTTTATAGGCAAAGAACTGGACAATGAAACCATCATTTCTGACGAATTCCGAAAGTGTTGTGAAAAACTGATCATAGGGAAGCTGAGGGATAGATGCCCGGCTGACAGTTTCACCGTTTCGTATTTTCAGGAGGTTATCCATGAATAGTGCCTCCAATCATTTTGATTGAATTGAGTATGGTTTGGTAAACAATATCGGGCATCCATATGCAGAGACCGACTGAAGCAAGAAGCAGGGCATAGGGCGGAAGAAGTCGAAGTGTTTTTTCTTTCACCTGCAGTTTTTCAGTGGTCTCACCATAGGACATGGACATGAAAATACGTCCAGCACCCGCTGCAACCAGAGTAAGGATAAAGAGGAAAATGCCAACACTAATATAGCGCTGTTCCTGAAAGGCTCCGATGATAATTATGACCTCACTGATGAACATACCAAAGGGAGGCAGACCGACAATGCCAATAAATCCAGCAAAGAAAGAGACAAAAGTCTTCGGCATAAAGCGGATCATTCCACCAACCCGCTGTACCTGTTTTGTGCCAAAACCAAGAAGGATGTTCCCCGCTGAGAGAAACAGTGAGGATTTCAGTAGCGAGTGATGAATGATATGGAGGAAGGCACCATATACTGCAAATCCACCTATTCCGACCCCAAAGGCAATGATCCCCATGTTTTTAATACTGGAGTAGGCGAGCATTCTCTTATAGTCCGGTTGGCTAATGATAAAGACTGCACCAACCAACATGGAGAGCAGGCCAAAACCAATAAGCACATTACCTGAAAATTCACCAAGTCCAGCAACACTCATGAGTACATGGGTCTTGTAGATCCCTAAAAAAGCGCAATTGAGCAGGGCGCCAGAGAGCAGGGCCGAGGCAGGACTTGGAGCCTGACTGTGAGCATCCGGCAGCCAGGTGTGCATGGGTGCCAGCCCCATTTTGGTACCAAAACCGATGACCACAAAAATAAAACCCACCTTCAGCCAGAGCGGGTCAAGCTGGGTGGCGACCATCTTTAATGAGGTGAAGGTGAGTGGTGCGTCGATATTACCAAGATCCATCGCCATGGTTATAAAAAAGCAGCCAAGCAGAGCCAGAGCAATGCCCACTGAACAGATGAGGACATATTTCCATGTCGCTTCAAGCGCTTCTTGGGAACGATGAATAAAAATAAGCGGGGCACTGACAAGTGTTGTTGCCTCAATGGCGATCCATAACACAATCGGATGATCGGCCAGGGTTACCATGGACATGGTGCCAAGGAAAAGGAGCATGCAACTGATAAAAACAGGCTTATTCTCCATCTCTGTCTCTTCTATATAAGAAAAAGCGTAGACAGAAATACAGACAAAGATAAAAGACGTTACCATGAGAATCAGTAAACCTTCTGGGGAGGCACTAAAATAATTTGGAAATGTCGGGGTAAGCGTGCCCATCCAGCTCATTGTTGTGAGCTGAAGATGCAGGAGTGCAGAAATTAAAAGCAGAATCCTGCCAAGGGACGCCGGAAGTGCAAGGGCCGTGAGCCCTGTGGCGATTGGCAGTAGAAAAATAAATTCAATCATATTATCAATCCTTTAAACGTCCAAGTAAAGTGGTGTCGACATCATCAAAGGCACTGTTGATATTGTGCAGAATGATTCCCATAATCATAACGCCAACCAGGAGATCAAGCAGGACTCCAAATTCAACCACATAGAGGGTATGGCTATGATTGGTCAGCGCGGTACCGATCAGGTAGATACCGTTTTCAAGCATCAGATAGCCGATGACTTGGGTGAGCGCCTTTCTTCTTGCCATCATCAGGAAAAATCCTGACGCCATGGTGGTAATGGCGGTTATCAGGACGATATCATGACCTGCTGGCAGGGTGAGGCGCAGGTTGTTGGTGATAAAGACAGAGACCAGAATTATGGCAAGACCCGATAAGATTGAGGCGTGGTAGCCTATAAAGGGTTCGATCTCACGCTTGATGGTAATTCGTTTGACTGCCATATAGAGCAGGCCGGGAATGAGCAACCCTTTAATGAGGATCATTATTTGGAAGAAGATGATAGCGCCACTGCTAAGAGAGCCGTGGTCTTTCAGAAAAAGTGGGGTGAGTGAAACCATCACACCCTGTAGAGCCATAATCTTGACCAGTGAAGTCAGCCGGGTGGAACCCAGAGACAACAGGACGGAAAGAAGTGTTATAACGAGAATTGACTGAAAAATGTTTATCATTGCAAAACCCCCATGGTTAAGATGGCAGCAAAAAAGACCAAGGCAAAGGAGGTGAGAATGAATTTGGGAACCAGATCCATTTTAAACCTGGCCATAATCGACTCTGTTATCCCGATAGCGACATAAATAAGAGATAATATGCCAAAAAAGATCAGCCCGTTGATAAGACTACTGGCCGCTGTGAACGGATAAATAATATGGGTTATAAATGCAGAATAGAAAAACAATTTATAAAACGATCCGAGTTCAATGAGAGCGAGGTCAGGCCCGCTATGATCGAGGATCATAACCTCATGTATCATTGTGAGTTCAAGGTGGGTCGCAGGGTCATCAACAGGGACCCTAGAGTTTTCTGTGAGCAGAACCATGAAGAGGGCGACGATAACAAAAAGTAGCAGTGCCCCCGAGTCACTCAACAGGGAAATCGGATTTTCGCCGGTAAAATATTCGGCGAAACTCAGAGACCCCGTGAGTCGGTAGAAAAGTATGAGTACGGTAAAAATGGTAACTTCTGCCAGAGTTGAGAAGAAAACCTCTCTGGCCGCACCCATTCCCTCAAAAGGGGAGGCGGTATCCATTGCCGCGGCAACGGTGAAAAAACGGCCTACACCCATGAGGTAGAATAAAACGATAACATCGCCGTGAAAAGAAAAGAGCGGCGCCTCTCCTGCAAATGGAAAAAACAAGAGAACAATCAGTGCAGATGCAAATGAGACAATTGGTCCGAGTTTAAAAACAAAAGTGGTACTGGTGCTGTAGACCGAGCCTTTTTTTAGCAGTTTTATCAGGGTGTAATATTTAATAAACAGTGGTGGTCCGTTCTTTCCGGCAAAAAAAGCCTTCACTTTTAGTATGATACCGGGAAAAAGCGGAGCGGCCAGAATCGCTATTGCGAGTAGTATAAATGTTTCCATGTATTACCTCAAATAAACAACAGGAGTGCGATGATTGTCACAATGATATAGCCGATATAGAGCTGGATATTTCCATGCTGTATCCAGCGAAGCTTCCCAACGAGATAGAGTAGCGGGCTGACTATCCGTTCGATGAGTGTTATCTCCGCAATGTCATCTATTTGTGAATCATAGGTGGTGCGACCGGGAAATATCCTACTGATGCCGGAATAGTTTGTCCTGATGCGCACAAAAGGGCGGAAAAAATCGACAATACTCATTCCGTAGGATGTGCCTGTGTACTGCATTTTAACAGTCGGCTGGGTAAAGCCACAGCCCCATGTCGGCCCCTGAGTGATTTCTTTTTTGAGGTAAAAAAACTTTCTTAGCAATACGCTCAGCAGAAAAATGGCTAAGAACAGGCGGGCAATAAAGGCCAAATTGCCTGCGACAACTGTTACTTCAGCAGCTTCGACCAACGGCAGTGTTTTAATACTTTGTAGCCCTTGAAAGACCAGCATGATAAAGGGCTCGGGGAAGAGGCCAATCAAAAGACTGGACGCCGCCAGAATAATCATCGGAAGAGTAACAGTGAATCCAGCCTCTGTTGCTGCTGCCGCTTTTTCTGCTCGAGGCTCTCCCAAAAAGACCACACCTACTACTTTTGAAAAACAGGCCACAGCAAGCCCCCCGATGATCGACAGAGAGATGATAGCAAGCATAATAAAAATAAAGGAGGAACCACCAAGGGTCAGACCATGAAATGCTCCATAGTAGATGAGAAATTCACTCACAAAGCCATTAAATGGTGGGAGTCCTGATATGGAGACTGATCCAACCAAAAATGTTTTGCCTGTGGTTGGCATTCTCTTCATGAGACCACCAAGCTGGTCAAGATGCTTGCCTCCAGCTTTGTGTAGTACAGCTCCTGCACCAAGGAAGAGCAGGGTTTTAAAGATGGAATGATTGAGTACATGCAAGAGGGCACCGGCAAAACCAAAACTTGCCATCACCGCGTTGTCAGAGGCTATGCCGATCATACCGATACCTAAGCCAATCAGGATAATACCAATGTTTTCCACGCTGGAGTAGGCCAGTAATTTTTTCAGATCCTGATTGCCAATTGCATAGACGACGCCGAGTATCCCGGAGATAATTCCAAGGCAGAGCACCACTTCTCCAAAGATGAGGTCAGTTGCTCCGAGGGCCACATAAAGCCTGAAAATGCCATAAATACCCATCTTGATCATAACGCCTGACATCACCGCTGAAATATTGCTCGGAGCTGCTGGGTGGGCGTGGGGGAGCCACATGTGCAGAGGGAAGATCCCAGCTTTTGAACCGAATCCAGCGAGAGCCAGAAAAAAGACGATGACCTTAATGTTGACAGGCATATTCACCAAGGATGCAAAATCGTAGCTTCCTGTAGCGCTGTAGGCAAGGGCAAAGGCTGCGAAGATGAACATGGCCCCGACGTGGGTAAATATAAAATAGATGTACCCGGCTTTTCGTGTGGTCTCTTTTTGATACTCGTACATCACCAGGAAAAAAGAGGAAAGGGACATGAGTTCCCAGACCAGCGCAAAGCTGATGAGGTTGTCAGCTGTTGCTACCAGTGCCATGGAAATGATAAGCAGCGTCAGGAAAAAATAGTTTGCCGCAACCCGTCCGCGCTGGTCACTATTTTCCATATAATGGTAGCTGTAGATTGCAGCTAACGGGCATATTGCGAAAATAGGGAGCAGAAAAAATGCTGAGAGGGAGTCTACTGAAAATGAGAGGGTAAACAGGTGCTGCCATGTTGTGGAAAATTGTATATGTGTTTCGCTATGTAGGGGCGCCCATATTGCAGACAATCCTATCAGGCCGCCAGCGACAGTGATAGCTATATAGACAGCTTTCATCAGGCTGAAATGTCGGTGGGTCAGTAAGGCTAGAACGCCACCGGCAAATAAAACAGTAAGTGAAAGTAAAAAGGTATCCATCATTCCTCGTTTATCGGGGTTAGTGTGTTTCGTAAATCACTAAGGTGAATGTTGTGTTGGTGCAGGGCATCGTTGTTTCAGCATGCTATGTTCATAGTGCCTCCAAAATTTTTGTGTGAAATTCTTCATCATATTTTTCAAAATGTTACTAACTGTATTTTTGTATTCTCTTTACCTGGATACGCGTGCAGTATTTTTTTTCAGTAGCGGTTGCTCAAATGTAAATCCGTACCAGAGAGATTGTTCACATGTCTTCGTTTCTGGATATATCTCTTCGAAATTCGAAATTCTTGCTTTGAGATAAACCAGCCAGTTGAAGGCATCTAAGCGGGAAACGAAGGGACCTATTTCAGTTAAGGTTCCATCAAGTCCCTGATGCTGGCATAAGTAATCCTGTATTTTTTCAGGTTCTTTGGTAACACCAATGATAATTTTCATGTTTCATCCTTTCAGCAAATGTGAGTCTAAATGAATCACCATTAACCTTTGCAAAAGTGATACCATCTGACTTTTTCAATGCGGAAATATTGATAATATGCAGATATAACAGGGTATGTATAAGGAAAAGACTGGTTGTGGTGATTTGCTGAAGTCTATTTTTTATAGAAATGGATGGCTTCGGATATTTACATATGAAAACTGGGGCACATTGCCCCATGACGGAGGCGGACTATTAAATATTGAGAAGAAAACGGTATGAAAACGAGGCGTGACACTTGGACCGTGATGGGTAGAGATGTCATATATCTCTGGGATATCAGCCAAACGTTAAAAAACGAGACCCCTGTTTATCGATGGCATTGAGGGAAAATGGCTACGCCCCTCATTTATAAAAAAAAGCGGGGACCATTACCCTCATTTGGTAACTGATTTTTAATCAGATCAGAGCACTTCGGTATTGAATGAGAAGGGATTGAGGCATTCTGCCCCATGGTGGCAAAATTCCCCAGCTGGGATTATTGATCTTCGTAGAGCTGTAGTTTGCGGTACAGTGTTTTTCTGTCAACCTGTAGAATACGTGCCGTTAATGTTCTGTTTCCTCCGGTAGTTTTCAGAACATGCATTATGTATCTTCTCTCCATCTCCTCCATGGAAATTAACTCCATGGGATCATCGGCGCCAAGCAGGATATAATCTTTTTTAAAAAGACGGATTTTTTCCGGTAAATCCTCAGGCATGATTGTATCAAAATGGGTGAGGGCAACTGCATGTTCTATTGCGTTACGAAGTTCACGAACGTTTCCGGGCCAGGTATAATCGAGTAATTTTTCTGCAGTGGCATCGGATAGACCTGTTATCGCTTTATTCTGTCTTGAGGAAAAATGTTCTATGAATTTGCCTGCAAGCATTAAAATATCAGCCCCTCTTGAACGCAAGGGGGGCAGTTCAATGTTTATGACATTGAGTCTGTAATATAAATCTTCTCTGAAAAGTCCGTCTTCAACAGCGGATTCAAGATCACGGTTGGTAGCTGCAATTATTCGTACATCAAAAGGGTGCTCTGTTACTCCGCCAACAGGTCTGGCGCAACGTTCTTCTAGTGCTCTTAGCAGTTTGGGTTGCAGGTCCAGGGGGATTTCACCAACCTCATCGAGAAACAGGGTGCCTCCGTCGGCTTCAAGAAACAGGCCCTTGCGATGGTCTTTGGCATCGGTAAAGGCCCCTTTTTTGTAGCCAAAGAATTCGCTTTCCAAAAGTTGACCGGGCATAGCGGCGCAGTTTACAGTTATAAGCGGTTGTTTTTTTCGACGACTGTGCATGTGCACTGCTCTGGCTGTCAGTTCTTTCCCCGAGCCACTTTCACCGGTTATTAATAGAGAGGCTTCCGAGTCGGCAATACGGCTCAGTTTTGAAAACAACTCTTCCATGGCTGGGCTGTCCCCGACAAGATCATCAAAATTTTGAGGATGTTTGACTTCATCGCGGAGCTTTTTAATGGTCTCTTGCAGGTTTCTATACCGAACAGCCCTATCTAGTGACAGTGTAAGCATGTTCATATCTAGAGGTTTGGTTACAAAATCGTAGGCTCCGGCTCTGATTGCTGCAATGGCGGTGTCCATACTGCCAAAGGCGGTCATGATTATGACAGGTATGTTCGGCTTGCTGGAGGCGATATTATTGCATATTTCAAGACCATTTGTGTCAGGTAAGTTGATATCGGTAAGAACAACATCGGTCAACTGCGTTTGAACAGCTAAAAGGCCCTCCTGGCCGGAAGTGAATGTTGAAACGCTGTAACCTCGACGGCCGAGGCCATCCCGGAGCATGTCGCACATATCTTGATCATCTTCTATAACAAGAATGGTTCCTTTCATTTTTCCTGCTCCTCCATAGGAAGATAAATGGTAAAGCATGCTCCAGTTTGGGCTGCATTTTCAATGTCGATCCAGCCTTCGTGGTCTTCAATTATACCGTGTGCAATGGAAAGCCCAAGTCCGGTACCTGTTCCAACTTTTTTGGTTGTGAAAAATGGTGTAAATATATGTTCTAGGTTACTTTCGCACACACCTTCACCTTCATCTTGGATGCACACCTTCAGGTATTTTTGTTTCACTCGTTCTTCAAAAACCGAAACAGGTAACATCTCATTTGAGAGATTCACATCCACTTTGCCACCGTCCGGCATAGCCTGGATGGCGTTCATGAGTAAATTCACAATAACCTGTTGTAGTTGAGAAAAATCGGCTCTTAGAGTTGACTCTGTATTTTCATCTTTAGTAAGAACAAGTGTTACATGTTGTTTCCTCGCCATGGGATATAGAAGTTGAAAGACCTGCTTTATGAGAAAAGCAATATCTTCACGGGAATTATGTTGTGTCGGATTCCTTGTGAAATCTAGCAATTGTCGAATAATGTTAGTCATCCGTTCTGCCTGATTTTTAATGATAGTTGCACAACTTAGGATTTCCTCCTCTTTCAAATCTTCAGAAATGATCATTTTGGCCCGGCCATCGACAACGTTCAGCGGTGTCCCCAATTCATGAGCTATTTCGGCTGAAAGAACACCAAAGGAAGATAGCCGCTCCGTATGGCGCAGTTGGTCGAGGGTTTTAAGGCGTGCATCATATTCAAAATTTATTTTTTCCTTAGCGATGAGCAGGCGTGAACACATGTCGTTCATGGTATGGGCCATCTCTACCAATTCATCATTGCCGTTAATTGAATTGTCAGCACTGAGATCACCCTCACCAATCCGTCTGGCCTGAACCATGAGGCTGTTCAGCGGAATACGTATTTTTCTATTGATAAAAAAGTAGAGAATAATCCCACTCACAAGTGCCAGAAAAATCGTGATGGTGATGGCGCGACCAAACATTTTTTTAGTAAATGCCTCTAAGGGAAGAAGTGTTTGGGTTAACTCTATGGCACCTCGTCGACTGTCCCCCAGGTCTACCGGTACATATGTAAATCGAGACATATAGTTGTCCTTGTGAGGCATCTTGAGCGAGACAATCTCTCCTTTGATAACTTCTTTTAGCTGTTCCTTGTCTATGGTGGAACCAGTAAAACTGCCAAGCAAGGTCTGAGGCCAGACCCAACGAATTTTTATCGTCCCGGATTCACTTGCGTCTCGAATAAGTTCAAGAGCTTTTTCTTCCCCACTTTCTCGCCATGAATGAACTATCATAGCTGAGATACTTCTTCCCAGCTGGGTTGCATTGGTTATCATTTCAGTTTCATATTGCTCTATTTCTACTTGAAAACTGAGATACTCATCTACCCCAATCAGGGCGATTATTCCGAGCAATAGGTATCCATACAGGTGATAAAATAGTTTCATGCTATTCAGGATTTATAGAGGTGGGCGGGGCAAAATATGGAGCGTTAAATAATTTCAGAAGATTCAAGTTTGTAGTGAAAATAAATAGATACTTATCAACGATCAACTTGATTTCCACTATACAAAAACTAAATTTCACAAATTAAGTCAAAGCTTAAGTCGTCCATTGCTGCAAATAGTCACCCAGTTTTGTGTGAAATCAGGAAGGGAGAAGAGCAGGTTGGATGGCAGGTCGGCGGGCGGGGAGCTGTTCTTTAGATGATGGCCATGTTTTTCACACTGAAAAACATGGCCGTATAAAGACCAATCAAATCGGAAAAAGAAATTTGACGCAGAACATCAAAACCACAACATACAGGAATGTCATCCCAACTCCTGCTTTCATATAATCCTTCGTGCGATAGCCTCCTGGTCGCATGATCAGTGCGTTGACCTGATGCGTTGGCAGGATAAAGGTGTTGGAGGCTGATACTGCAACGACAAGGGCCGCGACCATTGGGTCAGTGTTGATGACCACAGCCATATTCATGGCCAGGGGTACCATCAGCACCACAGCTCCAACGTTTGAAGCAACGAGTGCAAAGAAAGCTGTAAGAAGAGAGATTACCAGCATAAGAAACAGTGGGCCTGGGGTTCCAACAATAACGAGGACCTTGCTTGCAATGAACGCAGCAGCCCCTGTTGTCTCAAAGGCTGTACCTAAGGGAATAAGGCCGGAGAGCAGAAATACAGTCCTCCAGTCTACCGCCTCATAGGCGCGGTCTGCAGGGAGAATCTTTGTTATTATCATCCCCAAAGCACCGGTAAGGAGTGCGATGGAAAGCTTTACCTCAAAGACAAGAGCAAGAGTCAGAGCCATGAGGAGAAAAAAGACAGCGCAGCGGGTTCGTTCCGGTTTGAGCTCTTCTCCTTCTATTTCATTGAGAAAGGCAATATCCATCTGGTGGGCAAGTAATCGAAATTGTTTCCATCGTCCGTGCATGAGAATAGTATCACCTTGTTGCAGCTCGGTCACGTTGATCTTATCCATTATTATTTTATCGCCCCTGACAATGGCCAGAGGATTGACCTGATAGAGCCTCCGGAACTGTAAATCCTCCATGCTATGTTGACTGAGATTAGAGTGGGGAATGACAACACCCTCAACTACGCCGGATTCGTCTGGGTAGTTTTCTTCGGCGAATACCTCGTGCTCAGGCTTGATCACCCATCCTTGCTCCTCTGTAATGCGTTTGATGTTGTGCTCAGCACTTATGACCCACAGAGAATCTCCCGCTTCGATAAGGGAATCTTTTGTGGGGGCAAATTCCTTTTGAAAACCGGAACTTTTAGCAATTCCTACAACGGTAACATGATATTTCGGCCTGATTTCTAATTCGCCGAGGGTGTGGTTTGGGTAGAAGGCTGGGACTGCAAGTTCATAACTGTGGCCAACTTCATCGCCATAGATGTCTTGCAACCGTTTATCCATGCAGTCGTCATCAAGATTACAAGCATCTAGAGGGAGGAGTTTTTTTCCAATAATTATGAAATAGAGTACTCCGGTGATCAGTAGAGCAATACCAATGGGGGTTACAGCAAAAAGACTGAATGGTTCAAATGGTTGCCCCTCCACAGCCGTCTGGTTATTGAGCCACCAACTTTCCGTGAGATCGTTAAGCATTATCAATGGACTGGAGCCGACGAGGGTAAGGCATCCACCGATAATGGCGCAAAATCCCATAGGCATAAGGATTCTGCTGGCCGAAAAATGGAGCTGTCTGCTTATGCGCATGGTTGCGGGCATGAATAAGGCAGCCGCTCCAATATTCTGCATAAAACTAGAGATGATGGCAACCGTAACTGAAATAACAGCCAGGATCCTGTTTTCACTTTTTCCAACAAGTTTTATGATTTGTGCAGCGACCGCATTCATGATTCCGGTTTTGTTTAAACCTGCTCCTATAATCATGACCGCAATAATCGAGACGACAGCATTGGAACTGAGCCCTGCAACGGCTTGCTCTGCTGAAAGCACTCCTGTTAGAGGAAGTAGGACCATCATAAGCAGTCCAACGAGGTCTACACGTAATAGTTCGGTGACAAAAAGAAAGACGGCCAAACCGAGCAAACAGAACACGATAATCATCTCTTGTGTGATCATATTGGCTTCCATGGGATCTCCTCTGCAAAGATAGATATGAAATTGTTATTTCAGAATACAGTTCCCGCTATCAAATATCAATACTATTTAATAAATTAATGAAATACTAAAGTGCTTTCTGTAAGGCCCATAAGGTGAATAGATAGTATGGGTCATTCACCGATCATTAGTTTTTAGCAATGTGCCAAAAATCAGGTGAGAGCATAATAATAAATGGAATCAATTCTAGCCGACCAACAAACATGTCAACTATAAACAGAATTTTGGTTACAGAGTGTAAGTTTCCAAAAGAGCCCATGGGGCCTATTTCACCAAAACCGGGGCCAACATTGCCTATTGTCGCAGCTGTTCCAACAAGTCCTATGGCAGCATCGTGCTCAATCATGGTCACGATCAAACCTGAAAATACCATGAGAAGCAAGTAAAATAATAGAAAGCTCAGCATCTGCCGCTGCACATCATCATGCACTGTAACCCGGTCAATTTTGATGGGTAAAACTGCGTTTGGATGGAGTAACTGATCTATTTCCCGTTTGAGAAATTTAAATATAAAGAGGATTCGGACGACTTTAACTCCTCCACCTGCTGACCCGGCACATCCCCCAATGAGCATCATGGTGAAAATGAGGGTTTGGGCTGGAATCGTCCATAAAGCAAAGTCAGCCGAAGAAAAACCAGCAGTGGTAATGATAGAGACGATTTGAAATAGACTATCCCGAATAGCATCGACAATTGTGGATGATCCTGAAAAATATAATATGAGTGAGAGTCCAGCTGAGAACAGGAAAACTATGATGAGGTAGAAACGAAATTCTTCGCTGGCAAAAAGAGCCTTATGGTGGCGCTTGATGAGCATCCTGTATTGTAGGGCGAAGTTGCTTCCTGCAAGTAACATGAAAAAGGTTATAATCCAGGTTATTGCTGAACTTTGATATCCCATAATCGATTGGGGATTTGGGGAAAAACCGCCAGCTGCCATGGTTGCCAGAGAGTTACAGATTGCTTCGTCGAAATCCATTCCCGCAGCGGTTAGAGCTATAATCTCAGCGCAGGTAAGAAGCAGATATATGAACCATAAGGCTTTGGCTGTATGAGTGATCCGGGGAGTAATTTTTTCTTCGGTCGGTCCAGGAGCCTCAGCAAAAAAGATCTTTCGGCCAGCAACACCAAACTGAGGTAGGATGGCGACAAAAAGAACAATAATTCCCATCCCGCCCAGCCACTGACTCAGTGCTCTCCAAAAGTAAAAGGTTTTTGAATACAGTGAAAAATCGATGAGGATGGTGGCTCCGGTAGTGGTAATTCCGGATACAGATTCAAACAGTGCATCGAGGGGACTCAAACCAAAGAAAAGATAGGGGATTCCGCCAATGATACCACAGACAATCCAGGTTGCAGTGACAATAAACAGCGCTTCATTTCGAGTAAGGAGATCAAAATTGCGAGATTTACGACCATACCAGTGCAGGAGTAGTCCACAGGAGACAGCGGTGACGGATGATACCAGAAAGGGTAGGGTGGACCAATATTCCCTTTCAAAACAGGCCATTATAACGGGGAGAAGAATGATAGATCCAAAGGCAAAAAGAACAATTGCCAGGGCACTTGCAAGTAGAGGAAGTCTCATGAGAAAAAGAGTTCTTTGATTGTTTCGGAGTCTTCTTTCATTGTAAATATTTTCAATCGATCTCCAGGAGAAAGTGTGCTATTCCCGTTTGGTATAAGAACCTTATGGCCTCTGAAAATCACGCCGATAACGGCTTTAACGGGAAAGCTGAAATCCTTGAGTTTCACTTCTTTGAAGGTCTCAGGGATAGTGAGGCGTAGCATCTCACCTTTGCCCCCCTCAAGGAGGGCAATTATGTGAATATCACGAACCTGAATACGATTGAGCACCTCTGTGAGGGCAGACGCCTTTGGTGAGACTACAATATCAATGCCTACCCGGGAAAACAGCTCGTAATTTTGCAGGTTGCCTACTCTTGTAACGGTTCTTGTGGATCCGAGTTGCTTAATGAGTAGAGAACAGAGGAGGTTCTTCTCGTCATTGTCTGTGATACAGACGCAGACATCTGCACCTGCGATATTTTCTGCCTCAAGTAAATTCAAGTCTGTCCCATCGCCTTGCAGGACGAGCGTTTTCTTTAAAGAATTCGCAAGGTACTCACATCTTTTGGCGGAATGTTCTATGATTTTTACTTTGACGCCACGTTGTTCCAGTTTTTCTGCCAGCATAAATCCAACACTACCGCCCCCGATGATGGATATATTTTTTACTTTGTGACTGATCTTGAAAAAATCTGCAGTCAGCGTATCGAGAGCTGGGCCTGTACCGATAAAAAACACCTTGTCATGGAGACGGATTTTAGTATTTCCATCGGGAATGAAGAGGTTATCGTCTCGGGTGATACCAGCAATGAGTATATTTTGGGGGAAATTACAGTCCATGATTGGCGTATCAATGATAGTCGAAGTCTCTTTTATTCTATATTCGAAAAGCTTTGCTTTGCCTCCTGCGAACACTTCTACATCCAGAGCTTCAGGTACAGAAATCACACGAAAAATATCCTGGGTAAGGAGCTCTTCAGGCCAAATCACCGAGTCAATATCATAGCGAGTGTGGTAGTGATTTTGAGAAGAAGAGGAGAGGTTCTGGTAGAGCGAGGGTTTGCTGATAAAGCAGATGGTCTCGGAGTCTGCTACCTTCTTAAATGTCCAGCAAGCAACGATGTTTGCTTCATCAATGGGAGAACATGCGATAAAAAGCTGGGCTTGTTTTGCTTCAATTTGTTCCAGTACAGTAATATCACCACCTCCACCACTGGCGATGCTGACGTCAAGACTGTTAAACTTCTCATCGAGAATTTCACTATCATGTAAGATGGTTACATTGTGTTCCTGATGCAGCCTTGAGGCAATGAGGTAACCTATTTCAGTTGTCCCATAGAGTATTATGTTCATAAAAATCGTAATCGAATCAAATTATGGATTAAATGGTTATCACTTCGATTGAAACCCAAATAATGTGTTAAAAAAATCGGCTTTTAACCACGGCAGGAATTTTAATAAAATTAATTATAATCGTGTCTGTTTATACTACTACGAAACAAATCAAACTACGCTTTTTTAGGATGTTGGAATTCACGCGATCAAAGAGTTTTTTATCAAGGTCATGAGACTACCCCTGACAACTGTCTCTTGTAAAGAATCCCTACTGAAGGGACGCAGGTTTTGAACAAATTTACTTATGTTTCAAGATATCTACCCGTAACTGTTGGTTACCCCTATGAGCCTCCAGTTGTCGTCTGCGTTTCTGATCGGAGTGTTGGGGGGTATGGTATGGAAGTCGCCTTTTGGTTTATATTTATTGTTTTTCACTGTTACCTGGCCAAATATATTCATATCACGCCTCCTTTAACAGGTGATCCGGATCCATCAAAATAGTTGCAGTAACGTGGGAACCCACTCCAGCGTGGCTGACAGTCATACCTCGCTTGGCACTTTTCACCTGAAGGTTTGTCCAGTCTGCGGGCTTTTCCCTGTTAAATTTTTCCCACAATTTTTCATCGCCATGGAGCTCTTCCCATCGGTTCGAGATATGCAGAGCAATCTCAAAAGCCTGCATGATACCGGTTGCTCCAACTGAGTGCATACAGCCTATCAGGCCACCAGAAAGGTTGGATTGGAGTTTGCCTGGTGCTCCGGTAATTGGATTGGTGTGGTAACAGTCTCCCGACTCAACATAAGCGCGACCGTAGCCATAAGGTCGGATTCCCATATCTTCGTAGGTCTGCACGTCACTGATGGTAAATGCATCGTGGAGTTCGACAACATGGAGATCTTCTGTGGGATCAGTAATACCAGCCATTCCATAACCGTAATAGGCTGCCATACGCGCCGCTAGAAACCCGGTGAAGCCAGGGTACCTGTCACTGCCAGGAAAACGCTCTCCAAGGTCTTTGTATTGAGCCGTGGTCTCATTGGGTAGTAGTGGAATATCCATTTCTCATTGTGGAAAAGGCTTTCCCCTCAATGTCTGTTCTGCTATTATTCTTTACGTCAGGGTGATAGGGAGGGAAAACTGCCTTTTAACGATCAAGTGTCAATTAATAATATCACATATCACTTAAACTTAACAGAAGGGCTGGGGGGGGGATATAACAGTGAAACAGAGGGTGTTATACTGCATAGTAATACAATTCACATTCCACTTTCAATACGGAGAAATGGTAAACAGGTCAGCTCACTATTTCACTCACTAGTGTTTTGATCGCTCTAAGATTGATCGGTTTGTTGCAGGAACGGATTTTGAATTTGGAGCAGAGATCTGATAATTCAGATGTTGCCTCCCCTGTACAAAAAAGGAATTTTGAACCTATCTCAGGATGAGTCTCATAGAGATTTTTGAAAAAATCTATCCCATTCATAACCGGCATATTTACATCGGAAATAATCAGATCAAATTTATGGGTGTGTATTTCTTGCAGGGCCTCCTTACCGTCACATGCCAAGGTGATATTGGCGTAATCAGAAAAAATGAGTTGAAGGATATCTCGAATGAAGTGGTCGTCATCAACAATCAAAAAGTGTAATTGCTGATTATTAGATTGAATACAAGGGGCATTTGCATGATGAATTGAATCATTGGCTGGGCGCATGGTCATTCCTTCTTTCTAACAAAATTCAAACATTTATCTTTATCTGCGAAACCTTGGAATTATAGATAAATTGACTATTTACGACTATGTCTGATTACGCCAATTGTTGTCGTTTTTGCGCCAAATGTGGGCTGTCATGTTTGCCTATTAGATGTTGTGTAGGAATATTTACAGAAAACTGTAGTACAGTGGTTTTGGTAAATGGCCTGTGTTAGCCAGTTCATCGATGGAGGCAGGACTGATTGAAAAGGTGGAAAAGAATCCACTGGGATTTTGTTTTTTAGACGTTCAACCTGAAAGGAAATGTTTTGATTATTCGTTTAATTCTAGTGCTGATACTGGGACTGCATTCTCTCGTCTACGCCGGCCTGCCTCCAGTTGCTTTTAACAGTGTCTCTTCTTTGTCTGGATTGCCCCAAAATACAGGCCGGGTCATTATGCAGGACATGGATGGTTTTGTCTGGATTGGTACTGAGGATGGGCTTGTTCGTTTTGACGGTTATTCAATGTTATCATTTCGCAAACATTATAATGATACGGCAAGCCTTTCCGATAACTATATCTCCTCTCTAGCTGAAGATTCCGATGGTAATATCTGGGTCGGCACAATGGGAGGTGGGCTCAATGTTATTGATCCTCTACATGCCCATGTGACTCGAATACCTGATCTTAATTCAGTAGATATACGTAACATTGTACCCGATCCAAAACGTGATGTCGTCTGGCTTGCGGCAGGAGATGGTTTATATTATTTCGATAAAAGTAATATTATCAATGAGGTTGGTGACCTTACCTTCAAGGATGGGGGACAATTGATACATGGAGTACCTTTATCTCTGCCGGATGGTACAGCTATGACCCATCCAATCTCAGGCATAGTTTTACAAAATGATATAATTTGGATTTCAAGTCGGGGATCGGGGTTATGTAAATACGATCCTGTGAAAAATACTACTGACTGGTATCAAGCTGGTGTCAATGGGCTCAATGACAATACCTTTAATACTCTTTCCTCAGATCATAACGGGAATATATGGGCAGGTAGCCAGGACCATGGCCTGGTTCAGGTGATCCAACAGGCGGAACAGGTACGTTTTAAGCATTTTGACACATCTAACAGTGACCTGGCAGCAAATGATGTTATGGCAATAGCCGAGGGCGATAATGATACGCTATGGATTGGCACCTGGGGCGGTGGAGTTGCTCTTTTTCGTCCCACTACGGGAAAATTTGACAGCTATCAATACTATCCCGGGAATAAATATTCGGTTCCGAGCAATATTATTATGGATATTATTCAAACCAGAGATGGACAGGTTTGGGTGGGTACTTTTGACAAAGGAGTCTGCTGGTTTAATCCCCAATCCCCTTTTCATGTTTATAGAGCCAAGCCCGATGAAGAGGCAGGCCTTCCAAGTAATCTCATCTGGTCCTTTGCTTCTGAAGAATCTGGAGCCTTGTGGATAGGTTCCGCTAAAGGATTGACTCAATTAGATTTTAACTCTCAGCAATATAAGCTGCCCATCGACATAGAACCCACCGAATTATGGGATGAGGTGCGCGCAGATGACATAAGAGCCCTCTTGGTTGATGGCGATGATCTCTGGATTGCCGCAAGAAAAAACGGCCTTGTAAAACTATCCAAAACAACTGGTAGAATTTCTCCCATCACAAGCCTTCTGGTTGAAGGACATGCGCTCACAGATGATTATATCCGCCTGATAGTAAAAGATAGTCAGGGCTATATATGGTTCGGAGCATCAAAAGGATTGAACCGATTTGATCCTGAATCGGGACAAATACGTCCCTATCTACAGGACTCTCAAAAGAAATTGTCACTACCTCACTATCGTATGAGATCCTTGTTTGAAGATAGTAGAAAGCGCATGTGGGTAGGAACAAGTGATGGGGTGATGCTTGTTAAATCAAATGGGGATGTGATTAAAGTATGGCGGTATTCTCCTGAAAACTCATCAGGTCTTCAACTTGCAGGTAAAGGTGTCCGTGGGATAGGAGAAGACTCTACGGGGCGCATATGGCTGGCAACAGAGGGAGGCGTGTCCATATACAATGAGGCGACAGAAAGTACTACGATCCTGCGTGAGGAAAATGGCTTACCGAGTAACGCAACATACTCTGCGATAGATGGTGCAGGCTTTATGTGGATTAGTACCTTGCACGGTCTTGCACGCATCGATATCAATACTCTTGATATTCAATCATATCTTGCATCAGACGGAATGCCAGATGATGAGTTTAACCATAATGCCTGGCACAAGCTGCCCGATGGGCGTCTGGTTTTCGGTACCTTGTCAGGTTTGACGGTCTTTTTACCTGAAATTGTACCAGGACCTGAAAAATCAGCGCCTCCTCCTCCGCTAAAGGTGCAACCATTTATTTATAAAGCAGACGGTACAAAAACGACAGCAAACGTTGACTTTTTCCAGTCAAAAAAGGAATTATTTGGAAATCGGATTGGATTTGAATACAAATCTCTATTTTTTGGCAATCCGCGTGCGGTTCATTATGAAGTAAAATTACAGGGGGCAGACCCGGAATGGAACACCACAGGGATGCAACATTTTATCTCATATTCTAATTTAGCACCAGGTAAGTATAGCTTTCAGGTTCGGGCAAGTGAAACGCATGGACAATGGGGAACAACTTCTCCTCCCATACATTTTGAGATTGCCCAAAAGGTCTGGCAAACTCCGCTGGCATATATTCTGTATATAGTTTCTTTATTAGGGGTTATGCTTTTGCTGTTCTCCCTTTACAGTCGTCGCTTGCGAAACAATGAAAAAGTGTTGAAATCTCGTATTGCTGAAAGTACGAGGGAGCTGGCAACCTCGAATATTGATCTTGCAGAAAAGAACAATCAACTTGACCGTCTCATGGTTGATAGAGAACGACTTTTCAGGGCGATTGCCCATGAACTTCGTACACCTCTTTCAATGATAATGTCAATTCTTGAATCAAGGCAAGCCCATTTGAAAGGGGATTCGGAATCAATGTCAATGGCATACCAGAATGCGACTCGACTCGGTCATTTGCTTGACAACATCTTAGATCTTTCAAAAAAACAGGAAACCCAAGGCCAGGACAAGGAACAGTTTGAAGTACGATCTGCTCTTGAAGAGAGTCTTATTCCTTATCGCCAGCAGATACAGTTCCAGAACAAGAACCTTATTGAAAGGATAGACCTTGATGAAGCTTGGCTTTTCATGCAGAGAGAAGCCTTTATTCTTATGGTTTCCAATTTGCTTTCCAACGCCAGCAAGTACAGCGAGCCGAATGGGAGTATTGAATTGACAGTATTTGTCAGTCAAAACACATTGCAAATAAATGTTGCAGACAATGGTGTAGGGGTGACACCTGGAGAAGAAGAAACAATATTTAGATGGTTTGAAAGGTGTACCCCATCGACGTTTGGTGGATGGGGGGTTGGGCTCGCCTATGTTAAAGATGAGGCTGAGGCCGCAGGAGGGATGGTTCTGCTTGAACAACGTGAGGAGCCGGGTGCTCTTTTTATTCTCACCCTTCCTCTTGTTTCTAAAGCTGAAAAGGTGCCTGTTGACGTGATTAAATCTAGCAGGAATCGCGATGTAGAGCTGGATTCTGTGTTACCAGATAAAAATAAGCGATATACAATATTGATTGTTGAGGATAACCCGGATCTGCTGCATCATCTTCCCACTTTATTTCCTGACAACTGGACCATTCTTACGGCATCTGATGCCGAAACGGGTTGGTCTGTGTCGCTTGATCAACTTCCAGATCTTGTGCTAACAGATCTTATGCTACCGGGAGAATCCGGTTTTGACCTTACACGAAAGTTGAAGGGCGACGATCGTACGGCGCATATTCAGATCGTCATTTTAACGGCTTTAGCAAATGAAGAGAACCGACTTGCAGGTTTGGGTCTATCTGCGGACTCCTTTATGGGAAAGCCTTTTAAAAACAAAGAGTTGTTGTTGCGAATATACAGCCTTCTTGCAAATAGAGAGCGTATCTATGCTCGCGCAAAGCGGATTGTTCTGAATATTAACTCCGATAATGAGAAGGCGGCTGGAAGTGATACCCTGGGTAATGAAGATCCTTTCCTGGGAAAATTGCATGCAGCGATGGCTTTTAAAGAAAATATTTCATCTATTACTTTAGAAGAGGTGGCAAGCCAGTTAGCCATGTCTAAAAGATCTTTTCAGAGGGAAATGGAACGTGTCGGAATCAGTTGGCGTGAGTACAAACGGTTACGAAAGTTACGCTACGCCATGGATCTACTCAAGAATCCTGTCTATCAGATCGGTGAAGTAGCAGATAAAGCAGGGTACAGTTCTGGTGCGCATTTTTCTAAATTATTTAAAGAGCATACGGGGAGAACGCCCTCTGATTGGCGCAAAAATCTGAGTGTGTAACTGGATAGGCCAGTAAATCAGCCCGTATTTCTCATCACTAAAGTTTTTTGCTGATCAAGGCACGGAGCACTCGACTGTACTTTTGTACCTCAAGTGCTCAGTAACGATACAGCAGCGGAAAAGTCTTGTGACCCGGAGGGTGAGCTTTTCGATATACAGCGAAATACACACTGCTTTTGCAGTCTATTGTATTTACCCTGTGAAATTAGCCTTCAGGCTATTTATCAAAAAGTTCATGAGAAATGTGGGCTAGCTCGACAACGTATCTATATGATGCCATCTGGCTTTTGATTGGAATGAGGGCCGTTACCAGTACAGCAATTGAAGTCTTTAGCCCGAAATTCTCATGATCTTTTTGATTTAAAGCTCAACCTTATGATATTACTAATAATTGATAACTTGTTTGAAAAACAGGGTGTTTTTCATTTTAAATCAAAAAAATCACTCTTCGGGTCAATAGATTTTTCCGCAAAGTCTGCGTTACAAGTCACTTGCGGTAGTTTATTACAGCAGCGTGGCTTGTGTCTTGACCTACGAAAAACTTTATTGATGAGAAATTCTGGTTAGCTATAAAGAATACTGTTACGCCGCTGGGAAGACCAGTAGTCCGCATTTCTCATGAACATTGTGTCAATTTGACTATATGTAAATTAATACAGTCTTTTTGATAAACAACCTGCGGTTCAAATAATTACACAATGTTCACCAAAGGTCAGTCCATGCTGTGCCATCTTTTGCAGTGTTTTGGCACAGTTACTCCCGGCCAGGTTGCATAAGTCATCAAAAATTGTATTTTGCCTGAACCGAAGAACCTGAGTTAAAAAAACAGACATAACTTGAGTTAATTCTCCAGTCATGAGTGGTTTTCACATCTAT